>NZ_JARQWV010000010.1 GCF_029543245.1 Caulobacter endophyticus
TTTAGTAGGTGGGGGCGCCGCCTCGCCCGCCCCCCCCTCACCGGGGGGGGGGGGGGGCGGGCCTCCGGCGCCGGGGGGGGGGGGGCCCACCACCGGCACGGAGCCCAGTCTCGCCCCCTCCACCGCTTCGCGGTCCCCCTCCCCCGTTTCACGGGGGAGGAGAGAACTTCGACTTCCCCTTCTCTTCCTCTCAAGCCATCCTCCCCGCCAAACGGCCGTTCGGCCTGCGAGGGGATGGAAATGCACAAGACGATCTGGGCCGCGCTCGCGGTCTCCATGGGGCTGGCCGGAGCAGCCTGCGCCCAGCCGGCGCCGACGGGCCCTCAGCCGAAGAACGACTACACCCAGGACGCCGCCTGGCTGTGCCGCCCCGGCCGCCAGGACGCCTGCGCCCAGGACCAGACCGCCACCATCGTCGCCGCCGACGGGTCGACCAGGGTGGAAACCTTCAAGGCCGATCCCAAGGCCCCGATCGACTGCTTCTACGTCTATCCGACCGTGTCGACCGACAAGGGCGGCAACAGCGACATGACCATCGATCCGGCCGAGACCATCGTCGCCGAGCAGCAGTTCGCGCGTTTCGGCCAGGTTTGCCGCACCTTCGCGCCGATGTACCGGCAGGTCACCCTGGCGGCCCTGCGCCAGGTGATGCAGGGCAAGGCTTCGCCCGGCGACGAGAACCTCGCCTACAATGACGTGCTCGACGCCTGGAAGGACTATCTGGCCCGCGACAACCGCGGCCGCGGCGTCGTGCTGATCGGCCACTCGCAGGGCTCGCGCGTGCTGCTGCGCCTGCTGGCCGAGGAGATCGACGGCAAGCCGATCCAGAAGCAGCTGGTCTCGGCCCTGATCATCGGCATGAACACGCCCATCGATCCGGCGACCGACGCCTATGGCGGGATCAAGATGTGCCGCCAGCCGGGCCAGACCGGCTGCATCGTCTCCTACGTGTCGTTCCGCGCCTCGAGCCCGCCGGCCGAGCCGGCCTTCTTCGGCAAGGCTGAAGGCGCCAAGCGTGCGGCCTGCGTCAACCCCGCGGCCCTGGCCGGCGGCGAGGCGCCCCTGCACAGCTATTTCAGCGACAAGACCATCGCTGGCGCGCCGCGCAAGACGCCTTGGGTGAAGGGCCAGGACGTGACCACGACCTTCGTCTCGACGCCCGGCCTGGTGACCGCCGAGTGCGCGACCAGCGGCCCTTACGACTACCTGGCGATCAAGGTCCACGGCGACCCGGCCGACCCACGCGTCGACGACATCCCCGGCGACCTGATGGTGCTGGGCTCGCCGCTGAAGGCCTGGGGCCTGCACTTGGCCGACGTCAACCTGGCCATGGGCGACCTGGTGGCGCTGGTGGAAGCGCAGGGGAAGGGCTGGAAGTAGCAATCAAGTCCCTCTCCCCTTGCGGGAGAGGGTGGCCCCGCGGAGCGGGGTCGGGTGAGGGGTCGCACCAACAGAAACGCCGCGGCGGCTTTTCAGCTGTCGCGGCGTTCTGCGTCTGAGAGACCCCTCATCCGTCGGCTAACGCCGACACCTTCTCCCGCAGGGGGAGAAGGATCCGGGTCATTTCCCCGTCACGCCCTTGAAGATCCCCATGCCCAGCACGAGGGCCACCAGGAAGATCACTAGGAACAGGAAGAACAGGATCTTGGCGACGCCGGCCGCGGCGCCCGCGATGCCGGTGAAACCGAGCGCGCCGGCGATGATGGCCACCACGGCGAAGATCAGAGCCCATTTCAGCATGGGTAAGCTCCTTGCACTGGGCCCGCGTGATGCAGGCTTCACAGGATCAACGTCGCCTTGGCGCGCGTCGTTCCTTGTGTTCGAGGGCGCGCGCCGCTAACTCCAAAGCCATGGCCGCCAAGCCCGAGAACCCCACCGAACCCTTCAAGCGCGCCCTGGCGCACGCCGCCCGCTCGCTCGCCGAGACGCCGGACCTTGAGATCGTGTTTTCGGGCGAGTCGCCGGGCCTCGTGGGCAACCGCGCCGTGCTGCCGCATCCGCCGCGCGACCTGTCCGGCCCCGACGCCGCCCGCCTGCGCGGCATGGCCGACCAGATCGCCCTGCGCCTGGCCCACCACGACCCGTCGACCCACGCCCGCTCTCGTCCGGCCGCGCCCGACGCCCAGGCGATCTACGAGTCGCTGGAACAGGCCCGCATCGAGGCCATCGGCGCCAACGCCCTGGGCGGGGTGCGCGCCAACCTGACCAGCGTGCTCGAGACCCGCCTCGAAAAGCAGGGCCTGACCCGCGCCGTCGCCTTCGACCGCAACAACGCCCCCATGGCCGAGATCCTGGGCCTGATGGTGCGCGAGCGCCTGACCGGCGACGCCCCGCCCGATGGCGCGAAGGCCCTGGTCGAGATCCTGCGCGCCGATATCGAGAGCAAGGCCGGCAAGGACCTCGACCGTCTGGCCGCCGCCGTCGACGACCAGGCCGCCTTCGCCAAGGTCACCCGCCAGATCCTGCGCGACCTCGACCTTGGCGACGACGTCAACGACGCCACCGAGAGCTCCGACGAAGACGAGGGCGACGACGACAACCCCACCGACACCGCCGACGACGATCAGGGCGACGGCGAGGGCGAGCAGACCGACGGCTCCTCGCCGCAGGAAAGCGAGTCCTCGGACCGCGAGAGCCAGGCCGGCGACGAGGAGATCGTCCAGTCCGAGCAGGAGGGCGAGCCGCAGGACAGCGACGAGACGCCCGACATGGGCGACGGCGCCAAGCCCGCCCGTCCGGACTCGTCGGCCGACAAGGGCGGCGAGCCGGCCTACAAGGTGTTCACCACGGCCTATGACGAGGTGGTCTCGGCCGAGGAGCTGTGCGATCCGGACGAGCTGACGCGCCTGCGGGCCTATCTCGACCAGCAGCTGTCGGCCCTCTCCAGCGTCGTTTCGCGCCTGGCCAACAAGCTGCAGCGCCGCCTGCTGGCGCAGCAGAACCGCGCCTGGACCTTCGACCTCGAGGAAGGGATGCTCGACGTCGCCCGGCTGACGCGGGTGATCATCGACCCCACCGCGCCGCTGTCGTTCAAGCAGGAAGAGGACCAGGAGTTCCGCGACACGGTCGTGACCCTGCTGATCGACAACTCCGGCTCGATGCGCGGCCGCCCGATCATGGTCGCCGCCGTCTGCGCCGACATCCTGGCCCGCACGCTGGAACGCTGCGGCGTCAAGACCGAGGTGCTGGGCTTCACCACCCGCGCCTGGAAGGGCGGGACCAGCCGCGACGAATGGATCAAGGCCGGCAAGCCGCCCTCGCCCGGCCGCCTGAACGACCTGCGCCACATCGTCTACAAGGCCGCCGACGCGCCCTGGCGTCGGGCGCGCAAGAACCTGGGCCTGATGATGCGCGAGGGTCTGCTGAAGGAGAACATCGACGGCGAAGCCCTGATGTGGGCGCACCAGCGGATCATCGGCCGGCCCGAAGCCCGCCGCATTCTGATGGTGATTTCCGACGGCGCGCCGGTGGACGACTCCACCCTCAGCGTCAATTCGGGCCACTATCTGGAGCGGCATTTGCGGCAGGTCATCGCCGAGATCGAGGGCAAGAGCCCCGTCGAGCTGATCGCCATCGGCATCGGCCACGACGTCACCCGCTACTACCGCCGCGCGGTCACCATCGTCGACGTCGAGCAACTGGGCGGGGTGCTGGTCGAGCAGCTGGCCGCCCTGTTCGACGAGGAGCCGCGCACGGCCGTGCGCGCCCGCGGCCTGCTGCCGCCGCCGCCCACCGTCGTGCCCCAGGCTCCCAAGGCCGCCCGCAAGGTTTCGGCGTGATCGGACTGCGCAGCCTGCTCGTCCTGGGCCTGGCCGGCGGCATGCTGGCCCAGTGCGGGCCCAAGCCCGCCCCGCCGCCGCCCGTCGTGCTGCCCGCCGCCCCGGTCAAGGTCGGGCCGGAGATCGGTCTCACCACCACCCCCGTGCCGCTGAACGCCTCGGACGCCAGCCAGACGGCCGTCGGCCGCTTCGTCTATGCCGGCGGCATCCACATCACCAGCGCCGACACCAGCCGCCTGCATGGCCTGTCGGACCTGATCCTCACCGACGGCAACGGCCTGGAGGCGATCACCGACGACGGCGACCGCTTCTCGGCCAAGCTCCAGCTCGACGCCAACGGCCGCCTCGTAGGCCTCACCGACGGCAAGCTGTCGCCCCTGCTGGGCGTCGACGGCCAGGGCCTGCGCGGCAAGACCGAGGGCGACGCCGAGGGCCTGGCCCGCCTGCCCAACGGCGAGCGCCTGGTCAGCTTCGAGCGCGATCACCGCATCTGGCGCTACGCCGTCGGCGCCGACGGCCAGTGGAGCCGCCCTGCTCCCGCCCCCAAGCCCGCCACCGTCTTCCCCGACAACGAGGGCATGGAGGCGATCACCGCCTATCCGGCCGCCGGCCCCGACGCCTATCTGGTCGGCGGCGAGGAGGGTGAGGCCTGGCTGTGCCGGCTGTCGGCCAGCTGCCAGTCGATCGCCCCGCAGACGCCCAACGACTTCACCTGGGGCCTGTCGGGCTTCGCCGCTTTCCAGGGCAAGGCCCTGGCCACCCTGCACCGGGCCTACGACCCCGTGCGCGGCTGGCGCGCCCAAGTGCGCTTCCTGCCCGATCCGCTGCTGCCGGCGGCCAAGCAGTATCCCCTGGCCACCCTGATGCTGGACGGCCAGGTCACTCGCGACAATTTCGAGGGCGTCGCCCTGGCCGCCGGCCCAAATGGGGCCACGCGGATCTACCTGCTGTCGGACGACAACGGCGGGTCGATGAACCAGCGCACCCTGCTGCTGGCCTTCGACTGGACCCCGCCGCCTCCCCAGCCGGCGCCGCCTCCCGCTCCGCCGAAGAAGAAGCGCCGCTAGCCAGAGCGGCAGGGGCGCCGGCTCCGAGTCGCGCTTTTTCACCGCGATCGCCGCCAAACCCAGCCGTCGGTTGTGGTGCCTGGGCAACAGCGGCCCGTCGGCGCCTCCGCCTCAAAGCCCGGGATCGCCCGTTGGGCGGCCCTGCCGCTCACCGCCGCCATCGGGGTCAGGACCTTCCCGCCGATAGCCCGAAGTCGGGTCCAGGCTCGCACGCAGCGACACGATAAAGGGATAATTTCACCTGAAACTAACCGGTTTTGAGGCGCTTATTTGCTGCACATCCTGCCTTTTGCGCACGCACCGTTCGCCGGCGTCGTAAAAAATTGACACCGGGAGCCAAAAAGGCACTTGATATGACAACGCTGTCAGCACTATCTAGTTCGTGACGGCGACGAACTGGCGAGATCCGGTCGGCCGTCAGAGGAACGCATCGGGAGGAGGTTGATCCCAACCCCCTTTCCGGAATGACTGAAATGCAACGTGTGTTTGTTCTGGCCGCTTCGGCCATCGCTCTCCTGAGCGCCCCCGCCGCTTTCGCCGGTGAAGTCACCGTGAAGGTCGCCGGCCGCACCACCGCCGCCGTGCACGCCGACATCGTCAAGGCCGCCACCTCGGTGTGCCAGGAAGACAACGGCTCGACCACCTACGGCGCCGACGTGCTGCCCTACTGCATCCGCGACGTGGCCCGCGCCGCCGTCGAAAAGGTCGGCAGCCCGACCCTGACCGCCTACGACAAGACCCAATGGCGCTCGAACGGTCTGGTGAAGACCGCCTCGGCCCGCTAAGCGCTCTCACGCCTTAGCCCATCGGGACCAGAGCCCGCGGAGCCCCCGCTCCGCGGGCTTTTGCTTGCCTGGAGCGCCGACCATGACACCGGTAACAAACGCGTGAAATCAATGACTTCGCTCACAGGTTGCGGCAACATGACTGTTGATAACTGATCAGCGATGAGCTATGGCTGTTCTCCGGCGACAGAGCGGGCGAGATCCTGGACCAGTCGCCGGAGGAACGCGTCGGGAAGCGGTCGATCTGAACCGCGCGCTTGAAAGCGCCGCCCGACCCGGAATCCCACCCATGATCCGCTCCGCCGCTCTCGCTCTCTCCGCCCTGGCCCTGCTGGCCGCCGCCCCGGCCGGCGCCGCCGAAGTCCGCGTCAAGGTCGCCGGCCGCGCCGCCGCCGACGTCCGCGCCGACATCGTCAAGGCCGCCTCGACCGTCTGCTGGCAGGACGTCCGCGGCGAGTCGCTGGCCATGTACCTGTACCCGGCCTGCGTCCGCTCGTCGGTCAACGACGCCGTCGCCAAGCTCGGCGACGCCGACCTGATCGCCTACAACGCCGCCAACCCGGCCAAGCCGCTGGAAATGGCCGCCCGCTAAGGCGCAGCCAGCCCCGCAAGGCTTCAAGAGCCGCCGTCGCCCCGCGACGGCGGCTTTTTTGTTTCCCTCTCTCTTTGAGAGAGGGAGGGGCCCGCGCCGAAGGCGTGGGAGGGTGAGAGGTTTCACCGCTGGCCGGCAGACCTCGAAACCTCCAGCTGCGCCCCCTCCGCAGAAGCGACGCCCTGGAGCCAAAGCAGGAGGGAAAGCTCACCCTCCCAGACGCCCTATCCGGAGAGTTTGTCACCTCTCACCCTCCCACCGCTTCGCGGCGGGCCCCTCCCTCTCTCTCAGAGAGAGGGCCAGATAGAAAAACGCGAAAAAGCCCGCCAGGCGAACCTGGCGGGCTTTTCGTATTCGACCGCCAATCCTTAAGGACTGGAGGGCCGAAAGGCTTAGGCGGCTTGCGCGGCGGCCTTGGCCTTGGCCTTCACCTGGGCCTTGATCTTCAGGGCGCGCGGCGACAGCTGCTCGTCCTTGGCGCCCAGCAGGAACACGTCCAGGCCGCCCTTGAAGTCCAGGGTGCGCAGGGCAGCGTTGCTGATGCGCAGCTTGAAGGATTGACCCAGCGAGTCCGACTGCAGCGTGGCAGGCGACAGAGCCGGCAGGAAGCGGCGCTTGGTCTTGATGTTCGAGTGGCTCACGTTGTGGCCGATCATCGGACCGACGCCCGTGAGTTCGCAACGGCGCGACATGACGAGTACCTTGGGCTAGGCGAAGCCGAAGGCCCCGCGAACATAATGTCAGGCGCGCTTCCGGACAGGTCCGCCGCGCGAGAGGGGGCGATATAGGCGATGGAGCCTGCCAGAGTCAAGGCGCATGGGGCTTAAACGCCCGCCATCACCGCGCCTTCAATCGCGGTTCATCTGCGGCCACTTATATACGCGGCCATGAAGGAGTTCGACCGCATGCGTCTCATCGCCCTCGCCGCCCCCGCCCTCGCCGCTTCCGTGGCCGCCCTGGCCCTGGGAATGACCGCGACCGCGACGGCGCAGGCCGCCGCTTCCAAGCCGACGATTCTCCCGGGCCATTGGGAATACAGCTACCGCATCGGCATCATCCCGATCGGCAACGAGGACAAGTGCATCAAGCCGGCCGACGCCGCCCAGTTCTCCAAGGGCATCTGCACGCGCCGCTACAAGTGCGAATACACCACCAACCAGGTCGACGACGGCAAGATCGCCCTCAAGGGCACGTGGACCGACAAGAAGGGCCGCGCCGCCCCGGTCAACGCCAAGGGCAGCTACACCCCCGAGAGCTTCAAGCTCGACATCAAGATGAAGACCGTCGATGGCATGCCCCTGGCCGGCGTCATGAACGCCAAGCGCCTCTCAGCCACCTGCCCCGCCGACGTGAAGTAAGGCCGCGTGCGAGCGCCCTTCGCCGGCGCTCGCGGAACGCCGTTGTGGTTAAGCGCCGTTAAGCTACAATAGCTTGTAGGGAACAAATCCCGAATCGGACCGTGTCAGCGATTCGGTCCTGATTCGTTTCGTGCGCGTTCCCGCGCTTCAAGCCTTGCCGTTAACTTGGCTGTGGACGCCTTTCGGTTACCCCCACCAACCCGCATGCTCGCCACAACCAAGCGGCGCGCCGCGACCATGCTCCACCTGTGCGATTGACAGCCGGCGCCGCTCGGCCGAGCTTCGCCCCTCACCTATGAAGACGGGGCCGAGCCATGCAGGACGCCGAGCGGGAAGATCTGACCCGGTACGTCGTGGTTATGAACCACGAGGAGCAGTACTCGATCTGGCCCGCCGACCGCGAACTACCGCTGGGCTGGCAGAGCACCGGCTTCACGGGCCTCAAGAGCGATTGCCTGAAGTATATCGAGGAAGTCTGGACCGACATGCGCCCCAAGAGCCTGCGCGACAAGATGGACCGCGAGCGGTCCTAAGGGCCCTACTCGGCCGCCACCTTCACCGCCACGGCCTCCAGGGCCTGCGCCACGGTCGGGCCAGGATCGTCGTGGATCACCCGCGACAGGTCGCGGCCGTCGACCACCTGACCGCAGGCCTCGCAGGCCAGCTTGGGGTGAAAGTCGCAGCCGCAGGTCTTGTGCACGAAATGCACCGGGCCGTTTCCCACGCCATAGACGTGGCGATCGCCCCATTCGGCCATGGTCAGCAGCACGTTCGACAGGTCGCGCCCCTTGGCGGTCAGCACGTATTCGTGGCGCGGCGGACGCTCGGAATAGCGGCGCGTCTCCATCACACCATAGCCGACCAGGCTTTTGAGCCGCGCGGCCAGCACGTTGCGGGCCACGCCCAGCCGCTCCTGCCACTGCTCGAAGCGCCGCACGCCCTGGAAGGCGTCGCGCAGGATCAGCAGGGTCCAGGGATCGCCGACGACCTCGAGGGTGGCGGCGATGGCGCAGCGTTGCTGGCTATAGTCGGCGGTGCGGCCCATGGACGGGAAGGTGCGGCGTTCCGCGAGGGAATGCAAGGGGCGTTGCTTTTGAGTACGAACCTAGGTAAGTTTCTTATCGCAATTGACTCTCTCGGTTCATTGCTCGACTGACCGGCCGACGACGGGAGACGCCCTTCCGCCGCCGGCCGCTTCTTGCGCCCGACTATCGCGTCCACTCACGCGCAAGGCGCTTGCGCAAGCAGGCCGATAGAGGGCCTATTCCACCGCAAAACAAACGTATCGGGAGTTCGTCCATGTCCAATCGCGCCGATCCTGTGGTGATCGCCAGCTTCGCCCGCACGCCGATGGGCGGCTTCCAGGGCGCGCTGGGCGGGGTGAAGGCCACCGAACTGGCCGCGACCGCCGTCAAGGCCGCCCTAGAGCGCGCGGGCGTCGCGGGCGACAAGGTCGACCAGATCATCATGGGCTGCGTGCTGCCGGCCGGCCTTGGCCAGGCGCCGGCCCGCCAGGCCGCCCTGGGCGCGGGCCTGCCCAAGTCGGTCGAGGCCACGACGGTCAACAAGATGTGCGGCAGCGGCATGCAGGCCGCGATCATGGCTCACGACGCCCTGCTGGCCGGCAGCGCCGACGTCATCGTCGCCGGCGGCATGGAGAGCATGACCGGCGCGCCCTACCTGATGGCCAAGCACCGCGGCGGGGCCCGCATCGGCCACGACCAGATCTGGGATTCGATGTACCTCGACGGCCTGGAGGACGCCTACAGCCCCGGCAAGCTGATGGGCGCCTTCGCCGAGGACACCGCGGCCGACTATCAGTTCACCCGCGAGGCCATGGACGACTACGCGACCAAGGGCCTCGCAAAGGCCAAGGCCGCCGTCGAGAGCGGCGCCTTCGCCGCTGAGATCGCGCCTGTGTCGGTCACCACCCGCAAGGGCACGGAGACCGTCGACAGGGACGAGCAGCCGCTGAAGGCCGATCCCGCCAAGATCCCCACCCTGCGCCCGGCCTTCTCGCGCGACGGGGCGATCACGGCCGCCAACTCCAGCTCGATCAGCGACGGCGCGGCCGCCCTCGTCATGACCCGCAAGAGCGTCGCCGAAGCCCTGGGCCTGCCGGTCGTCGCCACGGTCGTCAGCCACGCCGCCCACGCCCACGAGCCGAGCCTCTTCACCACCGCCCCCGTGCCGGCGATGAAGAAGGCGCTGGACCGCGCCGGCTGGAGCGTCGCCGACGTCGACCTGTTCGAGGTCAACGAAGCCTTCGCCGTGGTGGCGATGATCGCCCAGAAGGAACTGGGCATCCCGGACGACAAGCTGAACGTCAATGGCGGCGCCTGCGCCCTGGGCCATCCGATCGGCGCGTCCGGCGCCCGCATTCTGTGCACGCTGATCTCGGCGCTTCAGGCCCGCAAGGCCAAGCGCGGCCTGGCCTCGCTGTGCATCGGCGGCGGCGAGGCCACGGCCATGGCGATCGAACTCGCCTAATTTGTGCCCAACATGAGGCATTTTGGCCCGCCGCGCGGCAAGAGCTTGCGCGGCGGGCCGGCAAGCGTTACCTGTTGACCTGCAAGCCTTCTTGGAACCCTTCCGACTTCATGCCCTCGCACCTGATTACCATCGCGCTCTTTACGACTGGCCTCTCGGCCGGCGTCGCGATGTGGTGCGCCATGATGTCGAAGATGAACCAGATTAAAACCGTGCCTGTCAGGACGGGGCAAAAACGGCGCGCAGACTAGGGACCTCCCTGGAAAACCAAGCCGAAGGATCACAAGATCCGAAAAAGCCCCGCCTCCGAAAGGAGCGGGGCTTTTTCGTTGCGTGGTCCGACGGTCCTCAAACTCAAAAGGATCTTCGAACATGAGCTACCTGCCTTCCCCACCCGCCTTCCACAGCGACGACGACGGCGTCACCGTCCACCAGCTGTTCTTGTCGGCCCAGGACGCGCCCAGCGCGCTGGACGCCGTCCGCCAGAGCCTGGCCGACTGCGGCGCCGAGCTGTGCAACCTGTCCCTCAAGCCCGTCGGCCAGCTGGTCGAGGCCAGCTTGCGCGTGCGTCGCCTCGGCGACCAGGCCGCCCGCCTGCTCGCCCGCGACCTGGCCGCCTGGCCCGGCGTCAACTCGGCCAGCGTGGAACACCAGTGGGTGCGCCCGTGAGTCTTGGCGACGTAAGCGAGCTCAAATCGGAAGACGACAAACGCCGTCTCTTCCTGGTGACCGCCGAAGACACGCCCGACGCCCTGATGCGGGTGCTGGGCGTGGCCAGCGTGCAGCAGGTGCGCCTGCGCGCCCTGACCGCCCAGCCCGAGGGCGCTGACATCGCCATCCGCCTGGAGATCGACGACCAGGGCGACGACCGGGCCCAGGTCCTGGCCGCGCGCCTGGCGTCGGTTCCGGTGGTGCGGGGCGTGGGCCACGGCTGGCGCTGATCGCCTCCATCCTTTCGCCGGCTCGATCCGTACCTATCTCGAGCTTCTGAAAGGACCGCCCATGATCCGTCGCCTCCTCATCGCCCTGGCCCTGTTGGCCGCGCCCCTGGCCGCCCTGCCGGCGTCCGCCTCCGCCGCCACCAAGACCGCCGTCTTCGCCGGCGGCTGCTTCTGGTGCATGGAGAACGACATGCGCGGCATCCCCGGCGTCGTGAAGGTCGAGAGCGGCTATACCGGCGGCCACGTCAAGAACCCGACCTACCGCGACGTGACCAGCGAGCGCAGCGGCCACTACGAGGCCGTCCGCGTCACCTACGACCCGGCCAAGATCGAGTATGCCTATCTGCTGTCGCGCTACTGGAAGCTGGTGGACCCCACCGACGACGGCGGCCAGTTCTGCGACCGCGGTCCCTCCTACCGCCCCGCCGTCTTCGTCGACGCCGATCAGCGCCCCGCCGCCGAACGCTCGCGCACCCTGGCCGCCCAGCGCCTGAAGACCGGCACGATGAAGGCCCAGATCCTGCCGCTGCAGACCTTCTGGCCGGCCGAGGCCTATCACCGCGACTACGCCAGGAACAACGCGGTGGAATACCACCTCTACCGCACCGGCTGCGGCCGTGATCGCCGGCTGGCGCAGGTTTGGGGGAAGTAATCCAACCCTCCCCCTGAAGGGGGAGGTGGCCCGGAGGGCCGGAGGGGGAAGTTGCTGATGAGTCGGCGACAAACGCAGACTCCGCAATTCCTTCCCCCTCAGTCGCTTCGCGACAACTCCCCCTTCAGGGGGAGTATTCAAAATTACAAACCTAATCTCTCGACATTCCCTCGCGGGCATGGAAACGTGGCTGCAACGATAGAGGGAGACGCCGCGCCGATGCTTCGCGCCGCTTTGTTCGCCACCGCCTGCGTGGCCGCCGCTTCCGCCCCCTTCCAGATGGCGCTCGCCCAGACCGCGCCGAAGGTCTCGGTCACCATCTACAACAGCAACCTGGCGCTCGTTCAGGACCAGCGGACCATCGACGTCGCCGCCGGCCGCCAGCGGCTGGAGTTCAAGGACGTCTCGGCCGCCATCCGGCCCGAGACCGTCAGCCTGTCCTCGCCCACCCTGGGCGTGGTCGAGCAGAACTTCGACTACGACCTGCTCACCCCCGACAAGCTGATGGAGAAGGCGGTCGGGCGGCAGATCAAGATCGTCCGCACCAATCCCGGCGACGGCAAGGAAACCACCGAGACCGCCACCGTCCTGGCCGCCAACGAGGGCGTGGTGCTGAAGATCGGCGACCGCATCGAGGTGCTGCGCGACGACGGCGTGCCCACCCGGGTGATCTTCGACAAGGTGCCCGAGACCCTGCGCGCCCGCCCCACCCTGTCGGTGACGGTCAACGCCGACAAGGCCGGTCCCACGCCGGTGACGCTCAGCTACCTGACCTCGGGCCTGTCGTGGGCGGCCGACTACGTCGCCCTGTTCGACGAGAAGAAGGGCGCGCTGGACCTGCAAGGCTGGATCACCCTGCAGAACAACTCCGGCACGGCCTTCGAGAACGCCCAGACCCAGCTGGTGGCCGGCAATGTCAGCCAGTTCAACAACGGCGGCGGCTATAACGGCGGCGCCACCTCGGCCGGGACCGAAGGCAGCGACCGCGAGCGCATCGCCGACTATTACATCTATCCCCTGCCCGAGCGGACCACGATCGCCTCCAACCAGAGCAAGCAGGTCGGCTTCCTGAGCGCCCAGGGCGTGGCGGCCAAGAAGGTCTACGAGGTGCGCGAGTACGGCTTCTCCACCGACGCCAACCCGCAGAAGGCCATCACCGCCATCCAGTTCAGCAATTCCAGGCTGAAGGGCCTGGGCGACCAGCTGCCGGCCGGGACCATGCGCGTCTACATGCGCGACCAGGCGGGCGATCCCAAGTTCATCGGCGAGAACAATATCGGCCACACCTCGGCCGGCTCGGAACTGTCGATCAAGACCGGCGAGGCCTTCGACGTCTCCAGCCAGGCGACCCTGGTCTCGCAGGAAAAGATCTCCAAGACCCGCTCGCGCTACGTGATGAAGTACCTGGTGCGCAACGCCCGCCCCGAGGCGGTGACGGTCGAGCTGCGCCAGGCCGGCCTGTGGCGTGACGGCAAGGTCACCGACGAAAGCCTGCCCAGCCGCCGCATCGACGCCCGCACCCTGGCCTGGAGCGTGCCCGTCCCCGCCAACGGCGAGACCGTCCTGACCTTCACGGTGGACAACGGCTGGTGAGGATGGGGCGCGCGACCAGATCCTCCCCCCGAAGGGGGAGGTGGCCCGGAGGGCCGGAGGGGGAAGTCCCTGCGGAGAGATGTGCGGTCGCTGGCGATAGCGGCTGCTCCCCCCTCCGTCGGCTTCGCCGACACCTCCCCCTTCGGGGGGAGGATCTGGGGCTGCGCTGCGCCCTCGCCGCCCTCGCCCTTCTGTCCCTCCCTCTCGCCGCCCCTAGCGCCTCTTGGGCGGACATCATCGCCTCGCCCGCCGCCGAAGCCGTCGCCGTCACCCTCTATCGCGACGGCCAGGGCCCGGTGCAGAAGCTGTCGCCCTGGGAAAAGCAGCAGGCCTTCGAGAAGGGCCTCGTCCTGGTCAGCGAGACCCGCACGGTCGAGCTGCCCGCCGGCCGCCACACCCTGCGCTTCGACGGCGTGGCCGAGGGCCTGATCTCACAGAGCGCAGCCATCGAAGGCCTGCCCTCCGGCGCGGTGGAACGGAACTACGACTACGCCCTGCTCAGCCCCGGAACCCTCGTCGAGCGCTCGCTCGGCAAGCCGGTCAAGGTGGTGCGCACCAACCGCGAGACCGGCCGCCAGTCCAGCGTCGACGCCACCCTGGTCCAGGGCCCCTCCGGCCTGATGGTCCGCACCGCCGAGGGCGTCGAGGTTCTGGGCTGCTCGGGCGGGGCCGAGCGCCTGGTGTTCGACCGCGCCCCCGACGGCCTGTCCAGCAAGCCCGCCCTGTCGGCGCTGATCGACGTGCCGATGGCCGGGCGCTACGCCCTGACCCTGACCTATCTGGCGATCGGCGTGAACTGGCAGGCCGACTATGTCGCCACCCTCAATCCCGACGGCCGGACGCTGGACCTGCTGGGCTGGCTGACCCTGATGAACAGCTCGGGCACCAGCTTCGCCGACGCGCCCACCCAACTGGTGGCCGGCAAGCTGTCGCGCGTGCCGGTCAGGATCAACCGCGCGCGCGTGGTTCCGGTGCGCCGCGACTGCTGGCCGATGGACACCACCACGCACGGCCAGGCGATCCCGATGGATGTGGGCGGCATGCCGGCGATGATGGCCCCGCCGCCTCCGCCCCCTCCCCCGCCGCCGCCCGCGCCGGCCATGGAGATGCGCTCGGCCGTGGCGGCCAAGCGCACCATGGCCGAGCAGTCCGACCTGGGCGACTACAAGCTCTACACCCTGCCCGAACCGGTGACGGTGGCGGCGCGGCAGACCAAGCAGATGGCCTTCCTCGACCAGAAGGACGTCCGCTACCAGCGGCTCTACGTCACGACGGTCAGCCCCTGGAACAGCTATGACGACGATCAGCCCGTGCGGCCGCCGCAGGTGGTGCTGCGCCTCGACAACAAGGCCGCCGAAGGCCTGGGCAAGCCCCTGCCCTCCGGCGCCCTGTCGGTGATGGAGACGATCGGCGACGTCCCCGCCTTCGCCGGCGAGCAGGCCGTGCGCGACGTGGCGGTCGGCGAACCGGTCGACCTGGCGATCGGCTGGGGCATGGACGTGCGCATGCGTCCGCGCCTCGTCGAGGACAAGCGGGCCGGCAAGACGACGGTGCGGCGCACCTACGAGGTCGACCTCGCCAACAACAAGTCTATCCCGGTCACCTTCGAGGTTCGCCACGACCCGAACGTCGAGTTCTTCAAGGTGGTGTCCGAGCCGTCCAAGCACGACATCCGCCAGGGCCAGGTGGCCTGGCGGGTCACGCTGAAGCCGGGCGAGAGCCGGGTCTTCCGCTACGCCGTCAAGCACGCGGGCTGACACCATCCCGGCGTGTCACAAGCGCCACAGCAACCAAGCGATGCGCAGGATCGGCGAACACCGGTCTTGCGGCGGCGCGCGACGCATGACATTTGCCGCCTCCCGATCAGAACTCCGGAGCCGAACCGCCGCATGACCTTCCTCGTCGCACAGCTGAAGCCGCCGATGACGGCGGAATGGCGCGCGTCGACCAAGGCGCGCCCGGCCCTTCGCCCCACCGTTTCCAACCGCTGATCGCGGCCGCTCCGGCCGCGTCCGGAGCTCTTCGATGTCCATCCTGCCCCTGGCCGGGCCGTCCGCGACGGCTTCGCCGCTGCTGCGCCTGATCGCGCCAGACTATGCCGACACGCTGGCCACCCTGTGGCCCGCGCCCCATACGCCGTTCCTGACCGCCCCCGCCGCGCGGCGCCACCTGGTCTGCCTGATGCTGGCGGTCGAGCCCGCCGGCCCTGCGCCGCTGGAGGTCGCCCGCCTGCTGGAGGAGCCGCTGCGCAAGGCCGTGCGCCTTGTGCTTGATCCGGCGCCCGACGGCCTGCGCCGGGCGCTGGAGCACCTGGGCGAGATCGCCTGGAGCCCGGCCGACTACCGCGTGCTGCTGGTGCTGATGACCGAACCGGCCGCCGCCAAGCGGCTGCGCCACGCGCCGGCGATAACGCCCGACGAGGTGCGCACGCTCGACGCCCTGCCGCCGGCCGTGCGCATCCACGGCGGAGGGCCGATGCGGATGGGTCCCGCCCAGGCGGTGCTGCTGGCCGAGGCGCATGCGGCCCTGTCGCGTCGCCTGTCGCCGGCGGTGCTGACCGAGCGCATCGCCGCCTGGGCTCGTGCGCCCGACACCAAGGCCCTGTTCGCCCTGGTGGCCGAGGACTTCCGTCTCGACCCGCCGGCGCCGCCGCATCCGGGCACCGCGCGGCTGCGGCCCCTGGCGGACGCGGCGGCCATCCGCGACGCGGCCCGCCGCTATCGCAACTGTCTGGAGAACTACATCGACGACGCGCTCGACCGGCGCAGCGCCATCTACGAGTGGCTGCCCGAGCCGGGCGCGGTGATCGAGCTGACGCCCGACGGCATCTTCGGCTGGCGGCTGGACCAGGCGCGGCTGCGCAGCAACAAGGCCGTGGACGAGGCCACCCGCGAGGCCATCGTCGGAGAACTTCGGGGCATGGGGCTGCACGTCGGGCGCAGCGCCTGGCAGATCCGCAACGCGCTGGACCGCGCCGCCGCGCCGGACTTCAAGCTCGAACCCGTCGATGCGGCGATCGCCGAATACTTCACCGGCTTCTGACGAAGCCGGTGAAGACCGGCCTGCCGCCTTAGAACGGCAGGATGTTGCGCTGGCGGCTGTAGGCCAGGTAGCCGACGTTGGCGCCCAGACGCAGGCCCACGCCCGCGCGGATCGGGGCCAGGACGATGGTGTCGGCCTTCTGATAGTTCACGCCCAGGCCGCCCACGAGATAGGCGCTGCCCTCGACGCCGGGGAAGCGGCGGAAGATGGCGTCCGGATATTGCAGGTTATAGCACAGGGTGAAGACGCGGCTGGCGTTGCCGCCCCAGTCCCAGCCCACCGACGGGCCCTGCCAGTACACTTCCTGGGTGGGACGGTTCTTCATGTAGAGCAGGCCGCGGCCGTAGCGCAGGCCCACAGCGATGGCGGCCGAGCCTTCCTCGCCGGCGACGTAGCCCGTGGGCTGGCCACGCTCGCGGAAGATCCGCTCGATCGCCGCGCCGGCGCTCTCGGCCGTGACGCCCAGGAAGTCGGACGTCGCGCGGACCATTTCGTCGGCCGAGTAGGTCGCCGCCGCGCCGGTGTCGTAGGCCGGACCGTTCGGATCGGGGTTGCGCGGCTGCGAGGTGCTCGCGCAGGCGCCCAGGCCGGCGGAGGACAGGCCCGTGGCCATGCCCGAAAGGATCAGCTTGCGGCGGTCCATGTGTCTTTCTCGCAGCTCCAACGTGTCGGCACTGTCACAGGCTTTCATGTCGGGTTTGGGGCGCGTTGCTTAACGGCGGGTTAAGCATGTTCCCCGCACCCCGGGCTCGAAAGCTCAGCGCGCGGTGCGCTCCACCAGGTCCGCCAGGTGCTCGGCTGCGTCCGGCACGGCCACCGAGCGGGCGCCCTTGGCCATGCGGGCCAGGCGCTCGGGGCTCTTGAGCAGGGCGTTCAGCGCCCCGGCCAGGGCGTCGACCGTCAGTTCGTCCTCAAGGCACACGGCCGCGCCGCCGGCCTCTTCCAGCAGCTTGGCGTTGAAGCGCTGGTGGTCGTCGGCGGCGATCTTCAGCGGCACCAGGATCGACGGACGGCCGGCCACGGCCAGCTCGCAGCAGGTCGACGAACCGGCGCGGCCGACGACGATGTGGCTCTGGCGCAGACGCCCGGCCATGTCGCGGAAGAACGGCGCGACCTCGCAGTCGACCATGGCGTTGCGATAGATCTTGCGGGCGTGCTCCATGCTCTCGGCGCGGGCCTGCTGGAACACCTTCATGCGGCCGCGCATCTCTTCGGGCAGCTTGGCGATGGCCTCGGGCACCAGCTCCGACAGCAGGCGTGCGCCCTGGCTGCCGCCGGTGACCAGGATGCGCAGCTGCACCTCGGGCGGCAGATAGGCGACCTGCGCCAAGTCGCGGATCTCCGGGCGCACCGGGCTGCCCACCACATGGGCGCGGGCCTTCACGGCCGGCTTGGCCATCTGCAGGGTCGGGAAGGCGCAGGCCACTTCGGTGACATAGGGCGCCAGGAAGCGGTTCACGCGGCCCAACACCGCGTTCTGCTCGTGGATCACGGTGGGGCGCTTTTCCAGCAGCGCCGCCAGCAGCGCCGGCAGGGCCGGATAGCCGCCGAAACCGACCACGATCGACGGGTTCAGGCGGGCAAAGGCCTGCTTGGCCTGCAGCACGCCCTGGGTGACCGCGATGCCGGCCTTGATCATGCCGATCGGGTCGCCGGCCTTGGCGGTGGCGGCCGACAGGGCCAGCCGCTCCTCGGCCGGGAACTTGTCGGCGTAGAACGCCCCGCGCTCGTCGGTGGCCAAGACCACGCGCCAGCCGCGGCCGATCAGGGCTTCCGACAGCGCCTGGGCGGGAAACATGTGGCCGCCGGTGCCCCCGGCGGCGACGATCGCCAGCTTGCCGCTCATCAGGCCAGATCCGCCGAACGCATGGCGGAAACCAGGAAGGTGTTACGCAACTGCAGTCTCCCTAACCCGAGAGCCTTCAGTCGAAGGCGCCGGTCTGGCCGAACGGTCCGCCGCCGCCATAGGACCCGGGCCGCTTGCGCGTCAGCGCCAGCGCCATACCCAGGGTGAGCCCCATGGCCAGCATCGACGAGCCGCCGTAGCTGATGAACGGTAGGGTCATGCCCTTGGTCGGGATCATGTTCAAGTTCACAGCGACATTGATGAACGTCTGCTGGCCCAGGAGGACGAAAAGCCCGGCCGAAGCGACCTGCTCGAAGGGGTCGGCGAGCTTCATCGACTTGTAGAGCCCGCGCACCACGATGAAGGCGAACAGGCTGATCAGGGCCAGCGAGAAAACGAGGCCGTACTCCTCGGCGGCGACCGAATAGATGAAGTCGGTGTGCAGGTCGGGCACGTGGCGTTTCATGACGCCCTCGCCCGGACCCCGCCCGAACAGGCCGCCGGCATGGATGGCCTCGGCGGCGCGGGTCACCTGGTGGGTGTCGGCCTGGTCGGGGCTGAGGAACTTCTGCACGCGGGCGTGCACGTGGTCGAACAGGAAGTAGGTCGAGGCCAGCCCGCCCAGCGCCACCGCGCCCAGGCCCATGATCCACGAGATCGGCACCCCCGCCATCCAGAACGCGGCCCCGAAGGCGATGGTGATCAGCACGGTCTGGCCGACGTCGGGCTGCATCAGGAGCAGGGCCACGGCGATGAAATAGAGGCCAAACGCGATCGACACGCCGGGCACGCCCTCGCCCTTCTGGCCCTCGGCGAACATCCACGAGACCAGGATGATCAGGGCCGGCTTCATGAATTCCGACGGCTGGAAGGTGAAGCCGCCGATCATCAGCCAGCGGGCCGCGCCCTTGGCGCTGTGGCCGATGAACGGCAGGGCCGCCATGACGCCGATCGCCACGATGTAGATGAAGAACGCCGCCCGCCGGATGCCCTTGGGGCTGAGCATCGACACGGCCAGCACGATGGTCGCCGCGCCCACGCCGAACACCAGCTGGCGGATGGCGAAGTGGAACTGGTCGTCGATGCCGATCCGCTGGGCGGCAGCCGGGCTGGAGGCGAACGACAAAAGCACGCCCAGCGTCACCAGGATCGCGGTTGCGCCCAGCAGCCAGCGATCGGTCGTCCACCACCACACCCCGAGGGGCGAGCGGTCGGTCCGGGCGAAGGCGTGGGCGGTCTGCTGGCGCATGGGGGCAAGAGTCGGGCGTTACGGTTAATCGAGTCTTGCCGCCGGCCGCGACGAAATCACGGCCGGCGCGATTTTTCCCCGCTATCCCACAGGCTTGACCTCGGGCTGGGCCGTGGGAGCGTCGGCCGGGCGACCGTACTCCCAGGCCTTGGCCAGCGGCAGCACGTGATCATGCAGGGCCTTGCCGAAGCGCACCGACTGCATCTGGATGGCGGCGTGGCCCGTACCCGGCAGCACCACCAGCTCCTTGCTCGGCGCCTGCAAGCCGTCGAACCAGGGTTTGACGAAGTCAGGATGGTCGTACTCGCCCTGGATCAGCACCATCGGCATGGCGAAGTCCCGGCCCAAGGGCGCTGCCTTCCAGACGTGGTTGGCGTTGTAGACGGCCAGCGAGCGCTGGCGGCGGACGATCCTGCCGGCGTCCTTGTGGGTCAGGAGATCGGTGATGCTCCAGTCGGGCATGGCCAGCGCCTGGCGATAGAGCTGGGCGTCGCTCTTCCTTGGGCCCTCCGTCTTCAGATAGACCGGCTCGAGGGCGTCGACCTCCTTCCAGCGGCTGGGCGGATCGTAGGGCGGCGGCCCCAGGGCGGTCAGCTTGGCCAGCAGCTCGGGATGCTTGCCGGTCTTGGCCACCGCCAGCATGTGGTCGTAGACGTGCCGGTCGCGGCCGGAATTGTCGACCGCCTGGCCCGTGCCGACATAGACCGAGAACAGATCGGGCCGCTTGCGGGCCATGGTCAGCGACACGCGCGAGCCCCACGACCAGCCCATCACGGCGATGCGCGGCTTGTGCAGCTTGTTGCGCAGATGATCGGTCAGGGCCAGGCCGTCGGCCACGAAGCTGTCCAGGCCCTGGTTCGGATCGATCTTGCCGCCCGCGCGGGCCAGGCTCTTGGCGTGGTCGCGGCGGTCCCAGTGAACGACCGTGAAGTCCTTCTCCCAGCTCTTGTAGTCCTCGGCGAACAGCGAGGTCGGCATGCCGCCGCCGTGCACGACCAGCAGCACGGGGTTGTTGATGTTCTCGCCCCGGATCACCACCCATTGCTCACCGCTGGGCAGCTTGACGAAGCCGCTTTCCTGGATGCCGTCCTTGGCGTCGATCCGCAGCCGCTCGGCCGTCTGATGCTGGAAGAACGCCCGCGTCGCCGCCGCGCCTCCCACGACCGCGATCGCCGCCGCCGCAACGCCGATCGCGCCCCGACGCAGCCATATCTTGAGAGTGCCCATGCAGTGCCCCTGGTGTGAAATTTACAATCGTAGACTGCGATGAATGAGACCGACTCTACAAGTGTAATTTTCAATACAACCGCCTGCCACGAGCCCTTCCATCGAGATGCTCCCCCTGAAGGGGGAGCTGTCGCGGAGCGACTGAGGGGGAAGCAATTGCGGGGTGAGCGGCTGCTGTCGACTTCATCAGACACTTCCCCCTCCGGCCCTTCGGGCCACCTCCCCCTTCAGGGGGAGGACCTTCGCGTACCGACGATCTCCGATTGCTGGACGCGCCGACGAAACCGGTGGATGCTGCTCCTTCAACGGTCCAGCTTGGGAGGGCTTGATGACCGCAGTGAACACCCTGTCCGCCGGGGGCAAGACCCCGTGGCACGTCTGGCTGGTCGGCGTGGTCGCCGTCCTGTTCAACGCCATCGGCGTCTTCGACTTCGTGATGAGCATGACCCAGGGCGAAGCCTACATGGCCAGCGCCGGCATGACCCCCGACCAAATCGCGCACTATCGGCAGATGCCCGCCTGGATGACCGGCGTGTGGGCCATCGGCGTGTTCGGGGCGTTCGGGGCCTCGGTTCTGGTGCTGCTGCGCCGCAAGCTGGCGTTCGGCGTCTTCGCCGTTTCGCTGGCGGCGTTCCTGGTCAGCCTGCTCTACACCTACGCCCTGACCGACGGCGGCAAGGTGATGGGCCAGCAGATGGCGATCACCAGCGCCGTCATCGCCGCGCTGCTGGCGTTCTTCACCTGGTACGCCTGGGCGATGGGCAAGCGCGGGGTGCTGAGGTAGGGCGACCGGCTTTCCGCAAAAGCATTCGTCATCCCGGCCGCAGCGAAGCGGAGAGCCGGGACCCAGGGGCGGCCGCACTGCGCTTGGCTCCTGGGTCCCGGATAAGCGCTGCGCGCTTTCCGGGATGACGCCAATTGTACGGGCGACTTAAGCCCGCTTGGCCTTGGGCTTCACCAGGCCGTTCACCGCCGCCCGGAAGGCTTCGCCGCGGGCCTCGAAGTCGCTGAACTGGTCGAACGAGGCGCAGGCCGGCGACAGCAGGACGATAGCGTCCTGGCCCGTGGCGGCGGCGTCGGCGTGGGCGGCGGCGACGGCGGTCTCGATGTCGCCGCACTGCTTGACCGGGGCCTTGCCCTCGAGCGTCCGGCCGAACTCTTCGGCGGCCTGGCCGATCAGGTAGGCGCCGGCCACGCGCGGAAACAGGTCGACGAGGTTGGCGATGCCGCCGGCCTTGGGCACGCCGCCGGCGATCCAGTAGAACTTGGGATAGCTCGACATCGCCTGGCGGGCGGCGTCGGCGTTGGTGGCCTTGCTGTCGTTGACGAAGGCGACCTTGCCGATCTTGCCGACCGTCTCCATGCGGTGGGCGAGCCCTGGGAAGGTCATCAGGCCGTCGACCGCCTGGACCGGCGGGATGCCGATGGCGATGGCGGCGGCGTAGGCGGCCGCGGCGTTCTGCCAGTTGTGGCGGCCGGGCAAGCTTCTTGCGCGAAGAAGATCGGCCATTTCCGTCACCCGCTCGCCGGTGGCGTCGTACAGCACGCCCTGCAGGGCGTAGACGCCCCGGCCCATGGCCTTGCCGGCGCTGATCGGCCAGATGGTGCGGCGGTTGGCGGCGGTGATCTCGGTGCAGATCTGCTGGCACCAGGGATCGTCGACGCCGATGATCGCCGTGTCGCCCTTGCCCTGGTTGAGGAAGATGCGGCGCTTGGCGGCGATATAGCCTTCCATCGAACCGTGGCGGTCGATGTGGTCGGGCGACAGGTTGAGCAGCACCGTGGCGTCGGCGTGCAGGCTGGAGGTCAGGTCCAGCTGGTAGCTCGACAGCTCCAGCACGTAGACCGCGCCGCCGTGCATGTCTTCCAGGCCCAGAATGCCGGCGCCGATGTTGCCACCGACGCGGGTGTCGCGGCCGGCCTGCTTGCACAGGTGGCCGATCAGGGCCGTGGTCGTCGACTTGCCGTTGGTGCCGGTGATGGCGATGATCTTCGGCTTCTTGTGCTCGGGCGCGGCGTTGACCGTGCGGGCGAAGAGCTCGACGTCGCCAAGGATCTCGACCCCGGCCGCCTTGGCCTTGTCGACGGTCCAGTGGGGCTTGGGATGGGTCAGCGGCACGCCCGGTGACAGCATCAGGGCGGCGAACTGGCTCCAGTCCGCGGTCGAGAGATCGACGACCGGCAGGCCCTCGGCGCGCGCGGCCTCGCGGCTGGCTTCCTTCTCGTCCCACAGCGCCACCTTGGCGCCGCCGGCGATCAGGGCGCGCGCGGCCGTCAGGCCGGTGCGGCCCAGGCCGAACACCGCGACCGTCTTGTCCTCGAACCCACGGACCGGGATCATCCTACGCCCTCCCCTAGCGCAGCTTCAGCGTGGCCAGACCGACGAACGACAGCATCATGGCGACGATCCAGAAACGGACGACGACGGTGCTCTCGGCCCAGCCCAGCTTTTCGAAATGGTGATGGATCGGCGCCATCAGGAAGATGCGCTTGCCGGTCTTCTTGAAGTAGGCGACCTGGATCATCACCGACAGCGCCTCGGCCACGAACAGGCCGCCGACGATGCCCAGAACCAGCTCGTGCTTGGCGCAGACGGCGATCGAGCCCAGCGCGCCGCCCAGGGCCAGCGAGCCGGTGTCGCCCATGAAGATCTTGGCCGGGGGCGCGTTATACCAGAGGAAGCCCATGCCGCCGCCGATGATGGCGCCGCAGACCACCGCCAGCTCGCCGACGCTCGGCACGAAGTGCAGGTTCAGATAGTCGGCGAACTTGTAGTTGCCGACGAGGTAGGCGATCAGGCCGAAGGTCGAGGCGGCGAACATCACCGGCACGATGGCCAGGCCGTCCAGGCCGTCGGTCAGGTTCACGGCGTTGGAGAAGCCGGCGATCGTGAAGGCGGCGAAGGCCACGTAGAACCAGCCGAGATTGATCACCAGGTTCTTGAGGATCGGGAAGACCAGCGAGGTCTCCAGGCCCGGCGTCATCTGCGACTTCGGGGCGAAGATGATCAGGGCCACGGCCGCCAGGATCGAGACGATGAACTGGGCGACCAGCTTCTGGCCGCTGGAAAGGCCGGCGGTCGTCTGCTTGGTGACCTTGGCGTAGTCGTCCATGAAGCCCAGCACGCCGAAGGCGGCGGTGATGCCCAGCACCACCCAGACGTGGACGTTGCGCAGATCGGCGAACAGCAGCAAGCCGACGAACAGGCCGGCCAGGATCATGAAGCCGCCCATGGTGGGCGTTCCGGATTTCTCGAGCACGTGGCGCTCGATGCCGTCGGTGCGGATCGGCTGGCCCTTGCCCTGCTTGGCCTTCATCCAGCGGATGAA
The DNA here is from genome assembly GCF_029543245.1 of Caulobacter endophyticus. Taxonomy (GTDB): domain Bacteria; phylum Pseudomonadota; class Alphaproteobacteria; order Caulobacterales; family Caulobacteraceae; genus Caulobacter; species Caulobacter endophyticus_A. The sequence continues at coordinate 23,951 of NZ_JARQWV010000010.1, forward strand.
GCGCGAGCCCATGGCCACGGCCACGATGTAGGCCGTCAGCATCGACATGCCGGTGCGGAAGGTCAGGTACTTGAGCAGGTTCAGGACCGGCACGTGCTCGTGCCCGCCGCGCGAGAGCCATTCGTAGAGGAAGTACAGCATCAGACTTGTTCCCGCCGGCCGAGCGCGGACAGGGCGGCGGCGATTGCTCCGGCCCGTGACCCGTTCGACCCCTTCACCATCACCACGTCGCCCGGCTGCATGGCCGAGACGATCTGCTGCGCCAACGCGGGCGCGGCGTCCGCATAGCCGCCCCGGCGCTCCTGCGGAAGCGCGTTCCACAGCGACATCATTAACGGCCCGGCGCAGAACACCAGGTCGATGCCCGCTTGAGCGATCGGCCCCGCCAGATCGGCGTGGAAGCGCGGGCTGCCCTCGCCCAGCTCCAGCATATCGGTCAGGGCCACCATCCGGCGGCCGGCGACCTTGCGCGCGCCCAGGGTGGCCAGGGCCGCCTGCATCGACACCGGATTGGCGTTGTAGCTCTCGTCAACCAGGGTGAACGACCCGCCGTCGATGGCGACCGTCTGCTCGGCCCCGCGGCCCTCGATCGGCGCGAACTCGGCCAGGGCCGCCAGGGCCGTGGCGCGGTCGACGCCCAGGGCTTCCAGCATCAGCAGCACGCACAGGCTGTTGGGGCCCCAGTGCACGCCGGTCTGGCGGATCGGGAACGACACGGCCTGGCCGTCCAGCTGCGCGACGACGGTTGCGCCGGCGCCCTCGACCAAGAAGTCGACGAGGCGGGCGCTGGTCCCGTCACGGCCGAAGCTGCGGACGGTCGCGCCGGCCTTCTCGGCCTCGGCCTTCAGAAGGTCGAACCATTGATTGTCGGCGTTCAGCACGGCGACGCCGCCGGGCTCCAGCCCGTCGAAGATTTCGGCCTTCGCGCGCGCCACGCCGATCTCGCCGTCGGCGAAGTTCTCCAGGTGCACCGGACCGACGGTAGTGATGGCCACCGCATGCGGGCGGATGAACTTCGACAGCGGGGTGATCTCGTCGGCGTGGTTCATGCCGACCTCGAACACCGCCCGCTGCGTGTCGCGCGGCATGCGGGCCAGGGTCAGCGGCACGCCGAGGTGATTGTTGTAGCTCTTCACCGAGGCATGGGCCTTGCCGGCGCGGCGCAGGCCGGCCTCGACGGCGCGGGTGACGCTGGTCTTGCCGACCGAGCCGGTCACGGCGCCGCGACGGGCCTGGGGCGCGCGCTCGCGGGCGGCGACGCCCAGGGCTTCCAGCGCCTTGAAGGTGTCGGGCACGACGACGGCGGGGGTCGCGACGGCTTGCGAGACCAGGGCCCCGGCCGCGCCCTTCTCAGCCGTCTGAGCGACGAACTCGTGGCCGTCGCGCACGCCGGCCAGGGCGACGAACAGGTCGCCCGGCTCGATGCTGCGGCTGTCGATCGACACGCCGGTCGCGGAGAAGTCGCCCTCGACCTTCCCGCCCGTCGCGGCTGCGATCTCTTCAGCGGTCCAGAGCACGTCAGCCATTGACGGCCTCCAGCGCGCTCAGGGTTTCGGCCACGTCGTCGAAGGGGTGGTTGACGCCGGCCACCAGCTGGCCCTGCTCATGACCCTTGCCGGCCACGACCAGCACGTCGCCGTCCTCCAGCAGGGCCACGCCCGCGCGGATGGCCTCGCGGCGGTCGCCGATCTCGCGCGCGCCGGGGGCGGCGGCAAGGATGGCGGCGCGGATGCTGGCGGGATCTTCCGAACGCGGATTGTCGTCGGTGACGATGGCCACGTCGGCCAGGCGGGCGGCGATCTCGCCCATCTGCGGACGCTTGGTGCGGTCACGGTCTCCGCCGGCGCCGAACACCGCCACCAGCTTGCCGCGAACGTGCGGACGCAGGGCCTTCAGCACCGTCTCCAGGCCGTCGGGGGTGTGGGCGTAGTCGACATAGGCCTCGCCCTTGCCGGTCCCCTTGCCCACGCGCTGCAGCCGGCCGGCCGCGCCTTCGAGCTTTTCCAGGGCGGCGAGCACGGCGTCCAGGTCCTCGCCCGTGGCCAGGACGAGACCCGCGGCGACCAGCACGTTGGAGGCCTGGAAGTCGCCGGCCAGCGGCAGCTTCACCTCGAACTCACGGTCCTGGGCGGCGATCTTCAGCAGCTGACCCCACGGGGTCGGCTCGCGCGAGATCAGCTTCAGGCCCTGCCCTTGCTCGCCCACCGACAGGATGGTCTCGCCCGAGGTCACGGCGGCGGCGGCGAAGGCGGGGAAGGCGTCGCTGTCGGCGTTCAGCACGGCGGTCGCGCCGCGCGGCAGCAGGGCCTCGAACAGGCGCAGCTTGGCGGCCCGGTAGCAGCCCATGGTGCCGTGATAGTCGAGGTGGTCCTGGGTGAAGTTGGTGAAGCCGGCGGCGCTGATCTTCAGCCCGTCCAGGCGACGCTGATCGATGCCGTGCGACGAGGCTTCGACGGCCAGATGGGTGACGCCCATCTGCGCGAGCTTGGCGGCCATCTCGGCGACGTCGGCGGCGTCGGGCGTGGTCAGGCCCGGCGGGGTCAGTTGCTCGTCGGGAACGCCCGGGGCGCTGACGACGACGCCCAGCGTGCCCATGCTGGCGGCCTTCTTGCCCAGCAGGGCCAGGATCTGGCGGGCGAATCCGGCGACCGAGGTCTTGCCGTTGGTGCCGGTGACCGCGATCACCGTGGCCGGCTGGGCGATCCAGAACTCCGCGGCGGCCAGCGCGTAGGCGCGGCGGATGTCGGTCGCGTGGGCGGTCGGCACCGAAAGATCGGTGACGTCGTCGGGAGCCAGGACGGCGGCGGCGCCCGAGGCGATCGCGCCCGGAATGAAGCTGCGGCCGTCGACCTTGCTGCCCGGCAGGGCGGCGAACAGGAAGCCTTCACGCACCTTGCGGCTGTCGGCGGTGACGCCGGCGATGGCCGGGTCAGCGTCGAACGGACGGTGCAGGATCTGTGAAAGCGTCTTGATCAAAGTCCCGCCCCTGGCGTGGTGGCTTTCGGCTGGGCGCCGGCGATGATGAGTTCGTTCCGGCGCTGGACGCCGAGGAACGGGGCGATGCGGTCGATGACCCGGCCGGCGGCCGGCGTGGCCACCCAGCCGCCGGTCGAGAAGCCGAAGGTCTTGGCCGTGCCGTGCGGTTCATCCAGCAGGATCAGGACGAAATAGCGGTCGGCCTCCATCGGCCCCTCGGTGGGGAACACCGCGGCGAAGGACGAGACCTGACGCTGGTGGTTGTAGCCGCGGATCGACGGATCGTACTTCTCGCCGGTGCCGGTCTTGCCGCCGACCGACAGGCCCTTGACGTCGGCGGTCTTGCCGCTGCCGCCGGTGACATTGGCGCGCATGATCTGCAGCATCTGCTGCGAGGTCTCTTCCGACAGCACGCGCGGACCTTCCGGGCGCACGCCGGGCGGCAGCTTGCGGATGGTCAGCGGCGGCATGGTGCCGCCGTTCAGCAGCGGGCCGAACGCGCGGGCCAGGGCCAGCGGGCTGACGTTCATGCCGTGGCCGAACGAGGTGGAGGCCACCGCGTCGGTGTCCCACTTCTTCGGGGTCAGCGGACGGGCGGACTCGCGCAGCTCCACCTTGGCCGGCTTGGTCAGGCCCAGATTGTTGTAATACTGGCTCAGCCGCTGGGCGCCGACGCCCTCGGCCAGGCGCGCGGTGCCGATGTTGGACGAGTGCTGGAACACCTCGACCAGGGTCAGGATCTTCCGCGAGGCGTGGTAGTCGTGGATCGTGCGGTAGCCCAGCTTGTAGGGCTCGCGCGCGTCGAAGGTCGAGCTGGGCGTGGCCACGCCGGTGTCCAGGCCGATGGCGACGGTGAAGGCCTTGAAGGTCGAGCCCATCTCGTAGACCGAGGCGGCCGCGCGGTTCAGCTTGGCGTCGTCGCTGGCCTTGCCCGGATCGTTCGGGTCGAAGTCAGGATAGCTGGCCAGGCCCAGGATCTCGCCGGTGTGGACGTTGGTGACGATGCCGACTGCGCCCTTGGGGCCGAACTCCAGGGCGGCCTTGCGCAGCTCGTCCTCGAGGGCGGCCTGGACGCGCAGGTCGATCGACAGAGCGATCGGGGCGGCGCCCTCGCCCTTGGCGGCGGCCGCATGGATGTCGTCGTTCAGCGCGCCCTCGGCGCCGGCCAGGCCCTTGCCGCCGCCGTCGACGAAGCCGACGAAGTGCGCGGCCGAGCCGCCCAGCGGATAGACGCGGCGGGCCTGCTCCTCGAACTCCACGCCCGGCAGGCCCAGGTTGAAGATGGCGTCCTTCTGGGCCGGGTCGAGACCGCCCAGCAGGAAGGTGCGGCGATCGCCGAAGATGGCCTTGTCCAGGCGCTTGGCCGGCACCTGCGGCAGGGCCTTGCCCAGGGCGACGCGGGTGGCCTTGGCGTCCCAGACTTCCTTGGGGTCGATGTAGAGCGCGTAGTGGGTCAGGTCGACGGCCAGCAGCTTGCCCTCGCGGTCGACGAGATCGCCGCGCGCGCCTTCCATGGCCGCCAGGAAGCCGCCGTTCTTGCCGGCGTTGGAGAACACCGCCGCCCAGGTGGCGCCGACGGCCAGCACCATGAAGGCGCAGGCGAACAGGGCCAGGACGAAGAAGATGCGGATGCTGGTGTCGTCTTCGGGCTTGGCCGCGGCGCGCGAGCGCTCGAAGGCGTGTTCCAGGCGCCAGACGCGCTCGATCAGCCAGCGCCAGGCCGGACCGCCGCCGTGGGGAACGAGGTTGGCCAGGCTCATCGCGGAGCCTCCTCGGCGCCGGTGGTGACGCCGTCGGGAGCGTCGGCGGCGGCCAGGGCCGGATCGGCCTTGGCGGCGACCGGCGGGGCGGGCAGCTTCGAGGCGGGGACCGGCTTGCGGGCCACGTCGATCAGCGCGTCTTCGCTGGTTTCGCGATCGGGCGCGATCGGGGCCAGCTGAGCGGCCTGGGCCAGGGATTCGATGCGGCGCGGCTGCTCCAGGTGAGCGACCTCGGCTTTCAGCAGGCGCACCTTGATGCGCTCTTCCTCGATCTGGCGCTCGACCGAGGCGATCTCGGCGCGCTCGCGACCGGCGAAGGCCTTGGCCATGTAGACGCCCAGCACCAGGGTCAGCAGCACCCCGACGCCGACGATATCGACCACGCGAAAGCCGCGGACGCGGCGATGGAAGATCTCTGAAATCCTCACGCCGAGGCCTCCCAGACGGGGGCCTCGGTGCGGACGGCGGCGCGCAGCTTGGACGAGCGGGCGCGCGGATTGACGGCCAGCTCCTCCTCGCCCGGCGCGATGGCCTTGGTCGAGATCAACTTGAAGCTGGCGGGCGCGCCGGCGGCGGTCGGCGGCGCGTGGCGCGAACCGCCCGGCGTGCGGCCGGCGCGCTCGGCCAGGAAGTTCTTCACGATGCGGTCTTCCAGCGAATGGAAGGTCACCACCGCCAGGCGACCGCCCGGCTTCAGCACCGCCTCGGCGGCGGCCAGGCCCGCTTCCAGCTCGCCCAGCTCGTCATTGACGGCGATGCGCAGACCCTGGAACGAGCGCGTAGCAGGGTGAACCTTGGCGCCCTTGCGACCGCCCAGCGACCGCTCGATCACCTCGGCCAGGTCCAGCGTGCGGGTGAACGGCTTCTCGGCGCGACGCTTCACGATGAAGCTGGCCACGCGGCGCGAGGCGTGCTCCTCGCCATAGACATAGAGAATGCGGGCCAGCTCGGTCTGGTCGAGCGTGTTGACCAGATCGGCCGCCGTGGGGCCGTCGTCGCCCATGCGCATGTCCAGCGGACCGTCGCGCATGAAGGAGAAGCCGCGCTCGGCCTCGTCGAGCTGCATGGAAGACACGCCAAGATCCAGGGTTACGCCGTCCACCGACGCAGGCCCAAAATAGGCGGTGATTTGCGAGAAACGGTCCTGAATCAGCCGAAAGCGACCATCCGTCGCGGGAAGATCGGCCGTGAAGCGCTGCACTGTCGGATCGCGGTCGAAGGCCGTGACCGAGGCGCCGCTGGCCAGGATCGCGCGGGTGTAGCCGCCGGCGCCGAAGGTGCCGTCGAGGATCATGTCGCCCGGCTTGGCGTCGAGCGCCTGAACGACTTCGCTCAGCAGGACCGAGATGTGCGGGGCGGCGCTCATGCGGCGCCTCCCAGGCGCGCGGTGCGCTGCTGGGCGCGCAGGGCGGCCAGACCGTCGCGGGCCAGTTCGCGTTGAGCCGCGCGGTGAGCCTGGAACGCGTCGCGCGACCAGATCTGGAAGCGCTCGCCCAGACCCACGATCGTCACTTCGTCCGTAAGGCCGAACATGTCGCACAGAACGTCGGGCAGGGTGATGCGGCCGGCGGTGTCGAACGACAGGCGAGCCATGCCGCCCAGGACGCTGGTTTCCAGCGCCGAGCGCACCGGGTCACCGAAGGGCAGCTCGTCGATCACCGACTGATAGCGGTCGAACAGGGCCTTGCCGCCGGCTTCCAGGCAGTCGGCCTCGATCGAGGGGAAGCAGAAAATGCCGTCGAAGGGGCCCGAGACGGCGGCGCGGAACTCCTGCGGCACCACGAGGCGCCGTTTGCTGTCCAGCTGCTTCTCGAACGTCGAGAGGAACACCCCGCCAACCCTTGCCCAAAACACGGTCGCCCCAGCACGAGTCCGACCGGCCCGAATGGGTTAACATGGGATGAAGTGGGAAACAATGACACCAGGGGCCATTTCGCCAGGAATTCAAAGGCGCTAGCGGTAATATCGAACCGCTTAAATTGGTTAATTTCGGAACATACAGACAACTGAATTTCTATCCACAGACTCGCGCACAGACGCATCCCATCGCGGCCCATTTCGGTGGGCCTTGGGGCGCTTGGGGTTGCGGAAAGTTTGATGGACCAGACGGCCTGTAAGCCGGGTTCTGTGCCGCCCCTGTGAACAGGGACGCGACGATCATTCCTCTTGGCCGCCCATTGCTGGACGACTCTGGCGACCAACCCGGATCCTCTCGGCCAGTGACGACCTAGCCGGCGAACCGGCGCGGGATCCCTATTCGGTCTTGCTCCAGGCGGGGCTTGCCATGCCGTCCCTGTCGCCAGGTCCGCGGTGGGCTCTTACCCCACCCTTTCACCCTTCCCGCCCCGTAGGGAGGAGGTTTGCTTTCTGTGGCGCTTTCCCTGGGATCGCTCCCGGTGGGCGTTACCCACCGCCTTGTCACCGTGGAGCCCGGACTTTCCTCGACTCCCTTGCGGGATACCGCGATCGCCCGGCCATCTGGTCCGCGCTCTCTTTGACGGCGGATAGGGCGGCGGTCAATTGGCGATCTTGGCGCGATGGACTAAACTAACCGGACTTAGTTCACGGAGCCGCGGATGCGCACCGTCAACATCCACGAGGCCAAGACCCACCTCTCGCGCCTCGTCGAGCAGGCCGCCGACGGCGAAGCCTTCATTATAGCCAAGGCCGGCAAGCCCATGGTCAAGGTCGTGCCACTTCAGGCCGAGGACCGCCCGGCCGCGCGACGGATCGGGTTCATGGACGGCGAGGGCATGGTCCCGGACGACTTCGACACCATGTTCGCCGACGAGATCATCGCGATGTTCGAGGGCGCACTGCTACTCACCAGCGACCGACAATTGGCCCTCTAAGGCGCGCCAGTGCTGACGATCTAACCCTCGCCCCGCATCCAGTCCGCCACGGGGTGATCGCCCAGCGCTTCGATCACGCCCACGCGCTCGGCCTGCGACTTGTTCTGGCCGAGCTTGAAGGTGCCTTCCAGGCGCTCGACGTGCAGCCGCGCGCCGACAATACCTTTGAACAGCCCCTCGAACCGGGCCCCCGACAGCTTGTCGCGCGTCCAGGCGGGCTTGGGCGCCAGGAGCGCCTCCTCCTGGGCGGCCAGGTCGTCGAGCAGTTGAACCGTCTCGGCGTCCGACAGCGGCGTAACGAAGCCCTCGGCCTCGGCCGAGACATAGTTCCAGGTCGGCGCGTGGTCCTGCGTACCGTACCAGTCGGGGCTGACATAGGCGTGCGCGCCACTGGCCACGGCGATGGCGGAAAAGCCCGTCACCACCGCCGGGGCCAGCTCGTTGCGGCGCGACAGGTGGAAGTCGAGAAAGAGGCCGTCCTCACCCAGGTCGCGCACCACCACCGGCGCCTGGGCCACGAACGGCCGGCCGCCGACGCTGGCGCACAGCGTCACGAACGAATGCTCGGCGAAGAAGGCGAGCAGGCGCGCGCGGTCCTCGACGTGGAAAGCCCTGGCCGGATGCATCAGGCGCCCGCCGCCGCCCGCAGCAGACCCACCAGCCGCGCGCGGGTCTCGCCGTCGGCGACGCCGTCGAAGCGGGTCTGCAGCCAGTGGCGCTGGAAGGCGGCGACCACCGTCTCCGTCCACTCGTCGTACTGGCCAGACGGCGCGCAGTCGAAGCCCAGGCGCGTGAGGCCCGCTTGCAGCGCGAAGACGCCGGTCCCCTCCTCGCCCCGGCCCAGCGGCGCGCCGGGCGAGGACGGCGGCTCGACCCACAGGCCATGGCCGCTCTCGGCCAGGCGCTTCCACGGGAACAGTTCGCCCGGATCGATCTTGCGCGCGGGGGCGACGTCGGAATGGCCGATGATGCGGTCGTCGTCGATGGTCCAGCGCGAGCGGATGTCGGCCAGCAGGTTGATCACCGAGGCGATCTGGGCGTCGGGAAAGGCGCGATAGCCGAACTCGTGGCCGGGATTGACGATCTCGATGCCGATCGAGGACGAGTTGATGTCCTTGACGCCCTTCCAGAAGGCCGCGCCGGCGTGCCAGGCCCGCCGCTCCTCGGCCACCAGGCGAAACACCCGGCCGTCTTCTTCCACGACGTAGTGAGCGCTGACCTTGGCCTCGGGATCACGCAGGCGCTCGATGGCCGCCTCGCCGCTCTGCATGCCGGTATAGTGCAGCACGACGGTGTCGGGCACGGCCTTGCGGGCGTCGAAGTTCGGCGACGGGGCCTCGACGATGGTCATTGCGAGCGGTCCTTGAGAAACATCAGTAGCGGCGTCACCTGGTTGCGGCGCAGGGCCACGATCAGCACGCCGGCGAGGGCCAGGGCCGCGCCCAGGCCCATGCGCAGGTCGAAATGGTCATGGGTGATGGCGACGCCAAGACCGATGGTCATCAGCGGCGTCATCAGGGTGAGCGGAGCGATCAGGTTGGCCTCGTAGCGCTGGATCAGCCCGTAATAGCCGGTGTGGGCGATCACCGACACCACCAGCGCCGAATAGGCCACGGCGGCCACGAACGGCCAGCCGGCCTCGAAGGCCTTGTCGCTGGCGCCGGGCTCCAGGGCGAGGCTGGCGGCGGCCAGCAGCCAGACCGAGGTGAAGCCCACCCAGGCCTGCAGCTGCAACGGCTTCACCCGCTGGATCTGCTTCATCATCACCGCGCCCAGCGAGCCGGCCAGGGCCGAGGCCACCACCAGCCACAGGCCCATCGACAGCGAAAAGCCGCGCGGGTTCCAGATCACGATCAGCGCGCCGGCCAGGGTCAGGGCGATGCCGATCCCCCGCCGCCAGTGGATCTTCTCGCCCAGCATCAGCACCGACAGCAGGGTGGTGAAGGGCACGCCGGCCTGCACCACCACCGCCGCCGCCGACGGCGAGGCGGTCTTGAAGCCCATGAACAGCAGCGCAAAACCCCCCGCCCCCATCAGCACGCCGACCACCAGCATCCGCCAGGTCGGCCGGGGCGCGGGCAGCAGCCACGGCAGCGTCACCGCCGCGACCAAGGCAAAGCGCACCGCCGCATAGAACAGCGGCGGCACGCCCCAGTGGGCGACCACGATCTTGGAGACGATGTTGTTGCTGGCCCAGATCAGGCAGATCAGCACCAACAGGCCGAAGTCGCGTAGGGACATGACCTTCCGCATACGCGGGCACGAGGACCATGCGCAATGAAAACCGACGCCATCGCACGCGCCGCAATTGACGTCGGGTCCAAACGGTCGTTTGCTGGTGAACATCGTTCACTTAAAACAGGATCCGGGCTCACCGGACCACGGGGACGGAGACGGCCATGAGCACGGAGTATTTCGACGTCCTGATCGTCGGGGCGGGCCTGTCGGGCATCGGCGCGGCGCATCACCTGACGCGACGCTGCCCGGGCAAGACCTACGCGATCCTTGAGGCCCGCGACGCCATCGGCGGCACCTGGGACCTGTTCCGCTATCCCGGCATCCGGTCCGACAGCGACATGTACACCCTTGGCTACGCCTTCAAGCCGTGGCGGCAGGCGAAAGCCATCGCCGACGGCCCGTCGATCCTGAACTACGTGCGCGAAACCGCCACCGAGGCCGGGGTGAACGCGCACATCCGCTTCCGCCACAAGGTGCGCCGCGCCGAATGGAGCAGCGAGACCGCCACCTGGACGGTGCAGGCCGAGCGGATCGACTCTGGTGAGACGGTCGAGATCGCCTGCGGCTTCCTCTACATGTGCGCCGGCTACTACGCCTATGACGCCGGCTACACGCCCGACTTCGAGGGGACCGAGCGCTTCAAGGGGACCATCGTCCACCCGCAGCACTGGCCCGAGGACCTCGACTACGCCGGCAAGAAGGTCGTGGTGATCGGCAGCGGCGCGACGGCGGTAACCATCGTGCCGGAAATGGCCAGGACCGCCGCCCACGTCACCATGCTGCAGCGCTCGCCGACCTATGTGGTCTCGCGTCCGGCCGAGGACGGCCTGGCCAACTGGATGCGGGCGAAACTGCCGGCCATGACCGCCTACGGGATCACGCGCTGGAAGAACGTGCTGATCACCATGCTGTTCTTCAACCTGGCCCGGAAGAAGCCGGAAAAGACCAAGGAGCGGCTGATCAATCTGGTCCGCGACCAACTGCCCAAGGACTACGACGTCGAGACCCACTTCACGCCGCGCTACAATCCCTGGGACCAGCGGCTGTGCCTGGTGCCGGACGCCGATCTGTTCGCCTCGATCAAGAACGGCTCGGCCTCGGTGGTCACGGACCACATCGACACCTTCACCGAGCAAGGGCTCAAGCTGAAATCGGGCAAGACCCTGGAGGCCGACATCGTCGTCACGGCCACCGGCCTGCGCATGCAGCTCCTGAGCGGCATGGAGGTGGTGGTCGACGGCGCCTCCGTCGATCTGGCCAAGGGCTTCAGCTACAAGGGCATGATGTTCAGCGACGTGCCGAACCTGGCCTCGGCCTTCGGCTACACCAACGCCTCGTGGACGCTGAAGGCCGACCTGACCAGCGAATATGTCTGCCGGCTGCTCAACCACATGGACCGGGCGGGCATGGACATCTGCGTGCCCCACCTGGACCAGCCCGACATGGCCGCGGTTCCCTGGCTCGACTTCTCGTCGGGCTATGTGCAGCGGGCGATGGACAAGTTCCCCAAGCAGGGAACCAAGGCGCCGTGGAAGGTGCACCAGAACTACGCCCTCGACCTGGCCGCCCTGCGTTTGGGCAAGCTGGACGACGGCGTCATGCGGTTCTGGCGCAAGCGAGCGAAAGCGGCGGCCTGACGGCCGCCGCCTCCGGCGCGTCAGTTGATGACGATCGGCGTGCCCGAGCTGACCTGGAAATAGCTCCAGGTCGTCAGGAACGACAGCTGGGTGTAGAAGAAGCCCCCGCCGGGCGAGCCGTTGCCCCAGTTGACTTCCAGGGTCTGCGAGCCGGTCGGGTGGACTGGGCCGAACATCATCCCGAAGTTGTCGATGTAGAGCTTCTGGGGGCCCAACCGCACGTTCCACGGCAGGCCGGTGAAGCTCATCTGTTCGCAGCCGTAGCCGCCTGTAATGGCGGCGTTGGTGACGGTCGCGGAGGCGCCCCCCGCCGGCACGTCGAAGGTCATGACATAGTCGCAGCCCGCCGCGGCTTCGATGGTCATCGAGCCGGCGACCGTGAACGTCGTCGGATTGGGCGTGATCACCTGGGCTTGAGCGCCGGTGGCGACGAGCGCCCCCGCCATCGCGACCAGCGCGAACAGACGCGAGATCCAGGACATTGGTACCTCCCTAGTGGTTGATTTGTTTATGCACAACCTTCGGTACAATTTACAAACATGTAAATCAATGCCGCGAATGGCGCCGGGCGCCGTGGAACCCAAGGTTCAGCTTGCCGTTCCTGATCAGCGTTCATCACCTTATGATGGGCGCGAAGCAGTGGAGCGGGGTGTCATGCGGGCGGTTCTGACGAAATTTGCGATCCTGGGCGCGGCGGCGTCCATGGCGACGGGCTGCGCCACGGCTCAGCCGGCCTATCCCGCCAAGTCGCCCCAGGCCGCCGCGGCCAGCAAGCCTCCCCCGCCTCCCGGCAAGGATTCGGACGGCGACGGCCGGCCCGACGGGTGGCGCGAGAAGTCGATGGAGATCGGCACTCAGCCGGCCCGCGACGTCGGCCTGTCGAAGAAGAAGATCCCGCCGGTTCTGGAAGAAGCCCTGGCCGATCCTTACAGCCTCAAGGGTCTGAAGACCTGCGCCAAGCTTGTCGTCGAGATCCAGCGCCTGAACGACGTGCTGGGCCCCGACTACCAGACCGGCAACGAATACACGGAAAACCGCACCGGCAAGCTGGCCGAGGCCGGCGGCAAGGCGATCGTCAATTCGATCATCCCCTTCCGCAGCCTGGTGCGCGAAATCTCCGGCGCGGCCCCCGCCGATCGCCACCTGGAGGCCCTCGGCGACGCGGGCCTCGCCCGCCGCGGCTTCCTGCGCGGCGTTCACCAGAGGCAGGGTTGCAAGCAGCGGTTCTAGGCCAAAAGACCCTCCCCCTGAAGGGGGAGGTGTCGGCGAAGCCGACGGTGGGGGATGTGGCTTGAGAGCCAGTAACCTTCCCCAACCTCAGCAGAACCTTTCCCCACCGGCCCTCCGGGCCACCTCCCCTTCCGGGGGGAGGGTCTGATCACGTCAGCCGATACCCCTTGGCCTCGATCACCGGCGGCAGGTCTTCCCGGCCCAGCGAGAACAGCAGGTCGCGCTCGACCGTGCGGACCATGGCGTCCAGCGGCAGGTCGTTGTCCTCCAGGCCGAACGGGTCTTCCAGCTGGTCGCCGAGAGCGTCGAGGCCGAAGAAGGTGTAGCCGATCAGCAGCACCAGGGCCGGCGTCCACCAGCCCAGCGCGTGGGCCAGGGCGAACGGCAGCAGCAGGCAGAAGACGTGCGCCGTACGGTGCAGCATCAGCGAATAGGAGAAGGGCGACGGCGTGGCCTTGATCCGTTCGCACGCGGCCTGGACGTGGCTGAGCTCGGTCAGCCGGGCCTCCAGCACCGACAGGTGAATCGGGGTCACGGCGCCCTCTCCTTCCAGCCGGGCGCAGTCAGCGCCGACGGCGGCCAGCATCGCATCGGTCGGATTGGGCGCGGCCGCCAGGTTCGCAACCTCGCGCCAGCGCGCGATCGCCGCCCGCTCGTCTCCGCCCCGCAGGCGCGCCGCCAGCCCGCCGGCGAAACCCGCCAGGCCCAGCAGCAGAGGCTCGCGCTTCTCGGCCGGCAATCCCTGCGTCTGCCGCGCGAAGCTGCGGGCGGCGATGATCAGGCCGCCCCAGAGCTTTCGCGCCTCCCACCAGCGGTCGTAGCAGGCGTTGTTCCGGAAACTCATGAAGATCGACAGCGACAGGCCGATCAGCGTGAAGGGCAGCGCGTTCAGCCGCTCCAGCGCCGCTGGCCAGCGCTGGGCCGTCAGCACCGCGACGATCGACACCAGCAGCAGCACCGCAAGCCTTCCGGCGATGCTGAGCAGGATCGAGCCGCGCAGGGCGAAGGCGATTTCGAGAAGGCCCGCGCGCCGGCCGACGATCATCGCCTCAGCCCTTGCGACGCACGAAACGCAGGGCCGTGTGGGTCTTGGAGAAGGCGCAGACCTTGGTGTCGACCAGGCCCATGCCCCGGGCGGCCGCCATGACGTCGACATCCTTCAGCGGCGCGGTCTTGCCCTTCTGAGAGACAACCCAGATGGCGCCCTTCTCGGCCAGGGCGCCTTGCAGGTCTTCCAGCCGATCCAGTTGGCCCAGGTCGTCGGCGGCCAGGAACAGCAGGTCGACGTCCTCGAAGTCCTCGCCGGTCCCCACCTCGGCGTCGACGCGAGTCGAGAGTTCATCGAGGAAGGCCTCGTCGTCGACGCCGTCGACCACCACGGTCATGCCCGGCTTGACGCCCAGCTTGTCCAGTCGCGTGGGCGGATTGAGGATGGCGTGCACCCACTTTTCGGCCTGGCCGGGATCGAGGCTGAAGCGCGTGCCGTCGGACAGGACGATGTCGTCGCCCTCGGCGCGGATGTCGCGCAGGGCGTGGCCCTGGTAGATGCCCCGCACCGCCCCGCGGAAGATCAGCTTGGGCGGCTCCCACAGAAGCTTGCCGTCGCTTTCGCCGTCGCTGAGCTGGCCCCAGGCCCGCGCTTCCTTACCCATGCCTCAGGCGCCCCGGAACGTGGGTTGGCGCTTTTCGAGAATGGCGTCGACGCCTTCCATGTGGTCCTCGGTGTGGTGGGCGATGGCCTGAGCGGCGGCGCTCATCTCCATCAGGGTGTCATAGCTCGCCGTCTGGCCGTGCTTGAGCAGACTCTTGGCCATGCGCAAGGCGTGAGGCGGCTGCTGAGCGATCCGTTCGGCCAGGGCCAGGGCCTCGCCCATCAGGTCGGCCGAGGGCACGGCGCGGCTGATCAGGCCCCACTCGGCCGCCTTGGCCGCGTCGATGACGTCGCCGGTGAACAGCAGCTCGGCCGCGCGGCTCATGCCCACGGTGCGCGGCATCAGCCAGGCGCCGCCGTCGCCGGGGATCAGGCCGAGCTTCAGGAAGGTCACGCCGAACTTGGCCGTATCGGCTGCGATACGGATGTCGGTCATGCAGGCCACGTCGCAGCCCAGGCCGATGGCCGCGCCGTTGACCGCCGCGATCGACGGGACCTCCAGGCCGTAGATGGCCCGCACGATGCGGTGGATGTTCTTGCGGTAGCCGTCGCGCACGGCCACGCCATTGCCGCCGAAGGCGCCCTCGCGGGCCTTCATCGCCTTGACATCGCCGCCGGCCGAGAAGGCCTTGCCCGCGCCCGTCAGGATCACGCAGCGAACGTCCTGGTCGTCGTTGATCGCCTCGCAGGCGGCCGCCACCTGGTCGCCGTCGCCTGGCGCGCCCAGGGCGTTCAGCGCCTCGGGGCGGTTGAGGGTGAGGATGGCGACATGGCCACGCTTCTCGGTGAGGACCAGCGGTTGGGTCATGGGTAGGGGGCGCTCCTGCTCGTCTTGTTTTTCCAACTGCATAAAGGCTTTCGGCCTGGGAGGGAAACGGCCCCGGCCCGCTCTCGCGGCGCGGGCGGCGCCATCACGCGGGCGTGAGCGCTCGTGCGTGCAGCAACACATTTCTGAGGAGCGACGCGCGAAATCGATTGGCGAGAACTGAAAGTTCGGGTTGTAGTCTTGTAAGGGACGACAGCGGATTGGCGTTAAGTGCAGTGAAACGGTCCCAAGGCCACGCGCTCATCATCGAGGACGAGATCCTCATCGCGCTCGAGGTCGAGGCCCTTCTGGCCGCCCAGGGCTATTCAAGCTTCGACATCGCCGACAGTCCGCAGGAAGCGCTGACCTGCGCCCTGGCCCGCGCCCCAGATTTGATCACCGCCGACTTCCGCATCATCGGCGGCACCGGGCTGGAGGCGGTCGAGGCCATCGAGGCCAAGCTGGGGCGCATCCCGACGGTGTTCGTCACCGGCAACGCCAACCAACTGGCCGACGCCCGCCGCACCATCGTCGACAAGCCGATCTCGCCCCGCCGCCTGGCCGAGGCCTGCCAGCAGGCGCTGGACCGCCGCGCCTGACAGGCCCGGCCCGCCGCTGCTAGGCTCCCGCCGAACGGGAGACGGCGCATGGCGATCATCGACACCCTGGAGGCGCTGGAGGCGATCTACAGCTCAGCGCCGGTGGCGGCCTCCACCGCCAAGGTCAGCGATCGGCTGACGAGCGACTACCGCCGCCTGGTCGAGGCCTCGCCGTTCCTGGCCCTGGCCACGGTCGGCCCCGAGGGCCTGGACTGCAGCCCGCGCGGCGACGCCCACGGCCTGGTGACCATCGCCGACGACCGCACGCTGGTCCTGCCCGACCGGCGCGGCAACAACCGCATCGACTCCTTACGCAACATCATCCGCGATCCGCGCGTGGCGCTGTTGTTCCTGATCCCCGGCTCGGGCACGACCTTCCGGGTCAACGGCCGCGCGGTGATCAGCGCCGATGCAGACCTGCTGGCGGGGCTGGCGGTCGACGGCAAGGCGCCGCGCACCGCGCTGATCGTGACCATCGAGGAATGCTATTTCCAGTGCGCCCGCGCGGTGATGCGGGCCGGGCTGTGGAACGCTGAGGCTCACGTCGACGCCAAGAGCTTGCCCAGCGCCGGGGCGATGCTGGCCTCCATCACCGACGGCGAGGTCGGCGGACCGACCTATGACGAGACCTGGCCCGCGCGGGCGGCCGCGTCGATGTGGTGATGATCGTCCTTCTCCCCTTGCGGGAGAAGGTGGCGGCCGAAGGCCGACGGATGAGGGGTCTCTCAAACGCCCAACACCGCCATCGCTTTCACGACCATGACGGAAAGGCCTGAGAGACCCCTCACCCGACCTCGCTTCGCGAGCCCACCCTCTCCCGCAAGGGGAGAGGGGCAGCCTTGCGCAAAATGGATTGTCACCGGTGTCATGGTTCGTGCTAGCCATGGCGCAAGCTCGTCAGAAGCGCCGGAGGAACACCCCATGGATCGTCGCAGCCTGCTGCTGGCCGCCGGCGCGGCCGCCGCCGCCGGCGCCCTGCCCGCCCACGCCGCCAAGCCCACCGGTCCTGCCCGCTCGCCGATCGTGACCACCGCCGCCGGCAAGGTACGGGGCGCGACCACCGCCGACGGCGTCCATGTGTTCAAGGGCCTGCGCTACGGGGCCGACACGGGCGGAGCGGGTCGCTTTGCCCCGCCCCGCAAGCCCCCCCCCTGGACCGGCGTCGCCGACGCCCTGGCCTACGGCGCGGCCTCGATGCAGACCGGCAAGGGCGAGGAAGGCGAGACCCTGTCGGAGGACTGCCTGTTCCTCAACGTCTGGACGCCGGCCAAGGCGTCCAAGACCGGCCTGGCCGACGGCGGCAAGCGGCCGGTGATGTTCTACATCCACGGCGGCGCCTACAACGGCGGTTCGGGCGGCAGCCCCTGGTACGACGGGACGAAGCTGGCCAAGCGCGGCGACGTCGTGGTGGTCACCGTCAACCACCGCCTGAACGCCTTCGGTTATCTCTATCTGGCCCGCCTGTTCGACGATCCCAGCGTCGCCGACAGCGGCAATGTCGGCCAGCTCGACCTCGTCCTGGCCCTGCAATGGGTGCGCGACAACATCGAGGCCTTCGGCGGCGATCCCGACCGGGTCATGCTGTTTGGCCAATCCGGCGGCGGGGCCAAGATCGCCACCCTGCTGGCCATGCCGGCCGCCAAGGGCCTGTTCCACCGCGCCGTCACCATGAGCGGCCAGCAGGTCACCGCCGGCGGGCCGTTCAACGCCACCAAGCGCGCCAAGCTGTTCCTGGAGAAGCTGGGGATCAACGACCTGGCGACCTTGCGCGCCCTGCCCGCCGACCAGCTGCTGAACGGCCTCAAAGCGGTCGATCCCGTGGCCGGCTCGGGCGGGGTCTATATGGGTCCCGTCCTCGACGAGCGCTCGCTGACCCGCCACCCGTTCTTCCCCGATGCGGCGCCCCAAGGCCTGGACGTGCCGCTGATCTGCGGCAACACCCACGACGAGACCCGCGGCTTCGTCGGCTCCGATCCCAAGGTGTTCGACATGACCTGGGCCCAGGTGGTCGAGAAGCTGCCCAGCCAGTTCAACGCCCGCATCGACATCGACCCGGCCACGGTGGTGGCGGCCTATCGCCAGATGTATCCGCACTATTCGCCGTCGGACGTCTATTTCGCCGCCTCGACGGCCGGCCGCTCGTGGAAGGCGGCCATCCTTCAGGCCGAGGCACGCGCCCCGACCCGCGCCCCGGCCTTCGTCTACCAACTGGACTGGAAGTCGCCCAAGGACGGCGGGATCTGGGGCGCGCCGCACACGCTCGACATCTGCCTCGTCTTCGGCACGCTAGACGCCAAGGGGGCCATCGTCGGAACCGACGCCCGCAGCCAGGCGATGTCCGACACCATGATGGACGCCTTCGTCGCCTTCGCCCGCACCGGCGATCCCAACTGCGCGGCCATTCCCAAATGGGAGCCCTACACCCTGCCCCGCCGCCAGACCCTGGTGTTCAACGAAACCACCCGCATGGCCGACGACCCCCGCGGCGGCGAGCGGGAGCTGTTCAACAAGGTGCCGTTCACCCAGTTTGGGACGTAAATCCCCTCTCCCCTTGCGGGAGAGGGTGGCCTCCCGGAGGGAGGTCGGGTGAGGGGTCGAAAAGCCTATCCGCTGCGACCAGCGGATCACTTGGCGCGACGTCCGAGGTTTGAGAGACCCCTCATCCGTCGCCTACGGCGACACCTTCTCCCGCAAGGGGAGAAGGATCAGGTCAGGCCGCCACTTCGCCTTCCTCGTCTTCATCCTCGTCGTCGTAGTCTTCTTCGTCCGGCCCCAGGGCCAGGTCGCGGAGGAGTTCGATCTGGTCGGCGACGTCGGCGGTGATCTCGTCGTCGATCCCGGCGGCTTCGAGGGCGGCGGCCAGATGGCCGATGATCAGGTCGAGTTCGTCGTCCTCCAGCGCATTGGCGCCGAACCACACCTGGGCCAGCTCCAGATCGCCGCGCGCCTCGCCGGTCTCGGGATCGAGGGCGCCGGCCACCACGGCGCGGGCGCCGGGCGCGATCTCGCCGCCGAACAGGCCCGAAAGCCGCTCATCGCCCTGGGCGCGCTGGAAGAAGTCGTCGATCACCGACTGGGCGGCGGCCTCGCCGCCGATGCGTTCATAGGCGCTCATGCCGTCCTCGCGAGGATTGGGGAACGGCGAAAACGCTAACACGGGCCGCTCAATCGGTGCGTGAACCCTGGGCGATGGTTTCGTGACAGGACCCGAAACGAAAAACGCCCCGCTTCTCAGCGGGGCGTCTCGTCCTACTTCGCCTTGTCCATCAGGCCGGCGAAGCGCTCGAAGATATAGAGGCTGTCGGTCGGGCCGGGCGAGGCTTCCGGGTGGTGCTGGACGCTGAACACCGGCTTGTCCTTCAGGGCGATGCCGGCGTTGGTGCCGTCGAACAGCGAGACGTGGGTCTCCTGAACCGGCTCGGGCAGGCTTTCGCTGTCCACGGTGAAGCCGTGGTTCATCGAGACGATCTCGACCTTGCCCGTGGTCAGGTCCTTGACCGGGTGGTTGGCGCCGTGGTGGCCCTGTTCCATCTTCACGGTCTTGGCGCCCAGGGCCAGGGCCAGCATCTGGTGGCCCAGGCAGATGCCGAACACCGGCTTGCCGCTGGCGACCAGCTTCTGGATTTCCGGCACGGCGTACTCGCCGGTCGCGGCCGGGTCGCCCGGGCCGTTGGACAGCAGAACGCCGTCGGGATTGCGGGCCAGGATGTCCTCGGCCGAGGTGCTGGCCGGAACGACGGTGGCGCGGGCCCCCACGTGAGCCAGGGCGCGCAGGATGTTGCGCTTCACGCCGTAGTCGATGACGACCACTTCGTACTTGGGTTGTTCGAGCTTGGCGTAGCCCGCCGGCCACGACCACAGGCCCTCGTCCCAGGTGAAGGTCTGGGTGGTCGAGGCGTCCTTGGCGAGATCGAGGCCGACGACGCCCGACCAGTCGCGGGCCTTGGCCTTCAGGGCGTCGAGGTCGAACTTGCCGTCGGGCGCGTGGGCGATGACGCCGTGCGGCATGCCGGTCTCGCGGATCTTGCGGGTCAGGGCGCGGGTGTCGACGCCGGCCAGGCCGACGACGCCGCGGCGCTGCATCCAGCCGTCGAAATCGCTGTTGGCGCGCCAGTTGGCCGGATCGGTCGGGACGTCGCGGAAGATCGCGCCGCGAGCGGCCGTCTCGGCCACGCCCGTGACCTGTTCGACGTCTTCGCTGTTCGTGCCGACATTGCCGACGTGCGGGAAGGTGAAGGCCACGATCTGGGCCATGTAGGACGGGTCGGTCAGGATTTCCTGGTAGCCGGTCATGGCGGTGTTGAAGCACACCTCGCCGACCGCATCGCCGACCGCGCCGCAGCCCACGCCCTGCAGGACGGTGCCGTCGGCCAGAACCAGAACGCCGGTGACGCCGGGGAGAAGGTCTTGGGACATCTCGAGAAGCGCCTCCAGAACGCGTGGTTATTGTTGCAAAAAGGCGGGCCAGGGAGAACCCCGCCCGCCGCGCAAACGGCGGGGTGTTTAGGGGGCGCGGGCGGGGGGGTCAACCCCTCGGATCACGGCTTTTCGCCGCCCGCCCCACATTCCCGTGATCTCTCAACGCGCCCCCTCGCGCGGAGGGTCCTCAAGCCCTTATGGTGCGGGGCTTCAACGCATAAGAACACGGGAGGACGGCCCTTGCTCGAACTGCGCCCCAATTGCGAGTGCTGCGACCGCGACCTGCCGCCCCACAGTGGCGAGGCCCGTATCTGCACCTTCGAATGCACCTTCTGCGCCGACTGCGCGGAGACCCGATTCCACGGCGTCTGCCCCAATTGCGAGGGCGACCTGGTGGCGCGGCCGATCCGCCCCGACAGCAAGCTGCACCGCTTTCCCGCCTCGCTTCGGCGGGTCAACAAGGCCCACACGGCCTGCGCCAGGCCCCCGCCGCCCGGCAGCGGCCGGGACGGCTGGAGTGTGACCCTTTAGGCGCACCCTGGATCAATCGGTCGCACGCCTGCATCCGCCGGCGGTTCAGGCTCGTTAACTCGTCAGGCCCCACAAGCTTGGGCTTAAACGAGGAGATGGAATCATGACCGCCGCCGTCCACGATCGAGCCGCCCAAAAGCGCGCGCCGAAGATCGCCTGGACGCGACTTCCCGGTCAGAGCCTGGCCGGCCAGGCCATCGCCATGCTGCTCGCCGCGGGCGTGGTGATCAGCGGCGTGCTGTTCCTCGCGCTCAGCTTCTGAAGCCTTCTCCGAGACTTCCCCCAGAACCGTCTTTCCCCGCGAAGGCGGGGACCCAAGCTGACGGTCCGGGATGGAGCGCGGCCATTGGCCATCCATGGACTCGGCTTGGATCACCGCCTTCGCGGGGAAGCTCGGTTTCGTAAGATCTGAGATCCAACCTAAAGCACAGCATCCGATTGCCTTCGGCGTCGGGTCGTGCACCGTGCGAGCGCCCGCTAGAGAGGAGCGCTCCCGATGTGCGACGACGACATCCACCCCGGCCTGGTTCATGACCCCCGCGTCTCGCGCCGCACGTTCGGCCTGATGACCGCCGCGGCCGGGGGCCTGGCCGCCACGGCCGCCCGCGCCGACGACAAGGTCGTCGAGACCGACGTCGTCATCAAGACGCCCGACGGCGAGGCCGACGCGGCCCTGTTCAAGCCGGCCGGCAAGGGCAAGTGGCCAGCCGTGCTGATCTGGCCCGACGTTATGAGCCTGCGGCCGGTGTTCCGCGACATGGGCCGCCGCCTGGCCGCCGCCGGCTACGTGGTGCTGGTGCCCAACCTCTATTATCGCGCCAAGAAGGCCCCGGTGATCGATGGGACCTTCAACTTCGCCAACCCCGAAGACCGCGCCAAGATCACGCCCCTGCGCGCCACGGTCACGCCGGAAGGCACCGACCGCGACGCCCTGGCCTATGTGGCCTTCCTCGACGCGCAGAAGGAAACCGACAAGGGCCGCAAGATCGGCGTGCAGGGCTACTGCATGGGCGGACCGCTGTCGTTCCGCACCGCCGCCGCCGCGCCGGGCCGCATCGCCGCCGTCGCCAGCTTCCACGGCGGGGGCCTGGTCACCGACCAGCCGACCAGCCCGCACCTGCTGATCCCCAAGACCCACGCCGAGTACCTGATCGAAGTCGCCGACAACGACGACAAGAAGGAGCCCGACGCGAAGGACAAGCTGAAGGCGGCCTTCGCGGAGGCCAAGCGCCCGGCCAAGGTCGAGGTCTTCGCCGGCGCCGCCCACGGTTGGACGGTCAAGGGCAGCCAGGTCTACAACGAGGCCGCCGCCGAACAGGCCTGGACCAACCTTCTGGACCTCTACAAGCGCGCCCTGCGCTGATGTAGACGGAGGGCATGAGCCTCATCACCACGGTCGGCGTCGACGCCGACGACACCCTCTGGCACTGCGAAAGCCTGTTCCGCCTGACCCACAAGCGGTTCGTCGAGCTGCTGTCCGACTTCGGCGACGAGGAGCGGATCAACAGCCAGTTGGCCGTGGCCGAGAAGCGCAACCTGCGAGTCTATGGCTACGGGGCCAAGGGCTTCACCCTGTCGATGATCGAGACCGCGCTGGACCTGACGGACGGCGCGGTCTCCACCCGCGTGATCCGCGAGATCCTGGCCGTGGGCCGCGAGATGCTGACCGAGCCGGTCGAGCCCCTGCCGGGCGTCGAGCGGGCGCTGGCCGAGCTTTCCAAGCGCTACCGCCTGATCCTGATCACCAAGGGCGACCTCCTGCACCAGGAGCAGAAACTGGCCGCCTCGGGCCTGGGCGACCTGTTCGCCGCGGTCGAGATCGTTTCGGAGAAGGACGCGGGCACCTATCGCCGGGTGTTCGAGCGCTATGGCACCGGCGCCGAGCAGGGCTTGATGGCCGGCAACTCGATGCGCTCGGACATCCTGCCGGCCCTGGAGGCCGGCGCCTGGGGCGCGCTGATCCCCTACCCGCTGGTCTGGGCCCACGAGGCGGCCGAGGCGCCGCAGAACCATCCGCGCTATGTGGAACTGGCCTCGATCGGCGAGCTGCCGGCGTTCGTGGATCACGTTTCGAGGTCGTGACCTTCTCCCAACACCCAGCCCTCGCTATGGGAGAGGTTTCTTTTTCTTTCCCCAGCCCGCGATCGCATCGCGCGCGGGCTTCTCGAAATACATCAGCGACGCATAGCTGACCGGGATCAACACCAGGCCCCAGGCCAGGCACCACAGGCGCATGACGTCGCCGTCCAGGTGCAGCATCCCCAGACCCACCCAGTTCAGGGCGATCTTCAGCACGATCGGGTGGAGCATGTAGACCGAGTAGGACAGCTGTCCCCAGGGCGCCAGCCAGCGCACCACGGGGCCGGGCTTCACGGGGGCGTTGTCGGCCGCCACGCCCAGCAAGCCGACGGCGTAACAGACGAACAGCAGCACATCGCGATCCATCTGCACGGCGCAGCCGGCGATGAAGGCGACGCAGGAGGCGAAGAACCACCACTTCGCACCGGGCAGGCGGCCCAGCGGCCCGCGGATCTTGTAGGCGATCATGCCGACCAGGAAGCCGGGCGCGGCCCGGGCGATGCCGAAGTCGGCGGTCCACATGTGGAAGGGCTGCTGCGCGGGAATGGCGAACAGCGCCGCCAGAATCACCGCCGTGACCAGGGTCAGCCAGGCCGTTCCCCGCATGGCCAGCCACAGCAGCAGCGGCAGCAGCAGGTACATCGCCCACTCGGCGCTGATCGACCAGCTGACGAAGTTGAAGGTCTGGGCCCGGCAGATGCCGAAGGCCTGCAGGTTCAGGATATTGGGCACGACGCAGGCGGGGTCGTAGCGGCTGGGGTCGCGGTCGTTCACCAGGCCCATGACCCCGGCGACGGCGATGACGATGAAGACCCCCAGCGTCAACCAGTGCAGCGGCATCAGCCGCGCCACGCGCTTCTGCAGGAACCAGCGGAAATCCGACACGGTGCGGATCCTGCCCGTATAGACGGCGCTGATCACATAGCCGGAGATCACGAAGAACAGGTCGACGAGCAGGCTGAAGCTCTTGACCGTATCGTCCACCGCCTGCCAGCGGCCGTCGATATTGATGAACCGGTTGAAGTGGAAGACGACGATCAGCACCGCGCCCAGCGCCCGCAGGGCGTCCAGGTGCAGCATGTCGTCGGAATCGGTCTTGAGCGGCGGGAACTTCTTCACGCCGCAGTCGTGATCTCTGCCGTAACGACGGTCAAGCTCAGCCGGCGGGCAGCCTGCGGCGGATGGCGCCGACCAGGCTGTAGGCGTAGGCCGCCGTCACGCCGCAGAAATCGGCCACCAGGTCGCCCCACGACATGTCGCGACCGGTGAAGTGCTGCACGATCTCGATCAGCCCGCCGAAGGCCACGAGAACCAGGCCGATCCGCCACAGCCGGCTCTTGGGCAGGGCCAGGCAGCCCAGCACGGCCAGGACATAGAAGACGATGAAGTGCTTGGCCTTGTCCCACGGGATCAGGCCGACGCTGTCGTCGCCCGGCGTGATCGCCTTCCAGAACGCATAGGCGGCGGCCGCCACGAACACGGCGAAGGCCAGCCAGTTGATCTTGCGCTTGAAGCTGCGGGACATCTGGGCTCCTGGAGGACGCGAGCCCCTGCCCTAGCCGCTCACCTGGGGCGTGAAAATGGCGCGTGGGCGGTTCGCGGCCATTCTTGTCGCGCTCTGCACGGGAAGTGCACTGGCTCGGAGGCTTTCGCGCCGAGCCTTCCCCCAACTGCTTCCCTCGCCCTTGTGGCGAGGGCCCATGCCGGAAACCGCTCAAACCCGGGCCAACCTGTCGAGATCTGAGCAGGCTGACACATGGATCCTGGGCACAAGGCCCAGGAAAGCAAGGAATAAGCAGCGGACGGGGGCAAGCCCCATCCGCCGCCCGATCATCCTCAGAAAGTCAGCGCGCGGGCTTCCTTCACGTGCGGCAGGGCCTGGATCTTAGCCAGCAGTTCTTCGCTCGGAGCCTGGTCGACGCCGACCAGGGCGATGGCGTCTTCATCGGCCGAGACGCGGCCCAGGTTGAAGGTGGCGATGTTCACGCCCGCTTCGCCCAGCAGCATGCCCAGGGCGCCGATGAAGCCCGGCTTGTCGAGGTTGTTGATGTAGAGCATGGCCGGCGAGAAACCCGCGTCCAGCTCCATGCCCTTGACCTCGATGACGCGCGGGGCGCCGGCGATCACCGTGCCGGCGAAGGCGCGCTTGCCCTTCTCGGTGGTGATGGTCACGCGCAGCAGCGAGTCGTAGGTCGGGCTCTTTTCCTGGCGGCTTTCCGAGACGGTCACGCCGCGTTCCTTGGCCACGGCCGGAGCCGAAACCATGTTGATCTCGGCCAGCATCGGCTTAAGCACGCCGGCGAGCGCAGCCGAGGTCAGCGGCTTGACGTTGAGGTTGGAGACCTCGCCCTCGAAGGCGATGTCGATGGCCTTGATGCCGAAGTCGACCATCTGGCCGGCCAGGGCGCCGATCTTCTCGGCCAGGGCCACGAACGGCTTCAGCTTCGGGGCTTCCTCGGCGCTGACCGAGGGGCTGTTGAGGGCGTTGGTCACGGCGCCGGTCAGCAGGTAGTCGCTGACCTGCTCGGCCACCTGCAGGGCCACGTTCTCCTGGGCTTCCGAGGTCGAGGCGCCCAGGTGCGGGGTGGCCACCACCTTGTCCGAACCGAACAGCGGGTTTTCCTTGGCCGGTTCGGTAACGAACACGTCGAAGGCCGCGCCCGCCACGTGGCCTTCGTCCAGCAGCTTGCGCAGGGCGGCTTCGTCGACCAGGCCGCCGCGGGCGCAGTTGACGATCAGCACGCCCTTCTTGGTCTTGGCCAGGTTCTCGGCCGACAGGATGTTGCGGGTCTTGTCGGTCAGCGGGGTGTGCAGGGTGATGACGTCGGCGCGGGCCAGCAGCTCTTCCAGCTCGACCTTCTCGACGCCCATCTCGATGGCGCGTTCCGGCGACAGGAAGGGGTCGTAGGCCACGACCTTCATCTTCAGGCCGAGAGCCCGGTCGGCGACGATGCCGCCGATGTTGCCGGCGCCGATCAGGCCGAGCGTCTTGGCGTACAGCTCCACGCCCATGAAGCGGTTCTTCTCCCACTTGCCGGCTTGCGTGGAGGCGTCGGCGGCCGGGATCTGGCGGGCCAGGGCGAACATCATGGCGATGGCGTGCTCGGCCGTGGTGATCGAGTTGCCGAACGGGGTGTTCATCACCACGATGCCCTTGGCCGTGGCGGCCGGGATGTCGACATTGTCGACGCCGATGCCGGCGCGGGCGATGACCTGCAGCTTGTGGGCGGCGGCGATCACGTCCTTGTCGAGCTTGGCGCCCGAGCGGATGGCGATGCCGTCATAGTCGCCGATGACGGCGATCAGTTCGTCTTTCGACAGGCCGACCTTGATGTCGAAGTCGAGGCCGCGGTTCTTGAAGATGTCGACGGCGGCGGGGGAGAGCTTGTCGGCGATGAGGACGCGAGGAGCCATGATCAGGTGTTCCTTGTCGGCGGTCGGACCGCGCTTGTGTCTTTGTTTCGAAAGCCGCGCTCAGCGAAGCCAGCGCAGCATGTGCGGGAAGGGAGCGACCCCGCGCTCGGCCGCCTGTCGCGGCTCGAGAGCAAGGCCGTAGACCTGGAGCAGGGGCACGCCGATGGCGCCGCCCGACGTGAAGGTCTCGACCAGCCACCCGGCGTCGCCCTTGTAGCCTTCCGGATGGAAGACCACGCCGGGGTCGAGCTCCAGGTGGGTGAGCGCGGCCCAGGACCACGCCAGGGCAGCCATCTCCTCGCCGTCGGAGGGTTCGAGCCGTTCGGCCTTGCGGCCTTGCGGTTCGGTGACGGCGATGTGGCCGGCCTCGTGCAGGATGTCGCCGGGGTGGGCGAGCCGCTGCTCGTCGATCACCAGTCCCCCGAAGCGGATGTCCACTCCGGGAAGAAAGGTGTCGTCGGGCAGCTCGCCCGCCGTGACGTCGATGCCGATGCCGATGACGAAGTCGGCCAGGCGCTGCGTCAGGGGATCGGCGAACACCGGCTTCAGGCCGCCTGGAGCGTGGCCGCCTTGGTTTCGGCGAAGGCCCAGTCGAGCCACGGCGTCAGGGCCTCGAGGTCCGAGGCCTCCACCGTCGCCCCGCACCAGATGCGCAGGCCGGCCGGAGCGTCGCGATAGCCGCCGATGTCGAGGGCCGCGCCCTCCTTCTCGAGCAGGCTGGCCAGCTTCTTGGCGAAGTCGGCCTGGGCGTCGGCGGGCAGGGCGGCGATCTGGGCGTCCACCACCTTCAGGCACACCGAGGTGTTGGAGCGGATTTCCGGGCTGGCGGCCAGGAAGTCGACCCAGTCGGTCTTCTCCACCCAGTCGGCCAGCACCTTGAGGTTCTGGTCGGCGCGGCCTTGCATGGCTTCCAGGCCGCCGATCGAGGCGCCCCACTGCAGGGCGTCGAGCGCGTCTTCCACGCACAGCATCGACGGGGTGTTGATCGTCGCGCCCTCGAACAGGTCGAGCGTGACCTTGGCCCCCCCGTCCTTATTTGGCTTGGTCATGCGGAACAGCTTGGGCATCGGCCAGGCCGGGACGTAGCTTTCCAGGCGGGCCACGGCGCGCGGCGACAGGATCAGGATCCCGTGCGCGCCCTCACCGCCCAGCGCCTTCTGCCAGGAGAAGGTCACGACATCGAGCTTGGTCCAGTCCAGGTCCTGGGCGAAGGCGGCGCTGGTGGCGTCGCAGATGGTGATGCCTTCACGGTCGGCCGAGATGAAGTCGGCGTTGGGCACGCGCACGCCCGAGGTCGTGCCATTCCAGGTGAAGACCAGATCCTTGGCCGGATCGACCTTGGCGGTGTCGGGCAGCTCGCCGTACGGGGCGCTCAGCACCTCGACGTCCGGCAGCTTCAGTTGCTTGGTGACGTCCGTGACCCAGTCCTTGCCGAAGGACTCGAAGGCCATCAGTTGCACGGGGCGGGCGCCCAGCATCGACCACATCGCCATCTCGACGGCGCCGGTGTCCGAACCGGGGACGATGCCGATCAGGAACTCGGCGGGCACTTCCAGCACTTGCCGCGTCTGGTCGATGGCGGCCTTCAGGCGCGCCTTGCCCAGCTTGGAGCGGTGCGAACGGCCGAGGACCGCGTTCCTCAGATTTTCGGGGGACCAGCCGGGGCGCTTGGCGCAGGGGCCGGAAGAGAACTCGGGGCGAGCCGGACGGATTGCCGGCTTGGCGAGGGTAGTCATAGCGATGTCTCCCATCCTTACAGATGGACTGCGCCCCGTTGGGGGGGCGTGGCCCGCCGGCGAGAAACCGCGTTTCAGCCCGGAAGGCAAGACCGAAATTTTGAAAATTTATTCCACGCCCCGCGACCGATCGTCCGGCGAGGGCAATTATTTTGCGGTTCGGGCCCGTTTGCGCATGACCGCCATCGTCCCGAACAGGATGCAGAGCAAAACCCCGATCGTGTTGACGTTGTTGACCGCCTTGTAGAGCGTGTCGTGCGGCCGCTCGACCACCAGGTAGAAGGCGTGAAGGCTGAACTGCACGGCCTGCAGGATCATCGCCACGCCGATCCACGGGCTGACGAAGCGCATGGCCAGGAACAAGAAGGCCGCCGCCAGCGCCGCCTCGTCGGCCAGCAGGGCCACGGGCTGGGCGCTGTCGGGCAGCAGGCGATGGATCAGGAAGGCCACCAGCGCGCTCGCCACCACCGCCGCGCCGCCCAGGCGCTCGGCCTGGCCGCCCTTCACCCACGCGAAGAGCACCAGCGCCAGGATGGCGGTCCAGATCAACGGCGCGATGAGAAAGACGAACATGCAAAAGGCCCCTAACTCACATTAGGGGCCCTGCTAAGTTAAAGTCTTGCAACCTGCGCTTTAGGCGACGCCGCGAAGCGAGCCGAGGGTCTTGATATCTTCCTCGGTCTTTTCTTCGACGCCGACCAGCTTGGTGCGAATACCCACGCGGAGCTTCACTTCGCTGAGCTCGTTGTGCATGTCGACCATGGCGCTGCGGGCTTCTCCCAGCGCGGCCAGGGCCTCGACCAGCTTGGCGCTGGCCTTGTCACCGACGACCGCCGACAGACCCAGATCCTTACGGGCCTTCAGCAGATCCGCCATCAGTTCGGCGGCTTGCACCATCGCGCCATCGACGGCGTTTTCAGTCGCCCAAAGCTTGTTGGCGACTCGTTGAGCTACAAAAACTTTTTCCACACCCGACTCCTCCAGAGAACCGAGTGAATAGGTAAACGAATCATTAACGTCGCCGCAATCGAAAATGCGCCCTAGCGTTGTTTTGTCGCGACTGCACCTGGGGCTGGAAGCGAGTCGTTAGGAACCTTGCGGCAAAATGGCCATGTTTGACCTGCGGAAGGGCCATGGACGACACGCGCCGAAATTCGGAAGCCGCTGCTCACGCGCCTTTGCAGGCGCGAATCGCCGGCGTGGCGCTGGGCACCACGGTTGCGGCGCTGACCGCCGCCTGCCTGTGCTTCATGCTCCAGCAATGGAGCGTCGCGCGGCAGGAAGCCCGCGAGAACCACCGCGTCCTGGCCGAGATGGTGGCCGCCGGCGCCGCCCCGGCCCTGGCCGACCATAACTCCGCCGGCGCCAGCCGCGCCCTCGACGCCGTCATCCGCGCCCCGCACGTGGCCGGCGCCCGCCTCACCGACATTTCCGGCCAGACCGTCGCCCGCATCGGCGTCGACAACGAGGCCAATGTCGAAACCCTTACCCGTCCGGTCGTGCTGCAGGGCCGCAAGGTCGGCGAGTTGCTCCTGGTGGCCCGCCAGCCCAGCCTGGTCGAAATCCTGGCCCGCGACCTGGCCTTGACCGGCGCCCTGTTCTTCGGGGCCGCGGGGCTGGCGATCCTGCTGGCCAACAGCCTGGCCCGGCGGATGACCCGCCCGATGCAGCGCCTGTCGGACGCCATGCACGACATGGCCCAGGGCGGCCGCTACAGCCCCGTCCAGCAGGCCAGCGACGACGACGTCTTCCACAGCCTGACCGACAGCTTCAACCACCTGGTCTCGCGCCTGGAGGCCAACGACCACGACCTGCGCTCGGCCATGGGCGAGCTGGTCAAGGCCCGCGACGACGCCAACGCCGCCAACGTGCTGAAGTCGCACTTCCTGGCCAATATGAGCCACGAGATCCGCACGCCGCTGAACGGCGTGCTGGCCATGACCGAAGTGATGGCCATGGACGACCTGTCGCCCAAGCAGCGCGAGCGCCTGTCGGTGATCCGCGAATCCGGCGGCCTCTTGCTGGCCGTGCTCAACGACGTGCTCGACCTGTCGAAGATCGAGGCCGGCCGCCTGGAGCTGGTCGAGCGCGACTTCGACCTTTCCACCCTGGCGGCCTCGCTGCGCGAGACCTTCGTCGGCCAGGCCCGCGAAAAGGGCCTGGAGTTCGGCGTCATGGTCGCTCCCGAAGCCCTGGGCGGCTGGCGCGGCGACGCCGACCGCCTTCGCCAGATCCTCAACAACCTGGTCTCCAACGCCCTGAAGTTCACGCTCGAGGGCGCAGTCTCGGTGCGCTTCGCCTCGGCCGAGGATGGCTCGGGCCTGCGCATCGACGTCACCGACACCGGCATCGGCATCGCCGCCGACATCGTGCCGCGCCTGTTCGACAAGTTCGTCCAGGCCGACAGCTCGACCACCCGCCGCTTCGGCGGCTCTGGCCTGGGCCTGTCGATCTGCCGCGAGCTGGCCGCCGTCATGGGCGGGGGCATCCACGTGCAGAGCCGCGAGGGCCAGGGCTCGACCTTCACCGTCGTCGTGGCGATGCCGCGCGGCCAGGGCGAGGCCGCGGCCGCGCCGCCGGTCGCCGCCGAGCCTGTCGACGACAGCGCCCCGCGCCGCCTGCGCGTGCTGGCCGCCGACGACAACCAGACCAACCAGAAGGTCATCGCCGCCGTGCTGGCGCCCATCGGGGCCGAGGTGGCGCTGGTCGCCGACGGCGCCGCCTGCATCGAGGCCTGGCGCAACGGCGGCCACGACGTGATCCTGATGGACATCCACATGCCGGTGATGGACGGCGTCGAGGCCGCCCGCACGATCCGCGCTCTGGAAAAGGCCGAGGGCCGCCCGCGCACCCCGATCGTGGCGGTCACCGCCAACGCTCTGGTCCATCAGGTCGAGGGCTATCTGGCGGCCGGCATGGACGGCCACGTGGCCAAGCCGATCGAGGTCACCAAGCTCTACACCGCCATCGAGGACGCCGTGGCTTCGGCCGCCCGCCTCAGCGCGGCCGAGGCGGCCTGACCGCTCGCGCCGCGATCGTGACAACGACTTCAGGTAGATGAACCGAACATAACGACAGGCTCAGAACCGCTTCAGGCGGGACGTGGTTTCTTCTCATCAACGCCGCCGCCATCGACGGCGAACAAGTTGAAAGGAACCGAACCGATGAAGAAGATCATTCTCCCGATCGTTGCGGTCTCGGCCCTGGCGGCCGCCACCGTCCCCGCCGCGGCCATGGCCCAGCCCGTCAACCAGCGCCAGGCGCAACTGGAGCAGCGGATCGACCGCGGCGTGCGCACCGGCGACCTGACCCGCCACGAAGCCCGCCGCCTGCACGGCGAGCTGCGCGAAGTGGCCCGTCTCGAGTACCGCTACCGCGCCGGCGGCCTGAACGGCTGGGAACGCGCCGACCTCGACCGTCGCCTGGATCGCATCGGCGCCCAGATCCGCTACGAGCGTAACGACCGCGACTACGGCCACGGCTACGGCCGCGGCGCTCCCAACCGCTGGTAACGTCTACGCTCAGGCCGGCTCCACCCGGAGCCGGCTCTCCACCACAGTGAGGCCGCGGCCGCGCAGGATCACGCGCGTGCCGCGGCTTTCGCATGAAAGGTCCCCGCCCCGGCCGGGATAGGCCTGGTGGAACTCCAGCGCTTCCTTGCCCAGCTTGTCGCCGTACAGCGGCATCAGGATGCAGTGAGCCGACCCCGTGGTCGGATCCTCGGGGATCCCGGCCGCCGGCGCGAAGAAGCGGCTGACCACCGCATAGGGTCGCCCTTCGTCGGCCAGCGCCACGGCGATGACTTGGCCCTTGCCGTCGGTCGCGCCGCTTTCGACGCGATTGAGGGCGGCGAAATCGGGCTCCAGTCTCCGAACGACCGCCTCGTCCTCCAGCACGGCCACCAGATAGGCCCCGGCCCAGGCCTCGACCACCGGCGCGCCCAGGGCCTCGGCCAGACCCGCCGGAATATCGACCCGGCGCGGCGGATTAGCCGGAAAGTCCATCTCCAGCCGCTCGCCGTCACGCCGCACCCGCAGTTCGCCCGACAGGGTGTCGAAGGCCAGCACCTCCACATCGACGCCCAGCTCGGCGAACAGGGCGTGGGCCGAGGCCAGGGTGGCGTGGCCGCACAGCGGCGCCTCCCGGGCCGGGGTGAACCAGCGCAGGCCGAAACGCGCCGGATCGGCGGTCTTCAGCAGGAAGGCCGTCTCGGCCTGGTTGTTCTCGGCCGCCAGGGCCTGCATCCAGGCGTCGCTCGGCCAGACGTCGAACGGCTCGACCACGCAGGCCGGATTGCCCTTGAAGGGCGCGGACGCGAAGGCGTCGATGGTCCATTGGCGCATGGGAGCTCCTTCAGGTCAGGCGGCGCTGGCGGCCGGCAGATGGGGCGTGATCGCGGCCAGGGCGCGGGCGACGTAAACGTCCTTTTCCCCCACCGGCGCGACGTAGTGGATGGCCGCCTGCGCCTGTTCCAGGCCCGCGAGGCGCGCGATGGTCCAGGCGGCCAGATACTGCGAGGCCAGACACCCGCCGGCGGTAGCGACATTGCCGTGGGCGACGAACGGCGCGTCCAGCACCTTCACGCCCGCCTCGACGACCCACGGCCTGGTCGTCAGGTCGGTGCAGGCCGGCAGGTCGCCGATCAGGCCGAGCCTGGCCAGCAGCAGGGTTCCCGAGCATTGCGCGCCGATCAGCTGGCGCGACGGATCGAGCACAATGCGCGACAGCAGGTCTTCGTCGGCGGCGATCTGGCGGGTCTTCGAGCCGCTGCCGATCAGTACGGCGTCGGCCTCGGCGGCGAACTCCAGCGGCTGCTGGCGCTGCACGGTCACGCCGTTCAGCGAGGTCACTTCCGGCGTCGGCGACGTGATATAGGCCGCCCAGCCGTGGGCCTTCATGCGATTGAGGATCGCCGAGGCGATGAACGAGTCGAGCTCGTTGAAGCCGTCGAACGTCAGGACCGCGATCCGCACAGGGGCCTCCCTTCAGGGCGAGACCACAGCGGTAGCGGGCAATGATTCATGAAGCAAAAGGAGTATTGCCACAGTGACAATACTCCTCCAGCGGGTCCCTCAGGCGCTCTCGGCCACCTTCGGCAGGCCGGCGCGGTAGACGAAATCCCGCAGCGTCGCCTGGCCGCTCCCCGCCGCGTAGATCCCGATCTTCAGGCTGATGAAGCCGCCGAACACGTTGTGATGCAGGCCCGAGACCTCCATCCGCGTGCCGTGACGCGTCCAGGTCGCCCCGTCGTCGTAGGAGTACCAGTAGGTGACGACGTGCTCGTCGTTGCGAATCTTCAGGCGCACCTTGCGGCGCTCGTGCGGGATGCGCGCCCAGGCCAGCTCCTCCGAATACTGGAAGGTCTTGAGCGCGATCGGCGAAAAGCCCAGGCCCACGAAGGCCTTGTGATTGTAGAACAGCAGGATCCCCGCCTCGGCCTCGCCGGTCAGTTCCAGCGAGATCTCGGCCTCGTACGAGCGGTCGCCGACGATGCAGGTCAGCGGCGAACTGTCGATCGGCGAGCCTCCCCTGCCCTTCAGGGTCAGCGCCTTGCCGACGTAGGCCAAGCGGGACGCTTCGTCCGGCTTCGGCTCATGGAAGGCCCACTGCACGCCCATGCGGTCGGCCGAGAAGTCGTCGCTCAACGACAGGCCCGAGGGCCCGGCCTTGCCGCCGCGCGGCTTGCGGAGCGGCTTGGAGAGATCCCCGCCCAGCGGCCGGAACCAGCCGTCGGCGGTCCACTCGATCGGCTCCAGCAGGGTCTGGCGGCCTAGCGTCCAGTAGCCGTTCTCATAGCCGTGATAGACCATCCACCAGTCGTCGCCGGGGCCTTCGACCAGACTGGCGTGGCCGCGCGACCACCACGGCTCGTCCTTGCTTCGGGTGCGCACCAGCGGATTGTGCGGACAGTGCTCCCAGGGCCCGTGCACCGAGCGCGAGCGGGCGGCGATGACCATGTGGCCGGTCACCGGACCCGCCGTGCCGCCCACGGCCGTGATCAGGTAGAACCAGCCATTGTGGCGCAGCAGCTTGGGGCCTTCGGGCGCGAAGTTCTCGACGATCCAGTCGTCGGGATAGCGCCAGGGGTCGTAGGCCTTTTCCAGCTGGCCGTCGGTGGCCAGGCCGTCGTCGGTCAGGCGGATCTTGCGCACGCCGTTGACGAACAGATAGCGCTTGCCGTCCTCGCCGACGACGTGGCCCGGATCGATGCAGCCGCTGATCTTCAGATCGACCGGATCGCTCCACGGCCCCTCGATGCTGTCGGCCCAGATGGCGAAGATCGACCACCCCTGCCCCGTTGGGTCGGCCGGGATGTAGATGAAGTAGCGGCCCTCGTGCTTGACGAGGTCGACCGCCCAGATCGTGCCCAGCGGCTTTTTCAGCGCCGGACCGACCGGGGTCCAGTTCACCAGATCCGTCGACTTCCAGATCACCAGCCCCGGATAGGCCAGGAACGACGAGAAGGTCATGTAATAGACCTCGCCGTCCTTGAGGATCGTCGGATCGGGGTGATCGCCGCTGATGATCGGGTTCAGATAGGTCCCGTCGCCCAGATCGGCGACGCGGCGGCCGTCGGGACCCTTGCCCCAGCTCGCCTGGGCCTTCTCAAGCGGATTGGCCTGGGCCGCCAACGCCGGCGCGGCGGCGGCGCCCGCCAGAAGGCCTTTGAACAGGGTGCGGCGCGGCAGGGCCATGGGTCGCTCACAAAAATGATAGCGCTATCAATTCCCGTAGAGCGCTGTGCGCCGGACGTCCAGAGCGCACGGTCCGAAGGGACGAAACCTTGTCCTTCGACAAGCTCAGGATGAGGTTTCTACTGATCCGCCGAGCCAACCTTGAGGATCACGCCGCTCACCCCTCGACGGTGATCTCCGGCCAGCGGGCCTTGGCCGAGCCGGTGGTGCGCGCCCAGCCGCCCGCGCCCTTGACCCGTAGCGGGTTGGGCCGCAGGCGCATGGCGAAGAGGTCGTCCAAGCCGAACGGCGCCCAGACTCGCAAGGCGTCGTCCGCCTCCAGCCGCACGCCGACGCAGAAGGCCGTGGCCACGAACCGCTCCAGGGCCTCGGCGCTGGAACGCAGGGCCGGATAGGGTTCGTCGGCGCCGAACTTCTTCTCGAACCACAGATGCACCCGGGCCTGGTTGCGCACCTCGACCAGCTCGCGCAGTGGCGGCTCGAAGGCGGCGGCCACGTGCTGGATCACCACGTCCTCGGCTTCGTACGAGGTGTCGCTGTCGTCGTGATAGGCGACGTCGTAGTCCTTGATGCCGTAGTCCAGCGGCCGGCCCGTCAGGCTGTTGAACACCGGCTGATAGACGGCGCCGGAGAAGATCATCCAGTCGGGCAGGTCGAGATCGCGGACGGTGCGCAGCACCTGCATCGTCGTCGGCGTGGCGCGGACGATCTCGATCAGGCGAGCTTCGAGGTCGCTCATCAGCGCACCGGCCAGGCGTGGTCGAGCGGGCCGTGGCCCTTGCCCAGGCCCGGGGCGCGCAGCATGGCCTCGTGGACGTAGTTCCAGGCCCGGGCGACGGCGTCGGTCAGCGGCAGGCCTTGCGACAGCCCCGTGGCGATCGCCGAGGCCAGGGTGCAGCCGGTGCCGTGGGTGTGGCGGGTGTCGATCCGCTCGCCCTCGAAGCTGGTTTCGCCCTCCGGAGTGATCAGCAGGTCGACGACCCGCTCGATTCCTTTTTCGCTCTTGTTGGCAACATGGCCGCCCTTCATCAGCACGGCCTTGGCGCCCAGGGCCAGCAGCGCCTCGCCGGCGCGGCGCTGGTCGTCGATGGTCTCGACCGAAAGCCCGGTCAGGGCGCTGGCCTCGGGCGCGTTGGGGGTCAGCAGGGCAGCGCCCGGGATCATCAGCGACTTGACCGCATCGATCGCCTGCTCGGCCAGCAGCGACGCGCCGCCCTTGGCGATCATCACCGGATCGACCACGGCCGGAACCTGCGGCGCGCTGGCCAGCACCCGGGCCACGGTCTCGACCACGCCCACGTCGCCCAGCATGCCGGTCTTGAAAGCGTCGGCGCCGATGTCGTCGAGCACGGCGCGGGCCTGGGCCTCGATCACCTCGAGCGGGATCGGATGCACGCCGGTGACGCCCAGGGTGTTCTGCACGGTGACGGCGGTGATGGCCGTTGCCGCATAGCCGCCGAGCGCGGTGATGGTCTTGATGTCGGCCTGGATGCCCGCGCCGCCGCCGGAATCGGATCCGGCCAGGACGAGCACGCGGCCCAGGAACGAAGGCGAGTCGGAGGAAGGCGCTTGGGTCACGCGCCTCTCCTACCCCGCTTTTGAACGCGGTTGAACCGGTGTCAGGCCGCGCCGAAGGCGGCGGTCAGGCGGTCGAACTGGGCCTGGACGGGGCGCGGGGCCTCGT
This sequence comes from Caulobacter endophyticus, assembly GCF_029543245.1. GTDB lineage: Bacteria > Pseudomonadota > Alphaproteobacteria > Caulobacterales > Caulobacteraceae > Caulobacter > Caulobacter endophyticus_A. The sequence goes on from NZ_JARQWV010000010.1 coordinate 60,257, forward strand.
CGACGGCGGCGGCCTCGACATACATGCGCTGGTCCAGGTGGCGGACGCGCTCGTACAGGCGCTCGGAGCGTTGCAGCAGGCTGACGAGGCCGAAGGGCAGATCCTCGACGGCGGCCTGCTGCTCGCCGGCCTCCAGCGCCAGGCGGTAGTTCTCGGCGCAGGCGGCCTCGGGAGCCATCTCGCCTTCCTTCACCGCGCGCTGCACCAGCAGCCACGAGGCCACCTGCATCAGGCGGGTGGTCAGGCGCATGCTCTCGCTCGCATAGGCCAGGGCGGCGTTACGCGAGAGGATCTTGCTGTCGTGACGGCCGGCCCCGTCGAGATAGGCCGCGGTCTCCTCGACCAGCAGCATGCCCTCGTCGAAGGTGCGGTCGAACAATTCCGAGCGGGCGAAGTCCTGGATGACTCCCGCCCGCCAGGGGGCCGTGGACGCGTTCGGATCGGTCATGTCTACTCAATGCCCCAAAGGCCGCGAGGACGTCTCGCTTGTGGGGGTGAACTGCAACCCCCGTGCCAAGTCTTAACGTCCCGTTTCGCGACCGCCCGAATCGGTGCGACCGGCAGGCGCACGATCAGCGTCCACTGCTAGCGTAAACCTTTCGTTAGTCTAGGCGACCAAACAGCGCATCGGCCGCCGCGCGTCCCGCTTTCTTCTTGCTGAGTTGGGCCTTGGTGCGGGCGATCTCGGCTTCCAGGGCCTCGATCCGCTCTTCCAGTTCGCGCACGCCGTAGATCTCGAGATCCTCGTGCGTGGCCGTGTTCAGCGCGTCGCCGCGAAACGCGCGCGGCTCGACCGGCTCTTCGATCATGGATGACCTCCCTTTCCGACCGGACATGAGACGCCTACCTAGGGCCCAAAGCAAGCGCGACGGAGCGACAGGCCGATGTCCCAGACCATGACCGCGATCGAGATCGAGGGCGGAAAAGGGGCGGCCGACGCCCTGCGCCCGGTAGAGGTCGAACGCCCCACGCCGGGCCCCGGCGAGATCCTGATCCGCGTGCATGCGGCCGGCGTCAATCGCCCCGACCTCTTGCAGCGCCTGGGTTTCTACCCCCCGCCGCCGGGCGCGCCGACCACGCTGGGGCTCGAGGTCGCCGGCGAGGTCGAGGTCGCCGCGGGGCGCTGGAAGGTCGGCGACAAGGTCTGCGCCCTGCTGGGCGGCGGCGGTTACGCGCAGTACGCCGTGGTCGACGCCCGCCAGGCCCTGCCGATCCCCGAAGGCTTCGATTTCGTCCAGGCCGCGGCCCTGCCCGAGACCGTCTTCACCGTCTTCGCCAACGTGTTCGAACATGGCGCGCTGAAGCCTGGCGAGACCATTTTGATTCATGGTGGCACGTCCGGTATCGGGACAACGGCGATCGCCATGGCCAAGGCGGCCGGCGCGACCGTCATCGCCACCGGCCGCGGCGCCGACAAGAAGGCCAAGGCGCTGGAACTGGGCGCGGATCTCGCCGTCGACGCCAAGACCGAGGACTTCGCGCAGATCGCCAAGGCGGCCGGCGGGGTCGACGTGGTGCTCGACATGGTCGGCGCCGCCTATTTCGACAAGAACCTCGACGCCCTGAAGACCGGCGGCCGCATCGTCTACATCGCCGCCCTGGCCGGCGGGACGCTGGAGGTGCCGGTGATGAAGGTGATGCAGAAGCGGGCGGTGATCACCGGCTCGACCCTGCGCCCCCGCCCAGCCGACGAGAAGGCCCGCCTGGCCGGCGAAGTCGAGCGCACGGTGTGGCCGTGGATCGCGGCCGGCAAGCTGACGCCGATCGTCGACGCCACCTTCCCGCTGGCCGACGCCGCCAAGGCCCACGCCCACCTGGAAGCCGGCGAACACGTGGGCAAGGTGGTGCTCACCGCCTAAGACTTTCCATCATCCAAGAGGTGTGAGCTCGCGCCTCAAGATGCTCCCCCTGAAGGGGGAGCTGTCGCGGAGCGACTGAGGGGGAAGTTATTGCGGCGGGTCAGAAGCCGCTTCCCCCTCCGGCCCTTCGGGCCACCTCCCCCTTCGGGGGGAGGATCCCGAGACCGACGACAGATGATCGATCCCCGTTCCCTTTCGCGCGGAACCGCATTATAGCTCGGTGTTGAACAACCCCGCCCGGCCGAAAGGTCGGGCGCCGTCATTTCTGGAGGACCGCATGTCCGAGATCCTGATGCCCAAGGCGACCGCCGTCTGGCTCGTGGACAACACCTCGCTGAGCTTCGAGCAGATCGCCGACTTCTGCGGCCTGCACCCGCTGGAAGTCCGCGGCATCGCCGACGGCGAAGTGGCGCGCGACATCCGCGGCGCCGACCCCATCGGCAACGGCCAGCTGACCCGCGAAGAACTGGACAAGGCCCAGGGCAACCCGAACTACCGCATGAAGGCCCAGGTCAGCCGTCACGCCGAGCTGCTGAAGCCGGCCAAGAAGGCCCCGCGCTACACCCCGGTGTCGCGTCGCCAGGACCGTCCGGACGCCATCGCCTGGTTCATCCGCCACCACCCGGAAGTGACCGACGCCCAGATCTCCAAGATCCTCGGCACGACCAAGGCCACCATCGAGCAGGTGCGCAACCGCACCCACTGGAACGCGGCCAACATCAAGCCGGTCGACCCGGTGACCCTGGGCCTCGTCGGCCAGCTGGAACTCGACGCCCTCGTAAAGAAGGCCGCCGAGAAGAAGGCCAAGGACGACGCCAAGAAGGGCATCGTCGCCGAAGACCCGACCCTGCGTCCGGCGACTGAGACCGCCTACCTCACCGAGGAAGAGCAGGAAGAACGCGACATCCGCGCCTCGCGCGCCGAGCCGAAGGCCGAAGACGTGTTCGGCTCGTTCTCGGGCAATGTCGACGACGAGGAAGACGAGGACTGATCCTCGTCCGAACCGGACAGCAAAAAGGCCCATCCGACGCTCGGATGGGCCTTTTCTATGCCTTTCGGCCGGAGCGTGGCTCGGCACGCTCCAAATGTTCTGTGGGCGAGCCTGCTAATCTGTTTCCCGCGGAAACAGGCAGGCCCTAGTGGAGCCGGGCTCGAAGTCCCTCTATCTCCTCCTTGAGCCTGAGCTTCTGCCGCTTGAGCTCTCGGAGCCTGGTGGCGTCGCTACCCGGACGGTTGGTCTCCTCCTGGATCGTGCGGTCGAGGTTCTCGTGACGGGACCCCAGCTCGCGGATACGGGATTCGATGGCCATCGGTTCGGCCTCCTTTTGGGCTGTTGACCGAGGGAGTGAACACCCGCTGGCCCGGACTGTCAGATCACATATGATTGCAACCAGCAGCGCTTGACGCGGCGCCGCTTAATCCCGTGACGGACGAAAATTCACCATGACGGACGCCGCAGCCCCCACCTTAAAGCCCCGCCTGGTCGTCGGAATTTCCGGCGCCTCGGGGGCGCTGTACGGCCTGCGGACCCTGGCCGCCTGCCGCGATCTGGGGGTCGAAAGCCACCTCGTCATGAGCAAGTCGGCGGCCCTGACCCTGACCCAGGAAACCGGCCTTGCGGTCGGCGACGTCGCGGCCATGGCCGACGTCGTGCACCGCGTGGGCGACGTCGGCGCCTCGATCGCCTCGGGCTCCTTCCGCACCCTGGGCATGATCGTCGCCCCCTGCTCGGTGCGGACCATGAGCGAGATCGCCACCGGCGTGACCTCGTCCCTGCTGACCCGCGCCGCCGACGTGGTGCTGAAGGAACGCCGGCCGCTGGTGCTGATGGTGCGTGAAAGCCCGCTGCACCTGGGCCACCTGCGCACCCTGACCCAGCTGGCCGAGATGGGCGCCGTGATCGCCCCGCCGGTTCCCGCGTTCTATGCCAAGCCCGCCTCGATCGAGGAGATGGTCGACCAGTCGGTTGGCCGTGCACTCGACCTCTTCGGCCTGACCTGGGGCCCGGTGAAGCGCTGGGGCGAGGACCTTCCGACCGTCAATCAAGCGGACGAAAATTAACGGCTATGCGGTTCTGGGACTGGGCGCTTTCCGTCTATGCGCGACAGCCTGTCGCAGTCGCGTGCCTGCACCTGCAGGACGTCCACGGCCAGAACGTGCCGTTCCTGCTGTGGGCCGCCTGGGCGGCGCTGGAGGGCCGCCCCGTCGACCTGCCGCGCGCGGCGGAGCTGGTCTGCGCCTGGGACGCCGAGGTCGGCGCGCCCCTGCGCGGGGTGCGCCGGGCGCTGAAGCCCTCGCGCCCCCACATCGACGACACCGCCCGGGAGACCTTCCGCGAGCAGGTCAAGGCCGCCGAGCTGGCCGGCGAGAAGCTGCTGATGGAAAGCCTGGAGGCGACCTGCGGCCCGGTCGACGCCACGCGCGACGTCTATGGCGCCCTGCTGGCGGCGGCGCGGGCCACCGGCGCCCCGGCCCACGAGGCGGCTCTGGCGAGACTTGCCGACGCCCTCGCCTGAAGGTCCCCCTGAAGGTCCCAGAGAGGCCTTTACCGACCGTCAGGCTTTGCTATCTATCACCGCCTTCGGACAGGGGCCCACGGGAGGAACGTCCATGAACGACGACGATCCTTCGGAAGACACCGTCATCGCGGTGGAGCGCCGCCTGGCGACCCTGCGCGAAGAGCATCAGGACCTGTCGGACGCCGTTTCGGCCCTGGAGGAACGCCCCCAGCCCGACATGCTGCAGATCGCCCGCCTCAAGCGCCGCAAGCTCGCTTTGAAGGACGAGATCGTGCGCCTGGAAGACCAGGTGACGCCGGACATTATTGCTTGAACAAAATGCTCTCCCTGAAGGGGGAGCTGTCGCGAAGCGACTGAGGGGGAAGGGGCTGCTGACGAGCAGCCACCTCAATCTCATTAGAAACTTCCCCCCCTCCGGCCCTCCGGGCCACCTCCCCCTTCAGGGGGAAGATCTTGTCTTCTCCCCTACTCCAGATCCCCCGGCCCGAACGCCTCGGGCAGCAGGCTCCAGAACGGCGTGCGCACCGTGGCCGCGCCGCCCTGCACCGAGACGATCTCGCAGGTCTTGGCGGCGAACTCGCCGATGCGCTGGCGACAGGCGCCGCAGGGCTGGACCACGGCGTCGGAGCCGGCGGCGATGTAGACGCGCTCGATCCTGCGACCGCCGGCGGTGATCATCGCCCCGATGGCGGTCTGCTCGGCGCAGGTGCCCGACGGATAGGCCGCGTTCTCGACGTTGACGCCGAAGTGCACGCCGCCCTGGTCGTCGACCACGGCGCTGGCGACGGTGAAGTTGGAATAGCGGGCGTAGGACCGCGCCAGATAGGCCGGCAGCCGCGCGGCGATGGCGGCTTCGTCGGAGCCGGAAAAGTCGGAAGAAAGTCGTGCGGCGCTCATGCCATCCCTCGGATCCCGGCAGGATCGCGCCGGGAACCGAGGCAATCAGTCGCGGCGCGGTTATGCAAGCGCAAACCGCACCTCCTGGTTCAGCTTTCGCCCGGCGCCAGGGCGACGATCGACAGGGCGTGCACCGGGCCGGCCATCTCCTCGCGCAGGGCCTGGAAGATCAGCCGCTGGCGGGCCACGCGGGGCTTGCCGGCAAAGGCCTGGGCCTCGATCGTCAGGTTGAAGTGGCTCTCGCCGCCCTCGCGATGACCCGAATGGCCGCTATGGCGGTCGCTGTCGTCCACCAGCTCCAGCCTGGTGGGCGAAAAAGCGGCGGTGAGCTTGGCTTCGATGGCGTCTGCGACGGCGCCCATGGTGATCTCCGGCATGTCAATCCTTGAACGGAAATAGCCTGCGCTTACTCTAAGCGCCATGAGCCGCGCGTTCGAGTATCGCCCCAAGTTCTTCGACATCCGAGTCCGCCCGCCCAAGCCGGGCGAGGAGGAGGGTCCGCGCGCGGACGACGTCTACAAGCTCAAGCCCGGCCAGAAGCGCTGCGACCACGCCGACTGCCTGCGCCCGGCCGAGGCCAAGGCGCCCAAGAGCCGCGACCTGCCTGGCCAGTACTACAACTTCTGCCAGCAGCACGCGGCCGAGTACAACAAGAACTGGAACTTCTACGCCGGCATGAACGAGGGTCAGATTCGCGCCGAGCAGGAACGCGAGAAAATGACCGGCGGCCGGCCAACCTGGAGCATGAAGGCCGATGCCGGCTCGCGCGAGGCCGCCGCCGCCGCCGCCCGCGACGCCCGCAACATGGCCGACCCCTTCGGCCTGTTCCGCGCCCAGCAGCGCCGGGCGGAATCGGCCGGCACGGGCCGGGCCCTGGGCAAGCTGGAACGCCAGGCCCTGGCCGACATGGATCTGGACGCCGACGCCGACGCCCAGGCCATCCGCACGCGCTACAAGGAACTGCTCAAGCGCTGCCACCCCGACATGAACGGCGGCGACCGCAGCGCCGAGCACAAGCTCCAGCGCGTGATCAAGGCCTACAAGACCCTGCAGAAGTCGGGCCTGGCCAAGTAGGCGGACCCTGAAACGCAAAACCCCCGCCCAAAGGCGGGGGTCGAAGGCCGCTGCCCCGGAGGGCTTATCGTCCTCAGCGGATGCGGATGCGGATCGGCACGTCGATGAACGAGCCGGCGCGGCTCTTGCCGTCCGGGCCCAGCAGGTCGACCTGGATCTGGGAAGCCATCTGCAAGGCCGCGTCGCCGACGCCCAGGTCACGAGGGCTTTCGGCCTGAACGCTGCAATCGGCCAGGCCGCCGTTCGACTTCACCATGCAGCTGAGCAGGGCGACAGCTTCGCGCGGTTGCGCCACCTGGACCACGCGGGCCTGCGGCTCGGCCTGCAGGGCCGGAGCGGCGGTGGTGACGGCGGCGGCGAGAACGAACGAAGCGATCACTGTATCTTCCCTATGCTCTTGTCGGATGGCCCGTCAGGGCTCCGCGTTTCATTTCGGGTCAGGCGGCGTTCGCCTGCTTGATCCGTTGCAACCCCTGGGCCGCCATGTCGGTCAGCGACCGCAGGCCAAGCTCGGCGAAGACGTCGAAAGCCACGGCCAGGGCGGTGGCGGCGCGGTCCAGGCGACCGTCGTCGCGGCCGGTGATCTCGACCCGGGCCTCATAGAGGCGGGCCAGGTTCATCTGGGCCACGGCCCAGCCGGCCGGGTCGCGCGCGCCCGGCTGTTCGGCCAGTTCGGCCTTGAAGGCCATCTCGGCGGCGTCGAGCACGGCCAGATCGGCGGTCAGCTCCGCGCAGCGCGCCAGGCTGAGGGCGCGGTTGTTGGCAACGGCGGCGCGCAGGGTCAGCGCCGGCTGCACCTTCACGATGTGGGTGGCGCGATCGAAGCAGGTGACCGCCTGCTCGAAGCAGCGCTCGGAGGTGGTCGCCTCGCCCATCACCTGCAGGGCCTCGCCCAGCGAAGCCTGGGCGCGGGCCCAGTCCAGCGGGCTGTGACCAGGGTCCAGAGGCTCCAGCGCCTGGGTGGCGGCCTCGACGGCGTCGGCGATCAGCGACAGCTCGCCGTCATAGTCGCCCAGCCGGGCCAGGGCCTCGGCGCGCAGCAGCTCCAGGCGCGACCATGTCAGGGGCTCGAAATCGGGATCCAGGGCGGCGACGGCTGTGCGGACCTCGGACAGGGCGACCTCGACCAGGGCGCGGTCCTTCAGGCGCACGGCGCAGGCCAGCAGAAGATCGATGCGGGCGGCGCGCAGGTCGGCCAGTTGCAGGCGACCGCCGCCGGCCTTTGCTCCGCGCCCGCCGCCCATCAGGGCCAGAGGCGCCTCGAAAGCCTGGGCCGCGGCCAGGGCGCGGTCGATGTCGTTCTCGGAAAGGGCCATGCGGCCGTCGACGGCGGCCAGCAGGCTGGCGGCCAGGCCCGAATGCGGACCGTTGGTGGCCTTGGCCAGGGAAAGCGTGGCGCCGGCTGCGGCGTGCAGCCCCTCGTCGCCGAACAGTTCGGCCCCCAGCATGGCCAGCACCGACTGTTCGCAGCGGGCGGCGCAGACCAGATCAGGCTTGCGTTCGGCGTCGGCCAGCTTGGCGGCGGCTTCGGCCTGGGCCGCGCCCTTGCGCAGGGCGGCGGCGTCACCGGTGCGCCGGGCCACCTCACGCCAGACCACGGCGGCTTCCAGCAGGCGGACCGCGCGGTCCTTGCAGCCGATGCGGCCGGCGGCCACGTCGGCGGCGCGCGCTTCATTGGTCAGCAGCCGCAGGTCCATCAGCTCCAGCAGCGCGGTGTCGCCGCCGGTCAGGCCCTCGCGGTGAGCGGCGGCATGGGACACCCGTCCCTGGCCCTCGACGCCCAGCAGCCGCTTCAGATCGCGCCCCACGAATTCGAACATCGCTCGCGTACTCCGCATCCGGATCGTCCCACCCCGGCACGGCCGGGATGGATTTGACGCAAGATCAGCAAAACCGGAGCCAACGCTCTTAACAAGGGGTTAACCGGTATGAATCGGCGATTAACCACGAATATTCAGATCACATTAACTTTGATCGCCGCCCGGCCGCTCACGCGGCCGATTTTGACCCATTTTGGCACGCTTTTTGCTTCATGCACCGCCGCCAGCGGATCGTGCGATCGCACAATTTATAACGGCGTTCACTGATATGAAAATGACGTTAACTATAAGATTTAGGACCTTGTTTACATTTTGTTCAGGGTGATTACCGGCCGGAGTGGCGGATCGGTGCGTGAAACGCTAGGAAACGGCCATGACCAGCCCCGCCGTGACTCTCTGGACCTCCGCCCTCTGCAAGCAGGACCCCGGCTATGGCGGCTGGGCGTTCGTCAGGAAGCTGGACAGCGAGTCGGGCGCGGCCGCGATCAAGGGCGCCGCCGGCGGCGAGCGCCGCACCTCCTTCGCCAGGATGAGCCTGTCGGCCGTGATCGAGGCGCTGACCAGCCTCTCTGACCTGCCGGCCGATACGCCCGTGACGCTGCGCTTCGCCGATCCGGCCCTGGCCGGCGAACTGGTGGCCAGCGACGGCGCCTACGCCACGGCCGAGCCCGAAGCCTGGGCCGCCGCCCGCGCCCTGGTCGCCGCGCGATCCTCGCTGAACCTGGTCCCGCTGGCGGCGAGCGCGCCCCAGACCGGCTTCCTGGCCGCCTGGGCCGAGTTCGGCCTGGATACGTCCAAGAGCCGCGGCAGCTTCAAGGCCGCGATCCCCAAGCCGAACCTGATGAAGTTTCCCACCTAGACCCTTCTCCCCTTGCGGGAGAAGGTGGCGGCCGAAGGCCGACGGATGAGGGGTCGAAAGGCCTCTCCGCAATGTCTGAGAGACCCCTCACCCGACCTCCCTCCGGGAGGCCACCCTCTCCCACAAGGGGAGAGGGATCAGGCAGCGAGCCCCTTCACCACCAGCGTCGCCGTCGCCGCATTACAGGCGAACGGGATGTCGGCCAGCGTCGCCAGGCGGATCAGCGCCTTGACGTCGACGTCGTGCGGCTGCGGCGACAGCGGGTCGACGAAGAAGATCAGGATATCCAGCCGCCCCTCGGCGATCATCGCGCCCAGCTGCTGGTCGCCGCCCAGGGGGCCGCTCTTGAGGCGGGTCAGTTGCAGTTGCGGCAGCGCCTCGAGCACCCGGCCGCCGGTGGTGCCGGTGCCGTAGAGGATGTTCTTTTCCAGGAAGGCCGCGTTCGCCTTGGCCCAGGCCACGAGGTCGGCCTTCTTGTCGTCGTGGGCCACGAGGCCGATGGCGAGCTGGCGGGTCATGCGGGAACGGCTCCGGTTGCGAACGTCCCTCCTATAGCGGCTGGCGTGGTCGCCGCCAGCCCGACGCGCCCTTCCCTTTTGGCGCGCATTGCCGCTAGGATATATATTGAAACGATATCTCAAATAATGAGACCGCGATCATAGGCGGTCCCTGGAGGAAGCCGCCGATGACCCTCGACCGCCGCGCCTTCGCCGCGGGCCTGACCGCCCTGCCCCTGCTGTCGGCCGCGCCGATGGCGCTCGCGGCCCAATCCGAGGCAAGGGGGCCAGGCGCCCGCCCCGGCCCGTTCCTGCTGGGCGCCGACATCACCTGGATCCCGCAGGACGAGGCCGACGGCGCGCAGTTCTTTGCGAACGGTCGCCGGCAGGACATCCTGGCGATCCTGGGCGAGGCGGGTTTCAACGCCATCAAGATCCGCGTCTTCGTCAATCCCGAGAACGGCTATTCGGCCCGGCGCAAGACCGACCCGTGGGCGGGCGTGGCCCAGACCGTCGGCATGGCCAAGCGGATCAAGGCCGCCGGCATGCACCTGACGATCAGCTTCCACTACAGCGACACCTGGGCCGATCCTCAGAAGCAGGGCAAGCCCGCCGCCTGGAAGGACCTGTCGTTCGACGCCCTGGTCAAGGCCGTGGGCGACCACACCCGCCAGGTGCTGGGTGCGCTGATGAAGGCCGGCGCCAAGCCCGACATGGTGGTGATCGGCAACGAGATCACCTTCGGCATGCTGTGGCCCGACGGCCGCGTGCCCCTGCCCGTCCCCACCGGCAACCCGGCCACCGACGCGGTGCACCTGAACGTTCCCGACGCCGGCGGCTTCGACAAGCTGGCCAAGCTGCTCAGCGCGGGCCTGGACGCCTCGCGCGAGGCCGTGCCCGGCGTGAAGACCAGCCTGCACAACCATCTGGGCCGCCACTGGACCATCGTCAGCCACTGGATGGACAGCCTGCTGGCGCGCGGCGTGCGCTTCGACGCCACGGGCTTCTCCTGCTACCAGCAGGCGGCCGAGGGAGACTGGGCCAACACCTTCGCGCGGTTCGGCGAGCGCTATCGCGACCACGGCTTCTACGTGGCCGAATATTCCAGCCGAAAGCGCTACGTGAACGACCTGGTGTTCGACGCGCCGGGCCAGCGCGGCTGGGGCACGTTCATCTGGGAGCCCACCCGACACCAGGAGGCGATCTTCGACCAGGACGGCAAGAACGCCGGCGAGGGCCCGCGCCCCAACCTGCTGTCGCAGGGCATCAACGCCGCCGAGGCCCCCGGCGCGGCGATCGCCGGCGCCCCGCCGCCGCATCCCGAGAAGACCGACCACGGCGGCCGCTACGACGCCAACGCCTTCATGGAGCTCTATCGCCAGATGGCGCGGGACTACGGACTGAAGAAGGCGTGAGGCCGCGCGGCTTGACCTGAAATGTATTTACGAGCGTAATCCAAAGGCGAACACCTTGGGGAGGGGACGCCTTGAAGCGCTTGCGGACGGCCTTGCTGGCCCTCGGTCTCGCCTGGGCCGGCCAGGCCCTGGCGACGACCTATTACGAGCCGCCGCCCCCGAGCCTGGCGCAGCTGCGAAGCCCAGCCGGCGTCGCGGAGTATAGAGACGCCGCCGACGTGGCCCTCGTCCGTCCGACGCCCGCCTGGACGCCGCCTTGCTTCGTGGTGCGCCTGGCCGCCTGGCTGCGCCAGGACGCGCCGGGCTGGCTGGACGGCGATGTCTGCACCGCCTTCGAGCGCAGCCGACGCTATGATCTCGATCTGATCGAGACCTTCAAGGGCCAGCCGCAGAAGCGCTTCCCGGCTCTGCTGGACGGCGCCTTTCCGGTGGATCCGACGTTCCTGCACAGCCGCCGCCTGGACCTGTGGAAAGCGACCTGGGGGATAGACAGCCGCAGGGCTCACCGTCGCCATGCCGGTTTCCTGTTCCTGCACCGCGGAAGCCTCGCCGACCGTCGAACCGACATCGAAGGCCCCATGGAGCGACCGCGCTACTCCGATGGCGCCGCGCCGCCTATGCTCGACCCCGGCCTCGACTATCTGGTCTTTCTCGACGGCGAGCGGCGCATCACGCATTGGGAGCCGGTCGCGCGCGGACAGGCCGACCAGGACCTGCTGGTGCGGCGGCTGCGCCTGCTGCGGGGCGGCCAGGGCGAGGACCAGGTGCGCCTGACCGCCGCGCCGGCCGATGTCTTCGCCCGCTTTTCGGACGCTGCCATCTACGAAGTCTCGCCCGTCGCCGCCGGAGCGACCCCTCCCTGCCGTCCACGCATGATCGGCGGCCACAAGATCGCCTACATGGACTTGGCCCTGGACATCTTCGGTTCGGAAATGCTGGGCCCCGTCCTGCCCTGCCGCCCCGGCGACCCGCCCCGCCGCTATCTGGCGCTGAAAGTCGTACCCAGCGACTGGTCGCCGTTCGGCTGGAGCGAGCGCGGCGCGGATGCCCGCCTGCTGCCGATCATCGACGGCAAGGTGCGCCCCGGGGACCTCGTCACCCAGTTGCGCCTGGCGCCGGCCGATCCGATCCCCGTCGAGCAGGTGCTAGCCTGGATTGGGACAGGCGTCGGCGAAACGGATCGGTGGCTGGGTCGGCGTGACGAAGACCCGCCGCTGAGGGTCGACGCCGCCGGCGCCAAGCCATATCTGCACGGGCCAAGCCCCGCCCCGTGACGCCCGGAGACCATAGCGTGAGTGAAGTGGAGATCGACGGGCGCCTGCTGCAACGCTGGCTGAAGAGCGACGCGGCCGATCCGGCCCTGCTCCACGGCTGCGCGCTGGACGACGGCGAGTGCGACGAGCCCCTGCCGATCCTGGAAGTCGATCTGGCCCGCCAGGCGCTGGTCTGCGGCGGGACGATGGGCCGGGTGCGGTTCCCGTTCGGCCGACTGCCCGACGGCCTGCTGGTGGCGCCGCGCCCCGATCATCCGGCCGTCGCCGCCGTCAGGGCCGCCGTCTCGCCACAGGAACGGGCCCACCAGAAGATGCGCGAGGAACTCGGCGCGGAGTATCCCAGGCCTTTCGCCTCGGTCGCCGACCTGGAAGCCGTTCACGCCGCCGAGACAGCCCGCCGCGCCGGCATGCTGCCCGAGCGCGCCCTGCGCGGTCCGTGGGTGCGGGCGCTGAAGCGCAACGAGCTGCATCGCCAAGGCGCCCAGCTGGCCCAGTCCTGGCGCGAACTGGCCAATTCGTGCGGCGCGCCGTGGTCGGACATCGCCCTGCACCTGGCCTGGTTCCAGCGCCAGGGCGGGCATCCTAACCGGGCGATCGAGACCGCGCGGGACTTCTGGCGCTCCAAGGCGGCCGCTTCCCAGACCGAGATCGCCATGCTGGCGACGGTGGAGGCGGCGGCCTGGATCGACCGCTTCGAGCGCAAGGGCGGCGCCCCGCCCGACCTGGTCGAGGCCGCCGCGCGGCGGCCAAGGCCTATGCCATCTCGCCGACCGATCCGGAGATCCAGACCGTCTATCAGCGCCTGAAGGCGGCCGAGGCCGGTCCGGGCTAGCCCCGCTTGCGCCCTACTGGCCCCAATTGATGACGAAGGTCGTCCAGCGAGCGAAACGAAGACGCCTAGCTAGGGCCAGCGCCGCGGCGGTCGCTTCCTTCGAGGCCTCGGGGCCGTCCGGTCGGCAGCCTCGCAGCCGGTTGTCGGCGCCCAGGGCGCAGTTCAGCCACACCGGTTCCGACGGAGCGGGCGGCAGGGTCGCAAGGTCGCCGACCGGCTCCAGGTCGTACTCCTCGACCGTATAGGTGTGGGGCCTGCGGGGCCGGTCCCCGGGCCGGATGGCGACCTTGACCCTGGGGGCCATCGGCGGCAGGGCCGAGACGTAGGCCCGCTCGGCCAGGGCCGCGCCGGCCGCGCCGTAGCCGTCATTCAACGGCGCCTCGGCCAGCGCGCGACAGCGGGTCAGGGGTCCCGCGCCGCTCACCGGCGCCTCGCATGAGACCAGGGCCATGCCGATCGGCTCGGCCAGGGCGGGTCGCGCGGCCTCGATGGTCGCGCGCTGCGGCGGCGTCACCGAGGTCTCGACCGTTCGGGCGCCGCCGCCCGGAAACCGGAATTCAAGATGGATGTAGACCACATCGCCCGGCTGGGCGGGCGATGTCAGGCGCGCCACCCGAGAGGCCTTCAGCGCCGCATCGCCGAATCCCAGGTCGACGGCCGACTCGCCGACGACGACGCAGTCGCCCACCGCGCCGGCCTCATGGACCGCGCAGCGCAGCCGCGTCCAACCTTCGATCTGCAAGCGCAGCGAGCGATCGGGAAAGAAATGGCGGCCGGCGGGCAGGACGTAGTCGGCGTCCGTGGAAAGCCGCTCGGCCAGAGCCGGCGACGCGACGACGGCGGCCAGCGCCGCCAGACCCAAGCCCAAGAACCGCATCGCCCCTCCGCCGACGCCCGCCAAAGACGAGCGTCGCGCGAAAGCTCTACCACGAGAAGGGCGGCGGGAAAGCCGGGATGGAGCCTCAGCCCCGCTCCTTGGTCCGCTCGAAGCGCACCTTCGGATAGCGCTCGGCGACGTAGCCGATCTCCCAGGCGCTCTTGCCCAGGAACACCGGCTGGTCGTCGATGTCGCGGCCCATGGCCGACTTGTGCTTGTTCTCAAAGTCCTCGACGTCGGCGCGCTCGCCGACCAGCCAGCGGGCCTCGGCATAGGGGCTGGCCTCGAAGATCACGTCCAGCTGGTACTCGTTGCCCAGGCGGTCGGCCATGACCTCGAACTGCAGCTGGCCGACGGCCCCGACGATGAAGTCGCTGCCGATCATCGGGCGGAACAGCTGGGTGACGCCTTCCTCGGCCAGGCCCTCCAGCGCCTTCTTCAGGTGCTTGGCCTTCAGCGGATCCTTCACGCGCACGCGGCGCAGGATTTCCGGGGCGAAGTTGGGCAGGCCGGCGAAGCGCAGGGCGCCGGTCTCCGACAGGCTGTCGCCCACCCGCAGCACGCCATGGTTCGGAATGCCGATCACGTCGCCGGCGAAGGCGTCCTCGGCCAGTTCGCGGTCGGAGGCGAAGAACATAATTGGCGCGTTGACGCTCATGGCCTTGCCGGTGTTCTGGGCCTTCAGCTTCATGCCGCGCGTGAAGCGGCCGCTGGTCAGGCGCAGGAAGGCGATCCGGTCGCGGTGATTGGGGTCCATATTGGCCTGGACCTTGAACACGAAGCCCGACACCTCGTTGTCGCCCGGAGCGACGTGGGTCTCGGCCCCGGCCTTGCTGGCCTTGGCCGGCTTGGGGGCCGGCGCATAGGCGCCGATGCCGGCCAGCAGCTGGTCGACGCCGAAGTGGCGCAGGGCCGAGCCGAAGAACACCGGGGTCATGTGGCCTTCGAGGAACGACTGCACGTCGAACGGCTTGCCGGCCTCGGTGACCAGCATGGCGTTGTCTTCCAGCTCCGAGCGCTCGTCCGGGTCGAGGTACTGGACGATGGCGTTGCCGTTGAAGGCGACGGGGTCGGGATGCCCCTCCTCGTCGGTCGAGCTCTTCTTGGCGTAGGGAATGAACTGCTGGCTGCGCAGGTCGAGCATGCCCTTGAACCGACCGCCCGAGCCGGCCGGCCAGTAGAGCGGCGCGGGGTCGAGGGCCAGCTTGGACGAGACCTCGTCGAGCAGCTCGAACGGATCCTGGGCCTCGCGGTCCATCTTGTTGATGAAGGTGATGATCGGGATGTCGCGCAGGCGGCACACCTCGAACAGCTTCAGGGTCTGGGGCTCGATGCCCTTGGCGGCGTCCAGCACCATGACGGCCGCGTCGGCGGCGGTCAGGGTGCGGTAGGTGTCTTCCGAGAAGTCCTCGTGGCCCGGGGTGTCCAGCAGGTTGAACATCAGGCCGTCGTGGTCGAACGTCATCACCGAGGCCGACACCGAGATCCCGCGCTCGCGCTCGATCTTCATCCAGTCCGACTGGGTGCGGCGGGCCTGGCCGCGCGCGCGCACGGCGCCGGCCGCACGGATCGCCCCGCCGGCCAGCAGCAGGTTTTCCGTCAGCGTCGTCTTGCCGGCGTCGGGGTGGCTGATGATGGCGAAGGTGCGCCGACGGGCGGCTTCAGCGGCGGGAGAGGTGCTCATCCCGCGCAGTTACCCCCCCGACGCGTCCTTGTCACCTTCCCCCGAGGCCGCGGCGGCGGTCGAAGGCTTCAGGGCCTCGCCGTCGGCCTTGCCCTCGAGCGTGGTCAACAGCTGGGTCGCGCGTCTGGCCTGCACGCCGCCGTGCGGATTGCCGGCCACGGGCTCCAGCAGCTCGCGCGCGATCTCGTACTGCTTGGCCCGAATGAACAGGCGGGCGGCGTTCATGCGGATGGCGGGGTTCTGCGGCGCGATCGTCGCCGCCCGGAACGCGACGTTGAGCGTATTCTGCGACGGCTCGCGGTCCATCGACTTGGTCTCGGCGTAGCCGTAGAGCGTCAGGTAGTTGTCGCCGTCGACCTTGTGGGCCCGGCCCAGATAGTTCGCGGCGTCGGCGTAGATCGCCTTGGCCTTGTCGCGGTCGGCGGGGGTGCGGGCCATCCGCCGGGCGGTCTCCAGCCGGCTGTAGGCCATGACCTGAAGCGTCTCCAGGTCGCTGGGCCGCTCGTCCAGCAGGGTCTTGAGGATGGCCTCGCCCTTGGCGCGGTCGCCCAGCTCGATCTCGGCCCGCGCCAGGGCCAGGCGGCTGTAGTATTCGTTCGGACGCTTGGCCGCCGCCTCCTGGAACTTGGCCAGCAGGGCCGGCGCCTCGGCCTTGGCCACGCCCAGCTTCAGCTGCTGGATCTCCAGGATCAGGTCGTCGGCGCCGGCCGGCAGGCGCGAGAAGGCGATCTGCGGCTTCGGCGGCTCGCGCGTCAGGTTCAGCGCCAGCAGGGGCTTGTTCATGTAGGTGCGCAGGGCCTTTTCCAGGGCCGGCCCGTCCTGGCCATAGACCTTGGTCCAGCTGGCCATCGGGTCGCCGTGGTCACGGACCAGGTCGAGATAGACCTGGAGCTTCTTGCGGCGTTCCTTGTCGCTCCAGACATAGTGGGTCAGCAGCCAGGACTGCGCGTAGTAGGTCAGCACCTGATCGCGATCGAACTGCGACGGCCGCTTGGACAAGAGGTCCGACATCGGCAGCCACTTGTCGTTCAGCAGCGAACTGGCGCGCCCGCGGCTGAAGTCGCCGATCTGCACCTTCTTCATCTGCAGGTCGATGGTCTTGTAGTACTCGGCCAGCCCCTCGACCATCCAGCCCGGATAGGCGTCGGGGAAGTACTGCATCATGAAATGGTGCGTGTACTCGTGCAGCACTGTGTCGTCGCCGTTGTTGCGGTCGTAGCCGTTGTTGTCGTCGCGGATGGCCAGGACGAAGATGTCCTCGACGCCGGTCAGATAGACGCCCTGCATGCGCTCGTCGGCGCCGGGGATCGTCCGCCGCAGCTGGCGCGAGCTCGACAGCAGATAGAGCGGCAGCTTGCGGGGGGTCTCGGCGTCGGTCTTGCCGTGCAGCGTCCGCAGAACGCTGTCGAAGTCCTCCAGCATCGTCACGTAGCGGCGGATCAGGGCCTCGCTGCGGTCCGAATAGACGATGAAGTGCTCGCTCTCGCCTCGGATCCAGCGGCCGGGCGCGTCGGCCTGAACGACGGGCGGAGCGGCCGCCACGCCGCCGCCCTGCCCCCAGGCTGGAGCCCAGGCGCCCAAAGCCGCCGCCAAGACCAGACCGACCCCGAAAACCCGCGACGCCAAGCTCGCCCCCTGCACAATTACACGTTGAGCTTTGCCGGACATCCTGGCGTCGGGCAAGCTCCAGCTTCGCCCGACGCCGTGTCTCAGGCGGCTGACTTCCCCGCGGCCGCCTTGGTCTCCAGCTCCTTGAGCAACTGCACCGCCCGCTCGCTGCGCCGGCCGTGCGGATCGTTGACCAGCGGCTTCAGCAGGAAGGCGGCGTGGCCGTACTCCCGGCGGGCGGCCAGGGCCTGGACCGTCTCCATCGTCACCTCAGAAACCTGCGGCGCCAGCTCGTTGGCCAGCAGCAGCGCTTCCATGACGTTGTCGCTGGGATAGCCGGGCGCGGTCTTCCGGCTGCGGGCGAAGGCGAGCAGGATCTGGTAGCGGTTGGAATCGACCTGGAAGGCCTTGGCCAGCACCGCGCCGGCGGCCTTGTTCAGCGCCGCGGCGTCGTCGGGCTGCTTGCCGGCCTTGGCCAGCAGGCCCAGCGCCTTGTACTCCAGCGCCAGCAGGTCGGCCGGATCGGCGGCCAGGCGGCGGTCGAGGATGGCCATGCCCGCCTCCGGATCGCCGGCCAGCTGCTCGGCCCGCGCCAGGGTCAGCTCGGCATAGGCGTCGCCGGGATAGCGCTCGGCGACCTTGCGGATCTCGCCGACGAAGGCCGCGCCGTCCTTGTCGAAGTCGTCATGGGCCATGCGCACGCGCTGCAGCACCAGGTCGTCGGCCGAGGCCGGCAGGCGGGTGACGGTGATCGGCACCTCGCGCTTGCGCGTGCGGCTGAAACCCTGCAGCGGCAGATCGCCCTTGGTGTAGGCGCGCAGGGCCAGGGTCAGCTCGGCCAGGGTCATGCCGGTGGCCTTCTCCATGGCCTCGACCGAACCCGTCCCCTCGCCGACCGCCCGGATATAGGCCTCCAGCTGCGCCTTCCGCTTCTTGTCGCCCATGAAGTAGTGGGTCAGCAGCCAGGCCTGGGGATAGTAATTGTTGCGCCGCTCCGAGACGATCTCGCCGGAGCGCTTGGTCAAAAGGTCTTCCAGCGGCAGCCATCCGGCGTTCATCAGCCAGCTGCCGCGATTGGCGTTGATCTTGCCGACGATGATCTCGTCGCCCTTGAACAGGGTGGTCGCGACATACTCGGCATAGCCCTCGACCAGCCACGGCGCATAGGCATAGGTGAGGTTGCGGCGCATGAAGTGGTGCGCGTACTCGTGCATCGTGATGTCGTTGCTGTCGTCGTCCTGGCTAGACACCCGGCGCGGGCGCAGGGCGACACAGACGACGTCGCGCGAGGTGGCCACGTAGTAGCCGGCCCAGTCCTCGTGAGCGTCTGGATAGGTGACCCGCAGCTCGGCCTTGTTGTCGATCAGGTGGACATCGAGCTTGCGGTCGGCGGCCTTGTCCAGCGACAGCCCGTGCATGAAGCGCAGCGTCATGTCGAAGTCTTCGAGCATAAGCGTGTAGGCGCGCAGTTGGCGCTCGTCGCCGGCGCTGTAGACGTTGAAGTTGGCGGATGAAGCGACCCTCCATCGCCCCTCGGGCGCGGCGGCGCGGGTCGAGGCCGCTCCGGCCGCCCACAGCCCGGCCGCCCACAGCAAGGGGGTGGCGGCCGCCCCCAGCACCATCGCCCGCCGCGTCGGCGCCCCCGCCGACCGCGCTGTCCGTTCCGTCATCTAAGCAAAGCCCCCGATACTGGGCCCGAACCTAGCGAGAGCGGTCCGGCGCTGGCAACCCAGGGAGGTTCGTCAAGCTCGCGAAATGTTCCGGCGCCCGACGAACGGGCGTTCGAAATGCCCCTATTCAACTTGGGGATTTGGAGTCATGCTTGCCTTGTCGCCGACGTTCGGCCCCCGAGAGCCGTCGGGGCGACGGAGGAAACGACATGGCCCTGGCCGAAGACCCTCGCGATCACATCCGTCGTCGTCCCCTGGGGCAGAGCGCGCTCTGCCTGGGCACGGTGCTGGCCGGACTGGTGGTGATCGCCCTCGTCCTGAACATCGTGGCCGGCCTGCTGATGTAGCGGCCCGCCGGCGACGTCAGGCCGCCAGCCGACGCCAGACCTGGCGATCGGCCTCGAGATTGGTCAGTTGGCCCGCCTTCTGACGCTGGTGCAGCGCGCCCATGACTTCCAGACCGATCTGGGCGTAGCGCACCTGCACCTGCTCGATCAGGCAGCCGCGCGCCGGCGCGACGAACAGCACCGCATTGATCTCCGGCGCCTTGGCGATGATCAGGGCCGCCAGGCGCTTGGCCTTTTCCACCTGCTTGTGGTGCAGCAGCGGCTCCTCGGCATAGAGCTCCTTGCCCAGCTCGGCGACGAAGTTCAGCGACAGAGCGGCGAAACGGTCGCGCGTCATCGGCGGCGACAGTTCGGCGGCGTCCAGGCTGAGCACGACGTCGTTCATCAGGAAGAGCATGGGCGGATGGCGGGGCTGCTGGTGACCTGCGACATCCTGCCGCGCTCTACTTTAGGTCTGGTTTAGCGGCAAGGTTAACGCTGTGGACGATTGCGCAAACGCCGTGCGGCCTGTCGCCTCGCCGCCCGCTCAGCCCTCGACCGCCTCGGTCAGGAAATGGCGACCTTCGCGATCCTCGATCTCGACCACCCAGACATCGGGGTCGATGCGGGCGGCGCGCTCGGCATAGGCGTCGAGATCAGGCTCGAAGTCGGACTTGGTGGGCTGCATCCACACCCGCTCGCCATCGCCGCGC
Organism: Caulobacter endophyticus; assembly: GCF_029543245.1. Taxonomy (GTDB): domain Bacteria; phylum Pseudomonadota; class Alphaproteobacteria; order Caulobacterales; family Caulobacteraceae; genus Caulobacter; species Caulobacter endophyticus_A. The sequence goes on from NZ_JARQWV010000010.1 coordinate 80,181, forward strand.
GTGGCCTCGCTGTAGAGCCGCACCGTGCCGGCCTTGCGGTCGACCACCTTGACCAGCACCGCGCCCGCCCGGGCGTCGCCCTTGCGCACGACCATGGCGAAGGCCCCGCCCAGCTCGGCGCGGCGGATCAGCGCGCCCACCCAAAGATCCGTCGAAAGAAGCATTGCTAACCGAACCGCAACCAGGAGCGGCTAAGGTCCGCTCGAATATCCTCTCTCGCAGAATACGAGAAAATGGCCACCGTGAAGACCTCCGCCCCGCGAAAGCGGCGCCTGGCGGCGACGCTCGTCGCCACAGCCGTGCTCGGCTCGGCCCAGACGGCGACGGCCACCCCCTCCGACGTTTTCTACGAACGCAGCCTGATGAGCGCCGCCGGCGCCCGTTGCGGCCTGTTCAGCGCCTCGCTGTCGCGCGCCCTCGACGCCGGCCGAGTGCAGGCCCGCGGCGCGGCCCTTCGCGCCGGCGCCAGCGCCCAGCAACTCGACGGCGTGCAGCAGCGCGCCCACGCCAAGGCCGCCTCGGTGCCCTGCGGCTCCAAGGACCTGACCACCGCCGCCGGCCGCGTGCGCAAGGCCTTCGAGGGCTACGCCCTGCTGCAGCGGATGAACTATCCGGGCGACCGGGCCAGCTGGCAGGCCGACCGCGCCAGTTCGGCGACCATCCCGTTCTGGCGGCTGTCGCAGGCCGCGAGCTTCGGCGGCGACCGGCTGATGTTCGGCCTGGCCGGCCGCAACACCGAGCTGCTGGCCGTGGCGACCTTCGCCGACGGCGCCCAGCCCTATACCGCGCGGCTGGTCATGCGCGATCCGACCCTCACGCTCGGCCCCTATCTGAGGGCCCGCGCCGGCGGGAGCCTCGCCGACAACGCCGCCCCGCGCGCGGCCACCCGGATGTTCGCGCCCGAGACGCGCGACACCGCCCCTGCCCCCACCCTGCTGCCGACCGGCGCCAAGACCGGCATGACCTTCCGCTTTCCGCGCGAAGCCGGCGACGCCATCGCGCGGCTGGACCCGCGCGAGGCGATCATCGTCGAGTTCGTGATCCAGGCCCGCGGCGGCCGCGAGATCGTGCGCCGGGCCTATGTCGAGGTCGGCGATTTCGCCGCCGGCCGCGCCTTCCTGCGAGTCAGCTGACAGGTTCTGGCGCAGGGCCGTTTGGCCCCCGGACCGTCAAGGCCCATATTCAGCCGATGACACGCATCCGCGTCATCGACCTCGAGACCGCCGGCAACGGACCGCAGGACGTCTGCGAGATCGGCTGGCAGGACGTCGTGCGAGGGCCCGACGGCCTCTGGCGTGTGGACGAGGATCGCGGTTCGCTGCTGGTCAATCCCGGCCGCCCGATCTCGCCGGAAACCATGGCCGTTCACCACATCCTCGACGAAGAGGTGGCCGGCGCGCCGTTCTGGAAGAACGCCGCCTCCCCTGTGCTGAAGCCCGAAGGCGGCGTCGCGGCCCTCGCTGCGCATCGCGCCTCGTTCGAGCAGCGCTACTGCACGCCGGCCCTGGCGGGCGGAACGGCGTGGATCTGCACCTGGAAATGCGCCCTGCGCCTGTGGCCGCAGCTGACCAGCTTCTCCAACCAGATGCTGCGCTACCAGCGCAGGCCCGAGGGCCTGGTCCACGCCCTGGGCCTGCCGGCCCACCGCGCCCTGCCCGACGCCTATGTCACCGCCCATCACCTGCGCGACATGCTCAGCGAGGCCTCGCTGGAGCAGCTCCTGGCCTGGAGCGCAGAGCCGGGCCTGCTGCCCCGCGCGCCCAAGGGCCCCGAGCGCGGCAAGGCCTGGGGCCTGATCGGCGACGAGGCGCTGCGAACGCTGGCCCAGGACCGCGACCCCGACGTGCGCTTCAGCGCCGAGACCGAACTGCGCCGCCGCGGCGAGGCCGCGCCGACGGCGGCCGCGGAGCCGGCGCAGCGGACGCTGCTTTGAGCTACGCCTCAGCCCTCGGCGGGACGGCTGCTGACATGCCCGAGGCCGCGCCCGGACCCGCATTTCCCAAGGTCCAGCCAGGGTGGCTATCGGATCCGGGATTGGCCGCCGCCGGCCTCCACGGCGGCGGCGAATGCGGCCAGCGCCTCCGCGTGAAATTGCGGCGCCAGTATTTCCCCAACCTTCTCGCCCGTAGACCTTCGCTTGATCAGCACCGCGGGGATGAATGACGCACCGCCGCCTCGTCCGCGTTCGATCAAGGCTTCGGCGCTGGCGATGCTCCACGTCGTGCGCCAGAACACCTTGCGAACGATCAGCCCGTTTCGAACGCTGATGCGGATGGTCGCAACCGAGCCCCAGACCAGGGCTCCCAGCGCCAGCATCCCGGCTCCGATCAGCTGTTCAACCTGATACGTCCAGCTGACGACGCCTATGACCAACACCGGGCTGACGAGAACGCCCAGCACGACGAGCGTGGACGTCGCGGGCCTTAGCTCGATCGAAGGGCGCGGATCGGCTTCATCCATGCAATTTGATATTGCACAGCTTCCGTCTCCGCAATCTCCGGCCCAGGCGCGCGACGCGCCGCCGCCCCCCTACTTCCCTGCGTCGGATGGGGCCATGCATTCGACCGGCTTGGCGCTGGCGACGTCTTCGCCGTCCTTGAGCGGCGCGACCATCCCCTCGGTCATGCCCTTGGTCCACCACTGCAGGCCCTCGCCCACATAGCGCGCGCCGCTGGCCGACATGGCCACGGTCAGGGTGCGGGTCTTGTCGCCGTATTCGACCACGGCGGTCTTGTCGTCGGGATAGGTCGCCTTCAGCACGCTGCCGTCGGCGCAGGCATAGACGATCTGCTTGGGCTCGGCGGCGGCGGGCGCGGCCGGCGGCGCGGGGCTCTGGGCCAGGTTGTCGGGCGTGGGCGCGGGCTTGGGCGCCTCGGTCTTCTTCTCGCAGGCGGCCAGGGCCAGGACGGCCAGGCCGGCGACGAACAACGGACGGATCATCGGCGTGCTCCCCGAAAAGCAAAGGTTCGATGAGCCTATAACGTCGGCCGCCCGACGTCGTTGCCGATCAGTCGGCGTCGCGGTCGGCCTTCAGGCGCGCGCTTTCGGCCTTCAGCGGCCGCGAGACCGGGCAGACCTCCTGCACGAACTCGGTCAGCGTGTTGACCAGACTGTCGCGCACCAGGCTGTAGTGCACGAACTGGCCGCGCTTATCGCTGCTGACCAGCCCCGCAGCCTCCAGGATCGACAGGTGCTGCGAGACCGCCGGCTTGGATATCTCGAAGCGCGAGGCGATCTCGCCCGCCGTCAGGTCGGCATGGGCCAGATAGGCCAGGATCTTGCGCCGGACCGTCGACGACAGGGCTTCGAACACGCGTTGCATGAATGCGTATTTAAGCGGTTCGCTAATCGCTTGCAAACTAGCGATGAGGTATTTAAGGAATCACTTATTCGAAGAAGGAGCGCCCCATGCATCCGCCGCCTCGCCCAGCCCGGCCGACCAGGGGCGACGTCGTCTCAGCCCTGATCCTCGGCGCGGGGACCGGCGCCCTGCTGACGACGACAATGGCCTTCGCCATGTCTGTGCCGACGAGCGGCAGCCTGGCCTTGTACATCGCCGCGATCGCCCTCGCCGTTTCCGCTCCAGTCTGGCTGACCGGCCTTTGCCTGCTCGGCGGTCCCGTCTGGTGGTGGCTTCATCGGCGGGGCGTCCGCTCTCCGGGAGCAGGCGCGGCGACCGGCGCCGTGCTGACGGCCCTGGCGGTCGCCGCCGTGCTGTTGTCCTGCGGCGACCGCCTGCCTCAGGACCTCGTGGGATCTCCCTGGGCCTTCTGCGTGGGCCTGGTCGCCATCGGCGGCCTGATCGGCCTCCTGACCGTCGCTTTCGCCTACCGGGCGCGAGCATGAGCGCCCCGGCCCGCACCAACGGCGGCCAACTCGTCGCCGCCCTGCTCGTCGGAGCCTCGGCGGGGACCGTCCTGGTCGCCGGCTGGCTGTTCGTCGTGGCCCTGTTCACCGGACCGCCGGAGTTTGCTCCGGTCATCGCCCTCGGCGGCTTCTTCTATGCGCCCTTCCTGTGGGTCGGCGGCCTGTTGCTGGTCGGGCTTCCCGTGGGGACGGTCCTGCATTTCTTCGGCGCCCGCTCGCGCCGGATCGGCGCCCTGGCCGGTGCGGTCCTGTCCTCCCTCCCTCTCGGCGCGTGGATCGGCGCAGAGCCTCACAAGACCGCCGAGGAAACCCTCAGGCTGATCTTCATGCTCGTCAGCCAGGCGGCGGCCGGCGCCGTCGTCGGCTGGATCGTCGTGCACGTCGCCTACGACCGCAAAGGAGCCTCGCAATGAGCGTCCACCACGACGATCCCTATGCCGTGCACTCGATCGCGCCCGACGCCGGCGGCGACGCCCTGAACGGCCGCGTCATCTGGTCGCCGGCCACCTCGCTCTGGCAAGGCGCGATGCTGGCCGGGACCCTGGCCGCGCCGTTCTTCTTCACTTGGAGCGGTCTGGCCGTCTTTATCCTGCTGACCGGCGCGACCCTACTGATCGGCCATTCGGTCGGCTTTCATCGCCGGCTGATCCACGGCAGCTTCGAAAGCCCGCGCTGGCTGGACCGGCTGATGATGTGGCTGGGCACGCTGGTGGGCATGAGCGGCCCGCTGGGCATGATCGCCGCCCACGACCTGCGCGACTGGGGCCAGCGGCAGGACGCCTGCCACCCGTACCTTTCCAACCGCGCCGACTTCTGGACCGACTACGCCTGGAACCTGCACGGCCGCCTCGTCCTCGATACCCCGCCGCGCCAGGCGATCCCGGCCCACATCGCGCAGGACCGCTTCTACCGGCTGCTGGAGCGCACCTGGATGTTGCAGCAGCTTCCCGTCGCGCTGGTCCTCTTCGCACTGGGCGGCTGGTCCTGGCTGCTGTGGGGCGTGGCCGCACGGGTCTGCGTGTCGGTGACCGGACACTGGTACGTCGGCCGCCTGGCCCATCGGACGGGTCCGCAAAGCTGGCTGGTCGAAACCTCGGGCGTCCAGGCCCACGACGTGCCCTGGGCGGCGATCCCGACCATGGGCGAGGCCTGGCACAACAACCACCACGCCTGGCCAGGCTCGGCGCGCATCGGCCTCTATCCCGGCCAGGCCGACTGGGGCTTCGCGCTGATCCGCCTGCTGGAGCGGCTTGGTCTCGCCTGGAACGTCCGGACTCCCGAGACCTTGCCCGAGCGGCCGGAGCTGGCGCGAGCTTAGGGCTCGCCTTCTGGCGGAGCGACTGAGGGGATCACCCCGCCGCCCCGATCGCCTTCCATACCGCCAGGGCCTGGCTCATCTCGCGCACGTCATGGACGCGCACGGCCTCCACGCCGCAGGCCGCGCCATGCAGGTGCACGGCCAGAGAGCCGCCCAGGCGGTCGCGGGCGTCCTGGGCGCGGGGGTCGATGGCGGCGATGAAGCGCTTGCGGCTGGCGCCCAGCAGAACGCGATAGCCCAAGGCGTTGAAGCGCGGCAGGGCGGCCAGCAGGGCCAGGTTGTGCTCGAGCGTCTTGCCAAAGCCGATGCCGGGATCGAGCCAGATCTTCTCGCGCTCGACGCCGGCGGCCATGGCGGTCAGCGCCCGGGCCAGCAGGAAGGCCTCGACCTCGGCGACCACGTCGTCATAGCGCGGCTCGTCCTGCATGGTGCCCGGCTCGCCGCGCATGTGCATGAGGATCACTTCGCAGCCCAGCTCTGCGGCCACCTCGGGAGCGTCGGGCGCGAAACGCAGGGCCGCGACGTCGTTCCAGATGGCCGCGCCGGCCTCGACGGCGGCGCGGGCGACGCCCGGCTTCATGGTGTCGATCGAGATCGTCACGTCGCTCTCGGCGCGGATGGCGCGGATCAGCGGGACCACCCGGGCGATCTCGTCGGCCTCGGACACCGGGGCCGAGCCGGGCCGGGTGCTCTCGCCGCCGATGTCGAGGATCGACGCACCGTCGTCGATCAGCTGGCGGGCGTGGGACAGGGCGGCGGCGGGATCGAAGAACCGGCCGCCGTCCGAGAAGCTGTCGGGCGTGACGTTGACCACGCCCATGACGCTTGGAACGGCTTGGATCATGGGGCCGGTTTAGCCCCATGCCCCGGCGGCGTCACCAGCCGATGAAGGTCGTGAAATCGTCGATCATCGAGGTCCAGACGCCGAAGTCATCGTCGAGCACGGCCTTGGTCCGGCCGGCGTTCAGATTGACGTCGTACTGGACGTAGGGGTCGCCTTCGTCGTCGATATAGGCCTTCAGATAGCGGTTCTTGGTGTTCCACTCGTTGATCCTGGCCGCCGACATCGGCTGCTTCAGGTCGAAGCTGGCCGAGAACTGGATGGCCTTGCAGCGCGGCTTGGCGGTGCAGTCGTAGAAGTAGATGATGAAGTTCACGCCGCCGGCGGCGCTCTTGATCATCGGGTCGCCGGCGTCGTCCTTGGTCAGCTCGGCCTTGTAGCCGCCGTCCTGCAGCCACTTGACCACCTCGGGGCCGGTCATGCCGTCGACATGGATGTCTCCGGGAGCCGCCAGTGCGGCGGCGGGGGTGATCGCGAGCATCGCTCCGGCCAGAAGGCCCAGCATCGACGTCTTCATGCGCTTTCCCTTTTTATTTCAGCTTCGAAGGAAAGCTCTACCGGCCTTCGTCAAGGAAGGCCAGAACCACGGCGTTGAAGCGCTCGGTGCGCTCCAGGTGCAGCAGGTGGCCGGCGTCGAAGGCCTCGACCCGGGCGTCCTTCATCGTCGGGGCCAGGGCCTGGGCGCGGGCCAGCACGTGGCCGAACTTCGGCTTGTCCTGCGGTTTCGCATAGCCCTTGCCCGGCGCCGTGCCGTCGCGCTCGCCAGCCAGGATCAGGACGGGGACCGACACCTTGGGCACGTCCTGCAGATAGGGCTGGTCGCGGATGGCCACCGCGCTTGCGGCGAAGCTGCGGGCGTAGCGCGGCCAGTCGCCCGAGCGCTTGAGGCCCTCGCGCAGTTCGACATAGGGCGTCATGGCCTCGCGCGGCAGGGTCAGGCCGTAGCTGGTCATCAGCTCGCTGAGATAGGCATCCGGCCCCTTGGCCTCGTCGTCGGCGACCAATTTTTCCAGCGGAACCGAAGGCGTGTAGAGGCGGTAGTCCTCCAGCCCGACGGGGCCGTACATGACCAGGCGCCCGGTGCGGTCGGCATGGGCCAGGGACCAGCGCACGCCCACATGGTTGCCCATCGAGTGGGCTACGACGTCGACCTTGTCGATCTTCAGGTGGTCCAGCAGGGCGGCGGTGTCCTGGACCATGCGGTCGAAGCTGACCGGAACGTCGTCGAGTTTGGAGGACTTGCCGAATTGGATCTGGTCGGGAGCGACCACCCGATAGCCGGCGGCGGCCAGGGCCTTGATCGTCGGCGCCCAATAGCCGGCGGGGAAGTTGCGGCCGTGCAGCAGCAGCACGGCGCGGCCGTTGGCCCGGCCCGTCGGGGCGACGTCCATATAGGCCATGCGCACCGCGTGGCCGCCATGCTCCAGCGGCAGGAAGGCCACGGGATGCGGATAGGCATAGTTCTCCAGCGCGATCCCGACGGCGGCGGGCTCGGCGGCCCAAACGCGATCGGCGGCGGCGATCGGAAGCGACAGCGCCAGTAGGGCGGCGACGAGAGCGGTCTTCATGGGGCTACCTAACGCGCAAAACAAAAGCCGGACCCGCGATGCGGATCCGGCTTTCGCATTATTCGATCAGTTGATCGACCGTCAGGCAGTGACGCCCGTCGGCGAGACCGGCACCGAGGCGACCGGCCCGGTCGGCTTCTTCTCCTCGGGTTCCTCGCGGTTGGGCGCGATGCCCTTGGTGACGCCGACGATCTCCTCGCCGCTCAGGGTTTCGTACTCCAGCAGGGCCTTGGCCACCGAGTGCAGGTCTTCCAGCTTCTCGGTGAGGATGCGACGGGCGTCGTCCTCGCCGGTCTTCACCAGGCGGCGGATCTCGCTGTCGATCTTCTTCATGGTCTCGCCGGAGACGTTCTGGGTGCGCGCGACCGAGTGGCCCAGGAACACCTCTTCCTGGTTATCGCCATAGGCCACGGTGCCCAGGTCGTCGGAGAAGCCCCAGCGGGTGACCATGTTGCGGGCCAGGTTGGTGGCCGCGCTGATGTCGCTCGACGCGCCCGAGGTGATCTTCTCCTTGCCGAAGATCAGCTCTTCCGCCACCCGGCCGGCCATCATGATGGCCAGGCGCGAGGTCATCTGGTCGTAGCTCATCGAGTAGCGGTCGCCTTCCGGCAGCTGCATGACCATGCCGAGAGCGCGGCCGCGCGGCACGATGGTGGCCTTGTGGACCGGGTCGGCGACCGGGACGTTCAGGGCCACCAGGGCGTGGCCGCCCTCGTGGTAGGCCGTCAGCTTCTTCTCGTCCTCGCTCATGGCCATCGAGCGGCGCTCGGCGCCCATCATGACCTTGTCCTTGGCGTGCTCGAAGTCGTGCATGGTGACCATGCGGCGGTTCTTGCGCGCGGCGGTCAGGGCCGCCTCGTTGACGAGGTTGGCCAGGTCCGCGCCCGAGAAGCCGGGGGTGCCGCGCGCCAGGGTCTTGACCTCGACGTCGGCGGCCAGGGGCACGTTCTTCATGTGCACGCGCAGGATTTTCTCGCGGCCGGCGACGTCGGGGTTGGGCACCACGACCTGGCGGTCGAAGCGGCCCGGACGCAGCAGCGCGGGGTCCAGAACGTCGGGACGGTTGGTGGCGGCGATCAGGATGATGCCTTCGTTGGCCTCGAAGCCGTCCATCTCGACCAGCAGCTGGTTGAGGGTCTGCTCGCGCTCGTCGTTGCCGCCGCCCAGGCCGGCGCCGCGATGGCGGCCGACGGCGTCGATTTCGTCGATGAAGATGATGCAGGGGGCGTTCTTCTTGGCCTGCTCGAACATGTCGCGCACGCGGCTGGCGCCGACGCCGACGAACATCTCGACGAAGTCCGAACCAGAGATGGTGAAGAACGGCACGCCGGCCTCGCCCGCCACGGCGCGGGCGATCAGGGTCTTACCCGTACCGGGAGGACCGACCAGCAGGGCGCCCTTCGGGATCTTGCCGCCCAGGCGCTGGAACTTGGCCGGATCCTTCAGGAAGTCGACGACCTCCTGCAGCTCTTCCTTGGCCTCGTCCACGCCGGCGACATCGTCGAACAGCACGCGGTTCTTGTTCTCGGTCAGCAGGCGGGCCTTGGACTTGCCGAAGCCCATCGCGCCCTTCGTGCCGCCCTGCATCTGGCGCATGAAGAAGATCCACACGCCGATCAGCAGCAGGATCGGCAGCATGTTCAGCAGCAGGTTGACCAGGCTGAAGCGGCCGCCGTCCTGGATCTTGATCTCGGCGTTGCGCGCTTCCAGGCGCTTGATCAGGTCTTCGCTGTTGGGCGGCGCATTGACGGTGGTCGTCTTGCCGTCGGGGGCGGTGACCTTGACCTGCTGGCCGTTGATCTCGGCCGACTTGACCTGGCCCGCATCGATGTTCTTGAGCAGCTGCGAATAGCTGATCTCGCCGGCGCGCCCGGTCGGACCGCCACGCTGCAAGACGCTGTAGGCCATGATGAGGACGAAAACGACCCCAAGCCAGATGGCGACATTCCTCAGATTCATACGCGTCGTCTTCCCAAAGATAGCGCTCGTCGACCCAAGATAGGACGGCGGAAGGCTTTTCGCCACGCGCGCGATGTCATGTCGCGGGTTCTTGATCGATGAAGCCGGTCGCGGCCTCGAACCTTTCCCGGATCAGCACGCGCGCGCGGATCGCCGCGTCCCTTGCAAGGATCGGGCTAGAGACCGCCCCAGACGCATCGACCGCCGCCGGCAGGCCCGGGCGGACAGGCACCGGAAACCCTTTCAGCGCTTGCCTTTCGTCCGCCGGCAGACGGCTCGCCAGCCCGCCCAGCGGGCGGATGGCGACGTGCCCGGCGCCGGCGGTGATCTCATACCGGCCGTCCCAGACACCCGCCTCGCCGGCGGCCAGCAGCAGCGGCGAAAGGCCGCCCCTGCGCCCCTCCCCCGCCTCGCGGACGAAAAGAACGCCGGCCGCGTCGGCGACGATGCGAGCCCCGGCCAGGGTCGCGGTGAAATCCTCGCCCGCCCGCAACCGGGCCGTCAGGCGTTCGAGGCGGTCGCCGCGCGGCGGCGTGGTCGTGCCTGCCGCGCACAGGCAGGCGGCGGCGATCTGGGCGGCGGAAGCCTGGCGTGAAAGGCGCAGGGCGTGCTCGCCCGCGAAGCCGGTCGGCGGCGGCGGATCGGGCGGGATCGGCGGAACGCCGGCGTCCTCGCCCGTCAGAACGGCGCGGGCCCTGGCCCGGGGGGAGCGAATATCGGCGTTGGCCGGATCCTCCAGCCAGGTCTCGCCATGCTCGGACAGCCAGTCGCGCAAAGCCCCGCGGCGCGCCGCCAGCAGCGGCCGCAGCAGGAAGACCCCCCGCCCCTGCGGCCAGGCCGGCGACGGCGCCCATTGGCGCGGATCGGAGGTGGTCGAGCCCTCGGCCCGCATCCGCGCGGCCTCCAGCCGGTCGTCGGCGGTGTGGCCCAGCAGCAGGACGCCAGCTCCGGCCTCGCGAGCGGCCGTGGCCAGCAGGGCGTGGCGGGCGGCTCGGGCGGCCGCCGCCACGCCGGTCGAAGGCTTGTCGCCCGTCCAGTGCAGGGCGCGCACCTGCGCCCCAAGAGCCCGGGCCTTGGCCAAGGCGTCCGCCGTCCAGTCCGGGCTGGCGGGGTTGAGGCCGTGATCGACGGTCAGGGCCAGGACGGGCCGGTTCGCCGTCGCCGCCCAGCCCAGGGTCAGGCGCAGCAGGGCCAGGCTGTCGCTGCCGCCCGAAAAGCCGACGGCCAGGGGCGTGGTCGCCCCTGGCCGCAGCCGCCGTTTCAAAACGGCGTCGAAGTCTTCGATCAGGCCGCGCACTTGGCCTGGGTGCGGGTGCTCTTGGCCTTGCCGACCACGTCGGCCGGCGCCTTGGGATAGCGCTTGGCCAGCTCGTCGAGCGTGCGGCAGGCGTCGGCGGGCTTCTTCAGCGCCACCAGCGAGCGCGACAGCTTCAGCACCGCATTGGGCGCCCAGCTGGTCTGCGGCCAGCCACGCACGGCGCCGAGGTAGGAACCGGCTGCGTCGCCATAGGCCTCGCGCACGAACTGGGTTTCGCCCAGCCAGTAGCGAGCCTCGGGCGCCTTGGCGTCGTCGGGATAGGCCGAGACGAAGCCGCCGAAAGCGTTCTCGGCGCCGGCGTAGTCGCCGTCCAGCAGCATCTGGCGGGCCTGCTTGAAGGCCGTGGCCGGATCGGCGGCCACCGCCGGCGGAGCGGCGACCTGGGCGGCCGCGGCGTTGGCGGCGGCGGTCTCCAGCGTCGTGATCTTGCCTTCAAGGGCGGCCAGGCGCTGCTCCAGCTGGTCGGCGCGGGCCTTCTGGGCCTCGCCGCCGCGGCGGGCCTGGTCGATGTCGTGGGTCAGGACTTCGTTCTGTCCGTTCATCCGCTGGATGGTCTGCTCCAGGTCGTTGATCCGCTCGTTGAGGGCGGCGATCTGGGCGTCGGTCTCGGCGGTCTGGACGACGACGGGCTTGCCCGTGTCGCGGCCCTGGAAGACGATCGCCCGCAGCTCGCGCACGACCTTCTCCATCTTCTCGATGCGCTTGGCCGAGCGGTCGTCCAGCGGATCGGGCATCGGCGTCTGGGCCAGGGCCGGCGCGGCGACGGCGGCGGCCAGAACGACCGGCAGGACGGAGGCGAGGAGCGCGGTTATCAGCTTCATGTCGACGATTATGCCCCGGTTGCGGACAAAAGTGCGGCCAGAAACGCGGCCAGAAAAAAGGCCCCCCTCCGCTAGGAGGAGGGCCTTCGTTCAGATCAGGCGGTGAGCCTTAGCGCGCGCCTTCGGTGATGGCGGTGCGGCTGTTGCGGTTCTTGGCCCACGCGTCTTCGGTGGTGCCCGGATCCAGCGGACGCTCCTTGCCGAACGAGATCGTCTCGATGCGCGAGGCGGCGACGCCTTGGCCGATCAGGAACTCGCGGACGGCGTTGGCGCGGCGGGCGCCAAGGGCCAGGTTGTACTCACGGGTGCCGCGTTCGTCGGCGTTGCCTTCGATGCGGACGCGAACGGCCGAGTAGCGGGCGAGCCACTGGGCCTGGCCGGCCAGCACCGGCTGGGCGTCGGCGCGGACCGAGTAGGAGTCGGTGTCGAAGTAGACGCGGTCGCCGACGTTGACGACGAAGTCCTGCACCGTGCCCGGCAGCGGACCCTGGTCGACCGGGCCCGGGGCCGGCGGCGGGGTGTAGGGCTGTTCCGGGGCGGCCGGTTGGGTCGGGGCGGGCGGGGTTTCGACCGGACCGGCGGGCTTCGGGCGCGTACAGGCGGCCAGCGAAGCGACGGCCAGACCGATCAGCGCCAGTCGGGCGGCGCTCTTGGTGTCGAAGCTCATCCAGTATCTCCTCAAGTCTAGGTACGGCCTGGGTTCAAAACTCTTACCGGCGCTGCTCTTGCTCCGCCCCGCAAAAACGTTCCCTGGACCTCACGATGGCGTCAATCGGACGCTGTTCCACCTCGTTTCACCTGTCGGGTGAACGACGGATGAACAGCCACGCTCCAACGCGCCGAGGCTGTGGAAAGTTGCGAAACCTTCTTATTCCGCCGCTTTCCACGCCCGAAATCAGTCCAGCAGCGGCGACCAGGCCGGGTCGGACGCCGCGCCCGGATAGGCGGCAGGACGCAGGATTCGGCCGGTGATGTCGACGGTCCAGAGACGCGGATTGCCTGCCGAGCTCTCGCGGAAGAACATCAGCACCCGCCCGTTCGGCGCCCAGGTGGGGCCCTCGTCCAGATAGCTGGTGGTCAAGAGGCGCTCGTCACCGCCGTCAGTGCGCATGACGCCGATATGGAACTGACCGCCGGTCTGCTTGGTGAAGGCGATGTAGTCGCCACGCGGGCTCCACACCGGCGTCGTATAGCGGCCGCCGCCGTAGGAGATGCGGCGCACGCCCGAGCCGTCGGCGTTCATCACATAGAGCTGGGCCTGGCCGCCGCGGTCGGAGTTGAACACGATCTTGCTGCCGTCCGGCGAGAACGACGGCGAGGTGTCGATGGCCGGGTCGGTGGTGATGCGGGTCGACTGGCGGGTGCGCAGGTCGAGCACGTAGATGTCGCTATTGCCGCCCTTCTCGACCGAGAAGGCCACCTTCTTGCCGTCGGGCGAGAAGCGCGGGGCGAACACCATGCCGGGGAAGCGGCCGACCGTCTCCTGGCGGTTGGTCTGCAGATTCAGCAGATAGATGCTCGACCCCGTCGGCCGCAGGGCCATGTAGGTCAGCTCCTGGCTGGTAGCCGAGAAGCGCGGGGTCATCACGATCGACGAGCCGTCGGTGATGAACTGCGGGTTGGCGCCGTCCTGGTCCATGATGCCCAGGCGCTTGACGCGATTGAGCTTGGGGCCGCTCTCGGCGACGAAGGCCACGCGGGTGTCGAAATAGCCCTTCTCGCCGGTCAGGCGCTCATAGACCGCGTCGCTGATCTTATGAGCCACGCGGCGCCAGTTCTCGGCCGTCGAGGTGAATTGCAGGCCCAGGAGCTGCTGCTGGCTGAAGGTGTCCCACAGGCGGAAGTCGACGCGCAGCGAGCCGTCGGCGCCGACCGTGACCTGGCCGTTGATCAGGGCCTGGGCGCCGGTGCCCTGCCAGTCGGTGAAGCGCGGCTGCACGTTCACGTCGGTCAGCTTGTCGGGTACCCCGGCCACGTTGAGCGGCTGGAACAGGCCCGAGCGCTCGAGATTGCCGCTGATGACCTGGGCGATGTCGGCGCCGCGCTGGGCGCCGGCGAAGGCCGGGATCGCCACGGGCATCGGCTTGACCGCGCCCTTGTCGATGTCGATCTCGATCTGGGCCGCCGCCACGCCCGGCAGGGCGGCCGCGAACACGCCGCCCGTCAGGGCGAGGGTCACGGCGAGGAGCGGCGTGGCGAGGGTCCGCTTGGCGCGGGCGCTCTTGGCGATCATCGTCGGGCTTCCTTCCATTCTTCTCTTTGCGGCGTCCCTGGAACGCCTAACGCGCGGCGCAGGCGTCGCGCGCCTTGAAGTTCAGGTTCAGCTGCGTGTTGTAATAGTCCGGCGGCAGGCCTTCGAACGGCGCCGACTGGAAGACGGCGCGGATCGCCCGCTCGGCCTCGGTCTTGACGATGGCGTCGCCGGAGTTCTCGGCCCCGCCGGCCGTCACCTGGCCCTGGACGCGGCCGTTGCTGGCCAGCTTGAAGCTGAGCTTGATCTGCATCGAACCGCCGCCCACGACCTCGCAGTTGGGGTTCCAGCGCCGCTGGATCTCGTCCTTCATGCCGCTGATCGCCGCGGCCTGCATGGCCGTCATCTGGCCCGCGCCCGGGCGGGCCTGGGTGGCGGTCTCCGGACGGTTGGTCTGGCCCTTGGGCGCGGACGAGGCGGGCTTGCCGGCCGGCTTGGCGGTCTTGGACAGCGTCTTTTCCAGCGACGAGAAGAAGTCGGGCTCGGGCTTGGCCGGGGTCGGCTTCGGGGTCGGCTTGGGCTGCGGCTGCTGCGGCTTGGGCGTCGGGGTCGGCGCGGGCTTGGGCGGCGGCGTCGGTTGAGGCTTGGGCGTCGGCGCGGGCTGCGGCTTGGGCGGCGCCGGCTGGGGTTGGGGCGCCGGGGTCGGAGCCGGCGGCTCGGGCGTGGCCTCGGGAACCGGCTCGATGGTCTCGGCCGGCTGCTCGACAGGGTCCTCGATGGCCGGGCGCACATTGGTCGGCCCCTCGGTGACGATGGTCACCGGCACGCTCTCGCCGATGACGATCTTCTTGGACGTCTTCCACGGCCAGCCGATCATCACCGCCGCCACCACCGCGGCGTGGAGCGCGACCGAGCCCAGCAGGGCCGGAGACAGCTTGTTGCGTTCTTCCCGCATCAGGCTTGGCTATTCCCTACTGGGCCGGGCGCAGGTCGCCGCCGCCGGCCACCGGCTGGGCGTCCTGCGGGGCGGCACCCGACGACGGGCCGCCGGTGTCGGTCAGCAGGTTGATCTTGGTGAAGCCGGCCTTGGACAGGGCGGCCATGACCTGGGCGACCACCTCGTAGGGGGCCTTGCCGTCGGCGCGCACATAGATCGGCTTGTCGTTGGCGTCGCCGGCCTTGGCCGAGACGATCGAGGCGAACTCGGTGAACGGCGCCTGGTCCTCGCCGATGAACACCGCGCCGTCGTGGCGGACCGACACGGTGATCGGCTCCTGCTCGTTCTTCAGCGCGCCGGCCTCGGTCTTGGGCAGCTCCAGCTCCACGCCCGAGGTCAGCAGCGGGGCGCTGATCATGAAGATGATCAGCAGCACCAGCATGACGTCGACCAGCGGGGTGACGTTGATCTCGGACAGGGCCCCCTTGCCGCGCCGGCGTCGACGGCGGCCCCGGCCGCCGCCCGAGGTGGCGAAGGCGTCGTTTGCGGACATCGCCATGGGATCAGACCCGCTCGCTGAGGCGACGCTGGATGGCGGTCGACAGGTCGTCGGCGAAGTTCTCCAGGCGGCCGGCGTACTTCGAGGCGTCGGTCGAGAACTTGTTGTAGGCGATATAGGCCGGGATGGCGGCGATCAGGCCGACGGCGGTGGCGAACAGGGCCTCGGCGATGGCCGGAGCCACGACGGTCAGCGAGGTGTTCTTGGCCGCGGCGATGCTCTGGAAGGCGTGCATGATGCCCCAGACCGTGCCGAACAGGCCGATGAACGGCGAGGCGGTGGCGACGATCGCCAGGCTGCCCAGGCCCTCTTCGGCCTTAGCGCTCTCGCGGGCGATCTGGGTGTCGAGCACGCGGTCGATGCGCTGGGACAGCAGGGCCACCTGGCCTTCGCTCTGCACGCCCTTGGTCTTGGCTTCGCGCCATTCCTTGAGGGCGGCCTGCAGCATGCGCGGCAGGGCGTGGCGCGGGTTCGAGCCGGCCTCGCCGGCGACGTCCTCGAGCGAGCGGCCCGAACCGACCTGCTCCTCGAAGCGGTCGGCGGCGCGGTTCAGCGCCGAGAAACGGAACAGCTTGTCGAGAATGACCGCCCAGGAGCCCAGCGAGGCGAGGATCAGACCGATCATCACCAGCTTGACCACCCAGTCGGCGTTCAGGAACAGCGTGATGAAGGAGAAGCTTTCGGGGCTGGCGGCGGCGTCCATGCGGGGTCCTGTTCCGTTCGGGCGTCAATCTAGGGCGCTTCGGGCGAAGTGTGTGCGTTTGCCCGCCCGAATGCGCTCCAGGCACTAAGGTGATTGGTCTGCGCCTTACTGCATGAAGCGGCGCAATGTTGAAACTATGACATTGGTTGCAAGCGGCCCATTTTTCACCGACCCGCGATCTTCATTGTCACGCAGGCGTCGTCAGTTCTCTTCCGCAGCGAGCCAGGGCGTGACCTTGGCGGTCATCTCGGCCGACGGCTTGCGTGGGCGGCCATCCAGGCTGATGCAGACGGCCTCGACATTGGCCGCGCAGACCAGCTCCTCGCCGCGCGTGATCCACTGCCTGGCCAGCAGGCGCACGCCCTTGATGCGGTTCCACACCGTGTGCACCACCAGGGCGTCGTCGACCCTCGCCGCGCGCTTGAAGTCGATCTCCATGCGGGTGATGGCGAAGGCCGTGTCGATGGCCGCCAGCTCGGTGTGCGACACCCCGATCATCCGGAAGAAGTCGCTGCGCCCCCGCTCGAAATAGCGCAGGTAGTTGGCGTGATAGACGATCCCCGAAAAGTCGGTGTCCTCGTAATAGATGCGGACGGGCAGCTGGTGCTCGGTCCCGACGAAGACGCCGGCGGTGGGTTGGGGAAGATCGGTCATGGCGCACCTTTGCTCCCCTCTCCCAGAGGGAGAGGGAGGGGCCCATGCGAAGCATGGGAGGGTGAGGGGTTAAGGCGGTCGAGGGCGAAACCCCTCATCCTCCCACGCCCTGCGGGCGCGGGCCCCTCCTTCTCCCTCAGGGAGAAGGGTTTCAAGCGTCATCCCCGAACAGCCCGCCCTGCGCCCCCGGGGGCGCGGCGGGCGGGGTCAGACCCAGGTGCAGATAGGCCTTGCCGCAGGCCATGCGGCCGCGCGGCGTGCGCTGGATGAAGCCCTGCTGCATCAGGTAGGGCTCGATCACGTCCTCGACCGCGTCGCGAGCCTCGGCGATGGCGTAGGCGATGGTCTCCACGCCCACCGGCCCGCCGCCATAGTGCTCGATCATTGCCCGCAGATAGCGGCGGTCGAGGCTGTCGAGACCGCTCTCGTCGACCTCCAGACGGGCCAGGGCCATGGCCGCGGCCTTGCGGTCGATCACCTGCGCCCCGTCGGCGGTGGCGAAGTCGCGCACCCGGCGCAGCAGGCGGCCGGCGACGCGCGGCGTGCCGCGGGCCCGCTTGGCGATCTCGTCGGCGCCGTCGTCCGACAGCGGCGCGCCCATCTTGCGCGCGCCGTGCAGCAGCACGTGGCGCAGCTCTCGCGGGGTGTAGAACTCCAGCCGCACCGGAATGCCGAAACGGTCGCGCAGGGGCGTCGCCAGCATGCCCGCCCGCGTGGTGGCCGCGACCAGGGTGAAGGGCGCCAGATCGATGCGGATCGAGCGGGCCGACGGCCCCTCCCCGATCACCAGGTCGAGCACGTGGTCCTCCATCGCCGGATAGAGGATCTCCTCGACGTTGGACGACAGCCGGTGGATCTCGTCGATGAACAGGACGTCGTTGGGCTCGAGATTGGTCAGGATCGCGGCCAGGTCGCCGGGCTTGTTCAGCACCGGGCCGGAGGTGGCGCGGAAGTTCACGCCCAGCTCGCGGGCGACGATCTGGGCCAGGGTGGTCTTGCCCAGGCCGGGAGGGCCAAACAGCAGCACGTGGTCGAGCGACTCGCCCCGTCCCTTGGCCGCCTCGATGAAGATCCGCAGATTGGCCTTGGCCTGCTCCTGACCGACGAACTCGACCAGGGTCTGGGGCCTCAGGGCGCGGTCGGTTGCGCCGGGGATCTGCTCGCCGTGCTGAGCTTCGCCGGAAACGATGCGGGTCATTGGGCGCTTCCCTGACTTCCCCCTCCGGCCCTCCGGGCCACCTCCCCCTTCAGGGGGAGGGTCGCTCGCGCCAAGACCCTCCCCCTGAAGGGGGAGGTGTCGGCGAAGCCGACGGAGGGGGAAGTGGTTTCACGAAGCCAGCTCATCGGCCCAGCTCCTGAAGGCCGGCCTTGATCAGCGCCTGCACGGACGCCTCATCCCCCAGCTTCGCAGCAGCCGCCTCGACCACGCGACGGGCGTTCACCTCGGCCACGCCCAGGCCCATCAGGGCGGCGACGGCGTCGCCGGTGGCGGCGGGCTTGGCGGGGGCGGACGGAGCTGCGCTTGTCGTGGGCGCGGCTGTCAGCACCGGACCATCGGTGATCGGCTTGCCCTTCAGCTCGGTGACGATGCGCAGGGCGAGTTTCGGACCCACGCCGTTGGCGCGCCCGACGGCGGCCTTGTCCTCACGCGCCACCGCGCTGGCCAGTTCGGCCGGCGACAGCACGTCGAGCACGGCCATGGCGGCCTTGGGCCCCACGCCCTGGATCGCCTGCAGCAGCACGAAGGCCCGGCGATCGTCGCGGGTGGAGAAGCCGTACAGGCGCAGGCCCTGGTTCTCGCTCCACTGGCTTTCGACATGGACGAGCGTCTCCTCGCCCAGGGCCGGCAGCCGCTGGAGGGTGCGCTGGCCGCAGCGGACGATGTAGCCGACGCCCATGACGTCGATCAGGGCCTCTTCCTCGCCGACCTCGGCGACGGCCCCTCTCAGGCGTCCGATCATGCGACTCTCCGGGCGGTGCGGGCGTGGGCGTGGGCGATGGCCACCGCAAGCGCATCGGCGGCGTCGGCCGTGGGCGAGCCCGCGGTCGGCAGCAGGCGGGCGATCATGAAGGCGACCTGGGCCTTGTCGGCCGCGCCGGTGCCCACCACCGCCTTCTTGACCACGGGCGCGGAGTATTCGGCGACGATCAGGCCGGCGCGGGCCGGGGCGATCATCGAGGCCGCGCGCGCATGGCCCAGCTTCAGCGTCGACTGTGCGTTGGTGTTGACGAAGGTCTCTTCCACCGCCGCCTCGTCGGGCGCGTGCTGCTCGATCACCGCGCAGACGCCCTCGAACAGGGTCAGCAGGCGGTCGGAGAAGGCGGCCTTCTCGTCGGGCGCGATGACGCCGTGGGCGATGTGGGTGATGCGCGAGCCGGCCACGCCGATCACGCCCCAGCCGGTGCGGCGGAGGCCCGGATCGAGGCCGAGGATGCGCAAGGGGCGATTCGCGTTCATCATGTGTTCTCGCAGTCTCGCCCTTTCCTGTCGCCAGGAAAAGCCGCGTCATGCTTAAGCACGGGTTAACGCCAGGCCCTGGTTTTCAAGCATGTGGCTTGCGCAGCGAGGCGAAGCCCGCTCCTGTTCCGGCCACGTTTTGCGACACTCGAAGGTCGGACCATGCGCCTGAAGGCCCTTTTCGCCACCACCGCGGCCCTCGCCGCCCTGCCCGTTCTGGCCCACGCCCAGCCGACGCCCGGCCCGCAGGTCACGCCCCGCGCCGACCAGACGGCTTTCCGCGCGCTCTACAAGGAGCTTGTGGAGATCGACACCACCCTGTCGAAGGGCAGCTGCACCGCCGCCGCCGAGGCCATGGGCGCGCGCCTGAAGGCCGCCGGCTATCCGGAGGGCGACGTCAAGGTCGTGGTCGATCCGAAATATCCGCGCGAGGGCAGCCTAGTCGCCGTGCTGCGCGGGACCGACGCCAAGTCCAAGCCCATGCTGCTTCTGGCCCACATCGACGTGGTCGAGGCCAAGCGCGAGGACTGGACGCGCGACCCGTTCAAGCTGGTCGAGGAAAACGGCTACTTCTACGGACGCGGCACTTCGGACGACAAGGCGCAGGCGGCCATCTGGGCCGACACCCTGGTCCGCCTCAAGCAAAGCGGCTTCAAGCCCAAGCGCGACATCAAGATGGCGCTGACCTGCGGCGAGGAGAGCGAGGGCTATAACGGCATCGAGGACCTGGTGAAGAACCACCGTCCGCTGGTCGACGCCGAGTTCGCGCTGAACGAGGGCGCCGACGGCCTGCTGGACGAGACCGGCAAGGAGATCGTGCTCGAGGTCCAGGCCGGCGAGAAGGTCTACCAGGACTTTACCCTGACGGCGACCAACCCCGGCGGCCACTCCAGCCGCCCCGTGGCCGACAACGCCATCTATCACCTGACGGGCGCCGTCGGCCGCATCGGCGCCTACCAGTTCCCGACCCGCTTCATCGACGCCACGCGCGGCTACTTCACCCAGATGCAGGCCCGGGTGCCGGCCGACCAGGCTGCCGCCATGAAGGCCCTGGTCGCCAATGTCGAGGACCCCGAGGCCCTGAAGGTGCTGACCAGGGACGCCGGCTGGAACTCGATCCTGCGCACCACCTGCGTAGCCACCATGGTCAACGCCGGCCACGCGCCCAACGCCCTGCCCCAGCGCGCTGCCGCCAACATCAACTGCCGCATCCTGCCAGGCACGCCGGTCGAGGAGGTGAAGGCCAAGCTGACCGAGCTGGTCGCCGACCCGGCCGTCACCGTCACCCTTGCCCACGAGGCCAAGCCGGTCTCGCCGCCGCCGGCCCTGACGCCCGCCATCATGGGCCCGATCCAGAAGAACGCCGCCAAGCAGTGGCCCGGCGTGCCGATCGTGCCGATCCTGCTGACCGGCGCCACCGACGGCGTGCACACCAACGCCGCGGGCATCCCGACCTATGGCGTCAGCGGCCTGTTCGGCAATGCGGACGGCGACGGCGTGCACGGCCTCAACGAGCGCATGCGGGTGAAATCGCTCTATGACGGGCGGGATTTCCTCTACGCGCTGGTCAAGGACTACGCGGGCGGGAAGTAGGCAGTGCGTGGTCCTCGCCCTTCGACAGGCTCAGGGTGAGGACCATTCTTGAGGCCGAGGCAGCAGTGAAACCTCATCCTGAGCTTGTCGAAGGACGAGGTTTCCGCCCCCACTACACCCCCGCCATCTCCACCCAGCCGAACAGGGCCTTGAGGATCAGCGCCCGCACCGCCGGGGCGTCCACCGACACGCAGACCTCGGCGTTGGGCTCGCCCTCGACGCGCTCGATGCGGCCCTGGCGGTCGCCATCCAAGACCACGCGCAGGCGCGCCGGCTCGAAGGTGAAGGCCTCGGGCGACACCAGGCTGGCGGCGGCGACGGCGTCATGCGGGTGACAGCCCTCCGCGCTCCAGGCCTTCTGGTGGAAGGCGATATAGGGCCCGGCCGCCCGGCTCAGCCGCGCCGACAGCGGGCTGCCGCAGCAGCGCGCGCCGCTGTCGAGGTCGGCGGCGGTGATGGTGACCAGACTGGTGACGTCCAGCGGCACGAGGCGCGGCCTGACCCCCGCCTCCAGGATCCGGGCCAGGGCCTCGGGATCGCTCCAGCTGTTGAAGTCGGCTCCGCCGGCGGCCTTGCCCTGCACCGCGAAGGCGCCGGCCATGATCGTCGGCGACCAACCACGAAAGGCGGCCGGATCGTCCAGCAGGCCCAGCGCCAGATTGGTCAGCGGCCCCAGGAACAGGCCCTTCACCCGTCGCCGCGCCAGGAAGGCCAGCAGGCTGACGCCGTGGCCGCGATCCAGTTCGGGCAGCTTCCAGCGCTGGGAAAAGCCGGCGCCGTTCAGGCCGTCCGGACCGTGGGCCGGGCGCATCCGCTCGACCCGACGCCGGGCCAGCCCCGCGCCGGCGCCGATATAGACCTCGGCCGCGCAGCCGGCGAGACGCAGCACGCCCCGGGCGTTGGCGGCGGCCTGGTCGACATAGGTGTTGCCGAACACGGCCGAGACCGAGCCCACCTCGACGGCCTCGCGCGCCCGCGCCAGCAGGGCCAGGGCGAGAGCGTCGTCCACGCCGCAGTCGGTGTCGATGTGCAGACGAAGCGCCATGGCCGCGATCATAGCCGATCAGCGGGCGCGCCCGGAAGCCGTCGGCGAGCGTCGTTCAGTCCTTTCTGGGCAGGATGTCGAACTCGACCACGCGCTGGTCTTCCTCCAGGCGCCGGGCCAGTTCGCCCAGCCGCAGGGTTCCCTTGCCCGAGAACGAGCCGGCCAGCTCGAACAGGGTCCCGCCGCCGATCAGGCGCTGATTGATGCGCCCCCCTTCCAGCTCATAGATCGCAAGAAGCCCGCGCAGTTGCGCCTCGTCGACCAGGGCGTCGCGGCGAAAGCGCACGGCGATCTCGGCATAGTTCTTCTGCGGCATGTGGCGGTCCAGCCAGCGGGCGGCGCTGAGCACCACGACGCTGAGCACCGTGCCGGCGATCGCCAGGTCGTACAGCGCCATGCCAAACAGCATGCCCAGCGCCGAGGTGATCCACAGCGAGGCCGCGGTCGTCAGGCCGTGCACCGAAACGCCCTGCTGGAAGATGACGCCGCCGCACAGGAAGCCGACGCCGGTCAGCACCCCATGGGCCATGCGGACGGGATCGATGCGCACCGTCTCCAGCGGCGTGTCGCCCATCCATTTCAGCTGGTGCACGGCCGCCAGCATCAGCAGGGCCGAGGCCAGCGACACCAGCATGTGGGTGCGCAGGCCGGCGGGACGCGAGCGGTACTCGCGCTCGAACCCGACCACCGCCCCGGCGGCCAGGGCGCCCAGCACGGGCAGCACATATTGCAGGGAAGCGCCGTCCATGGCGGTGAAACGGCCAAGCGGGGCAAGAGGTTCGCCGGCTCGCCCAAGGCCCTTCCGCCTCCAACGGGGGAAAGAGGCGGAAGGAACCCCGGCTCGCCCGCCTCCAGGGTGGGGGACGGGGGTCGGCGGGCGCGCGGCAGGGCGGCGCCCTCACGTGGACGCCGCCTCCATGTTCACAGCTACGGCGGCCGTCGCCGGACGGATGCGCGCGCCCCCGAAAAATCAGCTGAAGCCGTTGACCATCTTGCGCAGGCGGCGGGCGACGTCCTCGGGGCGGTCGGCGATCTGGAGGAACAGGGCCTGGACTTCGGCCTCCTCCAGGCCGGCGGCGCGAAGGGTGCGCCAGGCGCCCAGCAGTGCGGCCAGGGCCACTTCCTGGCGGTCGGGAACGATGGCGGCGGCGGACATGGGACTGGCCTCTTCAGGAACCGGAGGCGCCACAATGTTCATTTTTTGTTCTCAGTGGCAAGCCCCGGCGCCGAGGATTCGGCGCCGGGGCTGAAGCGGCCTTAGCGGCAGACCGTGCGTTCGTAGACCGAGCCGCTGTAGCGGTCGTAGTCACGGGTGGTCCAACAGTCGCTGCGGTGGCGGCGGCCGTAGCCGTAGCCATAACCATAGCGCGGCGGCGGGGCGCGATAGCCGTAGTCGTAGCCATAGGCCGGACGGCCGTAATAGCCGCGGTCGTAATAACCCCGGTCACGGCGGTCGTTGTTCAGCGACGAGCCGATGGCCAGGCCCACGATGCCGCCGACAATGGCGGCGGCCGCGGCGTCGTTGCCGCGATCACGGTGGCGGTGGCGGCGCCAGTCGTCGGCCGAGGCCTGGGTGCTGGCGGCGATCATGGTCAGGGCGGCGAGGCCGGCGGCGGCGCCCCCGAAGATCTTGAGCGGTTTGAAAGCCATGGCGGCCTCCTTCGGAAAAGCTTGTCCCAAGCCTGCGCGTCCGCGCCTGAACCCCGTGTGAACGAAGCTGTCAGGTGGAAAGCTGCGCCAAGGCGCCTTTTTTGTTCACCTTTCTGGGCGATGCTTTTGCTCGAACGTGGCCAGAAGGCCATCGACGCGACGAAGGCGGACGAAAGCGATGTCGAGCAACAACACGGCCTATACCCCCGGCGAAGCCCTGCAGGTGCTGTCGTTCGAGGTCGGCGCCCAGACCTATTGCGTGCCGGTCGGCACGGTTCGCGAGATCCGCGGCGTCACGCCCCCCACCCCGCTGCCCGACGCCCCGCCGCACGTGCGCGGCGTCATCAACCTGCGCGGCCAGGTGATGCCGGTCATCGACCTGTCGGCCCGCCTCGGCAAGGGTCCGGCCCAGGACGGTCCGCGCCAGGTGATCATCGTCGTCGAGAACGGCCGCGACGTGGCCGGCCTGCTGGTCGACGCCGTGTGCGACAGCTTCATCGTCGAAGCCAGCCAGATCAGCCCGCCGCCGTCGGTCGGCGACGAAGCCTCGGCCCTGGTCTCGGCCGTGATCACCACCGAAACCGCCATGGTGGTTCTGCTGACCGTCGACGCCATCCTGCCCGAGCGCCCGATCGACCTGGCGGCCTAGGGTTTCAAACGTCTCTTTCTTTCGCTTGCCTCGCCCCTGTGGCGAGGGCCCATGCCGGCGACCGCTCAGACCTCGTCCGTCCTGAAAGATCTGAGCGGCTGAACGATGGGCCCTGGGCACGAGGCCCAGGGAAGCAGGATCAGGTTTGGCGCCGACGCCCCCTTCAAACAAATGTTTCGATAGCCTCTTCCGCTCGCCCCTCCGCCGGGGCTAGGGTCTGCCGCACAACCATAAAGCGGGAGACGAGCGGATGAAGGCTGCGGTGCTGCGCGAGGTGGGCAAGCCCCTCGTCATCGAGAACGTGGCCATCGGCAAGCCGGGCCCGCGCGAGGTGCTGATCCGCACCAAGGCCGCCGGCGTCTGCCACTCCGACCTGCACTTCGTCGAAGGCTCCTACCCCCACCCCCTGCCCGCCGTGCTGGGCCACGAGAGCGCCGGGATCGTCGAGGCGGTCGGCGACGAGGTGCGCACCGTCAAGGTCGGCGACCATGTCATCACCTGCCTGTCGGTCTATTGCGGCCACTGCGAGGTCTGCCTCACCGGCCACATGAGCCTGTGCACCAGCTCGGAGACCAAGCGGCCGAAGGGTTCGGAGCCGCGTCTCTTCAAGGAAGACCTGAGCGCCGCAAACGGGCGCGGCCCGATGGCCCAGTTCCTGAACCTGTCGTCCTTCGCCGAACTGATGCTGGTGCACGAGCATGCGTGCGTGGCCATCCGCAAGGACATGCCGTTCGACCGCGCCGCCCTGATCGGCTGCTCGGTGACCACCGGCATCGGCGCGGTGATCCACACGTCCAAGGTCCAGCCGGGCGAGACCGTGGCCGTCATCGGCTGCGGCGGCGTGGGCCTGGCCACCATCAACGGCGCGGCCATCGCCGGCGCGGGCCGGATCATCGCGATCGACCGCCAGCCCTCGAAGCTGGCCCTGGCCCGCACTTTCGGCGCGACGGACGTGATCGACGCCAATGACGGCGACGTGGTCAAGCAGGTGCAGGAACTGACCAGCGGCGGCGTCCACCACAGCTTCGAGGCCATCGGCCTGAAGGTCACCGCCGAGCAGTCGTTCAAGATGCTGCGCCGGGGCGGCACGGCCAACATCATCGGCATGATCCCGGTCGGCACGATGATCGAGCTGCACGGCCCCGACTTCCTCGGCGAGAAGAAGATCCAGGGCAGCTACATGGGTTCCAACCGCTTCCCGGTCGACATGCCGCGCTTCGTCGACTTCTACATGAACGGCAAGCTGAAGCTCGACGAGCTGATCGCCCGGCGCATCAAGCTGGAAGACGTCAACGACGCCTTCGAGGAGCTGAAGCGAGGCGAACTGGCCAGGTCGGTGATCGTGTTCGACAATTAAATCCCTCTCTCTGAGAGAGAGGGAGGGGCCCATGGCGGAGCCATGGGAGGGTGAGAGGTTTCAGCCTGTCCGACTAGCGCGACGATCGGGCGCCACCAGTCAGCGCTGCAGGTTCGAGGGGTTTCCCGGCCAACGGTGAAACCTCTCACCCTCCCACCGCTTCGCGGCGGGTCCCTCCCTCTCTCAAAGAGAGAGGGGTCTACGCTCTTTTCCGTCCCTTCCGCGTCACCAGCCAGATTCCCGCGCAGACCAGGGCCAGGGCGGCGGCGTTCTTCCAGGCCAGCACCGGCTCGTGCAGGAAGAGCGCCGACAGCAGCACCCCGAACACCGGGATCAGGAAGTTGAACACCGCCAGCATGCCCACCGGGTTGTGCTTCAGGAGCAGGCTCCAGAGGGCGAAGGCGGCCGCCGACAGGCCGGCCATGTAGGCCAGCAGGGCCAGCGAGCGGATGTCGAAGCCCTCCAGCCGGCCGCCGAAGGCGAAGCCGATCGCCAGCAGGGCCCCACCGCCGATGGCCAGCTGCCAGCCGGTCATGACCATGGCGTCCATCTTCTGCGAGATGGTCTTGCCCCAGATGCCGGCGGCGGCCAGCACGAAGGCGGCGATGACCACGAAGCCTTCGCCCAGCAGGCTGAACTCGAAATCCAGGCCCTTTCCGCCCAGATTCACCGCCAGCACGCCCAGGAAACCCAGCAGGCAGCCAAGCGCCTTGCGCCGGGTCAGGCGGTCGTTGGCGTAGAGGAAATGGGCCAGGATCACGCCGAAGAAGGCGCCGGTGGAGTTCATGATCGACGACTTCACGCCGGTGGCGTGGGCCAGGCCGATATAGAAGAAGACGTACTGCACCGTGGTCTGGACGATCCCCAGAGCCACCACCTTGGGCGCCTGGTCGCGCGGCGGGACCAGCGACTTGCCGGTCAGGCCGGCCAGCACCAGCAGGATCGCGCCGGCCGCCAGGAAGCGCCAGCCGGCGAACAGCATCTGGGCGGCCGTGTCGGTCTTGGCCACGTGCAGCATCGCATAGCCGGCCTTCACCGCCGGAAAGGCGCTGCCCCACAGCAGGCAGCACAGCACCGCCATGCCGATGACGAAGCGGCGATCACGGTAGAGATCGACGCGGGGCGAGGTCACGCTGGGCGAAGTCACGGGGGCGGGCCTTGTCGGAAAAAGCATCGCCGCCCCACGGAAAGCGGGGCGGCGATTATGTCTGCGCCCCGCTTCTAGGCTCCTCGCCGCCGGGCTTCAACCGCGGGGCCGCCCTTGTGCGCGCTGTCACGAGATCGCCAGGCGCGACATGCTACCGGCAGTGCTCCAGAGGGGGAGATTCGCCTTGTCCGACATCGATCGCCGCGGCCTGCTGCTGGGCGGGGCCGCCGCCGGCGCCCTGCCGACCTTCCTCGCCTCGACCCTGGCCCGCGCCGCCGCGATCGACGCCGACGACCGCACGGGCACGATTCAGGACGTGGAGCACGTGGTGATCCTGATGCAGGAGAACCGCAGCTTCGACCACTATTTCGGGGCCATGGCCGGGGTGCGCGGCTTCGGCGACCGTTTCCCCGTTCCGGTGCGCGATGCGCCCGGACGCAAGGACGGCACGGCGTTCCTCCAGGCCTATGGCCAGCAGGGCGGCCCCGACGTGATCGCGCCCTTCGCGCTCAGCACCGGTCCGTTTGGCGACCTGATCCGCGTCGAGGGCACGCCGCATGGCTGGGCCGACGCCCAGGACGCCTGGGACGAGGGGCGCATGGACCGCTGGCCGGTCGCCAAGCGGCCCCACTCCATGGGCTACTACACCAAGGCCGAAATCCCCTTCCAGTACGCCCTGGCCCAGGAATTCACCCTGTGTGACGCCTATCACTGCTCGACCCAGACCGGCACCAACACCAACCGCCTGTTCCTGTGGAGCGGAACCAACGACGGCGCGGGCCAGGCCAGCGGGCCGTCGATCTCGAACTCGCACGACGATTTTCCGGACAAGGGCGGCGCGGCGGAGTCCTATCGCTGGACCACCTATCCCGAACGGCTGCTGGAAGCGGGCGTCAGCTGGCGCATCTACCAGGACATGGCCGACAACTTCACCGACAACCCGCTGGCGGGGTTCGCGGCCTATCGCGCCGCCCATGCCGGCGCCCCCGGCTCGGATCAGCGGCTCAAGGACCTGGCCCTGTCGACCTGGCATCTGGACGGGCTGCGCCAGGACGTGCTGTCCGGGCGCCTGCCCCAGGTCTCGTGGATCATCGCCCCGGCCGCCGACTCCGAGCATCCGGGCCCGTCCAGCCCGGCCCAAGGCGCCTTCTACCTGGCCCGGGTGCTCGACGCCCTGACCCTGAACAGCAAGGTCTGGTCGCGAACGGCGCTGCTGGTGATGTTCGACGAGAACGACGGCTTCTTCGACCACGTCCCGCCGCCCGCCCCGCCGTCGCGCGACGCCGCCGGCAAGGAACTGGGCGGTTCGACCGTGGATACGGCCGGCGAGTATCACCTCGTGCGCAATCCGACCGAGGCCAAGGCCGAGCGTGACGACCTGATGGGCCGCCCCTACGGCCTGGGCCCGCGGGTGCCGATGTACGTGATCTCGCCCTGGAGCCGAGGCGGCTGGGTCAACAGCGAGGTCTTCGACCACACCTCGGTGATCCGCTTCCTGGAAACCCGCTTCGGCGTGGCCGAGCCCAACATCTCGCCCTGGCGGCGAGCAGTGTGCGGCGACCTGACCTCGTGCTTCAACTTCGCGACGCCGAACGCCGACCCGCCTGCCGCGATGCTGGACATGCAGACCCTGGCCAAGGCGGCGCGCTTCGCCGCCCGCAAGAAGAACACCACGACCCCGCCGACGCCGGCCGCGGTCCGGGCGCCCTATCAGGAAATCGGCACGCGCTACTCGCGCGCATTGCCCTACCGACTGGAGGTGTACGCCAGGATCGGCGACGGGGCGGCGAGCCTGCTCCTGAACAATCCCGGCGCCGCCGGGGCCGTGCTGCACGTCTATGACCGCCTGCGCCTGGACCAGCCGCCGCGCCGCTACACCCTGGGCGCGGGCGGACAGCTCAAGGACGCCTGGCCGGCAGGCGCCTACGACCTGTGGCTGCTAGGCCCCAACAGCTTCCACCGACACTATGCGGGCGAGCCGTCCGACGGGCTGGAATGGCTGATCGTCCCCAACCTCAACGGGAAGACGGTGGCGATGGCCCTCTACAACACCAGTTCGGAGGCGCGCACGGTGACCATCGAGCCGGCCGGCTTGCTGAGGCCCAAGCCCTGGACGGTGACGCTGGCGGCGGGCGAGACGCGGAACCGCGAATGGCCGACGGGCGCCGACTGGTACGACCTGTCGGCCCGCTGCGAAGAGCGCCCGTCCTGGCGCCGCCGCGCCGTGGGACGCGCGGAGTCGGGCCGACACTCGCACAGCGATCCGTTGATGGGCGGGTCGGCCCCGCTGTCGCGCTAGCGCAGCCGGCTCGTATTGGGCGACTTCAGCTCGGCCAGGGCCAGGCGCGGAGTGTCCTTGCTGGATGCGGTCGCGTTGGAGGCCTGGGCGTAGTTGCTGTCCTCACGGCCGGCCTGAGCCAGCAGGGTGTCGACGCGGGCCTTCTTGGCCTTGAACGCCGCCAGCTCGCCGCCCGACAGCACCGTGCCCTGCGGCACCTTGGCGCCGATCGGGTTGACGCGCTGACCGTTCAGCCAGACCTCGTAGTGCAGGTGCGGGCCGGTCGACATGCCGGTCGAGCCGACATAGGCCACGACCTGGCCCTGCGAGACGCGCATGCCCGGACGGATGCCCTTGGCGTAGCGCGAGATGTGGGCGTAGCCGGTATCCCAGTTGCCGGCGTGCCGGATGCGCAGCCAGTTGCCGTAGCCGGCCCAGCGCTTGGCCTCCAGCACCACGCCGTCGCCGGCGGCGAGGATCGGGGTGCCGGTGCCGGCGCCAAAGTCGACGCCCTTGTGGCCGCGGGCATAGCCCAGGATCGGGTGGCGGCGCATGCCGAAGGTCGAGGTGATGCGGGCCCCGTCGACCGGGGTGCGCAGCAGGAAGCCTTTGATGTTCTTGCCGCTCTCGTCGAAGAACTGGGTCTTGCCGTCGCGCTCGAAGGCGTAGAAGCGCTGGCCCTTGACCTCGGCGTACTCCAGGTCGCCGGCCTCGATGGTGCGGCCGCTCTCGGTGACCTTGCGGTCGAACACCAGGCAGAACTGGTCGCCGTCCTTGATGTCGCGCGAGAAGTCGATCTTGTGCGAGAACAGCTTGGCCGCCTGGCTGATCACCGCCGGGCTGCCGCCGACGGCCGCCACGCTCTCGTAGAACGAGCCGTTCATGGCGCCGCAGGAAACCTTGGTCTCGTCGCGGACCTCTTCCTCGATCTCGCGCAGCTTCAGCGCGCCGTCGAAGGTGCGCGACACGGTGACGGTCGAGGACGGGCTGGTGCGCATCGACAGGCCGACCAGGCGGGCCGGGCCGCGGTCGTTGTCGCGGCGACGGGCGATGGCGGCCTCGAAGGCCATGCCGGCCTTGATGTTGACGGTGTCCATGGCGCTTTGCAGCGTGCTGACCACCTGGTTGGCCTCGTCGGCGCCGACGCCCGAGCGCTGCACGGCGCCTTGCAGGGTCTCGCCGGGACGGACCTTTACGGAAACGGTTTCGGGACGGTCGAAGCCGGGCTGGGCTTCGGCCTGCGCGAAGGCCACGTGCTGCAGCGCCACCATGGCGGCCGCGTCCAGCGGCGCATGGGTGGCGACCACGGCTTGCGGCGCGTCGCCCGCCGTCAGCTTCCAGCCCAGCGCCAGAGCGGCCAGACCGGCGACAGCGGTGAACAGCCGCGGCGCGAGACGCATCGTCGGGCGTCGCGGATCAAATTCCTGCATCGGTCCCCCGTTCGGTAGCGATGCCGTTTTCGTACAGGAACGGCACTGCCGGGAAGCCCCCCAGCAATCGTCGGGCCGGAACATGACGGCGCAGGGGCCGCCGATCAAGGACTATCCGGTGCTTTGGACGTTTTGTCACGGATATGGTTAACCCGTTGTCCCGGCTCGGAAAACGAGAGCCGGAAAAAGAAAAACGCCCGCTGCGAGCAGCGGGCGTCTTCTGTCGAATTTCGGGTTTCGCGCGAGCGAAAAATCAGGCGGCGCTGACCTGCTCGTTCGGGTCGCGCAGCACGTAGCCGCGGCCCCAGACGGTTTCGATGTGGTGCTTGCCCTGGGCCGAGGCCGCCAGCTTCTTGCGCAGCTTGCAGATGAAGACGTCGATGATCTTCAGTTCCGGCTCGTCCATGCCGCCGTACAGGTGGTTGAGGAACATCTCCTTGGTCAGGGTCGTGCCCTTGCGCAGGGAGAGCAGCTCCAGCATCTGGTATTCCTTGCCGGTCAGGTGAACGCGGTTGCCGTTCACTTCCACCGTCTTGGCGTCCAGGTTGACGATGATGTCGCCGGTCTTGATGACCGACTGGGCGTGACCCTTCGAACGACGGACCACCGCATGGATGCGGGCGATCATCTCGTCCTTGTGGAAGGGCTTGGTCATGTAGTCGTCGGCGCCGCCGGCGAAGGTCTTAACCTTCGTGTCGATTTCGGCCGTGCCCGACAGGATCATGATCGGCGTGTTGACCTTGGCCACGCGCAGGGTGCGCAGCACGTCGATGCCGCTCATGTCGGGAAGGTTCAGGTCGAGCAGGATCAGGTCGTAGTCATAGATCTTGCCCAGGTCGACGCCTTCTTCGCCCAGGTCGGTCGTGTAGACGTTGAAGCCTTCCGACTTCAGCATCAGCTCGATCGTCTGCGCGGTGGCGCTGTCATCCTCGATCAACAGTACCCGCATGAAACCCTCCCCGCCATGAGGCGGCGCTTATTCGACAGCTAGGCGGACAACCGCCGGTGAAACCCGTCCACCAATCTGGCGGACAGTTAATTTAAGACTGGTTAATGGTGAACGCGTCGTCTGGCGAAATGGTTAATATGATTTGCGAATCGGGTGCAAGCGCCCAGAAAACCGTTGTGCACATTGGCCGCAGGCGGTTTTCAAGCTGCGCCTTGGCATGGTGAAAAGCCAGCAAACCCAAGGGTTAACAGGGGATCGGACGCCGTTACCGCGTTAAGAAGCCTCAAGGCTCCGTTCGTCTTTAGGGCGAGATTGCGGCGTTCTGTCGCTGGAATTTTCGACCCATTTTTTCGCCTTCCGCGTGCGGACCGCATGCGCTCGAAAGCTTGAGCGGGCGATCTCCGCGTCACCCGGTCGCGGCCGATTCCCCATCGGTCAGCCATCCGGCCGCCCGCAGGCGGGCCACCGAGGCCCGTGCGATCGGCGCGGCCTCGCCGTCGACCAGCCGCAGGCGCAGGTTGCGGCCGTCCCGCTCGACCCCGACGACGGCGCGCCGGGCCACCCACCACGAGCGGTGCACCTGCAGACCGTCCAGGCCCGACAGCCCCGCCAGCACCCGCGCCAGCGGTCCGGCCTCCAGCCGCGAGCCGGTTTCGGTCCGTACGCGAACATAGTGGTCCTCCATCTTCAGATAGAGGACGCTCGAGGGAACGAGCGCCGGCTCGGCCGGCGCGCCCGGGATCACGGGAACCACCCGCGCGGCCTGCAGGCGCGCACGAAGATAGGTAAAGCCCGCCGCGATCGGCGCCGAGATCGCCAGGCACTGGCCGTACCAGTCCAGCAGCGACAGCGACTTGAGGAACGGCCACAGGGTCGAGGCCAGCGGCGCCACGATCGCCGTCTGCAAACCGCAACCGATCAGGATCGCCCCGCCGACCATCAGCCAGGCCGGAACCTTCAGCCGTTCAGCGGCGACGATCGCCAGGCGGATCGAAAGGCCGAAGATCACCACCCCGGCCCAGAAGCACCCCGCCCAATAGAACGCGCGCGCGAGGACGGGGCCGTTGAAGTAGCTGCCGAACGGTCCGACCACGCCCAGGAACACCCCCACCGCCGTGGCGACGGAAAGGTCGATCGCCCATTCGCGGGCAGTTCCCAGGATGGGCGGCTTTGCGGTCATGGCCGATCTATAGCGCCGTTCGCCGCTTGGCGAACCCATTCGCCCGTTCACGCATGAAGCGTGGCGGCGCAAGGGATCGGGCCGCAATCGAGGGTCATCGCCAACCGGAGCTCTCCATGCGTTCCCCTCGCCTTCTCGCCCTGCTCGCCACCCTCGCCTTCGCCGGAGCGGTCTCCACCCCCACCTGGGCTGCCGAACCCCATGTCGGCTTCATGCGCCTGTCCGCGCCCGATCCCGCCGGCCCGCCGATCGAGGTCGGGGTCTGGTACCCCACCGACACGCCCGAGACCGCCCCGGCCGGCGGCATGGAGAGCCTGCCCGTCGCCGCCGGCGCGCCGATCTCGGGTAAGACCCTGCCGCTGGTGGTCATGTCCCACGGCAACGGCGGCTGGTTCGGCGGCCACTACGACACCGCCGCCGCGCTGGTGAAGAAGGGCTTCGCCGTCGCCGCCCTGACCCACACCGGCGACAACTACCGCGACCAGAGCCGGGCGCTGGACATGGCCGAGCGCCCCCGCCAGCTTTCCGTGCTGATCGGCTACATGCTGGACGCCTCGCCGATGCACGCGCGGCTCGACCCGGCCAAGGTCGGCGCCTTCGGCTTCTCGTCGGGCGGCTTCACGGTGCTGGCGGCCGCCGGCGGCGAACCGAACCTGGCGGCGACCTTCCCCGAGCACTGCCTGAAACATCCGGCCAACTACGACTGCCGTCTCAGCGCCGGCAAGCCGCTGCCGGCCGGCGCCCTGGCCGGGCGCTGGACCCATGATGCGCGGATCAAGGCCGTGGTCTCCGCCGCGCCCGCGCTGGGCTTCACCTTCGGCAAGCCGGGCCTGAAGGGCGTCACCCAGCCGCTGCAACTGTGGAAGGCCGCCGACGACGAGATCCTGCCGGGCGACGACTACGCCGAGGCCGTGCATCGCGCCCTGCCCAGCGCCCACGACTATCGCGTCGTTGCGGGGGCGCGACATTTCGACTTCCTGGCGCCCTGCGGGCCGCAGGCGGCCAAACAGTTGCCCCAGCCTTTGTGCACAAGCGCTCCGGGCTTCGATCGGGCGGCTTTTCACGCCGACTTCAACGCCCGGGTTGCGACATTCTTCGCCACCCAACTGGGCGTCGGCGAACGCTGAATTTCATGCCCGATTAACCATGATGGCCGAGTCTGCGCGGGTCGCCCAAGGAGCCGTCTTGCGCAGTCTCATCGCCGCCGTCGAACGTCTTGACCCGCTGACCGTCTTCGGACGCGTGGCGGCCGTCAACGGCCTCCTGATCGAGGCTCGCGGCGGCCTGACGCGCCTGGCGGTCGGCGCCCGGGTCGAGATCGAGCGCATCGGCGCCCCGACCCTGCCGGCCGAGGTGGTGGGTTTCCGCGAGACCCGCGCCTTGCTCATGCCCTTCGGCCCGGTCGAGGGCGTGGCCCCCGGCGCCGAGATCCGCATCATGCCCGAAGGCGCCACCGTGCGCCCGACCAAGGCTTGGCTGGGTCGCATCATCAACGCTTTCGGCGAGCCGATCGACGGTCTCGGGCCCCTGCCGCAGGGCGAGGTTCCCTATCCGCTGAAGACCCCGCCGCCGCCGGCCCACGCCCGCGGCCGGGTGGGCGAGCGCCTGGACCTGGGCGTGCGCTCGATGAACGTCTTCACCACCACCTGCCGCGGCCAGCGCCTGGGCATCTTCGCCGGTTCCGGCGTCGGCAAGTCGGTGCTGCTGTCGATGCTGGCGAAAGAGGCCACCTGCGACGCCGTCGTCGTCGGCCTGATCGGCGAACGCGGCCGCGAGGTGCGCGAGTTCATCGAGGAGACCCTGGGCGAGGAAGGCCTGCGCCGCGCCATCGTCGTGGTCGCCACCTCGGACGAGCCGGCCCTGACCCGCCGCCAGGCCGCCTACATGACCCTGGCCATCGCCGAGTTCCTGCGCGACCAGGACCAGGAGGTCCTCTGCCTGATGGACTCGGTGACCCGCTTCGCCATGGCCCAGCGCGAGATCGGCCTGGCCGCCGGCGAGCCGCCGACCACCAAGGGCTACACCCCCACCGTATTCACCGAACTGCCCAAGCTCCTTGAGCGGGCTGGACCCGGCCCCATTCGCGCCGACGGCACGACGGCCGCCCCGATCACCGCTCTCTTCACCGTGCTGGTGGACGGCGACGACCACAACGAACCGATCGCCGACGCCGCGCGCGGCATTCTCGACGGCCACATCGTCATGGAGCGTTCGATCGCCGAGCGCGGCCGCTTCCCGGCCATCAACGTGCTGAAGTCGATCAGCCGGACCATGCCGGGCTGCCAGCTGCCGCACGAGCGCGACATCGTCAAATCCGCCCGCCAGGTGCTGTCGGCCTATTCCAACATGGAAGAGCTGATCCGCATCGGCGCCTATCGCGCCGGCGCCGACCCCACTGTCGACCGGGCCATCCAGCTCAATCCGGCGGTCGAGGCTTTCCTCAGCCAGAACCCCGACGAAGCCACGAGTCTTGACGATTCGTTCAACTTCCTCGGCCAGATTCTCCAAAGCGCCGCCTGAAGCGCCAGCGTGTCGAGTAACCCAGCATGACCAAGTGGGCCGCCTCCCTGATCCGCATCTCGAACCACGAGGTAGAGACGCTGCAGAAGCGCCTGGCCGAGGTGGTCGACCGCCGCGAAGCCGCGCAGATGCGCCTGGCCACGATGGACGCCGAAGCCGAGATCGAGATGCGCAACGCCGAGGGCGACGCCTCGGCCGGCTGGTACATGATCGGCTACCGCAAGGGCCTGGAAGTGCGCCGCGCCGAGACCCTGCTGGAAATCGACCAGATCGGCATTGAGGAAACCGGCGCCCGCGACGCCCTGTCGATGGCCTTCGAGAACCTCAAGAAGTACGAACACGTCGCCGAGACCGCCAAGGTCGCGATGATGAAGAAGGTCGGCAAGCTGGAAATGGCCGCGCTCGACGAGCTGGGCCTGCGCCGCGCGGCGATGGGCCGATAGGTTCCTTCTCCCCTTGTGGGAGAAGGTGTCGGCGCCAGCCGACGGATGAGGGGTCGCACGGCCTCTCCGCAAGCTTCTGAGAGACCCCTCACCCGACCTCGCTCCGCGAGGCCACCCTCTCCCGCAAGGGGAGAGGGATAATCCGGTTCACCCTTCCCCAACCTCCCCGTGCTTTCCTCGCGCCGATCGCCAGGGAGCAAACGATGTCCGACGTCTCACGCCGCACCGTGCTCGGCTCCAGCCTGGCGCTGGCCGCCTGCGGCCAGAAGGCGCAAGGTCAGCCGGTCCCGGCCAACCTGGCGCCGCTGAAGACGGTCTCGCCGTTCCGGATCGGATCCTCGGTCCAGGCCCTGCACCTGGACGATCCGGCCCTGGCCGACTTGCTGCGCCGCCAGGTCAATCAGCTAACGCCCGAGTGGCAGATGAAGATGGAATATATCGTCCAGCCGGACGGCTCTTTCCGCTTCGACGCCCCCGACAGGATCGCCGCCTTCGCCCAGGCCAACGGCATGGCGCTGCTGGGCCACGTGCTGGTCTGGTACGCCCAGGCCCCCGAGGCCTTCGAGCGGCTGGACGAAAACCGGGTCAGTTTCGAGCAGGCCTATCGCAACTACATCCTGGCCGTGGCCGGACGCTATCGCAGCAAGGTGGTCGGCTGGGACGTGGTCAACGAGGCCGTGGCCGAAGACGGCGACGGCTGGCGAACCAGCCTCTGGTCCAAACGCCTCGGCGACTTCGACCACATCGCTCTCGCCTTCCGCACGGCGCGCGAGGCCGACCCCGGCGCGACGCTGCTGCTCAACGACTACAATCTCGAATACATGCCCCGCAAGCGGGCCACCTTCATGAAGCTGGCCGAGCGCCTGCTGGCCTCCGGCGCGCCGCTGACCGGGATCGGCACCCAGATGCACGTCGCCGCCGACATCCGGCCCGGCGAGATCACCACCATGATGAAGGATCTGGCCAGCCTTGGCCTGCCGATCCACCTCTCCGAACTGGACGTGTCGCTGGTGCGCGCCGACAACAAGCTGCTGGGCCGCGCCGAGCTGGAGCGCCGCCAGGCCCGCACCTACGGCGAGGCGGCCGAGGCGTTCATGGCCCTGCCCGAGCGCCAGCGGTTCGCCTTCACCCTGTGGGGCCTGCGCGACAAGGATTCGTGGCTGAAGAAGGAGAACGCGTCGGACGCTCCCGCGCCGTTCGACGACGCCGGCCGCCCCAAGGCGGCCGCGGCGGCGCTAGTGGAGGCGTTCAGGCGGAGCTAGGCGCCCACTGGCCCGTAAACAGGCCCATTATCTCCGAGCATCCCCGCGCAGGCGGGGATCCAAGCGGCGTTGGAGACGGCTGCTCGACCGTTCCAGATCCTGAACATCGGCTTGGGTCCCCGCCTGCGCGGGGATCTAACGGAGTTGGAAGCCGCCCCGGCGCGAAACCGGATCCACGGCCCTCAGCCGCCCGGACCGCGAACGCTGCTGGCTACGGCGTGGTCGGCGTCGTTGGCCTGGCGCAGGGCGCGCAGGTCTTCGCTGATGCGGAAGACGGCGACGTAGAATTCGCAGAAGGCGCGCCACAGCAGCACCATGCCGGCGGCGACCAGCAGGCCGGCGATCAGCACCGGGAAGGCCAGCAGCAGCGAGGAAACGCCCGGCTCCTTCAGCGCCAGGCCCACGGCCGCGCCGACGACGGAAAAGGCGAACAGGGCCACGACGCCCAGGCCCGCCCAGTAGATCAGGTGGACAACCGGCCCGGTCACCAGTCGGTCGAAGGTCAACAGATCCCAGAACAGCGCGCCCGAACCACGCGCCTTGGATTTCCTGGCCGGAGCCATCCGACACACCTCATGTCAGCGGACTGGCGGAGACCGCCGAAGTTTACGCTGCATCGCTAGCAGCGTGAGGCCCGCTCGGCAATGCCGGGCGGGCCTCGTGCGTGTTCGGAAGAAGGGACGCTGTTACGCGGACCCGTTACTTCGGAGCCGCAGCGCCGGCCAGGGCCGCGTCGATCTGGGCCTTGGTGGCCGTGGTGCTCACGCTGCCGTCGGCGCCGGCGCTCAGGCTGGCCTTGGGCAGGGCGAACTTCTTGTCGCCGCTGGCGACCACGACATTGGCCGAGCCGTCGGCGCCCGTCGAGGTTCCGCTGACCGTGCCGACGACGGCGCCGGCGGGGTCCTTGATCTCGGTGCCGACCGCGACGTCGCCCGAGACAGTGGCCGAAGACGGCGTACCGGCCTGACCGGCGGCCGCGGCGCTGCTGTCAGCCGGGGTCGTGGTGGTGGTGGTCGAAGTGGTGCTGCTGGTGGTCGAAGGCTGCGAGGCGGCGGCCGGATCGGCCGGCGGCTGCGTGGCGTCTTGAGCGTAGGCGGCGCCGGCCAGCGAAAGGGTCGCGGCGGCGGCGAGGTAAGCAAACTTCGTCTTCATATTGCGCTCCGTCGGAGGGCCCCTGCCCGATCAACCAACGCAGGTCGGTTTGTAACGGTTCCGAAACAGCGCGTGATCGCGACCTCACGGGGTCGTGGCGACAAGCTTGGGCGCTTCCTGGATCGGGGCTTCGTCGTCCTTCAGCCCGGCCGCCTTCATCGCCGACTTCAGGGTGTAGACCGACGGATCCTTGCTGGTCGTGAACGCCAGTTCCGCCGTCAGCGCGGGGTTCTCGGCCTCGTTGGCGAAGCCGCCCTCGCGCACGCCGTTGAAGGTGACCGCATAGCTCTTGCCCGGCTTGGTGCTGCACAGCAGGACGAAGGTGCGGCCGTCGTTCAGCAGGCGCGGCGCACGCACGCATTCGGGCTTTTCGCCGCTTGAGCCCGCTGCGTAGTTCCAGGCTCCGGGCGTCATCTTCTGATCGAAGCCGACCTTCAGAACCAGGATCCCCGGCGCGATCGTCTCGCCGGCCGCCGGCCAGGTGGCGGTCACCTTCGGCGGCAGGGTCGGCGGCATGACCGTCACCGGCGACACCGGGGTCGGCTCGGGTCGCGGCGCTTGCGCCAGCGCGCCCCCCGCGACGGCGAGGACGGCCAGGACAGAAGGGGCGAGAACGGCTGTGCGCATGCCCTGACAATGGCGATCAAGCGCGGCCTTCTCAAGGCGCCGTTCGGCGACGTCGCCCTTTCGTTACAAGGTTTTCATTCAGGTGACGTTCACGCGCCGCGATACTAGCTTGGCCGCATCAACCGGCTTCGAGGCCGGCCTTTCGGGAGACCCTCGCCATGCGCACCGCCCTCGCCCTGATCGCCGCGACGAGCGCCCTCGCCGCCACGGCCGCCCCCGCCCTCGCCCAAGGTCCCGGCCGCGGCGACCGCTATGACGAGCGCCCCCGCGGCTCCTACGAGCAGAGCTGCCGCAACATCAACGTTCGCCGCGGCGAGATCACCGCCGAGTGCCGTGACCGTCGCGGCCGCTGGCAATGGTCGAGCGCCAGCGCCGACTGCCGCGAGATGGAGAACCAGGACGGCCGCCTCGTGTGCGTCCGCGGCGGCGGTCGTCCGGGCGGTCCCGGCGGCTCCGGTTGGGGCGGCGGCCGCGGCGCCGACGCTGTGCTGTTCGAGCACGCCGGTTATGGCGGCCGCGCCTACGAGGTTCGCGGCGACATGCCCGACTTCGTTCAGATCGGCTTCAACGACAAGGCCTCGTCGATCCAGATCCGTCGCGGCGAGTGGGAGCTGTGCGACGACGCCTACTTCCGCGGCCGCTGCTGGCGGGTGTCGGCCGACATGGGCGTCTTCCCGCGCGACATGAACGACCGCGTCAGCTCGATCCGCCGGATCCGCTGATCTCGGACCTGATTTCGCCCGCCCTAATTTGGTCGAGAACTCGACCTTGAAGCGGCGCGCGGGGCGGCTAAGCTCCGCGCGCCTTTTCATTCGGGGAAACGCCCATGCGCAAGATCATCGTCCTCGCCGCCGCCGCGGCCGCCCTGCTGGTCTCGGCCTGCAACACCATCGAAGGCGTGGGCCGCGACGTCTCGGCCGCCGGCCGCGCGGTCGCCGACACCGCTCGCGACGCCAAATAGCCTTCGCCTCGAGAGACCTCGAAAGGGGGCCGGCGTTTTGTCGCAGGGCAGGCGCGCCGGCTCGCCCCATCCTGGCCGCAATGGCGACCCAGAGTTTCCGGCGTCGCGGCAAGTAAATCCGCATGACGACGTTCGACGTTTAAAGCTTAACCGGAAGCCGCCCACCATTAACCTTGCCGGCAGATTCATTCGCACGCGACACGCGCTGAGGATGAAGTCTTTCGACAATCGCCCATTTCAGGGCTGAATATCTGCTTCCAAAGCGCACATGCGACCGAAAGTGCTATTTGCACCAAGCGTCGCCGGAGCCATATGGACGCCATGACCGACCGACCCGTACCCAGCGTCCTGACCGGCATGAAAAGAGGCGTCCGCCATCGCTGCCCCAACTGCGGCGAGGGCAAGCTGTATTCGCGCTACCTGAAGGTCGAGTTCGATTGCGAGGCCTGCGGCCACCATCTGGCCGCCTACCCCGCCGACGACGGTCCCGCCTATTTCACGATCCTGATCGTCGGCCATCTGTTCGTGGCCCCGCTGCTGCTGTTCCCGTTCATCTGGCAGGCCTCGCCGTGGCTGGTCGCGCCGCTGACCATCCTGCCGCTGGCGGCCCTGACCCTGATGCTGCTGCCCCGGGTCAAGGGCGCGGTGATCGGGGCCCTGTGGGCCAACGGCCTGCGCAAGGCCGAGGACGCCCCCGGCGGCTGAGGCGAACTAGCGGCGGCGGAACCGTCGCCGCACAGGCCGCATTCCCTCCCCGAAGTCCAGGCGGACCGAACACGGTTCGCCGGCATACCTGGGAGACCCGAATGCTCGGCACCATTCTCATCATCATCCTGATCCTGGCCCTGATCGGCGCCCTGCCCACCTGGGGCCACAGCCGCTCGTGGGGCTATTTCCCCAGCGGCGGTCTCGGCCTTGTTCTGGTGATCATCATTATCCTGGTGCTCATCGGCAGGATCTGACGCCGCTCTTGGAGCGCGGCGGCGAACGCGCATAAGGTTCTGCCAACGGCCCAGGGCCGACGAGGGGAGCCCGCATGACCGACGCCGCCGCGCCGCAGCCCGCCGCCGTGACCCTGACCCCGGCGCAGCGCGCACGGGCCATACTCGGCGGGTCGGCCGGCAATCTCGTCGAATGGTACGACTGGTTCGCCTACGCCGCCTTCACCCTCTATTTCGCCCCGCACTTCTTCCCCAAGGGCGATCAGACCGTGCAGCTGCTGCAGGCCGCGGCGGTGTTCTTCCTGGGGTTCGTGGCCCGCCCCGTCGGGGCCTGGCTGATGGGCCACTACGCCGACCGCTCGGGGCGCCGTGCGGCCCTGAGCGTCTCGGTGTCGCTGATGTGCGCCGGGGCGCTGATCATCGCCGTCACGCCCGATTACAAGACCATCGGCCTCTTCGCCCCGGCCGTTCTGCTGATCGCCCGCGTGCTGCAAGGCCTGTCGGTGGGCGGCGAATACGGCGCCAGCGC
Organism: Caulobacter endophyticus; assembly: GCF_029543245.1. GTDB lineage: Bacteria > Pseudomonadota > Alphaproteobacteria > Caulobacterales > Caulobacteraceae > Caulobacter > Caulobacter endophyticus_A. The sequence continues at coordinate 121,088 of NZ_JARQWV010000010.1, forward strand.
CACCTATATGAGCGAGATGGCCGGCAGGAGCCGCCGCGGCTTCTGGTCCAGCTTCCACTATGTGACCCTGATCGCCGGCCAGCTGATTGCGCTGGCCGTGCTGATCATCCTGCAACGCCTGCTGCACAAGGACGACCTGGCCGCCTGGGGCTGGCGCATCCCGTTCGTGATCGGCGCCCTGCTGGCCGTGGTGGTGTTCTGGATCCGCCGGGGCCTGGACGAAAGCGCCTCGTTCAAGGCCGCCGACAAGCCGGCCGAGGGCATCGGCAAGTCGCAACGCAACCTCGCCAGCCTGTTCTTCGTGCTGACCCTGGCGGCCGGCGGCTGGGTGCTGGCCCGGCCGGGCCTGGTTCCCCAGGTGCTGGCCGGCGCCTTCCTGGTCGCCTTCTTCGCCACACTGATCGCGCCGCTGCTGGCCCGCCACCCGCGCGAGACCCTGATGATCATGGGCCTGACCGCCGGCGGCTCGCTGACCTTCTATGTCTACACGACGTACATGCAGAAGTTCCTGGTCAACACGGCCGGGTTCGACAAGGCCGCCGCCTCCGAGATCAGCGCCATCAGCATGATCGTCTTCATGCTGATGCAGCCGATCGCCGGCTGGCTGTCGGACAAGGTGGGCCGCAAGCCGCTGCTGATCGCCGCCTATGCCGGCGGGGCCCTGACCATCTGGCCGATCATGAGCGGCATCGCCGCCACCGACTCCATCGGCGTCGCTTTGGCCCTGATCATCGTCGGCATGACCTTCCAGTCGGGCTACACCTCGATCAGCGCCGTGGTGAAGGCCGAGCTCTTTCCCGCCCACGTGCGCGCCCTCGGCGTGGCCCTGCCCTACGCCGTGGCCAACGTGCTGTTCGGCGGCACCGCCGAGATGGTCGGCCTGGCCTTCAAGCACGGCGGGATCGAGAGCGGCTTCTACCTCTATGTCGCCGCGATCATGACCGTGGGCCTCGTCGTCTCGGTCCTGTTGCGTGACACCGCAAGACACAGCCTCATCGCCGAGGATTGACCCGCGCGCCCCGCCCGATATCCCCTGTCGTCGACTCCCGTTCCTTCGCAGCGTCCACCATGCCGATTCTCGACATCCTGGCCCTCGGGCTCTTCGTCTTCGCCTGGCTGTTCTACGAGCCGCTGCTGCGGCGCCTGGGCCAGGGCAAGAACCTGATCAACACCGACATGACGGTGATCCGCCGCCGGTGGATGACCGAGATGGCGGTGCGCGAGGTCGCCCTGCTGGACGGCCAGCTTCTTGGCCACGCCATCAACTCGGCCAGCTTCTTCGCCTCGTCGAACCTGATCCTGATCGCCGCGGCGGCCGGCGTGCTGTTCGGCGGCGACGCGGCGCTGAAAAGCGTCGAAGGCCTGAAGGTGCTGGCCGAGACCACGCCGGTGATGTTCCAGATCAAGCTGGGCCTCGTTTTGCTGACCCTGGCGCGGGGGCTGCTCGATTTCATCTGGGCGCTGCGCCAGATGAACTACTGCCTGGCCGCCATCGGCGCGACGCCCGTCTGGTCGCCCCCGGCCGTGCTGGCCGAATATGCCGAGGCCGCCGGCGGCATCCTCAATCCGGCCCTGTCGGCGTTCAACGCGGGCGTTCGCGGCTACTATTTCGCCCTGGCGGCGGCCGCCTGGCTGCTGGGCCCCTACGCCTTCCTGGCGGCCAGCCTCGGGGCGTTGGTCCTGCTGGTCTGGCGCCAGCGCCGCAGCCGCGCCTCGGTGGCCGTGCGCAAGGTCCGCCAGATCCTCGAGCGCCAGCCGGTGGTGCACGGCCCGCACATGCGGAGCAAGGCGGAGGAGCCGCCGGAGGATCGGATTTAATAAGATCCTCCCCCTGAAGGGGGAGGTGTCGCCAAAGGCGACGGAGGGGGAAGGTCGGCCCGCTCAGCAAAAGCTGAGAACGTCCCCCCTCCGGCCCTCCGGGCCACCTCCCCCATAGGGGGAGGATTTCTCTTAGAGCCCCAGCTGCGTCCGCACCTTCTTCGTCAGCTTGGCGGCAACCAGCGCGTGGGCGCTCTTCAGCCAGTCGGCGACCTCGGCGTCGTCGAACGCGGCCAGGTCGTCCAGCTTCACCCACTTGGCGCGGGCGAGATACGGGGCGGGAATGGCCCGCCCCGTTTCGGTCAGCACCTCGAAGGCGACGTCCGAGACCTTGAACGACACCCCGCCCTGGGCGGCGCCCGGCCCCATGACGGCGAACATCTTGTCGCCGACCTTGTAGACCTGGTCGTCGCCCCACTGGACGGTCATGGTCGCCGCGGGCAGCGCCATGGCGGCGGCGTGGAAGGCCTCGGGGGTCATCAGGCCTCGACGCCCACGCCGATCGGGCAGGTCACGCCGGTGCCGCCGATGCCACAGTAGCCGCCCGGGTTCTTGGCCAGGTACTGCTGGTGATAGTCCTCGGCGAAGTAGAACGGGCCGGCGGCGGCGATCTCGGTGGTGATATCGCCCAGCCCCTTGGCCGACAGGGCGACCTGATAGGCTTCCTTGCTGGCCACGGCGGCGGCGGCCTGGGCGTCGTTGGTGGCGTAGATGCCGGAGCGGTACTGGGTGCCGATGTCGTTGCCCTGGCGCATGCCCTGGGTCGGGTCGTGATTCTCCCAGAACACCTTCAGCAGGGCCTCGTAGGTGACGACCTTGGGGTCGAACACCACCAGCACCACTTCGGTGTGCCCGGTGCGGCCCGAGCAGACCTCTTCATAGGTCGGGTTCGGGGTGATGCCCGCGGCGTAGCCGGCGGCGGTGACCAGCACGCCCGGCACCTTCCAGAACACGCGCTCGACGCCCCAGAAGCAGCCCATGGCGAACACGGCCGTCTCCAGGCCGTCGGCATAGGGGCCCTTCAGCTGGGCGCCGTTGACGAAGTGGGTCTGGGCGGTCGGAATGGCCGCCTCGCGCCCCGGCAGGGCGGTGTCGACGGTGGGCATCTCGAGGCTTTTCTTGAACAGCATGGCGGGGCCTTTCGGAGGCGGGAGTTCCTTGCCCGCCGATATAAGTCGTCGCAGGCTCGTTTTCATCCCGTAACGGCGCTTGCTACGAGTCGCTGCCTGAGTATATTGCGCCCCTTCCCGCGCCGGGGGTCTCAACCGCCCCCGACCCGAGTGCGCTGGTGAGGTGGCCGAGTGGTTGAAGGCGCACGCCTGGAACGCGTGTATAGGGGAAACTCTATCGAGGGTTCGAATCCCTCTCTCACCGCCACGCCCTTCCCTTCGAAATCACTGTTCCGTCGAGTTTCGTGGCCGCCGTCGCGCGTCCGGCGTAGAACCGCGTCATGATCCGCGCCGCCCTTCTCACCGCCGCCATCGCCCTGTCCACGGCGACCGCCGCCCTGGCCGCCCCGACCGTCGTGACCTCGCCCGAGGCCCTGCCCGCCGCGCACGACAAGCCGCGCGTGTTCCTGGGCGGCAGCATCGACATGGGCAAGGCCGTCGATTGGCAGGCCCAGATCATCGCCGCCCTCTCCGACCAGGACGTGGTGATCCTCAATCCGCGCCGCCCCGACTGGAACCCGGCCTGGAAGCCGGTCGCCCAGGAGCCGGAGTTCCGCCGCCAGGTGGAATGGGAACTGGCCGCGCTGGAGAGCGCCGACGTCATCGTGCTCTACCTGACGCCCGGCTCGCAGGCCCCGATCAGCCTGCTGGAAATGGGCCTGCACGCGCGGACGGGTAAGCTGGTCGTGCTGTGCCCCGAAGGCTTCTGGCGCAAGGGCAATGTCGACATCACCGCCGAGCGGTACGGGGTCAAGCAGGTGGAGACGCTGGACGCGCTGATCGCCGAGGTTAAGGCGCGGGTCGCCCGATAGACCCTCCCCCTGAAGGGGGAGGTGTCGGCGAAGCCGACGGAGGGGGATGTGGCCTGTGAGCCAGAGACCGCCCCAACGTCAGCAGCGACTTCCCCCTCCGGCCCTCCGGGCCACCTCCCCCTTCGGGGGGGAGGATCTTAGAGCCCCACCGCCCGCTCCACGCCGATCCCGTCCAGGAAATCCTCGTCGTGGCTGACGACCAGCAGCGCGCCGTCGTAGCCGGCGAGCGCCACCTCCACGGCCGCCACCGAGTCGAGGTCCAGGTGGTTGGTCGGCTCGTCGAGGATCAAGAGCTGCGGCGGGGTCGGGCCGGCCAGAACGCAGGCGAGAGCCGCGCGCAGGCGCTCGCCGCCGCTCAAGGCGCCGGCCAGCCGGTCGGCGGCGCTGTTGCGGAACAGGAAGCGGGCCAGGGCGGCCTGGGCCAGGTTGCGATCGGCGCTCGGGTGGAGGCGCAGAAAGGCCTGCAATAGCGTCTCGTCGTCGCGCAGGATCGCCAGCGACTGGTCGAGCATCACCGCCGGGACACCGCGCGTCACCGTGCCCGCCGTCGGCGCCAGCACCCCGGCGGCCAGGTTCAGAAGGGTCGACTTGCCCGCGCCGTTCGGACCGCGCACGGCCACCCGCTCGGGACCGGCGATGCGTAGCGAGACGTCGTCCAGCACCGGCGGACGGCCAGGCCAGGCAAAGGCCACGTCCTCCATGGCCAGCACCAGCCGGCCCGCCGGCAGGCCGGTGGGCGGCAGGTCAAAGCCCAGGGTCCGGGCGCGCTCGACGCGGGCCTGCGCCGTCTCCACCGCCTCGCGGGCGCTGGTCTGCAGGCGCTCGGCCAGGCGGCGCTCCTTGCCGCCGGTGTTCTCGGCCCGCTCGGCCCGGGCGCCGAGCAGGATCTTGGGTTCGGATCCCCTGGCGGCGAAACGCTTGCCGGCGGCGTCGCGGCGGGCCTTGCGCTCGATGGCGGCCTGGGCCTCGCGGGCGGCGCGGCGCTCGTCGCGCTCGGCGCTCTCCAGGGCCCGGCCGGCGGCCTCGACCTCGGCCGCCTTGCGCTCGGCATAGAGGTCGTAGCCGCCGCCATAGCTGGCCGCGCCCAGGCTGGTGATCTCGACGATGCGGTCCATGCCGCGAAGCAAGGAACGGTCGTGGCTGGCGACGATCGCCCCGCCCTTCCAGCGCTCTAGCACCTGCGCCACCAGATCGCGGGCCTGGGCGTCGAGGTGGTTGGTCGGCTCGTCCAGCAGGATCAGGTCCGGCGCGGCCAGCAGCAGGGCGGCCAGGCCCGCGCGGGTCTGCTGGCCGCCGCTGAGCGCGCTCGCCGGGCGGTCGGGATCCAGGCCGCCGAGCCCGACCTGCGCCAAAGCCTCATCCAGCCGCGACGGCAGGGTCCAGTCGGCTTCGGCGAAGTCGGCGTCTTCGCCCTGCCCCGCCTCGATGCGCGACAGCCGCCGCCAGGCTTCGCCCACGCCCAGGCGGTCGGCCAGGATCGCGTCCGGCGCCAGGTCCGGCGTCTGGTCGAGCACGCCGATCGTCCCCGAGCGGGCGACGGTTCCGACCAAGGGCGCACGCACGCCGGCGATCAGCGCCAGCAGGGTCGACTTGCCCGCGCCGTTGCGACCGACCAGGCCGACGCGCTCGGCGCCAACCGACAGGTTCAGGTTTTCGAAGAGAACGCGGCCGTCAGGCGCGGCGGCGGAAACGGAATCCAGAGTGATGAAGACAGGCATGGGAAACCACGAGCAGGGAAACGGGAAGGACGAAGCGGTCTTCCGTCTGGCTGATCATGGCGGCCTCCATCAGGGGTGGAGCAGCGGATGTAGAGGTTGAGACGCCGCTGGGCAAGCGGCGCCTCAGCAGCCGCCGTCGCGCAGGCGGGGCGGATCGGCGACGCCGCCGAAGCCGAGCACCGAGCCGGACTTCGATCCCGGCGTGATCGAACCGCGGTAGCCCCGGCAGCGCTCCTGCTGGCGGGCCTGGGCGTCGAAGCGCGAAGGCGGGCGCGGACCGCGCCGCCCCGACGGCCCCAGCTCCGTCGGCGGCGCCTTGGCCGCGAAGCCGCCCCAGCATCTGTCCTTCTCCTCGTCGGTCAGGTGCTCGCTGGAGAGGCCCTGGCAGGCGCGTTGATAGCGGCCCCAGCGGAACTTCGGGTTGCCTTCTGTCAGCTTCCAGCGGTCGACGGCCTTGGGGTCGACCTTCCACGCCGGGTCGATGGCCGGAGCGTCTGGCCCGGCCGTCGGAGCGGCCTCGCCTTCACCGGACGCGGCGATCGCTCCAGACTGCGCGGCCGGTCGCGAAGACGCCTTGTGCGAGCGGGCAGCAGATGACGCCGCCTTGGCCGACGCGCGCTTCTCGGCCGGAAGCGGCTCGTCCTCCAGCCTGTCGATCTCGAACAGCATGGGCGGGATCTCGGACAGCGGCGTCTCCCGCTCGACCAGCGACAGCAGGCCGATCAGCAGCAGGTTCGCCGCCACACCCGCCGGGACGGCGATCGCCCATCGTCCAGCGCCTGTCCGCCCCCGCCCCATCGCCCCGCCACCGAAGATTGTCCGACGCCCAACAGTCACGCTTCGATGGCGTCCGAAATTCGACCGCGCGGCGCCCGCTTTGCGCCCTTCGCGACCCCATCTGCTGACATCTGGTGTCAGCAGGATTGGCAGCAGGATGGCTGCGGCGTTTGTTCGCATCTTGTTCTTGTGTTAATGCCGCGCCAGAACCCTACATATAGCCGCTGCGCCGCGCTCCCCACGCGGCTCCCAATCCGACCTTCGAGCGTTCCGGACACCATGGCCGAGCAACTGAACTTCATCCGCGTCCGCGGCGCCCGCGAGCACAATCTCAAGGACGTCAACGTCGACATTCCGCGCGGCGAGCTGGTCGTGCTGACCGGCCTGTCGGGCTCGGGCAAGAGCTCGCTGGCCTTCGACACCATCTATGCCGAGGGCCAGCGCCGCTATGTCGAGAGCCTGTCGGCCTATGCCCGCCAGTTCCTGGAACTGATGAGCAAGCCGGACGTGGATTTGATCGAGGGCCTGTCGCCCGCCATCTCGATCGAGCAGAAGACCACCTCGCGCAACCCGCGTTCGACCGTCGGCACGGTGACCGAGATCCACGACTACATGCGCCTGCTGTGGGCGCGGGTGGGCGTGCCGTACTCGCCGGCCACCGGCCTGCCGATCGAGAGCCAGACCATCAGCCAGATGGTCGACAAGATCACCGTCCTGCCCGAAGGCACGCGCCTCTACCTGCTGGCCCCCGTCGTTCGCGACCGCAAGGGCGAGTACAGGAAGGAGATCGCTGAGTGGCAGAAGGCCGGCTTCCAGCGGCTGAAGATCGACGGCGAATACTATCCGATCGAGGACGCTCCGGCCCTCGACAAGAAGTTCAAGCACGACATCGACGTGGTCGTGGACCGCGTGGTGACCAAGGCCGGCATGGAGCAGCGCCTGGCTGACTCCCTGGAGCAGGCCCTGCGCCTGGCCGACGGCCTGGCGGTGGCCGAATGGGCGACCATCGAGGAAGGTGAGAAGGAGCCCAAGCGCCTTCTGTTCTCCGAACGCTTCGCCTGCCCGGTCAGCGGCTTCACCATCGCCGAGATCGAGCCGCGCCTCTTTTCGTTCAACAATCCGGCGGGCGCCTGCCCCACCTGCGACGGCCTGGGCGCGAAGCTGGCCTTCGACGCCGACCTGATCATACCGGACAAGGACAAGAGCCTGCACAAGGGCGCGGTCGCCCCTTGGGCGAAGGGACCTTCGCCGCTCTACACCCAGACCCTGCAGGCCCTGGCGCGCCACTACGGCTTCTCGATGGACGAGCCCTGGTACAAGCTGCCGGAAAAGGCCCGGACCGTGGTGCTGAACGGCTCCAAGGGCGAGAAGATCAAGTTCACCTACGACGACAACGCCCGCAAGTACGAGGTCGACAAGCCCTTCGAGGGCGTGCTGCCGAACCTGGAACGCCGCTGGCGCGAGACGGACTCTTCGTGGGTCCGTGAAGAGCTCGGCCGCTACCAGTCCGACACCCCCTGCGAGGCCTGCGGTGGCAAGCGCCTGAAGCCCGAAGCCCTGGCCGTGAAGGTGCACGGTCTCGACATCGCCGCCGTCTCGAACCTGGCCATCCGTCCGGCCCGCGACTGGTTCAGCGCCCTGGAAGGCCACCTCAGCGACAAGCAGCTGGAGATCGCCCGGCGGATCCTGAAGGAGATCAACGATCGCCTGCGGTTCCTGGTCGACGTCGGCCTCGACTATCTCAACCTGTCGCGCGGCTCGGGCACTCTGTCGGGCGGCGAGAGCCAGCGCATCCGCCTGGCCAGCCAGATCGGCAGCGGCCTGACCGGCGTGCTCTACGTGCTCGACGAGCCCTCGATCGGCCTGCACCAGCGCGACAACACCCGCCTGCTGCAATCGCTGCAGGGCCTGCGGGACCTGGGCAACTCGGTGCTCGTCGTCGAGCACGACGAGGAGGCCATCCTCACCGCCGACTACGTGATCGACATGGGCCCGGCCGCCGGCGTCCATGGCGGCGAGATCGTCGCCCAGGGCACGCCCGACCAGATCATGGCCAACCCGGCCAGCGTCACCGGCCAGTACCTGACCGGCGAGCGCGAGATCGCCGTCCCCGAAGAGCGCCGCCCGATCAACAAGAAGAAGACGCTCAAGGTCATCGGGGCCAAGGGCAACAACCTGAAGGACGTGACCGGGGAAATCCCCGTGGGCACCTTCACCTGCATCACCGGCGTCTCGGGCGGCGGCAAGTCGACCTTCACGATCGAGACCCTCTACAAGGCCGCCGCGCGCCGCCTGAACAACGCCAGCGACGCCCCGGCGGCGCACGAGCGGATCGAGGGCCTGGAGAACTTCGACAAGGTCATCGACATCGACCAGTCGCCGATCGGCCGCACCCCGCGCTCGAACCCGGCCACCTATACCGGCGCCTTCGGCCCGATCCGCGACTGGTTCGCCCAACTGCCGGAGAGCAAGGCGCGCGGCTACGGACCCGGCCGGTTCAGCTTCAACGTCAAGGGCGGCCGCTGCGAGGCCTGCCAGGGCGACGGCGTCATCAAGATCGAGATGCACTTCCTGCCCGACGTCTACGTCACCTGCGACATCTGCAAGGGCAAGCGCTACAATCGCGAGACCCTGGACGTGCTGTTCAAGGGCAAGACCATCGCCGACGTGCTGGACATGACGGTGGAAGAGGCCGCCGACTTCTTCAAGGCCGTGCCGCCGATCCGCGACAAGATGGAGACCCTCAAGCGCGTGGGCCTCAGCTACATCAAGGTGGGCCAGCAGGCGACGACGCTGTCGGGCGGCGAGGCCCAGCGGGTGAAGCTGTCCAAGGAACTGTCGCGCCGGGCCACCGGCCGCACGCTCTACATCCTCGACGAGCCCACCACGGGCCTGCACTTCGAGGACACCAAGAAGCTGCTCGAGGTGCTGCACGAGCTGGCCGACCAGGGCAACACGGTGGTGGTGATCGAGCACAATCTCGATGTCATCAAGACCGCCGACTGGCTGCTGGACTTCGGCCCGGAGGGCGGCGACGGCGGCGGCCAGATCGTCGCCGTGGGCTCGCCCCAGGACGTGGCCAAGGTCGAGGCCAGTTGGACCGGCAAGTACCTCAAGGAACTGCTGGCCAAGCACGAGGAGCGCCGGTTGGCGCGCGTGGCCGACTTGAAGAAGACCAAACGGGCCTGATCACAGCCTAGCCCGGAAACGAGAAAGGCCGGCGGATCGCTCCGCCGGCCTCTTTTGTTGCGCCCTGCATGTCGCCGGTCAGGCGAAGTAGTCGCTCTCGGTCGTCGGATCGGCGCCGATCTCGCGATAGATCATCGCCGAGGGCGTATAGATCGTCACGCTGGTCAGCACCGCGATCAGGCCGCCGACGGCCAGGCTGAGAATGCCGGTCGGCGTCATCAGGCTTTCCAGAGACGTGGTCTGCGACTGCATCAGATCGCTCAGGGTCTCCATGTTGAAGCCGCTCAGCGCGCCGCCCAGCAGGGTCACGATCAGGAACAGCAGCAGATAGACCACGACGGCCAGGATCGTCGCCACGAGATAGGCGCCGAACATCGGCCAGAAGCGGCCCTTGGTCAGGGCCATGGAGCCGAAGATGTCGATCTTGCCCTTGGCGAAGGTCAGCACGTTGGCCAGCGACAGGCGGACGGCGAAGTACAGCAGCGCGCCCAGGCCCGCCGGCACCAGCAGCACGGCGGCCAGGCCGCCGAGGGGCTTGGAAATAGCCGACAGCACACCGATCAGGATCGCCAGCAGCAGCACGATGCCGAGATAGGCCGCGAAGAACAGCAGCACCAGCAGGATCGACACCCCGGCCTGGCGCAGTTCATCGGCGCCGAAGCGCAGATAGGCCTGGCGGCTGTCGGCCGGGCGCAGGGTCGCGCGATAGATCGCCGCCATCAGCACCGAATAGAAGGCGATGCTGTAGATCAGCGAACAGAACATCGCCGGGGCCAGGCCGCTCATCAGCCGCAGGGTCTCGGCCGGATCGGGCGAGGCGCTGTTCTGGCTGAGGTTGGCGAACGCCTCCAGCTGGGGCCCGAACAGCCCCACGGTGATCAACGCCACGACGGCCGACACGATCGTCGAGATCAGCACCCAGACCCCCACGGCCTTCGGATGCTCGCGCACGAGACCGAAGCCGGAAATGGCCGCGTCCGTCGCCGAGAAGGTCTTCATCTTAGCCCCTTGCAAACCCTAGTGGATCCACGGGTAACAAGCTTCGATGACGAGGGACAGGTCCCGCCGATCAAATATCGGGGTGCAGCTGGCGATAGGCGCGCGCGGGACCGGCGGTCAGGATCACCGTCTGGACGGTGACAATCAGCGGCGCGATCAGCAGGTTGACCAGCAGGCCCAGGATCACGAACAGCTTGGAGCCGCCGCCGATCAGGGCGATCACGCCCGTCAGCAGGCCGCCGACCAGCGTCATCGCCATGGTCGCGCCCAGGGCCATCAGCAGGTTCAGCACGAACATGCCCAGGAGGCCCCAGAAGTGGCCGTGGGTCAGCACCCAGGATTCGCGGACGTTGATGCGGCCCTCGGCGAAGGTCTGGGGCGACAGCAGCGACAGGCGCACGCCCACCCACATCGACAGGCCGATCACCGCCAGGCCGCCGAGGAAGGCGATCCAGGCCGACAGACCGCGCGCGCCGGCGCCGGCGACGGTGGCCGTCAGCAGGGTCAGGGCGCCGCTGGGGATGGCGGCGACGAACAGCGCCGCGGCCCAGGCGATCAGGGCCACCACGAACAGCCGGACCTCGTCGGCGCCCAGGCGCAGATAAGCGCCCTGGCTCTGTTCGGGGTGCATGACCGACCGCAGGATCGCCCCGGCCAGCACCGCGCTCATGGCGGCGGCCAGCAGGATGATCAGCGCCATGGCCCCGCCCAGGTGAGAGATCAGCTGCAGCACTTCGCGGGGGTCGGCGGTGAAGGTGGTCTGGGCGAGGTCGCGCCGCACCTCGTCGCCGAACACGGCGACCAGCAGCACCGACAGCAGGATCAGCGAGCCGAGATAGAGCCCGCCCCAGATCAGCAGGGAGACGGGGTGGCGGCGCATGGTGCGCGGCCCTTCCAGGGCGGCGGCGACGGGCGACAAGGCGATCATGATCAGGCTTCTGACGGCTGGGCGACGGCCAAGCTCGGAGCGTGTCTGTAGACGTGGACGCAGGCCGCCGTCCAGGCGGGAGCGACACAGAAATAGTAGAGACCGACGGCCGCCACCTGCACCAGCCATGCGCCGACGCCATCGAAGGCGGCCTTGCCGCTGGCCGCGATCAGCACGCTGGGCAGATAGAAGATCAGGCCCAGCACCACCAGCAGGCCCGCCCGTCCCTCGGTCAGGTCGAAGGCGCTGAGCACCCGCAGGCGTCCGGCGGCGATTGAGGCGGCCGGCGCCAGGGCCAGGCGCGCGGCCAGCCAGGCCAGGACCGCAAGGCTGGCCAGCGGGGCCAGGGCGGTGACGAAGGCGGCCAGCGGTCCTGACAGCGCCGCCCGCCAGGCCTCGGCGGAAGTGGCGTCAAAGCCGGGAGCCGCGGCGCGGGCTACGCCCAAGGCCACGGCCCCGACCAGCACCAGCAGCACGACGGCCACGACCAGGAACACCAGGCCCAGCAGCAGCTGCACGCCGGCGATCAGCGCCTCCTCGCGTCCGCAGCGCAGTCCGACCAGGCCCGCCGGACCGTCGAAGGCGGCGCGATAGAGCGCGCCGTAGGCCAGGGCGGCGGCGACGAAATCGGCCGGCAGGATCCAGGCCGCGCCGAGATAGCGGCCAAACAAGCCGATCAGGCAGGCCACGGCCAACGCCGCCCAGGTGCGCGGCGTCAGACGGCCCACGCCGTCGATCCCGGCCCGCGCCGTCGCGCCGATCGCGATCGATGCCTCGCCCATGTCGTTCCAGATCCCTCGAACAGCCATCGCCATCCTAGCGTGCGCGGCGTCATCAAACGACGAGTCGCGCGCCGGTCAGCGTGGATTTTGCCGCGCCGTGGCCCGGGCGCCGCTGTCAGACGGCCGCCTCGACCTCCTCCACGCCCTTCAGGCCCTGATAAGCGCGGGCGAAGGGCGCGGCGGCGACCGTGATCATCACCGCCTGGACGACGGCCGCCACGGGAACGGCCGCTGCCAGGAACGGCCACAGCAGCGGCAGGACCTCGGCCGCCGAGCGCGCCGTCTGCAGACGACCGACAATCCCCATGCCGGCGAAGACCGCGACAGCGATCATGATCGTCGTCACCACCAGCTGGAAGACGGCGCTGGTCAACCCCATCAGCAGCACCATGCCGAACAGGCGGGGCGCCTGGCCCCTGGTCAGGCCCCAGGATTCGAACAGCAGGAAGCTGCGCCCGGCGAAGGTCATCGGCAGCGCCATCGAAAGCCGCAGCAGGGCCCATAGCAGTGCGCCCCAGCCGGCGAGCAGGCCCAGCAAGCCCATGAGGACGCCGACCACCGCGCCAGCCTCTGTGTCACCGCCGGCCGCCATGGCGAAGTAGCCGACTCCGCCGAGCAGCAAGGCGGGCACGAAGGCGACGAACATCGCGAAATAGGCGCCGAACAGGAACACCAGATAGATCAGCATCATCCAGCCTTCGGCCGCGCCGATGCGGAGATAGAAGCCCCGCCGGTCCTCGGGCGCCAGCACCGCGCGAAAGACCGCGGCGACAATGACGACCGGCACGAGGACGTTCAGCACCATCGAAGCCAGATTGACCAGCCCCATGCGGGCCTGCAGCTCCATGGCCCGCGACATGACCTCAGGGTTCTCCGGGTCGGTCGTCGGGCCGACGATCTGGATAAGGCGGAGGATGCTGTCCAGCATAGGCAGGAAGAGCAGCACCAGGGGCAGGATCAGCCCGAACAGGATCACCCCGCTCCACACCAGAACCGCCACCGGCTCGCGCCCGATCAGCGCCCAGCCCGACACTGCCGCCGACGCCGCGGAAAACTTCTTCGCCACCCTGAAGACCCCCAGAACCCCATACTCGCTGCGCGCGAGCTTACACGGCGGTTCCGTCTTGGCGAGGGCGGAGGTATGAGGACGCCATGACCACCTCCCCCATTCACGTGATCGGCGGCGGCCTCGCTGGTTCCGAGGCCGCCTGGCAGATCGCCCAGGCCGGCGTTCCCGTCATCCTGCACGAGATGCGCAAGGACGACGCCAGCGGCAAAGTCACCACCGACGCCCACCAGACCGACGGCCTGGCCGAGATGGTGTGTTCCAACTCGTTCCGCTCGGACGACTGGCAGTTCAACGCCGTCGGTTTGCTGCACGCCGAGATGCGCCGCTGCGACTCGATCATCATGTCGGCGGCCGACCAGCACCAGGTGCCGGCCGGCGGCGCCCTGGCGGTCGACCGCGACGGTTTCTCCGAGGAGGTCACCCGCCGCCTGGAAGCCCACTCGCTGGTCACGATCGTCCGCGAGGAGATCGCCGGCCTGCCGCCGCAGGACTGGGACAACGTCATCGTCGCCACCGGCCCGCTGACCTCGCCGGCCCTGGCCCAGGCGGTGCTCGACCTGTCGGGCGAAGGCCAGCTGTCGTTCTTCGACGCCATCGCGCCGATCATCCACCTTGAGTCCGTGAACATGGACGTCGCCTGGCGCCAGTCGCGCTACGACAAGGAAGGCCCCGGCGGCGACGCGGCCGCCTACATCAACTGCCCCATGAACAAGGAGCAGTACGAGGCCTTCATCGACGCCCTGCTGGCCGGCCCCAAGGCCGAGTTCAAGGAGTGGGAGAACGTCCCCTATTTCGACGGCTGCCTGCCGATCGAGGTGATGGCCGAACGCGGCCGCGAAACCCTGCGCCATGGTCCGATGAAGCCCGTCGGCCTGACCAACCCGCGCGACCCGACCGTGAAGTCCTACGCCATCGTCCAGCTGCGCCAGGATAACGCCCTGGGCACCCTGTGGAACATGGTCGGCTTCCAGACCAAGCTGAAGCACGGCGTCCAGGCCGAGACCTTCCGCATGATCCCGGGCCTGGAGAACGCCCAGTTCGCGCGCCTTGGCGGCCTGCACCGCAACACCTTCATCAACTCGCCCAAGCTGCTGGACAAGGCCCTGCGCCTGAAGGCCGCGCCGCGCATGCGCTTCGCCGGCCAGGTGACCGGCGTCGAGGGCTATGTGGAGAGCGCCGCCATCGGCCTGCTGGCCGGTCGTTTCGCCGCCGCCGAGCGCAAGGGCGGTTCGCTGGAGGCCCCGCCCGCGACCACCGCCCTGGGCGCTCTCGTCGAGCATATCACCGGCGGGCACATGGACGGCGGCTCCTTCCAGCCGATGAACATCAACTACGGCCTGCTGCCGCCGCTCGAGGCCCCAAAGGTCGACGAGGACGGCAAGAAGATCCCGCTCAAGGAACGCGGCCGCGCCAAGAAGCGACTGATGAGCATCCGGGCGCTGAAGGACCTGGACGCCTGGCTGGGGAACTGATCCCCGGGATTTGAAGAAATAGGCCTCCGCCCGATCCAAGGCGGAAAAGCGCGGCCGTGGAACCTTGGCGTTCCCGGCCGCGCCACTACAGCGCGGCGTCTCATGCGAGATCGCCCATGCTCCGCAAGTTCAGCGCCGCCGTCGCCGCCACGGCCCTCCTCGCCGCCCCCGCCCTAGCCCAGGACGTGGTCTCGCCGACCAAGGACGCGATCATGGCGTCCTTCGACATCGTCCGCACCGAGGTCAAGAGCGTCGGCCCGGACGTCGTCTTCCGCGTGCAGGTGCGCGGCAAGGCCGGCGAGATGAAGCCCAAGGCCGTCGGCCAGTTCGCCGGCAGCGCGGTGTGGAGCTACGTGTGGCCCACCTCGCTCGACAGCGGCAGCGTCGGTTTCGAGGGCGGCCAGGGCATTCTCGCCTTGGCGGTGACCTTCCACCCCGACTTCGACGACGCGGCCTATGGCGGGGTCAACCGTCACGTCTGGCACCCGCACTGGGTGGTCCTGGTTCCCGACGACGCCTGCGGCAAGGGCGCGCTGAAGGTCCGCGACATCCCCGAAGGGGCCAAACCCAAGGTGCCGGCCACCTGGCCCGGCGTGCCGCTGCTGATCGACAGCCCGACCTATCCCACCACCCTGGCCACCGACACCGTCGAGGTCAGCGTGCCGGCCGGCGTCATCGGCGCGGTCGAGGGCGTGAAGTTCGACGGCGTCACCTCGGCGCTGAAGGTCAACGCCAACCTGCACGCGCCGCTGCTGTGCATCTCCGACATCTTCGACGTGGCCTCGGGCGACCTCAGCCTGCCCGGCAAGATCACCCGCTGAGCGGCGGATGTGCTTCTACGATCCCGAACCGGGCGGCCTCGCGCCGCCCGGCGCCTTCGTGGGCGCAAGGCCAGCCGGCCTCGCGCCCTGGCAGGCCAGCCGCGCAGCGGCCCATGTCGAGCGCCGGCTGGAGGCGACGATCCGCGTCGTCGATCTGGCCCGCGCCGCGCGCCTCAGCCCGTCCTATTTCTCGCGCGCCTTCAAGGCGACCTTCGGCCTGTCGCCGCAGAAGTATGTCGTCGAACGCCGCCTCGCCCGCGCCAAGCGGATCATGCTGACCACCGACGAGCCGCTGTGCGGCATCGCCGCCAGCTGCGGCTTCAGCGACCAGGCCCACCTGTCGCGCGTCTTCAGGCGACGCGAGGGCGCGCCGCCGAACGCCTGGCGTCGCGAACGACGCCAGGCGTCCCTCTGAACCTTTAGCGGGTCGAGCGCACGAAGCTTGCGATGTGCTCGGCCGAGGCGCGCGGATACTGGTGCTGGGGGCCGTGCCCGGCCGAGGGATAGGTGATCAGGTGCAGCGTCGGCAGCGCCTGGTTCAGGGCGTACCAGTTCTCGACCGGGAAGATGATGTCGTGGTCGCCGCCCAGATGCAGGATCGGCTTGTCTGTGGTCTTCAGAACCTCCAGCACCGCGTCGGCGGGAAAGATCGGGTTCTTGGGCCCGGCGCCGATATTGGCGCGGGCAAACGCGATCGGCACCGGAGGCGAACGCCCCTGCGTCCGTTCGGCGATGCGGGCCGAGGATTCGGCGGCGGCCTTGCGGCTGGCCTGTGACTTCGGCTCGAAGAACAGGATCTCTTCTTCCTTCAGCGCATAGTCCTCGATGACGGCGGTGTCGAAGAACAGCTGCTCGGCCGGCTTGACCAACGGCCCGGGCGGGGTGGTGCCGATCAGCAGCAGGTGGCTGATACGCGCGCCGGCCACGGCGAAGGCCACCTGGGCCGCCATGCCGCCCAGCGACCAGCCGCCAAGCACGACGTCGCTGATGTCGAGGGCGGTCATCAGGTCGATCGGATCGCGGGCCATCTCGGCGGGATTGTAGGTCGCCTCGCCGGTCGACAGGCCAAGGCCCGAATAGTCGAAGGTGATCACCCGGAAGCCCTCGTCGGCCAGGCCGTCGAGGAAGGCGGGATCCCAGACGTCCATGTTGCCCCGAAAGCGGGTGCACAGCACCAGCGGCCGGCCCTCGCCGATCGAGCGGTAGGCCAGGGTGCGGCCGCCAACCTCGACGAACTGGTTTGGGGCCGAGACGGCGCGATGGACTGAAGCGACGGCGTTCATGAAAGACCTCGAAGGCAGGGTTGAACCGCCGGCAGCCTAGGCCTGCGCGCGCCGCGGGAGTTGGACGGAGCCGCCGTGATCGTCGTCGCGGTCACCGAACTCCAGCGCCCCCGCATGCAGGCGCCGCCAGGCGTTCGGCGTCATCCCCACCAGGCGGTGAAAGCGATTGGTCAGGTGCGACTGGTCGGAGAAGCCGCAGGCCAGGGCGATGTCCTTCAGCGGATCCTCGCCCTGGGCGATCAGGATCTTGGCTCGCGCCACGCGCCGCTGCACGACCATGGCGTGGGGACTGACGCCGAAGCTGCTCTTGAAGGCCTTGCCGAAATAGCCCGACCGGACCCCGGCGGCCGCGGCCAGTTCGGCCACGGTCAGGCCGCGCTCGAGGTTGTCGTCTATATAGCTGGCGACCCGACGGGCCTGCCACGGCGCCAGCCCGCCGCTCCGCGCCGCTTCGGCCAGGGGCGGCGCCTGCAACACCAGGATCGCCTGGTCGAGCAGTCGCCGGGCGCCCTCGACGTCGCTGAGCAGCCGCTGCTGTATCTCCTCCAGCAGCGCGCCGACCCTGGCCGAAGCCTGCTCGCGAACGATCTGCCGTTCCATCGCCTCGTCCCCTCGACCGGAGCTCGACCGGCTCCCGGGGGAGAACACGCAGCGGCCGGCAAAACCCACACCGGCGCTCTTTCGATTGCTTCAGTCGGCCCGGACGATCCTGTAGCGGCCGGGCCCCGCCGCCTCGCCGCGCACCGGCAGGACCTGGGACACGGTGCGAAGAAAGCGTCGCGGATCGCCGGTGCGGAAGCGGCCCGTCAGCCGCATGGCCGCCACCTCCGGGTCTTCGACGACCAGCTTGCCGGCGCTGTGGCGGTTCAGTTCGGCCGTCACCTCCGACAGCGGCCTGTCCTCGAAGGTGATCGAGGTCTCGCGCCAGGCCGCGGCCTCGGCCTCGTCGGCCGGAGCGACGATGTCGCGCCCGTGGGCCGCGGTCAGCTGCCGACCCGGGGCCAGCACCACGGGCCGTCCGGGTCCGTCGAGGGCGTCGGGCGTGCGGGCCACCGAGACCTGACCCTCGACCAGGGTCACCCGTAGCGGCCCCTGGTCGAGGCGAACGTCGAAGCGCGTGCCCAGGGCGGTGATCCTGCGCCCGCCGGCCTCGACCGTGAACGGCCGCTCGCGGTCGGGGGCGACGTCGAAGAACGCCCGCCCCCGCACCAGCCGTATCGCGCGGCCGCCATGATCGTAGGCCAGATCGAGGGCGCTGCCCGGCGCGAGGCTGGCCTTGCTGCCGTCCGGCAGGTCGAAGGTCTGCGTCGCCCCGGTCGCGACGAGATCGGGCTCGCCGAACATGGCGATCGCCTGCGGGACCGGCGGCGGCGATGGCGGGACGGGACGCTCGGCCAGCCACAGTCCAAGCCCGACGGCGACCACAAACACAGCCGCCGCCGCCATCCAGCGCGGCGAGGGAAGACGCACGGCTGCCTTCCTGGCGCGGCGGCGCAGCGTCCGCATCGTCGCCTCGTCGCCGACCTCGTCGAAGCCGCTCCAGATCGCCTGGGCGCGCAGCCAGGCCTCCCGATTGCCGGGCTCCCGATCCAGCCAGGCGTCGAGAACGGCGGCCTGGTCCGGATCCGACTCGTCGACGTTCAGCCACAGCAGCGCCGCCGCCTCTTCGCGCGGCAGGCGGGCCATGTCTTCCGCATCCAGGGGATAGGCGCTCATCGCAGGTCCCCCGCATGGGCCAGCAGGCGTTCCAGCGCCTTGGCCGTGTGTTTCTCGACGGCGCTGCCTGAAATGCCCAGGCGGCTGGCGATCTCGCGGACGGTCATGCCCTCGATCCGCCGCAGCACAAAGATCGTCCGCGTACGCTCGGGCAGGGTCAGCAGGGCGGCGCTGGCCGCGCGCAGGGCCTCCCGGGCGTCGAACCGGCTTGCCGGATCGTCGTCGGTCTCGCCGTGGCGCTCGGGATCGAACGGCACGTGCTGGTCGGTGCGCCTGGCCAGCCGCCGCCGGTGGCGATCGGCCCAGACGCTGGCGGCGGTGCGAAACACATAGGCGCGGGCGTACTCCTCGTCGTCGAGGCCCAGCTGATCGGCGGCCCGCACGAACACTTCCTGCACCAGGTCCTCGACCTCGGCGTCGGCGCCCAGGCGGCGACGGAAGAAGGCGGTCACGGCCGTCTGCAGGGCAAGCGCGCGCGCCGGGTCGGCCGCCGCCCTTGGACCTTCCGTCGACTGCGGATGGGCTGCCGCCACCTTACGCTCCACTCACGCCGTTCCGGCGCTCGGCCGGACGGTCGAGGCGCGGGTCTCCCCCAGAACACGCAGCCGGCGCCGAAACCCTCATCGCCCCCAACGAAATTCCGTCACCGCGGATCGCGGCCGCACAGCATCGCCGAGAACCACCCCAACGGCTACGGCGCGCGAACCGATTCCACGCCACGGGGGCCGGCCAGGCCGCCTTTGGCCGGGCGCGGTCGCGCCGCTCGATACCGTGCGCCAAGCTCGCAAACCCGCGTTTTGTTGCTTTGCCGCTACGCCGCGCCGCGGATTTGCCGGCTTCGCCACCGAACGGCCGTTTTTAGTTTGATCCCGCTCGGTCAATTCGGCTTAATGACACCGGTAGCTATTTTAATGACACCGGTGGCGGATAACGCTACCACTAAGAAACGAGATCACGGGTCGGCCGCTCAAGAGCCTCCCCGTCGGGAAGAAACTGGGAGGGAATATGTTGCAAGTCACTTCGCGGCGAAGCCGCGCCCGCGTGCTGTGCGATCGTGCGTCGCTCGGCGCCCTGACCATCGCCGGCAGCCTGCTGCTGGCCGGAACCGCCTTCGCTCAAGACGCCGCCCCCGCCGCTCAGGCCTCGGGCCAGACCGAGGAGACCGCGGTCGAGGAAGTCGTCGTCACCGGCTACCGCGCCGCCCTGCAAAGCGCCCTCAGCCTGAAGCGCAGCTCGAACGTGATGGTCGACGCCATCAACGCCGAGGACATCGCCGACTTCCCCGACGCCAACCTCGCCGAGTCGCTGCAGCGCCTGCCGGGGGTGTCGGTAGACCGTGAGAACGGCGAAGGCCGCACCATCACCGTCCGCGGCCTGGGCAGCGACTTCACCCGCGTTCGCCTGAACGGCCTGGAAGCCCTGTCGACGGCCGGCCCGTCGATCGCCGGCGACGCCGCCAACCGCTCGCGCGGGTTCGACTTCAACACCTTCGCCTCCGAGCTGTTCAGCGCCCTGAAGGTGCAGAAGACCGCCTCGGCCGAGACCGACGAAGGCTCGCTCGGCGCCACGGTCGACCTGGAGACCGGCAAGCCGCTGAACTTCAAGGACCGCCGCCTGGCCCTGTCGGTGCAGGACGCCTACTATAAGAACGGCGGCACCCACTCGCCGCGCTTCGCGGGCCTCGTCTCCGATCGCTGGGAAACCAACTGGGGCGACTTCGGCGCGCTGTTCTCGGTCGCCTACAACAAGCGCAACCAGATCATCGACAGCTATCAGCGCCAGGCCGGCCAGTCGGACTACACCTATCGCCAGTCGACCTTCCTGGCGACCAACTCGACCGCCACCTCGCCGCGCCGGCAGGGCTTCGCCGCCCCGACCGGCACCGCCTGCAACGGCGGCGTGATCCCGGGCATCAACATCACCAACACGGCGATCTGCTCGATGCTGGTGGGCTCGAACGCGGCCGCCTACAACCTGATCAACAATCCCTCGAGCGCGACGACCAACGCCACCAGCCTGACCGGCACCGGCACGATCACCGCGCCCGGTCCGCTGACCCGCATTCCCGCCCTGGCCACGCTGAACCAGCAGGACCTGGAGCAGGAGCGCCTGGGCCTGACCGGCGCCCTGCAATGGCGCCCGACCAGCCGCACGACCATTTCGTACGACTGGGTCTATTCGGAGCTGCAGCAGTCGTCGGTCAACTACCAGGTCCAGACCGTCGGCCTGAACCGCAACAACACCAACAACAGCACCGGCAACCCCTTCTACACGCTGAACCCGGCCACCACTGCCGCCCAGAAGCGGGCGTTCTACGCGTCGTGCGCCGCGCAGGCCGCCAACGAAGTCCGCGACGCCATCGACTGCGGCCAGCAGCTGAACGGCGGCGGCCTGGTCGCCGGCACGACCAACAGCTACAACCCGTTCAACCTCGATCCGTACGACTACTACAACTCCGTCTCGTCGGTGGGTTACGTGCCCAGCGCGAACGGCACTGCGATGGTCGACAAGTTCATCGGCCGTCCCAGCGTGCGCCTGATCGATGCGGCGCTGTCGCCGACCGGGGCCAACGCCGACTATCTGAAGCTGGGCAATGTCGACCTGCGCTCGGCCGCCGACGCGGCGTTCTTCACGACCTACTTCCGCCAGTCGTCGCTGAAGCTGGACCACGAGTTCAGCGACAACTTCACGATGAGCGCCGTCTGGGGCAAGTCGTCGTCGAAGAACAAGACCCAAGGCCTGCTTGCCGACTTCATCCGCCTGGACTCGGGCCAGGGCGTGGCCGGCGACGACTACCTCGTCTACGACGCCCGCGGCGGCGGCGACATGCCGCTGCTGAACCTGGGCTTCGACGCCACCCAGGCCTCGGCCTGGGACTTCGTGAAGGGCTACTCGGCCCTGCGCCACTTCCAGCGCTTCACCAACAACGACTACGAGACCCTGCGCTTCGACTTCAAGTACGACCTGGACGACAACTACGCGATCCGGTTCGGCGTCAGCCAGCGCAAGTACGGCTTCGACACCGCCGAGTATCGCCGTCTGAGCGGCGAGACCCTGAACCCCAGCCTGAAGGAAGCCGGCACCAACATCGCTTCGGTCAGCAAGGTCATCAACTGGGGCACCGGCCTGGACGTCCCGTCCGGCGGCACCACCGCCTTCCTGGCGCCCGACCTGCAGAAGATGGTCAGCCTGTTCGACTTCGACTGTAACTGCGTCAACAAGTGGGGCGACTGGCGCCTGTCGTACCTGAGCAGCGCGGCCAACCGCTACTCGGTCGAGGAAAAGGATACCGGCGCCTTCGTCCAGTTCGACTACAACACCGAACTGTTCGGGCGCGAACTGCGCGGCAACATCGGCACCCGCTACGCCATCACCGAGCTGGAATCCTCGGGCCTGACCAACGGCTCGCGGCCGATCTCGGGCGAGAACAAGTACACCGACGTCCTGCCGTCGCTGAACGCCGCCTACGAGGTGGCCGACAACATGTACATCCGTTTCGGCGCGGCCAAGGTCATGGCCCGCCCGATGCTCGGCAACCTGTCGCCCTCGGTGACGGCGATCAGCGTGCCCACCGGCGCCGGCGCCGTGGTCGGCGGCACGATGACCGTCGGCAACCCGAAGCTCGACCCGTTCCGTGCGGTCAACTACGACCTGAGCTTCGAGTGGTACTTCACCTCGGGCGCCCTGGTGTCGGTCGCGGTCTTCGACAAGCAGATCAACAACTTCCCGCAGACCCTGATCAACAACGCCCCGCTGAGCCAGATCCTGGACGCCGCGGGCATCGCCGCCCTGCGGGCCGCCCAGACCAACGTCAACGCCCTGGCCTATATCGACGCCGACAACACCTTCGACATCCGCCAGTTCGACAACGCGCCGGGCGGCTACATCCGCGGCGTCGAGGTCAACTACCAGCAGAACCTGACCTTCCTGCCCTGGTACTTCAAGAACCTGGGCGTCCAGTTCAACGCCACTCACCTGGAGTCGGAACTGGAATACATCGTCACCCCGGCCAACGCCCGCACGGGCGCGGCCCCGATCACCGCCAAGGCCCCGTTCACGGGCGCCTCGCCGGACGCCTTCAACTTCACGGTCTTCTATGAAGTCGAGAAGTTCTCGGCCCGCCTGTCGTCGTCCTACCGCAAGGGCTACAGCCAGACCTATCCGGTCGCCGCCGGCACCTGCGACCCGGGCTATTGCGACAGCCCGCTGGTCAACGATTTCGCGGGCAGCAAGAAGACCTTCAACCTCGACGGTTCGGCCACCTACAAGCTGACCAAGAACATCACCCTGTCGCTGGAAGCCCTCAACCTGACGGACCAGAAAGAAGAGCGCTGGGCCTATCAGGACGATCCGGTCGTGTCGCGCTACGCCGCCACCGGCCGCTCGGTCTTCATGGGCGCGCGCTTCGTCTACTGACGCCGATCGCGTCTTTCTCCCCGGAACGACTGGCGGCGCGGACCTTAAGTCCGCGCCGCTTTTTCTTTTTTGGTGAAGAGGGGGCGAACTTTAAGTCCGCGCCGCCTTTTCTTGGCCCAGCCGGGGATTGGCGAAGAAGCGAAAGCCCTTCAGCAGGATCTTCACCGCCTCCCAGTGGATCGCCGCCAGCACCCCGGCCATCTGCCAGGGATGGCCCAGAGCCGCGCGCAGCAGGGCGCCGTCGCCGAGGGGCTCGCGTCGTCCCGAGAAGCTGGCCGACAGCACCCGCCCGGTATCGTCATGGACGTCGACCCCCACCCGCACGCCTTCGCCGGGCGGCGCGATCGTGAAGGCGTAGCGCAGGTCCATCGGCAGGAACGGCGAGACGTAGAAGGTCTTGTCGCAGCCCTGGACCACCAGCCCGTCGTCGCGTGCGGCCGCCGGCAGCACGTAGTCGTGGCGCTCGCCGAAGGTGTTGCTGACCGCATAGACCACCGCCGCCAGCTGTCCCTCGCCGTCGTGGCAGAAATAGACCGTCAGCGGGTTGAAGCCGTGGCCCAGCACGCGCGGCATGCACAGGGCCATGATCCGGCCGCCCGGCGATGACAGCCCGCGCGCCGCCAGCAGCGCCTCGACCTGCGGCTTCACCGGCGCGCCCAGGCGGCCGGCATGGTCGCGATCATGGTAGCTGAGCAGGTTCAGGGCGTTGTGCGAGAAAAGGCGCAAGGCCCGGCCCGCCGCGTCCAACTCGTCGAGATCGAGCAGCAGCATGAACACGCGGTAGCGCAGCCGGTGCCGCCGGGGACGGTCGCGCGCATGGACCACGACGCCGCTGTAGAGGGCCGAGTTCAGGCTCATGCGACCAGCGCCTCTTCGTCCCGCGCCGCCGACGCCTCGCCCAGGAAGATCCGGCCCGACGGCTCGGCCACCCGCCAGGGCCGGCGCACGCCGCCCAGTTGCTCGGCCACGGCCAGGCCCGCCTGCAGGCCGTCCTCGTGGAAGCCCGAGCCGAAATAGGCGCCGGCGAACCAGGTTCGGCGCGTCCCCTGCAACGACCACAGCCGCGCCTGAGCCGCCATGGCCGGGCCGTCGAACAGGGGATGCTCATAGACCTGGTCGTGCAGCACCGCACCCGGCGCGCGATCAGGGTTGAGCGACAGGAAGCAAGGATCGGCCTCGCCCAGCGGCTGCAACCGGTTCATCCAGTAGGTGACCCCGCCCTCGCCCCGCGCGCCCCTCTGGCCGACATGGTTCCAGCTGGCCCAGGCGGCGCTCCGGCGCGGCATCAAACCTTGATCCCGGTGCAGCACCGCGCGATTGCGGCTGTAGCGGAAGGCGCCCAGCAAGGCCGTCTCCTCGGCCGTCGGCCGCGCCAGCATGGCCAGGGCCTGGTCGGCATGGGCGGCGATCACCACCTGGTCGAAGCTTCTCGTCTGCCCCGCCCCGTCCTCGACGACCACGTGGTCGGCATGGCGCAGAACCCGCCGGACCGGCCGCGACAGCAGGATCTCGCCGTCCATGTCGGCCGCCAGGGCGGCGACGTAGCGAGCGCTGCCGCCGGCCACCGTCCGCCAGATCGGCCGCTTATCGATCGGCAGCATCAGCCCGTGATTGTCGAAGAACCGCAGGAAGGCCCCGGCCGGAAACTCGCGGATGTCGCGCAGCGAGGCCGACCAGATCGCCGCCGCCTGGGGCAGCAGGTGGTCTTCCTGAAAAGCCCGGCCGAACCCCTGCGCGTCGAGATAGTCCGCCAGCCGGCAGAAACCGCCGTCGGCCTCCAGCGCGCGCGCGTCGCGCGTGCCCGACCGGTAGAAGCGCATCACGTCGATCAGCATGCCCAGGAAGCGCGGATTCACCAGGTTGCGCTTCTGGGCAAGCAGGTTGCTGGACGAATATTCCAGCGCCCCGTCGTCCAGCGACACCCCGAACGACATGTCGCTGGCGGCCGTTTCCACGCCCAGGTGCGCGAACAGGGCCGTCAGGTTGGGATAGTTCGGCTCGTTGTAGACGATGAAGCCGGTGTCGACCGCGGTCCCGCCGGCCTGCACCGTATGGGCATGGCCGCCCAGCCGGCCGTCGGCCTCGTACAGCACGACCTCGTGGCGCTTGGACAGCAGCCAGGCGGCCGACAGGCCGGAGATCCCGGAGCCGACCACCGCGATGCGCTGGCGGGGAAACGAGGCGTGGGTCGGCAAGGCGCGGCTCCTGTCGGCAAGGCTTCGCTGGCAGCTACGAAGCAAAGCCGCGCCTGGACGCATCCGGATGACGATGTTCCGCGTAACTCCCCGTCGAAGGTCGCCGCCCCGACGGAAAGGCGGCCGCCCGCCAGCGACGGAGGACCGATGACCGACACGACCAACCTGCCCGACGCCGCGCTGGACCCTGGCCGCGGCCGCAGCGGCGGCGGGCCGATCCAGGCCCTGGCGCGGTTGGCCCAGGACGCGCCGGTTCCCGACTTCCTGTCGCGTTTCGCCATCGACCGGCTGGTGGCCGGGGCCCGGCGATCGCTGGATCGCGCTCCGCCGGACGCAGGCGCTCTGTTCGCCGAAGCCATGAGCGACCGCCCGATCGCCACCCACACCGCCGACGCCAACGCCCAACACTACGAACTGCCGGCCGCCTTCTTCGAGGCGGTGCTGGGGCCGCGCCTCAAGTATTCCAGCGCGCTCTATCCGCCGGGCGTGGAGACCCTGGCCCAGGCCGAGGAAGCCGCCCTGCGCGAAACCCAGACCCATGCCGATCTGCGCGACGGCCAGGACGTGCTGGAACTGGGCTGCGGCTGGGGCTCGCTGTCGCTGTGGATGGCCGAGCGCTTTCCCGCCTCGACGATCACGGCGGTCTCGAACTCGACCTCGCAACGGGCCTTCATCCAGGCCCGCGCGGCCGAGCGCGGGCTATCCAACCTTTCCGTCGTCACCGCCGACATGAACGTCTTCGACACCGCCCGCCGCTTCGACCGCGTGGTCTCGGTCGAGATGTTCGAGCACATGACCAACTGGCGCGCGCTGCTGAGCCGCGTGCGGACCTGGCTGAAGCCCGACGGCCTGCTGTTCCTGCACGTCTTCACCCACGCCGCGACGCCCTATCGCTTCGAGACCGAGGACCCGGACGACTGGATCGCCCGCCACTTCTTCAGCGGCGGGATCATGCCCAGCCACGACCTGCCCCGGCAGTTTCCCGACCTGTTCGAGGTGGCCATGGACTGGCGCTGGAGCGGAACCCACTACGCCCGCACCGCCGAGCACTGGCTGGAACGGTTCGACGCGGCCCGCGCCACGATCGATCCCCTGCTGACGCAGGTCTACGGCGCCGACGCGCGAATCTGGCGGCGGCGCTGGCGGCTGTTCTTCCTGGCCACGGCGGGCCTGTTTCGCCATCGCGGCGGCGCCGAATGGGGCGTCAGCCACTATCGCCTGCGGCCCGTGGCCTGAAGGAGTCCCCGAAAATGCTGCGCTACGCTCTCGGCTACCTGTCGACCGCCGTCGTCTTCCTGGCGCTGGACGCCGTCTGGCTGACCCAGATGGCCGACCGCCTCTATCGGCCGCGCATCGGGACCCTGATGGCCGACACCCCCAGCCTGCCGCCGGCGGTCGCCTTCTATCTGATCTATATCGGGGCGGTGACATGGTTCGCGCTGGTTCCGGCGCTGCGCCCCGACGGCGGCTGGCCGCGCCTCCTGACCAACGCCGCCCTGTTCGGTCTGGCCGCCTACGCCACCTACGACCTGACCAACCAGGCGACGCTGAAGACCTGGTCGACGGCCGTCACCCTGGCCGACATGGCCTGGGGCGCCTTCGTCACCACGGCGGCGGCCTCGGCGGGCTATTTCGTCGCCAGTCGGTTCGCCGGGCGGTAGGCCGTTGCCAGCCCCGGGACAGCATGCGAGCGTCCACCCTGGGCATCATGCCGGAGGGGACGTCGCTTGGACGCTGACAGCAGCCGCGCCTTGCTATCGCGGGCCATCGCCCGCGTCGCCAACCGCGACCACGACGCCCTTAAATACGTCTATCGCCACACCTCCGCGAAGCTATTGGGGGTCGTCTTGCGTATCTTGAACGATCGCGAGGAGGCCGAGGACGTGTTGCAGGACGTCTATCTGACGGTGTGGAACAAGGCCGACCGATTCGACCCGGAGAAGGCCAGCCCGATCACCTGGCTGGTCAGCCTGGCCCGCAATCGCGCCATCGACCGGCTGCGCTCGCGCGGGACCCGCGTCATGGCCGGCGTCGAGGAGGCCGAGGCCCTGCCCGACGCCGCGCCCCTGGCCTCGGCCCGGGTCGAGGCCGACGAGGATCGCCTCCGCCTCGACGGCTGCCTCGACCAGCTCGACCCCAAGCATTCCGGCGCCGTTCGCAAGGCCTTCTTCGAGGGCCTGACCTATGACGCCCTCGCCCAGGCGGTCGGCGTGCCGCTGGGCACCATGAAAAGCTGGATCCGGCGCAGCCTGATCAGCCTGCGGGCCTGTCTCGAAGCATGACCGACGCGACCGACATCCCGCCCGAAGGTGAAGAGCGCCCCCTCGCCGGCGAGTACGTTCTGGGCGTGCTGGATGCGTCCGAGCGCGCCGAGGCCGAACGCCGGCTCAGCATCGATCCGGCCTTCGCCCGCTCGGTGGCCTGGTGGGAGGAGCGCCTGACGCCCCTGGCCGCCGACGTCGCCGGCGTGCAGCCCTCCGAAGGCCTGTGGCCGCGCATCCAGGCCCTGGTCGCCGAACCGCTGAAGCCCTCGGCCTGGAGCAACGTCGCCCTGTGGCGTGGCCTGACCGCCGGCGCCATGGCCCTGGCGGCCGCCTGCGTGGTCATCGCCATCCTGCCGCGCCCTGCCCTGCCGCCGGCCGCGACGCCGGCCCCCGCCAGGCCGCAGGCGGCCGAGGTGGCGCTGATCGCCGATCCGGCCACCAACAAACCGATGATCGTCGCCACCCTCGACCACGGCATGGACCAGGTGATGCTGACGCCGATGGGCATGAAGATGCCGGAAGGCCGCGACGCCGAACTGTGGATCATCCCCGAGGGCCAGAAAGCGATCTCGCTGGGCGTGATCCCGATGGACAAGCCGATGCGTATCCCGATGCCGAAGGACCTGCGCGGCGAGGGAACCTACACCGCCCTGCTGGCCGTCACCGACGAGCCGATCGGCGGCTCGCCCACCGGCGTGGCCACCGGCTCGGTGCGCGCGGCGGGCAAGTTCGCCAAGGCCTGAACGGCGTTTTTCGGGGAGCCATAAGGGCCCGGGCGCGTTGGCCCCGGTCATGAAGGATCTTCCCGCCTGGCTGCCTGACTGGCTGAACGACTCCGTGTGGCTGATCGCCTGGGCCCCGCCCTGGATCGTCAGCCTGGTGCTGATCGTCGCCGCGATCGCCCTCGCCCTGGCCGTCCACGCCGTCGCCGTGCGGATCGTGCGCCACGGCTTCGCCAAGCGCGACGCCTTCTGGCAGGCGATGATCGCCCGCACCCGCCGCCCCACGCGCATGGCCTTCATCGTCGCCGCCCTGGGCGCGGCGGTGTCGATCGCGCCGCTCGACGTGGCCCAGGCCGCCACGGCCAAGCACCTGCTGCTGGTGATGTTCATCATCCTGCTGGGCTGGATGGCCATGACCGCCCTCGACATCGGCGCCGCGCTCTACATGCGCGGCTTCAAGGTCGACGTCGAAGACAACCTGCTGGCCCGCAAGCACATCACCCAGATCCGCATCCTGCGCCGGGCGATGGCGATCCTGATCGGCATCTTCACCCTGGCCCTGGCGCTGATGACCATCCCCGGCGTGCGCCAATGGGGCGTCAGCCTGCTGGCCGCCGGCGGCGCGGCCTCGCTGATCGTGGGTCTGGCGCTGCAACCCCTTTTGACCAACCTGATCGCCGGCATCCAGATCGCCGTCACCCAGCCGATCCGCATCGACGACGCCGTCATCGTCGAGAAGGAGTGGGGCAACATCGAAGAGATCAACGCCACCTACGTGGTGGTGCGCCTGTGGGACTGGCGGCGGATGGTCCTGCCGCTCAGCTACTTCATCCAGACCCCGTTCCAGAACTGGACCCGCGAAAGCGCCGCTCTGATCGGCACCGCCATGCTCTATGTCGACCCGTCCGCCCCGGTCGACCGCCTGCGCGAGAAGCTGGAGGAGATCGCCAAGGCCTCGCCGCGCTGGGACGGCAAGGTCGTCAACCTGGCCGTCACCGACATCACGCCCGAAGTCATGGAGGTGCGCTGCCTGGTCAGCGCCCGTAACGCCCCCACCACCTTCGACCTGCGCTGCGAGGTGCGCGAGAAGATGATGGCCTTCCTGCGCGAGGAACTGCCCGACGCCTTCCCGAAGAAGCGCCTGGCGCTGGCGGCGGAGGCCTGAAAGCTCCCTCCCCCTTGATGGGGAATGGCTGGGGTCGGGGTGGCTGCGGCGGTTCAGCTCGCACCAACGCCTGAAACGCCGTCACCCCCATCCCCGCCCCCCATCAAAGGGGGAAGGGAGACAGACACCAAGTAAGTGATTTATGACTTACAAGCAGGCGCCCGCGCGTGCGGCTGGCGCTTGCGCGGGCATTCGGCGGAGACTTCGCCGTCGAGGCGCTTGCCGGGGGAGACCGGCGGGCGCAGCCTGCTATCGGGTGGGGCGACGAAACGGCGGGGAGCGGAGTGACTCAAGCGTTCGAGATCGGCGTCAGAGCCAAGGCCCGCTGCGACCTGATGGGCGCGGCGCCTTTCAGCGAGGCCGACGACATGCTCGTTCGCCGCTTCCTCACCCCGGCCCACAAGGCCGCCCTCGACACCCTGAAGTTCTGGATGGAGGAGGCCGGCATGTCCGTCCGCCTCGATCCGGCCGGCAACCTGGTCGGCCGTTATGAAGGCGAGCCCCCCGGCGCCCCGGCCCTCTTGATCGGCTCGCACATCGACAGCGTGCGCAACGGCGGCCGCTATGACGGCGCGCTGGGCGTGATGCTGGCCGTCGACCTGATCGAGACCTTCTATCGCCAGGGCCGCCGCCTGCCCTTCGCGCTCGAAGCCATTGCGTTCGGCGACGAGGAGGGCTCGCGCTTTCCCGCCTCCATGGCCTGCAGCCGCGCCGTCGCCGGCACGGTCGATCCCTATGTGGTCGAGATGACCGACGCGGACGGTGTGAGCCTGGCCGAGGCCTACGCCGCCTTCGGCCTGGACCCCACCCGCCTCGTCGAGGCCGCCCGCAAGCCGGGCGAGGTCTTCGCCTTCCTCGAGGCCCATATCGAGCAGGGTCCGGTGCTGGAGGCCGAGGGCCTGGCCCTGGGCGTCGTCACCGCCATCGCCGCCCAGAAGCGGATCCTGGTGCGGTTCAAGGGCCAGGCTGGCCACGCCGGCACCACGCCCATGGGCCTGCGCAAGGACCCCGGCCCCGCCGCCGCCGAGGCGGTGCTGGCGCTCGAACGCATCTGCCGCGAGGGCCCGCTGGGCGGGATCGATGGCCTGGTCGGCACCGTCGGCCGGATGACCGCCCTGCCCGGCGCCTTCAACGTCATTCCCGGCGCCGCCGAGTTCTCGATGGACATCCGCGCCGAGACCTCGGCCACCCGCGACGCCGCCGTCGCGGCGATCACGGCCGAGATCGAGGCCATCGCCGAACGGCGCGGCCTGAAGGTCAGCGTCACCCTGATGCAGGAACTGGCCGAAAGCCCGTGCGACGCGGACCTGGCCGACCTGCTGGCCGCGGCCGTCGGCGATCTGGATCAGCCCGACCGCCGCCTGCCCAGCGGCGCCGGCCACGACGCCATGGTCATCGCCGACCTCTGCCCCACCGCCATGCTGTTCATCCGCTGCGAGGGCGGGATCAGCCACAACCCCGCCGAAGCCGTTACCGACGCCGACTGCGCCCTGGCCGCCCGGGCCATGGTCGGCTTCGTCGAGAAGCTGGCGATGAACAACGATTTCTCGAAGACGCAAGCATGACCACCTTCAAAGAACTCGACCACCCCGCCCGCCTGCTGATGGGTCCCGGCCCGATCAACGTGCACCCGCGCGTGCTGCGGGCCATGTCGGTGCAGCTGCTGGGCCAGTTCGACCCCGAGTTCACCGGCTACATGAACGAGGTCATGGCGCTGTATCGCGGCGTCTTCCAGACCTCGAACCAATGGACCTTCGTGGTCGACGGCACCTCGCGGGCCGGCATCGAAGCGGCGCTGGTCTCGACCCTGGTGCCCGGCGACGACATCGTGGTGGTCAACGCCGGGCGCTTTGGCCTGCTGCTGGCCGAGATCGCCGAGCGCTGCGACGCGCGCGTCACCTTCGTCGAGGGCGAATGGGGCAAGGTCGTCGATCCCCAGGCGGTGGAGGACGCGGTCGCGCGCGTGAAGCCGCGGCTGGTGGCCTGCGTGCACGGCGACACCTCGACCACCATCGCCCAGCCGATCGAGGCGATCGGCGAGATCTGCCAGCGCCACGGCGCGCTGCTCTATGTCGACGCCACCGCCACCCTGGGCGGCATGAGCGTGCCGGTCGACGCCTGGAAGGCCGACATCGTCACGGGCGGTCTGCAGAAGTGCATGGGCGGCCCGTCCGGCTCGGCCCCGATCACCATCAGCGACAAGGCCGCCGACCACATCTTCTCCCGCCGCCACGTGGAGAAGGGCCTGGCGACGGCCGGCATGACCGGGAACGGCCGCCGCATCGCCTCCAACTATTTCGACCTGGCCATGATCATGGACTACTGGTCGGACAAGCGGCTGAACCACCATACCGAGGCGGCCAGCATGCTGTTCGCCGCCCGCGAATGCGCCCGCATCGTGCTGGAGGAAGGGCTCGAAGCCCGCTTCGCGCGCCATGCCCAGGCCGGCGCCGCCATGACCGCCGGCATCGAGGCCATGGGCCTCGAAGTCTACGGCGACCAGGCCCACAAGATGAGCAACGTCACCGGCGTGATCGCCCCGGCCGGCGTCGACTACGACCGGGTGAAGGCCCGCATGCGCACCGAGTTCGAGATCGAGATCGGCGCGGCCTTCGGTCCCCTCGCCGGCAAGATCTGGCGGATCGGGACGATGGGCGTGAACGCCCGCAAGCACGCGGTGCTGCAGACCCTGGCGGCGCTGGAGGCGGTGCTGCGCTGGGAAGGTTTCGCCGCCCCGGCCGGCGCGGGCGTGGATGCGGCTCTGGGGGTGTTCGGATGAGCGTGCGCTTCAAGACCCTCTCCCCGAAGGGGGAGGTGTCGCCGAAGGCGACGGAGGGGGAAGTTCGGCAGGCTCGGGAAACGACTTCCCCCTCCGACCGCTGCGCGGCCACCTCCCCCTTCAGGGGGAGGGTCTTGGCATGACCTACCCCCGCGACCTCGCCGGCTATGGCGAGCACCCGCCGCACGCCCAGTGGCCGGACGGCGCGCGCGTGGCCGTGCAGTTCGTGCTGAACTACGAGGAAGGCGCCGAGCGCAGCGTGCTGCACGGCGACAAGGTCAGCGAATACTTCCTGTCGGAGATGGTCGGCGCCCAGCCCATCGAGGGCATGCGCCACATGTCGATGGAGAGCCTCTATGAATACGGCTCGCGCGCCGGCTTCTGGCGCATCCGGCGATTGTTCGAGGAATTCGGCCTGCCGCTGACCGTCTACGGCGTCGCCCAGGCCATGGAGCGCGCGCCCGACGTCGTCGAGGCGATGATGAAGTCGGGCTGGGAGATCGCCAGCCACGGCTATCGCTGGATCGATTACCAGCACTTCCCCGCAGATCTCGAGCGCGAGCACATCGAAAAAGCCATCGAGGTGCACAAGCGCCTGACGGGGGAACGTCCGCTCGGCTGGTATCAGGGCCGCACCAGCCCTAACACCGCCCGCCTGGTCGCCCAGGAAGGCGGCTTCGTCTACGACGCCGACAGCTATAGCGACGACCTGCCCTACTGGGACAGCCAGCATGGCCGGCCCCAGCTGATCGTGCCCTACACGCTCGACACCAACGACATGCGTTTCGCCGCGCCCCAGGGCTTCAACAGCGGCGACCAGTTCTTCGCCTATCTGCGCGACGCCTTCGACGCCCTCTATCTGGAGGGCGAGACCGCGCCGAAGATGATGAGCATCGGCCTGCACTGCCGCATCGTCGGCAAGCCGGCCCGGATCATGGCCCTGCGACGGTTCCTCGAGCACATCGCCAGCCACGACAAGGTCTGGGTGGCCAAGCGCATCGACATCGCCCGCCACTGGATCGCGACCCATCCGTACGGAGCCAAGGGATGAGCGCCCCGCCCCTGACCCTGGCCCTGCTCAACAGCATGAACCAGACGGGCTTCGTCACCGCCCTGGGCTTCGCCTTCGAGCTGTCGCCCTGGGTGGTCGAGCGCGCCTGGAGCGCCCGCCCCTTCGACAGCGTCGAGGCCATGCACGGCGCGATGATGGAGGTGCTGAACGCCGCCCCCCTCGACGACAGGCTGGCCCTGATCCGCGCCCACCCCGAACTGGCCGGCAAGGCGGCGATCGCCAGGCAGCTGACCGCCGAGAGCACGGCCGAACAGGCCGGCGCCGGTCTCGACAAGCTGACGCCCGAGGAGTTCGCCCGCTTCCACGACCTAAACGCCGCCTACGGCAAGACCTTCGGCTTTCCGTTCATCATCGCCGTGCGGCTGAACGACAAGACCTCGATCCTGCGGGCCATGCAGGCGCGCCTTTCCAACGACCGCGAGGCCGAGATCGCCGAGGCGATCCAGCAGATCGGCCTGATCTCCAAGCTCCGCATCCAGGACGCGGTGACGCAATAGATGGACTACGACCTCGCCGCCTGGCTGAACCTGGCGCTCCGCTGGCTGCACGTGATCGCGGGCGTCGCCTGGATCGGCGCCTCGTTCTACTTCGTCTGGCTCGACAACAATCTGCGCGCCCCAGAGTCCTTGGATGGAAGGCCCCCCAAGGATGGGGTGAAAGGCGAGCTGTGGGCCGTGCATGGCGGCGGCTTCTACCACTCGCAGAAGTACATGACCGCGCCGGCCCACATGCCCAGCCACCTGCACTGGTTCAAGTGGGAGGCCTACACCACCTGGCTGTCGGGCTTCGCCTTGCTGTTCGTGCTCTACTACTGGGGCGCGCCGGTCTACCTGATCGACCCGGCCAAGCACGCCTTCAGCCACTGGCAGGCGGTCGGCGTGGGCCTTGTCTTCATCTTCGGCGGCCTGGCCGTCTACGAAGGCCTGTGCCGCTCGCCGCTGGTAGAGCGCCCGCGCCTGTTCGGCCTGGTGTGGTTCAGCGCCCTGATCGGCGCGGCGTACGCCCTGCAACACCTCTTCACCGACCGCGGGGCCTTCATCCATGTCGGCGCCATCATCGGCACGGCCATGGCGGCCAATGTCTTCCTGACGATCATTCCCAACCAGCGGAAGATCGTCGCCGACATGCTGGCGGGCCGCGAGGTCGATCCGCGCCTGGGCGCGGCGGGCAAGCAGCGCTCGGTGCACAACAACTACATGACCCTGCCGATCCTGTTCATCATGATCAGCAACCACTATCCGGCGATCACCGGCCACCCGCTGGCCTGGCTGCTGCTGGCGCTGGTGGGCGCTGCGGGGATCTCGATCCGCCACTTCTTCAACCTGCGCCACCATGGGATCATCCGGCACGACTTCCTGTTCTATGGAGCCATGCTGATGTTCGCCGTCAGCGTGATCGCCAGCCAGAAGCCCAAGACGCCCGCCGTGCTGGGCCCGGTCAGCTTCTTCGAGGCCCAGGCGATCATGGAACAGCACTGCGTGACCTGCCACGCCGCCAAGCCCACGCACCGCGGCTTCGGCGCCCCGCCCAATGGCGTGACTTTCGACAGTCCCGAACACATCGCCCGCTATGCGCCCAAGATCAAGGAACGCGCCGTGGTCAGCACCAGCATGCCGCTTGGCAACGAGACCCATATGACCGATGAGGAGCGCGCCAAGCTTGGCGCCTGGATCGAATCCGGCGCCAAACTGCCCTGACGTCCCTGGAGACACTCGCCTTGTCAGACGCCGATCACGAGGCCGCCCCCGACGCCCCGGCGCCGCGCAAGCGCAACGCCGAGCGGACGCGCAAGGCGATCATGTCGGCGGCGTCGAAGGAGTTTTCCCAGGCCGGCTTCGCGGGCGCGCGCATCGAGCGGATCGTCAAGGCCGCCAAGTGCAACATCCGCATGCTCTACCACTACTTCGGCGACAAGAAGGGCCTCTATGTCGCCGTGCTGGAAGCCGCCTACGAGGACCTGCGCAACCGCGAGGCCGAGCTGAAGATCGACTTCGACAAGCCGCTGGAAGGCTTCCTCGAACTTCAGCGCTTCACTTTCGAGTATTTTGAGAAGAACCCCCGCTTCGAGGGCCTGCTGCGCAACGAGAACCTGATGCAGGGCAAGTTCGTCGCGCAGAGCCGCAAGGTCACCGAGACGGCCTTCCCCCTGCGTCGCACCATCGAGCGCCTGATCGAGAGCGGCCAGGAACAGGGCCTGTTCCGCGACAACCTCGACCCGATCCAGATCTACGTCACCATCGCGGCCATGAGCCGCTTCCACCTGGCCAACGGCTGGTCGCTGTCGGTCACGCTCGACACCGACATGAGCACCGCCGAATGGCGCCGGGCCAGGCTCCAGCACGCGCTGGACGTGCTGGAGGGGTATCTGACGGCGGCTTGATCAGGATCCTCCCCCTGAAGGGGGAGGATCTTTGGACACATACTCAGGCGATCGTGTTAGCCTGCAACGTATGCAGCTCCCTTTCTCAGACAGCGACAATGCCGCCGATCAGGAAGGAATTGCTGATCTGGAAGCGGGTCACATCATTCCACACGACCGCATGAAGACATGGCTTCTGTCGTGGGGGACGTCCGAAGAGACGCCCCCACCCGAAAGTGACTGACCCCTACTTCGCCATCACATTCATGACCGCCAGCGTCATCGCCTCCACGCCTGTGCGGATCGACGGCTCGGGGACCGGGGCGAAGAAGGGCGAGTGGTTGACGGGCAGCGGCTTGCCGGCCGCCTTCGCATCGGCCATCGCCTTGGGATCGAAGCCGCCGATCGAGAAATAGACCGACGGCACGCCTGCGATGATGAACTCCGAATAGTCCTCGCTGGCCGAGCCGGGCGACGGCACGGCGACCGCGTCCTTGCCGAAGGCGGCCTTGAAGACGGCGGCGGTCTTTTCGGTCAGGGCTGCGTCATTGACCACTGCCTTGCCGCCCGGAACGATCTCCAGATCGGGGGCCGGCGCGCCCGACATCTCGGCCACGGCCTTGGCGGTGCGGGTCACCCCGGCCAGGATCTTGTCGCGCACGCCGTCGTCCTGGGTGCGGATGGTGCCGCGCACCTTGGCCTTGTCGGGGATGATGTTGCCTGCGCTGCCGGCCTGGATCGAGCCAACGGTGACCACGCCGAACGCCGCCGGATCCTTCTCGCGGCTGATCACGCTCTGCACGTCGACGGTGAAGCGAGCGGCCATCATCACCGGGTCGATCGAGGCGGCGGGCATCGAGCCGTGGGCGCCGCGGCCGTTGAAGGTCAGCTCCAGGGCGTCTGAGGTCGAGGTCAGGACGCCGGCCTTGTAATAGACCTGCCCCGCCGCGCCGGGGCCGACGTGCAGGGCGAAACCGTAGTCGGGCTTGCCGAACTTCTGGAAGAAGCCGTCGTTGATCATCGCCTTGGCGCCGCTGACCGTCTCTTCCGAGGGCTGGGCGACGAACACCAGCGTGCCCTTCCACTTGGCCTTCTGGGCCACAAGCTGGCGGGCCGCGCCGATCCAGGCGGCCATGTGCACGTCGTGGCCGCAGGAGTGGGCGACGAACACCTCCGCGCCGTTCCAGGTGGTCTTGGCCCGGCTGGCGTAGGGCAGGCCCGTCTTCTCCTCCATCGGCAGGGCGTCGAGCTCGGTGCGGACCAGCACGCTGGGCCCCTCCCCGTTCTTCAGCACCGCCACCACGCCGGTCTTGCCGACGCCTTCGGTGACCGTGAAGCCCAGCGCGCGCATCTGCTCGGCCAGCTTCCTGGCGGTCTCGACCTCCTGGAAGCCGACCTCGGGGTGGGCGTGCAGGTCCTTGTAGAGCGCGTCGAGCTGCGGGTAGTCGCGGTCGAGCTGGGCCTTGATGGCCGCCTTGGTCGCCGGAACGTTCAGAGGGGCCGCGACAGCCGGCGCGGCCAGCAGGGCCATGGCGGCGGCGAGGGTGAAGGTCTTGGAGGTCATGCTGCTCGCGCGGCGGGCCGCGCCCTTCCTTCTGTCGTTACGCAAACGCTCCCTTCCCCCTTGATGGGGGAAGGGCGGGGTTGGGGGTGGAAGCGGCGGTGGACGTCACCCCAGCGGAGCCAGGTCCTGAACCCGTGTCACCCCCATCCCCGGCCCTTCCCCCATCAAAGGGGGAAGGGAGAACATCTAGGATCAGAACTTCCTACGGGCGTTCACCCCGACGGTGCGTGGGGTCAATCCATAAAGCAGGTCCTGGTACCCGACGTTGCTGTTCTTGTTCATGATCCCCTCGGCGTCGGTGAGGTTGGTCACGAAGGCGTAGACGCCCCAGTCCTCGGCCTCGACGCCGGCCCGCAGGTTCACGGTCGAGAAGCTGCCGAACTTGTCGAAATAGACGTAGGTCGGCCGGAAGGTGGAGACCATCTCGCCGGTATAGGCGTAGTCGGCGCGCAGCAGGCCGTTGAGGCCGGCGACCGGCAGCGGCCAGACGTACTGGGCCGAGGCCGAGGCCGTCCAGTCGGGCACGTTGGCGATGCGGTCGCCCTTCTTGCCGGTCGAGCCGTCGACCAGGATGTTGGCGTTGGCCTGATCCTCGGTCAGCTCGGCCTTGGTGTAGCCGATCGAGCCGTTGAGGGTCAGGCCGTGGATCGGACGGGCCGCGACCTCCAGTTCCAGGCCCTCGATCCGCGCCGCGCCGGCGTTGGTGATGAACTGGTAGAGACCGTCGGCCGTCATGGCGCTGGTCTGGCGGTCCTTCCAGTCGATGCGGTAGGCGGCGGCGTTGGCCGTCAGCTTGCCGCCCAGCCAAGTGGTCTTCACGCCCGCTTCGTAGTTCCACAGGCTGTCGGGATTGTAGACCACCAGCGCGCTATTGAGGCCCGGCACGTTGTTGGCCCCGCCCGGCCGGAAGCCCTCGGCCGCCGTGGCGTAGACCATGACGTCGGAGGTGATCTTGTAGCTGGCGTTGAACTTGTAGACCCAGCCCGAGGCCTCGGCGGTCTGTTCGGAATAGGCGGCCGGCGCGGCGCCGGTCAGCACGTTCCTCTTGGTGCCGGCGCTGCCGGTGGTCTTGGTGTAGTCGTAGTGGCGCGCGCCCACCGTCAGCGACAGGCCCTCGACCTGCGGCGGCGTCCAGGTCGCCTCGCCGAACTGGGCGGTCTGCTTGACGCCGGTGTTGACGTAGCGGCCCTGCAGGTACTGCATCGGGCTGTAGGGCTGGCCCGTGGTCAGGCTGGTCAGCACCGTGTTGCTGTCGATGTGGTCCTTGCGCAGCTCCATGTAGCCGCCGACCGTCCATTGCAGCTGGCCCTCGCCCTTCGACGACAGCCGCAACTCGTGGTTCCAGGCGCCCAGATAGGCCGGCTGGTAGCCGATCACCCCGTTGGCGCTGCCGATATAGGGCTTGTACTGCGGAGTGAAGTCGATCGTCCGCAGCATGTCGTACTTGTAGTAGGCGCTCGAGGCGGTGACCTCGCCGACCGGGCTAGACCATTTGCCGGTGACGCTGGTCATGTCCATCTCGGTGTCGAGCGGCAGCTTCACGGCGCTGTCGGTGTTGTAGCCGCCCAGGCGGTCGTACCAGCCTTCCAGGTCGTCGGCCGACGAGTTCTGGTGAACCTTGGTGACGACCAGCGAGATGTCGTCGGTGGGCGTGAAGCCCAGCATGGCGCGATAGCCGTCGGCGTGGCTGTCGTTGATGTTCTTGGCGCCGGTGCGGACGTTGTCGACGAAGCCCGGACGGTCCTCGGTATAGGCCACGATGCGGGCGGCCAGCTTGCCCTCGATCAGCGGGATGTTGCCCATGGCCTTCAGGTACGAGCCACGCGAACCGCCCTTGGTGGCGCTGGCCTGGCCTTCGATCGAGGCGCCGAACTGGCTGCTGTCGGGCTTGGCGTAGATCACCCGGATGGTGCCGCCCATCGAGCCGCCGCCGTACAGCGTGCCCTGCGGGCCGCGCAGAACTTCCACCCGCTCGACGTCGAACAGGTTGAGGTCGGCGGCGTTGTTGGCCGGGTCCTGGGTCGTGCCCGAGGGGCCGGTGACCGAGGTCTCGTCGTAATAGAGGCCGGTGGTGGCCTCGCCCGAGCCCTGCACGCCGCGGATGGTCACGCGGCTTTGGCCCAGCTGGCCCTGGGTCAGGTTCACGCCCGGCACCGAGCGGAAATAGTCCTGCAGGCCGGTGGCGCCGATCTTCTGCAGGCTGTCGCCGGTGACGGCGCTGATGCTCATCGGGGTGGTCTGGAGGGTGGTCGAGCGCTTGAGCGCGGTGACGACGATCTCTTCGACGGTCTCGTCGGCCGCAGGCTTGGCGGCAGGCGTCTGGGCGGCCGCCCCCAGCGGCGCGGCCAGGGCGGCCAGCGCCGCCGTGGAAAGCAGTATCTTGAGGTCGGTACGCATAACATTCCCCAGTGCATGCATGAGAGCGCCCGCTCTGAAGGCGGGTCGGTCCCCAGGCTGGGGTACGCGGCGAAAATATGTCAACGCTTTTGTATCGATATTATTTGAATCGATATCGATGCCCGCGGAATGGGCGCTACACCCCCTGCACAGCCAACAACCCCCGATCTTCCCCGCGAAGGCGGGGACCCAAGCTGAATTTCAGGATGAAATCTCCACCGGGCCGCCGCCAACTCGGCTTGGATCCCCGCCTTCGCGGGGAAGATCGGATGAGGATCGGCACCCCTCAGATCCCCGGCGCGTAGGGAAATGCAATCGCCTCGTAGGCCTCCAGGCTCAGCGGCGGCGGCGCCTCGCCCTTGGGCAGGGGCAGGCCGTTGATCGACTGGAAATAGGCGACCGAAGCGTCGCGCCACCACTGGGCCTCGCGGTACTGAATGGCCAGGTAGGTCGCCACCTCGCCATGACGCTCGGCGTCGACATAGGGCGAAAGATCCGACCAGGTCGCCTGCATGCCGTCGACCGCCTTCACCCCGCGCGAATAGCGGATCACCAGTTCGTCCCACAGCGGCCGGCCGGACCTGGTGCGGTAGTCCCACGGCAGGTGGTGGAACCACAGCAGGTCCTTCTCGTCGACCTTCGACAGATCCGAGAAGGCGGCCGCCACCGGCGGGGCGTACTGGGCCACCGCGTCGCTGCCCTTGGCCGTGCGGTCGAAGCCGATCCCCGCCTTGTCGGCCTTGTGGTAGTAGACGCTGGTCCAGTCGGCGCGCTCGCCGCCGGCCACCCAGGGCCCTGGACCATAGTGATGGCTGCGCCCCATCAGGTGGTGCAGGCCCATCGGGGTCATGTAGTCGACCACCGCCTCGCGCGAGCCCATCATCATCTTCACGGCCGGCCCGGTGAAGCGCCTGTCAGGCGTGAAGGTCATGGCCGCCCAGTCGCGGGCGACAGCCTCCGAAGAGGCTTCCGGATCCCAGGCCAGCCGCCCGAAGGCGTACCAGTTGGCCTGGTCGAACTGCGATCCGCTCCAGTTGCGGTCGGACCCGATATTGGCCACCCCCGCCATCAGGGTGCGGCTGCAACCATGCAGCTTGCCGTCGACCACCTTGGCCACGGTCGAGCCCCTACCGGCGGCAAAGGTGTCGGCCTTCAGCACCTCCTCCCACATGGTCCCGAGGTAGGCCAGGTGCGTGGAGAAGCCGAGATATTCCTTGGTGATCTGGAACTCCATGCCGAGGTTGGTCTTCGGCATCGCCCCGAACAGCGGGTGGAACGGCTCGCGCGGCTGGAAGTCGATCGCCCCGTTCTTGACCTGAACGATGACGTTTTCGGCGAACTGGCCGTCGAACGGCTTGAACTCCGAATAGCCCTGCTTGGCGCGGTCGTCGGGCTGCTCGTGCGAATAGACGAAGGCCCGCCACATCACGATCCCGCCGTGCGGCCCCACGGCCTGCGCCAGCATGTTGGCCCCGTCGGCATGGGTGCGGCCATAGTCCTGCGGGCCCGGCTGGCCTTCGGAATTGGCCTTCACCAGGAAGCCGCCGAAGTCGGGAATGGCCTTGTAGATCTCGTCGGCCTTGGCCTTCCAGAAGGCCCGCACGGCCGGGTCCAGCGGGTCGGCGGTCTTCAGACCCCCGATCTCGATCGGCGAGGAGAACCGCGCCGACAGATAGACCTTGATCCCGTAGGGTCGGAACGCGTCGGCCAGGGCCGCGGCCTTGGCGATATAGGGCGCGGTCAGGCTGTCGGACTTGGCGTTGACGTTGTTGAGCACCGCCCCGTTTATCCCGATCGAGGCGTTGGCGCGGGCGTAGTCGACATACCGGGGATCCTTGACGTCCGGCAGCCGCCACCAGTCCCAGATCGACTGGCCCGCATAGCCGCGCTCGACGCTGCGATCCAGGTTGTCCCAGTGGTTCAGCAGGCGGTAGCGGACCTTGGGCGCGTCGAGCAGGTCCAGCCGGTCGACCGCCTGCCGGGTCTGGATCAGCGCCAGATAGCGATAGACGCCGTGCAGCACGCCGACGTCGGTGTTGGCGGCGATCACCGTGAGCGGTCGTCCGCCGTCGGCCAGGGTGCGGATGCGGAAGCCCTCGTCCCCGGCCGTTTCGAGCGGCAGCTTCAGCGCGGCGATCCGGGGTGAGGATTTCGGCGTGCCCAGCAGGATCTCCCCGCCGCCGTCGCGGCGCTCGCCCAGCAGACCGGCCAGGCCCCGTTCGAGCTCGGCGCGGGCAAGCTTCAGGGTCGGCGTGTCGGCCACGGGAGCGACGGCTCCCACCGAAGCGCGGTAGGCGCCCGCCGCGCTCGCCTCCACCGGCCGATAGCGGAGCCACAGCTCATGGCCGTCCTCGGCCCGGGCGATCAGCGGCGCCAGCAGCAGGCCGGCGGCCAGGCAGAGCCCTCGAAACAGGTGGCTGGGTCGCATCGCATCTCCCCGTCGATCATCTGGGTCGGCCGTCTTCGCGGCCTGAAGCTGTCGCCGCATGTCCGGCGAGGTGGTCGAGTCTCCGGCACCTTATTGGTCTGACCAATGGATTGACAACCTCCCCGCCGCGTTTAAACGAAAGGAGCAAGATCGCTCGCGGGCCGCTCGCCCGCCAAGACCTCGTCGCCGGCCTTACCGGCGCCGCCGCAGAAAGACGCCGATGCTCAAGATCACCGCCGCC
The DNA here is from genome assembly GCF_029543245.1 of Caulobacter endophyticus. Taxonomy (GTDB): domain Bacteria; phylum Pseudomonadota; class Alphaproteobacteria; order Caulobacterales; family Caulobacteraceae; genus Caulobacter; species Caulobacter endophyticus_A. The sequence goes on from NZ_JARQWV010000010.1 coordinate 163,243, forward strand.
AGGGTCATCGTCACCTGTCCGGGCCGCAACTTCGTCACCCTGAAGATCGAGACCAGCGACGGCGTCTACGGCATCGGCGACGCCACCTTGAACGGCCGGGAGCTGGCCGTGGCCAGTTACCTCAACGACCACGTCATTCCCTGCCTGATCGGCCGCGACGCCCACCAGATCGAGGACATCTGGCAGTACCTCTACAAGGGCGCCTACTGGCGGCGCGGGCCGGTGACGATGTCGGCCATCGCCGCCGTCGACATGGCCCTGTGGGACATCAAGGCCAAGGTCGCGAACCTGCCGCTGTACCAGCTGCTGGGCGGGGCCTGCCGCACCGGCGTCATGGTCTACGGCCACGCCAACGGCGCCAGCATCGAGGAAACCCTCGACAACGCCCAGGCCTATGTAGAGCAGGGTTACAAGGCCATCCGGCTGCAGTCGGGCGTGCCGGGCCTGAAGACCGTCTACGGCGTCTCCAAGGACCGCTTCTTCTACGAGCCGGCCGACGCGGCCCTGCCCAGCGAAAGCGTCTGGTCGACCGAAAAGTATCTGCGCAGCGTGCCGCCGTTGTTCGAAGCGGCGCGAGAAAAGCTGGGCTGGGACGTCCATCTGCTGCACGACGTGCACCATCGTCTCACCCCCATCGAGGCCGGCCGCCTGGGCAAGGACATCGAGCCCTACCGTCCGTTCTGGATGGAAGACGCCACTCCGGCCGAGAACCAAGCCAATTTCCGCCTGATCCGCCAGCATACGACGACGCCCCTGGCGGTCGGCGAGATCTTCAACTCGATCTGGGACTGCAAGCAGCTGATCGAGGAACAGCTGATCGACTACATCCGCGCCACCGTGGTCCATGCCGGCGGCATCACCCACCTGCGCCGCGTCGCCGCCTTCGCCGACATGCACGGCGTGCGCACCGGCTGCCACGGGGCCACCGACCTGTCGCCGGTGTGCATGGCCGCGGCCCTGCACTTCGACCTGTCGATCCCCAATTTCGGCATCCAGGAATACATGCGCCACACGGCCGAAACCGACGCTGTGTTCCCCCACGCCTACAGCTTCGAGGACGGCATGCTGCACCCCGGCGAGGCGCCGGGCCTGGGCGTCGACATCGACGAGGACCTGGCCGCCAAATATCCCTACAGCCGCGCCTACCTGCCGGTGGCCCGCCGCGAGGACGGCTCGATGCACGACTGGTGAGATCGCCGATGCGATCTTGTCAGACCAAATAGCGGCGGCGTCCGACAAGGGTTATGTTATCGGTGAGGGACCATCGGTTCCGCGCGTCGATTCCAGGAAGCCATGTCGGACAACGTCAAGCTCTACCGCAAGATCGCGGACACCGTCGCCGACGCCATCGAGGCGGGCCAGTACAAGCTGGGCGACCGCCTGCCGACCGAGCGCGAACTGGCCGAACAGTTCGGCGTCTCCCGCCCCACCCTGCGCGAGGCGATGATCGCCCTGGAAATGCTGGGCATGATCGAGGCCCGCCACGGCCTGGGCATCTATGTCACCGGCGACGTGCGCCCCGTGGCCCCGCAAGCCGCCGAGCGCGAGACCGAGATCGGCGCCTTCGAGCTGATCGAGGCCCGCCGCCTGTTCGAGGGCGAGGCCGCCGCCCTGGCCGCCACCTCGATCACCGAGGAGCAGATCGCCCAGCTGGAGAGCCTGCTCGAGCGCATGCACGAGGAAGAGGAGATCCGGGGCGAGGACGCCGACCGCGAGTTCCACCTCGTCATCGCCGCGGCCACCGGCAACGGCGCCATCATCGCCACGATCGAGAACCTGTGGGACTGGCGCAACCGCTCCGCCCTGGCCCGCAACATCCTGACCCGCGCCCGCGGCATGGGCCTGGAGCCCCGCATCGCCGAGCACCGCCGCGTGGTCGAGGCCCTGAAGGCCCGCGACCCGGCCGCCGCCCGCCAAGCCATGCGCGACCACCTCGAACGGGTCATCGAGCACCTGCTGCACGCCACCGAAACCGAGGCGGTCGAGCGCGCCCAGCAGGAAACCAACGCCCGCCGCGACGCCATCGCCAAGCGCGTGGCGATCTGACCCGACCCTCCGCTGGGGAGGGCCGGGAGATCGACCGCGTCAGGCCGCGACGTTGCTGAACGTCATGGTGATCACGCCCTTGTCGCCGCCTTCGTCCTCGTTCCAGACGGTGACGGTGCGAGAGATGACGCCGTCGCGCGGCACCAGGACGGTGAACTCCAGATCGCCGTCGAGGTCGCTGGTGGACTCGCTGGTGCCCTCGAAGAGCAGCGCCGTGCCCTGGACCACCACGTCGCCGTTGAGCTTGGCCTGGCCGATCAGCTTCAGCTCGACCCGCATTTCACCGCCGCAGCCCTTCTCCATGACCATGACGTCCTGCATCAGGTCGCTGGTCAGAACGGCCTCGTTCTGGCGGTCGGCGCTGGCGCGCTCATCGGACCCGAAGGTCTCGTCGTCGGTCAGCTCCATGTGCACGGCGCAGGACAGACGACGGCGGACGTCGGGCGCCCCGTCGCCGCCGATGCCCAGGGGCTTCAGCCCCGGCGTGCCGGTCGAGGCTCCGGGCTGGTAGGAGGTTGCGGAGGTGGCCGCGCCCAGAGCCGGCGACCATGCGATCTGGCCGCGCTCGAAATTGCTGATCCGGCCGTTGTTGACGCCCAGGTCCAGCTCGTCCGACACCGGATAGCCCAGGAACGACTTCTCGGCGCCCAGCTGCTTGTACTTTTCGAGGATCAGGCCGTGCACCTCGTGCGCGCCGGTCGTCGGCGACCAATAGACCACCCCGCCCTGGAAGGTGGACAGGCGCCCGTTGCCGCCGCCCTGCAGTTCGTCGCTGGTGGGGAAGCCCAGGAAGCTGTTCTCCCAGCCCATGGCCGCCCACTTGTCGCGGATCAGGCCGTGCACCTCGTGCGCGCCGGTGGGCTGCGACCAGTAGATCGAACCGTGCTGATAGTGCCGGTACCAGCCTTTCTTGTTGGGCGTGATCGCGTGGCCGATCGTCGCCTTGCCGAGCCAGCCGGCGTCGCCGCCCAGGGCCTGGTGCTTGGCGTTGATCGCCACCACGGGCGCCGACAGCAGCGGAAAGCGCGTGGCGATGTTGGTCAGGTCGTTGACCTGGGTGATCTTGATTTTTCCCGGCGCCAGAGTCGCGGTCGAACCCATTGTCTCTCTCCCAGCCCGTTATGGGCGGCGGGACGATACACGTCATGCGCGAATTGTCGCAGCGACGCTCGATCAACATATCGCGCTATGGTTGCGCTTGCATTTTGAGCGAGCACGACGCCGTCAGGCTTTGAGCCAAGCTTGGTGGATCGGGATACCGCATTGAATTAGCTTCATAATCGTTGATCACCGTCTTCCGGACGCCCTGACTTTCACCGTCTCGCCCGCCGCCGCCAACATTCCCGTGAACGGACGTGAGACCCAAACTAGACGACCGGTCTATTATTTCCTATATGGGAGTCATGACCGCCCGCAAGAAATCCGAGATCACCCGCGAACACACCCTGGCCGTGGGCCGCGAGCTGGTGCTGCGCCAGGGCTTCGGCGGCATGGGCCTGAAGGAGCTGCTGGACGCCAGCGGCGTGCCCAAGGGCTCGTTCTACTATTACTTCGCCTCCAAGGAGGCGTTCGGCTGCGCCCTGCTGGAGGACTACTGCGCCGAATACGGGGCCAAGCTGGCCGCCCTGTTCGACGCGCCCGGCAGCGGCCGCCAGCGCCTGATGGCCTACTGGAACGTCTGGCTGGACGGCGACACCGCCTGCGGCATGGCCGACCGCTGCCTGGTGGTGAAGCTGGGCGCCGAGATCTCCGACCTCTCGGAAGACATGCGGCGGATCCTCGACACCGGGGTCGAGCGCCTGGTGCGCCGCATCGCCGCCGTCATCGTCGAAGGCCGCGACGACGGCTCCCTGCCCGGCTCAGGCGATCCGGTCGCCACGGCCCGGGCGATGTACGCCCTGTGGCTGGGCGCGGCCATCCTGGCCAAGCTTTCCAAGGACCAGGCGCCCCTGCGCGAGGCGCTGGCCACCACCGAGATCCTGCTCGCGGCCGCCTGAGCCGCGCCCCTCACAATAACAAGGAGAAGACCCATGCGCAGCGCGATCCACAACGTGTTCGGCGATCCGGCCGAAGTCCTGGCCCTGGCCGACAGCCCCGTTCCCGAGCCCGGTCCCGGCAAGGTGCGGGTGCGCACCCTGCTGTCGCCGATCCACAACCACGACCTTTGGACCGTGCGCGGCAACTACGGCTACAAGCCCGCCCTGCCCGCGATCGGCGGCAGCGAGGCGGTCGGCATCGTCGACGCCGTCGGCGAAGGCGTCGATGCGGCCCTGGTCGGCCAGCGCTTCGCCGTAGCCGGCGTGCACGGCAGCTGGGCCGAGTACTTCGTCGCCTCGGCCGCCGGTCTCGTGCCCGTGCCCGACGCCATTCCCGACGAGGCCGCCGCCCAGCTGATAGCCATGCCGTTCAGCGCCATCACCCTGCTCGAGACCCTCAATGTCGAGGCCGGCGACTGGGTCGCCCAGAACACCGCCAACGGCGCGGTCGGCAAGACCCTGGCCATGCTGGCCAAGGCCCGCGGCGCCAACGTCATCAACCTGGTGCGCCGCGACGCGGGCGTCGCTGAACTGGCGGAGCTCGGCATCGACAACGCCGTCTCCACCGCCGACGCCGACTGGAAGAAGAAGGTCGCCGAGATCACCGGCGGCGCGCCGATCAAGGCCGCCGTCGACTCCATCGGAGGAACCGCCTCGGGCGACATGGCCGACCTGTTGGGCGAGAACGGCCTCTTGGTCTCGTTCGGCTCTATGACCGGCGAGCCGATGCAGATCTCGTCGGGCACGGTGATCTTCAAGCAGCTGACCGTGAAGGGCTTCTGGGGCTCGACCGTCTCGGCCAACATGGCCCCGGACCTGCGTCGCAAGCTGATCGGTGAACTCTTGACCCAGGTGGCGACCGGCAAGCTGAAGCTGCCCACCGACGGCGTCTACGGCCTCGACCAGGTGTCCGACGCCGTGAAGGCCTCGCTGACCCCGGGCAAGACCGGCAAGGTGCTGCTGCGGCCTTGATGCACTCCTGTTTCGTCATCCCGGGCGAAGGCGCGTAGCGCCGTAGACCCGGGACCCAGGGGCCGGCGCATTGCGGTTGCTCCTGGGTCCCGGCTCTCCGCTTCGCTGCGGCCGGGATGACGAGCTATTTGAGCCTCTACTTCAGCAACGCCCTCAGCTGCGCCAGCCCCCGCTCGGGCGGGCTGCCATAACCTATCGGCTCGACGAACTGGCCCTTGGCGTCGAACAGGTAGACCGCCGACGAGTGGTCGACCGTGTACTCCCCACCCTCGATCGCCACCTTGCGGTGATAGACGCGGTAGGCCTTGGCCGCCGCGTCGGTCTGGGCCGTCGTGCCGGTCAGGCCCCGGATGCGGTGATCGAAGTTCGACAGATAGAGCTTCAATTGCTCGGGCGTGTCGCGCTCGGGGTCGACCGAGACGAACACCACGTTCAGCTTGTCGGCGTCGGGGCCCAGGTCCTTCAGCCAGCCGGTCATCTCGGTCAGGGTCGTGGGGCACACCTCCGGGCAGAAGGTGAAGCCGAAGAAGATCGCCGTCGGCTTGCCCAGCAGGTCCTTCTCGGTGACGGCCTTGCCGTTCTGGTCGACCAGCTGGAACGCTCCCCCGACCTTGGCCGAGGCGTTGGCCTTGGCGTGTTCGGCCGTGCGGTCGCAGGCGGCCAGGGGCGCGGCGCAGATCAGCGCCGCCAGGACGAGTTTGGACAGGATACGCACGTCTACTTGCCTCCCACGGCCTTGACCGGCGCGTTGATCGTCACCGGCGGGGCCGACTTGAACCGCAGGGTCAGCGGCACGCTGGCGCCCACCGCCAGATCGATCTTGGGACCGATCACCATCAGGTGCTCGGCCCCGGGCTTCAGCGCCACGGCCTGGCCGGCCGGCAGCGGCAGGCCTTCCGAGAGCTTGCGCATACGCATCACCCCGCCGTCCATCGACATGGTGTGGATTTCGGCCCGGGCCGCCGCCGGGGTTTCCACCGACACCAGCTGATCGGCGGCCGAGGCGGTCAGGGTCAGGTAGCAGCCGCCGGCCGGCGCGCCCTTGGGCGCGGCCCGGCACCAGGCGCCCTCGACGGCGACCTTGGGCGCCACCCGGGCGGGCGGCGCGGCCTGGGCGGCGAGCGGCAGGGTCGCCAGCACCGCCGCCGCGATCATCAGTTTCGAAAGGGTCATCACGAACTCCTTGGGGGAAGGATAGCGTCAGAACGAGACGGTGACGCCGCCGAACACCGAGCGGCCGTCGCCGGGCCAGACGGCTGCGGTGACGGCGGTCCAGGTGGTGGCCGCCTGGACGTTGGAGACATAGGCCTCGTCCGTCAGGTTGCGGGCGTCGAGGAACAGCGAGACCTTGTCGGTCGCCTTCCAGCCGGCGTTGAGGTTGAGGATCGCGTAGGACGGCGCGGTCCTGGTGTTCTTGTAGTCGATCCATTGGTCGCTGGCGGACCACTCCACCGACGGAGCCAGGAACCAGCCGGCGGCTGCGTCATAGCGCAGCTCCGCCCGGTAGAAGTGCTTGGGCACGATGGGCAGGCGGTTGTCGCCGTACTGGGCGTCGCCGTCGAAGCGGAAGTCCGACAGGGTATAGGTCTGGCGCAGGCGCCAGCGCGGCGCGAAGGCCCAGTCCAGCGCCGCCTCGATCCCCTGGTGGATCGTGTCGTCGGCGTTGAAGGTGGCGGCCGGGTGCTGGCTGTCGACGGCGAACTGCAAGAGCTCGTTCTTCAGCTTGGCGCGATAGGCGGTCAGGTCGTAGGTGAACGCTCCGCGATGGCCGCGCGCGCCGGCCTCGGCGGTCCAGGCCTCCTGCGCCCGGATCGGCGCGAAGCCCACATTGCTCGGCGACAGCGAGCTGAAGTTGGGTGGCTCCACCGAGCGGGTGACGTTGGCGAACAGCTGCGAACCGTCGTCGCCCTGCCACAGCACGCCCACGCGCGGCGAAACCCACTCGTAGTCCTTGTCGGCCGTCAGGTTGAAGGTCGAGGCCACGGCCGGAACCTTGAAGCTCTGGTAGTCGCGCTCGGCCCGGCCCCAGGTCAGGCCCCCGACCAGGATCACGTGGTCGGTGACGAAGAGGCGCCCTTCCCCGAACACGTCGGCGGCCTTGGCGTTCTGCTGCGCCAGCGACTGCAGCGCGCCGCGTCCGCCCCGGACGTTGGTATAGAAGGCCGAGTCCAGGTCGCCCTGGCGGTACCAGGCGCCCAGATAGGCGTCGGCCTTCAGCCCGCCGACTTCGCCGTCCCAGTCCAGCCGCCCGAAGGCGCCGTAGTTGCGGCTCTGCTGGTCGATGACCTGGAAGATCGGGTGGTCCAGGTCCTTCCACACCGCATAGACCGCGCCCTGGAACACCGTGTGCTCGTCCAGCCGCCAGGTCGTGCGCAGCGAGCCGCGCAGGCCGCGCTGGTTGCGGGCCTGGTCGTTGGCGAGGCTGGCGGCGGCGCTCTGGCGCGGATTGGCCTGGAACTGGGCCAGGGTCAGGGCGCCGGGGATTTCCTGGGCGATGTTGGAGCCGTTGAGGATGAAGCGCACCTCGCGGTCCTGACCGAAGCTGCGCCCCAGGTTCAGGGTGGCGAACTGGATGTTCTGCTGGCTCTGCGAGCGCCAGCCCTGGCTGGTCTGGTTGGTGGCGGCGGCATAGAGATCCCAGTCGCCCTTCTCGCCGGCGATCGCGGCGTGCTCGCGGATCAGGCCGAACGAGCCGCCGTCGACGCGCAGGCGGGCGTTGAAGCCGGCGTCCTTGCCCGTGGGCGTGACCATGTTGATCGCCCCGCCCAGCAAGGCGCCGCCGAAGCGCAGGGCGTTGCCCCCGCGATAGACCTCGGCATAGCGGGTGTTCAGCGGGTCGGCGATCTGGCTGTCGCCATAGCCGTCGGCCTCGTTCAGCGGCACGCCGTCCTGGGCCAGCAGCAGGCCGCGATTGTGGCTGGCGTTGCCTATCCCTGAGCCGCGGATCGAGATGCGCACGTCCCCGCCCCACTTGCGCTGGGCGTAAACGCCGGGGGCGTCGCGCAGCATGTCGTCCAGCGCCAGGGCCTGGCGGCTGGCATAGGCCTCCTGCGAGATCACCGACACCGCGCCGGGGGTCTCCGACAGGCGCTTGCGGGCGTCGGCGACGACGGAGGGGTCCTCGGCGTTGCGGCGGGCGGTGACGATCACCGACGAGACGACGCCTTCGCTGTCGTCGGGCGCGGCCAGGGCGGCGGCGGGCGCGAGCGCGGACAATGCGCAGGCGGCCAATAGAACGGATTTCATCTTCAGGTCCTTGGGCCGCGCCTTGCGCGACCATCAGCGGGCGGATCAGGCCACGCGGTCTCGCGCGGCGTTGCGAGCCCGGCGCGCGGCCGGGCGCTCCACCGGTCACGAGACCGGCGGTCAGATCAGCAGGCTGGGAGGACCTCTGGCCGGCAGCGGCGGCGCGGCCAGGCCCCGGCCGGGGGCCAGATGGACGACGCGGGCAGGCTGCGGCTGGTCGGCATAGGCGACGAACTCGACTGGCGCGACGGCCAGGTCGGCCGGCGGCGCGCCCATGGCCACGCCCAGGGCCGCGAAGGCGCAGGGCGCGTCGGCGGGCTTCTCGTCCGAACCGTCCTTGTGGTGATCCAGGCGCTCGCCGGGCGCGACGACCATGGCCCCCTGGCCGGTGCACAGCACCAGGGCGAAGGGCAAGGCGTTGCGGGGCTCCGGCGCGGTCATGAAGCCGGCCGGGATCAGCACCTTCAAGGCGACCGCCAGCGCCGCGAGCGTCATGAAGACGGCGCGGGCGTTCGTCCAGCGATGGAAGGTCGGCCGGGTCACCCTTCAGGCTTTAGCTCAAGCAGCGCGGGTTGTCCTTGGACATTCGGTCCCAGCCACATCATCCCTGGCGCGAAACACGGCGCGAGGTACAACCGAACCCATGATCGACCGTCGTTCTTTCCTCGCCTCCGCCGCCGCCCTGGCCGCGCCCCTCCCCGCCCTGGCCCGCGAGACCGAGGGCGAACGGCTGACCGCCGTGCTGGAGGGGCTGATCCAGAAGGCGATGCTCGACTCGCCGCAGCTGATGACGCTGACCGGCATGGACGCCGGCCCCAACGCCGCCGCGCGCGGCAAGCTGGACGACCGCTCGCCGGCCGGGATCGCCCGCACCCGCCAGCTGTTCGTCGATCTTCAGACCCAGTTGGCCACCTTCGACGCCAAGGCCCTGACCGGCATGGACCGGGTCAACCACCGCTCGGCCGCCTATCTGGCCGACACCACCTTGCAGAGCTACGCCATGCCGTTCGGCGATCCGAACGTCGGCGTCGCCGTGCCCTACGTCGTCTCGCAGCTGTCGGGCGCCTATCGCGCCGTGCCCAGCTTCCTGGCCGACACCCATCCGGTGAAGACCAAGGATGACGCCGAGGCCTATCTGTCTCGCCTGTCGGCCTTCGCCGGACTGCTCGACCAGGAGACCGCCCGCGCCCGCGCCGACTTCGCCAAGGGGGCCACCCCGCCCGACTTCGTGCTGCGCACCACGCTCTCGCAATTCTCGGCCCTGCTGGCGCCGGCTCCGGCCAGGTCCGAGCTGGTCACCGGCCTGACCCGCCGCACCGCCACGATCCCCGGCGACTGGGAGGCCCGCGCGACGAAGATCGTCGAGGCCGAGGTCTATCCGGCCCTGCGCCGCCAGGCCGAGCTGCTGACCGCCGCCCTGCCCACCGCGACGCACGATGCGGGCGTCTGGCGCCTGCCGGACGGCGAGGCCTACTACCGCTACGCCGTGCGTTCGGCGACGACCACCGACCTGGCCGGCGAGGAGATCCATCGCCTCGGCCTGGAACTGGTGGCCCGGTTCAACGCCCGCGCCGACGCCATCCTCAAGGCCCGCGGCCTGACCAAGGGCCCGGTCGGCGCCCGCATCGCCGCCCTGCGCCGCGATCCGGCCAACCTCTATCCCAACGACGAGGCCGGGCGCGCCGCCCTGCTGGCCGACCTCGAGGCCAAGACCCAGGCCATGCGCGAACGCCTGCCCGGCTATTTCGGCCGCCTGCCCAAGGCCGGGGTGAAGATCCAGCGCATCCCGCCGTCGATCGAGAGCGGCGCGCCCGGCGCCTACTACACCCCGCCCAGCCTGGACGGCTCGCGCCCCGGCCTGTTCTCGATCAATCTGCGCGACACGGCCGAGCAGCCGCGCTTCGATCTGCCGACCCTGGTGTTCCACGAGGCCATTCCCGGCCACCACCTGCAAAACGCCCTGATGATGGAGGCGCCGGGCATTCCCACCCTGCGCCGCCTGCCGATCTTCTCGGGCTATTCCGAAGGCTGGGCGCTCTATGCCGAGCAGTTGGCCGACGAGATGGGCGCCTACAAGGACGACCCGCTGGGCCAGTTGGGCTACATCGCCTCGATGCTGTTCCGCGCCTCGCGGCTGGTGCTCGACTCCGGCATCCACGCCAAGCGCTGGGGCCGCGAGAGGGCCATCGCCTACATGTCGGACACCCTGGGCGACGCCGAAAGCTCGGTCACCCGCGAGGTCGAGCGCTACTGCGTCCAGCCGGGCCAGGCGTCGAGCTACATGCTGGGCTGGCGCACCTGGACCGACAGTCGCGCCCGCGCCGAAAAGCGCCTGGGCGACAAGTTCAGCCTGAAGGGCTTCCACGACACGGGCCTGACCGCCGGCACCATGCCGCTCGACGTCCTGGCCTCGGTGATCGACGAGTGGCGGGGAAGTTGAGGATCGGCGCTCCCTAGAGCGCCATCTCACCCAAACGGCTCGTCATCCCGGAAAGCCCGCAGGGCTTATCCGGGACCCAGGGGCGGGCGCACCGCAGGCGGCCCCTGGGTCCCGGCTCTGCGGCCCGCTACGCGGTCCTCCGGCCGGGATGACGCGTGAAGTATCCGCCCCTTTGCCGCTAAGCCGGCGCATAGGTCAGCCTGACGGTCTCCTCCCCGATCCGCATGCTGTCCACCAGCCGCAGCTTGGGCCTGGATCCCGCGAAAAACGGCGAGCCCTCGCCCAGCACCACGGGGTGCAGGTAGATCTTGTATTCGTCGATCAGGCCAAGCGCGGTCAGGCTACGGGCTAGGTCGGGCCCGCCGACCTCGATCACTCCGTCATGGCTGTCCTTCAGCGCCCGGACGGCTGTCTCCAGGTCGCCCTCGAGCAACGACGCGTTCGGACCCACCGACTTCAGCGAGCGCGACACCACCCATTTCGGACAGCCGCGCCAGGCCGCCGCGAATTCGCGCCGAGGCCCGTCCCAATCAGGATGGTCCTCGTCCCAATAGCTCATGATCTCGTAGAGGCGACGCCCATAGAGGCTGCCCGTCAGGCTCCGCGCCTGGTCGACGAAGTATTGGAACAGCACGGGATCCGGACCGAAACCCGCGTGGTCGACATAGCCGTCGAGGGACTGGTTCATTCCGAAGACGAGCTTGGCCATGGCGATCTCCCCGGCCTCTTCGAAGGGCCTGGCGGGAGGTTGCGCGGAAAAGCGGCCGGGCGCAAAGCCCCTGCCTCGGCCCAGCTTTGCGGCCACGCAGCAACTCGCTATTAAGAGTCACTTGCATTAAGGCGGAAAGGCGACCAAAAGCGTCGCCGTTCGGCGAAGCGCTCTGTCGGGAGTCGCTCGCCCATGCAGTGCGAATGATTCTTATTCGCTATATATACGGGGATAGTCGTATGCGCATTTCCAACCGGACGCGCGGCCTGTTGCTGGCCGGCGTCGCCAATCTCGTTCTCGTCGGCCTCGCCCACGGCCAGACCGCCGACGCGCCCGAAGAGGCCGTCACCACCAGCAAGCTGTCGCTGGGCAAGGTCGTCGTCTCGGCCGGCCAGGAGAAGGTGGCGATCGACACGCCCCAGGCCGTGACCACGCTCGACCAGGACGCCATCGACCAGGCCCAGGCGTCGACCATCGGCGACCTGCTGGCCGGCATCCCCGGCGTCAACACCATGGGCGGCGTCGGCGCCCTGGGCCAGGGCTTCAACATCCGCGGCATGGGCACGGGCCTGGCCGACAGCGACAGCCGCATCCTGATGCAGATCGACGGCGTCACGAAGTTCTTCGAGCAGTATCGGATGGGCGCGTTCTTCAGCGACCCCGAGCTCTACAAGCGCGTCGAGGTGCTGCGCGGCCCGGCCTCCTCCACCCTCTATGGCGCCGGCGCCCTGGCCGGCGTGGTCAGCTTCACCAGCAAGGACGCCTCGGACTTCCTGCAAGGCGACGACCGCTTCGCCGTGCGCCTGCGCGGCGGCGTCGAGAGCAACGCCGAGGCCCGCTTCGGCTCGGGCATCCTGGCCTTCAAGCCGACCGAAAAGCTGGAAGTGCTGGGCATGTACACCAGCCGCCGCAGCGACGAGTACGAGAACGGCAATGGCCAGGTCGTGCCGGCCTCCAACGCCACCTCCGACAGCTACCTGCTGAAGGGCCGCTACACCTTCGGCAAGGACCACAGCGTCTGGGCCTCGTACCAGAACTGGAAGAACGACAGCGTCCAGATCTACGACCAGTCCGAGGCCATGGCCACGACGCCCGTGCGTCGCAAGACCACCGACGACACCGCCGTGATCGGCTACCAGAACGCCTTCGAGGGCAATGACCTGCTCGATTTCGAGGCCCAGGTCTCCTACGCCAACAGCAAGGTCAACCAGACCGACACCACCTTCCTGTCGGGGGTGCTGGAGTCGGAGTTCTCGTACAAGACCTATCAGGGCCGCGCCCAGAACACCTCGGAGTTCCAGTTCGCCGGCGACGGCGTCGCGTTCCTGACCGTCGGCGCCCAGGCCTACAAGCAGGAGCGCCGCAATCCGCGCCGCACCGCCACCGGCACCAACCACGGGGCGGCCACCCACCCCGAAGGCGACATGGAGAAGTACGGCCTCTTCGCCCAGGGCGAGATCACCTACGGCAAGCTGACCGTGATCCCCGGCGTTCGCGTCGACTGGACCAAGCTGCAGCCAGGCCTGGGTGTCACGACCAGCAAGAAGGTCAATGACGACGGCGTCTCGCCGAAGATCGCCGCCCTCTACAGCCTGACCGAATGGGCCTCGGTGTTCGGCTCCATCGCCCACACCGTGCGCATGCCGGTGCTGGACGAGATCTACAGCCGCACCGCGACGGCCTCGACCAACTACAGCCTGAACCTCAAGCCCGAGGAGTCGGACAACTACGAGGTCGGCGGCACGCTGCAGTTCCGCAACCTGTTCGGCCAGGGCGACCAGGCGCGGATCAAGACCACCCTCTTCCGCAACGACGTCAGCAACCTGATCGCCCGCGGCACGGCCACGTCGAGCTACTTCGTCAACATCGGCGAGGCCCGCTATTCGGGCGTCGAGGTCGAGGCCGAGTACGGCGCCAAGCAGCTGTTCGTGCGCGGCGCTCTGTCGGTGATCGACGGTGAGAACCGCACGACGGGCGCGGCCCTGAACACCATCCCGGCCGACACCCTGAACCTGACGGTCGGCTACGTCTTCCCGGCCTACAACCTGACGGCCGGCTGGCGCGGCGAGTTCGCCGACGACCAGAACGAGACCACCACCGCCTCGCTGCGCACGCCGGGCTACTCGGTGCACAACCTGTTCCTGACCTGGAAGCCGCAGGAGGGCGCGCTGAAGGGCCTGGAGGTGCAGGCGGGGGTCGACAACCTGTTCGACAAGAACTTCCGCCGCCACCTGTCGTCGCTCGACGCCGAGGGCCGGAAGGTCAAGCTCACGCTCGGCAAGACGTTCTGACCATGAAGACGCCCTGGCACGTTCGAGCCTGGGCGACGGGGGCGTCGTTGGTCATCAACGGCGCCCTCGGGCTTGCCGTCGTCCAGTGGGAGCAAAGGCCCGTCCTCGCGCCCATGGACGACGCAGCCATGCTGATCTCCCTGGGCGATCCGGCCCTCGAAAGCCTCGACAACGCCACCTCGCCCGACGCCGCGCCGGCCCCGACGCCGGAGGCCGAGCCTGCGCCGCCGCAGCCCTCGCAACCGGAAAAGCCCGCGCCCAAGCCGCTGCCGCCGCGTCCCGACGGCTGGCTGACCCAGGCCGCGCCCGCGCCGCCCTCTCCTGCCCCGCCTTCCGAAGCGCCGCCGCGCCCGACGCCGCCCGCCGCAGCCCAGGCCGCCGTGCCGGCCGCCGCCCGGGCCATGGACGCCTCGGCCGCCAAGCCGCCCGCCGGCCGGCGCGACGCCGACAGCGTGCAGGCCCACGCCGGAACCAGCACCGCCTACGCAGCGAGGGTCCGGGCCTGGCTGGAAGCCCACAAGACCTATCCCAAGGCCGCCCGCATGCGAAAACAGCAGGGCGTGGCCCAGGTGACCTTTGTCCTCGACCGCACCGGCCACGTGCTGGACTGCCGCCTCACCGGCCCCACGGGCCATGCGCTGCTCGACGCCGAGGTCCGCGCCATGGTCGCCCGGGCCGATCCGTTTCCTGCGCCGCCGCACACAATCAAGGGCGAGCGGATCGAGATGGACGCGCCGGTGGAGTTTTCGTTGTCCAGATGATCCCTCTCCCCTTGCGGGAGAGGGTGGCCCGCGAAGCGGGTCGGGTGAGGGGTCGAAAGCCCCGTCCGTTGCGACGGCAGGTAGGCTGGATGCAGCATCTCATGTTTGAGAGACCCCTCATCCGTCGGCCTTCGGCCGCCACCTTCTCCCGCAAGGGGAGAAGGATCACTTGGCCCGCATCCCCTCCACCGGCCCGAGATAACTCCCCGGCGCCGTCCCGCGCGAGATCACCAGCCGCTGGAACACCACGCCCGGGTCCACCCGCCACAGCCGCACCCGGTGCGCACCCGCCGACGGGATACTCAGCGAAATCGTCAATGAACGGATGTTATCCGCCACAGCCTTGTCCCAGGCCTTCTCGGACGGGTCGGGAATGGTGTTGACCACCACCGGCGCCGCGTCGTCGATCGACACGGCGAAGCGCGGGCCCGTCCCGCCCGTGACGTCGAGCCCCGGCGAAACCAGCACGGTCAGGTCGACGGGCCCGGCCTTCTCGAAGTCGACCAGATATTCGAGCATGGGGCCCTTGCCCGGCGCGCTGGGCGCGGCCGTGGTCGGATAGCCGGCCACGCCCGACAGCGTGCGGCCGAGGTTGGGGATGGTCTTCCACGACACGCCGTCCGCCAAGGTCGCCCGCGCATGGTGCTCGGCCTCGATGGCCAGCGGTCCGCCCGCCTCGACGAAGGCGCCCCTGACCGGCTTGCGGGGCGTGTTGTCGACCACCGCCGTCACGACCGCGGTCTGTCCGCCCGATCCCTTGATGGTGATCGGAACGCGGTGGACGCCCGTCGGCGCCTTGGCCCAATCGACCGAGACCTCCAGCCGCGTGTCGCCCCACGGTCCCGCCTCGCCCCGCGCGATCTTCAGCCAAGCCAGGTCGGTGGTCGCCTCGAAGGCGATCCTGGCCGGACCACGATTGAAGACGTCGATCCAGCGCGAGGCCGCGCTCCAAGGGCTCAGCGGCGGCAGGTCGGCCCGTCCGTCATCCTCGACCCTGGCCTCGCGCCCCTCGACGGCCACCCCGACCTTGCTGCCGCGATAGACTCCCTTGCGGGCCACCTTGGGCATGATGTTGCGATCGGGCTGCTGCCAGCCGCTGTAGCCGATGTGGGTCTGATCCATCATGTGGACCCACTTGCCGCCGGCGATGGCGTCATGCTGGCGGGTCAGTTCCGCGTCGCGGGCGAAAAGTTCCTCGACCCGATCGACCTCGTCCAGGTGGCTGCTGCGTTCTTGGAGGTCATAGAGGCGGTGCCGACCTACGGCGATGTAGAGTCGATTGAAGTTGGCCGCCGCAGCGATCGGAAACCAGACCAGCTGGAAGAAGGCGTCGTCCTGAGCCTTGGGCAGCGCCTTGCGCACCGCTTCGGCGCGGGCCTCCAGGTCGCCCCATTCGGCCTCCACCCGTTCGGCCTCGCGGAAATTGACCAGGCTGAAGGTCGCCGCGTCGATCAGCTCGGGCTTTCGCCGCGCATTGAGCTTCGTATAGCCGTCCAGCAGCGCCGCGATCTCGACCGCGTGCTCAGGCCCGAACTGCGCCGCCGCCCAGTCGCGGGTATAGGTCGAAAGCTTTTCGACCGGCATGGCGGCCGGGTCCCAGGCCAGGTCGAGGAAGAACTCGGTAGGCAGCTCCATCGGCTTGAGGTCGCCGACATTGACGATCCACAGCCGATCGGCGCCGTGGTCGTCGGCGCGCTTCATCTGCTCCCAGGTACGCTCGATCTGGTTGGTGTTGAGCCACTTGTAGTTCCGGGGCCCGCCCACATAGTCGAAGTGGTAGTAGACGCCGTAGCCGCCAGGCCGCGTCTCGCCGGCTTTGGGCAAGCGCCGGATGTTGCCCCAGTTGTCGTCGGCGAACAGCAGGGTCACGTCATCCGGAACCCGCATCCCGGCGTCGTAATAGTCCTGCACCTCCTTGTAGAGCGCCCAGACCTGCGGGGTGGCCGACGGGTCCTTGCCGGTGACCTCGCCGATGATCTTCCGCTGGTCGGCGACGATGGTCTCCAAGAGCTTGGTGGCCGTGCCTTGCGTCATCGGCTCGTCGCCGTCGCCGCGCATGCCGACCGTGACAAGGCTCTCGTTGGCGCCCATTCGCTCGACGCCCTCGCGCCAGAAGCGGCGCAGGGCCTGCGGGTTCTTCGAGTAGTCCCACGGCCCCTGGCCGTAGCGCTCCCACTCGACGTGGGCCCGCATCATCGGTTCGTGGTGCGAGGTTCCGATCACCACGCCCATCTCGTCGGCCAGCACGGCGTTCAGCGGGTCGTCGTCATAGAGCGCCTTGCCCCACATGGCCGGCCACAGATAGTCGCCCTTCAGCCGCAGCACGAGCTCGTAGACCCGCTCGTAGAAGGCGTGGTTGAAGCCGCCGAACGTCTTGTTGGCCCAGCCATACAGGGCCGGGTTCTCGTCGTTGAGGAAGATGCCCCGGTACTTGACCTTCGGCGCCTGCAGCCGGGCGCCGGGCGCGACGGAGAGGTCGCGGCGCACCGGGACCGGCACGTCGGCCCACCAGGTCCAGGGCGAGACGCCGGCCCGTTCGGAAAGGTCATAGGCGCCGAAGATCGTCCCGCGCTTGTCGGCGCCGACGATGACCAGGGCGCGGGCCACGCCCGGTCGCGGGTTTTCGACCACCTGCTGGACGAAGCCCTCCCAGCGGCCCTTCAGGGCCGAGACGTCCAGCTTGCCGGCCGCGACCAGGGCGTCGATCTGGGCGCTCCGGCCCAGGGTCCCGACGATGACGACCGGCGCGTCCTTGGCCGGCTGGGCGCCGCCGGAAAGCTTGGAGAGGTCGCCGCGCAGCCCCTGCACCGCGCGCAGCACGCCGGGCCAGTCGGTGACGTCGGCCTCGACCCGGGCGGGCTTGCCGCCTTCGATCAGCGGAAAGCCGCCGACGACGGGCTTTTCCGACACGGCGGCGGGTTCGGCAGACCGCGCGGCGGTCGGGGCCGCCAGCGCCGCCGCGGCCGCCACGGCGGCGGCGAGCGCGAGAGCCGAGACGGCGGTGCGAAGTCCCGTCGCGCCCTTGCTCACGGGGCGACTGCGATCTCGAACGGGCCCAGCGGCAGGCCGGCCATGTCGAAGACGTTGAAGGTCGGCGCATCGGCCCAGGCGAACCGCACCCTGATCGGCGTCAGGCCGGCGGGGATGGCGACCACCGCCCTGTCGCCCTCGACCCGGGCGTCGGCAAAGCGGCAGCCGATCGCGTCGCATAGCTCAAAGCCGATGGCCTTGTCGGAACCGCGGGTTGCCAGGCGCTCGGCCACCTGCTCGAAGACCACCTCGACCGTCTGACCCATGCGGCGGGCGGCGACCGGCGAAGGACCAGTGGTCACCGCCTGCCCCGCCAGGCGCTTGGCGCCCCGGGCCAGGCGCTTGCCGACGTCCTGCTTGTTGGTGGGGTGGATGTCGGAGGGATCGCCGATGTCGGTGATGACGGCCAGGGCCGCGTGGCCGTCCTTGGCCACGGCCAGGCGCTGGGCCTCGCGCACCTGGGCCCACCAGGAATCCTCCGGCGCCAGCTGCGGCTTGCCGTAATTGGCCAACTGCACGACCAGGGCCGGCATGTCGGCGGCCTGGCCCACGCGCCGTTCGGCCAGCAGTTCGCGTAAGAGCGGCTCGTAGGTCTGGGGCCGGCCGGTGTTGCTCTCGCCCTGGTACCAGGCGAAGCCCTTGAAGGCGTAAGGGCCCATCGGCGCCAGCATGCCGTTGTAGAGGGTCGAGACGCCCGACAGCGTGTCCCAAGGCGCGCGCGGCGGCTCGCCGGTTTCCTTCGGCTCGATCTGGTAGCGCCAGCTCGTCAGCGGGATCCGCGTCCCGTCGGCCAGCACCAGGGCGCGGGCGGCCTCGCCGTACATCCCGCCGTTGGCGTAGGTGTCCAGCGCCGAGACGACGATGCGGTTGGCGCCGGCCTTCAGCGTCCCGGCCGCCACCGGATAAGTCCGCACCGTGCCCGCGCCGGAGGTCGAGCCGACCCCGACGCCGTTGACGAAGGTGGTGTCGACCTCGTCGACCATGCCGATCTCGAGGCTGGCCGCGCCTTTCGCCTGCGCCGCCGTCAGGGTCGCCGTGGTCTCGAACCAGACCATGCCGTTGAAGTCGGCCAGGGCCGGCACGCCCCAGCTTTCCCAGACACCCAGCCCCTGCGGCGCAGGCGTCCAGGCGCCGTCGCCGGCCCACGGGCCGCCGGCCGCGCCCTTGTGGCGCAGGCTCCACCAGGCCTTGATGGTCTCGCCCCAGCGGCGGTCGGCGGCCGGGCGGTCCTTGAGGGACAGCTCGAGCGTGGCGATGTCATTGCCGTAGTCGCCGGCCTTGCGCAGGGCGGCCGGGCTCAGCCAGGCCTCGATGGCCGACCCGCCCCAGGAGGCGTGAACCAGCCCCAGCGGCGTCTTGTCGGTCTTCCGCAGTTCGCGAGCCATGTAGTAGCAGGCGGCCGAGAACGACCCCACCGCATCGGGCTTGGCCGCCTTCCAGGCCGGCGCCTTCGTGAAGGTCGTGCGTGGCGAGCGGCTGTCAGCGTGGTCGACATAGGCCATGCGCAGGCCGTCGTCATTGGCCGAGCGGATCTCGGACCACGAGTTGTTGCCGCGCTCGACCGGCAGCTCCATGTTCGACTGGCCCGAGCACAGCCAGACGTCGCCGACCAGCACGTCGCTGACCGTCTGGCTCGCGCCCGAGGCGGCCCTGGCCTCCAGGGTGTAGGGCCCGCCGGCCGTCATCGCCGGCAGGTCGACGCGCCAGGCGCCGTTCGCGCCGGCCTTGGCCGTGGCCGTCCTGTCGCCAAGAGTGACGGTCACCGCCTCGCCGGGCCTGGCCTCGCCGAACACCGGCAGGGGCCGGCCCCGCTGCACCACCGCATGGTCGGCGAACAGCCCGTTCAGCAACGGCCCCTGGGCGGCGGCGGGCGTGGCCGCCAAGGCGGCCAGCAGGATCGGCGCGACACGGCGCATGTGGTCAACTCCCTCGGCCGCCTGCGGCGGCTCGTTGTTCTAGATCCTCCCCCTCCTGGGGGAGGTGGCCCAGAGGGCCGGAGGGGGACCGTTTTCAGCTTCCGCAGCGCTAGCCGCTTCAGCAACGACTTCCCCCTCAGTCGGCTTCGCCGACAGCTCCCCCTTCAGGGAGAGCGTCTTCAAGCCACCGTCAGCTTCGCCGACTTCAGGTCCACCGAGTTCGGCCCGACGAGGATCGAGAAATCGCCCGGCTCGACAACCCGCTTCATGGCCAGGTTCCACATCCACAAGTCCGACGGCTTCACCTCGAAGCTCACCGTCTTCTTCTCGCCGGGGGCCAGGGTGACGCGCTTGAAGTGCTTCAGCTCCAGCACCGGACGGGTGACCGAGGCCGCCTCGTCGTGGACGTAAAGCTGCACCACTTCGTCGCCGGCGACCTTGCCGGTGTTGGTCACCTCGACCGACACCGTCGTGCTCTCGCCCTGGCCGATACGGGCCTTGGACAGGCGCGGCGCGGCGATCTCGAAGCGGGTGTAGGAAAGCCCGAAGCCGAACGGATAGAGCGGGCTGGTGGCGCGGTCGAACAGGTAACCGCGGCGGGCCGTGGGCTTGCGGTTGTAGTAGATCGGCAGCTGGCCGACGTCGCGGGCGATGCTGACCGGCAGCTTGCCGCCCGGATTGGCCCGGCCGAACAGCACGTCGGCGGCGGCGTTGCCGGTCTCCTGGCCCAGGTACCAGCCCTCGACCAGGGCGTCGGCCTTCTCGGCCAGCAGGTTCACCGACAGCGGACGGCCGTTCAGCAGCAGCACCACGGTCGGCTTGCCGAGGGCGAAGATGGCGCGGGCCAGGTCGTTCTGCTGGCCCACCAGATCCAGGCTGTCGCGGTCGCCCAGGTGATTGTCGGCCCAGGCTTCGCGGCTGGTCTGCTCGTTGTCGCCCAGCACCATGACGACGACGTCGGCCTTCTTGGCCACCTCGACCGCTTCGGCGATCAGCCTGGCGTTGACGGCCGGGTCGACCAGCTTGACCTCGTCGGCGGCCCAGACGCGCTTTTCGGTGATCCGCACGGCCTCGGCGTAGTCGAGGGCGAACCCTTGCGCCTTGGCCTCGGCGGTCAGGCCCTCCAGCACCGAGACCACGTGGCGCGGCTCGTCGGAATAGCCGCCGATCGGGGTGTCCTTGGCGTGCGTGCCCAGGAGCGCCAGGCGCTTGATCTTCCTGCCGTCCAGCGGCAGCAGGCCCTTGTCGTTCTTCAGCAGCACCACCGCCTTCCGGGCCGCCTCGCGGGCGAGGGCGACGGCTTGCGGCGTGGCGGTCTTGGCGTCGGCGGCCTTTTCATCCGCATACGGATTTTCGAACAGGCCGCCTTCGAACTTGATCTTCAGCACCCGCGCCACGGCCGCGTCGACGGCGGCCTCGGGGATGCGACCCGACCGCACCAGCTGCGGCAGCAGCACATAGGCCTCGCCGTCGGGCAGTTCGACGTCGACGCCGGCGTTGATCGCCATCACCGCCGTGTCGGCCAGCTGGTCGGTCAGCTTGTGGCGGGTGATGATCTCCTTGATGGCGAAGTAGTCGCTCATCGTCGCGCCCTGGAAGCCCCACTCGCCGCGCAGGATATCGGTCAGCAGCCAGCGATTGGCGTGCGAGGGCACCCCGTCGATCTCGTTGTAGCTGGGCATGACCGAGCGCACGGGCAGCTCCTTCACCGCCCGTTCGAACGGCGGGAAGAAGTTCTCGCGCAGGGTCCGCTCGGCGATCTGGGCCGGGCCGACATTGGTGCCGTTCTCGGGCTGACCGTGGCCGGTCATGTGCTTGAGGGTGACGAACACCTTGTCGGGCGCCAGCGGCAGGGTCTTGCCCTGGAAGCCGCGGATGGCGGCCAGGCCCATCTCGGCGCAGACGTGCGGGTCCTCGCCATAGGTCTCCTCGATGCGGCCCCAGCGCGGATCGCGGGCCACGTCGACGACGGGAGCAAGCGCGATGTTGGAGCCCCGGGCGCGCATCTCCTTGGCGGCCACCGAGAACACCTGCTCGACCAGCTCGGGATCGAAGGTCGAGGCCAGGGCGATCGACTGCGGGAAGCTGGTCGCATCACGCGCGACATAGCCGTGCAGGGCCTCGTCGTGCATCAGCATCGGGATGCCCAGGCGCGTGCTTTCCATCGCCCACTTCTGGGCGGCGTTGACGTATTTCGCGGTCTGCGGGGCATTGCGGCCCACCGAGCCGTCCTCGGCCCCGGCGGCGGCGTTGACCTCGGTCGTCGGCTTGAGACCCCGACGGTCGGTCGGGCGCGAGATCTGGCCCAGGCCATTGGGGAAATTCTTGGTCGCCGTCTCGGGCGAGAAGTCGCCGGTCGGCGTCTGGATCGCGGCCTTGGTCAGCCAGATGCCGATCAGCTGGGCGGCCTTCTCCTCCAGCGTCATCCGCGAGAGCAGGTCCTTGACCCGCGCGTCGACCGGCTGGGCGGGATCCTTGTAGAGCGCCTTGCCGTCCGCTGGCTTCGGAGCAGCGCGGACCGCCGGCGCCATCGCGGCGCCGAGAGCGGCCAGGCTGACACCCAGCGTGCGGCGAGTAAGGGTGGTGGTCATCCTTGCGTTTCCCCAGCGTCTGTCACGGCGGCTTCGCGCCGTCTTGCCTGACACTATGGGAGAGCTTGTCAGACCACTCAAGCCCTAATGTTACCGGTCACTTTCGTTTATCTCTTTCCTTGAGGGAGAGGGCGGGGGCCGCGCCGTCAGGCGTGGGAGGATGAGGGATTTAGACGGCCAAAGGCGTACCCCCTCACCTCCCCGCCGCAAGCGGCGGGTCCCCTCCTCTCCCCATGGGAGAGGAAAGCTCAGGTCACCCCGACCAGGCGTCGACCACGCTCTCCAGCACGGTCAGCGGGGTCGGGCCGACCAGCAGGGCGGTGTCGTGGTACTTGCGGATGTCGAACTTGCCGCCGAGACGAGCCTTGGTGCGCTCGCGCAGGGCGGCCCAGACGGTGTGGCCCACCTTGTAGGAGCAAGCCTGGGCCGGGTTGGCGCAATAGCGTTCGACCTCGCGGGTGATGCGCCCCTCGTCGTCGCCGCCGGTCTCGACCATGTAGGCGATGGCCTTCTCGCGGCTCCAGCCCTTGGCGTGGATGCCGGTGTCGACCACGCAGCGCGAGGCCCGGAACAGCCGCGCCTGGTACATGCCCAGCAGGCCCAGGTCGTCGGTCTCGTACAGGCCCATCTCCATGGCCACCTGCTCGGCATAGAGCGCCCAGCCCTCGGTGTTGGCCGAAAAGAACATGTTCTGGCGCAGGCGCGGCAGGCTGCCCTCGGCGGTCAGGGCCAGCTGGAAATGGTGGCCCGGCGCGGCCTCGTGATAGGTCAGGGTCGGCAGGGCGTAGCGGGGACGCTCGGCCGTGTCGCGCAGGTTGATGTAGAAGGCCCCGGGGCGCGAGCCGTCCAGCGGCGGGCGCTCGTAATAGCCGCCCGACGAGCCGGCCTCGGTGTAGGGCGGGATGCGGCGCACCTCGACCGGGATCTTCGGCGTGATCCCGAACCACTGCGGCAGCTTGGGCTGCATCTCGGCGATCAGGCGGTTGCAATAGGCCAGGATCTGGGCGCGGCCCTCGTCGGTGTTGGGATAGCTCTCGCCCGGCAGGTCCTTGAGCGCGGCCATGCGCTGACCGACCGAGCCTTGCGTGAAGCCACGCTTCTTGAGGATCTCGTCCATGCGCGCCTGGATCTGCGCGCCCTCCTCCAGACCGAGGCGATGGACCTCGTCGGGGGTCTTCTCGGTGGTGGTGTAGATGCGCAGCAGGGCGGCGTAGAAGGCGTCGCCGTCCTTGAAGCGGTTCATGCCGGCCTCGTGCACGGCCTTGGCGCGGACGGCGGTCAGGGTCTCGATCTGGCGGTCCAGCGCCGGGTGGATCGCGCTGGCCAGCAGGGCGGCGGCCTTGGCGTCGTAGTCGCCATAGGCCTTGGCGCGCCGGGCCATCGAGGCGACCAGCACGTTCTTTTCCGGCGGCAGGGCGCGGAACTGCTTCAGCTGGCCGATGGCCTTGTCGAGGATGAAGTCCGACGGGATCACGCCCTTGGCCGCATCGGCCCGCACCCGCTCGCTTTCCTGGTCGAGCACGCCGGCGAACCCGGCCATGCGGGCGAGATAGCTGTCGGCGTCGGCCGCAGACTTCACCTCGTGCTTGTTGTCCAGGAAGCTGGGAACCGACGAATAGCCGCCGTAGAACTGGGTCACCACGAACGGCCGCGACACCGCGCCGTAGTCGAAGCCCGAAGCCTTGTCGCGCGCGCCGTAATAGTAGGCGGCGGTGTCGTAGTTGACGGCGTCCTCGCCCGACAGCGCCTTGCGGTCGACGGCCTTCAGGCGCTTAAGCCGCTGGGCCGGCTCCTTGCGCTCCTTGAGCCAGGCGGCGATCGAGCGGTCGCCAAGCTTCGTGCGCGCGCCGGCATGGGCGCCGGTGTCGAGGCCGAGGTTGGTCGCCTGTTCCGGGCTCTCGGTCAGGTCTTCATCGAAGAAGGCGTCGAACAGGGCGTAGAGCTTGGCGGCCTCGCCTTTCGGGGCGGCGATGGCCGGCAGGGCCGTCGAGACGGCGGCGGCGGTCGCGCCGACCAGGAGCTGTCGGCGATCGAATTTCGTGGAATCGGACATGGGTTCTTCCAGAACAGGCGCGGCCGCGCGTCTGGGAGAACAAAGCCGTCCGGCGCCTCGCGGCCCCGGACGCCGGACGGCTCTATGCTTACTTGCGGGCGGCCAGGATGTCGTCCAGGCGCGCCGGCGTGCCGGCGATGCGCTCCAGGCGCGGGTAGCGCAGGCCGCCGCTGTAATCGAGCTTCACGGTGCGGTAGCGCGAGCCTTCCTTGACCAGCAGCTCGACCGGAACGCCCTTGGCGGTCGCCTTGACGGCGGCCTTCAGCTTCTCGGCGTCATAGGTGTCGCCGTTGACGGCCACCACGGTCAGGCCCTGGGTCAGGCCGGCCTTGAAGGCGGGGCCGTCCCACTGCACGTCGGTCAGCACCGCGTCCGAGCCCACCGTCAGGCCGATCGAATAGGCCAGGTTGGTGTTCTTGCCGCGGGTCTCGGAGACCTTGAAGTAGTCGGTGGGCGTGTCGGTATAGACCAGCTTGTAGCCGCCGCGCGTCAGGCCATCGAGCGGAGCCTTGGGGTTCACGCCCTCGATGCGGTCCTTCAGGAAGGTCGCCCAGTCATAGGGGACCACGCCGTTCAGCGCCGCCACCACGTCGTCGAAGGTGTAGGTGTGCGACACGTACGAGCCATCGGCGACGCCGAAGAAGGCCTTGGCGAAGTCGTCGAGCGATTTCTTGCCGCCGGTCTTCTCGCGGATCAGCGTGTCGGCGTCGAGCCAGACCAGCTGGCCTTCCGAGTAATAGTCCTCGCTGCGCTGGAAGCTCAGCCACGACAGCGGCTTGCGGCTGGCGATGATCGGGTCGTTGGTGGTGTCCTGCACGGGACGCCAGTCGCGGCCGCGACGGTTGTCGTACAGGGCCGCCGTCATGGCGATGGAATCGAGCGTCTGCTCCTTGGTCAGCAGGCCCGAACGCGACGACAGCACATAGCCCCAGTACTGGGTCTGGCCCTCGTAGACCCACATCAGGCTGTCGCGCATCGGGGTGTTGAGGGTCGGGGTCCACAGGTCGGCCCCGCGGCGGAACTTGCCGTTCCACGAGTGCGTGAACTCGTGCGGGAGCAGGTCGCGGCCGACATAGGACTTGTCCCAATCGGTGAAGTACTTCGGCGCGACGCGGTTCTCGCTCGACTGGTGGTGCTCCAGGCCGATGCCGCCCAGCTGGTCCGACAGGGCGACCAGGAAGTCGTAGTGGTCGTAGTGGTGCGAGCCGTACAGCTTGTAGGCCTGCTGCACGAGGTTCTTGTGGGCCTGCAACTGCTCGGGCTTGTACTCGAGCAGCTCGGGCTTGTCGGCGATCATGTTCAGGCGCACCGGAACCTTGCCGCCCGGATCCAGCTCGACCGACTTGAAGTAGCGGCCGGCGAACATCGGCGAGTCCACCAGGGTCTCGACCGTGGTCGGCTTGAAGCTGGTGACCTGGCCCTGCGTCTTGTCGACCTCCAGGGCCGAGGCGAACTGGAAGCCTTCCGGCAGCTTGACGGTCGGCTCCACCGTGATGCGGCGGGTGAAGTGGCCGGCCGGGTACATGGTCATCTGCAGCCACTGCAGGTTCAGCATGTCCGGCGTCATGACCATGCGGCCGACCTTGGTCTCGACCGGCGACAGGAACTTGTAGGCGACGGAGAGCTCGGTCACGCCGGCCGGCACGTCGATGTGGAAGGCGTTGACCTCGACCACGTCGCGCTTCCAAGGGATCGTCTGGCCATTGGCCGTGATCACCAGGCCCGCCAGCTTGTCGATGTCGTTACGCGGCGAGTGGCCGCCCGGAACCCACTGCGGATAGTACAGGGTCATCGGACCCGGCTTGGCGACCGGCAGGGTCAGCTTGATGTCGAAGATCTTGCGCTCGAGGTCGGTGGCGTCGACGTAGAGCTTCAGCACGCCCGGATAGGCCACGTCCTGCGGAGCCACGATCGGCGGCGTCGGGGCGGCCGGTTGCGGCAGGTAGTCCTGGGCGAGAGCAGCGCCGCCGACCAGCGACAGAAGCGAGACCGAGAAGAAAAGCGCTTTCAAGAAACCACCCCAATGCAGCCCGCGAACGTCCCCTCGCGGTAAGAAGCCTGGATGTTTCTTTTGTTAAGGCCCACTTGTCGAGACGAACTTGGCCGGACGGCGTTACGGCGACGCTGGTCGTTCAGGCCTTCGGACGCCGCTGGATCAACCCCAGCAACAGATAGGCGAGCGCCGCAACCGCCAGCGCCGGCAGGGTCGCGCCCAGCTGCGGGGCCAGGCGGCTGAAGCCCTGATAGGCCGCGACGCCGGCCGCCCAGGCCAGAAGTCCCGGCAGGTTCAGGCCCCAGGCGAAGGCCGTGGCGGCTTCGGCCTTGCGGCGGCGCACGACGAAATGGTCGGTCAGCAGCACGCCGAACAGCGGCGCGAACACCGAGCCGATCAGCAGCAGGAAGCCTTCATAGCGGGCAAGCGGCGCCAGGAGGGCGATCAGGGTGCACAGCGCGCCGAAGGCCAGGGCCAGGCGCGCGGGCCGCACCGGCGCCAGGGTGGCCGTCGAGACGGCGGCGGAATGGATGTCGGCGAAGGCGTTGTCGGTCTCGTCGACGACGATCAGCAGGAGGGCGATCCCGCCGCCCGCTGCGGCTAAAGCAGTCAGCAGCAGCCCCTCCCCGCTCCCGGCGGCCAGGGCGTAGCAGGCGCCCAGGCCCATGAACCAGATGTTGGCCAAGAGGTAGCCGGCGGCGCTGCCGCGGAACATCCGGCCCGGCGAGCGGCCAAAGCGCGTGTAGTCGGCGATCAGCGGCAGCCAGGACAGCGGCATGGCCACGACCAGGTCAACGCCCGCGCCGAAGCTCATCTCGCCGGTGCCGGCCTTGGCGAACAGTGCGGCCAGGTCGTGCTGGGACAGCAACCGCCAGGTCAGCCAGCCGGCCCCGCCCAGCAGCAGCCACAGGCCCCAGGCGCGCAGGAAGCGCCGCACGAACGACACCGGCCCCATGAAGGCCAGCCAGGTCGCAAGCGCCCCGAACAGCACCGTCCAGGCCAGCGGGTTGGACAGGCCGAAGGTCTGCCTGGCCAGGGCGTCGGCGGCGTCGCGCATGGCGATGATCTCGAATGCGCCCCAGCCGACCAGCTGCACTGCGTTCAGCACCGCCGGAACGGCCGCGCCGCGCGCGCCCAGGGCCAGCCGCAGCGTCCCCATGGCCGAAAGCCCGGTGTCGGCCCCGACCACCCCGGCCGCCGCCAGCAGCAGGGCGCCCAGCACCGAGCCGGTGACGATCGCCGCCAGCGCCATGCCGAGACTCAGTCCCGGAACCAGGAACGCCCCGGCCTGCAGCACCAGCAGGCCGATGCCCAGGCTGAACCACAGCGAAAATGCGTCGCGCGCCCCGAACACCCGACGCTCGGCCGGAACGGGGGTCAGCGGATCATAGGTGTCGTCGAGCTTGGCCATGGCGGGAGGCATAGCTCGCCTCTCTCCTTCCGTAAAATCCCGGCGAAAGCGGGGACCCCTCCCCCCGGACCGATCCGTGAGCAAATGTTTCCAATCGCGGCCATACGGCGATCGGGTCTTGTAATTGCAAGTCGCTCTCAAGTATGGACGGCGGCACTGAAGCTCGTCCGTTCCGGAATCCCGTGAAAGCCGCCGCCGAACAGAACCGCCGCTCCTTCTGGCTGAAACAGTTGCACCAGTGGCACTGGATCAGCGCGGCGATCAGCCTCGTGGGCATGCTGCTGTTCGCGATCACCGGCTTCACCCTGAACCACGCCGGCTCGATCGAGGCCGAGCCCAAGGTCGTCAGCAGGAAGGCGACCCTGCCGCCCGAACTGATCGCCGAGCTGGCGTTGGGCCCCACCGAGGGCAAGCGCCCCCTGCCAATCAAGGTCGAGACCTGGCTCGACAAGGCCGTAGACGCCGACATCGCCCGCCGCGTCGGCGAATGGTCCGACGCCGAGGTCTATCTGGCCCTGGCCCGTCCCGGCGGCGACGCCTGGATCGCCATCGACCGCGAGACCGGCGCCGTCGAGCACGAGAAGACCACCCGCGGCTCGGTCAGCCTGCTCAACGACCTGCACAAGGGCCGCAACACCGGCAAGGCCTGGAGCTGGTTCATCGACATCTTCGCCGGCGCCTGCGTGATCTTCACCGTCACCGGCCTGATCCTGCTTCAATTCCACGCCCGCGGGCGGCCGATGACCTGGCCGCTGACCGCCGCGGGGCTGGCCATTCCGCTCCTGATCATCATCCTGTTCGTCCACCTTTAGAGAAAGGCCGCCTTCCGTGAAGCGCACCGTCTCCCTGCTGACCTTCGCCGGCGCCGCCGTCGGCGCTCCGGCGATGGCCGCCGACCTCAACGTCACCGTCGAGATCCCGCGCCTTTCGGTGGCCGAGTATCACAAGCCCTACGTCGCCATCTGGGTCGAGGCGCCCGACGCCACCGCCGCCGCCACCCTGGCCGTCTGGTACGATCCGGACTCCAAGGAAGACAAGGGCGAGAAGTGGCTGAAGGACATGCGCCAGTGGTGGCGCAAGGCTGGGCGCACCATGAGCTTCCCGGCCGACGGCATCTCCTCGGCCACTCGCGCCCCGGGCCCGCAGAAGCTGACCTTCAGCGGCGCCAAGAGCCAGCTGTCGAAGCTGAAGCCGGGCGCCTACACCCTGGTGGTCGAAGCCGCCCGCGAAGTCGGCGGCCACGAGGCCGTGCGCGTGCCGTTCACCTGGGGCAAGCCCGGCAAGACCGCCTCCGCCAAGGGGACGGCCGAGCTCGGCGCCGTCTCGGTCACCGTCAAATAAGCAAGAGAGAAACGCCATGACCCTTCGCAAGCGCCTTCTCGCCCTCACGGCGGCGACCGTCGCCCTGACCCTGCCGCTGGCGGCCCACGCCCACCGCGCCTGGTTCGTCCCCTCGGCCACCATCCTGTCGGGCGAAGGCTCGTGGGTGACCGTCGACGCGGCCATCTCCAACGAACTGTTCTACCCCGACCACCGCGCCATGCGCGTGGACGGCGTGGTCATCACCACCCCGGACGGCACGACCGAGCCGCTGAAGAACGCCGCCACCGGCCAGTACCGCTCGGTGTTCGACGTCGAACTGGCCAAGCCCGGCACCTACAAGATCGGCACCGCCTCCAACAGCGTGATGGCCAGCTGGACCGAGAACGGTGCAGTGAAGCGCTTCCGCGGCAGCGCCGACGACTTCGCCAAGCAGGTTCCGGCCGGCGCCGCCGACCTGAAGACGATCAAGAGCTTCAACCGCAACGAAACCTTCGTCACCCGCGGTGCCCCGACCGACACGGTGCTGAAGCCGACCGGCAAGGGCCTGGAGCTGGTTCCCGTCACCCACCCCAACGATTTGGTGGCCACGGAAGCGGCGACCTTCAAGTTCCTGATCGACGGCAAGCCCGCCGCCGACCTGGAAGTGACCATCGTGCCGGGCAACTCGCGCTATCGCGCCACGCCGGGCGAGATCAAGGTCAAGACCGGCGCTGACGGCGCGTTCAAGGTCACCCTGCCGGAAGCCGGCATGTACTGGATGAACGCCAGCGTCCGCACCGGCGAGACCGGCCGCGGCGGCATGGGCGGCCCTCCGGGCGGCCCCGGCGGCCAAGGTGGTCCGGGCGGTCCGGGCGGCGGCGCTCCCGGCGGTCAGCCCCAGGCCCCGACGGCCCTGGCCGGCAACGGCTTCTCGGCCAGCTACACCGCGACCCTGGAAGCCCAGCGTCCTTGATCTGACGACCTAGCTCCTCCCCCGTGCCAACGGGGGAGGTGGCGCGGCGCTATCAGCGCCGTGACGGAGGGGGCGAGGGACGGAGCGCCGTGCGCGCCGCCGCCCCCCCCCCCCCGCCGCGGGCCCCCACCCCCCCCCCCCGGGGGGGGGCGAGGAATAAACCCCCACACCCCCC
>NZ_JARQWV010000011.1 GCF_029543245.1 Caulobacter endophyticus
GCGGTCCTCGCCACGCTTGGGCCGGTACCAAGAGCCCTCCCCATGGCGGGGACGGCTTTGATTATGCGGCGGGTTTCAGCGCGTCTGATAAGTTTGGGTGAGAAAGTTGTAGAGCATTGGATTGGTTGGGTTCTTTGACGAACTCACCGTGGATGGAGCTGCGTCTATCCCCGTCCGGGCCTACTCCTCCCTCGCGAAGCGGGGGAGGTGGCGCGCTGCGGATACGCAGCGTGACGGAGGGGGCGACGGCCGGCACGGCGCCCAGTCTCGGGGGCCGCCCCCCCCGCGGGCCGGCCCCCCCCCCCCCCCCCCGGGGGGGGGGGGGGGGGGGCGCGCGGGGCACGCGCGGGGGGGGGGGGGCGCCCACGGCCGGCACGGCGCCCAGTCTCGCCCCCTCCACCGCTTCGCGGTCCCCCTCCCCCGTTTTACGGGGGAGGAGCAGAGCGACCTGAAACTGAGAACGCCCCCCTCCGGCCCTCTGGGCCACCTCCCCCAGAGGGGGAGGATCTGGATCTTGCCCCCCCCCTCACCCGGTGACGAAGACCTTCTTCAGCTCGGTCTTGAGGATCTTGCCGTTGGCGTTCCTGGGCAGGGTTTCGGGCCAGAAGATCACTTTCACCGGCACCTTGAAGGCGGCCAGGCGGTCGGCGACGAAGGCGCGCAGTTCGTCTTCGGTGGCGCTCGCGCCGGGCTTGAGGGTGACGACGGCGGCGGGCTCTTCGCCCAGGGTCTTGTGCTCGACGCCCACGAGGGCGGCGTCCATCACCGCCGGGTGGTCGTAAAGGACGTTCTCGACCTCGATGCAGTAGATGTTCTCGCCGCCGCGGATCAGCATGTCCTTGGCCCGGTCGATGATGTAGCAGAAGCCCTCTTCGTCGAGGCGCGCTAGGTCGCCCGTGCGCACCCAGCCGTCGATGAAGGTCTGGGCCGTGGCCTCGGGCTTGTTCCAGTAGCCCTTCACCACCTGCGGCCCCTTGCACCACAGCTCGCCTACCGAGCCGATCGGCAGCTCCTCGTAGGGGGCCTCCAGGGTCATGATCTTCAGGTCGGTGACCGGCACGGCCGGGCCGCAGCTTTCGGGGCGGTTCTCGTAGTCTTCGGCCGAATTGGAGGTGGCGGTGGCCGAGGTCTCGGTCATGCCCCAGCCGTTGCCGGGCGAGGACTTGGGCCAGATTTCCTTGATCTTGCGCACCAGTTCCGGGGCCGAGGGCGCGCCGCCATAGGCCACGGCCTCGAGCGACGACAGGTCGTACTTGTCGCGGCTGGGGTGCTCGATGATCTGCCAGGCGATGGTGGGCACGCCGCCCATCTGGGTCAGCTTCTCGTCCTGGATCAGCTGCATGGCCTTTTCAGGATCCCACTTGCGGATCATGGCCATCTTGGCCCCGCCGAACAGCGAGGGGTTCATCACCGCAAAGCAGCCGGTGGCGTGGAAGAACGGCACCGAGATCAGGGCGCCCTTCTGCGGCAGGCTGGGATCGGGCTGGGGCGGCGCCTCGCCACGGCGCAGGAAACTCCGGGCCGAAGCGGCGGCTGCAGCGAAGATGTTGCTGTTCACCGCGCGGTGGGTGGCCAGGGCGCCCTTGGGTTTGCCCGTGGTGCCCGAGGTGTAGAAGATCGTCGCATCGTCTTCCGGGCCCAGCTCGACGGTGGAGAGCGGACGCTCGTCCAGCTTGATCCAGTCATTGGGGCAGCCGATCACGCTTTCCAGGCGCGTGACGTAGGGATGGGCGATGTCTTCCTTGCTGCGCGAGACGTAGACGCGCTTGAGCTGCGGGCAGTTGTCGAAATGCTCGGCCAGGCGCTCGAAACGCTCGACGTCCATCACCGCCACCGAGGCGCCGGAGTCGGTCAGACCGTACTCAAGCTCCGGCCCGGTCCACCAGGCGTTCAGCGGGGTGAGGATCGCGCCGATGGAGAGGCCCGCATAGAAGGCCACCGGCCATTCGGGCAGGTTGCGCATGATCAGGGCGACGCGGTCGCCCTTCTTGACGCCCTTGGCCTCCAGCTCGGCGGCGAAGGCGGTGACGGCGCGATAGAAGGCCTCGAAGCTGACCCGCTCGTCCTCGTGGACCAGATAGATCTTGTCGCCGTGGGTGCGGCCGACCTGCAGGGTGTGGCGCAGCGTGGGCGGGAGGTTCTTCCAGGTCCGCGTCGGCACGCCGCGGATCTCGACCTCCTCCATCTCACCGACCGATCCTGGCGCGGTGATCAGGGCGTAGGCCTGCTTCACCGACATGGCCGGCCACGGAACGGGGTTAGGCGCGTGAGCGGCCTGGGTCATTCGTTACTCTCCCGGTGTCGATCGCGCTCGTTCAGGCGGCGCGTTTCCGTCGAGTAAGCACGCCCGGACGGCCGATGTAAACGGTCGTTTGGACGATAGGGGAACAATGTTTAGTTGGGGCGGCGGTCAGGGCCGAGTCCAACAAAAGATCGCTTCCCTCGCCCCTGTGGCGAGGGCCCATGCCAACAGCCTGCTCAGACCTTAGTCTCGTTGCCGAGGTCTGAGCAGGGTGAACCATGGATCCTGGGCACAAGGCCCAGGAAGGCAGAAAATGGGTGGAGAGGCCGAAGCCTCAGCCCATCGCCGCCAGGCGGCCGAGCGCCGCTTCCAGCTTGGCCTTGGCCGCTTCGGCCTCGGCCAGGCGTTCGCGGTTTTCCTCGACGACCTCCGGCTTGGCGCGGGCCAGGAAGTCGGGGTTGCCGAGCTTCTTGCCGGTCTTTTCGATCTCGCCGACGTGGCCGGCGATCTCCTTGGTCAGGCGAGCCTTTTCGGCGGCGACATCGATGAACTCGGCGACGCCAAGGGCGCCGGTCGCTTCACCCATCACCACCGGGGCCGTGCCGGCAGGCGCGGTCTCGGCGATAGAGACCTCGCCCAGGCGGGCGAGGCTGACCAAGAGGTCGCGCTGACGCTCAAGGCGACCCAGGGTGCCCTCGCCCGCCCCGACCACGGCCAGGGCCGGCTTGGCCGACGGCGGCACGTTCATCTCGGCGCGCAGCGAGCGGATCTCGCCGACGGTGTCGACCAGCCAGCCGATCTCGGCGGCGGCCTCGGCGTCGATCCAGCTTTCCGGCATTTCCGGCCACGACGTGGAGATCAGCATGGCGTCGCGAGCCGGACCGCCCTCCTCGGCCGTCTTGTCCCACAGCTCCTCGGTGATGAACGGCATCACCGGGTGCAGCAGGATCAGGATCTGGTCGAGCACCCAGGCGGTCATGGCGCGGGTCTCGGCCTTGGCGGCCTCGTCCTCGCCGTTCAGAACCGGCTTGGCCAGTTCCAGGTACCAGTCGCAGAACACGTTCCAGATGAAGCGGTAAAGCGCGCTGGCGCCTTCGTCGAAGGCCGGGGCCTCGAAGGCTTTGGTGACTTCGCCGAGCGTCTTGACGACCTCGCCGCGGATCCACTTGTTGAGCGGCTGGGTCACCGACGCCGGGTCGAAACCCTCGACGCGGACGCAGCCGTTCATCTGGGCGAAGCGCGTGGCGTTCCACAGCTTGGTGCCGAAGTTGCGATAGCCTTCAATGCGTTGCTTCGACAGCTTGATGTCGCGCGCCTGGCCCGACATCGCCGTGAGGGTGAAGCGCACGGCGTCGCAGCCCAGCTCGTCGATCAGGGCCAGCGGGTCGATGACGTTGCCCTTGGACTTGCTCATCTTGGCGCCCTTCTCGTCACGGACGAGGGCGTTGATGAACACCTGCTTGAACGGAACCTCGTCCATGAAGTGGATGCCCATCATCATCATCCGGGCGACCCAGAAGAAGATGATGTCGAAGCCCGTGACCAGGGTGCTGGTCGGATAGAAGCGGGCGACGTCGGGGGTCTTTTCCGGCCAGCCGAGGGTCGAGAACGGCCACAGGGCCGAGCTGAACCAGGTGTCGAGGACGTCTTCGTCCTGGTTCAGATAAACAACCTTCGGCGCATCAAAGGGTCCGTCAAATCCAACCCGACTGTCAGCCTCCGCGCGTACGCCATAGAACCTTGCGCCTTCTGCCAAGGCCTCTTCTTCCGTCTCAGCAACAAAAATTCTGTAGGGACCGGCCTCTAGAAGGCGCCCCTCATCGTCTGCTGGGGGACCGAACCAGGCCGGGATGCGGTGGCCCCACCAGAGCTGGCGCGAGACGCACCAGGGCTCGATGTTGCGCAGCCATTCGAAATAGGTCTTCTCCCAGTGCTTGGGCTCGAAGACGGTGTCGCCGTTCTCGACGGCCTTCAGCGCCGGCTGGGCCAGGGTGTAGGCGTCGACGTACCACTGGTCGGTCAGGTAGGGCTCGATGACCACGCCCGAACGGTCGCCATGCGGGACCATGTGCTTGGTCTTCTCGATCTCCTTCAGCCAGCCCTCTTCCTCGGCGCGGGCGACGATGGCCTTGCGCGCGGCGAAGCGGTCCATGCCGACATATTCGGCGGGGACGGCGTCGTTCAGCTTGGCTTCCGGCGTCAGGATGTTGATCGACGGCAGGCCGGCGCGCTTGCCGACCTGGAAGTCGTTGAAGTCGTGGGCCGGGGTGATCTTCACCGCGCCCGAGCCCTTGGTCGGGTCGGCATAGTCGTCGGCGACGATCGGGATGCGACGGCCGACGATCGGCAGGACGACGTCCTTGCCGACCAGGTCCTTGTAGCGCTCGTCGGTCGGATGGACGGCCACGCCGGTATCGCCCAGCATCGTTTCGGGACGGGTGGTGGCCACGACGATGTAGTCGCGCGTCTCAAATTGGGTCGGCTTGCCCTCGTCGTCGAACTCGACGGGGTGCTGGTAGGTGACGCCGTCGGCCAGCGGATAGGCGAAGTGCCAGTAGGCGCCGTCGACCTCCTTCTGCTCGACCTCGAGGTCGGAGATGGCGGTCTGGAACTGCGGGTCCCAGTTGACCAGGCGCTTGTCGCGATAAAGCAGGCCCTGCTTGTGCAGCTGGACGAAGACCTTGCGGACGGCGGCCGACAAGCCATCGTCCAGCGTGAAGCGCTCGCGCGACCAGTCGCACGATGCCCCGAGCCGGCGCAGCTGGTTGGTGATGGCGCCGCCGCTTTCGGCCTTCCATTCCCAGACCTTCTCGACGAAGGCCTCGCGGCCCATGTCGCGGCGGCCGATGTTGCCGGCGGCGGCCAGCTGGCGCTCGACCACCATCTGGGTGGCGATGCCCGCGTGGTCGGTGCCCGGCAGCCACAGGGCGGCCTTGCCGCGCATGCGGTGGAAGCGGGTCAGCACGTCCTGCAGCGTGTTGTTCAGGGCGTGGCCGATATGCAGGCTGCCCGTCACGTTCGGCGGCGGGATCACGATGACGAACGGCTCGGCGTTCGGATCCTCGGACGGCTTGAAGGCCCCGGAGGCCTCCCAGGCTTCGTACAGGCGCGGTTCGACGGCTTTGGGATCGAAGGTCTTTTCAAGCATGGCGGAGGGGATATGCCATCTGCGGCCGCCCGGCGAAACCGGGCGACGGGATTATCGGGGATTTTGAACGGGAAAAGGCGGCCGCGAGCGCGACCGCCTTCTCAAAGTCCGGGCGTCGTACTCCGCTCAGCAGCGGAGCGACGCCGATGTCATACGCCGCGGCCGCGCGAGATCCGGTGGACTTCTTCCTCGACCTTGTTCTCGACGATGCGCGGCAGGTTGGTGTCCAGCCACTCTTTCAGCAGCGGGCGCAGCAGTTCGCGCACGACGTCTTCCAGCGTGCGGCCGTTGGCCGGCATCAGAAGGGCCGAGCTGAGGCTGCCGAAGGCGCTGGCGGCGAGGCCGGCGGCGTGGTCGCCGACCAGGGTCTCGGCCACTTCGTCACGGTTGAACACCGGCGGCGGGGTGTAGGCGGGCTCCGGCGCAGGCGCAGGCGGCTCGTAGGCCGGCTCCGGCTCGGGCTCCGGGGCGTAGAGGTCCAGATCGCCGAGCGTCTCGACCGGGGCCGGCGGCTCGATCGGATCGGTCAGCTCGAGGACGTCGTCCTCGATCACCGGCTCGGGCTCGGGAACCGGCTCGGGCGCGGGCGGCGGCGCCGCTTCGGCGGCCGGAGCGTCGTCTTCGGAGATGATCCGCCTGATCGAGGCGAGGATCTCCTCCATCGTCGGTTCTTGGGAGCTCTGGTCGGACATGTGGGCTGGGCCGTCTTGAAGGGGCTACGAATCCTTGAGCGTCTCGCAAGACGCGTGCCGCCGATGGTGCAGACTTGCACGGCTTAAGCAAGCCAAGGATTCGCGCCGCGTTGATTCGTCCTGAAGTTGGACGGGATTACTTGCCGCCGGACGAGGTCTCGATCGCCGGCGAGGCGACCTTGTCGAGGGTCCGCACCAGCGGCTCCCACGGCACCGAACCCGAATTGGACACGCGGTCGTACGAGGTCTTCGGGTCGTAGCGCTCGACACTCGGGGCCAGCTTGGTCACGTCCAGCGCGCCCATGGCCTGCAGCACGCCGGCGCTGGCGACGTATTCGTCGCGACGGGCGGTGACGAGGGCCAGCTCGGCGGCGCGAAGCTCCTGCTGGGCGTTCAGCACGTCCAGCGTGGTGCGCAGGCCGACCTGCTGCTCCTGGCGCACGCCCTCGAAGGCGATCTTGGTCGCCCTCACCTGCTCTTCGTTGGAGACGAGGTTGGCGCGCGCGGCCAGCAGGGTGCTCCAGGCGGCCGAGACCTGCTGGACGACGGTGCGCTTGGCGCCTTCGACGGCGATGCGGGCGGCGTTCTCGCGCTCCTTGGCGGCGCGCACGTTCGAGGCGTTGAGACCGCCGGTGAACAGGGGCACGCGGGCGGTCACCGAGCCGCTGATGGCGCGATCGTACTCGCCGAACTGCTTGTACTCGCCGTTCACCTCGTTGGCCGAATAGCCGAGGCTGGCTCCGGCCGAGACGGTGGGCAGATAGGCCGACTTGGCCTGGGCGACGCGGGCCGAAGCGGCCTGTTCGCTGTAGCGGGCGGCCAGGACGCTGGGATTGTTGGCTTCGGCGGCGTCGAAAGCCTGCTCGACCGAGGCCGGCAGCAGCTCGGCCAGCGACGGCTCGGGCGCCAGATCGGTCGGGTTCTGGCCGACGACCTGGGCGTAGTTGGCGCGGGCGACGGCCAGCGTGGCCTGGGCCGACGACAGGCTGGCCTTGGCGGCGGCCAGGCGGGCCTGGGACTGGGCGACGTCGGTGCGGGTGATCTCGCCGACCTCGAAGCGGGCGTTCGACTCGTCGAGCTGACGGGTCAGGACGCTGACGTTCTCCTGGGCGATCCGCAGGCTTTCCTGGCCACGGCGGACATCGACATAGGCGGTGATGACATTGGCCAGCACGCCCTGCTCGACGCCGCGCAGGTCTTCGCGACCGGCCAGCACGTCGGCTTCGGCGGCCGACAGACGGGCGCTGGCCTGGCCGCCCGTGTAGAGCGGCTGGCTCAGCGAAAGCGTGGCGCTGCTGGAAGCGGACTTGGTGGTGTCGGCACCCGTGACCACCTGGCCGCCGACCAGGGTCGTACGGGGGTGGGCCAGATCGGTGCGCGATCCCGAGATCGATCCGTCCAGGCCCACGGTCGGCCGGAAGCCGGTCTTGGCCTGGACCACGCCCTCGTCGGCGGCGCGCTGCACGGCGCGCTGCTGCTGGATGGTGGGATTGGTCTGATAGGCCAGGGCGACCGCATCGGTCAGCGTCTCGGCGCTAGCCGCCGAGGCCAGAAAACCCATGCAGCAAGCAGCGGCCAGCAAACCGGCCCGACGGCTCTTCGACATCCCTCATTCCCCAACACACGCGAAGTCCGCGCTTTACACCCAAGCGCTGTAAGGCCCACCGTGGACCATCGCTAGTTAAGCTTTTTTCACGCGGACTTGCGCGCTTGTCACCGAGAACGCCAGACTAGGCCCAGCCAAGCTTGGATGAAATACCCAACCCTGGGCAGCAGTCCCTGGTTTCAAGGACTTAAGCGAGGCGCTCGAGCGGGTTCAGCACCCGAACGCCCCATTATCGAAAGATCAGAACGCGAAGCCGGCCTCGACCGGGAAGCCGGCCAGGAGCGACGGCGTCGAATCGAAGGCGGCGCGACGGGCCACGCCGTCCTCGGCGCGGGCGTAGATCACCGCACGACCGACCGGACCTTCGCGCTCGACGACGCCAAGACGACCGTTCAGGGCCAGGGCGCCGGTCCACGAGGCCGGAGCCTGCGGCACGGCGCCTTCGCAGACGATGACGTCATATTCGCCGCCCGGGACGGCGGTCAGGTCGTCGCCATCAAGACGGGTGACTTCCAGGCCCATGGTCTGGAGCACGACGGCGGCGTACGGCGCGGCGATGGCCAGGGCCTTCTCGCCGGCGCGCGGCTTGAGGTTCTGGAGCAGCTTGCCGATGTCGCGCGGGCGCATCAGGTTGCGGCCCGGGGCGTATTCGACCTCGGCGTCGGCATAGGCCAGATAGGCCTTGCCCGCGGGAACGAGGTTTTCGCGCGGAACCACCCGCAGGGCGTCCTGCAACGGCAGGTCGGTCACGTCGGCGGTGCGGATCTGGCTTTCCACCATGTTCAGGCGGGCAGCCGCGAAATCGGAGCTCATGGACTTCCTCGGACAGCAGTTCGAGAGGCTTATAGGTCCGGGCCTCGCCGGAAGGCAATCAGGCCCGTGCATCCAATCGCGCCGAGGATTTGCCCGACTCAGGCCGTCTCGCCGAGCAGACGGCGCAGTTGGTTCACCGCCGGCTTCATCAATGGGCAGACCGTCGCGGCCGTGGCCAGCGGCGGCCCGAGCACGGCGGCGCGCGAGGCGTCATCCTCGCAAAGCTGCACGGCGATGCGCGCGATCAGCGGCAGATCGGGGTCCAGCAAGGCCGTCCGCTGGTCCATAAGGCGGGTCAGGTAACGAGGATCCGCATCGTCCGGATAGGATTCGATGGCCTGCTCGACGCTTGCCAGAAGCTCTCCGATCCGCCCGGCCACGCCGACCGCGGCCGCCGCCTCGCGCAATTTGGCTTCGATTTCACTCATGCCCCAACGCGCCCCCCGCGTCCGCTTTCCCCTGAATCGGCGGCCCGTATGGCGCAAATCGCGGCGCGGCGCCTCCCTGAAAAGCACACTGTCCCCAAAATGGGGACATGGTGAATTTTCTCACAGAGACGACTCGGCCCCAGCCTGCACCGAGCGGCTTTTATCGGGAGCAGGCATGACTACGGATGTTCGGCGCGCGGTCATCCGCCTATCGGCGGGCTACTTCCTGCGCTCGCTGGATGTCGCCAAGAGCCTGCACGAGGACGATCCTGTGCGCGCCATCGTCTTCACGACCATCTGGGTGGCCAACGTCGCCCACATCCGCCCCAATGCGGGGTTCGACGCCAAGGGCGCACTGGCCAAGGACGCCCAGCGACGGCCGGTCACCGTGGTGCAGGTCGCCGACTCGCTGGCCATGCCGGCCGAGACGGTGCGCCGCCACGTCGGGGCCCTGATCGCCGACGGCCTGTGCGTGCGCCACGGCCGCAAGGGCGTGACCATTCCGGCCGCAGTGTTCACCCGCCCCGGCATGTTGGAGGCCCTGGATCGTCAGCACCAGTACACCGAGACCTACTATCGCGAATTGCAGAAGCTGATGGCGATGTGAAACACCCCCGCGACAACAGCGGAGTGTATTTTCAGATCTCGGTGATCAAACCGGCGACGAAACCTTCGGCGAACGAAGGAGAGTGGCTCCGCGGGTAGGATTCGAACCTACGACCAGCCGGTTAACAGCCGGCTGCTCTACCACTGAGCTACCGCGGAACAGGTCGCTCTCAGTTGAGGAGGCGGTTGATAGCGGCCGCCGCGACTCGACGCAAGACGCATGAATGTCGCATCGCGAACAAAAGCTTATGTTCTTGTGGAGGAATTTCTCAGCCAGGCGACTTCGACGGATCGAAGAAAGAGTGGCTCCGCGGGTAGGATTCGAACCTACGACCAGCCGGTTAACAGCCGGCTGCTCTACCACTGAGCTACCGCGGAACAGGTCGCTCTCGAGTGAGGCGCGGTTGATAGCCGCCTCACTGACTCGGCGCAAGCGCCTTCTGACAAAAAAACAGCCCGGCCAGAAAGCCGGGCTGTGAAAAGTTGAGTGATGGTGGGGCGCCTTCAAAAGAAGACGTCCACAGGCTCGCCGCTCATGGTTAACCAGGTCTTAATTTCCACAGCCCTTGCCAAAAGGTCGCAGGCGCCCCCGCCGCTCGGACGGGTCGCGGCAATGTGTAACGGCGATACGCCGCTCCCTTCCCGCAACGCGACTCGCTCGCTAAAGCGTTCATGATGAACCAACCCGACGACCAGTGGTCGGTCACGCTGCAACGCGGCGTGGCCAGCCTAGACTTCCAGGTGACCCGCGACCCCACGATCGGAACGCCGGTGATGACCGGAGCCCCGGGCGACCTGCGCGGCGCGCGGGCCCTGGTGCAGGCCGCCGCCCTGGCGGCCGCCGAAGCCGACCGCTGGGTGGCCGCGGGCGCCGGCGACATTCCCATCCCCCGCGACCTCGTGCTCACCCGCCGCGACCTGGCCAACGCCAAGGCGGCCGAGCCGCCCGGCAGCGTCACCTCACCCTTCACGGCCGGTTATGCGGCTGTCTATCGCCTGGAACTGTCGCGCCTGCTGTGGGCCGCGATTTCCGACGCCCCGGCCCGCCGCCTGGAAGAGCTGGCCCGCCGCGTCGCTTCCTGACGCCTAGAAACGCCGCCACACCGCCAGAACCCCACCGCGCTCGCGCAGGGCGTTGCGCCCCGACGCGGTGCCCATGGCGCCGGCCTGCACCGACCAGCCGGCCGGCAGGTCGTAGACGGCGGTGAGCTGCAGGTTGCGATAGCGATAACGCTCGTACACCCCCTGGCCCGCTCCCACAGACGCGACGTCGAAAACCTGGCCGATCAGCATCAGCCGGCCGGTCGGACGCCCGCCCAGCGTGACCTCCAGGCGTCGCTCGTCGGGGGCGTCGCCATCGCGGCTTCGCCAGCCCGCCTGGAGGTCGAGAAAGACCTCCCGTCCCGCCAGCCTGGCGCTCTTGCCCAGCAGGAGGCGGGTGTCGAGCTCGGCATCGGGAGAACCGCGCTGGGCCGCGCCGGGATCGCCATCGCCGCCCGGAAGGCGCACGGCGCTCTCGGTCGAAAGCACCCAGGTGTCGCCCGAGGAGATTCTGTAGCGCGCGGCCAGCTCCAAGTGGCCGGGCTCGGTATCGCGGGCGTTACGCGTGCGCAGCCGGCGCACAGAGCCTTGCGCCCTCAGCGTCAGCCGGTCGAAAAGGCCGTACTCGGCGAACCCTTGTAGTTCGGTCTTGCGATAGTCGACGATGTCGACCGCCTCGCCGCCCAGGTCGAAGCCGTGCGAGCTGTCCTGGCGATGGACGCTGACGATGACCTCCTTGCCGCCCTTGGGCTGGGTCCAGGCGGCCGTATGGGCCGGCCCCGCCGCCAGGATGAGCAGAGCCGTCCAGCCAAGCCGCATTGATCGCCGCGCCATGCCGCCCCCAACAATCGCAACGCGGCGATAGAAGCATAAACTATCGCATAGGCTGTATATGATTTTATGCGATTGACTCGCAACAACGAGCGACCTAGACCTTGTTGCGATCAATTCTCAAATCCGATGTCGGGTTT
Organism: Caulobacter endophyticus; assembly: GCF_029543245.1. GTDB lineage: Bacteria > Pseudomonadota > Alphaproteobacteria > Caulobacterales > Caulobacteraceae > Caulobacter > Caulobacter endophyticus_A. The sequence goes on from NZ_JARQWV010000011.1 coordinate 11,548, forward strand.
CCTCCCCTCACCCACATCGACTGCGTCCGGCGGGGCTCCCCTCCGCCGGACGCCTTTTCCCGCCTGGAGCCTTTCATGAGCTGCGCCTGCGGATTGGATCTCGATTACGAAGACACCGGTCCTGAAGGGCTGGCGCGCGGCGAACGCCTGCTGCTGTGGGGCGTGCGCACCTGGGCGGCGCTGCGCCTGCAGGGCCAGCCGGCCGACACCACCATCAGGGCCGCCTTCACCCGCGCCGCCTCTCCCCGGACGGCCTCGCTGTTCCTGCAAACGATGATGCTGGTCGAGGGCGAGTTGGTGCGGCCGCTACAGATCCAGTGCCCCCACTGCGCCGGCTACGCCATCGACGAGCAACGGCTGGTCACCGCCTGCGGCCTGGCCGCCGCGGCCCCGGGCCTGGCCTCGCGACTGCTGTCGTGTCTGGTGGCGCGCCCGGACGTCGCCGCCGTGCTGGCCCGCGCGCTGAACCACGCCCTGGCCCTGGACGGCGCGCCGCTGCCCGTGCGCATGGGCGAGCCGGCCGAGGATGCGCGGCCGATGCAGACGGCAACGCTGCACTAGCAGCGCTAGATCGCGACCTCGAAGCGCATGCCGTCATAGGCCGGCTCGACCCCCGGCGGCAGCGCAGCGGCCAGGGCGTTGTAGTCGAGATCGATGTGCAGGTTGGTGAGGATCGCCCGCCGGGGCCTGGCGCGCTCGATCCATTCGAGCGCCCGCTCGACATTGGCGTGGGTGGGATGCGGCGTCCAGCGCAGGGCGTCGACGATCAGGACGTCCAGGCCCTCCAGCACCGGCCAGCTTTCCTCGGGAATCTGCAAGACGTCGGGCGCATAGGCCACGCCGCCGAAGCGGAAGCCGGCGGCGCGGATCTCGCCGTGGTCGACATCGAAGCTGACCACAGGGATCTCGCCGCTGGGGCCCTGAAGACTCCAGGCCTGGCCGTGTGGCGGCAGGTGGCGCGCCTCGCAGATGGCCGGATAGCCGCCCTTGGTCTCGAACACGTAGCCGAACCGCGCCAGGAGGCCGTCATAGGTGGCCGGATCCATGTAGGTCGGGATCTTGAAGCGGTGATTGAGGAAGAACGGCCGCACGTCGTCGATGCCGTGGGCCTGGTCGGCGTGGTCGTGGGTGAACAGCACCGCGTCAATGCGCCCCGCCCCGGCCCGCGCCGTTTGCAAGCGCAGATCCGGCGAGGTGTCGACCAGCACGGTGGTGTCGCCACGCGGATCCCCGCCTGACAGCCGGCGCACCAGCATCGAGCAGCGCGAGCGGTGATTCTTCGGCTCGGCCGGATCGCAGTCGCCCCAATTGCCGTCGGCGCGCGGCACCCCGCCCGAGGAGCCGCTGCCGAGGATCGTGAACTCGAGCCGGCCGCCGGTCATGGACGCGGTATCGCGTCGAACAGGGCGAAGAAGGCGTCTTCCGAGCGCTTCTCGGCGTCGGCGCGGGTCCAGCCGCGGATCTCGGCCAGCTTGTCGACGATGTGCGGCAGGTGGGCCGGCTCGCAGCGGCGGCCGCGCATCGGCACGGGGGCCAGGTACGGGCAGTCGGTCTCGACGATGATGCGGTCGGCCGGCATGTCGCGGATCACCGCGCGCACGTCCTCGGCCTGCTTGAAGGTGGCGATGCCCGAGACCGAGAACCAGGCGCCCAGAGCGGCGGCCCGGCGGGCCAGCTCCGCGCCGCTGGTGTAGCAGTGCATCAGGATCTTGAAGGCGCCCTTGGCGTGCTCTTCCTCGAGGATCTGGCCCATGACGTCGTCGGCCTCGCGGGTATGGACCACCAGCGGCAGGCCGGTCTCGCGGGCGGCGGCGACGTGCTGCTTGAACACGGCGGCCTGCACGTCGCGCGGCGACAGGTCGTAGTGGAAGTCGAGACCCGTCTCGCCGATGCCGACGACCTTGGCCTTGCCGGCCAGCTCGACCAGATGGGCGGTCGTCAGGTCGACGTGGTCCTTGGCCTCGTGCGGGTGGGCGCCGACGGTGCACCAGATGTCACTCTCGGCCATCGCGATGGCGTGGACGGCCGGGAAATTGGGGATCTTGTCGCAGATGGTCAGCATCATTTCGATGCCGGCCTCGCGGGCGCGGGCGATGACCGCGTCGCGGTCCTCGGCGAACTGGGGCGCGTGCAGGTTTACGTGGCTGTCGATGAGCATGCGGTCAGATGGAGGCCTTCGCCGCGGCGCGCAAGTCCGCAATCGCCGTCCAGAACACGTCGGCGCGGTCGAGGTTCACGGCCTCGGCCTCGATGGGCCAGCGCACGATGCGCTCCCAGGCGGCCGCCCAGCGGTCGAGACCCGACGGCGTGCGTTCGCCCGCCATGCCCACGGCCATGGCGTGGATCTGGTCGGCCAGGCGCTCGAACAGCAGCTCGAAGCGGGCCTGGCCCTCGGCGCCCTTGAAGGTGTCGGCCAGGGCCAGCAGAGCGGCCTCGTCGATCTCGGGCAGCTTGCGCAGGATCTCGCCGGCGGTGTCGTCGGCCTCCAGCGCCTTGGCGGCGGCCAGTTGCAGGGCCTTGCCGGGCGCGCCATGGGCCATGCGGCCCAGGCGCTCGGCCTGCCGGCGATCCAGGCCCAGGCGGTGCTCGACCATGTCGGCGGCGCGCTCGACGCCGGGCGCGGGCACAGCCAGGCGCCGGCAGCGCGAACGGATCGTGGGCAGCAGCTTGCCGGGCGAATGGCTGATCAGCAGGATCACCCCGCGCGGCGGCGGCTCCTCCAGCGTCTTCAGCACCGCGTTGGCGGCGTTGACGTTGAGGTCGTCGGCCGCGTCGATGATCGCCACCCGGTAGGGCGAGGTCGCCGGCGAATTGGCGAAGAAGCCGGGCAGCAGGCGGGCCTCGTCGACGGGGATCGACTTGCGGGCCTTGCCGTCATCGGTGGCCCGCTCCAGCACCATCAGATCGGGATGCGAGCGGGCGGCGACCTGGCGGCTGACGAAGTCGGACGGCGCCGAGCCCAGGACGCCGAACGCCTGGTCCTCGCGCGCGCCCAGCAGGCGACGGGCCATACGGTAGGCCAGCGTGGCCTTGCCGACGCCTTCGGGACCGGTCAGCAGCCAGGCGTGGTGCAGGCGGCCACGGCCCAGGGCGTCGAGGAACGACAGCTCGGCCTTCTCCTGGCCGTCCAGCGAGAAGACATCGCGCGGATGCGGAGGCGCGTCGCTCATGCCAGGTCCAGCCGTTCGCCGACAGCGGCCCAGACGGCCTGCGAGACCTCGTCGATCGAGGCGGTGGCGTCGATGACCGCGCAGCGCTCGGGCTCGCGGCGGGCGATCTCCAGGAAGCCGGCGCGCAGGCGCTCGTGGAAATCCAGCCCCTTGGATTCGAAGCGGGCGGCGCCGCCCCGCGCATTGGCGCGCTCCAGGCCCACGGTGGCGGGCAGGTCGAAGACCAGGGTCAGGGCCGGGATCGTGGCGCCCAGCACATGCTCTTCCAGGCTGGCGATCAGCGAGGCGGGCGCGTCGCCGCCGGCGCCCTGATAGGCCCGGGTCGAATCGGCGAAGCGGTCGCAGACGACCACCGCCCCGCGCGCCAGGGCCGGACGGATCACCCGCTCCACGTGGTCGCGGCGGGCGGCGTACATCAGGAGGGTCTCGGTGACCGGCGACCAACGATCGGCCGCGCCGTGCACCAGAAGCTCGCGGATCGCCTCGCCGCCGGGGCTGCCGCCCGGCTCGCGGGTGACGACGACCTCGCGGCCGAGCGCGTCCAGGCGCTGCGCCAGGAGGCGCACCTGGGTGGATTTGCCGGCGCCCTCGCCGCCTTCGAAGCTGATGAACGTTCCGCTGGCCATCGGCCTCAAATCGGCCGGAACGCGAGCCTTGTCCAGACCCGCTTAGGGCCGCAGCACCGTGGCGTCGCCAAAGCCCAGCGAAGCGACGCGGTCGCGAACGCCCCAGGCCAGGCCCTCGTCGTCGCCGGCGCTGACCAGCACGCGGTAGAGCGTGCCGCCGGCCCGCTCCATGGGCTCGACGGTTACGCGGCCCGCGCCCGACAGCCGCTCAGCCGCGCGCTCGGCGTTGTCGCGGTTGGCGAAGCTGCCGGCCTGCACGCGATAGGCGCCCGACGGCGGAGCCGAAACATTGACGATCTCGGGCTCGCGCGGCGGCGGGGCCACGGGCGGACGGTAGGGCGCGGCAGGCGGCGGCGTGACCGGCGCCGAGGCGTAGCGCCGGGGCTGGTCGGCGGCTTTCTTGGGCGCGGGGCCGATATAGCGCACGCGCACCTTGGCTAGGCCCTTGCCGCGATAGCCGAGCTCGTCGGCCGCGGCCTTGGACAGATCGATCAGGCGATCGCCGACGAACGGCCCGCGGTCGTTGACCCGCAGCCGCATCTTGCGGCCGTTCTCCAGATTGGTGACCTCGACGATGCTGGGCAGCGGCAGCGTCTTGTGGGCCGCAGACGGCAGGTCCATGTCGAAGACTTCGCCATTGGCGGTGCGGCGATTGTGGAACTGCTCGCCGTACCAAGAGCCGGTCCCGACCACGTCGTAATCCGGATCGGCCTTCGGATAGTACCAGATACCCTTGATCTGATAGGGCTTCTCGGTGCCGCGCAGGCCCTGGCCATAACCGGGCGGCGGCGGCCCATGATATTCGCGATCGGGCGTGGACTTGGGCACGCTCTTGGCGATCGGCAGGCGCGGGCTGGGCGTGGCGCAGGCGGCCAGGCCCGCGGCGCCCAGCGCCAAGAGGCCCAGGACCTTCAGCGCCCGGATTTCAGATCTGTGCTCGCGCCGCATACGTCGCCAAAACTCCGGATGGTCGCCCCCATCATGGTTTCAGCTTCGTTCAGATGTTTTTAGGCTTGGTTAAGGATGCCTGCGACAGATCGTTCTGGAGCCGAAGCACAAGCGCTGATATAGCCGCCCGCTCCGGACAGGTGGCCGAGTGGTTTAAGGCAGCGGTCTTGAAAACCGCCGTAGGTGGAAGCCTACCGTGGGTTCGAATCCCACCCTGTCCGCCACTTCTTCGTCGTCGTCGCCGTGCTATCCCGGCGACATGACCTTTCGCTCGCTCCTCAGCTCAGCCGCTCTCGCCGCCGCCCTCGCCTGCGCCGCGCCGGTCATGGCCAACGACACCTCGGCCGAACTGGCGGCCGGCGGGCTGGTGCTGACGAAAACCACCGCCGTCGCCATGCGGTCGGAGGACCTCTACATCTCGCCGACGGCCGTGCGGGTCCGCTACGTGTTCGAGAACACCAGCGGCAAGGACGTGACGCTGCGCGTGGCCTTCCCGATGCCCGACATCGGCGGCGACGGCTTCTTCATGGGCGACGTGTCGATCCCGGTGGACGATCCGGCCAACATTCTAGGTTTCTCGACCAAGGTTGACGGCAAGCCCGTTAAGGCCCAGGTCGAGCAGAAGGCCTTTGGCGGCGGCGTCGACCGCACCGCCTGGCTGGTCGCCAACAGGATCCCGCTGGCCGTGCACCAGGACGCCGCGACCAAGGCCATGGCGGCCCTGCCGCCGGCCAAGCTGAAAGAAGCCCAGGCGCTTGGCCTCTATGACGAGGACCAGGGCCCGATCTGGGTGATGAAGACCACCTATCACTGGAGCCAGACCTTCCCGGCCGGCAAGCCGATCGTGGTCGAGCACGCCTATACGCCCTCGGTGGGCGCGACGGTGGCGACCTCGGTGGGCAGCGCCTATGGCGCGGAGACCGAGGCCAAGTACTGCGTGGATCCCGGCATGGTCGCGGCGGTAAAGCGCGCCGGCGGCGAGGACGGCGCCTATATCGAGAAGTGGATCGACTACGTGCTGGTCACCGGCGGCAACTGGAGCGAGCCGATCGGCGACTTCAGGCTGGTGGTCGACAAGGGCGCGGCGCGCAACCTCGTCAGCTTCTGCTTCGATGGCGTCAAGAAGATCAGCCCGACCCAGTTCGAGGTGCGGCGCAGGAACTGGCGGCCGGAGAAGGACCTGCAGATCCTGCTGCTGGAGCGGCGGGAGCCTTAGGCTTCGAACTGCGCATCCGCTCAGCGAGACTTGGGCGGATCGCCTTCAAATTTGTCGCCGTACCAGCGCGGCGACAGGCGCAACCGCGCGCCATTCGAGGTCGTCCAGCTATCCAGACATCTAGTCGCCGCCTCGGTTGGGGCGTCATCAAGGAAGAGCCTTGCTTGCTCTGAAGCGGACGCGTCGCTTTCCAGCTCGATCCTGAGCGCCTTGTAGCCACAGGCGCGGGCCTGCCGAATGACCTCGAGCACGCCATCGACGGGCCCGGCGGCGATCGGGCTTTGGGGAGCCGTCGCGCAGGCCAGCGACGGCGCGACGGAGATCAGGCCCAGGGCCAAGAGGTGCAACGCAAATCTGGTCGACATCCCGTAAGGCTGATCTGTTCGATCGAAGCGGGCAAGACCCGTAGCCGCGTCCCTGCTTCGGAACGCCCTACCCCAGCCGCGCCAGGATCTCGTCCGTCCGCGTCACCACCGCGTATTCGCCGTCCAGGTTCGACAGGCTCATCAGGTGCCATTCGACCGCGTCGCGGACGACACCTTCGAGGTCGGCCTTGTCGAAGGTGAAGCAGGCGTCGGCCGGTACGGCGACATCGAAGCCCAGGCAGGCGGCCGAGCGCACGGTGGCCTCGACCGAGTTGTTGGTGGCCACCCCGACCACGACCAGATGAAGCACGTCGCGCAGACGCAGCCAGCGCTCCAGTCCGCTGCCGGCGAAGGCGTCGGGGACGTTCTTCTCCATCCGATGCTCGGACGGCAGGGGCTCGAACCGCGGCTGGAACTCGCAGTTGGACGAGCCCGGCCAGAACGAGCCCTCGGGCGAGCGGCTCATATGGCGCACATGGACGACCGGCAGGCCGCGAACGCGCCAGGCGTGCAGCAGGTGGGCGGCATTGTCCTCGGCCTGCGGGTTGTTGCGCGGCCCGGTGTTCTCCGGAAGCATGCCGCGCTGCAGGTCGATGAGTATGAGGGCCGTGGCGTTCATGGCCAAAGCTTGCTTCGACGCCCTGCCCCAAGCAATGCCCACGAGCGGCCGAAACGTGAAAGTCTGGCGTCAGAGGCCGGCCCAAGGTAACCAACGCCCCTTTCCCGCCCTTCGCGTTCCACGGCCCAAGATCCTCTGCTCATGACCGACACCGTCTCCGCCGCCGTCTATGGCTTTCCTCAGCGCGAGGTGATCGAGACGCCGCGCGGCGCCGTGCAGACCGCGCCGACCGTGCCGGGGGCTCAGCCGCTGGAAGCCCTGGCCGACGCCTCGCTGGACGCCTTCGTGATCCTGGCCCCGGCCGGCGCGGTGGAGCGGCGCTATGTGCTGGCCCAGGCCCTGCGCGCGCTGAAGCCCGGCGGCCGCCTGACCGTGGCCGCGCCCAAGGATCGCGGCGGCCTGCGCCTGAAGAAGGAACTGTCGGCTTTCGGCTGCACCATCGGCGAGGACGCCCGTCGCCACCATCGCATCTGCGTGACCCTGCGCCCGGAGGCGCCCACGGGCCTCTCCGAAGCCCTGGCCGAGGGCGCGCCGCGCCGCATCGACGGCGAGGGCCTTTGGACCCAGCCGGGCGTGTTCAGCTGGGATCGCCTCGACACCGGCACCGCCCTTCTGATGCAGGCCCTGCCCGCCTTCGCCGGCGCCGGCGCGGACCTGGGCTGCGGCATCGGCGTGCTGGCCCACCAGGTGCTGGCCTCGCCCAAGGTGACCAAGCTTGCTCTGGTCGACATCGACCGCCGGGCCCTGGACGCGGCGCAGCGCAATGTCGACGACGCGCGGGTCAGCTTCTCGCACGCCGACATCCGCCTGGGCCTGCCGGAACTGTCGAACCTCGACTTCGTGGTCTCCAACCCGCCGTTCCACGAGGGCGGCGGCGAGGACAAGGCGCTGGGCCAGGCTTTCATCCGCGGCGCGGCGGCCCTGCTGAAGAAGGGCGGCGTGCTGTGGCTGGTGGCCAACCGCCACCTGCCCTACGAGGCCGTGCTGGCCGATCACTTCGCCCGCGTGAAGCCGGTGGTCGACCAGGAAGGCTTCAAGGTGCTCGAGGCCGTGAAATGACCAAGGCGCTGATGGCGCGGCTGGACCGGCTGCTGGCCAATCTGGGCTATGGCGCGCGGCGCGAGGTCCAGGCCCTGGTGGCGGCCGGCAAGGTGACCTTCGACGGCGCGCCGCTGAAGGACGCCGGCAAGCGCATCGCCGTGACCGCCGACCTGCCCCAGCACCTGTTCGTGCGCGGCGTGCCGATCGATCCGCCCGCGCCGCTGGTGCTGCTGATGAACAAGCCCCTGGGCGTGGTGTGCTCGCACCGGGAGGACGGGGCCAAGATCTACGACCTGCTGCCGCGCCGCTGGCAGATCCGGGATCCTGCGCTGTCGAGCGTGGGGCGGCTGGACAAGGACACCTCGGGCCTCTTGCTGATCACCGACGACGGCGACTTCCTGCACCGGGTGATCTCGCCCAAGCGCCACGTGGCCAAGACCTATCTGGCGAGCCTCGACCGGCCGCTGTCGGGCAAGGAGGGCGAGGCCTTCGCCAGCGGGACGCTGATGCTGGAGGGCGAGGAAAAGTCGCTGCTGCCGGCGCAGCTGGAGGTGGTGGACGACAAGACCGCCCGACTGACCATCACCGAGGGCCGCTATCATCAGGTGCGCCGGATGTTCGCGGCCATGGGCAACCACGTCACGGCGCTGCATCGCGAGCGGATCGGCGGCATCACGCTGCCGGACGACCTGGAGCCCGGCAAGCACCGGATCCTCACGGCAGAAGAAGCCGAGCAGGTGTTTTCGTGAGCGACATCGAGGTCGACGCGCGCGGCCACCGCTGCCCGGTGCCGACGCTTCGGCTGCGGCGGGCGCTGGAACATGCGCCGGCTGGGGCGACGGTGCGGCTGCTGGCCGACGACCCGCTGGCGCGCATCGACGTGCCGCACTTCGCCCGCCAGTTGGGCGCGACGCTGGAAGGCGTCGAGGACCTGCCTGGCGGCGTGATCAGCTTTCGGGTGACGAAGGCGCCTTGAGGGCGATGGCCTTGGGGCCGTCGACCAGGGCCTGGGGCCGCTCGTCGAGCGCGATCTCGACCTCGGTGGCCAGGGCGCCGCCGAAGAACACCGCGTTCACGCTCCACGACAGCCAGATCAGGAAGATGATCACGGCCGAGATCGAGCCATAGGTCGCGCCCAGGTGCGCCACCTTCTCGACGTAGAAGGCGCTGGCCCACGACATGAAGACGCAGAACAGGCCCGCAGCGAACCCGCCCGTCAGCGAGGCGCGCCAGCCCACGGGCTGGCGGGACATGGCGTAGCGATAGATCAGGGTCATGCCGATGACGAGGCCCATGGTCGCCCAGGTCCACTCGCTCTGGATCCAGGACACGCCCTCCAGCGGCCGCAGGTTCAGGGTGCTGGCCAGCAGGCGGAAGGTCAGGAAGATGCCCGACATAAGGAACAGCAGGCCGAAGGCCGCGATCAGCACGAACAGCGCCATCAGGTTGAAGCCGAAGAAGCCGCGCTGATCCTCCTCGTCGTGGATGAACGACAGGCCGGCCAGCAGGGCCTTGAAGCCGCGATGGGCGGCATAGACGCCGATGACCAGGATCACGAGGCTCTGCAGCGAGACGGTGTAGACCGGCGCATGGGCCAGTCGCTGCATCTCGCTCTGGAAGATCGGCCGCGCGCCGGTGGGCATCATGAAGGCCAGGGCGTCGGCCTGGCGGGCGGCGGTGTTAGGGTCCAGCAGCAGGCTGTAGAGCCCGATCAGTATGGCCAGGCCCGGAAACACCGCCAGCAGGGCGAAGAACGAGACGCCGCCCACATAGAGCATGACGTCGCGCCCCCACAGCCGGGACAGGGCCAGGCCGAGAACGCGAAGGATTTCCTGAACCCAGTGGATCGGGTCGAGATCGAGGTCTCGCCAGCGAATGGGGGCCTTGGGGGGCTGCATTCGGCGGAAACTGCCCCCGGCCGTCCGGTGAAGCAACCCTTGGACGGCGACGCTGTCGATAAAGTCGCGCTATTCCAGATGGTCAAAGACGCGCCGCCTCAGGGAAAGCGACGCGTCTCCGCAGGTCTTGCCTGAACCGGCCGCCACATCGAGGGACGGGTTGGCGCAGCGGCCGGTCACAGTTCGAAGGTAGGATTCGCCGCCTGAACCGCATCTGAACGCGGTTGTCAGCTTGCGCAGGGATAGCGAAGCCCTCGCCCTTCGACAGGCTCAGGGTGAGGGTTTCTAATGCGCCGCCTGCGCCTTGATCCTCATCCTGAGCTCGTCGAAGGACGAGGATCACGCAGGACGACTACAGCGCCCCCACGGCCTCCAACGCCGCAATGGCTTCCGGATCAAAGCCCCAGTCGCCGAGCGCCGAAGCATTGTCGGCGCCGATCTTGGGCGGCGGGCCCTGGATCACGCCCGGCGTGGCCGAAAAGCGCGGCGCGGGTGCGGGCTGGATGACGCCGGCGACCTCGACGAAGGTCTCGCGGGCCTTGTTGTGGACGTGGTCCGGCGCCTCGTCCATCGACAGCACCGGCGCGAAGCAGACGTCGGTGGCGTCCATGATCTGGCACCACTCGTCGCGGGTCTTGGTGGCGATGACGGCGGCCAGCTTCTCGCGCAGGGCCGGCCAGTCGTCGCGGCTCATCTGGGCCTGGAAGTGCGGATCGGTGATGCCGGTCTTTTCCAGCAGCAGCAGATAGAACTGCGGCTCGATCGAGCCGATCGACACCCACTTGCCGTCGGCGCACTGGTAGGTGTCGTAGAAGTGGGCCCCGCCGTCGAGCAGGTTGCTGCGCCGACCTTCGCGCCACATGCCCATGGCCTTGAAGCCGTAGAACATGGCCATCAAGGAGGCCGCGCCGTCGCTCATGGCGCAGTCGATGACCTGGCCCTGCCCCGTCTCGCGGGCGTGAATCACCCCGGCCAGCAGGCCAAACGCCAGATAGAGCGCCCCGCCGCCGAAGTCGCCCACCAGGTTCAGCGGCGGGATCGGCTTGTCCTGCGTGCCTATGGCGTCGAGCGCGCCGGTGATGGCGATGTAGTTCATGTCATGGCCGGCGGCCTTGGCGTAGGGGCCGGTCTGGCCCCAGCCGGTCATGCGGCCGTAGACGAGCCTCCGATTGCGGGCCAAGGCGGCGTCGGGACCGAGACCCAGGCGCTCCATGACGCCGGGGCGAAAGCCCTCGAACACCGCGTCGGCGGTCTCCATCAGCTTCAGGCAGGTCTCGACGGCGGCGGGCTGCTTGAGGTCCAGCGCCACCGAGCGGCGGCCCCGGGCCGTGACGTCGGCCGGCGAGGAGCGGCCCGAGCCCTTGCGGTCGATGCGCACGACGTCGGCGCCGAGGTCCGACAGCAGCATGCCGCAGAACGGCCCGGGGCCGATCCCGGCGAACTCCAGCACCTTCAGCCCCGACAGCGGTCCCTGGCCCATCGCATCCTCCCGTTTCGATCTTGTTGGCGGCAGTAGGACCCGGTTGACGCCCGGTCAGGCAAGCCCAGGCGAAATCGCCTGTCGACAAGGTAAAGACTGCGACCACGCATCCCTTTGCCGCACCCTCGCCTCTGCTATGTTGGCTCGCGAATCGAAGGCCTGCGCCAGCGGAGAACGAATTTGGCGGTGAACGCCCGGATCCTGATCGTGGCGCGTGACGACACGCGGGCCGGTCCCCTGTCCGAAGGGCTGGACCGCCTGGGCTGGCGCACCATCACCGCGCGCGGCCCCTACGCCGCCCTGGCCGCGCTGGGCGACCTGCAGATCGAGGCGGTGATCGTCGACCTGGACGCCGCCGGCCCCGACAGCCAGACCCTGGCCCGTCGCCTGAAGGCCGCAGTGGCCCCGCGCCGCCTGCCGGTGATCGCCATCGGCGAGCCGGGCACGGATGTCGGCCAGAGCGCCTTCGACCTGACCCTGTCGCCGCCGCTGCATCCGTCGCAGGCGGTGCTGCGCCTGGAATCCCTGGTCCGCACGGCCATCGCCGAGGAAGAGTTCGAGCTTCGCCTGACCACCTTCGGCGATCGCGGCCGCCGGCTGGACCTGCCGGAAGCCTCCAGCGCGCCCTATCGCGTGCTGGCCATCGGCGAGCCGGCCCCGCAGTTCCTGGCTCTCTCGAACGCCCTGACCCGCGGCGGCGCCGACGTCGTCGGCGCCTTCACCGCCTACACCGCCTTCGACTACCTGCACGAGCGGGCCTTCGACGCGGTGGTGCTGTGGGCCGGCGAGAACCAGCAGGAAGCGCTGTCGATCGCCGCCGGCATGCGGCGCAACACCCGCCTCTTCCACATCCCGGCGCTGCTCTACATGAACGCCGAGAGCTACGTGACCATGTCCGAGGCGTTCCATCGCGGCGTGTCGGACGTGGCCTCGCCGCAGACGCCCGAGGGCGACACCGCCCGCCGCGTGATCGAGCTGGCCCGCAACTACCGACGCGGCGAAGCCATTCGCGGCGCGCTGGAAAAGGCTCGCAGCTCGGGCCTGATGGACGCGGCCACGGGCCTGTTCACCCGCGACCTGTTCGCCGCCCACCTGGCCCGCCTGGCCGGCGCGGCGCGCGAACGTGGACGCCCGCTGTCGATCGGCGTGCTGCGCGTGGCCGACAAGGCCGACGTGGTCTGGGCGCGCCAGAACGGCTGGCTGGACCGCGCCATCCCGCAGATCGGCTCGATGGTCGGCCGCCTGGTCCGCGTCGAGGACACCGCCGCGCGCCTTGCGCCGGAAGTCTTCGCCCTGGCCCTGCCGGCGACCAACCTGGCCGCCGCCAAGGCCGCCGCTGAGCGCATCGCCGCGGTCATCGGCTGCACGGCCTTCGACGCCGGCGAGGACCGCAGCCCGTTCGTCTGCGAGTTCGACATCGGCGTCGCCCAGATCGAGCCGGGCGAGACCGCCATCCACGCACTGGAGCGCGCCGCCTCGCAAGCGCTCCAGAAAGCCATCTAGTTCGCAGGAGTTCTCCCATGGGCCAGCCGATCACCGTCGACGTCGTCGCCGACGTCGTCTGCCCGTGGTGCTATCTCGGCTGGCGGCGGGTGAAGAGCGCCCTGGCCGCGCGGCCCGACCTCGAGCCGATCGTCATCTGGCGTCCGTACCAGCTGGACCCAAGCCTTCCCGAGGAAGGCGTCGACCGCGCCGCCTACATGGCCGGCAAGTTCAAGGACCAGACGCGGCTGAAGGCCGTGCACAAGGCGCTGCAAGAGGCCGGCGCCGAGGAAGGCATTGACTTCGCCTTCGACAGGATCGCCCTGTCGCCCAACACCAGCGCCGCCCACCGCCTGATCCGCTGGGCGCGCGGCGCGGCCGTGCAGGACGCCGTGGTCGAGGGCCTGTTCGCCGCCTATTTCGAGGAAGGCCGCGACATCGGCGATCCCGTCGTGCTGGGCCAGATCGCCAAGGCGGCCGGCATGGACGAGGTCGCCGTGCTGCAACTGCTGTCGGAAGGCGCCGACAAGGACGTGATCGCCCAGCAGCACGCGATGGCCGTGCAGGGCGGCGTCACCGGCGTGCCGGTGGCGATCTTCGCCGGCAAGGTGGCGGTGGTCGGCGCCGAGAGCCCTGAAAACCTGCAGAAGGCGATCGATCAGGCTCTTCTCTAAAAACCTCTCCCGTGGGGAGAGGGAGGGGCCCGCCGCGAAGCGGTGGGAAGGTGAGGGCGTACGCTACTGGCGGTCCCATCACACGTCGCTCGCACCTTATCGGGAAAGACCGAAACCCCTCACCCTCCCATGCTACGCATGGGCCCCTCCCTCTCCCTCTGGGAGAGGTGGGATCGCCTCCAACCGCATCCGGTAGGCCATCACCGCCGTGTGACCGAGCTTCTCGACCAGGCGCCAGTTGACGATCGCCCCCACCGGCGCGCCGACGACCGGCAGCAGCTGGGCCAGTTTCGCTAGGTCGATGTGGTCGCGGTACTGCTGCTGGAAGGCCCGCCAGTCGAAGCCGGAAAGATCGGTCGGATGGGTGCGTGCATCCCAGCCGTCCATGGCCTCGAACACCTTGGCGCGGTGAGCGGAGTCCGAGAAGGCCAGTTCGAAGATGTGCAGGATGTAGAGCCGCTCGGACAGCTGCGAGCCCTCGTGGCCGAAAGCCGCGGCGATCTCGAACAGCAGCTTGATCTTGAAGCTCATCAGCAGCGGGAAATCGGCGGCGGCCAGGACGAAGCCCCCTGCCCCGGCGATCCCGCCCTCGGCGGCGGCGGCCTTCTTCCAGTTGTCGATCGCCGTCCGAACGCGCTCCAGCCGCTCGTCCAGCGTAGCCTGGACCAGCGGCGCCCCGGTGGCGAAGTCCGAACCGGTGAGGATCGCCCGGGTCATGCCCTGCATCGCCGTGGTGATGGCGGCATGGACCTTTTCCGGAATGATCCGGTTGACCTTCAGCTGGACGGCGCGAGCGGCCATGCCCAGCGCGCCGGGCGGCCTGGTCATCTGCTCGCGCCAGGCGGCGAGGTCGGCGGTGGCGGCGGTCTGGGCCAGTTTGAAGCTCCGAAAGTGAATCGCGGCGACGTCCAAGCGTTCGCCGCCGGATCATGCCGCAGTCGGCGAGACCCTCGAAGTCCCCAGAAGATTAACGCTCAACAGGCCGGTGGATCATTTGACCACGGCCGTCCACACCGGCGTCCACACGAGCATCCACACCCGCTTCCTGCGTCCACATCTATGGTGGCCTATATCCCCAACACCGCCTGCCCGCCGTCTCGCGGCGCAGCGGCCCGCGGCCTATACCTTGCCTACCCATTCACCATGTGACTTCGCGACGACCTTGAGCCAGCTGAAATTGCCGTTGGAACGCCTGCCCACCTTCGAGCGGGCCGACTTCGCCGTCTCACCGGCGAACGAAGACGCCGTGCGCGCCATCGATACGTGGCCGGAATGGCCGAACGGTCGTCTGGCGCTGATCGGCCCGTCGGGCAGCGGCAAGACCCACCTGGCCCGCGCCTGGGCCGCGGAGGCCGGCGCGGTGATCATCGACGCCACCGATCCTCACCAGGCGCCGCTGAACCTGCCGGCCCTGCGCGGTCGCGCCGTGCTGGTGGAGAACGCTGACCGCCGCGCCCTGGGCGGCGTGGTGTCGGACGAGGATCTGTTCCACCTCTTGAACATGGCCGGCGTCGACGGCGGCAGCCTGCTGCTGACCGCCCAGGCCGCGCCTCTGGAATGGCCGACGATCGTGCCGGACCTGCGCTCGCGCCTGAACGCCATGACCGCCGCCGTCATCGACGAGCCCGACGACGTGGTGCTGGAGGCCGTGCTGCGCCGCGCCTTCGCCGACCGCCTGATCCGGCCCGCCGACGACGTCTACGCCTATCTGCTGCGTCGCATTCCGCGCAGCGCGCCGGAAGCCGTGGCCCTGGTGGCGCTGCTCGACGAGGCCGCCTCGGAAGGCAATCGCGGCATCACCCGCGCCTTCGTCGCCCAGGTGCTGGCCTTCGGCGAGGACGACGCGTTCGAGGACTAGACAAGACCAGCCGAAAGCCCGGCTTTTCTTGAACAAATCCCTGTTTGTCTTGCGGCTGTCATCGGGCTCGTCCACCATGCCGGGCATTGCCCCGGAGTAGACGATGACAGACGCCGCCGCCCTCGCGCCCGCCCTTCACAAGGCGGAGACCGCGCCCGAGGATCGCGCGCGCCTGACGCTGGACGAGGATCTGCTGGCCTCGCCCGAGCGGTTCTTCAATCGCGAACTGTCGTGGCTGGCCTTCAACCAGCGCGTGCTCGAGGAAAGCGGCAATCCGCGCCACCCGCTGCTGGAGCGCCTGCGCTTCCTGTCGATCAGCGCCAATAACCTCGATGAATTCTACATGGTCCGCGTGGCCGGTCTGAAGGGCCAGGTGCGCGAGGGCGTGCGCGTGGTCAGCCAGGACGGCCTGACGCCGGGCGAGCAGCTGACCCGCATCAACGCCTCGGCTTTCGAGCTGATGAGCGAGCAGCAGAAGATCTGGCGCGAGGTGCGCGCCGAGCTGTGGGCCGAGGGCCTGAAGCTGCTGGACGCCAAGGACATCGTCGGCGCCGACCGCGAGCGCGCCGAGGAGATCTTCAAGTCGCGCATCTTCCCGGTGCTGACGCCGCTGGCGGTCGACCCGGCCCACCCGTTCCCGTTCATCCCGAACCTGGGCTTCTGCCTGGCGCTGAAACTGCGCCGGATCGCCGACGACAAGCACCTCTACGCCCTGGCCCCGATCCCCAACCAGGTTCAGCGCTTCTGGGAGATCGCCAGCACCGCCCGCGGCCGCAAGCGCGAGCGCAAGATCGTGGCGCTGGAAAGCTTCATCATCCTGTTCCTCGACCACCTGTTCCCCGGCTACGAGGTCGAGGGCCGCGGCCTGTTCCGCCTGATCCGCGACAGCGACCTGGAGATCGAGGAAGAGGCCGAAGATCTGGTGCGCGAGTTCGAGGCGCGCCTGAAGAAGCGCCGCCTCGGCCGCGTGGTGCGGGTGAAGATCCAGACCACCATGCCCGCCGACCTTCGCGAATTCATCATCGAGGGCCTGCGCGCCGAACCCGAAGACGTGGTGCTGGTCGACGGCAAGCTGGGTCTGGCCCAGATGAGCGAGTTGATCCCGCCTGATCGCCCGGACCTGAAGTTCAAGCCCTACAACGCCCGCTTCCCCGAACGGGTGCGCGATCACGGCGGTGACTGCTTCGCGGCAATCCGCGAGAAGGACATCCTCGTCCACCATCCGTTCGAGAGCTTCGACGTGGTGGTGCAGTTCATCCGCCAGGCCGCCCGCGACCCGAACGTGCTGGCCATCAAGCAGACGCTGTATCGAACGTCGAAGGACAGCCCGATCGTGGCGGCCCTGATCGAAGCGGCCGACAACGGCAAGAACGTCACCGCCCTGGTCGAGATCAAGGCGCGGTTCGACGAGGAAAATAACCTGAAGTGGGCGCGCGACCTCGAACGGGCCGGCGTGCACGTGGTGTTCGGCTTCGTCGACTGGAAAACCCACGCCAAGCTGTCGGTGGTGGTGCGGCGCGAGGGCGAGGCCCTGCGCACCTACTGCCACTTCGGCACCGGCAACTATCACCCGCAGACGGCGCGGGTTTACACCGACCTTTCCCTGTTCACCTGCGACCCGGCCATGGGCCGCGACGGCGGCAAGCTGTTCAACTTCATCACCGGCTACGCCCAGCCCGGCGCGCTGGAGAAGCTGTCGTTCTCGCCCCAGACGCTGAAGCCCGACCTGCTGGCCATGATCGCCGCCGAGGCCGCCAACGCCCGCGCCGGCAAGCCGGCCGGCATCTGGGCCAAGATGAACGCCGTGGTCGACCCGCAGATCATCGACGCCCTCTACGCCGCCAGCCAGGACGGCGTGCAGATCGATCTCGTGGTGCGGGGCATCTGCTGCCTGCGCCCGGGCATTCCGGGCCTGTCGGAGAACATCCGGGTCAAGTCGATCGTCGGCCGCTTTCTGGAACACGCCCGCGTCGTGGCCTTCGCCAACGGGGCCGACATGCCCAGCGCCCAGACCCGCGCCTTCATCAGCTCGGCCGACTGGATGCCCCGCAACCTAGACCGCCGGGTGGAAAGCCTAGTGCCGATCGAGAACCCGACCGTGCACCAGCAGGTGCTGAGCCAGATCATGGTCGCCAACCTCAACGACGAGGCCCAGAGCTGGCGCCTCGACAGCGAGGGCCACTACGCTCGCGATCCGGCCTGGGACAGCAAGGGGGCGTTCTCGGCCCACGAGTACTTCATGACCAATCCCAGCCTGTCGGGCCGCGGCCATCACGTGCAGGACCTGCCGCGCGCCTTCGATCACGTCGGCCCCAAGCGCAAGCGCTGAAAAACTGGGGAGCGACGGCTTTCGTGACAGTTTCGTCCAAGGCCGCTGCTTCCCCTGCGCGACGAAT
The DNA here is from genome assembly GCF_029543245.1 of Caulobacter endophyticus. Lineage (GTDB taxonomy): Bacteria > Pseudomonadota > Alphaproteobacteria > Caulobacterales > Caulobacteraceae > Caulobacter > Caulobacter endophyticus_A. Next base: position 29,321 of record NZ_JARQWV010000011.1, read on the forward strand.
GCGTTAAACCAGCCTCATGCCTCTCTCGGCGCCGCGCGACGCGGCCGTGATCGATATCGGCTCCAACTCGGTCCGCCTGGTGGTGTACCGGCTGGAAGGTCGCGCCATCTGGACCGTCTTCAACGAGAAGGTGCTGGCCGGCCTTGGCCGTGAGCTCGGCTCCAAAGGCCGCCTGGCGCCTGACGGCGTCACCCAGACCCTGGCGGCGCTGAAGCGCTTCAAGGCGGTGCTGGAGGCCGTGCAGCCGGCCGAGACCTTCGTCGCCGCCACCGCCGCCGTGCGCGAGGCCTCCGACGGCCCCGCCTTCGTCAAGCGCGTCGCCGAAGAGACCGGCCTGACCATCCGCGTGCTCTCCGGCGAGGAAGAGGCCCGCTACGCCGCGCTCGGCGTGCTGGCCGGCGCTCCCGACGCCACCGGCGTGGTCGGCGACCTGGGCGGCGCCAGCCTGGAACTGGTTCGATTGGAGCCGACCGGCGCCGGCCAGGGCGTGACCCTGCCGCTGGGTCCGTTCAGCCTGGGCCTGACAGAGGGCTTCGACGCCGAGCGCGTGCGGCGCCTGGCCGCCCAGCGCCTGGCGCCGGTGGCCGAGGTGTTCAAGGCCGACGCCTTCCACGCCGTGGGCGGCGCCTGGCGCAACCTGGCTTTGCTGCACATGCGGCTGTCGGGCTACCCGCTTCAGGTGGTGCACCAGTACGAGATCGGCCGCAGCGAGGCCCTGGAGGCCGCGCGCCTGGTCTCGCACCAGTCCAGAAGTTCGCTCGAGCGCATCGAGGGCATGTCCAGGAAGCGCATCGAGACCCTGCCCTACGCCGCCGAGGTGCTGGAGAGCCTGATCGAGCGCCTGGACCTCAAGCGCATCGAGATCTCGGCCTTCGGCGTTCGCGAGGGCCTGCTTTTCGAAGCCATGGCGCCGCGCGTGCGGGGCCTGGATCCGCTGATCGAAGGCTGCGCCTCGCTGACCGCCCGCCAGGGCGTGGCCGACGATCTGGGCGTGGCCTTGCAGGCCTGGCTGGAGCCGGCCTTCGCCAAGCTGGAGCCCCTGTTCGACGGCCGCGACGCGGTGCTGACGGCCGCGGCCTGCCGCCTGGCCGACCTGGGTGCGCGCCTGCATCCGGACCATCGCGCCGACCTCGTCTTCGAGCAGGTGCTGCGCGCGCCGATCGCCGGCCAGACCCATGTGGAGCGCGCCTTCCTGGCCGCCGCCGCCTTCGCGCGCCATTCGACGCCGTTCAATCCGCCGGAGATGCAGGTCCTGGAGCGCTTGCTGACCCCGGCCCGCCTCAAGCGCGCCCGGGCCCTGGGCGCGGCGATCCGACTGGGCTGCGACCTGTCGGGGCGTAGCCCGGCCCTGCTGTCACGTTCGCGGCTGGCGATCGAAAAGGCCGACGTCCAGCTGTCGGCCGAGCCGGGCTATGCGGCCCTGCTGCTGGGCGAACAGACCGCCAAACGAGCCGGCTCTCTGGCTCAGGTTCTGGGCCTGAAACTGAAGGTCCTGCCGCTCTAGGCCGCGACAGCGAGCCGCAGGCGAACGCCGTTCTTTCAGCATGGTTTGTTAGCCACGCCAAGCCGAAGCTTTCCCCCTCAGCACGGGGAGAAAACCGACATGCAGAAGCAGGTCGCCTACGACGTTCACGATAGCATCGAAGCGGCTCGGCAACCGCCGGCGACACCCGAAGTGGTTCGGTTGGCAGGCGCTTGCGCGACCCCCGTGGACAGCCCCGCCAGGCAGTTACAGCGCGAGGTCGCAGCCGCCTTCGGTGCGAAGCGTGGGTGGTCGGTACGGCGGACGGTCGTGCTTGGCGCGGCCTATCACGGCGTGGTCCTGTCGGCCCTGCTCATGGCGGCCATCGAGACCTTCAGCCACATCACCAGCTAGGCGGTTTCCTCGCCGCCCAGCACGCGCACCAGCACGGTGTAGAGCGCGGTCACCTCGAACGGTTTTTCGACGAAGTCCTGCATGCCGGCTGCGCGGCAGGCGGCGATGTCGCCCTCGGCCACCGCGCCGGTGACGGCGATCACCGGCGTGGCCTGGTTCAGGCCCTCGGCGCGCAGGCGGCGCGTGGTGTCCAGGCCGTCGAGTCCGGGCATGTTGACGTCCATCAGTATGGCGTCGAAGCGGGTCTCGCCGGCGAGTTGCAGCGCCGTCTCACCGTCGGCGGCCAGGGCGACCTCCAGCCCGAAGGCTTCCAGCACCTGGGCCAGCGTGCGGCGGTTGATCTCGTGGTCGTCGACGACCAGCACCGTCGGCATGTCGGAAAAGCCCTCGGCTGACGCGTCCAGCGGTTCCGGCGCCGGCGGCTCCTCGCCGACCGGGGCCGGCAAGGTCAGCACGAAGCGAGCCCCAGATCCCTCGGCCGAGACCGCGGTCAGGTCGCCGCCCATCAGGCGGGACAGATCACGGCTGATGGCCAGGCCAAGCCCCGTGCCGCCGAAGGTCCGGGCGGTGTCGGCGCCCAACTGGTCATAGGCCGTGAACAGGCGCGCCATCTGCTCGGGACCCAGACCCGGACCGGTGTCGGTCACCGCCAGGTTCAGCAGTAGGCCGCCTTCGGTGCGCGGCTCCATGGCCAGTTCTACGCAGACCCGGCCCTCGGGCGTGAACTTGATGGCGTTGGAGAGCAGGTTGTTGAGCACCTGGCGCAGACGCACCGGGTCGCCCTTGATCCATCTGGGCAGATGACGCCCACCCTTGAAGCGTAAGGCCAGGCCCTTGTCGCGCGCCTCGGCCCGCCAGAAGCGCAGGGTGTCGCAGATCAAGGTCCGCGGCGCGAAATCGATCGACTCCACCGTCATCCGCCCGGCCTCGATCTTGGACAGGTCGAGAAGGTCGTTGAGCAGCGCCCGCATCATCACGCCCGCGTCAGCGATCAGCTCGGCCTTGCCCTTGGCCTGGCCGCGCGAACCACGGGCGATTTCGCCGGCGCCGGCCAGTATCGCGCTGAGCGGCGTGCGCAGCTCATGGCTGACCATGGCGACGAAGGCGCTCTTGGCGGCGTCGGCCGCCACGGCCTGCTCGCGACGGATCTCGGCGGCGGCGCGGGCCTCACGCTCGGCCAGCAGGGTCTGGCGCGACCAGCCGAAGACGAGCGAGGTCACCAGCACCATCAGCCCGCTTCCGATCAGGAAGGCCTTCACGCCGACGTCTTCGTGGTTGCCGGCCAGGATCGGCGCGGCGAACAGATAGCTCAGATGCGGCGTGGCGGTGACCGCGAAGGCCAGGCGCGAGCCCTTAGCGCCCATCAGGGCGGTCATGACCGATCCGGCCAGCAGCAGCGCCCCGCCCGCCGCGCCGGCCGGCAGGCCAGTCCGCCAGAGCGGCACCGCCAGCCAGCCAAAGGCGACGGCCAGCAGGAAGTCGGCGCCCAGGCAAGCAAAAATCCAGCGGCGCTGATTTCCCTCGAAAGCGCGCAGGGCCAGGGCCTGAAGCCCTTGCGCCGCAAGGCAGGCGAACGCCCACGGCAGCATGAAGGAAAATCGCGGGGCCAGGCCGATCGCCGCGCAAACCATCGCGATGACGAAGAGACGCAGCGGAATCTGCTGCCGCAGGGCCTTGGCGGGCCTCACATAACTACGCGCGGCCCTGACCAGCCACGGTTCCTGTTCCGCGTACGCCAACTCGACCAAGTTCCCCAGTCTTCGGCCGTCCCCACAGCCGATTACCCCCGCGACGCTTATAGCGCCCGGAGATCAACAATCGTTTTTCAAAGCATGTCGACCATAAGGCAGCTGTGCCGTCTTGCACAAAGACAGCCGCTGCACTTCACGCCGGATGGCGGACGGCGCAACCCTTTTGAGTCGCGCCGCCGACTGAAATCGCACCGAGGTCAGGCCGAACGCGGGGTCCGGCGGACTTCGACGACGCGGACCTTGATCCCGTCGAGCACCAGGGCCAGTTCGCCCCGCTTGATCTTCAGGGCGTCGCTGCCGAAGGCCTCGCGACGCCAGCCCTGGAGGGCCGGGGTGTCGGCTTCGTCGTCGGCCGCGATCTTCTCGAGATCCGAAACGGTGGCGATCAGCTTGGAGGCCACGCCGGCTTCCTCGGCGCGAGCCTTGAGCAGCACCTTCAGCAGCTCGACCACGGCGCCGGCCGAGGGCGGCGGCGGCGGACCGGGCTTGTCGACCACGGGGGCGTAGCCCTCGGGATCGGCCAGGGCGGCCTTGATCGCGGCGATCAGGTCGGGGCCGAACTTGCTGCCGCCGAAGCCCTTGGGCACGCCGCGCAGGGTATTGAGCCCCTCCAGCGAGGTCGGGGCCTGGGTGGCCAGCTCGTCGATGGCCTCGTCCTTGAGGATGCGGCCGCGCGGCTGATCACGCTGCTGGGCGGTGCGCTCGCGCCAGGCCGAGACCGACTTGAAGACGGCCAGGTACTTGGCTTGCGTCTTGCGCGGACGCAGGCGGCGCCAGGCCTTCTCGGGGTCGACATCGTAGGCGGCCGGATCGCTCAGGGCCTTCATCTCCTCCTCGACCCAGGCCAGGCGGCCTGATTCCTGGAGGCGATCGCGCAGCACCGGGAACAGGCGCGCCAGGTGCGTCACGTCGGCCAGGGCGTAGGCCAGCTGGGCGTCGGTCAGCGGACGGCGCGCCCAGTCGGTGAAGCGGCTCGACTTGTCGATCTCGATCTTCAGCATCTGGCGCACGAGGGCGTCATAGGCGATCTGCTCGCCGAAACCCGCGGCCATGCCGGCCACCTGGGTATCGAACAGAGGCGTGGGCATCGCCTTCAGATTATTGAAGATCTCGACGTCCTGACGGGCGGCGTGGAACACCTTCAAGAGGGTCTCGTCGCGCATCAGTTCGAGCAGCGGCTCGAGGTCGAGGCCCTCGGCCAGCGGGTCGATCACCGCGTCGGAAACGGGCGAAGCAACCTGAATCAGGCAGAGCTTGGGCCAATAGGTGGTCTCGCGCATGAACTCGGTGTCCACGGCGATGAAGGGCTGCCCCTTCAAACCATTACAGAACTCCGCCAGCTCGGCGGTGGTGGTGATCGGCGTCATCGGCTGCTAATAGCCTCGCGCACCCCCGAGTCTGCAAGCGTCAAGCGTTGCGGAGCAGCCACTTTTCTGTCCCAAAGCGCCGAACAAGGGTCGCCGAGGGCCTGGAACCACAGATGAGCGACCCGATGAGCGATCCGAAGACCGACCAAGCCGGCGGCCTGACCTACGCCCAGGCGGGCGTCGACATCGATGCCGGCAACGCCCTCGTCGACGCGATCAAGCCGCTGGCCAAGGCGACTCGCCGTCCGGGCGCGGAAGCCAGCCTCGGCGGCTTCGGCGCGCTGTTCGACCTCAAGGCCGCCGGCTACGAGGACGCCCTGCTGGTGACCACCACCGACGGCGTCGGCACCAAGCTGCGCATCGCCATCGACGCTGGCATGCACGCCACGGTCGGCATCGATCTGGTGGCCATGTGCGTCAACGACCTGCTGGCCCAGGGCGCCGAGCCGCTGATGTTCCTGGACTACTTCGCCACCGGCAAGCTGGACGTCGAGACCGCCAAGAGCGTCGTCGCCGGCATCGCCGAAGGCTGCAAGCTGGCCGGCGCGGCCCTGGTCGGCGGCGAGACCGCCGAAATGCCCGGTATGTACAGCGACGGCGAGTACGACCTGGCCGGCTTCTCGGTCGGCGCGGTCGAGCGCGACGGCGTCCTGCCCAAGCTGGACAAGCAGCGGGCCGGCGACGTGATCATCGGCATCGGCTCGTCGGGCCCGCACTCGAACGGCTATTCGCTGGTGCGCCGCGTGGTCGAGCGCTCGGGCCTGGCCTGGGACGCCCCCTGCCCCTTCGAGGAAGGCAAGACGCTGGCCGAGGCCCTGATGGCCCCGACCCGCATCTATGTGAAGTCGATCCTGCCCCTCCTTCAGTCGGGGCGAGTGAAAGGCGGGGCGCACATCACCGGCGGCGGCCTGATCGAGAACCCGCCGCGCTGCATCGCCGAGGGTCTGGTTCCGGAATTCGACTGGAACGCCTGGCCGCTGCCGCCCGTGTTCGAGTGGCTGCAGGAAGTCGGCCAGATCGACGCCCACGAACTGCGCCGGACCTTCAACTGCGGCGTCGGCTTCATCCTGATCGTCGCCCAGTCGGACGTCGAGCCGGTGCTGGCCGCCCTGCTGAACGCCGGTGAAGACGCCTTCGTCTGCGGCCAGCTGGCCAAGGCCTGATGTCGGCCAAGACCAAGGTCGCCGCCCTGATCTCGGGCCGGGGCTCCAACATGGAAGCCCTGGTCCGCGCCGCCCAGGCCCCGGACTGCCCGTTCGAGATCGCTCTGGTGCTGGCCAACAAGGCCGACGCCGGCGGTCTCGCCACGGCCCAGGCCGCCGGGATCGAGGCGCTTTGCGTCGAGAGCAAGCCCTTCGGCAAGGACCGCGAGGCCCATGAACGCGCGGTCGACAGCGCCTTACGTGAGCGCGGGATCGAGGTCATCGCCCTGGCCGGCTACATGCGGATCCTGACGCCGTTCCTGGTCGACGCCTGGGAAGGCCGCATGCTGAACATCCACCCTTCCCTGCTGCCCAAATATCCAGGCCTCGACACCCACGCCCGCGCCATCGCCGCAGGCGAGGCCGAGGCCGGCTGCACCGTGCACCTGGTCACGGCCGGCGTCGACGAGGGCCCGATCCTGGGCCAGGCCCGGGTGGCCATCGAGACCGGCGACGACGATCACGCCCTGGCCGCAAGGGTGCTGGTGGAAGAGCACAAGCTCTATCCGGCGGTGCTGGCGGAGTTTGTGCAGGGGCTTTAAAGGGCCCCAACTCTTGCCCTTCCACTTCTTTGCTTTCCTCGCCCTTGTGGCGAGGACCCATGTGTCCGAATGCTCAGTTGCTTCGGGACAGGCGCTGACCGCCCAGTTCCATCCTCCAATTTTTGAGAACGCTCCACCATGGATCCTCGCCACAAGGGCGAGGAAAGCGGTTGAGAGCTAAGCGAGACGAAAACACCGGCTTTTCCGCTGGCCTTCTTTTCGGCCACTGCTCCACGCTCCCCGCATGCCTAGCGAAGAGCGCTACATCGCCGTCTACATCATGGCCAACGAGCGCCTAGAGACGCTCTACATCGGTGCGACCGGGTATCTGACACGCCGGATTTGGGAACATCGCGAGGGACTGATCCCAGGCTTCACGAAGAAGTACGGGCTCAAACGCCTCGTCTGGTACGAACCTCAAGACGACATGGGCACGGCGTTCCAACGGGAACGGTCGCTGAAGCGTTGGCCTAGGCAGTGGAAGATCAACCTGATCGAGCGGACGAATCCGTTCTGGGACGATCTGTATCCGGGGCTGGCTTAGGGTTTGGCCCCAGCCGACACCAACGTTCGCCTTCCTCGCCCTTGTGGCGAGGATCCATGCGTCCGCCTGCTCAGAAAATTCAGGACCAGCGCCTACCTCCGAGCTTTGACGGCCAAGGTCTGAGATCGCTCGAACATGGGTCCTCGCCACAAGGGCGAGGAAAGCAGTTGGGGGATGCGAAAAGCTCTCTCACCGCCCCAAAAACAAAAAGGCCGGCGGGTCGCCCCGCCGGCCTTTTCATAACCTAAAGCCCGGAAGCCTTAGCCGACGATGTCGGCGTCGGTGAAGAACTGGGCGATTTCGATGCCGGCGTTCTCGAGGCTGTCCGAACCGTGGACCGAGTTTTCGCCGATCGACAGGGCGAACAGCTTGCGGATGGTGCCCTCGGCGGCGTTGTCCGGGTTCGTGGCGCCCATGACTTCACGGTACTTGGCCACGGCGCCTTCGGCTTCCAGGACCTGCACGACGACCGGCTCGGCGGTCATCTGGGCGACGAGTTCACCGTAGAACGGGCGCTCGGCGTGGACTTCGTAGAACTTCTTGGCCTGAGCTTCGGTCAGGTGGACGCGACGCTGGGCGACGATGCGCAGACCAGCTTCCTCGATCACGGCGTTGATCTTGCCGGTGATGTTGCGGCGGGTCGCGTCGGGCTTGATGATCGAGAAGGTACGTTCGGTCATTCCGAAAATCTCACAGAGAAAGTTTGTGAATTGGGAGGTTGCGGGCTTATAGCCGTGCGCCTCCTCCCCGCCAACCCCGCGTTCCCAGATGCTTCAGATCAACGACCTTACTTTCGACGCCTGGGGACGCCGGTTCTTCGAAAAGGCGACCGTCAGCCTGCCTCCGGGCGCGAAGGTCGGCCTGATCGGCCGCAACGGGGTAGGCAAGTCGACCCTGTTCAAGCTGATCCTCGGCCAACTGACGGCCGGTGACGACGAGATCAGCCTGCCCAGGAACGCCCGCATCGGTTCGGTGGACCAGGAGCACCCGGCCACGCCCGTCACCCTGCTCGACACGGTGCTGGAGGCCGACGAGGAGCGCCACGCCCTGACGACCCGCCTGGAAACCGCCGCCCCCGAGGAGATGGGCGAGATCTGGGGGCGCTTGATCGAGATCGACGCGGATTCGGCTCCGGCCCGGGCCTCGGAAATCCTGGTCGGCCTGGGCTTCACCCAGGACGACCTGGCCCGGCCGATGAGCGAGTTCTCGGGCGGCTGGCGCATGCGCGTGGCCCTGGCGGCCGCGCTGTTCGCCGAGCCCGACATGCTGCTGCTCGACGAACCGACCAACTATCTCGACCTGGAAGGCGCCCTCTGGCTGGAAGCGCGGCTGAAGAAGTATCCGCACACCGCCCTGATCGTCAGCCACGACCGCGAGCTGCTCAACAACAGCTGCACGCACATGCTGCACCTGGCCGGCGGCAAGCTGGAGCTCTATGTCGGCGGCTACGACGACTTCGAGAAGCGCCGCGCCGAGAAGGCCCGGCTGCAACTGTCGGCCAAGGCCAAGCAGGACGCCGAGCGCGCCCACCTGCAGGCCTTCGTCGACCGCTTCAAGGCCAAGGCCTCCAAGGCCGCCCAGGCCCAGTCGCGCATGAAGCGCCTGGCCAAGATGGAGCCGGTGGCGACCACCATCGAGGAGCGCGTCGCGCCCTTCACCCTGCCCTCGCCGCCCAAGCCGCTGGCCCCGCCGCTGATCCGGCTGGAAAAGGCCGACGTCGGCTACGAGGCCGGTCGCGCCATCCTGAAGAACCTCAACCTGCGCATGGACCTGGACGACCGCATCGGTCTTCTCGGCGTCAACGGCGCGGGCAAGTCGACCTTCGCCAAGATGATCGCCGGCGCGCTGGACATCCAGAAGGGCGAGCTGCACCGCGACAAGAAGATGAAGGTCGGCTGGTTCCACCAGCATCAGATCGAGGCGATGGATCCCAAGGACACCCCGCTGGAGATCGTGCGCCGGGCCATGCCCGAGGCCAGCGAATCCTCGCGCCGCTCGCGCCTGGCGCAATGGGGCCTGACCTTCGAGAAGCAGGACACCACGGTGGCCAACCTGTCGGGCGGCGAACGCGCCCGCCTGCTGCTGAACCTGGTGGCCATGGACGCCCCGCACGTCCTGATCCTCGACGAACCGACCAACCACCTCGACATCGACAGCCGCCGGGCCCTGCTCGACGCGCTGAACGACTACGAGGGCGCGGTGCTGCTGATCACCCACGACCGCTCGCTGATGGAGCTCGTCGCCGACCGCCTGTGGCTGGCCGCCGACGGCAAGGTCGTGCCGTTCGATGGCGACATGGACGACTACGCCAAGTTCGTGCTCGAGCGCGCCAAGCAGGCGGTGAAGCCCACCCAGGTGGCCCGCGAGCCGGCCAAGGCGGAAGCCGCTTCTCCCGCCGCCCCGAAGAAGGTCGCCGTCGAGCCCCTGCGCCGCAAGGTCGAGGCCGCCGAGCAGGTGATGAACCGCAAGACCCGCGACCTGGCTGAACTGGAAGCCCAGCTGGCCGATCCGCAGCTCTATGTGAAGACGCCGGCCAAGGTTCCGGAGCTGGAAAAGCGCCGCGACAACGCCAAGGCCAAGCTGGAAGAGGCCGAGGCGGCGTGGATGGAGCTGGCCGAACAGCTGGCCGAGGCCGAGGGCTAGGTCGGACAGGCGTTCGGGCAGCTCAGATCTTATCTCACCGAGCTTCCCCGCGAAGGCGGGGATCCAAGCTGTGGTTCAGGAGGAAGCTCGGAGTGTGATCGCCCGCAGTCTCCGCTTGGGTCCCCGCCTTCGCGGGGAAGAACGGATCTGGCGGCGAAGACCGGATGAGCATCGATCCGCTCCAGAACAACAACTCTCGGTAAACGCCAGTAAACCAAGAGCTTTAGCCGTTCCGACAGACCTTCGGGCCTATTGATGCGGCCATGACCGCAGCCCTTTCCAGCCGCAACCACGTCGTCGCCAACCCCGAAGGGTTGTCGGCCGCCGCCGTGCTGGAAGCCTTCGCGGCCTGGCTCGACCAGCGCCTGGCCGAGGCCACGCGACTGGAGATGGATCTCGCCTTCCGCGACCGTCCGTTCGACGTCGAGATCGGCCGCACGCCGGCCCTGGTGGGCTGGGAACACCGCTATCTCGCCCCGGGCGCCGCGGCCCCCAAGGGCAAGATGTGGACGGTCTATCGCCTGCACGACCAGACCGGCCGCCCCAGCGAACTGGCCGCCGCCCGCGCCCAGGCCGACAAGCTCGAAGACCTGACGCCGCTGCTCGGCGAGCTGGGCTATCTGGGCGTCTTCGACGGCGAGGCGGCGATGTTCCCGGGCTTGGGCAAGCGCTAGCGGCGCTTACGCCGGGCTTCCTCCGCCTCGTGCGCCTTGAGCGCCTCGGCGATGCCAGGCCAAGCCGGCGATCGATCACGCTGAAACTCGTATTGCATGTCGCGAACGGCCGTCCAGCAACGGATGCCTTCGTTCGTCTCTTCGCGAAAGTTGGCCACCTCCTCGGCCGGAGCTTTGAGCGCCACCTGGTCGACCTGCCGCTGCATGCGCTGCAGGAAGGCGATATGGTCGTCGCAGGCGGCGATCACCCGCTGATTTACGCCGCTGAGCGCCTTGCCGTTCGGGGCGCGGCGCAGGCGGCTGCGCGGGGGTTTGGACTTGGGCATGGGGTTCTCCGCTTAGATCCTTCTCCCCTTGCGGGAGAAGGTGTCGCCGAAGGCGACGGATGAGGGGTCGCGCGGACGGTTCTGAGAGACCCCTCACCCGACCTCGCTTCGCGAGGCCACCCTCTCCCGCAAGGGGAGAGGGACATGGAGAGGCGATCTCCCGTGGCAATCCACGAAAGCTGGTGGGGAGGCGCGGAGCGGCCGGGCGGAGCCCGGGGACCGTGATTTGTTTTAGCGTTTCGGCTTCGTCGACCGCTCCGCCGCATCGTTATTCCGAAGGGCCGAAGGCGCGGGTGCTGTTTCAACCCTGGATCCGGCTGTCCCTCGGACGGGCAGGACCAATAGCTCCGCGGTAATCCGGCGCGAGCCTCGGCTGATCCTGTTAGGCCGGTTTGAACGATCCCGGCCCTGTCGACCCGCTCGTTGCGCCGTGGACGGCTTGGCGGCCCATTCACGCCTTCTGAGCGCTCCTGCAAGCCCGCCTTTTCCCACGACGCTTCAAGCGGCCCCGCTCGATGCGGTCCTCGCCACGCTTGGGCCGGTACCAAGAGCCCTCCCCATGGCGGGGACGGGTTTGATTATGCGGCGGGTTTCGGCGCGTCTGATTGAATTGGATGAGAAAGTTGCAAGCGGTTGAGTTCGTGGAACTTTTTTCGGCAATCGCCGGGGATCCACGCTGCTCTATCCCCGTCCGGGCCACTTTCCGAGCCCAACCCAATTCACGCCTTCCTCGCCCTTGTGGCGAGGATCCATCGCTCAGCCTGCTCAGACCTTTGCTGGATGGCCCAGGTCTGAGCGGTCGCCAGCATGGGCCCTCGCCACAAGGGCGAGGGAGGCGGCGATTGGGGGGCAAAGCCTGGGTCCCCGCTTTCGCGGGGATTTTACGGAGAAAGGTCCAGCAATCTGGGAAGCTGAAAACGCCCCCCCTCCGGCCCTCTGGGCCACCTCCCCCTTCAGGGGGAGGATCTGGATCGCTGAACCTCTATGGGAGAGCGTTCAGGCTCACCGACGTCACCTCAGCCGCGCCGTCGGACCGCAGCACCAGCACGTTGGTCCCCGCCGGCAGCCGTACCGTTCCGCCCGAGACCACGCCGGCGCCGCCGTTGGCTGACACGGTCATCGGCCCCTGCCCTGCGATCTTCACGCCGTAGGTCCCCGCGCGGTCGGCGGTCACCGTGTAGCGCAGCCATTCGCCGGCGGTGAAGTCGGTGACGCGCTTGCCGTCGGGGGCGATATCGACGCCGTCGTTGCGGTAGGTGCGGCCGTTGTTCCAGAGCGTGCGTTCGCCGCCGGTGGCGACGTGGTAGTTGGCCGCGTCCTTGTCCCAATAGGCCTTGCCGATGGGGCCAAGGTCGTAGTCGACGGCCTTGATCGTCCCGCCCCTGGCGGCGATGCGGTGCGGCTTGAACGGCCGGACGCTCTCGTCGTGCGGCTGGCGCAGCATGGCGTCGATCACATCGGGATGGGCGGTGTTGTTCTCGAAGCGCACGTCGTGGGAGGCCAGCTTCATCAAGACCGCATAGGCCTTGTCGGCCGAGACGGGCGTCTTGGCCTCGCCCGTAAGGGTGGCGACCACGGCGTCGTAGTCGGCGCCGACCTCGACCTGAAGGGGCTGATTGAAGCCGATCTTCTTCAGCGGCCAGAAGGCCCAGCCGACGCCATGGCTCTCGACGAGGCGGATGGCGTCGGCGAACCAGACGTTGGAGTTCTCGCCCGACTCGCCCAGCCACACCGGCAGGCCGGTTTCCTCGCGCAGCTTCAGGAACGGCTCGAGCGCGGCCTCGTCGTTGCGGTTCCAGTACTTGTGGAACGACAGGGCCATGTTGCCGTCCCACGGCTTGCCCATGCCCTTGTAGTTGTTGCCCCAGCAGTTGCCCTCGATGATCACCAGGTGGCGCTGGTCGACCTGCCGGATGGCGGCGGTGACCCGGCGCTGGAAGTCCCAGAGCAGTTGCTGCTTCTCGTCGCCGCAGCCGTTCTTCGTGGCCGGCTTGTCGAAGTCCCAGTTGGGCTCGTTGAGCACGTCGTAGGCGCCGATGGCCGGCTCGTCCTTGTAGCGGTCGGCGAGCTTCTTCCAGAGGGCGATGGTCTTGCGCTGGTTCTCGGGGCTTTCCCACAGCGAGGGCTTGGCCGGATTTCGGTCGGAGATGGCCAGGTCATTGCCCTGCCCGCCCGGCGCGGCGTGCAGGTCCAGGATCAGGTGCATGCCAGCGGCCTTGGTCCAGGCCAGGAGGTCGTCGATGCGCCTGAAGCCGTCCTCCTTCCAGGTGTCGGCGCCGGGAACGGGCTCCTGGTCGGCCGGCAGGGTCAGGAGCGCGTAGTGCATCGGCAGGCGCACCGAGTTGAAGCCGGCGGCGGCCATGTAGTCGATGTCGGCCTTGGTGGTGTGGTTGTCGAGCCAGGCGGTGTGGATCGCCGCTTCACGCTCGGGGCCGACCAGGGCGGCGATCTTGCCGCGAATGACGTGCTCCTGGCCGAGCTTGGAGAGGCGCAGCATGTAGCCCTCCTGCAGCATCCAGCCCCCTAAGCCCATGCCGCGCAGGATCACCGGCGCGCCGGTCTCGTCGACGATGCGGCCGTCCTTCGCCTTCAGCCATTGCGGGCCGGGCGGCGGGACGGGATCGGCGGCGAAGGCGGAGGAAACGGCCAGCAACGAGGCAGCGGCGGCCAGGACGGCGGCGAATTTCATGCTCAGACTCCCCAGGCGCGCGCGGCTGGTTGGGAGCGCCGCGACGTCGCGCGGAGACTTGGCCCGGGGACTGGCGATTCTGTCTAGATGGACTCCGCATTTGTCCATGAGGACAAATGGTTAGGGGGAAATACTATCTTTCTCACCGAACTTCCCCGCGAAGGCGGGGATCCAAGCCGAGGTCGCCGACGACCTACGACCGAGCCACATTTCGGAGCGTCAGCTTGGGTCCCCGCCTTCGCGGGGAAGTTCGGATTGAGGTGGGCGCGATCAGCCCGCCCTTACCCGCACTTCACCTGCTGCACGACCCCGGTGTCGGGGTTGAACAGGATGTTCAGGCGGTCGGCGCGGTAGTCCATGGTCACCGGGCAGGTGGTGCAGGCCACGCGCCAGCGGGAAGGATCGACCGGGGCCGGCAGCTGCGTGCGGTTCTTGCCGACGAAGGCCTGCGCCTCCTTCAGGCCGCACTGGTCCTTTTGCGGCTCCGGCGGCTTGGGCAGGGCGATGGCGGGCGGCGCCACCGGCGTTTCGGGCGGCGGCGGCGGCGCGGGCTCGGGCGTGCTGGTCGAGCAGGCCGCCAGGACCATCGTGGCGCCCAGAACCGTGAACAGCCGCTTCATGCCTTCTTCTCCCATCCGCGCTCGGCCTGCTGCCAGTAGGACACCGGGTGGCCGGCCGCCTTGAACGCCTTCCAGCGGCCCCGCGCCAGCCGCAGGGCCTCTTCGTCACGGCCGTCGAACAGCAGGATGCAGCGCGCAAAGTCGCTGAGATCCCCCGGCTCGGCGCCGTCGAGCAGAAACAACGCATCGCCGCCGTTCGGGTTGTCGAGGGCGGCGATCAGCAGCACCGGCTGGCGCTCGGCCAGCGGCTCCTCGGCCATGCCGTGCGGCAGGAAGCTGTCGTCGCGAAAGGTCCAGAGGTGGGCGTCCAGCGCGTTGAGGCGCGCCGGATCCCCTCCCCGGACCAGAGCCTTCCAGCCGCGCCCCAGGGTCTTTTCCAGAAGCTCGGGCAGCACCTGTTCGGCGCTGCTTCGCTCCAGGTGGTAGAACCAGATTTCGCAGGGCGCGGCCGACATAAGGGGGCTCAGCCCTCGTAGGCGTCGGCGACGAGGCGATTGAGCAGGCGCACGCCGAAGCCGACGGCGCCGTCCGGCACGGTCGGATCGGTCGAGCCCTTGCGCCAGGCGGTCGAGGCGATGTCGAGGTGGGCCCACGGCACGCCATTGACGAAGCGCTGCAGGAACAGGCCCGCCGTGATCGAGCCGGCCGGGCGGCCGCCGATGTTCTTCATGTCGGCGATCGGGCTTTCGATCTGCTTCTCGTAGGCCTTGGGCAGCGGCAGGCGCCACAGCGGCTCGCGCTCGGCCTCGCCGGCGGCCAGCAGCTTCTCCGACAGGCCGTCGTTGTTGCTGAAGAGGCCCGCGTAGTCGTTGCCCAGCGAGATGATGATCGCGCCGGTCAGGGTGGCCAGGTCGACCATGAACTTCGGCTTGAAGCGGTCCTGCGTGTACCAGAGGGCGTCGGCCAGCACGAGGCGGCCTTCGGCGTCGGTGTTGATGACCTCGATGGTCTGGCCCGACATCGACGTGACGACGTCGCCGGGACGCTGGGCGTTACCGTCGGGCATGTTTTCCACGAGACCCAGGACGCCGATGGCGTTGACCTTGGCCTTGCGGCCGGCCAGGGCGTGCATGACGCCGGCCACGGCGGCCGCGCCGCCCATGTCCCACTTCATGTCTTCCATGCCCTCGGCGGGCTTGATCGAGATGCCGCCGGTGTCGAAGCAGACGCCCTTGCCGACGAAGGCGATCGGCTGGGCCGACTTGTCGGCCGCGCCGTTCCACCTGGCGATGACCAGCTGGCTCTCGCGGACGCTGCCTTGGCCAACGCCCAGCAGGCTGCCCATGCCCAGAGCGGCCATTTCCTTCTCGCCGAGGATCTCGACCTCGAGGCCCAGGCTCTCCAGGCCCTTCACGCGGGCGGCGAACTCTTCCGGGTGCAGGATGTTGGCCGGCTCGGAGACGAGGTCGCGGCTGAACAGGATGGCGTCGGCGATCGGCTCGAGGGCGGCGAAGGCCTTCTGGGCCTTGGCCGGATCGGCGGCGGCGACCTTGACGGTGGCGACCGAAGGCTTCTTCTCGGCCTTTTCGGTGGTGCGGTACTTGTCGAAGCGGTAGGCGGCCAGCCTGACGCCGAAGGCGACGCGGGCGGCGGTCTCGGCGTCGCCGCCCAGCTTGAGCAGCAGCTCGGTGACGCCCGAGGTCTTGACGGCGTTGTAGGCGTGGGCGGCGGCGATCTCGGCCGTCTCGGGCTCGACGACGCCGGCGCCGTCGACGCCGATCACCACCACGCGGGCGGCGTCCAGGCCGGCCGGGGCGAGGATGTCGAGCACCTGACCCTTGGCGCCGATGAAGCGGCCGCCGGCCGCGGCGCGGGCGATCGCGCCGCCGGCGGCGTCGTTGACGGCCTTGGCCTCGGGCGAAAGGGCGGCGGCCTCGTAGGCCAGCACCGCCAAGGCGGCGGTGGCGCCGGCTTGGCTGTCGGCGGGAACGAACTCGATACGCATGCAGCGCTCCTCAGGAAGCGGGAGATCCCGTCGCGGCGCGGCCTCAAGAAGGCCGCGATCCGACGCGACAGGACGTGAACGCCCGGCATAGTCCATGCCGATCCTTGGGAAAAGACCGTCGCCGTTCACAGCACCGTCACGCGGTTCCCCATGATGTCTTCGGTTGTGCCAAGCCGAGCCAGACGTGTAGAACACGCCTCAACGCCGGGGTTCGCCGCGCGAATCCGTGAAGCCCCCGAAACACCCCCTGCATGCGCCTGATCGAACGCTATCTCTTCCGTCAGCTGGTCGGGCCGACCATCCTGGCCACGGCGGCCCTCGCGGCGCTGGCGCTGCTGGCGCGCAGCCTCTCGGAATTCGACATCCTGGTCGAACAGCGCCAGACGGCGCTTATCTTCGCCAAGATGATCCTGCTGGCCCTGCCCCAGCTTCTGAACATCATCATGCCGGTGGCCCTGTTCGTGGCCGCCCTGGTGGCCCTGAACCGTCTGCATACCGAGCAGGAGATCGTCGTCTGCTTCGCCGGCGGCATGAGTCGCTGGCGGGTGATCTCGCCGGCCATGCGCCTTGCGGTGCTGGCCGCCCTGATCTCGCTGGGACTGGGCCTGTGGGCGCAGCCGTGGTCGGCGCGCCTGATCCGCGAGACGGCCTTCGCGATGAAGACGGATCTCGCCTCGACCCTGGTGCGGCCGGGCGAGTTCACCGAGCCGGGCCCCGGCCTGACGGTCTACGCCCAGTCGATCGACCGCGACAACCTGATCAAGAACCTGTTCATCCACCAGGAAAAGCCCAATGGCGGCTCGGTCACCTACACGGCGCGCGAGGGCGTGATCGCCCGGCGCAACGACCTGCCGGTGCTGATCATGCGCAAGGGCTCGAACCAGGAATTCTCGAGCGCCGGCGTGCTGAACTACCTGTCGTTCGAGGAATACGTCTTCGACCTGTCGACCCTGTTCCAGAGCGACGAGCTGCTGCACTACAAGATCGCCGACCGCTATCCGCACGAGCTGTTCTTCCCGGACATGACCCAGGAGTGGGAGCAGCATAACCGCGTGAAGATGCTGGCCGAGGGCCATTCGCGGCTGGCCAGCCCGCTATACAACATCGCCATGATGGCCATGGCGCTGGCCGCCGTCATCGGCGGCGCGTTCAGCCGCATGGGCTATGGCAAGCGCATCGCCGCCGTCGGCGCGGCCGCGGCCGTGGTTCGGATCATGGGCTTCGGCGTGCAGGCCGCCTGCGACGATGCGGCGTGGCTGAACGTGCTGCAGTACATCGTGCCGATCGCCGCCACTTGGTGGGGCCTGTCGCAGATCTTCCGCCAGAAGGTGCAGCGCCACGTGCCGATCGGCGGCCAAGGCGGCCTGCAGCCGCTGGGAGGCCTGTCGTGATCGGCGTCGGCATGATCGAGCGCTACGTCCTGCGCAAGACGCTGGCCTCGCTCGGCGCGGCCCTGGCCGTGCTGGGCGCGCTGGTGATGTTGATCGCCTTCGTCGACATCACCCGCAACGTCGGCACCCGTTCGGAAGACGCCAGCTTCGGCCAGTTGCTGTACCTGACGGTGCTGCAGGCCCCGGCCACCCTCCTCACCCTGACGCCGTTCATCTTCCTGTTCGGCACCCTGGGGGCGTTCGTGGGCCTCAACCGCCGCAGCGAACTGATCGCCATGCGCGCGGCGGGCGTCTCGGCCTGGCGCTTCATCCTGCCGGCGGCCTTCGCGGCCTTCGCCATGGGCGTCGTCACCGTCACCCTGCTCAACCCGCTGACCTCGGCGATGAGCGCCCGGTTCGAGACCGAGCGCGACGCCCTGCTGGCCGGCTACCTGAAGAACGCCCCCAAGGGCGCCTGGCTGC
The DNA here is from genome assembly GCF_029543245.1 of Caulobacter endophyticus. Classification (GTDB taxonomy): domain Bacteria; phylum Pseudomonadota; class Alphaproteobacteria; order Caulobacterales; family Caulobacteraceae; genus Caulobacter; species Caulobacter endophyticus_A. Next base: position 47,353 of record NZ_JARQWV010000011.1, read on the forward strand.
GCCAGGGCGACGACAAGCGCCAGATCGTCATCCGCGCCCGCGTGCGCGACACGGTCGACGGCGCGGTCCGCCTGCGCGGCGTGTCGTTCTTCGTCTACGACGTGAAGCCGGACGGTTCACTGGCCTTCACCCGCCGCTACGAGGCCGCCGAGGCTCGCCTGGAGCCTGGCTTCTGGCGCCTGACCGGCGTCAGCGAGGCCACCCCCGGCGCCGGCGCGATCCGCACCGACAGCGTCACGGTGCCGTCCGACCTGGACGAGCGCACCGCCGCCGACCGGTTCAAGAACCCGCAGGCCGTCGCCTTCTGGCGCCTGCCCGAGACCATCGCCCGCACCGAGGCGGCCGGCTTCTCGGCGACGCCGTTCAAGATGCGCCTGCAGACGATGCTGGCCACGCCGCTGCTGTTCGCGGCCATGTCGGTGCTTGCCGCCGCCTTTTCGCTGCGCCTGATGCGGCTTGGCGGCCTGGCGGCGCTGGCCGGCTCTGGCGTCGCGCTCGGCTTTGGCTTCTTCTTCTTCAACGAACTGTGCGGCGCGCTGGGCAAGGCCGACGTCCTGGGGCCTGTCCTGGCCGCCTGGACTCCTCCGGCTGCGGCGCTTTTGGCGGGTCTGACCCTGCTTTGCTATACCGAGGATGGTTGAGTCTGTGACGCCGGCATCGAGGCCCCTGATGATCGATCTAAGCCCAGCGCCGGGCGCGGCGGTTCGCAAGCTGCTGATGGCCGGCGTGGCCTGGCTGGCGTTCGCCGCCGCGAGCGGCGCGCACGCCCAGCAACCGCTCGCCACGATCCCGGAAGTTCCGGCCACGCCAGCCGCGGCCGACGACGGCCTCGGCGACGAAGGCTACTTCCTGGAGTCCGACATCCTGGTCCGCGACGACGCGGCCAAGACCATGACGGCGCGCGGCTCGGTCGAGGTTCGCTACCAGGGCCGCACCCTGCGCGCCCAGGAAGTGATCTACGACACCGCCACCGGCGTGGTGACCGCCCACGGCAAGGTTTCGCTGATCAACGCCGACGGCACGGCCCAGTTCGCCGACGACCTGACGCTGGACAAGGACATGCGTGCGGGCTTCGCGCGCAACTTCTCCACGCGCATGGACCAGAACGTGAAGATCGCGGCCGCCACCGCCATCCGCCGCAACGAGCAGGTCACCGAGCTCAACCAGGCGATCTACACCCCTTGCGACGTCTGCGCCGAGAAGCCGACCCCGACCTGGTCGATCGAGGCCGACAAGGTGGTGCAGGATAAGAGCCGCCAGATTGTCTACTACCACGGCGCCAAGATCCGCCTGTGGGGCGCGCCGCTGCTGTATCTGCCGCTGTTCTGGCACCCGGACCCGCAGGCGCCCCGCAGCTCGGGCTTCCTGACGCCGAAGGTGGGCCTGTCGCAGCGTCGCGGCCTGTCCTACCAGCAGCCCTATCTGCAAGTGATCTCACCGTCTCAGGATGTGATCATAAGTCCTCAAATCAACACGAAAGTTAACCCGTTCCTCAACGTCAATTACCGCAAGCGCTTCTACTCGGGCATGCTCGAGGCGCGCATGGGGGCGACGTATGAGAAGGAGTTCGACAACCGGGGCAACCGCTTCGGCGATGCGACGACCCGCAGCTACATCCTGGCCAAGGGCGCGTTCGACATCAACGACAAGTGGAAGTGGGGCTTTAGCGCCGAGCGCGCCTCCGACGCCCTGATCTTCGACAAGTACGACATCAACGACGTCTACGAGCAGCGCGGCCTGTTCACGAGCGAAGACCGTCGCCTGACGTCGCAGATCTTCACCTCGCGGCAGGACGACCGCTCGTGGCTGTCGATCTCGGCGGTCTCGGTGCAGGGCCTGCGCGTGGTCGGCACCGACCCGACGACCGGCATCGGCAACAAGTTCGAGAACAGCGGTGCGTTCCCGGTTATCGGCCCGCTGGTCGAGGGCCGCTGGGAGCCGGAATCGCCGGTGCTGTTCGGTCGCCTGCGCCTGCAGGGTTCGGGCGTGATGCTGAACCGCTCGGAATCGCAGTTCGGCGAGTCGCCCTACCTGTTCTCGGCCTATTCGCACGAAAGCGGCGTCGACAGCGTTCGCGGCAGCGTCCAGGCCGACTGGCGAGCCAGTGCGGTCGTCGGACCGGGCCTGCGCGTCCAGCCGTTCGCCCAGGCCCGCGCCGACGCCTACAAGATCAAGGGCATCTACCTGTCGACGGCCGCCATGGCGACCGGGGACGACGCCGAGGTCAACTACTCGCGGACGCTGGGCGTGGCGGGGGTGGACCTGAGCCTGCCGCTCTACAAGGCCCTGAACAAGGGCGGCAACGTCATCCTCGAGCCGCTGGTGCAGATCGCCGCCGGTTCGGACAGCTCGCGCGTGCCCGTGGTCGTCGCCCGCAACGGCGCCACCACCTACCTCTACAACGAGGACAGCTCGGCTTTCGAGTTCGACGAAACCAACCTGTTCCGCACCAACAAGTCGCCGGGCTTCGACCTCTACGAGGGCGGCACCCGGATGAACGTGGGCGGCCGCGCCACCTTCAACACCGCCGACGGCCGCGGCGGCAGCGTGCTGGTGGGCCGCAGCTTCCGCACCAAGTACGACCCGCTGCTGCCCAGCCGCACGGGCCTGCAGGACAAGTCGTCGGACTGGATCGTCGCCGCCACGGTCACCCCGGTGGCGGGCATCAACGCCTACGTCCGCACGCGCCTTGATTCCGACACCACCAAGATCAATCGCCTGGAAACCGGCGCCGACGCCTATACCAGCCGCCTGCAAGGCTCGGTCCGGTACCTGAAGGACAATGTCGACTCCAACGGCGAGCGGCAGGAAAACTTCGAAACCCGCGGCCAGCTGCAACTGACCAAGAAGTGGGCCCTAACGGCCTTCGGCCAGCTGGACCTGGTGGCCGAGACCTGGCGTCGCCGCGACCTTGGCGTGGCCTATACGGACGATTGCATCCGCATCGACATCATCTACCAACACGAAGACCGCTATAGCTCGACGGTGACGGGCCTGCGGCTCCAGCCGGACCGCTCGATCGTCGTGCGCCTAACCCTCGCCACATTGGGCGATACAGGGTACAGCGACTAAAATATCCAACGTCCGGGGGGACGTGCGGGGCGTCCGCACGCGTCTCCGCGACGCATCGAGGCGCGGCCGCCCACGGTCTTCCGGAAGGTCGTCGCGCCACAGAGGTTGAAATCGAGGCCGGCCGGCCAGGCCGGGCTCCAGAGGAACGACACTATCCATGCGGTCTGCGCGTAGCGTGACGACTTTTGCGGCCAGCGCCGCGTCCATCCTCGCCCTGACCGTGGCGGGCCTTCCCGCCCAGGCCCGGCAGGCCGCCCCGCCCGTGGTCGACGCCCCGCCGGCGGCCGCCGAGCCCCGCGCCAATCCGCTGTCGGAAAGCGTCGCGGCCGTGGTCAACGACGACATCATCTCGTCCTATGACCTGATGCAGCGCATGCGCCTGCTGATGGTGACCTCGGGCCTGCAACCGACCCAGGAGAACCTGCCCCAGCTGGAGCAGGAAGCCCTGCGCTCGCTGATCGACGAACACGTCCAGATGCAGGAACTGCGCCGCGTCGAGCGCGAACAGAAGATCACGATCATCTCGACCGACAAGGAAGTCGACGAAGAGATCTCCAACATCGCCCAGGGCAACAAGATGTCGGCCGAGCAGCTGCTCGGCCAGCTGGCCGCCCAGGGCGTCAGCGGCGACACCTGGCGCGCCCAGATCCGCGCCGAGACCAGCTGGCAGAACTGGATCAGCGGCCGCTACGGCTCGCGCCTGCGCATCGGCGAAGACCAGATCAAGGCCTTCCAGCGCCGCATGGCCGAGTCGGCGAGCAAGCCGCAGTACCAGGTCAGCGAAGTGTTCATCGACGCCGTCCGCGTCGGCGGCGCCGAGGTGGCGCTGAACGGCGCCCGCCAGCTGGTGGCGCAGATGCAGCAGGGCGCGCCGTTCGCGGCCGTGGCCCGGCAGTTCTCGGCCGCCTCGACGGCGGCCAACGGCGGCGACGCCGGCTGGGTGAGCCCGGGCGAAATGCCGGCCGAGGTCGACGCGGCGCTCGAACAGCTGCGCCCCGGCCAGCTGTCGGCCCCGATCCCGGTCAAGGACGGCGTCTACATCGTCTATCTGCGCGACAAGCGCTCGGGCGCCAAGGCGACCCTGGTCGACCTCAAGCAGGTGGCCGTGGCCCTGCCCAAGGATGCTCCGGAAGCCGACGTGCAGGCCGCCACGGCCCTGCTGGCCGGGCTGAAGCCGAAGCTGACCAGCTGCCAGACGCTGGAAGCCGAGGCCGGCAAGGTGGGCGGCGTGGTCGCCGGCGACCTGGGCGAAGCCGAGATCGGCGACCTGGCTCCCTCGTTCCAGGAAGCCGCCAACGCCCTGAACATCGGCCAGGTGTCGGACCCGATCCGCACCGACGCGGGCCTGCACCTGATCGCAGTGTGCGGCAAGCGCCAGTCGGGCGGCGCTGCCCCCTCGCACGATCAGATCGAAAATCGCCTTAAGGGTCAGCAACTTGCGCTGATCTCCAAACGTTACCTGCGGGACCTGCGCAACTCCGCCACCATCGAGACCCGGTGAAAACAGACACCCTGGCCCTGAGCGTCGGCGATCCCGCCGGCGTCGGGCCCGAAATCATCGCCAAGGCCTGGGCCGCCCTCCGCGAGAGCGGCCCGGTGTTCATGGCCGTCGGCGACCTGCAGAGCCTGGCCGCCGCCGGCGGCGGCGTGAAGGTGCGGCCCGTCACCGGCCCTGTCGAAGCCGCCCAGGTGTTTGCCGAAGCCCTGCCGGTGCTGGACGTGCCGCTGCAGTCGCCGGTGGTGGCCGGCAAGCCCTCCAGCGCCCATGCCGGCCAGATCGTCCGCTGCATCGAAACCGGCGTGGGCCTGGCGCTGTCGGGCGCCGTCGCGGGCCTCGTCACCGCCCCGATAGCCAAGGCCCCGCTGTACGAGGCGGGCTTCAAGTTTCCCGGCCACACCGAGTTCCTTGCCGAGCTGACCGCTCCCGTGCCTTTCGAGGGCGCTCGCGGACCGGTGATGATGCTGACCGCCGGCGACCTGCGCGCCACCCTGGTCACCATCCACCAGTCGGTGGGCAGCGTGCCGGCCTCCCTCTCCGTCGAGCGCATCGTCGAAGCGGGCCTGGTCACCGCCCAGGCCATGAAGGCCGATTTCGGCATCGCCGCTCCGCGCCTGGCGGTCGCGGCGCTGAACCCGCACGCCGGCGAAGGCGGGGCGCTGGGCCGCGAGGAAATCGAGACGATCATCCCGGCCGTCGAGGCCCTGCGCAATCGCGGCGTCGACGCCCGCGGCCCCGCGCCGGCCGACAGCCTGTTCCACGCCGACGCCCGCGCGACCTACGACGCGGTGCTGTGCATGTATCACGACCAGGCCCTGATCCCGGTGAAGATGCTCGACTTCTGGGGCGGGGTGAACGTGACCCTAGGTCTGCCGATCGTGCGCACCTCGCCCGACCACGGCACCGGCTTCGACATCGCCGGCCGCGGGATCGCCCGTCCCGACAGCCTGATCGCCGCCATCCGCCTGGCCGCCGACATCGCCGCGCGGCGCAACGCCTAGAGACGGCTGGGCTTTCGAAGGTTTTGGCTCTAGAGGGAGGCGATGACGTCCCCTTCCCTCGCCGACCTGCCGCCCCTGCGTGAGGCGCTCGAGCGCCATGGCCTGCTGGCGCGCAAGAGCTTCGGCCAGCACTTCCTGCTCGACCTCAACATCACCCGCAAGATCGCGCGCCTGGCCGAGGTGGGCGAAGGCGACACCGTGATCGAGGTGGGTCCCGGCCCCGGCGGCCTGACGCGGGCCCTGCTGGAGACCGGCGCCAAGGTGGTGGCGGTCGAGAAGGACAGCCGCTTCCTGCCGCTGCTGGGCGAACTGGCCGACGCCGCCGACGGCCGCCTGACTCTGGTCGAGGGCGACGCCCTGCGGGCCGACATGGCGGCCCTGGCCGACGGCGGTCCGGCGCACATGGTCTCGAACCTGCCCTACAACGTCGGCACCCAGCTGCTGATCAACTGGCTCACCGGGCCCTTCCGGCCTCTGTCGATGACCCTGATGTTCCAGAAGGAGGTCGCCGACCGCATCGCGGCACAGGACGGCGACGACGCCTATGGCCGTCTGGCGGTGCTGTCGCAGACGGTGTGCAGCGCCAAGGTGGTCATGGACCTGCCGGCCCGCGCCTTCACCCCGCCGCCCAAGGTGGCCTCGGCCGTGACCCGCCTCGTGCCGCTGGAGCCGGCGCCGGACAAGGCCCTGGTCTCGGCCCTGGAGCGGGTGACGGCCGCCGCCTTCGGCCAGCGCCGCAAGATGCTGCGCTCCAGCCTCAAGCCGATCGGCGGCGGCGCGCTGTGCGAAGCGGCGGGCATCGATCCCGACGCGCGGGCCGAGACGATCCCGATCGAGGGCTTCCAGGCCCTGGCGGCGGCGCTGCTGAAGGCCTGAACGGCTGCACCACGGCTTGCAATCGCGCGCGGGTGGAGGAATCTTCACTGCATGCAGCCCGCGCCAGAGCAGCAACACCTCGTCCTGGTCGTCGACGACGATCCGCTGGTGACGGAGTTCGTCCGGCTGCGGCTGGAAATGGAGAGCTTCGCCGTCGAGGTGGCGCACAACGCCGAGGAGGCTCTGGCCGCCGCCCTGCGCCGTCCGCCGCACCTGTTCCTGCTCGACGTGGGCCTGCCCGAGATCAACGGCCTGACGCTGCTGCGACGCCTGCGGGCGGAAAAGCGGTTGAAGGCCGTGCCGGCCATCATGATAACCGCCTCTGCGGCCGGGGCGAACGTCAAGGCCGCCATGGAGGCCGGCGCCGTCGGCTACGTGCTCAAGCCCTTCTCCGCCGACGACCTGCTGGCGCGGGTGCGGGCGGCGACCAAGAATCAGTCTCGCGTCTGGCTGTGACGCCCCCGGAGTCCCGCATGTCCCGTCCCCTCGCCCTGGTGATCGACGACGACCCCCTGATGCTGGAATACGTGTCGGGCGCGCTGGTCGAGGGCGGCTTCGAGGTCGAAACGGCCGAGGACGCCCAGCGCCTGCTGGCCGACGTGCAGGACCGCCACCCGGCGATCGTGTTCCTGGACGTGCGCATGCCCGGCGAGACGGGAATCGAGGTGCTGCGCCGCCTGCGGGTCAGCGACTGGGGCCGCGAGGTGCCGGTGGTGATCATGACCGGCGAGCGCCGGCTCGACCGGGTGGTCGAGGCCATGAGCGCGGGCGCGACGACCTACATGATGAAGCCGTTCACGCCCACCCAGCTGGTGCTGCGGGCCCGCGAGCTGATCCAGCCGCGCGAGAGCGGCAGCTTTCACTACTGAGCATCACCCCGCACTCCCAACCCGCACAATCCCCGCGGAGGCGGGGACCCAAGCCGAGGTTCAGGATGGAGCGGTGGCGGTACAGGCCGCCAGGGCCGCTTGGATCCCCGCCTTCGCGGGGAAGCTCGGAAAATGGGGGACGGTCCGGAGATTTCCCCGGGCGCCCGTCAGATATCTTCCGCCAGCAGGTCGCCGACCAGATCGCCGATCCAGGGGTTGCGCGAGCGCTTCTGGCGTTCGGCGTGGTAGATGTGGGCGAGGTCGGCGTAGGCCTTGTCGAAGTCGTCGTTGAGCACGACGTAGTCGAACTTCTCCCAGGCGGCGACCTCGTCCTTGGCGCGCGACAGGCGACGGGCGATGACTTCCTCGCTGTCCTGGCTGCGGGCGTGCAGGCGACGGCTCATCTCGGCGAGCGACGGCGGCAGGATGTAGACCAGCACGCTGTCGGCGCCGGCCTGCTCGTGCACCTTCATGGCGCCCTGGAAGTCGATGTCGAACAGCACGCTCTCGCCGCCCTCCAGCGCCTCCATGATCGGGGCCTTGGGGCTGCCGTAGAAGTTGCCGTAGACCTCGGCCCATTCGAAGAAGGCGTTCTCCTCAATCATCCCCTTGAACTTGTCCTTGGAGACGAAGTGGTAGTCGCGGCCGTCGTGCTCGCCGGGGCGCGGCTCGCGGGTGGTGGCGCTGATCGACAGGTGCAGGTCGCCGTGGTCGGCCACCAGGCGGCGGGTCAGCGAGGTCTTGCCCACGCCCGAGGGGGCCACGACCATCAGCAGGAGGCCGCGGTGCTTGCGGCCGCTCTTCTCGGCCGGGTTATTCGACATTCTGAACCTGTTCGCGAAACTGTTCGATCGTGGCCTTCAGCTCGAGGCCGTGGGCCGTCAGCGCGGTCAGCGCCGACTTGCTGCAAAGGGTGTTGGCCTCGCGCATGAACTCCTGCGAGAGGAAGTCCAGGCGGCGGCCCGAAGCGCCGTCGCTGGCCAGCAGGGTGCGGGCGGCGGTCACGTGACCGGCCAGGCGGTCGAGCTCCTCGCGGACGTCGGCCTTGACCGCCAGGGCGGCGGCTTCCTGCAGGATGCGGTCCTGAGAGGCGCTTTCGCCCAGCAGCTCGGCCATGCGGCGCTCGAAGCGCTGCTTGAGGATGGACGGCTGGCCCTCGGCCTCGGCGGCGGCCAGGCCCGTGAGGGTCTCGATGCGATCGACCAGGCCCGTCAGCACGGGTGAGAGCGAAGCGCCCTCCTCCAGCCGCGCGATCTTCAGGCCGTCGAGGGCCTGGTGGATGCTGGCGGCGATGGCGGCTTCCAGGGCGGCGCGGGCGTCGGGATCCTCGTCGTCCTCACGGACTTCGATCACCCCGCGCAGGGCCAGCAGGCCGTCAAGGCTGGGCTTGCCGACCATGCCGGTGGCCACATAGGGCGAACCAGCCTTCAGGTAGCGTTCCAGCACCTCGACATTGACCTGCGGGGCGGCGGCGGCCTCGGCCTTGCGGGCCTGTACGCCCAGCGTCAGCTGGCCGCGCTGGAAGCGGCCTTGCGCCCCGTCGCGGGCGGCGCGGTCGAGGCTTTCCAGGCCCGGCGGGCCCCGGAAGCGGGTCTCGAGGTTGCGGCCGTTGACGCTACGCGCCTCGACGGCCCAGCTCCAGTCGCCCAGAGCGCCCTCGACACGCGCGAACCCGGTCATGCCCGACAGCGCCATGGTCAGTTCCCTGCTGCTTCCGAAGCCTTGGCCTCACGCTCGATGCGACGCCACTGGGCGACGTTACGCTCGTGCTCTTCGTAGGTCCTGGCGAAGACGTGGCCGCCCGTGCCGTCGGCGACGAAATAGAGTTCGTCGGTCTTGGGCGGGTTCATCACCGCCGCCAGGGCCTCGCGGCCCGGATTGGCGATCGGCGTCGGCGGCAGGCCGGTGATCTTGTAGGTGTTGTAGGGCGTGACGGTGTCGAGTTCCGAGCGACGCAGGCCCCGGCCCAGCGGCCGTCCGCGGGTGATGCCGTAGATCACCGTCGGGTCGGTATCGAGACGCATGCCCAAGCGCAGGCGGTTGGTGAACAGGGCCGCGACGCGCGGACGCTCGCTGGCCAGGGCCGTTTCCTTCTCGACGATCGAGGCCAGGGTGACGGCCTCGTCCTTGGTCTGGAACGGCAGGCCCTGCTGGCGCTGCTCCCACAGGGCGTTCAGCACCTTATCGCGGTCGTCCATCATCCGCTGCAGGACGGCGGCCCGCTCCTCGCCGCGCTCGACCTGGTAGGTCTCGGGCAGGACAGCCCCTTCGGGCGGGGTCGGCACGTCGCCGACCAGCACCGGCGAGCGCTGCAGGATCTCGACCACCATCTCCGAGGTCACGCCCTCGGGCACGGTGACCTGGTGGCGCACGACCTTGCCGTCGCGGACCATGGCCAGGACGGTGGAGAGCGAGGCGCGGTTGGGAAACTCGTATTCGCCGGCCTTCAGCCGACGCGCCGCGCCTGTAACCTGGGCGGCGGTCAGGAACAGCGACGAGGAGCGGATCGCCCCGCCGGCTTCCAGCGCCCCGGCGATTTCCGAGACGCTGGCGCCGCGGCGGAGCACCACCGAGGTGTATTCGCCGTTCTTGGCCTTGGGACCCGGCCCGCCGTAGAGCCAGACCGCCCCGCCGCCGACGGCGAGGGCCGCGACCGCGGCGACCACCAGGCCGCCGCCAGCCATGGCGGCCAGGCGACGTCCCAGGGTGGCGGTCTCCCGCTTGCGGGCCTTCGACGCCCGCTTGGGCGCCTGAGCCTTCTTTTGCGGACGCGGCGGCTTGCTCACGAGATCTGGCTCACGAGATCTTACGGAACACGACGGAGGCGTTGGTGCCGCCGAAGCCGAAGCTGTTGGACACGGCCACGTCGATCTTCATCGGCACGGCCTTGTGGGGCGCGAGATTCATCGGCACGTCGACGTCGGGATTGTCGAGGTTGATGGTCGGCGGGGCGATCTGGTCGCGGATGGCCAGGATCGAGAAGATCGACTCGATGGCGCCGGCCGCGCCCAGCAGGTGGCCGGTCATCGACTTGGTCGACGACATCACCACGTTCTTGGCGTGATCGCCGAGGAACGCGGCCACGGCGCCGGCTTCCAGGCCGTCGGCCATGGTCGAGGTGCCGTGGGCGTTGATGTAGTCGATGTCCGAGGGCTGGAGGCCCGCGTCCTTGACGGCCGCCGCCAGGGCGCGACCGCCGCCTTCGCCGTTCTCCGACGGAGCGGTGATGTGATAGGCGTCGCCCGACAGGCCGTAGCCGACCACTTCGGCATAGATCTTCGCGCCACGGGCCTTGGCGTGCTCGTATTCCTCGAGCACCAGGACGCCGGCGCCTTCACCCATGACGAAACCGCCGCGGTCCTTGTCGTAAGGACGCGAAGCTTTTTCGGGGGTGTCGTTGAAGTCGGTGGCGACCGCGCGGCAGGCGATGAAGCCGGCGATGCCGAGCTTGCAGACGGCCGCTTCCGCGCCGCCGGCGATCATCACGTCGGCGTCGCCGTACTTGATCAGACGCGCGGCGTCGCCGATGGCGTGGGCGCCGGTGGCGCAGGCCGTGACCACGGCGTGGTTGGGGCCCTTGAAGCCGTACTTGATCGAGACCTGGCCCGAGATCAGGTTGATCAGGGCCGAGGAGATGAAGAACGGGCTGACGCGGCGCGGACCCTTGGCTTCCAGTTCAAGCGCGGTGTCGGCGATGGTCGACAGGCCGCCGATGCCCGAGCCCAGGATGACGCCCGTGCGCCACTTCTGCTCGTCGGTTTCCGGAACCCAGCCCGAATCCTTCACGGCTTCGTCCGCGGCGGCGATGCCGTACAGGATGAAGTCGTCGACGCGCTTCTGATCGCGCGGGCTCATGGTCTGGTCGGGGTCGAACGAACCCTCGATGTCCGGACCGCCGCCGCCACGACCATCGACCCGCGGCACTTCGCACGCGACCTGACAGGCATAGTCGGTCGGGTCGAAAGCGGTGATGCGGCCCGCGCCGGACTTGCCGGCCACGATGTTCTTCCAGGACACTTCGACGCCCTGGCCCAGAGGAGTCAGCAGGCCCAGCCCGGTGACGACGACTCTACGCATGGATTGCTCCCAAACCTTCCGACGCGCCGGCCTGAACGAAAGGCGAAAGCCCTAAGCCAGGTTGCGGCGCGAATCTTGGCCACATACGAAAACCGCCGCGCGCACGATGGCAATAGCCCGTGCTGCGCGGCGGCTGATAGTCTTGTTCGCCCGTGAGGGTACGAACCCGACGCCCTTAGGCGCCGGTCTTTTCCGTGATGAACTTCACGGCGTCGCCAACCGTCTGGATGTGCTCGGCGGCGTCGTCCGGAATTTCGATGTCGAATTCTTCTTCGAACGCCATCACGAGCTCGACGTTGTCGAGGCTGTCGGCGCCCAGGTCGTCGATGAAGCTGGCCTTCTCGGTGACCTTCTCGGGATCGGCATCCAGGTGTTCGATGACGATCTTACGCACGCGCTCGAGAATGTCGGACATTCTGTTAGTCCCTCGTTTTGAAATCTGTTTACCCGCGGACGGTATGAACTCTGTTTCACCGTCCGCGAGATGTCGGGTCACCGCCTATCACGTTCCTTTTCGGGTGACCAGCGGGTCAGCCGCCAAGAAGCATGGCCGTTGTGGACCAAGGCGGCGTTCGCCTAGATCATGGCCATGCCGCCGTTGACGTGCAAGGTCTGACCGGTGACGTAACCGCCCTGATCGCTGGCCAGGTAAACGCAGGCCGCGGCGATATCGCTCCCCTCGCCCAGCTTTCCGGCCGGGATGGTCGACAGGATGCCGGCCTTCTGCTGGTCGTTCAGGGCGTCGGTCATCGGGCTGGCGATGAAGCCGGGGGCAACGCAGTTGACGGTCACGCCGCGGCTGGCCAGTTCCTGGGCCAAGGCCTTGGAAAACCCGATCATTCCGGCCTTGGAGGCCGCGTAGTTGGTCTGGCCGGGGTTGCCGGTGACGCCCACGATCGAGGTGATGCCGATGATCCGGCCGGCGCGGCGCTTCATCATGCCCTTGGCGGCGGCGCGGGCCAGGCGGAAATAGCCTTCCAGGTTCACCTTGATGACGGTGTCCCAGTCCTCGTCCTTCATGCGCACGATCAGGCCGTCGCGGGTGATGCCGGCGTTGGCGATGACGATGTCCAGCGGGGCGCCGGCGGCTTCCTCGGCCTTGGCGACCAGGCCGTCGACCTGTTCGGCGTCCGAAAGATTCGCCACCACGAACGAGGCGCGCTCGCCCAGTTCGTTCTTCAGCTCGGTCAGCGCCGATTCGCGGGTGCCCGAGAGCACGACATGGGCGCCCTGGCCGTGCAGGGCGCGGGCGATGGCGCCGCCGATGCCGCCGGTGGCGCCGGTGACGAGGGCGGTCTTGCCGGTAAGGTCGAACATTTGAGTTCTCCGGTTCGGAGGGATTGGGGTGCGGGATCCTCGTCCTTCGACGGGCTCAGGAAGAGGACCCCGAATGATCCGCCGTGAACATTAGCCCTCACCCTGAGCTTGTCGAAGGGCGAGGGCTAACGCACGACGTCTACATCAGAGCGACTGGGCGAAGGCTTCCAGGTCGGCCGGGCTGTTCAGCGGGGTCGCCTCGGCGTCCGGGGCGATGCGCTTGGCCATGCCCGACAGCACCTTGCCGGCGCCGGCCTCGGCGAAGCGGGTGACGCCGCCCTCGCCGGCCAGCCAGGTCATGCTCTCGCGCCAGCGAACGCGGCCGGTGACCTGCTCGACCAGCAGCCTGCGGATGACGTCCGGATCGTGAACCGGGGCGGCGGTGACGTTGGCCACCAGCGGCGCGCGCGGAGCCAGGATCGTGGCGCCGGCCAGGGCGGCGGCCATCTCGTCGGCGGCCGGCTGCATCAGCGGGCAGTGGAACGGCGCCGAGACGTTCAGCGGAATGGCGCGGGCGCCCAGTTCCTTGGCCTTCTCGATGGCCTTGTCGACCGCGGCCTTGGCGCCGGAGATCACGACATTGCCGTTGTTGTTGTCGTTGGCGACGACGCAGACGCCGACTTCCGAACCGGCGGCGGCGGCGGCCTCGGCCAGGGCGATGTCGGTCTTGGGACCGATCAGCGAGGCCATGGCGCCCTCGCCCACCGGCACGGCGCGCTGCATGGCCTGGCCCCGCAGCTTCAGGAGGCGCGCGGTGTCGGCCAGGCTGATGGCGCCGGCGGCGGCCAGGGCCGAATATTCACCGAGGCTGTGACCGGCGACGAAGGCGGCGCGGTCGATGCCGACGCCGAATTCCTTCTCCAGCGTGCGGGTGACGGCCAGGCTGACGGCCATCAGGGCCGGCTGGGCGTTCTCGGTCAGGGTCAGGTCGCCCTCGGGACCTTCGCGCATCAGCTGGAACAGCTTCTGGCCCAGGGCGTCGTCGACTTCCTGGAACACCTCGCGGGCGGACGCGAAGGCCTCCGCCAGCTCGACGCCCATGCCGACCGATTGGCTGCCTTGCCCCGGGAAGATGAAGGCGATGCTCATGACGGCCCGCTCCTCTAAGATTCAATGTCTTGGGCGCGGAGGGTTAGGGGAAAGCCGGGGACTGGGCAAGCCGGACCGCTGTTTTGCCGATACTTGCTTTCCGTTGGGGCACGTCCACATTGCTGGCCACGCCGTAGCTGAACGCGCAATCCCTCTCGGAGCCCGTAAGATGAAACGTCTCGCCGTCGCCGCCTCGCTGGCCGCCTTCAGCCTGCTGGCCGCCGCTCCCGCCCTGGCCGCCCTGAAGCCCGGCGACAAGGCTCCCGACTTCACCGCCCCCGGCGCCCTGGCCGGCAAGGACTTCGAGTTCAAGCTGAGCAAGGCCCTGAAGAAGGGCCCGGTGGTGCTCTATTTCTTCCCGGCCGCCTACACCTCGGGCTGCACGGCCGAGGCTCACGAGTTCGCTGAGGCGACGCCCGAGTTCGAGAAGCTGGGCGCCACCGTGATCGGGGTCACCGGCGGCAATGTCGACCGGATCAAGGACTTCTCGAAGGAGCACTGCCGCGACAAGTTCGCGGTCGCCGCCGCGAGCCCCGCCCTGATCAAGGACTACGACGTCAAGCTGCCGCTGAAGGACAACATGTCCAACCGCACCTCCTACGTCATCGCGCCGGACGGCAAGATCCTGCTGGCCTACAGCGACTTCAACTTCCAGGGCCACGTCACCAAGACCATGGAAGCGGTGAAGGCCTACAAGAAGAAGTAAGGCGGCAGCGCTTCTCGCCCCCTCATCGTCATCCCGGAAGCCGCGCAGCGGCTATCCGGGACCCAGAGGGACTGGATGCGGTACTCCGATCAAGCGCCCACGCCTTGGCCAGCGCGGTGCGCCGGCCCCTGGGTCCCGGCTCTCCGCTACGCTTCGCCCGGGATGACGACGGAAGGGGAATCTAGAACTTCACCTTCACGCCCGCGCTCCACATGGCCGGCTCGTCGGCCAGGCGGTAGACGATCAGGCCGGGGATGAAGACGGCGCCGGAGACGTAGTCCTCGGCGTCGAAGACGTTGCGGCCCTGCACGAACACCCGCCAGGCCGCCGACGGCGATTCCCAGGCGAGGCTGGCGTTGACGCGGTCGACCGAGCCGATGCGGCCGGCCTCCGCATTGGTCGCCTCGGCGTAGCGCGGTCCGCGATGGCTGTAGTCGGCCGAGACGATGATCGCCCCGCCCTTCAGCGCCTCCGGCTCGATCCGCCAGGAACCACCGACCTGGGCCTGGACCTTGGAGATCAGCGGCAAGGTCTTGGCCCCGGCCTGGGCGGCGGCGGTGGCGGGATCGAGCTTCTCGTACTCGGCGTCGGTCAGGGCCAGCGAGGCGAAGAGATCCAGGCCCTTCACCGGCGTGGCGGCCGCCTCGAGCTCGAGCCCGGCGATGCGGGCCTCGGCGGCGTTCTGGGTCAGGATCGAGCCGTTGCTGATGACGTTCTGCTGCAGGTCCTTCAGCTGCTGGACATAGGCGGCCAGGTTCAGGCGGGCGCGGCGGTCGAAGGCCTCGATCTTGGCGCCGGCCTCGTAGGACCAGGCGGATTCGGGATCGTAGGCCTTGGTGAAGATCGACGGCTCGGCGATCGACAGGGCCACGAAGCCGCCGGCGCGGTAGCCCCGGGCGATCGTGCCGTAGACCATGACGTCGTCGCCGGCGTCGTACTGAAGATTGAACTTCGGGGTCCAGACCTTCCATTCGCCTTCATTGGAACGACTGGTCAGGCTGGGCGGATAGGCGACGAGGCCGTTCTGGATCGTGCCGGCGATGGTCTTTTCGTCCCGGGTCCAGCGCAGGCCGGCCGAGCCTTTGAGCCGGTCGGTGAAGCGCCATTCCAGTTGGCCGTAGGCGGCGATGCTTTCCGAGGTCGCGTGGATCGTCGTGGGCAGCAGCGGCACGGGGAACGGACCGTAGATGCCCGAGCCGACGGTGTCGGACAGCACCTGGGATCCAGTCTCCTTGAACCAGAACAGGCCGCCGATCCATTGCAGGCGGCCCTCGAACGCCTCGCCCAGCGCCTGGAACTCCTGGCTGGCCTGCTCCTGCTGGGTCGAGCTGCCGCGCAGGAAGCCTGGAACGAGGCCAGAGCCGGTGACCAGGCCGCCCGAGAAGTCGAGGTTCCAGCGGTCGTCCAGGCGCTGGTAGGCGGTGATCGACTTCAGCTGGACACCGGAAAGGTCATAGCCCAGGTGCAGGGCCAGGCTCTTCTGCTCGGTCTTGGTGTCGGTGTTGAGCGGCGAGCGGGTCGAGCCGAACGCGCCGCCGGCCAGAGGCGCCAGGGTCACCGGGTCGAGCGGCGAGAAATGCTGGCCGTCGGTGTCGGTGCGGGCGTAGGCGGCCGAGAAGGTCGCGCTGAGCGGGCCGGTGTCGATCAGGCCGAGCGAGAAGCGCGCGCCGGCGTCGCGGCGCTCGCCCACGCGGCGCTTGAGGGCGGTGTTCTGCTGCCAGCCGTCACGGTCGGAGAACAGGGCCGAGACCGTGCCCCCGACATGGTCGGTGATCCTGCCGCCGGCGCTGCCGCGATAGCGTTGCAGGCCGTAGTCGCCCCATGAGGCCTCGACGAAACCGCCGGGCGCGTCGCCGGGCTGGCGGGTGACGTATTTCAGGGCGCCGGTCATCGAGTTGCGGCCGTAGAGCGTGCCTTGCGGGCCGCGCAGCACCTCGACCCGCACGACGTCGGCCAGGTCGAGGTTCGCGACCGACAGGCGGGCCTGATAGACGTCGTCGACATAGATGCCGACCGGCGGCTCGGAGGTGATCATGCCGCCGGTCTGGTCCAGCGCGCCGCGCAGGGCCACCTGCACCGTCGAGGGCGAGGCGCTGATCTGGGAGACGTAGAGGCTGGGCACGGCCGCGCCCAGGGTCTCTGCCCTGTTGATCTGAAGCTGGTCCAGGGCCTTGGCCCCGAAGGCGCTGACCGCGACCGGCGCGTCCTGCAGCTTCTGCTCGCGCCGCTGGGCGGTGACGACCAGGTCCTCGACCGCAACCGGCGCCTCCTGGGCCAGGGCCGGCGCCGCGCCGACCAGCATGGCCAAGGTCGACGCGCCCCATAGAACCGACTTTTGCATGTATCCGCTCCCCCTCTGGTGGAGCGATCAGGAGGGAAAGCCTCCAGCGCGGGCGCAAACCCGCCCTCGCCGGCGCCCGCTGGTCGGACAGGCGCTCGGGGATCTTCCGGCGAATTGTCGGGAAAGCGGCGCGGCTGCGCCGACGGTCACCAGTTGGTCTTGACCAGCTTGACCATGAAGCGGCCGTCCTGGACGCGCTCGTCCTCGGCGCGGACGCTGACCGAGAACTCGGCCGGAATGTCGAACGGACGGATCAGGCTGAAGTCGACGCCCTCGTCGCCCATGGTGCCGCCGCCCAGGCCGATCGAGGCGATCTGGCGGCCGTCGAGCGTCAGGGCCGAGCGCACATTGGCGCGAGCGATCGGAACCGAGGTCGGCAGGATCATCGAGCGCGTGGCGTTCATGTCGACCGACACGCTGACATAGTTCGACTTGGGCAGGTCGCCGAACCCGAACAGGCGCGACAGCGACGAGCGGAAGCCGGCTTCGCGCTTGTTCAGCGACGCGCCCAGCGCCAGAGCGCGGGGGCTGGGGCCCTCTTCGGCCTTGGCCGTCATGTTCAGGTTGAAATCGTAGGTGGGCTGCTCGACGCTGCCGGCGACCTTGGCCACGAAGGTGGTGCTGTCGGCGTCCGACGAGAGGTCCAGAGGCAGGGCCGCCGAGTAGCCGGTGAAGCGGCCGTCGTTGGACGACACCGACAGGTCGGGCTTCCTGATCGCCTGGGCCAGCACCGGGGCAGCCGTCATCGACAGCGCGAACGCGCCGCCAAGGATCAGGCTCTTTACGGTTGCACCCCGCATGCCCCTTCCCTAACCACCCAAGGTATTAACGGCAAGCTGACTTCCGCTGCGAAAGCCTATTTCTCTATTCTGCGGCTTGATGGCCGCCAGCTTGGCGAGCAAGCGCCTTTCGAGGTCCGCCTGCATTTCGGGCATGACCGCGACCACAGCGGCCGAGGACTTCACCCCGAAACTGGGCATCTTGGCGATGATCGAGCGGCCGATCGGGCTCTCGTAGAAATCGACCATCGCCTGCAGTTCGTCTTCGGAGAAGCTCTCGGCGATCGCCGGCTCCATGGCCGCCATCATCCTGTCGAGCATGCCCGCCTCGACGCTTTCGCTGAAAGCCTCCCGGACGGCCTTGCCGACCAGGGCCTTGGCCTCGGCGTCCCCCTTGGCCGAGGCCATCTGCTGCTGCAGCATGGCAGCCATCAGGTTATCGAGCATCGGCGCGAAATTCTTCTTCATGTCCATCGCCGAGACGTAGCGATGCGCCAGTTCGCGAGCGCGCTCCGAGGCCGCCGCGCTGGGGCTGGCTGCGCCCAGGACGATGGAAAAGGCCGCGACGGCCGCTACGATGCGTTTCATGATTGCAAGCCCCTCTATGCAACCGCACCAGTGGATGCAGAGGGCGCCCAGGGCAAGACCCATCGTTTCCTTGCCTCCGCCGTCGGTTTCCTGTAGTAGCGCGCGTTCTCACGGAAGGCGGTCTTGAGCGAACCCCTCACGGGGCCGGGATTATCCCGCTCGTCGCACAGGATCCATCGTGGTCGTCGGACTTCCGCCGCCGCCCGCGCCGCTTTCCATAACGGAAGAAGGAAAACATGGCGTTCTACGAACACGTGGTCATCGCGCGGCAGGACATCTCGCCGCAACAGGCCGAAGCTCTCAACGAGCAAATCAAGACCCTGATCGAAGAAGGTGGTGGTCACATCGCCAAGATCGAATACTGGGGTCTGCGTAACCTCACCTATCGCATCAAGAAGAACCGCAAGGGCCACTATTCCCTGCTCGCCATCGACGCCCCGGCGCCGGCGGTGAAGGAAATGGAACGCCAGCTGTCGATCAACGAAGACGTGCTGCGTTTCATGACCATCCGCGTGGAAGAGCTGGACCTGGAACTGTCGCCGGTTCTGGCCCGTCGCGACCGTGAGCGCAGCGATCGCCCCGAGCGTTCGGACCGCCCTGAGCGTTCCGAGCGTCCGCGCGAAGACTTCGCCCCGCAAGCGTAAGGGAGAAATAGATCATGACCGATACGACTGCTCCCGAAGCCGCGGCTCCGGCCGCCGCCGCCGGCGGCGCCCGCCGTCCGTTCTTCCGTCGCCGCAAGGTTTGCCCGTTCTCGGGCGCCAACGCTCCGAAGATCGACTACAAGGACGTGAAGCTGCTGCAGCGTTACGTTTCCGAGCGCGGCAAGATCGTTCCGTCGCGCATCACCGCGGTGTCGGCCAAGAAGCAACGCGAACTGGCCAAGGCCATCAAGCGCGCCCGCTTCCTGGCTCTGCTCCCCTACGTCGTGAAGTAAGGGAGACGCCACGATGAAAGTGATCCTGCTCGAACGAGTCGAAGGCAAGGGCGTCCTGGGCGACGTCGTCACCGTGAAGGACGGCTTCGCCCGTAACTTCCTGCTGCCCCGTCAGAAGGCTCTCCGCGCCAACGCGGCGAACCTGAAGGCCTTCGAAGTGCAGCGCGCCGAAATCGAAGCGCGCAACGTCCGCAACCGTGAATCGGCCGGCAAGGCCGGTGACTCGCTGGACGGCACCCAGTACGTCCTGATCCGTCAGGCTGGCGAAAGCGGCCAGCTGTACGGTTCGGTCGCTGGCCGTGACGTCGCCGACGCCATCAAGGCCGAAGGCGGCAAGGTCGACCGCTCGATGATCGTGCTGGACAAGCCGATCAAGACGCTCGGCGTCCACGAAGTGAAGGTGAAGCTGCACGCTGAAGTGACCGTCACGGTCACCCTCAACATCGCGCGCAGCGCCGACGAAGCCGAGCGCCAAGCGCGCGGCGAAAACGTCATCGCCTCGCAGTTCGAGGAAGAGCGTCTGGCCGACGCCGAAGCCGCCCAGGACCTCCTGGAAGGCGGCGCCGGTTCGCAAGAAGGCGACTACGAAGCCTGATTTTTCAGGACCTTCGCAGACGAATGAGAACGGCGCGGAGCAATCCGCGCCGTTTTTTTCTGCGCCGAAAGCTAGAATTGCTCAGATTGTAGGACGATCCACGTTCGCGCAGGTTGCACCCGTCTAACCGCCTGTCGGCCAGAACCAGACGCGAAAGCGCCCCCGACCGACAGCGTTTCGAGGGGATTACATCATGCGTACTCAACTGCTGCTGCTCGCGGCCGCCTCGGCTTCGGCCCTGGCCGTCTCCACCGCCAACGCTCAGACCACGGACGACCAGACCGCCGTCGAAGAGGTCGTCGTCACCGGCACCCGCACCGCCGGCCGCTCGCGTCTCGACACCGTCTCCCCGGTCGACGTGGTCGACAGCAAGGCCCTGACCCGCCAGGGCTCGACCGAACTGGCCCAGGCGCTGTCGACCCTGGCGCCGTCGCTGAACTTCCCGCGCCCATCGGCCGTGGACGGCACCGACTCGGTGCGTCCGGCCACCCTGCGCGGCCTGGCGCCCGACCAGACCCTGGTGCTGCTGAACGGCAAGCGCGGCCACGCCGCGGCCCTGGTCAACGTCAACGGCTCGGTCGGCCGCGGCTCGGCCGCCTTCGACCTCAACACCATCCCGACCGCCGCCCTCGACCGCGTCGAGATCCTGCGTGAGGGCGCGGCGGCCCAGTACGGCTCTGACGCCATCGCCGGCGTCGTCAACCTGCGCCTGCGCGAGGCCCGCAGCGGCGGCGGCGCGACCGCCAGCTACGGACTCTACGACACCGAGGTGAAGACGGCGCGCGACACCGACGGCCGCAAGGCCAATGACGGCGTCACCTACACCGCCTCGGTCTGGCAGGGCTTCGGCATCGGCGAAGACGGCTATCTGACCGTCACCGCCGACTGGTCCAAGCGCAACCCGACCAACCGCAGCGACGTCTCGTCGGCGTTCAGCCCGGGCGTCGTCACCGGCCGCTACGGCGACGCCGAGGTCGAGAGCAAGTCGCTGTTCGCCAACGCCGGCGTTCCGATCGGCGAGACCTGGAAGGCCTATGGCTGGCTGGGCTACCAGCACCGCGACGGCGAAAGCGCCGCCTTCCCGCGCCTGTCCAACAACGCCGCCAACATTCCGTCGATCTATCCGAGCGGCTTCCTGCCCAAGATCGCCACCGACATCGACGACTACAACGCCGCCTTCGGCGCCAAGGGCGAGGCCGGCGCCTACACCATCGACGCCAGCTTCACCTACGGCCAGAACGACATCGAATACGGGGTCAAGGACAGCCTGAACGCCTCGTACGGCCCGACCTCGCCCACCTCGTTCAAGGCCGGCTCGATGCGCTATCGCCAGGCCGTGGCCTCGCTGGACGTCACCCGCCCGGTGACCATCGCCGCCTTCGCCCAGCCCTCGACCCTGGCCTTCGGCGCCGAGTACCGCAAGGAAAGCTACGACATCGTCGCCGGCGAGCAGGCCTCGTGGGCCAACGGCGGCTATAACGGCCTGGCGGCCGGCGCGCAGGGCTTCCCGGGCTTCCGTCCCAGCAACGCCGTCGACGTCAGCCGCGACAACTACAGCTTCTATGTCGACCTCGACAGCCAGGTGACCGACAAGCTGGACGTCGATATCGCCGCGCGCTTCGAGGACTATTCGGACTTCGGCACCAAGACCACCGGCAAGATCGCCGCCCGCTACGACATCCTCGACGGCTTCGCCGTGCGCGGCGCGGTGTCGACCGGCTTCCGGGCCCCGGCCCTGCAGCAGCAGTACTTCACCGCCACCTCGACCAACATCATCAGCGGCACGGCCACCGAGGTCGGCACCTTCCCGGCCACCAGCCCGGTCTCGGCCGTGCTGGGCGCCAAGGCGCTGGAGCCGGAAGAGAGCACCAACTACTCGCTGGGCCTCGTCTATCACCGCGGCCCGTTCGAGGTGACGGTCGACGCCTACCAGATCGACATCGACAACCGCATCGTGCTCTCGGAGAACATCCAGGGCAGCGCCACGGGCACGGCCACCCAGCAGGCGATCTACGCCCTGCTCGCCCCCTATGGCGTGACCACAGCGCGCTTCTTCATCAACGGCGTCGACACGACGACCAAGGGCGTGGACGTGGTGGTGCGCTACCGCCTCGACGCGGCCGAGGCCGGGCGCTTCGACCTGACCCTGGCGGGCAACTACAACGAGACCGAGGTCACCCGCCTGCCGACGACCAACACCCTGTCGTCGCTGCCGGTCCCGCCGGCGCTTTTCGCCCGCGTCAACGTCCAGACCTTCGAACGCGGCACGCCGCGCACGAAGTTCGTGGCCAGCGGCGACTGGAGCAAGGGTCCGTGGGGCGCGACGCTGAAGCTGACCGGCTACGGCACGGTGCTGCAGCCCAACGCCACGACCTCGCTGGACTACTGGACCGGCCGCAAGGCGGTGATCGACCTGGAAGCCCGCCGCACCTTCGCCGAAAAGCTGACCTGGGCGGTCGGCGCCAACAACCTGTTCGACGAGTACCCCAACCGCACGCCCGCAGCCGTCAACAGCACCAGCGGCGTGGTCGGCTTCCCCAACTACTCGCCGTTCGGTTTCAACGGCCGGTTCGTCTACACCCGCCTGAGCTACAACTGGTAGCCTGACCCAGGGTGAGCCTCGAAGGGGACGCAGCCCGCGCTGCGTCCCCTTTTGTCGTTCACAGAGATATACACAGAACATCCCCATTCATCTTCGCCGTTCACGATGCTCTTTCGAGCGCCCGGACGGCGTTCGCGTTAACTTATGGCGATGTCTCTCGTACCTGCCCTCGACCTGCGCCCACCGGCCGAAAACGACGTTCAGATCGCGGTCGCGCCGCACAACCTGGAAGCCGAGCAAGCGCTGCTGGGCGTGCTGCTGTACGACAACTCCGCCTACGAGCGGCTGACCGACAGCCTGCAGGGCCGCCACTTCTACGAGCCTTTCCACCAGCGGCTGTTCAGCTCGATCGAGACTCACATCCGCAAGGGCCAGCTGGCCGAGCCCATCCTGCTGGCCGACGAGTTCAAGCGCGATCCGGCCTTCGAGGAGCTTGGCGGCATCCGCTACCTAGCCGACCTGGTGGACCGCGCCCCGCCGGCGGCCAATGTCGGCGACTATGCGCGAGCCGTCTTCGACCTGGCCCTGCGCCGCGACCTGATCCGCATCGGCGGCGAGATCGCCTCGGCCGCCCACGGCCACGGCGACGAGAAGCGCCCGGCCCGCGACCAGATCGAAGCGGCCGAACAGCAGCTCTACACCCTGGCCGAAAGCGGCACCGCCAGCTCGGGCTTCGTCAGCTTCGGCGACGCCCTGCGCGGCGCCGTCGAGATGACCGCCGAGGCCTTCCAGCGCGACGGCGGCATGTCGGGCCTGGCCTCGGACCTGATCGACCTCGACCAGAAGATCGGCGGCCTTCACCCGTCGGACTTGATCGTGCTGGCCGGCCGTCCGTCGATGGGCAAGACGGCGCTGGCGACCAACATCGCCTTCAACGTCGCCAAGAAGTACGCCTGGGAGCCCCAGCCCGACGGCAGCCGCAAGACCGTCAGCGGCGGCGTCGTGGCCTTCTACTCGCTGGAAATGAGCGCCGAGCAGCTGGCGCTGCGTATGCTGGCCGACGCTTCGGGCGTGTCGGGCGACAAGCTGCGTAAGGGCGAGATCGACGCCAGCGAGTTCGGACGCGTGCGCGACGCGGCCATGGAGCTGCAGGAAGCGCCGCTCTATATCGACGCCACCGGTGGTATCTCGATCGCCAAGCTGACCGCCCGGGCCCGACGCCTGAAGCGCCAGGTCGGCCTGGACCTGATCGTGGTCGACTACCTGCAGCTGGTGACGGGTTCGGACCTCGGTTCGAACGCCAGCCGCGTGCAGGAAGTCTCGCAGATCACCATGGGCCTGAAGGCCCTGGCCAAGGAACTGGCCTGCCCGGTCATCGCCCTCTCACAGCTGTCGCGTCAGGTCGAAAGCCGTGACGACAAGCGCCCGCAGCTGTCCGACCTCCGTGAATCCGGCTCGATCGAGCAGGACGCCGA
This sequence comes from Caulobacter endophyticus, assembly GCF_029543245.1. Classification (GTDB taxonomy): domain Bacteria; phylum Pseudomonadota; class Alphaproteobacteria; order Caulobacterales; family Caulobacteraceae; genus Caulobacter; species Caulobacter endophyticus_A. Next base: position 71,115 of record NZ_JARQWV010000011.1, read on the forward strand.
CATGGTGTGGTTCGTGTTCCGCGAAAGCTATTACGTGGGCCGCGCCGAGCCGCGCGAGGGCACGCCCGAGCACCTGACCTGGCAAGAGGAAATGGACAAGCTGCAAGGCCTGGCCGAGGTGATCATCGCCAAGCAGCGTCACGGTCCGATCGGCACGGTGCGCCTGTCGTTCAACAGCGACACCACCCGCTTCGGCAACCTGTCGCGCGACCACTATTTCCACCAGATGCGCGGCGGCGACGACGAATAACCGCCTCGCGCTTTACCTCTGGATGCGCGTCGGGCAACGCTCGGCGCGCGATTCAGGAGTCGAGCGCGCATCATGGAATTCAGCCCCCTGCCCGTCTCGACCTTCATCGGGGCGTTTCTGCTGGCCTTTCCGGCCCTGTTCTCGATCGTCAATCCGGTCGGGGCGGCGCTGATCTTCCACCAGATGCTGGCCGACCACCCGGCCGAGACGCGCAAGCGCCTGGCGCCGACGATCGCGGTCTACGCCTTCTTCATCCTGCTCGGTTCGCTGCTGCTGGGCGGCTACGTGCTGAACTTCTTCGGCGTCAGCCTGGGCGCGCTGCGGGTGGCCGGGGGCCTGGTGGTGGCGATCCGGGCCTGGGCCCTGCTGATGGCGCCCGAGGAACACGAAGAGCGAAAGGCCGACCAGGCCAGCTCGCCCGCCAAGGCGCGCGCCGAGGACATGGCCTTCTTCCCCCTGACCATGCCGTTCACCACCGGTCCCGGCGCGATCTCGGTGGCCATCGCCCTGTCGTCGCAGCGCCCGGTCGAGGGCCATTCGGTGGTGCCGTTCTTCATGGGCGCCAGCCTGGCGGTCGCCGTCATCGCGCTGATGGTCTGGGTGTTCTATCGCGCCTCGGACCGGGTGCTGTCCCTGCTGGGCGTCAATGGCGCGCGGGTGATGTCGCGGCTGATGGCGTTCCTGCTGATGTGCATCGGCGTGCAGATCGTCGCCAGCGGCGTCGAGGCGCTGGTGAGCCAGTTCCTGGCGACGCGTTGACTTGGGGCGACGCGGTGAGCCGAACCTCAGTCAGCCGGGAACCAGCCCGTTCGCGAGCAACTGGAACCACAGTCCCAGGAACAGCAGCAGGCTGACCAAACCTGTAAGCAAGGTGCGCCCGACCGCGCCCACGCGGCTCATGCCGTAGGCGCTGCGCAGGTGGGCGTAGAGGTGAAGCAAGGTCAGCAGCGGCGCGAACGTCACCGGCAGGATGGCGATGGAAAGCACGACCGTCGCCACCGGGATGAGCGAAGTCTCCCTGCCGATCAGCGCCCCGATGAGCATCACGAACGGGACCAGCATCTGGATCAGGGCGATGAAGGCGCCTTCGTAGAGCCCCGCCACGAGGTTCTCGTAGTGGCTTCTGCGAAGAGTGGCGGGCAAGGTCGCCGGCGTCACGAAGCCCATCACCACGGCCACGGCCCCGACGATCAGATAGGTTCGCCACTGGGTCTGGCCGACGATGTCGAAGTCCAGGCCGCTGGCGTTCACCCGATAGGCCAGCGCGCCGAACCCCGACAGCAACAGGAGCAAGCCCGAAACGAGCCGCACCGGCGAGACGAGGCCCTCCCTGCGGCCTTCCCACCAATCGCGTGACAGCCGCCCGGGAGAGACCACCACGCGCCAGAGCGTGCGCCAGACCGAGCCGCCCAGATCAGCCACGCTCCGCGCGGCCTCGCGCACCAGGCCCAGGATGCTGTCTTCACCGCCGGCCTCGCGGCGGCGGGGAGCGGCGGGCCGGGCGTCATTCTCGCACCTCGCGCAGACGGCGCCGTGCAGGGCGTCGCCGCAGTCCGGGCAACGGGCCATGGGAGCAGTCGCCCGACGGCCGAAGGGCCTGGCCGCGGCGGCTCCGCTCGTCGTCTCCATTCGGGGGATCTCCATTGCGTTGCAGAAATGGATAGATCACGAAACTTAAGGTTGCCTTTTCAGCGCCGGACTTTCCCGCCTACGCCCTTCATTCGGCGCGCCGAGGGTGCTAGAGCCGCCCCGTGACCGACGCCCGCCTGACCCTCGACCTCGACGCCCTCGCGGCCAACTACGCCCTGCTGAAGGCGACGGCCGGCGACGCCGAGCTGGCGCCGGCCGTGAAGGCCGACGGCTATGGCCTGGGCGCGGGGCTCGTCGCCCGCCGCCTGTGGGATGAAGGCGCGCGCGGCTTCTATGTCGCCCGCCTGTCCGAGGGCGTGGCGTTGCGCAAGGCGCTGGGCGAGCGCGAGGCGAAGATCCACGTGCTGGACGGCGCGACGCCGGGCTCGGGTCCGACGCTGGTCCAGGCCGGGCTGATCCCGGTGCTCAACAGCCTGCCCCAGGTCGAGGCCTGGAACAGCCAGGCCGGCAAGGGCGTGCTGGAGGCGGCGATCCACGTCGACACCGGCATGAACCGCCTTGGCCTGCGGCACGAGGAGGCCGCCGTGCTGACGGCCTCGATGGACCGGCTCAAGCATCTGAACGTCTCGCTGGTGGTCAGCCACCTGGCCTGCGCCGGCGAGCCGGAACATCCGCTCAACGCCCGCCAGCTGACCCGCTTCAAGGATGCGGCGGCGCTGTTTCCGAACGCCCGCAGGAGTCTCGCCAACTCGGCCGGGGTGTTCCTGGGCGGCGACTATCATTTCGACCAGTGCCGGCCGGGCATCGCCCTCTACGGCGGCGGCCCTCGCGACGTGGCCGACGACCGCCTTGCGGCCGTGGCCACGCTGGAAGCGCCGATCCTGCAGGTGCGGGTCGTGCCGCGCGGCGAGTCGATCGGCTACGGCGCGGCCTTCACGGCCAGCGAGACGACGCGGGTGGCGGTGCTGGCCTGCGGCTATGCCGACGGTGTGCTGCGCGGCTCCAGCCCCGCCGGCCACGTGTGGTTCGACGGCGCGCGCCGCCGCCTGCTGGGCCGCGTGTCGATGGACCTGATCGCCATCGACGTCACCGATTGCGACGCCGCCCGCCCCGGGGCGATGGTCGAGCTGATCGGCCCCAACCTGCCGGTCGACGAAGCCGCCGCCGCGGCGGGCACCACGGCCTACGAACTGCTCGTCCGCCTGGCCGGCCGCGCCCGCCGCGTCGTGCTGGGCGAGGCCTGACGCCCCGCCCCCTTCCCGCCTAGCGCGCCAGGCTCTTCAGCTTGCCGGCATCAACCGAGGCGACGGCGCGCTTGAGGTCGTCGATGCCCCCCGCCTCGCCATTTGCCTCGACCGAGAAGCGATCGGCCACCACGACAGTGTAGCCACCAGAACTAGCCTGACGGTCCCACTTCTCCGTGGTCATCTGGCCGTTTACCTGGCCGACCTTCTCGTAGCCGTTGTCAGTCTCGGTCGAGCTCTGGGCGTTCATCGCGCCCGCCAGGGCCGCCATGCCGGACATCGCGCCCAGATCGGTCACCGACAGGGTGAAGCGCTTGCCGTCCTTCTCGTATTCGCCCTTTGCCGAGACGATGGCCAGGCCGTCCGCGCCGGCCGACTGGCTTTCGAGCGAGGTCCGGGCATAGCCGGAGACGCCGCCCGGCAGCAGCGCCTTCAGCGCCTCGGGCGAGGCCGACGAGACCTTGCCGGCCTGCGCCGCTTCCATGCGCTTGGTGGCCGCCTCGATGCGCGAGGTGTCGAAGGTCGCGCCGTTGACCGTGACCGACGCGGTGTCGGACGAGACCGCCTTGGAGGCCGCCAGGCCGCCGCCGATCGCGGCCGCGCCGACGACGAAGCCCGTGACGGCGCCGACGATGACATAGAGCACGATGGCGCAGATGACGGTGACGATCGTGTAGCCGATCGCCTTCTCCTTCGGAGCCTTCATTACGCGGGGCAGGCCCGTATAGAGCAGGTAGAGGCCGTAGAGACCCAGCAGACCGCCGATGATCGCCAGCGGCGGGAACAGGCCGAAGATCCCTGCCACCCAGCCGGCGGTGCCCGAATAGGCCGCCACCTTGAAGGCCTGCAGCTTGTTCTTCTGGCCGTCGAACGACGGAGCCAGGGCGTCGATGATCAGGCTGAGCACGAACACCGACAGCAGCGACAGCCCATAGCCCACGACCGCGCCGATGATCGCCCCGACGGGCGAGGGCCGGATCGTCGCAACGCCCGGAATGCCCTGGCCGAACACCAGGCTGCCCACCAGGCCCGCGACCGCCGGGATCGCTGCGAGAATGCAGACATAGCCGACATAGAGCCCCTTGATGGTGGCGGGCTCGGTGTCGATGCGCTCCCATTCGGGCGACGGCGTCAGCAGGATCCGCTTAACGCGGCCCACGAGATCGGAAGAAACGGCTCCGGGTTCGACCACGGACATCTAGGCGCCTCCAGCAAGATCCTGAATCTGCGCCCCCCAGTACTTATCTACACCGATCACAGCCGAAACGGGAACAAGGTTCGGCGACATCGCGCCGGCCCCCTGCGTCCGGCTTTGGCGCAGGGCGACCCCAGCCTGTAATCTGCACCCATTCGAGAATCAGGAGACCCCATGGCCCGCGACAGCGCCGCCTACGCCTGCCAGTCCTGCGGCGCGGTCCAGACCAAGTGGGCCGGGCAATGCCCCGCCTGCCAGAGCTGGAACACCCTCGTCGAGGAGGTCGGCGTGCGCCCGCCCGGCGCGATGGCGACCACCAAGGCCACGCGCTCGCGCGGCCTGCAGTTCACCGGCCTGGAAAGCGACACCCCCGCCCCGCCCCGCATCCTGACCGGCGTCGACGAGTTCGACCGGGTCTGCGGCGGCGGCGTGGTGCCCGGCTCGGCGATACTGATCGGCGGCGACCCGGGCGTGGGCAAGTCGACCCTGCTGCTGCAGGTCTGCGCCAACGCCTCGAGCCGGGGCGTGGCCTGCGCCTACATCTCGGGCGAAGAGGCCGTCGAGCAGATCCGCGGCCGGGCCGACCGCATGGGCCTGGCCGGCGCGCCGGTGAAGCTGGCCGCAGAAAGCAGCCTGCGCGACATCCTCGACGGGCTGAAGCGCGACAGGTTCGACCTTGTGGTCATCGACTCGATCCAGACCATGTGGAGCGACGCCCACGAGGCCGGCCCCGGCACCGTGACCCAGGTGCGCGCCTGCGCCACCGAGCTGGTCCGCCTGGCCAAGCAGAAGGGCGTGGCCATCCTGCTGGTCGGCCACGTCACCAAGGACGGCCAGATCGCCGGTCCGCGCGTGGTCGAGCACCTGGTCGACGCCGTGCTCAGCTTCGAGGGCGAGCGCGGCTATCCGTTCCGCATCCTGCGCGGCGCCAAGAACCGTTTCGGGGCCACCGACGAGATCGGCGTGTTCGAGATGGGCGATGTCGGCCTGCGCGAGGTGAAGAACCCCTCGGCCCTGTTCCTCAACGAAGGCGGCGAGCGCGCGGCGGGGGCCGCGGTGTTCGCCGGCATCGAGGGATCGCGTCCCGTCCTGGTCGAATTCCAGGCCCTGGTCGCGCCTTCCGCATACGGAACGCCCAGGCGCGCCGTGGTCGGATGGGACTCCGGACGCCTGGCCATGGTGCTGGCCGTGCTGGAATCGCGCTGCGGCCTTGGTTTTGGCGACAAGGACGTCTATCTGAACGTCGCCGGCGGGCTGAGGATCACCGAACCCGCCGCCGACCTCGCGGCGGCGGCCGCTTTGGCCTCTTCGGCCATGGATGTCGCCCTGCCGCAGGACTGCGTGGTGTTCGGCGAGGTCAGCCTCTCCGGCGAGATCCGGCCCGTGAGCCGAATGGAGTCGCGTTTGAAGGAAGCCGCCAAGCTCGGGTTCGGCCGCGCGCTGGGACCGCTGTCGGGCCTGCCCGAAGGCGGCGGCGCCCTGCCGGTGGCCGGCGCGGCGCGACTGGCCGACGCGGTCCGCCGAATCGAGAACGACATCTGGAGCTCGCACGCGTGACGCCGTTCGACATCATTGCCGGACTGATCCTGCTGGTTTCCGGCGCCGTAGGCTTCTTCCGCGGCGCCTCGCGGGAGCTGACCTCGGCGCTGTCGTTCATCCTCGCCGCCGTGGTGGCCCTGCTGGGCCTGCGCCTGACCGGCCCGCTGTTTCGCGAATTCATGGACCCGGACTGGGCGGCGACGGCCGCCGCCATCCTGGTCACCTTCGTCATCGCCTTCGTCGCGCTGCGCCTGATCGGCGGCCAGCTGACCAAGACCCTGCACGCCGATGGCACGCTGGGCCTGCTGGACCGCCTGGTCGGCCTGGGTTTCGGCCTGCTGCGCGCGCTGGTGGTGCTGGGCGTCTTCAACCTCGTCTTCCACATGGCCACGCCGCGCGACCGCGTGCCGGCCTGGGTGTCGGAGTCGATGTTCTATCCGCTGTCCAACGCCAGCGCCCGGGTGCTGAAGGTGTTCGCCCCCAAGGGCGCGGGCCTGGCCGGCAAGCTGGCCCCGGCCATCGAGGACGCCGTCCGCGACGGGACCAGCGACAAACCGTCCAACGCCGAGCGCGGCGAAGAAGGCTATGATAAGGACCAGCGTCGGAAGCTCGACGACCTGGTGGAGAAATCGCAATGACGTCTATCGGCCAGTCGACCGACCGCTTCTCGTCCGCGCCCTGGCGCGATCCCGAGGACGATACGCTGCGCCTGGAATGCGGCGTGTTCGGCGTTTTCGGCGCCCGTGACGCAGCCGCCATCGCCGCGCTGGGCCTGCATGCCCTGCAGCACCGCGGCCAGGAAGCCTGCGGCATCGCCGCCTTCGACGGCAGCCGTTTCCATACCGAACGCCACATGGGCCACGTCGGCGACGCCTTCACCGGCGCCGACCTCGTCCAGCGCCTGCCGGGGAACATGGCCATCGGCCACACCCGCTATTCCACCGCCGGCGGCAGCTTCATCCGCAACGTCCAGCCGATGTTCGCCGACCTCGAGACCGGCGGTCTCGCCCTGGCTCACAACGGCAACCTGACCAACTTCCTGACCCTGCGCGAGCGCCTCGTGCAGGAAGGCGCGATCTTCCAGTCGACCTCGGACAGCGAAGTCATCCTCCACCTGATCGCCCGCTCGCGCAAAGCCAAGATCGTCGACCGCTTCATCGACGCCCTGGGCCAGATCGAAGGCGGCTACGCCCTGGTGGCCATCACCAACAAGAAGATGATCGGCATCCGCGATCCGCTGGGCATCCGTCCGCTGGTGCTGGGCGACCTGGACGGCAAGCCGGTCCTGGCCTCGGAAACCTGCGCCCTCGACATGATCGGCGCCCGTTTCGTGCGCGACGTCGAGCACGGCGAGATGGTGGTGATCAGCGACACCGGCGTTAAGTCGCTGCGTCCGTTCGCGGCCCCGGCCGCCCGCCCCTGCGTGTTCGAGTACGTCTATTTCGCCCGTCCCGACAGTGTCGTGAACGGCCGCTCGGTCTATGAAGTGCGCAAGCGCATGGGCCGTCGCCTGGCCATCGAGACCGGCGTAGAGGCCGATGTCGTGGTGCCTGTGCCCGACTCGGGCGTTCCGGCGGCGATCGGCTACGCGGCCGAAAGCGGCCTGCCCTTCGACCTGGGCATCATCCGCAACCACTATGTGGGCCGCACCTTCATCCAGCCGACGCAAGGCGTGCGCGAACTGGGCGTGCGCATGAAGCACAGCCCCAACCGCGCCGTGCTGGAAGGCAAGCGCGTCATCCTGATCGACGACTCGATCGTGCGCGGCACCACTTCGCTGAAGATCGTCCGCATGGTCCGCGAGGCCGGCGCCAAGGAAGTGCACCTGCGGTCGGCCAGCCCGCCGATCAAGTGGCCCGACTTCTACGGCATCGACATGCCCGAGCGCGAACAGCTGCTGGCGGCCACAAAGTCGCTGGAAGAGATGGCCAAGTTCCTGGAAGTGGACTCGCTGGGCTTCCTGTCGGTGGAAGGCCTCTACGAAGCCCTGGACTGCGCCCCGCGCGATCCGGCCGCCCCGCAGTTCACCGACCACTACTTCACCGGCGACTACCCCACCCGCCTGACCGACCGCGAGATCGCCGAAGGCCGCAACGACCAGGCCGAAAAGCAGCTGTCGCTGCTGGTCAGCGCCTAATCAGCGCCTTTGCAGGGTCCTCCGGCTTGTTCGGAGGACCCAAGCTGCGCTACCCCCGGTATGCGGCCCGCTCATCTTGATCTTTCGGCCGCTCGGATCGCCCGGACGGACCGGGCGAGGATCCATTTGAGAGTCGCTTCTTGGCCAATCCCGTCTCCGCCGTCCTCTCCAAGCTGAAGATCGACGCCTACATCATCGCCCTGTTCGGCATGGTGGTGCTGGCCTCGTTCCTGCCGGTCCAGGGACAGGCGGCCGTGATCACCGGCTGGGTGGTCAAGCTGGCCATCGCCCTGCTGTTCTTCCTGCACGGCGCCAAGCTGTCGCGCGAGGCCGTCGTCGCCGGCGTCACCCACTGGCGCCTGCACCTGACGATCCTGGCCTTCACCTTCGTGCTGTTCCCGATCCTGGGCCTTGCGATCAGCAAGGTGGGCGTGCTGACGCCGACCATGGCCGCGGGCATGGTGTTCCTGGCCTGCCTGCCCTCGACGGTCCAGTCGTCGATCGCCTTCACCTCGATCGGGCGCGGCAACGTCGCCGCCGCCGTCTGCGCGGCCTCGGCCTCGAACCTTTTCGGCATCTTCCTGACGCCGGTGCTGGTCGGCCTGCTCATGAACGCCCACGGCGACGTCGGCGGCTGGGACTCGATCAAGTCGATCATCATCCAGCTGCTGGTCCCGTTCATCGCCGGCCAGATCGCCCGGCCGCTGGTCGGCAAGTGGATCGAGAAGCACAAGACCCTGGTGGGGCGCGTCGACCGCGGCTCGATCCTGCTGGTGGTCTATTCGGCCTTCAGCGCCGCCGTGGTCGAGGGCCTGTGGCGCAAGGTTTCGCCGCTGGAGCTGATCACTTTGCTGCTGGTCTGCGGCGTGCTGCTGACGCTCGTCATGCTGGCCACCATGTGGGGCGCCCGTCTGCTCGGCTTCTCCAAGCCCGACGAGGTGGCCATCGTGTTCTGCGGCTCCAAGAAGAGCCTGGCGACCGGCGTGCCCATGGCCGGCATCCTGTTCCCAGGGGCCACGGCCGGCGTACTGGTGCTGCCCCTTATGATCTTCCACCAGATCCAGCTGATGGCCTGCTCGGTCCTGGCGCAGCGCTACGCCGCGCGCCCGGCCGACGAGGCCTGATCTTCAATATCGCCCGCCAGAGGCGAAAGGAAACGCTCATGACCACCACCGACACGCCGCTGGCCGGCCGCATCGCCCTCGTCACCGGCGCCACGCGCGGCATCGGAAACGCCATCGCCCTGGGCCTGGCCCAGGCCGGCGCCCATGTCATCGCGCTGGGCCGCACCCAGGGCGCGCTGGAGGCCCTGGACGACGCGATCTTCGCCGCCACCGGCGAGCACGCCACCCTGGTCCCTCTGGACCTGCGCGAGGCCGACGGCCTGGATCACCTGGGCGCGGCCCTGCACCAGCGCTTCGGCAAGCTCGACATCCTGGTCGGCGCGGCCGGCGTGCTGGGCGCGCTCACGCCGGTCGGTCACCTGGACCCCAAGGGCTGGGACATGATCCTGTCGACCAACCTGACGGCCAACTGGCGGCTGATCCGGGCCATGGACCCGCTGCTGCGCGCCTCTGACGGCGCCCGGGCCATCTTCCTGACCAGCAGCGTCGCCAAGAGCCACCGGGCCTTCTGGGGCGCCTACGCCGCGTCCAAGGCGGGCCTGGAGGCTATCGTCGACTGCTATGCCGACGAGATGGAGAACACCAAGGTCCGCGCCTTCTGCATCGACCCCGGCGCCATGCGCACCAAGATGCGGGCCGGCGCCTTTCCGGGCGAGGATCCCATGACGGTGCAGGACCCGGCCGAGATCGCCCCCTTCGTCGTCGACCTGGCTCGCCCTGACCGCGAGCCGCCCAAGGGCGTGGTCCGCTTCAAGGAACGAGGTCAAGAGTCAGCAAGCGTCAACGCCTGACTGAACCTCGTAAACATTCGCAGGTTTAGTTGGACCGTATACAATACAGATTAATCCGGAAACTTTCGCAACTGACGGAAAATACGGATTTTCTGCGGTTGAGCTGATGGTCGACTCCACGACACAAGCCCCAAAAACACTAAACTGCGACAACCTGACGCAGATGACGCTTTCGGAAACCGGCGCTCGTTAAGCATGGAATAAGACTCGAAGTCTCACCCTAAGGATGCAGCGCTGCCTGGGCGCGATCCCTCGGGGGTTTGAACAATGCCGTTTGCGTTCAAGCGTGGCCGCGCCGCGGCCGACGAGCGTCTCGCCGAGTTGGAAGCCACCGTCGCGGCGATCCATCGCTCGCAAGCCGTCATCGAGTTCCAGCTCGACGGCACCATCCTGACGGCCAACACCAACTTCCTGAAGACGGTGGGCTACTCGCTGGACGAGATCCGCGGCCGCCATCACAGCATGTTCGCCGACCCGGACTTCGCCCGCAGCGACGAGTACAAGCAGTTCTGGCTGAACCTGGGCCGCGGGGAGTTCTTCGCCGGCAAGTTCCAGCGCCAGGGCAAGGGCGGCGTCGAGATCTGGATCCAGGGAGCCTACAACCCGGTGTTCGACGCCGCAGGCAAGCCCTGCAAGGTCATCAAGTTCTGCACCGACATCACCCAGGCCGAGCAGGAGCGGATGGCCAACGAGGCCCTGCGCCGCACCGAGGCCGAACAGGGCGCCGTGGTGCTGACCCTGGCCGACAACCTCAAGCGCCTGGCCGGGGGCGACCTGACCGCCGACATCACGGCCGCATTCGATGGCCGCTTCGCCTCGATCAAGAGCGACTACAACGCCGCCCTCCAGTCGCTGCGCCAGGCCATGACCGAGATCGGCCATTCGACGCAAGGGGTCCACAACGGCTCCAACGAGATCACCACGGCCTCGGAAGATCTCTCCAAGCGCACCGAGCAACAGGCCGCCGCCCTGGAAGAGACCGCGGCGGCGCTGGACGAGATCACCGCCACGGTGCGCCGTAGCGCCGAAGGGGCCCGCGCGGCCTCCACCGCCGCCTCGACCACCCGCCAGGAAGTCACCCGCTCGGGCGAGATCATGCGCGACGCCATCGCCGCCATGGGCGAGATCGAGCAGAGCTCGGGCAAGATCGGCCAGATCATCGGCGTGATCGACGAGATCGCCTTCCAGACCAACCTGCTCGCCCTCAACGCGGGCGTCGAGGCCGCGCGCGCCGGCGAGGCCGGTCGCGGCTTCGCGGTCGTCGCCCAGGAGGTGCGGGCCCTGGCCCAGCGCTCGGCCGAGGCGGCCAAGGAGATCAAGACCCTGATCGCCAACAGCAGCGCCCAGGTCGGGCGCGGCGCCAAGCTGGTGGGCGACACCGGCCACTCGCTGACCGGCATCGTCGACCGCATCGCCGAGATCGACACTCTGATTTCCGAGATCGCCCAGTCGGCCCACGAGCAGTCCTCGGGCCTGAACCAGGTCAACACCGCCATCAACCAGATGGACCAGGTGACCCAGCGCAACGCGGCCATGGTCGAGGAAGCCACCGCCGCGGCCGCCTGCCTGCGCAATGAAGCCTCGTCGCTGGCTGAACTGGTCTCGCGCTTCGAGACCGGCCGCCCGCTGGAGCAGGTGCCGTCGCGCCCCGCTCCCGCTCAACGCCCGGCCGCCGAGAACCCGGTGGCCGCCGCCCAGACCCGTATCGCCCAGTCGTTCCGCCCCGGCGGCGGCGTGGCCGTCGGCCAGGACTGGGAGGAGTTCTAACTCCTCCCCTGACGCCCTCTAGCGGCCCTTGGGGCGACCGCCGGGGGTCTTGTTGCCGCGCACGACGCGCGAGCCCGCCACCGGACGGCGCGGACCGCCGGCCTTGCCGCCGGCCGACTTCGTGCCGACCTTGTAGCTCGGCGCGGTCGACACCTTCTTCTGGGCCTTGGGACCTTGCGGCTTGACCGACTTCACGGCGGCCTTGCCGGCATCCGCCGCCTTGGCCTCGGGAAGCTCGGCCGAAACCGTCGCCTTCTGGGCCGATTTCTTGACCGTATTGCGCGAGGCCTTCAGGCGAGCCTTCTCGGCTTCCTTCTTCTCGAAGGCGCGCTTGCCCTTGACGACATACCCCTGGTCGGCGTCGGCATAGGGGTTGGCGCCCGACTTGATGGTGATGCGCAGCGGCACGCCCGGCAGGTCGAAGCTCTCCCGCAGGCTATTCACCAGATAGCGGCGATAGTGGTCGGGCATCTGGTCGGCGCGGCTGGAGAACAGCACGAACGTCGGCGGACGGGCCTTGGTCTGGGCCATGTACTTGGGCTTCACACGCTTACCGTTCACGGCGGGCGGCGGGTGCCGCTGCATGGCCAGTTGCAGCCAGTCGTTCAGGTCGCGGGTCTTGACCTTGGTCGACCAGTCGCGGTGCGTCTTGATCACGGCCGGCATCAGGCGCTCGACGCCGCGGCCGGTCTCGCCCGACAGCGCCACGACGGGCGCGCCGCGCAGCTGCGGCAGCATGCGCTCGGCGTGCTCGTTGAATTCCTTCAGGATCTGGCCCGGATCCTCGATCAGGTCCCACTTGGCCAGAACGAAGACGACGCAGCGCCCTTCCCGCTCGGCCAGGTCGGCGATCTGCAGATCCTGGGTCTCGAACGGATGGGTGGCGTCCATCACCAGCAGCACGACCTCGGCGAAGGTCATCGAGCGGATGGTGTCCTGGGTCGAGAGCTTCTCGAGCTTCTCGTTGACCTTGGCCTTCTTGCGCAGGCCGGCGGTGTCGACGAGGCGGATCTTGCGGCCGTCCCAGGTCCAGTCGACCGAGATCGAATCGCGGGTGATGCCGGCCTCGGGGCCGGTCAGCAGGCGCTGCTCGCCGATCAGGCGGTTGACCAGGGTCGACTTTCCGGCGTTCGGACGGCCGATGATGGCGATCTTGATCGGCTTGGTGTCGTCGTAGTCCTCGAACTCTTCCTGCAGTTCCTCGGGCGTGACCGCCAGGAGCGCCGCGTAGAGGTCGGCCATGCCCTCGCCGTGCTCGCCGCTGATCGGGATCGGCGCGCCCAGGCCAAGCTGGTGAGCTTCGGCGGCGCCGATCTCGGCCTGCTTGCCTTCCGACTTGTTGGCGGCGACCACCACCGGCTTGTTCCGGCGGCGCAGCATCTCGGCGAAGATCTTGTCGAGCGGCGTCAGGCCCTCGCGGGCGTCGAACACGAAGAGGGCCACGTCGGCCTCGTCGATCGCCAGCTCGGTCTGGGCGCGCATTCGCGATTCCAGGCTTTCGTCGGTGACGTCCTCGAAGCCGGCGGTGTCGATCAGCTCCAGATCAAGGTCGCCCAGGCGGCCGTGCGCGAAGCGACGGTCGCGGGTGACCCCCGGCTGGTCGTCGACCAGGGCCAGCTTCTTGCCGGCGAGGCGGTTGAACAGCGTGGACTTGCCCACATTGGGGCGGCCGACGATGGCGAGTTTCAAAGGCATAGGCGGTCAGTAGTCGATTTTTCTGGTCCCGGCAAAGCAACAAGCCCGGGCCGGCGATTCGCCAGCCCGGGCCCGGGACGGGTTTGCGGTTTCACCAGGGCCTTGGAAGGCCCCGGAAGGCGTCAGCGGATCGCGATCAGATCCGCCTCGTCGGTGGTGACGTAGATCTTGTCGCCCACGGCGATCGGAGCCAGCAGAACCGGCGCGCCGATCTTCAGGGTCTTTTCCGTGGCGCCGGTCTTCGGGTTCAGGGCCACGGCCTCGCCATAGCTCGACACCGTGATCAGGCGGCCAGAAGCCAGGATCGGGCTGGACCACAGGCGCGGACGCTTGGACAGCTTCTTCTTCTGCTTCTTGGAAAGCTTGTCGGTCTCGTTCAGGTCGCGGATCCAGTGCACCTGGCCGCCGTCACGCGAGGCGCAGATCACCTGGCCGGCCTTGTCGACCACATAGACCACGTCGCCGGCGGGCCAGGGCGTGGTGATGGCGGTGACCGGCAGGGTCCAGCGCGCCTGGCCGGTGCGCAGGTCGGTGGCGGCGAAGACGCCCGAGTGGCTGACGGCGTAGACGTCGCCCTTGTAGATCACCGGGCGGCCGGCGATGTCTCGGATTTCCGACAGGGCGTTGGTGCGGCTGGCGCGGCTGAGCGCCTCGCTCCACAGGTCGTTGCCGTTGCCGGTGCGCAGGGCGACCAGTTCGCCCGAGGCGAAGCCGGCGACGACGGTGTCGCCGCTGATGGCGGGGCTGGACGCGCCGAGGATGCGAGCCGGCTCGATCAGGGCCTGATAGGTCCAGCCCGGCGTGCCGTCCGCGGCCGCGAAGGTCAGCAGTTCGTTGTCGGTCGACACCACGAACACGCGGCCGTCGGCGACGGTGGGCGCGGCGTGAACCGGCGTGCTGGTGGCCTGGCGCCAGTTTTCCTTGCCCGTGGCGGCGTCGAGCTGGGCCACGAAGCGGAAGCCCGACGAGACGTAGAGCTTGCCGTCGGCATAGGCGACGCCGCCGCCGAAGCCCTTGGTGTCGTCCTTGCGGCCGCCGATGCCCAGGAAACCGCGCTTGCCCGGCTGGCGGGCCGGACGCAGGTCCTTGCGCCACAGCGTCTCGCCGGTGACGGCGTCAAGCGCCGAGACCTTGGCTTCGCCGTCGAGCACGAAGATCTTGCCCTCGGCCGAGACGGGGTTGGCGGTGATGTGGAAGGTGCGGTTGGCCTTCTGGCCAAAGCCCTTGCGCCAGGCGATCACGAAGTCCTTGCCGGCGGCGACGTGCTCGACCGACTGCTCGGGCGTGGCGCCCGGCAGGCGCCAGTCGGCCTGGGCCTGAGGCTCGGGCAGGAAGAAGTCGACGCCCTTCAGGCCGTCGGCCGCCTCGACCTTCTGGTCGAAGGCGATGACCGAGATCCGCTGGCCCTGGCTGGCCTGGGCCTTGTTCTTCTCGTCCTTGCCGAAGGGGTTGAGCTTCGACACCGTCGAGCAACCGGTCACCGACACCGCGGCCGACATCATCGCGGCGAGCAGCAGGGAACGCTTCAGAGTCATGGGTCGGCGGCTCATTGAGCTTGGGGTTGCAGGCCCGGCGGCAGCTGGCCGGGCGCGAGTTGGATCGGCGGCGGCAGCGCGGCGGCGGCCTTGACGGCGGCCGGCAGGGCCTTGGCCGAGCCGGAGTCGATCATCTGGATCGCCGCCTGGGCGCGCTGGCGGACGTCGTCCGAGGCGTCGGAGAGCAGCGAAAGCACGACAAAGTCGCCGCGAGCGTCAGCCGTCTTGCCGGCCTGAAGCTTGGCGAACGCCAGGGCTTCCTTGGCCTGCACGCGGTAAGGGCTCTTCTCGCCGGTCAACGGGGTCAGCCTCGACTCGATCTCCTGATAAGGAGCCGTGTCCATGAGGGCGAAGGCGGATTTGAGGCGCGCTATGTCACCCATGACAGGATCGGGAGCAATCTTGGCCGCTTCGTCGAAATAACCGACGGCTTCCTTGGTCTTGCCTTCGTCCAGGCGAATGCCGCCCATCTGCATGAAGGCCAGGGCGCGGTAACCGGCGTTGCCTTCCTTCGACAGCTTCTCGAACTCGGTGAAGGCCTTGGCGGGCCCTTCCTTCTCGTAGGATTCGAGGGTCGCCTGCACGGCTTCCGACGCCTTGTTGGCGCGGCTGCTCTCATAGGCGGTCCAGCCCCACCAGCCGCCCACGCCCAGGACCGCGATCGCGGCCACCGCGCCCAGGACGGGCAGCGACTTCAGCGCGAGGGTCTTGTAGCGGTCGGAGCGAAGCTGCTCTTCGACCTCGTCAAACACATCGACCACGAACGAGGCTCCGGTACGGGCGCCGGCGGCGCCGGGGCGTCGGGGACCGGACGGGTCCGGACGACGCAAGGTTGAAACATCAGGAGTCGGGGCGCGGGCCGCGACGCAGGCGGCGAACCTATAGCGTGTCCGCCGCCGCCGCAACGGCGGGGAACCCTGGTTTGGAAGGGAACGACAACTACTGGCGCTCGTCCGCCAGATGCTCCCCCTGAAGGGGGAGCTGTCGCGGAGCGACTGAGGGGGAAGCGCCTCAGCCGTTGGCGGACATGCCGATCGCTGCAGTGACTTCCCCCTCCGGCCCTCTGGGCCACCTCCCCCTTCAGGGGGAGGATCGTCGCCTCAATCCTTCTTGGCGTAGTAGGTCTCGGCCGGGCCCGGGAAGCTGCGGTCCTGCACGTCGCGGGCGTAGTCGGCGGCGGCCTTTTCGATCGCGCCCTTCAGGTCGGCGTAGCGGCGGACGAACTTGGGCGTCCAGTCGAACAGGCCCAGCATGTCGTCGCTGACCAGCACCTGACCGTCGCAGCCGGCCGAGGCGCCGATGCCGATGGTCGGCGGGGCGATGGCTTCGGTGATTTCGCGAGCCAGGGCCTCGGCCACGCCCTCGATGACCACGGCGAAAGCGCCGGCGTCGGCGGTGGCGCGGGCTTCGGCCAGGATCTTCTGGCGGCCTTCCTCGTCGCGGCCCTTGGCCTTAAAGCCGCCGTCGACCAGCACGGCCTGCGGGCGCAGGCCCACGTGGCCCATGACCGGCACGCCGCGATCCACGAGGTAGCGGATGGTGTCGGGCACGGTGGGGCCGCTCTCGACCTTCACCGCCTGGGCGCCGGTTTCCTTCATGATGCGGACGGCGTTGGCGTAGGCCTCTTCGGGCGCACCCTCGTAGGAGCCGAAGGGCATGTCGACCACGACCATGGCCTTGCGCGAGCCGCGCATGACCGCCTGGCCGTGCAGGATCATCATCTCCATCGTGACGCCGACGGTGTTGGGCAGGCCATGAACGACCATGCCAAGCGAGTCGCCGACCAGCAGGACGTCGCAGGCGTCGTCGAGAGCGGCTGCGACCGGGGCGGTGTAGGCGGTGAGACAGACGATCGGAACGCCGCCCTTGCGGGCGGCGATATCGGGGGCGGCGAGACGGCGGACCGTCTCCTGACGATGGGCGGACAAGACTCGCTCCGGCTCTATTACGACGACCGGAGCGCGGCCAGGCCGCTCTCCGGATTAGAACTCTTCGACCAGTCGGGTGACGGCGAAGGTCAGAGCGATAGCCGCAAGGGCGGCGCCGAGCCAAAGGGTTTCTACGCTGGCCGGGGTGGCGACGAACTGATTCACCTGGGCCATCAGCTTGTCGACGCCCAGGTCCACGCCCGAAACGCCCTCGCTGGACGCATGGCGCAGGTCGGTCGCGAAGCGGCTGGTGATCAACTGCACCACTGCGAAGAGGCCCGCCACGCCGCCGGCCGCGCCGATCGCCAGCCGCCGGAGGGTCCACCCGCGGTCCAGGCGGCTCTCCACGCGAGCGTGAAAGGCCTCGGCGTCGGGAAACGCCGGCGGGTCGGCGAACAGCCGCGAGAGCTGGGCGTCGAAGTCTCGATCAGCCATGACCTTCCCTCCGCGCCGAAGCGTCCGTGGGCGGGGCCAGTCTGGCCCTGAGTTTATCCAGACCACGTTTGACATGGGATTTGACCGTGCCGATCGGGATGTTCAAGGCCTCAGCAGCCTCCGAATGTGACCAGTCCGCGCCGTAGCAGAGCGAAACGCACAGGCGCTCGCCGCGCGACAGGCTTTTCAGCGCCTCGTCGAGATCGAGCCTGTCGCCCGGCGTGCCGGCCGAGGCGGGCGGCTCTTCGGGCGCGGCGTCCGAGAAGATCAGGCGCGCGTCGCGCTTGACCTTGCGCAGATAGAGTCGCGCGGCGGTCTTCTTGATCCAGCCGCCGAAGGCCCCCTCGCCGCGATAGTCGGCGATCTGTTCGAAGCCGACCAGGAAAGCGTCCTGGGCGACGTCATCGGCGGTGGCCGGGTCGGCGCCCAGGCGACGCAAAAGGCCTCTCACGGCCGAGCCGTGCCTGCGCACCAGCTCCCCGTAGGCCCGGCGGTCGCCGGTGGCGGCCAGGGCCGCCAGCTCGACATCGTGACCGGTGGTGGGCGGGCGTTCGATGCCCATGATGAAAGTCCCCTCTTCCCCCAGGCGGCTGCGTCAGGCGTCCAGCCGGTGACCCTTGTTGGGGTTGAAGAAGCTCAGAATGACGTAGGCCACGCCGATCAGGGCCGGGATGGCGGCCGCCCCCATGACGGGGTGCAGAGCCTCGTCGGCGATCTGGCCCAGCATGAAGCCCAGCACCGCCAGGCCGGCGCCGACAGCGATCAGGATGACGCCGACGCGCATGTCGCGCAGGGCGGACGATTCCCTCGGCGGTTTGACTTCCTTGCTCAGCGCCTCGATCAGTTCGGGCGGAAGCGGCTGGCCCTTCTCGATGGCCGCGCGGACGGTGGCCTGCATCTCCCGGCGATCGCGGCTCTTGAGCCACATCGGGATGACGACGATGCAGACGACCATGATGAACGGCGCCAACGGCACCAGGATTCCAAGTTCCATGACCTGTTCCCCTCGGATTGTGTCGACGAGAGCCTGTCGCTTTCGTCTCGTACAGGGAAGAGGCTTCGACGGCGCCGTTTGGAGGCGCCCGCCGAGATGAAACTTTCGTAAGGCGGATCAGGCCGTGGCGACAGCCGCGACGGCGCGGTGCGGCGTCAGGCGCGCGACGATGTCGTCGACGGCGTCGAGCAGCACGGTCGGCGCATGGTCGACCAGCAGCTGGCGGGTGGCGTAGCCCCAGGTGACGGCGCCCGAGGCCAGGCCCAGCGCGTTGGCCGCGTCGATGTCGCGGGTCTCGTCGCCGATCGAGATCACCCGACCCGGCTTCACCCGGGCGGTCTTGATGACCTTGGTGAACTTCTTGGCCTTGCCGAACAGCGAGGCGCCGCAGCCGTAGTGGTCGATCAGCCTGGCCAGGTCCGGCCCCAGCACGGTGCGGATGGTGGCCTCGCTGTTGGAGCTGACCACGGCCAGGCGCACGCCGCCGGCCGAAAGGGCTTTCAGCATGTCCGGAACGCCCGGAAACAGTCCGATCGAACCGATCTCGGCGGCCATCAGCTTCTTGCCGTGGGCGGCGATGATCGGGATCTTCCAGGCCGAGACGCCGAGATACTTGATGATCTCGCGGTTGGGACGACCACGCAGCATCTCGACTTCCTCGTCGGTGACGCTCTTGAAGCCGTACATCCTGGCCATCGGGTTGACGAGCTTCAGCACCACGGCTCCGCTGTCGGCCAGCGTGCCGTCGAAATCAAAGATCGCCAGATCGTACGGAAGCCCCGAAGTCACGCCCACTCAATGCCCTGCCGCCGGACGAACCGGCTGTTTCCCCAAGACTTAGCCGCTGGATGCGGACCTTGTCGCCCCAAAGTTCGCCAACTCGCGTCAATCGCGCAAGCGGCGTTTCGCCCGTCAGGCGAGAATGGCGGTGTACTGATCGGGTTTGAAGCCCGCCAGCAGCCTGCCGTCGACGTCCAGCATGGGCCGCTTGATCATCGAGGGCTGGGCCAGCATCAGCTCGACGGCCTTCTTGGCGTCGATGCCGGTCTTGTCGGCGTCGGGCAGCTTGCGGAAGGTCGTGCCGGCGCGGTTCAGAACCGTTTCCCAGCCCAGCGCCTCGACCCAACGCTCGACGTCCGCGCGGTTCGCGCCGGAGACCTTGTAGTCGTGGAAGGCATAGGCCACGCCGTGCTCGTCGAGCCAGCTGCGGGCCTTCTTCATCGTGTCGCAGGCCTTGATGCCGTAGATCGTCACCGTCACCGGGGCGCGCTCCAGAAATTCCGCCCGTGAGTCGGGCCCTTCCCTCCCCGCTTAGCATTTTCGCCCGAGGCGCGGACGGATTTGACCTAGAGCAGTTGCGTCTCAGTCGCGACAGGACGACATTAGGCCCATGACCGATCTCGCTATCGCCCAAGACCCCTCCCTCGCCCCCACCCTGGCCAAGCGCCTGAAAGCCGGAACCGAAGCGACGCACGATCGGCTCGACAAGAGCATCATGGCCGGCCAGCCCTTCGCTGACCGCGAGCGCTACGGCCGGTTTCTCGAGGTGCAGTACCGCTTTCACCGTGACATCGACGGCCTGTACCAGCGCCCGGAACTGGCCCAGCGCCTGCCCGACCTGGACGGACGCCGCCGTCTGGCCCAGATCGCCGCCGACCGGGCCGACCTTGGCCTGCCTGCCCTTTCGGACCTGCCGCCGCCGGCCTTCACCGCCGACGCCGAGCCGGACCTGGCCACGGCGCTGGGCTGGCTTTACGTGGCCGAGGGCTCGAACCTGGGCGCGGCCTTCCTGTTCAAGGCGGCCGCCAAGCTGGGGCTCGACGAGAACCTCGGCGCGCGCCACCTTGCCGGTCATCCTGACGGCCGCGCCGCCCACTGGCGCCAGTTCACCGCCGCCCTCGACGCGGCGGGACTGGACGAGGCGGGCGAAGCGCGCGCCATCGCGGGCGCACAAGCCGCCTTCTCACGGGTGCAGGCCTATGTCGACGCCGCCTTCGGCTGAACCGCCGGCCATAGAACTGGACGCCCCGGCGGCGGCCCTGCCGACCTCGCGGGGCCTGCGGGTCGGCTATCTGGTCGCGGGCCTGGCGTTCACGGCGCTCGGGATCATCGGCGCGTTCCTGCCGCTGATGCCGACGACGATCTTCCTGATCCTCGCCGCCGGCTGCTTCGGGCGCTCTTCGCCCAAGCTCGAGGCCTGGCTGCTGAACCACCCGCGCTTTGGCCCATCGGTTCGCGCCTGGCGGGCCAATGGCGCGATCCCGCGCAAGGCCAAGGTCTTCGCCTGCCTGGGCATGGCGAGCGGCATGGCGATCTTCCTTATCGCCGCGCGGCCCAAGCTTTGGCTGGGCCTGCTGGTCGGCGCGATCATGGCCGCCTGCGCGGCCTTCGTGGTCTCGCGCCCGGCGCCGCCAGCGGCCTGAGCCCGAGCGCTGCGCTGGGAACGGGCCGCCCATCCCGACGGTTTTCTTCCGACAATCAAAAGGAGGAAGCCATGTCCAAGGCCCCGCCCATCCCGCCCGAACAGCGCGCCTTCAAGGGCCAGAAGCCCGACATCGAGGGGCACGCCGGCCGCGAGGGCTTGCAATCGCCCGATCCCGGCAACGCCGACGTTAACCTGTCCGAACAGGGTCGCCACGGGAACCTGCGCCAGAACACCACCCATTCGGGCAACGTGCAGGACCGCTAGATCATCCCTTCAGGGGCCAGCGCCCGAGCACGATGTGACGGGTCTGGCCCAGCAGGCTGTGAATCAGCACGAACTCCGGGACGGTCCATGACACCGGCTCCACCGGGGTTTCGGGCGCCAGGGCGCGGTCATAGAGCAGAGTCACGTGCGGATTGAACTGCCTGGCGACCT
Organism: Caulobacter endophyticus; assembly: GCF_029543245.1. Classification (GTDB taxonomy): domain Bacteria; phylum Pseudomonadota; class Alphaproteobacteria; order Caulobacterales; family Caulobacteraceae; genus Caulobacter; species Caulobacter endophyticus_A. Next base: position 92,199 of record NZ_JARQWV010000011.1, read on the forward strand.
GCTTGCCGAGACCGGCGTGGGCCATGGAGAGGCCCAGGGCCTTCTGGAAGTCGTGAAGAACGACCAGCCCCTCCCCGCCCTGTAGGACGAACGGGTTGTTGCCGCGGTTGTTGAAACTGGCGGCCCTGTCGAAGGCGACCTCGAACGGCGCGGCCGAGGACGCCGCCTCGCCGGCCTCCAGCGCCTGGGCGACGATGCCGCGCGGCAGGCCGGCATAGTCGCCGATGTGATGCAGGGTGACGTGAAAGCGGTCCGGCGTCAGCGGCGCGCCCGAAAGGCCGAGGCGGGCTTTGAGATCGCGCGCCCGTCCCGCGATGGCCTCGGCCACCGGCGCTTCGGGAAAGATACCGAAGAACAGGCGGTCGGACGGCGGGCCGTCGAGTTCGGGAAAGAGCGACATCAGAATCGACCGCCGTTGAGAGGTGGCCTGCTTATGGCGCCGGAGCGGACGGCTGTCGCCGCCCGCCCCGCTGCGGGATCAGCCGCGCGCCGGGATGTTCAGACCGCGCTGCACGGCCGGACGGGCCAGGCCCCGCTCCAGCCAGGCCGGCACGTTCTTCAGGCTCTTGAAGTCGACGAGGTCGGCCGCCTCGTAGAAGCCGACAAGGTTGCGCACCCAGCCCAGGGTGGCGACGTCGGCGATGGTGTAGTCATCGCCCATGATCCAGTCGCGGCCTTCCAGGCGGGTTTCCAGCACGCCCAGCAGGCGCTGGCTTTCGGCGCGATAGCGCTCCAGCGGACGCTTGTCCTCGTATTCGCGACCGGCGAACTTATGGAAGAAGCCCAGCTGACCGAACATCGGACCGACGGCGGCCATCTGGAAGAACACCCACTGCAGGGTCTCGTAGCGCGCCGCCGGATCGGCCGGCAGCAGCTTGCCGGTCTTCTCGGCCAGATAGACGAGGATCGCGCCGCTCTCGAACAGCGCCAGCGGCTTACCACCCGGACCGTCGGGATCGATGATCGCCGGGATCTTGCCGTTGGGGTTGAGGCTGAGGAATTCCGGGGTCCAGGTCTCGTTCTTGCCGATGTCGATCAGGTGAGGCTCGTACGGCAGGCCCACCTCTTCCAGCATGATCGACACCTTCACGCCGTTGGGCGTGGGCAGCGAATAGAGCTGAATGCGGTCGGGATGAGCGGCGGGCCAGCGGCTGGCGATCGGGAAGGCCGAGAGGTCGGTCATGGAAGCTCCTCGAAGGGGTCCAGGCCGATATAGGCGCCGCGCGGGCGTGGCCCAGCCCCCTACCGTAACTTTCTTGGTGTCAGTTACGATTGGCCGAGCGCAGGATGAAGCCCAGGATCTCGGCGACGGCGACATAGAGCGCCTCCGGGATCTCCTCCTCCATCGGAATTGTCGAAAGGGCCTGGGCCAGCGCCGGGTTCTCCTCCAGCGGCACGCCGTGCTCACGGGCGGTCTCGACGATCTTGTCGCCCACCCAGCCGCGGCCGCTGGCGACCACGCGCGGAGCGTTCGGCTCGTCGTAGCGCAGGGCGACGGCGATGCGGGGGCCCGAGACGCGGGTCATGTGGCCTGGTCCAGGAAGCGGCCGGGCGCGGCCGGCGCGGCGACGGGAAGCGCGACGGCGTGGAACGCCACCTCCGGCTCCAGGGCGGCCTCGCGCAGGGCGGCGTTCAGCATCTCTTCCCCGCCGCGCAGGCGGGCCATGGCTTCGGGACGCTCGGCCCACAGCGAGACGCGCGCCCGCTCGCCGGTGAGCGCCAACTGGGCGTCGATGCGGCCCATGGGCTCGACATCGAGCGAGAAGCGGACCTTCCAGGTGCGGGCCTCGGCGACACCGCCTGCGGCCCCGCCCCCACCGCCGTCGCGGCTGATCTCGAACTGGGCCACGGCCGAGCCTTGCGGCGTGGCGAACGGCACATCGAACACCCAGCGGGGTCCGGGCTTGTCATCGACCAGGCGGCCGTCGGCAGGACGCGCGGCCTCGGTCCGTTCGGGCAGCGAGGCGGCCTGCAGCAACTCCTGCCGGGCCAGGGCGGCGTCGACGCCCTTGGCCAGTTGTTGGGCCACCAGGGCCGGACGGGCGTCAGGCGCGAGAGTCGAAGACGCTGCGGGCTGGGCGACCACGGGTCCGCCGGCGAAGGGCGGCGGCGGCCCCTTGCCGGGCGGCGGAGCGAGCGGCGTCACGATCGGCCGGACGACGGGCGCCTCCTCGAAGCCGGCGGCGGCCTCCTGGGCCAGGACGAACAGGGCGGCGGCAGGCTGGGCGGCTTGTTGCGGAGCCGGGCGCGGCGCCACGGCGGCCAGGAAACGGGCGACCGGCGACTCGACAGCGGGATCGTCCGCCGCGGCGGAAGCGGTCGTGGCGGGCGGCGGGGCTTCACCTTCAGGGGCGGCGGGGGCGGCTCCCTGCGGCGGCAGCCCTGGAAGCATTGAAGCGGCCGCCTGCGCGCCAAGCTGGGACGCTGCGGGCTGGGCCGGCACGGAAGTCGCCGCGCCCTGTGTCGGAGACTGTTGCGGCGCCTGGAGCGCGGCGGTCGACGTCGCCGTCGCCGACGGTCCGGGCCCTGTCTGGGCGCTCCAGCTGGCCACGGCGGCGCGCAGCACCAGCATGGCGGCCTTGAGGTCCTTGGCGGCCAGGGGCGCGGCGCCCGGCGCGGACGCCTCCTCGGCCAGGCGGCTTTCCATGAACAGACCGGAACGGCCGAAGGCCTGGCGGATCTCGCCGGCGGTGACAGCGCCATCGATGGGCGAGCGCAGGGCCAGCATGTTGGCGGCGGCCTGACGCACCAGGGCCGGCGCCTGTGGCGAGGCCGTGACCCGCTCCAGGTCGGCCAGCAACGGGGCCATGCCGGCCTGGGTCGAGGCCGCGCGGCCGACCATGTCGGAGACCACCTTGGCCTGGACGGTGGCGCTGGACAGCAGGATCTCGCGCGCCTGGCCGGTGGCGCCGCCCTTCAGCAGGCTTTCGACGGTGTCGGGCGCGTCGGGCGTTGCGCCGGGCTGGGCGGCGATCTTGCCCAGCGCCTCGGTCGCCTCGGCCATGGCCATCTGGGCCAGCATGGCCGGCGGCGGCAGGCCCGCCTGCCCCGTCTGGCCGCCTTGAAGACCCGCGGATGCAATCGTCGCCGTCGGCTGCACCGAGGCGAGGTTCGGAACGACGGTTCCAATCGGCAGGACCGACACGGCGGGCTCCACGGCGGCGCAAGGCGCGGAAGGTTGCCGTAGGATTAATCCACAGGCGTGAAGCGGGTCTTAACCTGCCTTGGCGGCTCGCTTTTCCAGGAAGTCGAGCATGGCTTCGGCCGCCGCCTCGGCCGGATCGGGCATGCCGCGCCCCAGGCGCTCCAGCGCCGCGTACTGCTCGGCCACCTGACGCTGGCGCAGCGCTGGATCGTCGAGACGCCTGGCCAGCTCGGCCGCCAGGCGTTCGCCCGTGCAGTCGTGCTGCAGCAGTTCGGGCGCCACCTCCTTGTCGGCGGCGATGTTGAACAGCGTGACCCAGCGCGGCGTCATCAGACGCTTGAGGAGGCTGTAGGTGATCGCGCCGATCTTGTAGCCGACCACCATCGGCGCGCCTGCCAGGGCCAGTTCGATGGTCACCGTGCCGCTGCAAGCCAGGGCCACCGTGGCGGCCTTCATGGCGTCGTCCTTGGCCCGGTCGTCCTCGATCACGTGGGCGCGGAACGGCCAGCCGGCGACGCGCGCCTTGACCGCCGTCGCCACGGTCTGGGCGGCGGGCACGACGACGTGCAGGCCGGGGCGGTCGGCCTTGAGGATGCGCACGGCGTCCTCGAAGGCGGGCAGCACGCGTTCGATCTCGGACGGCCGGCTGCCCGGCAGGACGGCGAGGATCGGATCGTCGGGACCAGCCCCGATCGCGGCGCGGGCCCGGGCGGCGTCGGCGCCGCTGAAATCGCGGGCCAGGGCCGGATTGCCGACGAAGACGCTGGGCAGGCCCACCGCGTCGAAGAACGGCTTGTCCATCGGCTGGGTGGCCAGCAGCAGGTCGACGGCCTGGGCCAGGGTCCCGGCCCGCCCGGGCCGCGAAGCCCAGACCTGCGGCGCGACGTACTTGATCAGCGCCATGGACGCATCCAGCGCCCGCAGACGCTTGGCCAGACGGATGTTGAAGCCCCAGGCGTCGATCAGCACGGCCACGTCGGGCTTCTCACGCACCGCCAGGGCCTCGACGTCCTTCAGCCGGCGCAGCACGCGCGGATAGGCCTTCAGCCCCTCGAACAAGCCCAGGATCGAGAGTTCGGAAATGTCGAAGGGGCTCTCCACCCCCTCTGCCGCCATGCGCGCGCCGCCCAGGCCGACGAAACGCACCTTGTCGCCCAACCGCGCCCGCAGAGCCTTTGCCAGGCCCGCGCCGAGATTGTCACCCGAGGCCTCGGCCGCGACCAGCATGACCGTCAGCGGCCGGGCGGAAGACATCAGCGCGGCTCGACGCCGTAGACGAAGAGGCCCAGGTCGTCGGCGCAGGCGATGACCTGGTCGCGGTCGACGATCAGCAGGCGGCCCGCCTCGCCCACCACCCCGGCCAAGCCGGCGCGCGCGGCGCGCTGGATGGTGGCGACGCCGATGGTGGGCAGGTCGACCTTGGTCTCCTGGATCGGCTTGGGCGCCTTGGCCAGGACGCCCTTGGGCGCCTCGGGGCAGCCCCGGATCGCCTGCGGCAGGTCGGCGACACGGCGCAGCATGGCGTCGGTGCCCTCCTGGGCCTCCACGGCCAGAACGAGACCATCGCAGACCACGGCGCCCTGCCCCACGTCCAGCCCGCCGATGGCGCGGGCCACGGCCAGGGCGCGGTCGATGTCGGCGCCGTGCTGCTCGCGCGGGGCGTAGCGGCCCAGCGGGCCGGCCGGCAAAGTCATCTCGCCGCGCACCTCGTGGGCGCCCTCGACGACGAAGCCTTCCTTCTCGAACTCTGTCAGCACGCGGCGTAGCAGGGCGTCGTCGCCCTCGCGTGCGGCCTTGATCAAGCCCGGCAGCACCTTCACGCCCCGGAAATCGGGGATCAGGGCCGAAAAATCGGGGCGATCGACGACGCCGGCGAAGCAGACGGCCTCGCAGCCCTCTTCCTTCAGCGCCTTGAAGGCCTTGCCGAACTCGGCGATGCCGACCTCGATACCGGGATACTGCTCCAGCGACGGATCGGCGAAGCCCCTGACGCGCATGACCGAGAACGGCCGTCCGGCGCGCTCGCAATGGGCGGCCAGTTCGATCGGCAGGGCCCCGCCGCCGGCGATCAGTCCAAGCTTGCGCAAGATCAGACCTCGCGCTCGGGCAGGCAAAGCGGGCGGTTACCGTCGTCGCGAATGAACGCGATGATCTCCATCACCTCGGGAATGGAGGCATAGGTCTCGGCCGCGTCGTCCAGGCGCTCCTGGAAGGTGCCTTCGTCGGCGAACATCATGCGATAGGCCGAACGCAGGGCGTTGATCGCCTCGCGCGAGAAGCCCCGGCGCTTGAGGCCGACGAGGTTCAGGCCCTCGAGGTGGGCGTGGTTGCCCCACACCGAGCCGTAGGGGATGACGTCCTTGGTCACCGCCGCCAGGCCGCCGATGAAGCTGTAGCGGCCCACGCGCGAGAACTGGTGGATGGCCGCCAGGCCGCCGACGAACACGAAATTGCCGACGTCGACATGCCCGCCCAGGGTCGCGCCCTTGGCCAGAACCACATTGTCGCCGACCGCGCAGTCGTGGGCCACGTGGGCCTCGGCCATAAAGAAGCCGTCCGCGCCGATCGTGGTGACGCCGCGGCCCGAGGCGGTGCCGGTGTTCATCGTCACCTGTTCGCGGATGACGTTGCGGGCGCCGATGACCAGTTCCGTGCGCTCGCCCTTGTAGCCCAGATGCTGCGGCGGACCGCCAAGCGCCGAGAAGGCGTGGACGACGGTGTCCTCGCCGATGGTGGTGACGCCATCGACCACCACGTGCGACAGCAGGCGCACGCGGGCCTGCAGGGTCACGTCCGGGCCGACGATGCAGAACGGCCCGATCTCGACGTCTTCGCCCAGCTGGGCGCCGGCGTCGACGATGGCGGTCGGATGGATTTTCGTCATTTCGTCGGGGTCTCCACGACCATGGCGGCGAACTCGACCTCGGCGGCGACCTTGTCGCCGATCTTGGCCACGCCCTTGAACTTGAAGATGCTGGAACGCGCGCGCAGCACCTCGACCTCCATGCGCAGGACGTCGCCCGGGCGCACGGGGTTGCGGAAGCGGGCGTTGTCGACCGACATGAAGAAGATGGTCTTGCCGGCGGTGTCGACTTCCAGCGACTTGCTCATCAGCACCGCGCCCGTCTGGGCCAGGGCCTCGATGATCAGCACGCCGGGCATCACCGGATTGCCCGGGAAGTGGCCCTGGAAGAACGGCTCGTTCACCGTCACGCACTTGATGCCGACGATCGACTTGTGCGGCTCGTAGGCCTCGGCGCGGTCGACCAGCAGGAACGGGTAGCGGTGCGGGATCCGGGCGAGGATCTCGGCGATGTCGATGTCGGTCTGCGGGGCCGCGGTTTCGGTCTGGCTCATGCCTCGTCTTTCATCCCCCGGCTGCGCGCGCTGCGCGACAGCCATGCGGTTTCTCGCAGCCACCGTTTGATCGGTCGCGCGGGAAACCCTGTCCATGTCTCGCCCGCCGGCACGTCCTTGAACACCGAGGCGGACGCCCCGATGCTGGCGCCGGGGCCGATCGTCAAGTGGTCGGCTACGCCGGCCTTGCCGCCGAAAGCGACGCCGTCGCCGACGACCGTGGTGCCCGACAGCCCCGTATAGGCCGCGAGCACGCAGTTACGGCCCAGCTGCACGTTGTGCGCAACGTGGACCAGATTGTCGATCTTGGTGTTCTCGCCCACCGTGGTGTCGTCGAAGGCGCCGCGATCGATGCAGCTGTTGGCGCCCAGCGTCACGCCGTCCTGCAGGACCACGCGGCCCAGCTGCGGCAGGTCGACCACGCCCCTGGCGCCGGGGGCCGCGCCGAAGCCCGCCTCCCCGATCACCGAACCCGCATGCAGGCTGACCCGGTCGCCGATCAGGGCGAAGCCGACCACGGCGTTGGCGCCGATGAAACAGTCGCGGCCGATGGCGACGCCCGGGCCGATGACGGCGCCGGGGCTGATCGTCGTGCCACGCCCGATACGGGCGTCCTGGCCGATGATCACGCCCGGCGAAAGGCGCACGCCCTCCTCCAGCACGGCGGTGGAATGGATGGCGGCAGCGCCGGCCTCGTGGCGGCGCGGCGCGTAAAGACGCGCGGTCGCGGCCGCCCAGGCGGCCTGCGGATGCGGGGTCAGCAGCACGGCGCAGCCTTCAGGCGCGAACTCGCGATGCTGCGGACGCATGAAGATCGCCCCGGCCTTGCAGGCCGACAGGTTCTTGGCGCGACGGGGATCGGAAAGGAAGGAAACGGCGTCCGGCCCGGCGCCGTCCAGCGGCGCGACGGTGGCGATCAGGCGCTCGCCAAGGCCCGGATCGGCCAGTTCAGCGCCGCCGGCGACAGCCAGATCGGACACGGAAACCGGACCCAGGGTCTCGAAAAAGCGGGGGTCCGGCATGGAAACCTCTCGACGACGGCCGTCCCGGGAATCGCCCGATACGGACGAAGTGTAGGCGGCCCAAAGCCGCCCCGAGTCAATGCCGTAACGGAAAGCGCCCGCCCGGCCGCAAAGGCCGAGCGGGCGCTTCCAGTGCTTAGCGCTGCAGCTGGGCGGCCAGTTGGGCGGCTTGCTGCGGGGTCAGCTTGGTGCGCTCCAGGGCCTGGAACGACGCGGCCTTGCCGCGGGCGTCCAGGGCGCTGACGATCTGCGGGGTGATGTCCATGGCCGGGTTGAAGATGGCCACAGCGCTGCGCTCGAGCAGCACGCCGCATTGCTTGGACTGGTAGGCCGAGATCACGGCTGGCTGCAGCTCGACCGAGTAGGTCTGCTGGGCGGCGTCGGCGGTGGCGACCAGTTCCATCTGGGTGTGGGCGGCGTCGCGCTGCAGGGCGCTCTGCTCCAGCTCCAGGTCGGCCTTCTGCTTTTCACGGGCGTTGATGTCGGCGGCCGGGGTCTTGGCCGCGGCGTTGAACGCGTCGATCTTGGTCTGCAGGGCCTTTTCGCGAGCGGCCAGCGGCGACTCGGCGGTGGTCTGCAGGGCCTTCAGGCGGGCGTCGAGCGCCTTGCCGGTGGCCGAGGTGCCGCGCACGGCGCCGGCCGAGAACACGCAGAGGCTGGCGATCGGAGCGCCGTGGGTGATCGCCGGAGCGGCCGGGGCGGCCGGAGCCTTGGCCAGCGGGGCGGCGGCTTGAGCGAAGGCGCCCGAGGCCACGGCGAACGCGGCCAGGCCCGAAGCGGCGGCGGCGAAGAACTTGGAGGACATGTCGTCTGAAGCCTTGTGGAGATTAGAAACGAGTGGAGGTGGAGAACCGGAAGGTTTCCGTCCGGTCGTAGTCTTCCTTCGCCAGGATGCGGCTGATGTCGAACCGGATCGGTCCCATCGGCGACTTCCAGTCGATGCTGACGCCGGCCGAAGCACGCAGACCAAGGTTGTCCTTGATCGTCGTGCTGAACACGCCGGGCGAAGTCTGGCGGTCAACGTCGTCCAGCTGGCCGGCGGTGCCGAAGTCCGAGAACAGCGCGGCCTTGATGCCGTACTGCTCGGGCAGGAAGGTCGGGATCGTCAGCTCCAGCGAACCGATCGCGTACAGCTTGGCGCCCAGGGCGCTGTTGTCGGTAAGCGTGTCGCGCGGGCCGATACCGGCCGTCTCGAAGCCGCGGAACGACTGGCCGCCCTTGTAGAAACGGTCGTTGATGCGGACGCTGTCGCCGCCCCAGCCTTCGATGTAGCCCGCCGAACCGGTGGCGCTGAACACGAAGTCCTTGTTGAAACCCCAGTACCAGCCGCCGTCGACCTCGGTCTTGAGGTAGTTCACGTCGCCGCCGAAGCCGGCAAGGTCCTGGTTGAGGTCGGCGAAGAAGCCGCGGGTCGGACGCAGCGGATCGTTCCGCTTGTCCAGGCGCAGGCCGTAGCCGAACAGCGAGGTCATGTAGGCGCCGCGCTGGGCGCAGAGCACGGTCGAGACGGTGTTCTGGCCGGGGATGCAGTAGCTGTCGGCCACGTCCACCTCGTCCTGGCGCAGCGTGTAGCGCAAGCTCATCGAGGTGTTCTGCGTCAAACCGAAGCCCATGGTGAAGCCGCCGCCCAACGACTTGGTGTCGTAAGCCGCGAACTCGCTGAGGTCATATCGGTACGAATAGAGGTTCACGCCCGCGGCCAAATTGCGGCCCAGGAAGCGCGGCTCGGTGAATGCGAAGTCGACCTGCTGCCGCAGCGAGCCCACCGACACGCGCGCGCGCAGGTTCTGGCCGCGGCCGCGGAAGTTGCGCTGGGTGACGCCGACATCGAGCACCAGCTGATCGACCGAGCTGTAGCCAGCGCTGAACGACAGTTCGCCCGTCGGCTGTTCCTCGACCTTGACCCGCAGGTTGGTGCGGTCCGGGGCGGTGCTGGGCACCTCCTCGATGGTCACGTCCTTGAAGAAGCCAAGGCGGCGCATGTTGTTGCGCGACCGGTCGACCAGGACGCGGTTGTAGGCATCGCCCTCGGCCACTTCCATTTCGCGGCGCAGGACGTAGTCCAGCGTGGCGGTGTTGCCGACGATGTCGATGCGGTCGACGTAGACGCGCGGGCCTTCACGCACCGAGAACACCACGTCGACCGTCTGGGTCTCGCGGTTGGGCACATAGCGCGGACGCACGTCCACGAAGGCGAAGCCCGCCGCGCCCGCCGCGAAGGTCAGGGCGTCGGTGGCCTGCTCGATACGCTCGTCCTCGTAGATCTGGCCGGTCTTGATCGGCAGGATCTGGGCCAGCAGGTTGCCGTCCAGCTTCTTCAGCTCGGTTTCGACGGTGACCTTGCCGAACTTGTACTTGGGGCCTTCGTCGATCGTGTAGGTGACCGCGAAGCCGTTCTTGTCGGTCGCCAGCTCGGCCGTGGTGGCCACGACGCGGAAGTCGAAGAAGCCGCGGTTGCGGTAGTACTTGCGCAGCTGTTCGCGGTCGTACTCGATCCGGTCAGGGTCGTAGTTGTCGTTGCTGGTCAGGAACTTGTACCAGTGCGACTCCTTGGTGACGATGACGTCGGAGAGTTCGTTGTCCGAGAACTCCTTGTTGCCCAGGAAGTTGACGCCCAGGACGCCGCTCTTGGGGCCTTCGTTGATTTCGAACACCAGGTCGACGCGCTTCTGCGGCAGCTCGACCACCTTCGGCGTCACGGTCGCCGAGATGCGGCCCGAACGGCGATAGAGTTCGATGATGCGCTGGACGTCGGCCTGCACCTTGGCGCGGGTGAAGATGCCGCGCGGACGGATCTGCACTTCGTCCTTCAGCTTGTCTTCCTTGAGGGCCGAGTTCCCTTCGAAGACCACCTGGTTGATGATCGGGTTCTCGACGACCTTGACCACCAGGTCGCCGCCGACCAGTTCGATCGAGACGTCGGCGAACAGATCGGTGCGGCCGAGGGTCTTCAGCGCCAGGTCGAGGCGGGCCGGATCGACCGTCTCGCCGGGCTGGATCGGCAGATAAGAGAGCACGGTGCCCGCCTCGATCCGCTCGTTGCCCTGCACGACGATGCGCTGGACCACGCCCGAGGCCTGGGCCTGGGCGAACGCCGCCTGCGGCGCGATCAGGGCGGTGGAGCCGAAGAGAAGCGCAACGCCGGTGGCGAACGCGGCGCTATGGGCGCGAATTTTGCTCATGGGACCAATCATGGACGGGCGGCGATCGTTCACGTGAACAGGCCGCCGATGAATTTGAACACGTCGTAGCGGTTGAGGTCGTTCCACGCCGCGAACAGCATGAAACAAAGGATCAAGGCAAGGCCGGCGCGGAAACCCGCGGCCTGGAAGTCGGCCCGCAGGGGACGCCGGAAGACGGCCTCGTAGGCGTAGAGCAGCAGGTGCCCGCCATCCAGCACCGGGATCGGCAGCAGGTTCATGAACCCGATGCTGACCGACAGGCTGGCGATCAGGATGGCCTGGCTGGCGACCGTGCGGATGATCATGGTCTTGACGTCGGGCGCGCCCTCGACGCTGGCCTGGGTCACCGCGCCGGCGGTCTTGCCGATGCCGATGATGCCGCTGATCTGGTCGGCCGGCAGTTGGCCGGTCACCAGGCGCCCGAGATAGAAGCCGATGGTCTTGAGCATGTCCCAGACCTGCACCGTGGCGCGGGGGACGGCCATCCAGATCGAGGAGCGCTCGAAATAGCCGCGGCCGGTCAGAGATACGCCCAGGCGGCCCACCTTCACGCGGCCGGCGATCTCGTCCTTCTGCTCGACCAGCACCGGCGTGGCGGTCAGCTTCAGTTCCTGCTGGGCGCGCTGCACGGTGAACTCGACCGGCAGCTTGGCGCGCAGGCTGACATAGGCCGAGACGTCGCGGTAGTTCTCGACGGCCTTGCCGTCCATCTTCACGATCACGTCTGCGGGCTGGAAGCCGGCGGCGGCGGCTGCGCTGCCCGGCTCCACGCCGTGAACGATGACCTGGGTCTTGAGGTCGCCGATGGCCACCTGCATCACCGCGAAGACCAGGATGGCCAGGATGAAATTGGCGATCGGACCGGCGGCGGCGATGATCGCCCGCTGCCAGACCGGCTTGAAATGGAAGTACTGCTTGAGCGCGGCGGCGCCTTCGCGATCAGCGATCTCGCGCTTCATTTCGTCGAGATCGTTTTGGTCGGGCACGCTGGCGGCGTTCTCGTCGCCGGCGAAGCGCACGTAGCCGCCCAGCGGGATCGAGGCGATCCGCCACTCCACGCCGTGCTTGTCGCGCCAGGAAATCAGGGGCGAGCCAAAGCCGATGGAGAAGCGATCGATCGCCACCCCACAGGCCCGCGCGGCCCAATAGTGTCCCAGCTCGTGCACCGTCACCACGACGGACAGCACGATGACCATGGACACGATCGCGATCAGAAGACCGATCATCGGCTTGGAATCAGAGCTCCCCGGTCACTTCCTAATGCCGCTTTTGAGCGACAACCTCGGCCGCAATACGGCGAGCGGAACCGTCGATCATGACGGCTGTATCAAGAACGTCACCTGCCGTTACGGCGAGGTCCCCTACCCCGTTCATGCGTTCCAGCGTCCCCTCAACCGACGCGGCAATATCGAGAAAGCCGATCTGCCGGTCAAGGAAAGCCGCGACGGCGATTTCATTCGCCGCGTTCATGGCGGTCGGCGCCCCGCAGCCGAGACGCAACGCCTCGCGCGCGACGCCCAGCAGCGGGAAGCGCGAAAGGTCCGGATCCTCGAAGGTCAGCTGGCCGTAGGCGCCCAGATCCAGGGGCTTGGCCGGCCATGCCAGGCGCTCGGGCCAGGAGTAGGCATAGGAGATCGGGCTGCGCATGTCGGGCGGCCCCAGCTGCGCCAGGGTCGAGCCGTCGGTGTACTCCACCAGGCTGTGAATCACCGACTGCGGGTGAATGACGACGCCGATGCGCTCCTCGGGCGTGTCGAACAGGTAGGAGGCCTCGATCATCTCGAGCCCCTTGTTCATCATCGTCGCGGAATCGACCGAGATCTTGGCGCCCATCGACCAGTTGGGATGGGCGATCGCCTGCTCGGGCGTGGCGGCGGCCATCTGCTCGCGGGTCCAGGTGCGGAACGGGCCGCCCGAAGCGGTCAGGATCAGGCGCGCTACGCGGTCCAGGCAGGCCGGCTGCAGCACCTGGAAGATGGCCGAATGCTCGGAATCGACGGGAATCACCGTGCCGCCGGCCTCGTGGGAGATCCGCAGCAGCTCGGGCCCGGCGCAGACCAGGCTTTCCTTGTTGGCCAGGGCCACCACGGCGCCGGTGCGGGCGGCCGCCAGGGTGGGCGCAAGGCCCGCCGCGCCGACGATCGCCGACATCACCCAGTCCGCGCCCATGGCCGCGGCCTGCGCAACGGCCGCCGAACCGGCGGCGGCCTCGACGCCTGACCCGGCCAGGCGCTCGCGCAGCTCGCCCAGCAGGGCCTCGTCCTCGATCACCGCCACCTTCGGACGCCAGCGCAGCGCCTGCTGCGCCAGTCGCTCGACATTGCGGCCGGCCGCCAGGGCCAGGATATCGACCGGAACCTTGGACTGCTCGAAGAGATCGAGGGTGGAAACGCCGATGGAGCCGGTCGAGCCGAGCACCACCACCTTACGAACGGTCAAGGCAGCCATCCCCACTGGTCGAACAGGCGCACCGCGGCGATGACGATGGCGGCGAACATCAGGCCGTCGACCCGGTCGAGCAGCCCGCCGTGGCCGGGGATCAGGTCGCCCGAGTCCTTCACGCCGAAGCGGCGCTTGAGCATCGATTCCCAAAGGTCGCCGGTCATGGTGGCCAGCCCGCCCAGGAAGCCGATGACGGCGGCCACCGGCCAGGTCAGGTCCATGTCGGGCAGGCGCGGCAGGGCCTGGGCCAGCAGGTCGACGCCGACCGCCGCCAGAGCCGCGGCCAGCAGGCCGCCGAAGAAACCCGACCAGGTCTTGTTGGGCGAGAACCGGGGCCACAGCTTGGGCCCCTTCAGGATGCTGCCCGTGACATAGGCGAAGATGTCGGCGAACCAGGTCACCGCGAACAGCAGCAGGGTCCAGGACAGGCCGGCCGGGCTGAGCCGCAGCCACAGCAGGGTGATGCAGGCCGGCGCGATGTAGATCACGCCATAGGCCGCGTCGGCCCGGCGCTCGACCGCGCCGCGCGCCAGCAGGGCGGCTGCGGCGGCGCCGGCGGCGGCCAGCGGCCAAGTCAGGATGTAGTGGCCGCGGAACGCCGCGACGAGCGAGATCAGCACCGCCACGCCCACGGCGATGGCGACGCCGACCGGGGCCTTGGGGGCGCTCATCATGCCCCACTCCCGCGCCAGCAGCGCGGTGCAGACGGCCAACAGAAGCAGGAACCACACCTGGCCGAACCAGACGGCGGCCACGACCGTGGGTACGAGCACCGTGGCCGAAACCACGCGCGTACCCAGATTGCCCCAGTTGAAGCGCTTAGCCGGCGACGGCGACGTCATCGGCCGCAATGCCTCCATAGCGCCGGTCACGGCTACGATATTCCGCGACGGCGGCGGCGAGGTGCTCGGGCCCGTAATCGGGCCACAGCACGTCCTGGAACACCAGTTCCGCGTAGGCGCATTCCCACAGCAGGAAATTCGAGATCCGATGCTCGCCGCTGGTGCGCACGATAAGGTCCGGAGCCGGCGCCGCCGAGGTCGACAGGAACGAGCCGAACATCGCCTCGTTCAGGTCAGCCGCCCTCGCCTCCCCCCGCTCCACCTGCTCGGCGAACCGGCGCGCGGCGTCGGCGATATCGGCCTGGCCGCCATAGTTGAACGCCACCTGCAGCAGGAAGCTGTCGTTGTGGGCGGTGCGGCGCTCGGCCCGCTCGATCACTTCCAGCACGTCGGGCGACAGGCCCGTGCGGCGACCGATGATCCGCACACGGACGCCTTCACGGCTGAGCCGCTCAAGGTCCGATTCGACATAGGCCTTGAGCAGGCCCATCAGTTCGGAGACTTCCTGGGCCGGACGGCGCCAGTTCTCGGTCGAGAAGCCGAACACTGTCAGCACGCCTACGCCGGCCGAGGGCGCGCCCTCGACCGTGCGCTTGAGCGCATTGACGCCGGCCCGGTGACCCAGCGCGCGCGGCATGCCGCGGCGCTTGGCCCACCGGCCGTTGCCGTCCATGATGATGGCCGCATGCAGTCCCGCGCCGGCCTCGCCCCCGGGGCGCGCGGTCTTGGTCTGCAGGCCGGTCTTCGGCGACATGCGCTCTTAGCCTTCCCTTCTCATCCCCCAGGAGCCCGCTGATCGGGTCTGACCAGAGAGGACGGTCAGACCTGCATGATCTCTTGTTCCTTGGTTTTCAAGGCCTCGTCGATGCGCTTGATGGCTTCGTCGGTCAGCTTCTGGACCTCGGCCTCCATCTTCTTGCGCTCGTCCTCGTTGACCGCGTTGTCCTTCTCGGCCTTCTTCAGGTCGTCGTTGGCGTCGCGACGAATGTTGCGCACGGCGATCTTCTGCTGCTCGGCGTACTTGCCGGCGATCTTCGAGAGGTCCTTGCGGCGCTCCTCGGTCAGCGGCGGGATCGGGATACGCAGGTTCTGGCCCTCGACCACCGGGTTCAGGCCCAGGCCCGAAGCGCGGATGGCCTTCTCGACCGAGACCACGACGCCGCGGTCCCAGACGCTGACGCTGATCTGGCGGGGCTCAGGGACACTGATCGAGGCCACCGCGTTCAGCGGCGTGGTCGACCCGTAGGCCTCGACCATCACCTGGTCGAGCAGGCTGGCCGAGGCGCGGCCGGTGCGCAGGGAGCCGAACTCGTCCTTCAGGGCGAGCACGGCCTTGTCCATGCGGTCTTTGTAGCGGGAAAGGACGGGCTTTTCGGCGGCGGCCATGGCGTGGGCTCTCTTCGCTTTATGAAATCAGGCGTTCGCGACGACGGTGTGCGTGCCTTCGCCACGCAGCACGCTGAGCAGGTTGCCCCGCCCCTTGATCGAGAACACCACGATCGGGATGTTGCTGTCGCGCATCAGGGCGACTGCCGAGGCGTCCATGACGCGCAGGTCCTTGGCCAGCACGTCCATGTAGCTCAGGCGGTCGTAGCGCTGGGCGTTCGGATCCTTCTTGGGATCGGCGGTGTAGACCCCGTCGACGCTGGTGCCCTTGAACAGGGCGTCGCACTGCATTTCGGCGGCGCGCAGGGCGGCGGCGGTGTCGGTGGTGAAGAACGGGTTGCCGGTGCCGGCGGCGAAGATCACCACGCGGCCCTTCTCAAGGTGGCGCTGGGCGCGGCGGCGGATATAGGGTTCGCAGACCGTGGCCATCGGAATGGCTGACTGCACGCGGGTCTCGACGCCGATGCGCTCGAGGGCGTCCTGCATGGCCAGGGCGTTCATGACCGTGGCCAGCATGCCCATGTAGTCGGCGCTGGAGCGCTCCATGCCCTTGGCCGCGCCGGCCATGCCGCGGAAGATGTTGCCGCCGCCGATCACCAGGCACAGCTCGACGCCCGACTTGACGATCTCGGCGATGTCCTGGGCGACGGATTGGACGGTGTTGGTGTCGATCCCGTAGGGCGTGTCGCCCATCAGCACTTCACCCGAAACCTTCAGCAGAAGACGACGGTACGGCTTGGCGGGGATGGGATCGGACATGGACCGGGCTCTTCCTGAGTCGTCGGCACGCACCATAGAGCGCGTTACACAAAAGTGGGATCGGTTTTGCGCCGGACCGGCGTGTCGCCGTTCAAGCGCAAAAAAAGGGCGCGGCGCGCGTCAAACGCGCCGCGCCCTTGCTTTGTCGACCATGGAGGCGACGGACCCAGGCCCGCCGCCCTCACTGTCTTAGCTGGCCTTTAGGCCTGGCCGGTCATCGAGGCGACTTCGGCGGCGAAGTCGTCCTGCTTCTTTTCCACGCCTTCGCCCAGGGCGAGACGGGTGAAGCCCTTCACGACGATCGGCGCGCCGAGGGTCTTGCCGGCTTCGGCGACCAGCTGCTCGACGGTCTGGTCCGGGTTCATGACGAAGGCTTGCTTCAGCAGCACGACTTCTTCCAGGAACTTGCGGATGCGGCCTTCGATCATCTTCTCGATGACCGACGCCGGCTTGCCCGACTCCAGAGCCTGCTCGGTGAACACGGCCTTTTCACGCTCGATGGCGGCCGGGTCCAGATCTTCCGGCGACAGCGACAGCGGGGCGGTCGCGGCCACGTGCATGGCGATCTTGCGGCCCAGCTCGCGCAGGGCGGCCTTGTCGCCGGCGGTCGACTCGAGGGCGACCAGCACGCCGATGCGGCCGAGGTCCGGCGCGGTGGCGTTGTGGACGTACGAGGCCACGACGCCGTTCTCGACGGTGTGCTTGGCGGCGCGACGGACCATCATGTTCTCGCCGATCGTGGCGATCAGGTTGGTCAGATGGTCCTGAACGGTCTCGCCGCCGGCCAGCTTGGCGCTGGTGATGGCGTCGATCGAACCGTCGGTGCCCAGGGCGGCGCCGGCGATCTGACGGGCGGCGACCTGGAACAGGTCGTTGCGCGACACGAAGTCGGTTTCGGCGTTCACTTCGACGGCGGTGGCGGTTTCACCCGCGCCGCTTTCCGACACGGCGATGGCCACCAGGCCTTCGGCGGCGGCGCGATCGGCCTTCTTGGCGGCCTTGGACAGGCCCTTGGCGCGCAGCCAGTCGATGGAGGCCTCGATGTCGCCGTTGTTCTCGGCCAGGGCCTTCTTGCAGTCCATCATGCCGACGCCGGACTTCTCGCGCAGTTCCTTGACCAGCGCAGCCGTGATCTCAGCCATGGAAAATCTCCAGATTCAAACGTTTAGCGACCGGGCTTGATAGCCCGGTCGCGTGTCGGTAGCGCGACGGCCGCCGTTCTCCCGAGGAGACCGGCGGCCGAAGAAAAATCAGCCGGCGGCCGATTCGTCGGCGGCGGGAGCAGCGGCTTCTTCAGCAGCGGCTTCCGGAGCCAGTTCGCGGGCCAGGGCCGGCTCGACCGGGTTGGCCGAAGCGCCCAGGTCGACGCCCGAAGCGGCTTGGCCGGCGGCCAGGCCGTCGAGGACGGCGTCGGCGATCAGGTCGCAGTACAGCTGCAGGGCGCGGGCGGCGTCGTCGTTACCCGGGATCGGGTACGTGATGCCGTCCGGATCGCAGTTGGTGTCGAGGATGGCGACGACCGGGATGTTCAGCTTGCGGGCTTCGAGGATCGCGATCGCTTCCTTGTTGGTGTCGATCACGAACATGATGTCGGGGATGCCGCCCATGTCCTTGATACCGCCCAGCGACAGTTCCAGCTTGTCGCGCTCGCGGGTCAGCTGCAGCAGTTCCTTCTTGGAACGGCCCAGGCCTTCGCCCGACAGGACGGTTTCCAGTTCGCGCAGGCGAGCGATCGAGCCCGAGACGGTGCGCCAGTTGGTCAGGGTGCCGCCGAGCCAGCGGTGGTTGACGTAGTACTGGGCGCAGCGCTTGGCGGCCGTGGCGACCGGATCCGAAGCCTGGCGCTTGGTGCCGACGAACAGCACGCGGCCGCCGGCGGCGGCGACTTCACGGACCTTCACCAGCGCTTGGTGCAGCAGCGGGATGGTCTGCGACAGGTCGATGATGTGGATGTTCGAGCGCGAACCGAAGATGTAGCGGTCCATCTTCGGGTTCCAGCGGTGCGTCTGGTGGCCGAAGTGGGCGCCGGCTTCGAGGAGCTGACGCATGGAGAATTCGGGAAGAGCCATCGGGCCTTTATCCTTTTTCCGGTTGAACCTCCGTGGACACCCCCGCTCCAGACCATTCTGGAGGCGGGACCGGAACGGCGACGACGGGATGTCTCCCCGACGCTGCCGAACGTCCACGTGTGGAATGGCGCGCAGATAGTCGTGAAACGTCGGGAATGCAAGCCTTTCCCGACGGACGCCGGCCGGAAGGGGCTTTCTTTCCGGACATCCGCCGCTGCACGCATGGCTTCGCCGTCGGCGGCGTCGCAACAGACCTCCTGGCCATCCGCGCCGGCACGAGATTGCCCGCCGCGGGCCAAGAAGGTTGAATATGCTCGGCGCCGCACGCAGTTCGCGAACCGTGAGCCGAATGCCGATGCCCGGCCTTTCCCGCCTTTCGGACGCCGGGCGCAAGGCCCTGCTGCTCCTGGCGCGGAGCCATCGCGCTTGGGGTCAGCGAAGGCGCGGTCGTTGAACGCCTGCGCGAGGCCCGTCGCAAGACCGGCCTTGGCAGCACGCCAGCTGGCGCGGCTCGTGGCCGTCGCTGCGCCCCGGACAACGCCACGAGAAACCTGGGACGAGAAAATCGGGGTGGCCCCGCCCAGGGCGCTCCGCCAAGACCCTGCGCTGGGCCGTTCACGACGGGCCGCCTGGCCCCTCATCGCCGGAGCTTCCATGATCACCGCCCTGGCCGTCGCAATCGGCGCCTTCGCCGCCCTGGCCGTCGCCGAACACGCCGCACCCAAGTCGCCCACGCCGCCGCGCGTTGTCGCCGCCTCCCCTGCGGTCGGCGCCGTGGTCCCCGCCGGCTGGTCTTTCGTAACCCGGAACCCGGCCACCTTCCCGGCCTGCGACGCCAGGCCGCCACGGACCGGCGCAGGTTCCCCCTGGCCTGCACCGTCCAGGCCGGGCGCAGTTAAGAGGTCGGGTTCAACGACGCCCGCTTCCGAACGTTCGCCTCGGAGGCCGGCGTGCCCGCGGTTCCGGCCGTGGCCGGGTTCACCGCCCGCTGATCCCTGGAGAACGTGACGGCCAGGCCTGCGGGGCGCAGACAGCGCCCGCCATGCAGGCGCCGCGTCTGCTCATGAACGCGCCGAACACCTCACGCCCGGGGCAAGGCAGCTCTCGGGCTGACGCGCGCCGGCTCCGGGCCGGGCGCCGAGCTGAGCGACCGCCCTCCTCCTCCCCGGAACGCCCTCATGCCCATCCGAACCGTCGTTCCCCGACCGAAAGCGCGCGCTGTGGCGGGCCTGAAGCCAGTCCAGCGCGGACGCAACAGGTCCAGAGGGACCAAGGAACCTGCTCGCCGCCCCCATGCCGATCGATAGGCAACGATCCCCGCGCCCCTGGCTGAGCGTGCCCATGAAAGCTGGATCCAAGCTGAGCCCCAAGAGAAAGGCGCGGGTCGAACGCCCCACGCCCTCCACCTGTCCCCGCCCTCGCACGCAGGAACGAATCCGGAAGCGATCGTCGGGTGACTGCCGGCCCGCGCGCCCGAGGGTCTTTGCTAGAACGACTTGCCGTCCACCTGCTGGGGCTCCAGAGCAAATACGTCGACACCGTCGACGCATCGGACATTGATAGCCGCCATCTTCGCACCGTTGGGCGCCTCGCCGCGAGCGAAGGCCTCAATGCCGCAATCGGCGCAGAACAGATGCTGGATCTTGCCCGTATTGAACCGGTACTCGGTGAGGGCTTCCTCGCCCGACAGCAGCCGGAACGCGTCGATCGGCGCGAAGGCCAGGACCGAACCCAGCTTGCCGCAGCGCGAGCAGTTGCAGGTGATGGTCTGCGACAGGTCAGCCTCGACCTCGAAGCGGACCTTGCCGCATTGACAACCGCCAGCGTGCATCGTCATCGCATCCTCCCAAGAGCGCCGGGCTGGCTCACGGCCCAGGCCTTCCATCAGATCTTCCGCGGCCCCGATGCGTTTCCCACCTGGCATAAGGGCCTACCGACACTCTCAGGTGCGAGCCGCGGTCGGGACCCGACAACGCCTCACTTCATGAGGCCGCCGCCATGCCACCCCGGCCGGACGAACACCCGACCAACGCGCCCGACATAGCCCGGCGCCAATCATTCTCCGCCGCGAGCCGCCGTCCCTGGACCAAGGACCAGTCGCTCGCGACTCCGTCTCCAGCCCAGGACCACGCGCAGAACGCCCCAGCTTCTTCGACTGCAAGACCGATGCGAACCAAGCCTCGACACCGGAAACTCGAACGCTAACAACGGAAACTCGGACGCTAGATGTCTTCCAGCAGCGCCACGCCTGGCGCGGTCTTCAGCGCCCCGCGCAGCGAAGCATCCAGCGTGTAGCGGCCCGGAAGCTTGAGCTCGATCTCGCGCCCGCCGCCCAGGGCGGCGACGAAACTGATCTCGCCGCCCTTCTGGGTCATGGCCGGCTCGATACGGCGCTTGAGGGCCTCGATTTCGGTGGCGGCCGGCGACAGGTGAACGCGCAGGCCCGCCACCACGTTCTCGATGGCCTTCTCGATCGGCTCGGCGTCGTCGCCGAAGAAGCGCACCTCGCCGTCACGGGCCTTGGAGCGGACCTTGATGACCACGCCCTTGCCCGGCTCGAGCACGTCGCGGCACTTGCGCAGGGATTCCGGAGGGAACAGCACCTCGTACTCGCCCGACGGGTCCGACAGCGACACGAAGGCGAAACGCTCGCCGCTCTGGGAGGCGCGCTCCTGGCGGCGGCGGACGATGCCGCACATGCGCAGCGCCTCGGCGCCGGCCTCGGCCTGGGCCATGGCCTCGGTCAGCATTACGGTGCGCCGCCGGCGCAGCATCCCGACCATGTCCTCCAGCGGGTGACCGGTCAGGTAGAATCCGATCGCCGACAACTCTTCGTCGAGCAGGTCTACCTGGGTCCAGGGCTCGACCTTCTTGAGGCGCGGACGACTGGCGGCCGCGTCGCCGCCGAACAGGGCGTGCTGGCCGCCCTGGCGATCGGCCGCCACGCTCTGGCCGTGGGCGATCAGCACGTCGGCGTTGGCGAACAGCTGGGCGCGGTTCTTGTTGAACGAGTCGAAGGCCCCGGCGCGAGCCAGGTTTTCGATGGCGCGCTTGTTGACCTGCTTGGGGTCCACGCGCTCGACGAAGTCGAAGATGTCGCGGAACGGACCGCCCTCGTCGCGCACGGCGACCAGATGCTTCATCGCTTCCAGGCCGACATTGCGGACGGCGCCCAGCGCGTAGAGCACCTCGCCGTTCTCGACCTCGAAGTCGGCGCCCGAGCGGTTCACGTCCGGGGCCCGCACCGTGATGTTGAAGCGGCGAGCGTCCTGGTGGAAGACCGCCAGTTTGTCGGTGTTGGAGATATCGAGGCTCATCGACGCGGCGAGGAACTCGACCGGCGTGTTGGCCTTCAACCAGGCCGTCTGGTAGGCGATCAGGGCGTAGGCGGCCGCGTGGCTCTTGTTGAAGCCGTAGCCGGCGAACTTGGCCACCAGTTCGAAGATCGAGCCCGACTGCTCTTCGGGAACGCCCTTCTCCTTGGCGCCGGAGACGAAACGGATCTTCTGGAGATCCATCTCCTCCTTCTTCTTCTTACCCATGGCGCGGCGCAGCAGGTCGGCCTCGCCCAGGCTGTAGCCGGCCAGGATCTGGGCGATCTGCATCACCTGCTCCTGGTAGACGATGACCCCGTAGGTCTCGCGCAGCACGCCTTCGAGGGACGGGTGCAGGGTGTCGACGGGCTTTCGGCCGAACTTGCAGTCGACGAAGGTGTCGATGTTGTCCATCGGACCCGGACGATAGAGCGAGATCAGCGCGGTGATCTCCTCGATCGAGCCGCAGCGCATCTTGCGCAGGGTGTCGCGCATGCCCTGGCTTTCGAGCTGGAAAACGCCGACCGTCTGGCCCGAGGCGAGCAGTTCGTAACTCTTGGCGTCGTCGAACGGCAGGCGGCCCAGATCCACCTCCATGCCGCGCTTGCGCAGGTGCTTCACCGCGCGGTCGAGCACCGTCAGGGTCTTCAGGCCCAGGAAGTCGAACTTCACCAGGCCTGCGCTTTCGACCCACTTCATGTTGAACTGGGTGGCCGGGAAGTCCGAACGCGGATCCTTGTAGAGCGGGGTCAGCTGGGTCAGCGGCCGGTCGCCGATCACCACGCCGGCGGCGTGGGTCGAGGCGTTGCGGAACAGGCCTTCCAGTTGCAGGGCCACGTCCAGGCAGTTGGAAACGTTGGCGTCCTCGTTCTTGGCCTGCTTGAGGCGCGGCTCGATATCGATCGCCTGGGCCAGGGTCACCGGCGCGGCCGGGTTGTTGGGCACCATCTTGCAGAGGCGGTCGACCAGGCCCAGGGGCAGCTGCATCACCCGGCCGACGTCGCGCAGCACGGCGCGGGCCTGCAACGAACCGAAGGTGATGATCTGGGCCACGCGGTCCCGGCCGTACTTGTCCTGCACGTAGGCGATCACCTCTTCGCGGCGCTCCTGGCAGAAGTCGACGTCGAAGTCGGGCATGGAAACCCGCTCGGGATTGAGGAAGCGCTCGAACAGCAGGCCAAAGCGTAGCGGGTCGAGGTCGGTGATGGTCAGCACCCAGGCGACCAGCGAGCCGGCGCCCGACCCCCGCCCCGGCCCCACCGGAATGCCGTGATCCTTGCCCCACTTGATGAAGTCGGAAACGATCAGGAAGTAGCCGGGGAAGCCCATCTTGACGATGATGCCGAGCTCGAAGTCGAGCCGCTCCCAGTAGACGCGCTCATCCATCGCCAGGGTCAGGCCCTCGAGGCGCATGCGCAGGCCTTCACGGGCCTGGTGCGCCAGTTCCTCGGCCTCGTTGCGGCCGTCGCCGGTGGGGAAGCTGGGCAGGATGGGATCGCGCTTCTTGACCATGAAGGCGCAACGACGGGCGATGTCGAGGGTGTTGTCGCAGGCCTCCGGCAGGTCGGCGAACAGCTTGCGCATCTCGTCGACCGGCTTGAACCAGTGCTCGGGCGTCACCCGACGGCGTTCGTCCTGACCCACGAACGAGCCGTCGGCGATGCACAGCAGCGCGTCGTGGGCGTCGTAAAGCTCGGGCTTGGCGTAGTAGCAGTCGTTGGTCGCCACCAGCGGGGCGTCGTGCTCATAGGCCCAGTCCACCAGCCCCGGCTCGGCCGCCGCCTGCTGGGGCAGCCCGTGCCGCTGCAGCTCGACATAGAAGCGGTCGCCGAACACCTTCTGCATCTCGGCCAGGGCCGCGACGCCCTCGGCGGTCTTGCCGGCGGCGAACAGGTTGTCGACCGGACCGTCGGTTCCGCCCGACAGCAGGATCAGGCCTTCGGAGTACTCGACCACCTTGGCCCAGGGCACCACCGGCTCGGCCAGCTCGCCGCTTTCCAGATAGGCCAGCGACGACAGCTCCGAGAGGTTCAGATAGCCCCGCTCGTTCTGCACCAGCAGGGTGATCGTCGGCTCACGCGACCAACGCTCGGACGGCTTGGCGCCGATCCCCTTCACCGGCAGGGCGCAGCCGATGATCGGCTGAACGCCGTTGTCCTTGGAATAGACCGAGAATTCCAGGGCGCCGAACAGGTTGGCCCGATCGGTGATCCCGGCGGCGGGCATGCCGCCAGCGGCGGCCATGCCCGGGATCTTGTCGGCCTTGATGGCCCCTTCCAGCAGCGAATAGGCCGACCGGACGCGAAGGTGGACGAAACCCTGACCCTCAACACCCGACATGACCTCGACCTCGCTGCTTTCCGACTCAGGCCACCAACTGGGCGACCGAACACATCATCCAGACGAACCCGGCGACAGATACAAGCGCCAAAGACTCACGCGCGATCCGGACCATAACATCCCTCCACAGCTCGTCGGCCAGTTGCCTTTTTGTTCTATATTCCCCCTTTGTTCTCATCGCAATAGTCCACAGGCAAGTTGCGAGCTTTTTTGTCGCGCGCGGCGCAAGGTCGCGGATCAACCGGGCGGCTCTGGCCTTCCCGGCCGGAACACGGCAGAAGCCGCGCCATGCGCCTGATCATCGACACAGACACCGCCGGAGACGACGTCTTCTCCCTGATGCTCGCCCTGCGCCGCCCAGGCGTCAGCGTCGAGGCCATCACCATCAGCCACGGCAATGTCGGCTTCGATCAGCACGCCGAGAACGCCCTGGTGACGCTGGAGGCCTGCGAGGCGGCCGGCGTTCCGGTCTATCTGGGCGCCGGCAGACCGTTCAGCCGCCTGCCGCTGGACGCCGCCTACGTGTTCGGCGAGGACGGGATGAGCGACGCGGCCTTCCCGAAGACCGTCCAGCGCCCCTCCACCGGCCACGCGGCCGACGAGATCGTGCGGCGGGTGATGGAAGCGCCCGGCGAGATCACCCTGCTGGCCCAGGCGCCGCTGACCAACATCGCCCTGGCCGTGCTGCGCGAGCCCCGCATCGCCCAGGCCGCCAAGGCCCTTTGGGTGATGGGCGGCACCGACAACGGCGTCGGCAACGTCACGCCGGCGGCCGAGTACAACTTCTATGTCGATCCCGAGGCGGCCAAGATCGTCGTCAACGCCGGCTTCGACCTGCATGTCGTGACCTGGACCGAGACCCTGCGCGACGGCCTGCTGACCACGGCGCAGCTGGCTGAACTCGACGCCCTGGGCACGCCGCGCGCCAAGTTCTTCACCAAGGTCAACGAGGCCTCGCTGGCCTTCGCCCGCGACACCGAGGGCCTGGACGGCAGCCTGCACCCCGACGCCCTGACCTGCGCAGCCATGCTGGACGAGGCCCTGGTGCTGGAAGCCGAGCGCTGCGTGATCGACGTGGAAACCATGGGCGAGCTGACCCGCGGCTATCTCAGCGTCTCGCACTCGATCCTGCCGGATATCGAGATCGCCGACCCGGCCCTCAAGCGTCGCGAACCCAACGCCCGGGTGATCAAGAAGATCGACCAGGCGGGGTTCTTCGCGGCTATGCGGCAGGCGCTACTCTGAATTCAGTCTGGTGCGTGTTCCTCGCCATTCGACAGGCTCGGGATGAGGAACAGGGCAAGGCCACGCACCAGGAAACCTCACCCTGAGCTTGTCGAAGGGCGAGGTTCTCGCCCGTGCCTAGAACGTCTGGGGCTCCAGGTGGCCGTCGCGCAGGGCGAACACGCGGTCCATGTAGCGCGCCAGTTCCATGTTGTGGGTGGCGATCAGGGCGGCGACGCCCTGCCCCCGCGCCAGGTCGTACAGCGCCTGGAAGGTCGCCGCCGAGGTCGCCGGGTCGAGATTGCCGGTCGGCTCGTCGGCCAGCAGCACCTTGGGGCTGTTGGCCAGGGCGCGAGCAATGGCCACGCGCTGCTGCTCGCCGCCCGACATCTGGCCCGGCTGGTGATCGACGCGCGCGGCAAGACCCAGCTGGCTCAGCAGGCCGACGGCGCGCTCGCGAGCCTCTGCGCGACGGCGCCCGGCGATCATCTGCGGCAGCACCACGTTCTCGACCGCCGAGAACTCGGGCAGCAGGTGGTGGAACTGGTAGACGAAGCCCACGGTCGACAGCCGAACCTTGGTGCGCTGGCGCTCGGAAAGCTTGGAACAGTCGCGGCCGTCGACGGCGATGATGCCGGCGTCCGGGCGCTCCAGCAGGCCCGCGGCGTGCAGCAGCGACGACTTGCCCGAACCCGACGGCCCGATCAGGCCCACGACCTCGCCCGGATAGACGTCGAGATCGGCGCCGCGCAGCACGGTCAGCTTGCCGGCCTCGGTGACGTAGGTGCGCTCGACGCCGCGCAGCGAAAGGACGGGGCTACTCATAGCGAAGGGCCTCAACCGGATCGAGGCGCGAAGCCCGCAGCGCCGGCGGCAGGGTGGCCAGCACGCTCATCAGGGTGGAAACGGTGACGATGGCGCCCACCTCGGTCCAGTCGATCTTGGCTGGGATGTGAGCCAGGAAATAGATGTCGGCGCTGAACACCGCCGTGCCGGTCGCCCATTCGACGAAGTTCTGGATGGCGGTGATGTTGGCGCAGAAAAGCACGCCCAGCAGCAGGCCGGTCAGGGTGCCGGCCAGGCCGATGGATGCCCCGGCCATGACGAAGATCCGCAGGATCGACGACTGGCTGGCGCCCATGGTGCGCAGGATGGCGATGTCGCGGCCCTTGTTCTTAACCAGCATGACCAGGCCCGAGATGATGTTCAGGGTCGCGATGGCCACCAGGATGAAGAGGATCAGCCGCATCACCTTGCGCTCGACCTGCAGGGCGTTGAAGTAGCTGGCGTTCTTGTCCATCCAGTCGGTGATGAAAGCGCCGGGGCCGACGGCCTGTTCGATGGCGGCCTTGGTCAGCTTGGCGTCGTCGGGATCGGTAAGCTTGACCTCGACATAGTCGATGGCCGTGTCGCGCCCGAAGAATAGTTGCGCCTGGGCCAGCGGCATCATCACGTAGCTCTCGTCGAACTGGCTCATGCCGACGCTGAACACGCCGCCGACGACGTAGTCCTTCTCACGCGTCGAGGTTCCGAAGGCGGTGGCCGGGCCCGAGGGCGAGATCAGGGTGATCGGGTCGCCGACCGAAAGACCCAGGTTGCGGGCCATGCGGTCGCCGATCAGCACCATGTCGCCGCCGTACTCGCCCTCGCCATAGCCCTTGAGCGAGCCCTGCTTGATGTTGTCGGAGATCAGCTTCATGCCGCGCAGGTCGGCGGGATTGACGCCGCGGACGATGGCGCCGGTCACCTGGTTGGGACCGATGACCATGGCCTGGGCCTCGACCAGAGGCGCGGCCTGGATGACGCCCGGCACGCCCTTGATGCGCGCGATCACGCCCTCGCGGTCGGGGCCGTTCACCAGCGGTCCCTGGGCGTAGATGTGGCCGTTGAAGCCGAGCAGCCGGCCGAGGAGCTCGGCGCGGAAGCCGTTCATGACGCTCATCACGGTGATGAGGGCGAACACCGCCAGCATCACCCCGACGAAGGAAATGATCGAGATCAGGGCGACGCCGCCGTTTCTGCGCTTGGTGCGCAGGTAACGCCAGGCGACCGTCCGTTCCCAGATCCCGAAAGGCCCCGCGCCGAACGCCATCAGGCGGCGGCCTTGCCGGTCAGGCGGGCCAGAACCGCGTCGAGCGGCTCGGACACGCGCTCGCCGGTCTTGCGGTTCTTCAGCTCGACCACGCCCTCGGCGACGCCCTTGGGGCCGACGATCAGCTGCCAGGGCAGGCCGATGAGGTCCATGGTGGCGAACTTGGCGCCCCCACGAGCATCGGTGTCGTCATAGAGCACGTCGACGCCGGCGGCCTGCAGCGCCTTGTAGGCGGCCTCGCAGGCTTCGTCGCAGGCCGCGTCGCCCTGGCGCATGTTGACGATGCCGACGTGGAACGGCGCGACGCTTTCCGGCCAGATGATGCCGCCTTCGTCGTGGCTGGCCTCGATGATCGCGCCCAGCAGGCGCGAGACGCCGACGCCGTAGCTGCCCATCTGGGCCGGCACTTCCTTGCCGTCCGGGCCCATGACCAGGGCCTTCATCGGCTCGGAGTACTTCGTGCCGAACGAGAAGATGTGGCCGACCTCGATGCCGCGGGCCGACAGGCGATCGCCCTCGGGAATGGCGTCGAAGGCGGCTTCGTCGTGCATTTCCTCGGTGGCGGCGTAGAGGGCCGTGCGCTGGTCGACCAGCGGCTGCAGGTCGCCGTACCAGTCGACGTCGGCGCCGGGCGGATCCATCTCGACCAGGTCCTTGTGGCAGAAGACGGCGCTTTCGCCCGTCTCGGCCAGCACGATGAACTCGTGGGACAGGTCGCCGCCGATCGGGCCGGTGTCGGCGCGCATCGGCACGGCCTTCAGACCCATGCGGGCATAGAGGTTCAGGTAGGCCACGAACATGCGGTTGTAGGACTTGCGCGCGCCCTCGGCGTCGAGGTCGAAGCTGTAGGCGTCCTTCATCAGGAACTCGCGGCCGCGCATCACGCCGAAGCGCGGACGGCGCTCGTCGCGGAACTTCCACTGCACGTGATAGAGGTTCTTGGGCAGGTCCTTGTAGCTCCGCACCGAGGCGCGGAAGATCTCGGTGACCATCTCCTCGTTGGTGGGCCCGTACAGCAGCTCGCGCTCATGACGGTCGGTGATGCGCAGCATCTCCGGACCGTAGGCGTCGTAGCGGCCCGACTCGCGCCACAGGTCGGCGAGTTGCAGGGTCGGCATCAAGAGCTCGATGGCGCCGGCGCGATCCATTTCCTCGCGGACGATCTGCTCGATCTTGTTGAGCACCCGCAGGCCCAGTGGCAGCCACGCATAGATGCCGGCGGCCTCCTGGCGGATCATGCCCGCGCGCAGCATCAGCTGGTGCGAAGCGATCTGGGCATCGGAAGGAGCTTCTTTCAGGACGGGCAGGAAGTAGCGCGACAGGCGCATGGACGAGACGTCTCCGGGAGTATTCGAGGCGTTGAGATAGCCGGTCGCCGTTCAGCTTGGCAACGCGCGCGGCGAAAAGATGACGCTTTGGGTGTCGAAGGCGGCTGACTGTCGAAAGAGTTGGGCCATGAGCCCGCCCTCTCCCTTCGCCCGACGCCTTCTGGCCAAGCTAAACGAAAAGAAGGCCGCGCGGTTCAATCGCGCGGCCGTTCAAGTTCATCGTCGGGGAAGACGCCACAGAGCAAGGCCGAACCCGGCCTCGTCATGACAATCTACGACTCTCGAACGGCTGTTGGGGCATGCGATTGCCGCCGGCGTACAAGCTCCGCGCGTTTCGCCCAAGACATGGGCGTTTGGCGGGCAGGAGATCGCAGGTCGCACAACCCTTGGGCGCCCAGCCTGCGGCTGCAAAAGTTTTCAGTAGGTCGAGGGCAGGTCCGGCAGGCTGACCAACTGGAACTTCACCACCAGCCACAGAATCGCGAACAGCACGACCGCCACGCAGGTGGTGGTGAAGAACTTGCGCTTCAGGTTGGGGTTCACCGGCGCGCCGGGATCGGCCCCGGGCGGCGGCTCGATTCCCATCTCGTGATAGCTGCGCGTGCCCAGCGGCAGCACGGCGAACAGCACCGTCCACCAGATGGTCAGGAAGATGGCGACGCTGGTGATCGGGCCCATCAGTGATGCGCGTCCTTGGGGCTTTCCATCAATTCCACGAGCATGCCGCCCATGTCCTTGGGGTGAACGAAGATGATCAGCGTTCCATGGGCGCCGATCCTGGGCTCGCCTAGCACGGTCGCGCCCTTGGCGACCAGAGCGTCACGGGCTTCGTAGATGTTCTCGACCTCGAAGCAGACGTGATGCTGACCGCCCTTGGGGTTCTTGGCCAGGAAGGCGTGGATCGGGGATTTCTCGCCGTAGGGCTCGATCAGCTCGATCTGGCTGTTGGGCAGGTTGACGAAGCAGACCCAGACCCCCTGCTCGGGCATGGCCCACTTCTCGGTCACCGAGGTGGCGCCCAGCAGCTCGCGGTACATCTTCACCGACTCGTCGATAGAGGGCGTGGCGACGCCGATGTGGTTGAGCCTGCCGATCATGGTTCCTGTCCCGGGCTGGTGCGGTGTTGGAGACCAACTAACCGCGCCTCCGGTCGCGGCAGTCAAGCGCCGCGAAGGCCCCTCAGCCAGTGGAAGCGGACGGGCAGCACGCCAACCAGCACAAGACCCAGGACAAAGCCGCCCAGATGGGCCTGCCAGGAGACGAGGATCAGGCCCTGCTGGCTGGCCAAGCCGTAGGCGCCGGCGGCGACCACGACGATCAGGTTCATCACGCCGAAGGACAGGGCCGAACGGCCGACGGCCTTGGAGAAGATCGGATGCAGCTCTTCCCTGCCCGGCCCGACCAGGCGGGCGCCCGCGCCCCACAGGCCGCAGATGGCGCCGGACGCACCCAGTAGCCAGGCGTCGGGCATCATCAGCCCGGCCAGCGCCACGCCGGCCAGACCGCAGCCCAGATAAAGGCCTGCGAACAGCAGGCCGCCGACGGCATCGCGCCCCAGGCGCTGGGCGATGCCGGGGCCCAGGGCGACCAGAGCCGCCGAGTTCATCACCACGTGCAGCCAGCCGGCGTGCAGGAACATCGAGGTCAGCGGCGTCCACCACAGGCCGTCCCGGAAGTTGCCGGGGTGGAAGGCGCCGTAGCTGAGCATCCGCTCCTCCAGCCCCAGCGGCGCGCTGGCCAGCTGGGCGGCGAAGACGATCCAGATCAGGCCCAGGGTCACCAGGACCGGCCAGGCCTCGAACCAGATGACGGCCGGCCCCTGGCCGAAGATCCCCTCGCGCCGCGGCGGCGGCTCGCGGGGATCAGGCGGGGTCTGGTCGTCGATGCTCATTCGGACGTCAGAGGCGCAGGACGGTCGTCTCGACGACCGGCTTGCGTTCCCAGATGCGGAAGGCGGCCTTCTTCACCGCGCGCGAGATGGCGTTCTCGATGGTCTCGTCGATCTCGCGGTCGTCGCCCGACAGGCGCTTGAACGCCTCTTCGGCCTCTTCCGCCAGGTCGTCGAGCGCTTCGTCGAGGGGGTATTCCTCGTCGCCGGCCAGACCCAGACCACGGACCTGCGGGCCCGAGACGATCTTGTTGCGGCCGTCCAGCACGATCGACACGGCCAGCACGCCGTTGAACGCCGCGTGGCGACGCTCGCGCAGGGCCTCGCCGTTCTCGGGCGTCACGACGCCGCCGTCGACGTACAGGCGACCGGCCGGCACCTCGTCGATGATCTCCGGATGACCCGGCGCCAGGCGCACCATGTCGCCGTTGCGCGGGCTGACGGCGTGCGGGACCTGCAGATCCTTGGCGAAGGCGGCGTGCTCGAGCAGGTGGCGGCGCTCGCCGTGGGTCGGCACCGCGATCTGCGGGCGGGCCCACTGGTACATCTGCTTCAGCTCGTCGCGGCACGGGTGGCCGCTGACGTGGATGCCGGGGGTGTCGCGCTCGGTGTGCAGGCGCACGCCGCGGTCGGCCAGCTTGTTCTGCAGGTTGCGGATCGGGATCTCGTTACCCGGGATCACGCGCGAGCTGAACACCACGTGGTCGCCCGACGACAGCTTGACGTGCGGGTGGTTGCCCTCGGCGATGCGGGCCAGGGCCGCCCTCGCCTCTCCCTGGCTGCCGGTGCAGAGATAGAGGATCTCGTTTTCCGGCATGTGCTTGGCCTGATCGTCGGTAACGAACGGGTCCAGGCCCTCGAGCAGGCCGACAGAGCGGGCGGCGGCGGCCATGCGGTGCATCGAGCGGCCCGCGAGGCAGACCTTGCGGCCGGCGGCCTGGGCGGCGCGGATCACGGTGTCCATGCGCGCCACGTTCGAGGCGAAGCAGGCCACGGCGATCTTGCCCGTCAGGCTGCCGATCAGCTTGTTCAGCTCGACCCGGACGTCTGCTTCCGAGCCGGACTCGCCCTCGACGAAGACGTTGGTGCTGTCGCAGACCATGGCCAGCACGCCCTCGTCGCCCAGGCGGCGCAGGGCGTCGACGTCGGTGGCCGCGCCCAGCTGGGGATCGGGATCGATCTTCCAGTCGCCGGTGTGCAGGACCGTGCCCAGCGGGGTCTTGATCGCCAGGCCGTTCGGCTCGGGGATCGAGTGGGTCAGGGTGACCATTTCCAGGTGGAAGGGGCCAAGGTCGAAGCTGCCGCTCAGCGGCACCTCGATGATCTCGACCTCGTCCAGGAGGTTGGCGTCGCGCAGCTTCTCGCGCAGCAGGAAGGCAGTGAAGGGCGTGGCGTAGACCGGCGCCTTCAGTTGCGGCCACAGCCAGGCGACGGCGCCCAGGTGATCTTCGTGGGCGTGAGTCAGGACGATGCCGAGGATGTCGTCCGCATAGGGCACGATGTACTCGGGGTCGGGCAGGATGATCTCGACGCCCGGCGTCGTCTGGTCGCCGAAGGTGACGCCGAGGTCGACGACGATCCACTTGCGGTCGTCGGCGGGCCCGAAGCCGTACAGGTTGAAGTTCATGCCGATCTCGTTCGACCCGCCCAGCGGCAGGAAGACGAGTTCGTCGTTGGTTTGCTTTTTCATTCGGACTCTAGGTGGGTATTGCGGCGGTGAATTTCGAGGAGACCACGGATGGTCAGATCGGGGTCGAAGTGGTCGATGCTGTCGGTGGCGTCCTCGAACAGCGAGGCGACGCCGCCGGTGGCGACCACGGTCAGGTTCTCGCCGCGCTCTTCCTTGATGCGCGAGACGAGCCCTTCGATGAGTGAGATGTAGCCCCAGAACACGCCCGACTGCATGGCGCCGACCGTGTCGGTGCCCACGATCTTGCCGGGACGCTGGATGGCGATGCGGGGCAGCTTGGCGGCCGCCTCGTGCAGGGCCTGCATGGAAAGGTTGATGCCCGGGGCGATGATGCCGCCCTCGAAGGCCCCGTCGGCGGCCACGACGTCGAAGGTGGTGGCCGTGCCGCTGTCGATTACGATCAGCGGGCCCTTGTAGACCATGCTGGCGCCTACCGCGTTGACCAGGCGGTCGGCGCCGGCCTCGGACGGCTTGTCGATGCGGATGTCGACGCCCAGACGGGCGTTCTCGCCGATCACCAGCGGCTCGACGTTCAGGTAGCGACGCGACAGGTTGCGCAGGTTGAACAGCGACTGGGGCACGACGCTGGAGATGATGCAGGCGTCCAGCGAGCGGAAGCCCAGGCCCTGCATCGACATCAGCTGCGACAGCCACACGACGTACTCGTCGGCGGTGCGGGTGCTCTCGGTGGCGGCCCGCCACTGGGCGATCCACGACTGGCCGTCGTGAATGGCGAACATGGTGTTGGTGTTGCCCTGTTCGATGGCCAGCAGCATCACGAAGCTCCGAAGAAGACGTCGCCGGCGGTGATCCGGCGCAGTTGGCCGTCAGCCAGGCGCAGGCGCAAGGCCCCATCGCCGTCGAGGCCCTCGGCTATGCCCTCGACCGTCTCGTTGCCGAGCCGGGCGATGCATAGTTCGCCCATTCCGTGGGCCTTGGCGGTCCAGGCGTCGGCGATGGCGGGAAAGCCCAGGCGCATCCAGACGTCCAGCCAGCGGTCGAACGACGCGGCCAGCACCCCGATCGCCTCGACGGGCGACGGCGGCGGCTCGGCGCGCCAGGTCGGCAGGGCCGTGGTCGGGCGCTCGCTGTCGATGGGCTTGCGGGCCAGGTTCACCCCGATCCCAACGGCCAGCCACAGGCCGCCGTCCGGCGACTTGCCGGACTCTATGAGGATACCGCTGATCTTGAGGCCGCCCACCATCGGGTCGTTGGGCCATTTCAGGCTGACCAGGCGCTCGGGCACGTAGGTCGCCAGCAGGTCGGCCACCGCCAGGGCGGCGACGAACGAGACCTGGGCGGCTTCGGCCGGCGGTTTGTCGAGGGTGAGCAGAAGCGTGGCGGCCAGGTTGCCGTCGCCGGTTTCCCAGGCGCGGCCCCGGCGGCCCCGGCCCGCGGTCTGCCGCAGGCCGACGATCCAGACGGGCTCGGTCCGCCCCGCTTCTGCGCGGCGGCGGACCTCGGCGTTCGTCGAGTCGATCTCGTCGAAAACGACGACGGGCGGCCCCTTGCCCGCCCCGTTGTCGAACGGGGGGCCGCCCGTCACGTCAGAGGTGGCCGAAAGCGGCCGCCGCGAGCTTGGCGGCGGGGTCGAGCCAGACCAGCGCGACCAGCACGACGGGGAACGAGAACAGCGCCGCGGCGAAGCCGATCGCGCGAGCGGTCGGTTGCGGCTTGTCCACCGCGCCGACGGGCGCGTCGAACCACATCGCCTTGATCAGGCGCAGGTAGTAGAACGCGGCCACGACGCTGCCGACCAGGCCCAGGACGGCGGCCCACTGCAGCGGCACGTCGCCCGAGCCCATGGCGGCCTTGAAGACGTAGAACTTGGCCCAGAAGCCCGAGAACGGCGGCAGGCCCAGGGCCGACAGCGAGAACGCGGTCATGGCCAGGGCGATGCCCGGACGTTCCTTCACCAGGCCGGCCATGTCCTCGATGGTCTCCAGCGGCTTGCCGTCGCGGCTCAGCGCCTGGAGGCAGGCGAAGAAGCCGGTGACGTCGACCATGTAGAGGACCATGAACATCAGCATCGAGTGCAGGCCGGTCTCGCCGCCGGTGGCCACGCCCAGCAGGGCGTAACCGACGTTGGCGATCGAGGAATAGGCCCACAGGCGCTTGAGGTTGGTCTGGGCCAGGCCCGCGAAGGCGCCGACGAACACCGACAGCAGGGCCGCGATGATCAGCACCTGGCGCCATTGCGACACGGCGTCGGGGAAGGCGTCGCCCAGCACGCGGGCGAACATCATCATGGCGGCCAGCTTCGGCGCGGCGGCGAAGAAGCCGACGACCGGAGTCGGGGCGCCTTCGTAGACGTCCGGCGTCCACATGTGGAACGGGGCGGCCGAAACCTTGAACGCCAGGCCGCAGATCACGAAGATCAGGCCGAACAGCAGGCCAAGGCCGTGAGCGCCGTGTGAGGCGGCGGCGATATCGGCGAAGCGGGTCGAACCGGCGAAGCCGTAGATCAGCGAGGCGCCGTACAGCAGGATGCCCGACGACAGCGCGCCCAGCACGAAGTACTTCAGGCCCGCTTCCGAGGCCTTGGCGTCGTCGCGGCGGAAGGCCGCCAGGACGTACAGGGCCAGCGATTGCAGCTCGACGCCGATATAGAGGCTGATCAGGTCGCCGGCCGAGGCCGTGATGCCCATGCCGACGGCCGACAGCACGACCAGGACCGGGAACTCGAACTTCTGGTCGCCGCGGGCGGCGAGCCAGCGGTCGCCCAGCACGACGGCGATGGCGCTGAACACGAAGATCGCGACCTTGGCGAAGGCCGAGGCGGCGTCAGCCGAGTAGACGCCGTTGAAGGCGTGACCGTGCGGGCTGATCGCCGCCAGCACGGCGGCGGCCAGCAGGGCCAGGACGGCGGCGCCGGTGAAGACCGGCGAGGTCTTCTTGGCGAAGGCGCCCCAGACCAGCAGCACCAGGGCGGAGACGCCCAGGAGCAGTTCCGGCAGGACGAGGGAGATGTTGGCGGAGAACGTCATGGGGCCCCTCACCCGCCCACGGC
Source organism: Caulobacter endophyticus (assembly GCF_029543245.1). Lineage (GTDB taxonomy): Bacteria > Pseudomonadota > Alphaproteobacteria > Caulobacterales > Caulobacteraceae > Caulobacter > Caulobacter endophyticus_A. The sequence goes on from NZ_JARQWV010000011.1 coordinate 127,289, forward strand.
GGCGCGCCAGGCGCCGACGAGCCCGTCGACGGACGACGCGGTCAGGTTGAACACAAGATTAGGATAGATGCCGAGCACCAGGGTCATGATGATCAGCGGCACGAAGAGCACGATCTCGCGCGCGTCGAGGTCGGTGATCGTCTTCAGTTCCGGGTTGACGATCTCGCCGTACATGACGCGGCGGTACAGCGTCAGGGCGTACATCGCCGACAGGATCACGCCAGTGGCCGACACGATCGCCGTCCAGGTCGAGGCCTGATAGACGCCGGTCATCGTCAGGATTTCGCCGACGAAGCCCGAGGTGCCCGGCAGGCCGACGTTGCCCATCGTGAACAGCAGAAACACGAAGGCGTAGTGCGGCATGCGGTTGGTCAGGCCGCCATAGAAGGCGATCTCGCGGGTGTGCATGCGGTCGTAGACGACGCCGACGCAGAGGAAGAGCGCGCCCGAGATGACGCCGTGGCTGATCATCTGGAACAGGGCGCCCTGCTCGCCGGTGGCGTTGCCCGAGAAGATGCCCATGGTCACGAAGCCCATGTGGGCGACCGACGAATAGGCGATCAGCTTCTTGATGTCGGTCTGACGGAAGGCGACCAGCGAGGTGTAGACGATGGCGATGCCCGACATGGCGAACACCAGCGGCTGGAACATCTCCGAGGCGTTCGGGAACATCGGGATGCTGAAGCGCATGAAGCCGTAGCCGCCCATCTTCAGCAGGATGCCGGCCAGGATGACCGAACCCGCCGTCGGGGCTTCCACGTGGGCGTCAGGCAGCCAGGTGTGCACCGGCCACATCGGCATCTTCACCGCGAACGAGGCGAAGAAGGCCAGCCACAGCCAGGTCTGGATCCACGGCGCGAACTTGTAGGACATCAGCTCGGGGATCGACGAGGTGCCGGCGATCGAGATCATGGCCAGGATGGCCGCCAGCATCAGCACCGAGCCGAGCAGCGTGTAGAGGAAGAACTTGTAGGCCGCGTAGATCCGGCGCTTGCCGCCCCAGATGCCGATGATCAGGAACATCGGCACCAGGCCCCCTTCGAAGAAGAGGTAGAACAGCACCAGGTCCAGCGCGCAGAACACGCCGATCACCAGGGTCTCGAGGACCAGGAAGGCGATCAGGTACTCGACGACGCGCTTCTCGACCGACTTCCAGCTGGCCACGATACAGATCGGCAGCAGGAAGGCGGTCAGCAGGACCAGCAGCACCGAAATGCCGTCGATGCCCATGCGGTAATGCAGGCCGGCGAACCAAGCGATGTCTTCCACGAACTGGAAGCCCGGGTTCTTGGCGTCGAACTGGAGCGTCAGCACCAGCGCCAGGGCGAAGGTCACCAGAGTGGTCGCGAGCGCGATCCACTTGGCCAGGGTGTCGGTGGCGGCGCCCGCGCCCTTGGCGGCGCGAGCCGCCAGGATCAGGGCCACGCCGACGAGCGGAGCGAAGGTCGTAAGGCTGAGCAGACCAGTCATCGATCCGTCCTCAACGGAATGCGTAAAGGGCGAACGTCAGCAGGCCGGCGACGCCGAGCAGCATGACGAAAGCGTAGTGGTAGACGTAGCCGGTCTGGGCTTTGCCCGTCTTGCGGCCGACGGCGTAGGAGACGGCGCTGACGCCGTCGGGACCCAGGCGATCGATGATCTTCTGGTCCCCGCCCTTCCAGAACAGGTCGCCGAGGAACTTGGCGGCGCGCACGAAGGTGGCGTCGTACAGCTCGTCGAAGAACCACTTGTTGTAGAAGAACACGTACAGCGGACCCTTGCGCTCGGCGAGCTTGAGACCCAGCCGCTCGTTGCCCTTGATCAGGTAGACGTAGACGGCGATGGCCAGGCCGATGAGCGAGGCGATCAGCGGGCTCCACTTCACCCAGGTCGCAACGTTGTGCGCGTCGTGCAGCACGTGGTTGGTCGGGGCGTTGTAGATCGCGCCGCGCCAGAACTCGGCCTCGTGGTGACCCACGAAGTAGCCGGTGAAGACGAAGCCAGCGGCGACCGCGCCGATCGACAGCACGACCAGCGGGAACAGCATCACCCAGGGGCTCTCGTGCGGCTTGTGATCATGGCCGTGGCCATGGTCGTCATGACCGTGATCGTCGTGCGCGCCGTGGGCGTGGTCGTCATGACCATGGGCGGCGTGCGCGTGATCGTCGTGGCCGTGAGCGCCGTGCGCATCATGGCCATGGTCGTCATGACCCCAGCGGGCCTTGCCGTTGAAGGTGAAGAAGGCCAGGCGCCACGAGTAGAACGAGGTCAGGCCCGCGACCAGCACGCCGATCACCCACGCGAACATGGCGATCTGGTTGTGGCCGCCCGCGGCGAACGCGGCTTCGATGATGGTGTCCTTCGAGTAGAAGCCGGCGAAGCCCAGGTGCAGCGGCGGGAATCCGAGGCCCGTGATGGCGATCGTGCCGATCGTCATGGCGATGAAGGTCACCGGCAGCATCTTGGCCAGGGCGCCGTACCGACGCATGTCCTGCTCGTGGTGCATGCCGTGGATCACCGAACCGGCGCCCAGGAACAGCAGGGCCTTGAAGAAGGCGTGCGTGAACAGGTGGAACATGGCCGCCTGATAGGCGCCCACGCCGGCCGCGAAGAACATGTAGCCCAGCTGCGAACAGGTCGAGTAGGCGATGACGCGCTTGATGTCGTTCTGGGTCAGACCGACCGTGGCGGCGAACAGAGCCGTCACCGCGCCGATGACCGTGACGATGTTCTTGGCCACGGGGGCGTACTCGAACATCGGCGACAGCAGGCACAGCATGTAGACGCCGGCGGTCACCATGGTGGCCGCGTGGATCAGGGCCGACACCGGGGTCGGGCCTTCCATGGCGTCCGGAAGCCAGGTGTGCAGGAAGAACTGGGCCGACTTGCCCATCGCGCCGATGAACAGCAGGAAGCAGGCGATGTCGACCAGCGGCCAGCTATGGCCGGCGAACTGCCAGCTGCGGGCGGCGCCCGCCTGGATCATCGGGAACAGCTCGGCGAAGTTGATCGTGCCGAACGCCCAGTAGACGGTCATGATGCCGAGGGCGAAGCCAAAGTCGCCGACGCGGTTGACGACGAAGGCCTTGATGGCGGCCGCGCTGGCCGAGGGCTTCTTGAACCAGAAGCCGATCAGCAGGTACGAGGCCAGACCCACGCCTTCCCAGCCGAAGAACAGCTGCATGAAGTCGGCGGCGGTGACCAGCGACAGCATGGCGAAGGTGAAGAGCGACAGGTACGCGAAGAAGCGCGGCTTGCTGTCGTCCTCGGCCATGTAGCCCCAGGAGTAGATGTGCACGAGCGCCGAGACGGTCGTGACCACGATCAGCATGGTCGCCGACAGGGCGTCGATGCGGATCGACCAGTTGGCGATGAAGTCGCCCACGTGGATGAAGGGCAGCAGCGAGACCGTGAAGGCCTCCATGTGACCCCAGGTCCATTGGCTGAAGGTGACCCACGACAGCGCGCAGGCCAGGATCAGCAGGCCCGTGGTGACGGCTTGCGAAGCGACGTTGCCGATCCGCCGGCCGAACAGGCCGGCGATGATCGCGCCCAGCAGCGGGGCGAAGACGAGAATGGTGACGAGCGATTGCACTGGGTCAGCCCTTCATCATGCTGGCGTCGTCGACCGCGATGTCGCCGCGGTTCCGGAAGAAGGTCACCAGGATGGCGAGGCCCACGGCCGCCTCGGCGGCCGCCACGGTCAGCACGAACATCGCGAAGATCTGGCCCACCACGTTGTGCAGGTAGGCCGAGAAGGCGACCAGGTTGATGTTCACCGCCAGCAGGATCAGCTCGATCGACATCAGGATGACGATGATGTTCTTGCGGTTCACGAAGATCCCGAAGACGCCGATCGTCAGAAGGATGGCGGCGACGATGAGGTAATGCGGAAGGCCGATCATTCGCTGATCCCCTCGCCCGGCTTGATCTGCACGAGTTCCATTCCGGTCTTGGGCGTGCGGGCGACCTGCTTGCCGATGTCCTGGCGCTTGACGCCCGGCTTGTGACGCAGAGTCAGGACGATGGCGCCGATCATCGCGACCAGCAGCACCAGGCCCGCCGCCTGGAAGAAGAAGATGTAGTCGGTGTAGAGCACCCGGCCGATGGCCTCGGTGTTGCTGACACCGCCCGGCGACGCCAGCGGAGCGGCGTTCTTGGCGGCCGCGCCGTTGGTGGCCACGCTGACGGCGACCATGATCATCTCGATCGTCAGGACGCCGCCGACCAGACCGCCGATCGGCAGGTACTGGGCGAAGCCGTCCCGAAGCGCTTCGAAGTCGATGTCGAGCATCATGACGACGAAGAGGAACAGCACCGCGACCGCGCCCACATAGACGACGATCAGCAGCATCGCGAGGAACTCCGCGCCCAGGAGGACGAAGAGGCCTGCGGCCGAGAAGAAGGCGGTGATCAGGAAGAGCACCGAGTGCACGGGGTTCTTGGCCGAAACGACGAGAAGACCCGCCGCAATGGTCACGAACGCCAGCAAGTAGAAAGCTATCGCCTGCAAGGCCATTGGCCCAGGTGCTCCCCTGATAAGTTCAAATAACAGCGACGTGCGAAGCACACGCCGCCAACTCGGATTCGCGCCGACCGTTTAGCGGTACGGAGCGTCCAACTCCAGATTCTTCGCGATCAGCCGTTCCCAACGGTCACCGTTGTCGAGCAGCTTTTCCTTGTCGTAGTAGAGCTCTTCACGCGTCTCGACCGCGAACTCGATGTTCGGGCCTTCGACGATGGCGTCCACCGGGCAGGCCTCCTGGCACAGGCCGCAGTAGATGCACTTGACCATGTCGATGTCGTACCGGGTCGTACGGCGGCTGCCGTCCTCGCGCGGTTCGGCTTCGATGGTGATCGCCTGGGCCGGGCAGATGGCCTCGCACAGCTTGCAGGCGATGCAGCGCTCTTCCCCGTTGGGATAGCGACGCAGGGCGTGCTCACCGCGGAAACGGGGCGACTGCGGGCCGCGCTCGTTCGGATAGATCACGGTCTTCTTCGGCGCGACCAGATACTTCATGGCCAGGCCGAAGGCGCCCGCGAAGTCCAGCAGGGCGACGCCTTTGACGGCTTGGGTGATACGACTCATCATGGCCGCTTAACCTTCGGAATGACGCAGGTGTAGTTCGAAAGCTGGGCGGGATCTCCCCCGTCCATCTTGGCTTGCAACGATCCGCCTTCGGCCTGGCACTTGTCGCCGGCCCGACGCAGCTCGTCGTAGTTCACGATCCCTCGCCCCAGCGAATAGGAACCGGCCTGCTCGGCGGACGCGCAGGCGCCCGTCGAGATCAGGACCAGCCCCGTCAGGGCCAAGGCGAACGGACGCCTCATCCCGCCACCGGCGAGAAGACGCGCCAGGCCGCGACCAGGACGACCAGCACCAGCGACATCGGCAGGAAGACCTTCCAGCCCAGGCGCATCAGTTGGTCGTAGCGGTAGCGGGGCACGATGGCCTTGGCCATGGCGAACATGAAGAACCAGAAGCAGATCTTGGCGTAGAACACCAAGGCCAGCAGCAGGTTGGCCGCGAAAGTCGGCCAGGTGGCCATGAAGTCCGTCGGGAAGCCGGGGTTCCAGCCGCCGAAGAACAGCACGTTGATCATGGCGCACATCAGAACGATGTTCGAATACTCGGCGACCATGAACAGCAGGTACGGGGTCGAGGAATACTCGACCTGGTAACCGGCCACGAGTTCGGATTCAGCTTCCGGCAGGTCGAACGGCGGGCGGTTCGTCTCGGCCAGGGCCGAGATGTAGAACATGCCCATGGCGATCACCATGACCGGCAGCAGGACGATGTTCTTCAGGCCGCCGCCGAAGACGTTCCAGTTCCAGATCCAGCCCGACTGGGCCTCGACGATCGTCGACAGGTTCATCGAGCCGGCCAGCAGGATCACCGTGATGATGATCAGGCCGATCGAGACTTCGTACGACACCATCTGCGCCGCCGAACGAAGGGCGCCCAGGAACGGGTACTTCGAGTTCGAAGCCCAGCCGCCCATGATGATGCCGTAGACGCCCAGCGAGCTCATCGCCAGCAGGTAGAGGATGCCGACGTTCAGGTTGGAGACGACCCAGCCCGGCGCGAACGGCACCACGGCCCAGCCGATGAAGCCCAGAACCAGGCTGATCAGCGGGGCCAGCAGGAAGATGGCCTTGTCGGCGCCGGCCGGAATGACGATTTCCTTCAGCACGAACTTGCCGAAGTCGGCGAAGGACTGCAGCAGGCCGAAGGGACCAACGACGTTGGGGCCCTTGCGCATCTGGACGCCGGCCCAGATCTTGCGGTCGGCCAGCAGCAGGAAGGCCAGGCTCAGCAGAACCCAGATCACGACCAGCAGGATGCCGCCGAGCGTGAGGCCGAACCAGAGAAGCGGATTGATCTCGTTCACGGCTTACTCCGCGGCGATCTTGGAGGCGGCCGAGACGTTGGCCGCGCACTCGGCCATGGTCACGCTGGCGCGCGCGATGGGATTGGTCAGGTGGAAGGCCTTCACCGGACTCTCGAACGGAGCGTCGGTCGCCTCCCCTTCCCCGCCGACGGCGGCGAGGTCGAACACGGTGGGGACCGAGCCCGGGGCGAAGTCGATCTGGCCGAAGGTCGGGTGATCGGCGAACAGCTTGGCGCGCAGCTGGTCCAGGCTGTCGTACGGCAGCTTGTGGCCCAGGGTTTCCGACAGCGCCCGCAGGATCGACCAGTCTTCCTTGGCCTCGCCCTTCGGGAACACGGCGCGCTTGCCCATTTGGACGCGGCCTTCGGTGTTGACGTACAGGCCGTTCTTTTCGGTGTAGGCGGCGCCCGGCAGGATGACGTCGGCCTTGTGGGCGCCGGCGTCGCCGTGGGTGCCAAGGTAGATCTTGAAGGCGTCGCTGGCGGCGCTTTCGCACTCGTCGGCGCCCAGCAGGAACAGCACGTCCAGCGCGCCCGGCTTCAGCATGTCGCCGGCGGCCAGACCGCCCTCGGCCGGGACGAAGCCCAGGTCGAGGCCGGCCACGCGGGCGGCGGCGGTGTGCAGCACGTTCCAGCCGTTCCAACCTTCGCGGACGACCTTGAAGGTCTTGGCGAGGCCGGCGGCGGCCTTGAGGATCGCCGCGCCGTCGGCGCGGGCGATGGCGCCCTGGCCGATGATGATCGCGGGACGCTCGGCGGCCTTGAAGGCGGCGACGAAGTCGTTCTTGGCCTTGGCCAGGCCCGACAGGGTCTTGGCCCCGGCGCCGAGGTAGTCGTAGTCGAACGTCAGGTCGGCTTGCTCGCCGATGACGCCGAAGCGGGTCTTGCCGGCGATCCACTGCTTGCGGAAGCGGGCGTTCAGAACCGGAGCCTCGAGGCGCGGGTTCGTGCCGACGAACAGGACGACGTCGGCGTCTTCGATGCCGGCGATGGTCGAGTTGAACAGCCAGCTTTCGCGCGGGCCGGCGCCCAGGGCGACGCCGTCCTGGCGGGCGTCGAGGTTCTTCACGCCCAGGGCGGTGAAGAGGTCCTTGGTCGCCTTCAGGCTTTCGGCGTCCTGCAGGTCGCCGGCGATGACGCCGATGCGCTCAGGGGCGGTCGCCTTGATCTTGGCCGAGACGGCGGCGAAGGCTTCAGCCCACGTGGCCGGCTTCAGCTTGCCGTCGACGCGAACGTACGGACGGTCAAGACGCTGGCGTTGCAGGCCATCGACGGCGTAGCGGGTCTTGTCGGAGATCCACTCTTCGTTGACGTCTTCGTTGATGCGCGGCAGCACGCGCAGAACGGCGTTGGCGCGGCCGTCGACGCGGATCGACGAGCCGAGCGCGTCCATCACGTCGATGCTTTCGGTCTTCTTCAGTTCCCACGGACGGGCTTCGAAGGCGTACGGCTTGGAGGTCAGGGCGCCGACCGGGCACAGGTCGATCACGTTGGCCGACAGTTCCGAGGTCACCGCGGCGCCCAGATAGGTCGTGATTTCAACGTCTTCGCCACGCGAGATCAGGCCGATTTCCGGCGAGCCGGCGACTTCGGTGATGAAGCGGACGCAGCGGGTGCACTGGATGCAGCGCGTCATCACGGTCTTGATGAGCGGGCCCATGGCCTTCTCTTCGACCGCGCGCTTGTTCTCGTCGTAGCGGCTGTCGTCGCGGCCGTAGCCGACGGCCTGGTCCTGCAGGTCGCACTCGCCGCCCTGGTCGCAGATCGGGCAGTCCAGCGGGTGGTTGATGAGCAGGAACTCCATCACACCTTCGCGGGCCTTCTTGACCATCGGGGTGTTGGTGAAGATCTCCTGGCCCTCGGCGGCCGGCAGGGCGCACGAAGCCTGCGGCTTCGGCGGACCGGGCTTAACCTCGACCAGGCACATGCGGCAGTTGCCGGCGATGCTCAGACGCTCGTGATAGCAGAAGCGCGGGATCTCTTCCCCAGCCAGTTCCGCGACCTGCAGAACCGTCATGCCGGGTTCGAACTCGACCTCGACGCCGTTGACCTTGGCGATTGCCATTCTCGTTACTCCGCCGCGATCAGCTTGGCGCCCTGCACGTGCAGGCGACCGCTACGATAGGAAGCGATCCGCTCTTCAACCTCGTGGCGGAAGTGGCGGAACAGACCCTGGATCGGCCAGGCGGCCGCGTCGCCCAGGGCGCAGATGGTGTGACCCTCGACTTGGGTCGTGACGTCCAGAAGGGTGTCGATTTCCTTCGGATCGGCTTCGCCGGTGGCCATGCGTTCCATGACGCGCCACATCCAGCCGGTGCCTTCGCGGCACGGCGTGCACTGGCCGCAGCTCTCGTGCTTGTAGAAGTACGACAGGCGGGCGATGGCGCGGACCAGGTCGGTGGACTTGTCCATGACGATGACGGCGGCGGTGCCCAGGCCCGACTTCAGGTTACGCAGGGCGTCGAAGTCCATCGGCAGGTCTTCACACTGCTCGGCCGGGATCATCGGCACCGACGAACCGCCCGGGATGACGGCCTTGAGGTTGCCCCAGCCGCCGCGGATGCCGCCGCAGTGGTCTTCCATCAGCTGACGGAAGGGGATGCTCATGGCTTCTTCGACGTTGCAGGGCAGGTTCACGTGGCCCGAGACGCAGAACAGCTTGGTGCCGGCGTTGTTCTGGCGGCCGAAGCCGGCGAACCACGAGGCGCCGCGGCGCAGGATCGTACCGGCGACGGCGATGCTCTCGACGTTGTTGACCGTGGTCGGCATGCCGTAGAGGCCGGCGCCGGCCGGGAACGGCGGCTTCAGGCGCGGCTGGCCCTTCTTGCCTTCCAGGCTTTCCAGCAGGGCGGTCTCTTCACCGCAGATATAAGCGCCGGCGCCGTGGTGGACGTAGATGTCGAAGTCCCAGCCGTGGATGTTGTCCTTGCCGACCAGCTTGGCCTCGTAGGCCTGCTTGATCGCGGCTTCCAGGCGCTCGCGCTCGAAGACGTACTCGCCGCGGATGTAGATGTAGCAGGCGTGGGCCAGCATGGCGCGCGAGGCGATCAGGCAGCCCTCGATCAGGAGGTGCGGGTCATGCCGCATGATCTCCCGGTCCTTGCAGGTGCCCGGCTCGGACTCGTCGGCGTTGACGACGAGATAGTGCGGACGACCTTCCTTCACTTCCTTGGGCATGAAGGACCACTTCAGACCGGTCGAGAAACCAGCGCCCCCACGGCCTCGCAGACCGGAGTTCTTCATGTTCTCGATGATCCAGTCGCGCCCGGCGTCCAGAATATCCTTGGTGCCGTTCCAGCAACCGCGCGCCTTCGCACCTTCCAGACCCCAGTCCTGGAGCCCGTAAAGGTTGGTGAAGATGCGATCCTTGTCTTCGAGGATACCGACCATGACTCTAGCTTTGCGGATCGAATGGATGGGTGCGGACATAGCGCGTCCGCCGGACGATGACATAGGCGAAAAGCAGCCAACCGGCGCCGATCACCAAAAGACCTGTGGGCGTAGCCCAGGCTGGCGCGCCGGGGACCTCCCGGCCCCAGATCAGCAGCAGCACCCCGGCCAGGCTGGCCAGGAACCCGAAGGCCCGTTCCTTGCGGTACAGGCTCCGGATCGTGGCCACATAGGCCCGCCGCTTGTCGGCGAGGTCGTCGCTCATGGCGCCCTCCCCGCTTGCGGGTCCTGCGGCTTGGTGGCCTTGAGCCACCCGGCCACGAACCAGATCTGAGCGCCGAGCCCCGCCACGATGGCCAGGACGAAGGCCGGCAGCAGCCAGCCCACGCCGAAGGCCACGTGGCCGACGATCGCCGCGCCGGCCAGCAGGAAGCACACGACGTCGATGGCGATCATCGTCGTGAAGCGCTTCTTCTGTTGGACGGCCACGTCGGTCATCAGGCGGCGGGCTCCGCCTTGGTCTTCTTGGGCTTCTCGGGCAGGTTCGGGATCTTGATCTTCTTGGCCGCCGAGCCGTCGTACAGCTTCGGATCGGTCAGGGTCTGGATCTTGTCCTTCGGCTCCGAGGACTTGCGGCCCTCATAGCTGCCCGGCTGCGGGGCCTTGCCCGCGGCGAAGTCGTCGAGGATCTGGGCCAGGCTCTCCGGCGTCAGGTCTTCGTAGTAGTAGTCGTTGATGGCGGCCATCGGGGCGTTGCAGCAGGCGCCGAGGCACTCGACCTCTTCCCAGCTGAACTTGCCGTCGGCCGACACGCTGTGGGCCGGGCCGATCTTCTTTTCCAGCACCGAGCGCAGGTCAAGCGCGCCGCGCAGCTGGCAGGGCGTGGTGCCGCACAGCTGGACGAAGGCGGTCTTACCCACCGGGGCCAGCTGGAACATCACGTAGAAGGTGGCCACTTCGAGAACGCGGATGACCGGCATCTCGAGCTGACGCGCGATCTCCTGGATCGCGGGCTCCTGCACCCAGCCCTCTTGCTTCTGGGCCAGCCACAGCATCGGAATGACCGCCGACTGCTTGCGGGCGGCGGGGTACTTGGCTTTCCACCAGTCGGCCTTGGCCTGGCTTTCCTTCGAGAAAGCGAAGCTCTCGGGCTGTTCCTTGGCGAGACGACGGACGCTCATCGGGCGAAATCCACGCGGACGATCTTGTCGCCCTTGAAGGTGTAGATGGCGGCGACCTGGAAGGGTTCGTCGCCGTTACCGCGGTCGACGTGCTCGTGATCGATCACGTTCGAGCCGACCACGATGCGGTTCAGCAGCTTGGCGTTGTTCTTGGGGAACTCGGCGAAGGTCTTGGCGTAGAAGGCGCGGTAGGCCTCGATGCCCGTGCGCGCCACCTCGCCGTTCAGGCCGGCCACGACCACGTCGTCCGAGAAATGGGCGCAGTGAGCGTCCAGATCCTGGGCGTTGTAGGCGTCGAGCTGGGCCTGGGCGATGCTCTCGAGGCTCATCGGTCGACCTCGCCGAACACGATGTCGAGCGAGCCCAGGATGGCCGAAACGTCGGCCAGCTGGTGGCCGCGGTTCATCCAGTCCATGGCGGCCAGGTGCGAGAAGCCCGGAGCCTTGATCTTGCAGCGGTACGGCTTGTTGGTGCCGTTGCTGACGACGTACACGCCGAACTCGCCCTTGGGGGCTTCGACGGCAGCGTAGACCTCGCCTTCCGGCGTCTTGAAGCCCTCGGTGTAGAGCTTGAAGTGGTGGATCAGGGCTTCCATCGAGCGCTTCATCTCGGCGCGACGAGGCGGGCTGACCTTGTTGTCCTCGCTCAGCACCGGGCCCGGCGTGGCGCGCAGCATGGCCACGGCCTGCAGGATGATCTTGGTGCTCTCGCGCATTTCCTGCATGCGGCAGAGATAACGGTCGTAGCAGTCGCCGTTCTTGCCCAGCGGGATGTCGAACTCGAACTCGTTGTAGTTCTCGTACGGCTGGTTGCGGCGCAGGTCCCAGGCGATGCCCGAACCGCGCACCATCACGCCCGAGAAGCCCCAGGCCCAGGCGTCTTCCTTGCTGACGACGCCGATGTCGACGTTACGCTGCTTGAAGATGCGGTTGTCGGTGATCAGGCCCTCGATGTCGTCGCACACCTTCGGGAAGGCTTTCGCCCAGCTCTCGATGTCGTCGATCAGTTCGGGGGTCAGGTCCTGGTGGACGCCGCCCGGACGGAAGTAGTTGGCGTGCAGACGAGCGCCGCAGGCGCGCTCGTAGAAGATCATCAGCTTTTCGCGCTCTTCGAAGCCCCAGAGCGGCGGCGTCAAGGCGCCGACGTCCATGGCCTGGGTCGTCACGTTCAGCAGGTGGTTCAGGATGCGGCCGATCTCGCAGAACAGCACGCGCACGATCTGGCCGCGCTTGGGCACTTCCACGCCCAGCAGCTTTTCGATCGCCATGCAGAACGCGTGTTCCTGGTTCATCGGCGCCACGTAGTCGAGGCGGTCGAAGTACGGGATGTTCTGCAGGTAGGTGCGCGCTTCCATCAGCTTCTCGGTGCCGCGGTGCAGCAGGCCGATGTGCGGATCGACGCGTTCGACGATTTCACCGTCGAGCTCCAGCACCAGACGCAGCACGCCGTGCGCGGCCGGGTGCTGAGGGCCGAAGTTGATGTTGAACTTGCGGACCGGGGTTTCCGGGATCGCCGGAACGGTCGGTTCGTCGCGGAAGAAGTCGGTCGCCGCGGCGGGAGCGTTCGTGCCAGTCATGACTTAAGCCTTCTCCGCCTTCTCGTCGCCCGGCAGGGCGTACTTGGCGCCCTCCCACGGAGAGAGGAAGTCGAATGCGCGGTACTCGGTGATCTTCACGGGTTCGTAGACGACGCGCTTGAGCTCGTCGTCGTAGCGGACCTCGACATAACCCGTCATCGGGAAGTCTTTCCGCAGCGGGTGGCCGTGGAAACCGTAGTCCGTGAGGATGCGGCGCAGGTCGGGGTGGCCTTCGAAGAACACGCCGTACATGTCGAACGCTTCGCGCTCGAACCAGTCGGCGACCGGGAACACCGGCGTGGCGCTCGGAACCGGGGTGTCTTCGTCGGTCTGCACCTTCACGCGGATGCGGACGTTCTTCACCATCGACAGCAGGTGGTAGACCACGTCGAAGCGCGCGGCGCGCTCGGGGTAGTCGACCGCCGTCAGGTCCACCAGCTGGTGGAAGCGGTAGTCGGGGTGATCACGCAGGTAGGTCAGCAGCTCGACCACGCGATTGGCCGAACCCAGGACGTTCAGCTCGCCGAACGCCACGTGATACGACGAGATCGCGCCGGCCGAGTTGGCGACGATCGCCTGGCCGAGGGCTTCGAGGTCTTGGCTCATCGCTCGATGGTCCCCGTGCGACGGATCTTCTTCTGGAGCTGCAGCACGCCGTAGACGAGCGCTTCGGCCGTGGGCGGGCAGCCCGGCACGTAGATGTCGATCGGCACGACGCGGTCGCAGCCGCGCACGACGCTGTAGCTGTAATAGTAGTAGCCGCCGCCGTTGGCGCAGCTGCCCATCGAGATGACGTAGCGGGGCTCGGGCATCTGGTCGTAGACCTTGCGCAGAGCCGGGGCCATCTTGTTGGTCAGGGTGCCGGCGACGATCATCACGTCCGACTGACGCGGGCTGGCGCGCGGGGCGAAGCCGTAGCGCTCCAGGTCGTAGCGCGGCATGGCCGAGTGCATCATCTCGACGGCGCAGCAGGCCAGGCCGAACGTCATCCACATCAGCGAGCCCGTGCGGGCCCAGGTGATGAGGTCGTCGGCTGCGGCCGTGATGAAGCCCTTGTCGGCCAGCTGCTGGGAGACGCCGTCAAAGAAGGCGTCGTGCAGCTTGGGGTCATAGCCCTGCACGGTCGAGCGACCGGCGGAGCCCGCCGGGATCAGCGACGAGCCATTGGGCGGCGAGCCGTTGGCGGGAACGATCACTCCCATTCGAGGGCGCCCTTCTTCCATTCGTAGATAAAGCCGACAGTGAGAACGCCCAGGAAGGCCAGCATGGACCAGAAGGCGTAGGCGGCGACGTCGGCAGGCAACTTCATAAGAGTGACGGCCCACGGGAACAGGAACGCCACTTCGAGGTCGAAGATGATGAAGAGGATCGACACCAGGTAGAACCGGACGTCGAACTTCATGCGCGCATCGTCGAAGGCGTTGAAGCCGCATTCGTATGCGGACAGCTTTTCCGGGTCCGGCGCCTTGGGCGCGAGCACGGCGGCGGCCAACATGAAGACGATGCCGATAACGGCCGCGATCCCGATGAAGATCACGATCGGCAGATACTGGAGAAGGAAGGCGGTCATGACAGCCCTTGGCTTGAATCGGCCGCGTTGTAGCCCAGCATTTCCCACGCTTCAAACGCCTGGGGCACATTGAGAAACGATCGCAACTGCAAGCCATCCACAGGTTCTGCGACATCGCCGTTGACACGAGTCTCAGCCCGACATATCAGACGCCCCTCGCCGCACGGCGGGTCGCACTTCCGCCTCGGCGGACAGCAAATGCGGATGTAGCTCAGTTGGTTAGAGCGCCGGCCTGTCACGCCGGAGGTCGCGGGTTCGAGCCCCGTCATTCGCGCCACCTTCTTCTGGAAGGCAGCGATCCGAGGTAAAAGCGAGCGCTTCGTAGGGTTTTGCGGCCTTACGCGACGCGGATGTAGCTCAGTTGGTTAGAGCGCCGGCCTGTCACGCCGGAGGTCGCGGGTTCGAGCCCCGTCATTCGCGCCACTTTCCCCTCCCCCACTTTTTAAGATTGCTCGTTTAAGCGCCTGGCGCTGCCGTTTGCGCGCGCGCCCGCTGGAACGACTGCGACAAATTGTGTCGGCAGACGGTTGTTACCGACCGGTCGCATCCCATGTAGCGGACATGACCCAGTCCGCCGATATCCCTTTTTCCGTCCTCGACCTGTCGCCGGTTCCTCAAGGAACAACGGTCAGTAAAGCGCTCGCCAATACTTTGGACCTGGCGCGACATGCCGAGTCGCTAGGTTTCCACAGATATTGGCTGGCCGAGCACCACAACATGCCCGGTATCGCCAGCGCCGCCACAACCGTGGTTATTGGTCACGTCGCCGCCGGGACCTCGAAAATTCGAGTCGGATCGGGCGGCATCATGCTTCCCAACCACGCGCCGCTGATGATCGCCGAGGCTTTCGGCACGCTCGCCGCGCTGCATCCGGGTAGAATCGACCTTGGGCTGGGCCGCGCGCCGGGCACCGACCAGGCCACGATCCGCGCTCTTCGCCGCTATGCAGGCTCGGTCGACCGCTTCGCCGAGGACGTCGTCGAGCTGCAGCACTGGTTCAAGCCGGCCACGGAAGACCAGGCGGTGCGCGCGATTCCCGGCGAAGGCCAGGACGTGCCGCTTTGGCTGCTGGGCTCCAGCACCTATGGCGCGCAGCTGGCCGCGGCGCTCGGCCTGCCCTACGCCTTCGCCGCCCACTTCGCGCCGGAACAGCTGATGCAGGCCGTCGAGGTCTATCGCCGCGGCTTCCGTCCATCGGCCCAGCTCGACAAGCCCTACTTCATGATCTGCATCGGGGTCTGCGCGGCCGACACCGACGAGGAGGCCCAGCGCCTGCACACCTCGACCCAGCAGCAGTTCCTGGCCCTGCGCCGGGGCAATCCCGGCCTGCTGCCGCCGCCGGTCGACGACATCACCGCCATCGCCTCGCCCGCCGAGCTGGCCGGCGTCAACAACACCTTCCGCTATTCGGCGATCGGCTCGCCCACGACCGTGGCGGCCAAGCTGCGAGCGGTGATCGAGGCCACCGGCGCCGACGAAGTGATGGCCGCCTCGCAGATCCACGACCACGCCGCGCGCCTGCGCAGCTACGAGATCCTGGCGACCTTGCGCGACGAGCTGCGCAAGGCCGCCTGAGTCCCTTTCTTTCTATCTAGTGCGAGGCGGCCGCCACGGCCGCCTCGCCGAGAAAGGCCCGCGAGCCGCTGAGGCGGCCGTAGATCTCGGTCAGCCGCTCGAACACCGGCGTCCAGCCGTGGCGGGTTTCGGCCCTCAGCCGCGCAGCATGGCCCAGGGCCGCCATGTCGCGGGCGAACAGCGCCTCGATCGCCTCGGCGAACACCCCGCCTTCAGACGCCTGGGCCAGGATCCCGACCTCCTCATCGACGCTTTCGGCCACGCCGCCGGCCGCCACGCCCACCACGGGCAGGCCGCAGGCCATGGCTTCCAGCACGATCAGGCCGAACGGCTCGTTGTCGTTGGCGTGCACGAAGGCGTCGCAGCCGGCCAGGATCGCGGCCAGGGCTTCGGGATCACGCTGATAGTCCATCGAGATCACCCGATCGCTGGCCCGCGCGCCCGCGCCGGCCCCGATCAGCAGCAGCACATAGGGCTCGCCCAGCCGCTCGACCGCATCGACCAGCACGTCCAGCTTCTTTTCCCGCGCCGGACGGCCGGCGAAGACGAGGATCCGGTGGCGTTCGGTCAGGCCCAGGCGCTGGCGCAGCGCCGCCCGGTCGCCGCGCGCGGGGTGGAAGGTGTCGACGTCGACGCCCAACGGCAGGCCGATGGCGTCGCGAACCCCCGCCTCGATCAGGCGCCCGGCGATGAAGTGGCTGGGCGCTACGGCCTGGTCGAACTGGCGATAGATCGCCGCCCAGCGCTTCTGGACGGGCTTTTCGGCCCATTCGCCGATGTGCAGCGCCGCCAGCGCGCCCAGATCGGTATGGCAGAAGCCGACGACCGGCACGCCCAGGGCGTCGCCAGCCTTCAGCGCGGCCAGGCCCGGCGTGTAGGGATCGCCGGCCTCGATGACGTCGGGCCGCTGACGGATCAGGCGTTCCATCCAGCTGGTCTTGCCGATCGGCCAGCGATAGCCGTCGCCGAACGGCAGCGGCGCGGCGTAGATCGACACCCGGCCATGGCCGTCATGGGCGTCGCGCGGCCCCGGAACGACCAGCGTGTGACGCACGCCGGGCCGATTCTCGGCCAGCCAGGCGCGCTTGGCGTTCAGATAACGCCGCACGCCGCCGCTGCGCGGCGCATAGAGCATCGTCGTATCGATGAGACGGGCGGGCCGGCCTATCGGAGATCGAATCTGGTCCTGCGGCGCGCCGGCCTCGGGGCTCGGCGGGGGAGTCAGCAGAAGATCGATCACGCCGTACCTCGCTACTGCAGAGAGCCGTATTGCGCGGCCGCCAAGCGATAAGGTGCTCGAGCGGCGGGAGGTTCCTCCGAAGCTGGACCGTTGTCCAGCCGCCTCGACGCCACCCTACGTCGCGTCGCGCATCGGCGCAAAAACCATATTTCGCTTCGCCTGGATTGAATGCGCGCCCCGTCGTAGGAGGAGCCAAACGGGGGTATCCGACATGGCGCGTTTTCTGTTCACCACCTGGGAAGGCGGCGGCCACGTGCAGCCGCTCCTGATGGTCGCCGCCGACATGATCGCGCGCGGCCACCAGGTGCTGGCGATCAGCGATCCGGCCAACGCCGCAGACGCTAAGGCCCTGGGCGTTCCGTTCCGCGCCTGGACGACCGCGCCGTTCCAGACCGGCAAGACCCGCGACGACGATCGCTTGCGCGACTTCGAGGCCGACAATCCCATGGCCGTGATCGAACGCCTGCTCGAACGGGTGATGACCGGCCCGGCGCAGGCCTACGCCGATGACGTGCTAGAGGCGCTCGACGACTTCCCCGCCGACGTCGTGGTGACCCAGGAACTGCTGCTGGGCGTGATGGTCGCGGCCCAGGCGCGCGAGACGAAGCTCGCCCTGCTGTCGGCCAACATCTGGTCGTTGCCCACCCTCCCCGGCGCCCCGCCGTTCGGGGCCGGCATGGCCCCGGCGGCCGACGACCAGGAGAAGGCCATGCACGCCATGGTCGCCCAGATGGCGCGGGGCCTCTTCCAGTCGGGCCTGCCCGCGCTGAACGCGGCCCGCGCCGAGCACGATCTGGCGCCGCTCGACGATCTATTCGCCCAGTTCGACGCGGCCGACGCCATCCTGCTGGCCACCAGCGCGGCCTTCGACTTCGCGCCCGATCCCCTGCCCGCCCCGTTCGCTCATGTCGGCCCCTATCTCGCCGATCCGGCCTGGGTGGCGCCCTCCGCCTTGCCCGAAGGCGACGCGCCGCTGGTGGTGGTGTCGTTCTCCAGCCTCTACCAGGCGCAGGAAAAGACGCTGCGCAACGTCATCGCCGCCCTGTCCGCCCTGCCCGTCCGCGCTCTCGTCACGACCGGGCCGACGCTGGACCCCGCCGAGTTCGAGAGCCCGCCCCATGTGAAGATCGTCCGCAGCGCGCCGCACGGCGCCGTGCTTGGGAAGGCCGCCGCCTTCGTCACCCACGCCGGCCACGGCTCGACCCTGCGCCCGCTGATGGCCGGGGTCCCGCTGCTGTGCCTGCCGATGGGCCGCGACCAGAACGACAACGCCATGCGCGCCGCCCATCGCGGCGCGGCGATCACCCTGTCGCCGGATGCTTCTCCGGAGAAGATCGGCGAGGCGCTAGGCCGGCTGCTGGCGGATCCGGCCTATGCCGAGGCCGCCAGGACGCTGGGCGCAAAGATCACCGCCGACGCCGAAGGGCGTCATGCGGCTCAGGTGCTCGAGGCGCTGGTTTAGACGAGCCCGACATTCACCCGACAGGCGTTCCCCAAATCCGTTCCTCCCCGCGAAGGCGGGGACCCAAGCAGCTTCTGCGGGTCGTCCACGGCCCTGACTGTCCTCGAAAGACAGCTTGGGCCCCCGCCTTCGCGGGGGAACTCGGTAGCAATGGCAAGGTTGGCTGAATGTCGATCTGGCCCTAGAGCGCTACTTTCATTGTCATCCCGGCCGTAGCGAAGCGGAGCGCCGGGATCCCCCACGACGGCGACGCCTCAAACGTGGGAGATCCCGGCTCTGCGGACCGCTAACGCGGCCCTCCGGCCGAGATGACAAATCTTGAATGACCGCCTTCGCCCCCTCACCAATCATCCCGCCCGTTGAGGTGCACGACCGGCAGCGCCGACAGGTCGAAGTTCTCCAGCAGCCGCACATTGATGCTGATACGCGGATTGTCGTAGTCGGCCTCGCCGCTGCTGAAATCGGAAAACTCGCCGTAGGTCCCGCAGCCGCAGATGGCGCAGTGATGGTGCGCGCCCATGTACGCGCCCCACTGGTAGGTCGACACGCGATCACGAGCGGTCAGCAGCTTGAAGCTGGACGGCTGGTAGTAGGCGACGAGATTGCCGCGCTTGGCGCAGAACGAGCAGTTGCAATCGGTCAGTTCGGTCGGCGCGGTCTCGACCTCGAACTGCGTGGCGCCGCAGTGGCAGCTTCCCTTGACGGACATGACGATCTCCCTTGTGGCGTCTAACGCCGGGAGACTGCCCAAGGCCCGCTGACAGCCTGGTGTCAGCATGCGCCGCTGGAGATCCTGGTGGGCGGTGAGGGGATCGAACCCCCGACCCTCTCGGTGTAAACGAGACGCTCTACCGCTGAGCTAACCGCCCCTTCGCAGGGTCGCGCCTTCTAGCCGCAGTCGGGCGGCATGGGAAGCGCGCATAGAAAAGGGCGAGACATCGATCCGACGCCCCGCCCCTTAGAATCCGAAACGGGATCAGCCGTTCAGGGTGGTCTTCAGGCCTTCGCCGACCTGGAAGCGGGCGGTCTTCGAGGCCGGACGCTCGACGGTCTCACCGGTGCGCGGGTTGCGCGCGGTGCCGGCGGCGCGGGTCACGGCCTTGAAGGTGCCGAAGCCCACCAGACGCACGTCCGAGCCCGACTTCAGCGAAGTGGTGACGGTGTCGATGAAAGCTTCCAGGGCGTCCTTCGCCTGGTTCTTGTTGATGCCCGCCTTTTCGGCGATCGCCGTGACGAGTTCGGCTTTCGTGGTCATTTTTGTCTCCCAGCCAATAAGCGGCGGCGCTGCAACAGCTTACGCCGCTTCGCTCGCGTGGAAGTATGCGGGCTTCGCAAGCCCCGTCAAACGAAGGCGGCGCGGAAAGATCCCGCGCCGCCCTACTTATCAACAATAAGTTACTGTCAGTGCGTAAGAACTGCGTCGTCCCCGGCGTCGTCGGCCTTGGCGGGGCCCGAAAGGGGCTCCTCCGATTCGCTCCACTCCACCGGAGTCAGGGGTCCGACCAGGGCGTGCTTGAGCACTTCGTCGACCGTCGAGACCGGAATGATCTCCAGGCCCGACTTCACGCTTTCCGGCACGTCGACGAGATCCTTCTCGTTTTCCTGCGGGATCAGCACGGTCTTCACACCCGAACGCAGGGCCGCCAGCAGCTTTTCCTTCAGGCCGCCGATGGCCGTGACCCGGCCGCGCAGGGTGATCTCGCCGGTCATGGCGATGTCCTTGCGGATCGGGATGCCCGTCAGCACCGAAACCATGGCGAGCGCCATGGCGATGCCGGCCGACGGACCGTCCTTGGGCGTGGCGCCGTCCGGCACGTGCACGTGGACGTCGGTCTTCTCGAACAGCGGCGGCTTGATGCCGAACGAGGTCGCCCGCGAGCGGACGTAGCTGTTGGCCGCCGAGATCGACTCCTTCATCACCTCCTTGAGGTTGCCGGTGACCGTCATGCGGCCCTTGCCCGGCATCTTCACGGCTTCGATGGTCAGGATGTCGCCGCCGAACTCCGTCCAGGCCAGGCCCGTGACGATGCCGACCTGGTCGACTTCGTCGGTCTCGCCGTAACGGTACTTCTTGACGCCGGCGTACTTGGCCAGGCGCGCGTCGTCGATCGTGATGCTGGTCAGCTTCTCGCGGGCCAGGTCACGCACCGTCTTGCGGGCCAGATTGCCCAGTTCCCGCTCCAGCGACCGCACCCCGGCTTCCCGGGTGTAGTAGCGGATCAGGTCGCGGATGGCCGCGTCCGGCACGATGAACTCGCTGTCCTTCAGGCCGTGATCCTTGGCCAGCTTGGGCAGGACGTGGCGCTTGGCGATCTCCAGCTTCTCATCCTCGGTGTAGCCGGGGATGCGGATGATCTCCATGCGGTCCAGCAGCGGCTGGGGCATGTTCAGGCTGTTGGCCGTGGTGACGAACATCACCTGGCTCAGGTCGTAGTCGACCTCCAGGTAGTGGTCGCCGAAGGTCGAGTTCTGCGACGGATCGAGCACTTCGAGCAGGGCCGAGGCGGGGTCGCCGCGGTAGTCGCTACCCATCTTGTCGATCTCGTCCAGCAGGACGAAGGCGTTGGTGGTCTTGGCCTTCTTCATCGACTGGATGACCTTGCCGGGCATCGAGCCGATGTAGGTGCGGCGGTGACCGCGGATCTCGGCCTCGTCGCGCACGCCGCCGAGGCTCATGCGCACGAATTCACGCCCCGTGGCCTTGGCGATCGACTTGCCAAGCGAGGTCTTGCCGACGCCCGGAGGGCCGACGAGGCACAGGATCGGGCCTTTGAGCGAATTGGTCCGGGCCTGAACGGCCAGGTATTCCAGGATCCGTTCCTTGACCTTGTCCAGGCCGTAGTGGTCGGCGTCGAGGATGTCCTCGCTCTCGGCCAGATCGATCTTCTTGCTCTTGGCCTTGCCCCACGGGATCGACAGCAGCCAGTCCAGATAGTTCCGGACCACCGTGCTCTCGGCCGACATCGGGCTCATGTTGCGCAGCTTCTTCAGCTCGCCCTCGGCCTTGGCGCGGGCTTCCTTCGAAAGCTTGGTCTTCTTGATGCGCTTTTCGAGCTCGATCAGCTCGTCGCGCGAGTCGTCGGGATCGCCCAGCTCGCGCTGGATCGCCTTCATCTGCTCGTTCAGATAGTACTCGCGCTGGGTCTTCTCCATCTGGCGCTTCACGCGCGAGCGGATCTTCTTCTCGACCTGCAGCACCGAGATCTCGCCTTCCATGAGGGCGAAGACCTTCTCCAGGCGCTTGGTGACGTCGAAGATTTCCAGCAGGTGCTGCTTGTCGCCGATCTTCACCGACAGGTGGGCGGCGATGCTGTCGGCCAGCTTGCCCGGCTCGGCGATCTGCGGAATCGCGGCCAGGGCCTCGGGCGGCACCTTCTTGTTGAGTTTGACGTAGTTCTCGAACTGCTCGACGACCGCGCGCGACAGCGCCTCGGCCTCGGGGCCGGCGCCCTGGTCCTCGCTGACCTCGCCGACCTGGGCCTCGTAATAGGCTTCTTGCTCGGTGAAGCGCACGACCGCGGCGCGGCCCTTGCCCTCGACCAGCACCTTGACGGTGCCGTCAGGCAACTTCAGCAGCTGAAGCACGGTCGCCAGCACGCCGACATCATAGATGTCGCCGGGGGCCGGATCGTCATCGGCGCTGTTCTTCTGGGTGACGAGCAGGATCTGCTTGTCGCCGCGCATCACTTCCTCAAGGGCGCGCACGGACTTGTCGCGGCCCACGAACAGCGGAACCACCATGTGCGGGAACACAACGATATCCCGCAGGGGCAACACAGGAAGCGTA
Organism: Caulobacter endophyticus; assembly: GCF_029543245.1. Taxonomy (GTDB): domain Bacteria; phylum Pseudomonadota; class Alphaproteobacteria; order Caulobacterales; family Caulobacteraceae; genus Caulobacter; species Caulobacter endophyticus_A. The sequence goes on from NZ_JARQWV010000011.1 coordinate 149,440, forward strand.
CGGATCTCAGACATATTTTCACTCCCGGCCGGCGCGAGAACCCGCGCCTCGCCATGCGGACTGCCGTCACTTCAGACGATGCGCCTGAGTCGTACAGTCCGTCCGCCCGGGACTGGGCGGATGGTCGTTATTTATGTGGACCTTTTGCGACGCGGTTCAAGCGCGCTCGCCTCCCAGCGGCGACAAGTCGCGCATGAGTGGTGGAGCTGCAGAGAAACAAGCTCGGCGATCGACGCAAAGGGCAGGATCGACGGCTTGGCCGGACGCTTGACGGTAAAAACATGCGCTGCTGCGCCGTGACGGGCGATCTCGCGCTGCGGCTAAGTCGACGGGGTCCGGATCACCGGCGGCCCGCGCTTGCCCAGGGCCGCCACTCGCGCGGCGGCGTCGGCCTCGATATCGGCCCAGAACAGGTTGTAGCCGTCGACCTTGCGGCGGTCGGTCCAAGAGCCGGTATCGCGCAGCGACGCCGACTTGGGGCGGCCGGTGTGCAGCAGGCCGTTCTCGCACTGGGCCCAGACCTGGCGCTTGAGGAAGGCCGGCCGCGCGCCCCACTCCAGGCCCGTGGCGTTGACGGCGCCGAGGTTGAGCCTCGCCTGAGCGCGTTCGTCGGTCTGGGCGCCGAGCAGCGGATTGACGCACAGCGGCTTGCGGCCGTTGAGGTTCTCCAGTTGGTCGCCGCCGATCCAGGTGAGAGAGCGGCCCAGCCACTCCTGGGCCTTCTGGAAATCACCGTCTGTCAGCGAGGCCCAGGCCACGACGCAGCCGGCCTCGTCGCGGCGAGCACAGGCGGGAACGGGCGCGGCCGGACCGTACTCATCGGCGGGCACGGCCGTCTCGATCAGATAGACCCCGGCCAGTCGGTCCCGGAGCGCGGCGTTTGGCGCGATCTCCTCGGCGACCAGACGGGCCAGCAGGCTGGCGCCCTGCTCCACCCCGACCAGCACCAGAGGCCGTCCCTGGTCGTAGCGCTCGCGCCAGGCCCGGAAGGCGTCGCGCACGTCGCCATAGGCGAAGCGGCGGGCCTCGCGGGCGTCGTCGCGCAAGGTCAGGAAGGTATAGAGGCTGGCCTGCCGGTAATGCGGCGCGAAGATCCGCCCCACCCGCGAGAACGGCGCGGCGTAGTTGGGCAGGACTACGCGATTGAGATAGCGCCCCGCCTTCGGCTGGTCGTAGGGCGCGTTCCAGTCGCGGCCGCCGTCGAAGGTGGTCGGGTGCACGAAGAACACGTCAGCGGCGCGGTCCATCCCCGTGGCCCCGCGCGGCAGCAGCGCCCAGGCGGCCGGATCGGCATAGTTAGGCGCCGGCGGCGGGTCATAGGTCTGGAACGGGACCTTGGGGTCCAGCGTCGTGCGCAGGATGTCGTAGCGCCAGTAGAACGTCGCCGTCAGGACGAGCCCCAGCACGAGGACGCATCCTGCGAAGATCCAGCGCTTGAAGCCCTTGAAGCGTCCCGACATGCCTCTCGACTACACCAGGTCGCGGCGTCGCACTACGCCCCTTCCCGCCCGATGATGGCCACCGAGCAGACATTACTGGCCGGCGCGCCGCCCAGATTGTGGGTCATTCCCAGCACCGGGTCGCGCAGCTGCCGCTCGCCGGCCCTTCCCTGCAGTTGCAGGTACATCTCGTAGAGCATGCGCAGGCCCGAGGCGCCGATCGGATGGCCGAAGCATTTGAGGCCGCCGTCGATCTGGCAGGGCACGGCGCCGTCGGCGTCGTAGAACCCGTCCAGCACGTCGCACCAGCCCCGCCCCTCGGCCGAGATGAACAGGTCCTCCATGGTGACGAGCTCGGTGACCGAGAAGCAGTCGTGCACCTCCATCATCGAGATCTGCTCGCGCGGACGCTCGATGCCGGCCTCCTTGTAGGCCTTGCCGGCGGCTATGCGGGCGGTGTGGAAGTGGCTGCCGTCCCAACCGTTGTACTGGCTCTCGTAGCCGTTCGAGACCGACAGCTGCAGCGCCTTGACCGTGACGAGGTCATGCTTGCCCAGCGCCCGGGCGATCTCGGGCGTGGTGACGATGGCCGCGGCCGCGCCGTCCGACACCCCGCAGCAGTCGAACAGGCCCAGCGGCTCGGCGATGATCGGGGCTTTCAGCGCCTGCTCCTCGGTGATGGGCTTGCGCAGGTGGGCCTTGGGGTTCTTGGCGCCGTTGGCGTGGCTCTTGACCGAGACGTGGGCGATGGCGCGCTTGAGGTCTTCCTTGGAGACCCCGTGCTTGGCGCGGTAGGCGCTGGCCAGCTGCGCGAAATTGCCGGGAGCCGAGCCGTTGGGCATGACCTGCGGCGCCAGCGTGCCGGGCGCGCCGAACGGCAGGCCGCCATAGCCGGTGTCCTTCAGCTTCTCGACGCCCACCGCCAGCGCGATGTCGGCGGCTCCCGCCGCGACCGCGTAGACCGCGCCCCTGAACGCTTCCGAGCCCGAGGCGCAGAAGTTTTCCACCCGGGTGACGGCGATATTGGGCAGGCGGAGGGCGATCGACAGCGGCGTGCCGCCCTTGCCCGTGCCGATCTCGTCGATGTGGGTCGAGAACCAGGCCGCGTCGAGCTGGCTGGCCTCGATGCCCGCATCGCTCATCGCCTCGACATAGGCCTCGACCATCAGATCGTCGGGCCCGGCGTCCCAGCGCTCGCCGAACTTGCTGCAGCCCATGCCGAGGATGGCGACCTTGTCGCGAATGCCGCTGGCCATCTTGGGTCTCTCCCTAGCTCGCCTTCTCGGGCGTATTGATCGGGTGTATATACGAAGCCATGAGCCTCTATATCCGCAACGCCGAGGCCGACCGGCTGGCCCGACAACTGACGGAACGGACGGGGGAAACCCTGACCGAAGCCGTTGTCGTGGCGCTGCGCGAGCGCCTGGAGCGCACGCCTGAAAAGACGGATGATATCGAGGCGCGGCTGGCGCGCATCCGGGCGATCCAGGACCGCGTCGCCGCCGCCCCCGTAGTGCGCGAAGGCTCCGACGAAGAGTTGCTGTACGACGCCGACGGCTTGCCGAAGTGATCGTCGTCGACACCTCGGCCCTGATCGCGGTCTTCCAGAGAGAGCCCGAGGGCGAAGCTTTTCTCCAGACGATCGTCAGAACCGAAAGGCCGCTTGTCGCCGCGCCGACGCGCCTGGAGGCCTACGTCGTCATTCATCGCCGCTTCGGCGCGGCGACGGCGGCGGATTTCGAGGCCCTGGTCGCGGACCTCAACCTGACGGTCGTCGCGTTCGACGAACAACTGCTTGCAATCGCTCGCGACGCCTATCGACGCTTCAGCGCCGGCCGCCACGGCCTGAACTTCGGCGACTGCTTCGCCTACGCCCTGGCCAAGGCGCGCGACCTGCCCCTGCTGTTCAAGGGCGAGGATTTCGCCGCCACCGACGTCAAGCGCGCGCTCTGACACCGCCCTACTCCGCCGCCTGGGCCGTGACCGCCGCGACGGCCGTGCGATCGGGCGCGGCCTTCCAGAAGTAGCGGACGAAGCCGCGCTTCTCGTCGCGGTCCTTGATCCGGAAGACCATCTTCACCGGCAGGCCGGTCTCGACCTCGCCGGGCGCGACATCGGTGATGTCGAGCATAATCCGCCCGCCGCCCTCGAAGACGATCATGCCGTAGTGATTGGGCGGGCTCATCGAGAAGGTCAGGTAGTCGGCCGAATAGGTCAGCACCTGCGCCGCGCGCTCGGCGAAGCGGTAGGGCTCCTGGGTGTCGACGGCGGGGTTGTTGGGCGCCACGGAAATGCGCGTGCGCGGGAACTGCACGACCCCGGTCTCGCGGCAGCGGCCGCCGACCAGGCCCAGGATCTGGTCGCGGTTGCGATAGAGGGTGGTGAGAGCCGTCTTGTTGTCCTTTTCGGCCCGCATCCCCCGGTCCCATTCGACCAGGTCGTTGAAGACCAGGAACTTCAGGTAGTTGGTCTCTTCCTGGCGGTCGGCGAGCGAGCCTGCAACACCGCGGGCGGGGCGAACGGCAGCCTGGCCGACGCGGAACACCAGCGCCTCGGCGCCCTGGCCGAACTGCGCCACCAGCACGACCTGGCCGGGCAAGGCCTCCTCCAGCGCATGGGCCAGCAGCAGCGGCCCATGGGCGCAGCCGGCCTCGCCGAGCTGGGCGCCCAGCGTGTCGCGCACGGCCTCGGGCCTGATCCCCAGCGCCTTGGCCAGGGTCGCGCCCATCCCCGCGAACACCGACGGAAAGCAGAAATGGTCGACCTCGGCGGCGGTCACGCCCGCCGCCTCCAGCGCCGCGCGGATCGCGGGCGGCACGAGCTTGACGATCCCCTCGTCGCGGATCCAGCGTTCTTCCCAGGCATAGTCGAACTGCGCGTCCGAGCCGCGGAAGTGATCCACGAAGTCGTCGGTCACCGTGCCCCGGCCGAGGAACGTGGCCGCGCCGCCCTCGGGCGAGACGACGAAGGCCGCCGCCGCGTCGCCGAAATCGAGCTCCTGCGGCGAGGCCGCGCGAGCCCGGCGATGCTCACCCGCGGCGACAAGCACGCGCTTTCCCCCCGCCGCCGCGTCCAGCGCCTGGCCCAGCGCGGTAAGGCCGCAGCGCTGCGAGCCGGTGACGTCGGCCGAGGCGATCGACGGCTCCAGCGTAAGGGCGGCGGCCAGGATCCCCGCGTTCTGGCGATCGGCGAAGGGCGCAGTCGTCGAGGCGAAGATCGCCGCATCCACCGCCGTCCTGCCCTCGTCTTCCGGACCCAGGGCGTCACGGGCGGCCTCGACGGCCATGGTCAGGGCGTCCTCGTCCCAATTGGCCATGGAGCGCTCGCCCCTGGCCTTGCCGGCCAGGCCCGGCGCGACCCAGGCGTTGGCGGCGACGACGGCCTTGCGGCTGAGGCGAAGACGCGGCGCATAGGCGCCCCAGGCGGCGATGCCGACCATGTTCCACTCCCTGACCGACGCCTTTGCGGCGACTTATCGGGGTTCAGGTTACGCGCGCGGCAAGGGTCCGCAAGCGTGCCCCTTGGTCAACCGGAGAAGGCGTCGGGCGACTTCACGCGCTCCAGCCGAAAGCCCAGACCCAACACGCGGGCGGGGATGCGGCGAAGGCGCGGAAAGCGCTCGAAGAGGCGCATCGCGACGGGCGCCTTCAACGCCCGGCCGCTGAGCGCCGCTCCGACCAGCCGGTTCTGGATGACCAGTTGCAACGCCTGCATGGCGCGGGTCGGCGGCAGGCGGCGGCGCTGCACCGCCAGCGCCCGCGCATCGAGCGCCGCATCGTCCGGTCCGAAGGCGTCATGCAGGATGTTGGCGGCCGCCACGGCGTCCTGGATCGCCAGGTTGATGCCCACCCCGCCCACCGGCGACATGGCGTGAGCCGCATCGCCGATGCACAGCAGGCCGGGCGTCGACCACCGCGTCAGCCGATCCACCGTCACGGTCAGCAGATGCACGTCGTCGAAGCTCTCCAGTTCGTCGACCCGGTCGGCCATGGCCGGCGCGGCCTGCGCCACCTGGCGGCGGAAGGCCTCGATCCCCGCCGCCTTGAGTGCGTCGAAGCTGCCCTTCGCGGCGACATAGCCGCACTGATAGTAGCCCTCGCGCGGAATGGTCACGAACATCCGCCCGGCGCTGGCGCGGCCCAGCGGCGCCTCGGGGTCGTCGGTCGGCTTGCGCGACAGCCGCATCCACAGCACGTCCATCGGCGCGCCCAGGTCCTCGACCGCCAGGCCGGCGGCGTCGCGCAGCAGCGAGCGGCGGCCATCGGCGGCGATCACCAGGCGCGAGCGGATCTCCAACGGCCCCTCCGGCGTCTCGACGCGAACCCCGGCCACGCGGCCGCCACGCTCGACCAGCCCCTCGGCCCTGGCGTTCATGCGCAGGTCGAAGGTCGGGTAGCGCCGCCCCGCGTCAGCGAGAAAGTCGAGGAAATCCCACTGGGGCATCAGGGCTATGAAGGGCGCTGCGGTCTTCAGGCCGCGAAAGTCGGCCAGGTGGATCGTTTCGTCGCCGATCTGCGCCGACAGCGCGCTGACCTTCGTGTGCGGCAGCTTCAGAAAGTCGGTAAGCAGGCCCAGGTCGGCCATGGCCTGAAGGGTCGAGGGATGGACGGTGTCGCCCCGGAAATCCCTCAAGAAATCGCCATGCTTCTCCAGGATGACGACCTTCACCCCCGCCCGGGCCAGCAGCAGCCCGACCATCATTCCCGCCGGACCACCGCCGACGACACAGCAATCGGTATCGACAACGGCGGGATCGGCGGGCATGGGCGGCCTCGTCAGCGGTAGGGATCGTCCGTGTTCAGGAAGCCTGCCACATAGTCGGCCACGCCGTCTTCCAGCGAGGTCATCGGCGCGTTGTAGCCGGCCGCGCGCAGGCGGCTCATGTCGGCCTGGGTGAAGTACTGGTACTTGCCCCGCAGCACTTCGGGCATGTCGAAATAGGTGATGTCGGGCTCGCGGGCGATGGCGGCGAAGGTGGCCTCGGCCAGGTCCTTGAACGAGCGCGCCTTGCCCGAACCCAGGTTATAGACGCCGCTCACGTGCGGGCTCTTGGCCAGCCAGGCGATCACGTCGGCCACATCGCGCACATAGACAAAGTCGCGCAGCTGGCCGCCGTCCTCGTAGTCGGGGTGGTGCGACCTGAAGAGGCGCACGCCCTCGCCCGCCTGGATCTTCGGCCAGATCTGGCAGACGACCGACTTCATGCCGCCCTTGTGGTCCTCGTTGGGGCCGTAGACATTGAAGAACTTCAGGCCCACCCACTGCGGCGGCGCATGGCCGCGGGTCGCCTCGCGCACGGCGAACACGTCGAACAGCGCCTTGGACCAGCCATAGGCGTTCAGCGGGCGCAGGCCCATCAGGGTGTCGATGTCGTCCTTGCCGTCGAAGCCCAGGGCCCCGTCGCCATAGGTGGCCGCCGACGAGGCGTAGATCAGCCGGGTGTTGTTCTTCGCGCACCAGCGCCAGATGTCGCGCGACAGCACGAAGTTGGACTGCACGATCAGGTCGGCGTCCGGCTCGGTCGTCGACGAGATCGCGCCCATGTGGATGACGAGCTCGACCTCGGCGCCGCGCTCGGCCAGCCAGTCGAACAGTTGCTCGGGCGCGACGAAGTCGGCGATCGGGTGCTTGGCGATATTGCGCCACTTGCCTTCGCCCGCCTGGCCCAGCCAGTCGCAGACCACGACGTCCAGCGCCGGATCCTCGCAGAGCTTCGCGACGATGTTGGAGCCGATGAACCCGGCGCCGCCGGTGACGAGAACGATGCGTCTGGACATGGGCAGGTTATGGCACAGGCGGGTGGAGGGGCAAGAGTTAGCCCTTCTCCCCTTGCGGGAGAAGGTGGCCTCCGAAGGAGGTCGGATGAGGGGTCGCGCCGCCTCATCCGCTGCTTTTGGATCGCTAAACGGTCGATGTCTATCGACCCCTCATCCGTCGGCTTTCGCCGACACCTTCTCCCGCAGGGGGAGAAGGGAAACGGCTAGGCCGCCCGCTTGCGCTTGGCCAGGGCGTCGAACTCGAGCAGCTCGGCCACCAGGCCTTCGAACTGGCTCAGCGGCACCATGTTGGGGCCGTCCGACGGGGCGTGGTCGGGGTCGGGGTGGGTTTCCATGAACACCATGGCCACGCCGATCGAGACGGCGGCGCGGGCAAGAACCGGCACGAACTCGCGCTGGCCGCCCGAGGACGTGCCCTGCCCGCCCGGCTGCTGCACGCTGTGGGTGGCGTCGAACACCACCGGGCAGCCGATCTCCTTCATGATCGGCAGGGACCGCATGTCCGAAACCAGCGTGTTGTAGCCGAACGAGGCGCCGCGCTCGCAGGCCATGACGTTGGGATTGCCCGCGCCGGTCACCTTGGCGATGACGTTCTTCATGTCCCACGGGGCCAGGAACTGGCCCTTCTTGATGTTGATCGCCCGGCCGGTCTTGGCGGCGGCCAGCAGCAGGTCGGTCTGGCGGCATAGGAAGGCGGGGATCTGGATCACGTCGACGGCCTCGGCCACCGGATCGCAATGGCTGATCTCGTGCACGTCGGTCAGGGTCGGCAGGCCGGTAACCTCGCGGATTTCCTGGAAGATCGGCAGGCTGTCATAGAGGCCGATGCCGCGCGCGGCCGTGGCCGAGGTGCGGTTGGCCTTGTCGTAGCTGGTCTTGTAGATCAGACCCACGCCCAGGCGCTCGCCGATCTCCTTCAGCGCATGCGCCGTTTCCAGCGCGTGCTGGCGGCTCTCCATCTGGCACGGACCGGCGATGAGGGTCAGGCGCTCGGCGTTGCCGATGCGGACGGCCTTGCCGGTCTCCGTCTTCACTTCGATGACGGCGTTGGGGGCGACGGGCTGACTCAAGGCGGGACTTCCGAGTTAGAGAGGGGCGAACAAGGTGGCGCCGAATTGGCCCCACAGGTGGCCCCAACGGCGGAAAGGTGCAAGTGCGGATCGATCCAGGCGTCCCCGGACCCGTCATCGTGTGGCTGCGCAACGACTTGCGCCTGGCCGACAACCCGGCCCTGAAGGCCGCCGCCGACACCGGTCGGCCGGTGATCCCGCTCTATATCCTCGACGAGACCCCGGGCGTGCGGCCGATGGGCGCGGCCTCGCTATGGTGGCTCGACAAGTCGCTGCGGGCGCTCTCCGAGAGCCTGAAGGCGATCGGCTCGAAGCTGGTCCTCCGTCGCGGGCACGCCCAGGAAGCGCTTAAGGACGTGATCGCCCACGCCGGCGCCGCCGGGGTCGTCTGGAACCGTCTCTATGAACCCGCCGCCATTGAGCGCGACGCTCAGATCAAGACGGCGCTCAAGGCCGACGGCGTCGTTGTCGAGAGCTGCCTCGCCGGCCTGCTGAACGAGCCCTGGACCGTCGCCAACGGCTCCAAGCAGCCCTACAAGGTCTTCACGCCCTATTGGCGGGCGGCCCGCGCGCATCTCACCCATGTCGAGGTCGAGGCCGCGCCCAAGCGGCTGGAGGCGCCCGAGCACTGGCCCCGCACCGAGGCCCTCGACGGCTGGGGCCTGCATCCCAAGACGCCCGACTGGTCCAAGGGCTTTTCCATCTGGACGCCCGGCGAGGCCGGAGCGCTGGCGCGGCTGGACGACTTCCTGTCGGGCCCCGTCGACGGCTATGGCGAAGGCCGCGACGTGCCGGGCCTCGAAGCCACCTCGCGCCTCTCGCCTCACCTGCATTTCGGCGAGATCGGACCACGCCAGGTCTGGACCGCCGCCCGCACCGCCGCCGAGGCCGGCGACGCCCCGCATGGCGAGATCGAGAAGTTCCTGTCCGAGGTCGGCTGGCGCGAGTTCAACCACGCGATCCTGTTCCATTGGCCGGATCTGCCGACGAAGAACTTCCGGCCCGAGTTCGACGCCTTCCCCTGGTCGCAGAACCCGCGCGGCTTCGAGGCCTGGACGGAAGGCCGCACCGGCTATCCCCTGGTCGACGCCGGCATGCGCGAGCTATGGGCCACCGGCTTCATGCACAACCGTGTACGGATGATCACCGCCTCGTTCCTTATCAAGCACCTGCTGATCGACTGGCGCGAAGGCGAGGCCTGGTTCTGGGACACCCTGGTCGACGCCGACCTCGCCAACAATGTCGGCAACTGGCAGTGGGTGGCCGGCAGCGGCGCCGACGCCTCGCCCTACTTCCGGATCTTCAACCCGATCGGCCAGGGCGAAAAGTTCGATCCCAAGGGAACTTACGTCAAACAGTGGATCCCGGAACTGGCCAACCTGCCGGCAGACGTGATCCACCAGCCGTGGACCGCCCCCGATCGGCTCAGCGCCGGCGCCAGGGCCGTCTACGGCAAGCCGATCGTCGACCACCCCCGCGCCCGGGCCGCGGCGCTGGAGGCCTATCGCCAATTGCGTGGAGACGCCGGCGACGACTGATCTCCTGGCGAACGGTGTCCAGCAGCCCCATTTACAGTTCGGCTTTCGGGGGTCTTACTTGTCCCATTCAAGGGATTGGGAGCGCTGATGACCGACACCTTGCCCGCCTCGTGGCGTGACGAAGACCTCCGCGCCGCGCCGCCGGCCTTCCGCACGGCGCTGCGCATCGCCGTCGAGAACTGGGCGATCGGATCCCTGACCTTCGTCCTGCCCTCGGGTAAGCCCCTGCGCATCGATGGCAAGACGCCGGGTCCCGACGCGGTGGTCCGCATCCGCGACTACCGCTTCATCCGCCGGGCCTTCGCCTCGGGCGACATCGGCTTCGCCGAGGGCTTCATGGCCGGCGAGTGGGACACGCCCGACCTGTCGGCGGTGCTCACAGCCTTTGCGCTGAACTTCGACAAGCTGGCGGCGCTGGTGCGGGGCAATCCCGTCATGCACCTGATCAACGTCATCTTCCACTGGATGAACCGCAACGACCGCAGCGGCTCCAAGCGCAACATCCACGCCCACTACGACCTGGGCAACGCCTTCTATTCCCAGTGGCTGGACCGGACGATGACCTATTCGTCGGCCCTCTACGACAAGGACGCCGCCGCCTCGCTCGATGCGGCCCAGACCCGCAAGTACGAGGCCCTGGCCCAGTCCATCGGCCTTGCGCCGGGCAAGCACGTGCTGGAGATCGGCTGCGGCTGGGGCGGCTTCGCCGAGTATGCGGCCAGGGAGGTCGGGGCCAGGGTCACCGGCATCACCATCTCGCCGGCCCAGCACGATTTCGCCAGGAAACGGCTGTTCGACCAGGGCCTGGCCGAGAAGGCCGACATCCGCCTGATCGACTATCGCGACGTGCAGGGCCAGTTCGACGGCGTCGCCTCCATCGAAATGTTCGAGGCCGTCGGCGAGGAGTACTGGCCCACCTATTTCGGCAAGATCCACGACGTGCTGACGCCTGGCGGCCGCGCCGGCCTGCAGATCATCACCATCAAGGACGAGCTGTTCGACAGCTATCGCCGGCATACCGACTTCATCCAGCGCTATATCTTCCCGGGCGGCATGCTGCCCAGCGAGACGCGGCTGCGGCAGGAGACCGACAAGGCGGGCCTGTCCTGGGACGGCGTGCGGCGCTTTGGCCAGGACTATGCCGACACCCTGGCCGAATGGGCCAGGCGGTTCGAAGCGGCCTGGGACCAGATCCGCCCGCTGGGCTTCGACGAGCGCTTCCGCCGGCTCTGGCACTTTTATCTCAGCTACTGCGAGGCCGGCTTCCGCACCGAACGCACCAATGTCGTCCAGCTTGGCCTGGCGCGCAGCTAGAGGAGGATCAAGCGTGTCGCTCTTCACCCTGGTCCTCGACTATCACGGCGGCACCTACCTTTCGCAGTTCGACGCCGAAACGCCTGTCGAGGCGGTCGGCGCCTGGTGCCGCGAGTTGCACGACAACCAGCTCTTGGGCGAGCCGTCGTCCCTGGTGGCCGAGGGCATCATGGCCGACGCGGTCGAGAACAGCCTCGTCGGCATAGACGGCCTTTGCGGCGCATGGTGCGCGGCCACCGCCGCGGCCGGCGGCCTGGCCCTGCTGAACGTGATCCAGACCGAGCCCACCGCCCACTAAGCCTGACCCGCCGTCCGCCGCTTTCAGGAAAACTCGGTTGATCCGGGCGGCCGCATCGCGATCTACCGTTGCCTCCAACGGCGCCTCTTCGCGCGAAGCCGCAGATTTTCGACCATGCCCGTCACCGCCAACGTTCTCGACGCCATCGGCAACACCCCGCTGATCCGCCTCAACCGCGCCAGCGAGGCCACCGGCTGCGAGATCCTGGGCAAGGCCGAGTTCATGAACCCCGGCCAGTCGGTCAAGGACCGCGCCGCGCTCAGCATCATCCGCGATGCGGAAGCGCGAGGATTGCTGCGTCCGGGCGGCCGGGTGGTCGAGGGCACGGCCGGCAACACCGGCATCGGCCTGGCCATGGTCGCCTCGGCCCTGGGCTACAAGACCACCATCGTCATCCCGCGCACCCAGAGCCAGGAGAAGAAGGACGCCATCCGACTGCTCGGCGCCGAGCTCGTGGAAGTCGACGCCGTCCCCTACTCCAACCCCGACAACTATGTCCGCTACTCCGGCCGCCTGGCCGAGGAACTGGCCAGGACCGAGCCCAACGGCGCGATCTGGGCCAACCAGTTCGACAACGTCGCCAATCGCCAGGCCCACTACGACACGACCGGCCCGGAGATCTGGGAACAGACCGGCGGCAAGGTCGACGGCTTCATCTGCGCGGTCGGCTCGGGCGGCACCCTGGCGGGCGTGGCCCAGGCCCTGCGCGAGCGCAAGCCGGACGTGAAGATCGGCCTGGCCGACCCGGGCGGCGCGTCGCTCTACAACTGGTACGCCGCCGGCGAACTGAAGGCCGAAGGCAATTCGATCAGCGAGGGCATCGGCCAGGGCCGGATCACCGCCAACCTCGAGGGCCTGGCCATCGACCACCCCTACCGCGTCTCCGACGAGGAGATGATGCAGCAGATCTTCGACCTGGTGCAGCACGAGGGCCTGTGCCTGGGCGGCTCCACCGGCATCAACGTCGCCGGCGCGGTACGCCTGGGCCGCGACCTGGGCCCCGGCCACACCATCGTGACCATCCTCTGCGACCACGGCTCGCGCTACCAGAGCAAGCTCTTCAACCCCGCCTTCCTGGCCGAAAAGGGCCTGCCGACGCCGCCCTGGCTTTGAGGCAGTGCGTGTTCCTCGTCCTTCGACAGGCTCAGGATGAGGAACAAGCTGAAGGTCCAGCATTAGAAAACCTCACCCTGAGCTTGTCGAAGGGCGAGGTTTTCGGCGCTTGCGCGCTCGGGCGGCGCACGTGAAGTTGCCGCCCTCAGTTCGTATGCCTGTGAGAAGCCAGCCATGACCCACGCCGATCCCCTCGTCTCGACCGCCTGGCTGGCCGACCACCTCGACGCCCCGGACGTGCGCATCGTCGACGCCTCGTGGTTCATGCCCGGCACGCCGCGCGACCCGAAGGCAGAGTTCGAGGCCGGCCACATCCCTGGCGCCGTGTTCTTCGACATCGACGAGATCTCCGACGAGGCCTCGCCCCTGCCCCACATGCTGGCCAGCGGCGTCAAGTTCGCCTCGCGAGTGCGCAAGCTCGGCCTCGGCGACGGCTCGCGCATCGTCATCTACGACAGCACCAGCATCCTGCCCGCCGCCCGCGTGTGGTGGAACTTCCGCGTCATGGGCCACGAGGACGTCGTGGTGCTGGACGGCGGCCTGCCCAAGTGGATCGCCGAAGGCCGCCCGCTCGAGGACGGCCCCGCCGCCCCGCAGGAGCGCCACTTCACCCCGCGCCTGCAGGCCGACCTCGTCCGCAGCTTCGACCAGATGAAGAAGAACCTGGAGACCGGCCGCGAACAGGTGATCGACGCCCGCGCCGCCGGCCGCTTCAACGGCGAGGTCCCCGAGCCCCGCGCGGGCCTGGCCAGCGGCCACATTCCCGGCTCGCGCAACGTCCCGCTTTCGGCCCTGCTGGGTCCCGACGGCGCCATGCTGCCCGCCGACCAGCTGAAGACCGTGTTCGCCGAGGCCGGGGTCGACATCGAAAAGCCGATCGCCACGACCTGCGGCTCAGGCATCACCGCCTCGGTGGTGTCGCTGGCCCTGCATCGCCTGGGCAAGCCGCGGGCCGCCGTCTACGACGGCTCGTGGACCGAATGGGGCGGCCGCGACGACGCGCCGGTCGCCACCGGTCCGGCTGTGTAAAAACACTCAAAGTTACTCGATTCATCAATACAATCCTGAATTGACAAGGCGCTCCGTGTGACCGACCCTCGACGTGCTGGGGGTCGGCCTCGCGCCGCATGAGACGCGGCCCAAGCCGCGCATCGCTCCCCGCCAGTACCCGTCAGCTTCAAGTGCCCGTCAGCTTAACGACCATCGGCGCGCCACCCGCGCCGAGCACGCAACCGCGCGACCGGCGGAGCCGTCGGCGCGCCCGTGGGGAGAAAACGCCATGTCGTCGTTCCGACCGCTCTATGCCGTCACCATCACCGACGCCGTCGCCGCCGGCGATCTCGAACAGCTGAAGAAACTGGCCGCCGAGGCCGAGGAACACGTCCGGCAGTACGGCGACATCCCGACGCTGCTGGCCGCCCTGAAAATCGAAATCGCCAAGCTCGGGGGCTGACCGGCCATGAACATCAAGCCCTACGGCGTCGCCGTGACCGACGCCATCGCCTCGGGCGATCTCTCGCGCCTGAAGGAAGCCGAAGCCGCCGCCCAGGCCCACCTGGACGAGTACGGCGATATCCCCACCCTGCTGGCGCTGCTCAAGGTCGAGATCGCCAAGCTGCAAGGCGGCAAGAGCTAGCCAGGCGCGGGCGACGCCGCCTCGCCGGCGACGTCGCCCGCCCATCGCGTTTCGGGGCCTGCCCGTCGCGTTTGGGGGCCAGGCCATGGCGTTTCGAGGAAAGAGCGCGCATGACCGACACCTTGCCGCCCACCGTTCGGACCACGCCGGAAGGCAAGTCCGTCCGCTTCCGCACGGACGAGGACTACGAACAGCTGACCCCCGTCCACGTGGTCTGGGAGGTCACCCTCGCCTGCAATCTCAAGTGCCAGCACTGCGGCTCGCGCGCCGGCCGCCCCCGTCCCGACGAACTGAACCCGGCCGAGGCGCTGGAGCTGATCGACCACCTGGCCGCCCTGGGCACGCGAGAGCTGACCCTGATCGGCGGCGAGGCCTATCTGCGCCGCGACTGGATCGAGCTGATCCGCAGGAGCCGCGCCCACGGCATCCGCACCGCCGTCCAGACCGGCGCCCGCAACCTCACCGACAAGCGCCTGGACGAGGCGGCCGAGGCCGGGCTGCAGGGCATCGGCGTGTCGATCGACGGCCTGCCCGACCTGCACGACCGCGTGCGCGGCGTGCCGGGCTCCTACGACCAGGCGATCAGCGCCCTTAAGCGGGCCAAGGCCCGCGGCATGGCCGTCTCGGTCAACACCCAGATCGGCGCCGAGACCGCCGCCCACCTGCCGCAGCTGATGGAGCGGATCATCGAGGCCGGCGCCACGCACTGGCAGATCCAGCTGACCGTGGCCATGGGCAACGCCGTCGACAATCCCGACCTCCTGCTCCAGCCCTACCAGTTGCTCGAGGTCATGCCGCTGCTGGCCCGCCTCTATCGCGAGGGCCAGGAACGCGGCCTCCTGATGATCGTCGGCAATAATGTCGGCTATTTCGGACCCTACGAGCGGATGTGGCGGGGCCTGGGCGACGAGGCCGACCACTGGAACGGCTGCGCGGCCGGCCAGGGCGGCATCGGCATCGAGGCCGACGGCACGATCAAGGGCTGCCCGTCACTGGCCACCTCGCTCTACGCCGCAGGCAACGTGCGCGAGATGAGCATCGCCGACATCTGGCGCAACAGCGAAAAGATCGCCTTCGGACGCGTGCGCGACGTCGAGGAGCTCTACGACTACTGCCGCACCTGCTACTATGCCGACGTCTGCCGGGCCGGCTGCACCTGGACCTCGGAGTCGCTGCTGGGCAAGCGCGGCAACAATCCCTACTGCCACCACCGGGTGCTCGACCTGGCCCGCCACGGCTGGCGCGAGCGGGTGACCAAGATCAAGGACGCCCCGGCCGCCAGCTTCGCCATCGGCGAGTTCGCCCTGGTGCGCGAAGCCATACCCGGCGCCCAGACCATCCCCCTGCCCGTCCGCAACCCGGCCGCGGTCCACGTGGCCCATCGCCAGCGCACCGCCGCCGGCGGCGCTCTGCCGCCCCGGCTCAAGGTCTGCCGCTCCTGCGACCAGTATGTCTGGCCCCACGAAACCGAATGCCCCCACTGCGCCGCCGACCTGGTCGAGGTCGAACGCCAGCACGCGCAGGCCGCCGAGCGTCGGCGGGCGCTGATCGCACAGGCCCAGCGCGTGCTGGGCGGTATCGGTGCGGCTCCCAGCCAGCCTTGAAGGCGACGCTCCCCAAAGCCCTTCCCCCTTGATGGGGGAAGGGTTGGGATGGGGGTGATGCTGCGGTTCAACCCGCACCGTCGTTTCAAGCCTAAACGCCGCAACCACCCCCAACCCCGGCCCTTCCCCCATCAAGGGGGAAGGGGGGCGTTTTGCGGCCCGGACGGGGATAGAGCAGCGTCCATCCACGGCGAATTCATCAAAGAACCCAACCAATCCAACCCCTTGCAACTTTCTCATCCAATTCAATCAGACGCGCTCAAACCGCCCGCATAATCAAACCCGTCCCCGCCATGGGGAGGGCT
>NZ_JARQWV010000012.1 GCF_029543245.1 Caulobacter endophyticus
TGCTCAGACCTTTCGAGCCCAGCCGCCGCCTGAGCAGCGGCCGGCATGGGCCCTCGCCACAGGGGCGAGGGAGGCGGGAGTGGTGGGCTGAAGGTGCGGGAAACCGACCTCGGCAGACACTTCCCCCTCCGGCCCTTCGGGCCACCTCCCCCTTCAGGGGGAGGATCTTTACTCCGCCGGCAGGCCGGCGCCGGCCGCGTTGATCCAGCCCACCAGGTCGCCGATGACCTTGGCGTTGGCCTGGTCGAAAGCGGCGACGATGGGGCCGACGCGGTTGTCGGCGGCCTTCACCTTGGCCTCGAACACCTGGTCGCCGACCAGGGCGCGGTCGCCGGTGCGGCTGATGACGCCGCGTACCTGGACGATGACCTCGGGCGGGGCCTTGGGGCCGTCGACATAGGCCGCCTCGAAGGTGCGGACCTCGAGCCGCAGCACCATCTGGGCCTTTGCCACCTCGCCGCGGCCGATCAGGCGGGCGCGGCCCGGATCGGCGTCGAAGGCCCGCGAGAGGGCTTCGTCGAACTGCACGCTGGCCGGGGCGATCCAGCGGGCGCCGGCGACATAGGCCGCTTCGCCGCCGGGGGCCGTGGTCAGGATGCGGTCGCCGGCCGAGGGGCGGGTGAAGACGGTCGGGGCCTTGAGCACGCCGAACATCGCGCCGGGCGGCCCCTTCGAGGCGGCCGGGGCGGTGGTTCCGAAGCGGTACATGCCCGAGGGCTTGGCCTTGGGGAACACGCTGATGCAGGCCGACAGGCTGAGCGCCAGGCCGGCGACGGCGAGGCCCGAGGCGATTTTCTTCATCGACGCGCTCACGGCTTGATCTCCACTTCCTTGGCCGGGGCCTTGCCCACCAGGCCGCGCGGGTTCTGCTCGACCTCGCCGACCAGGCGGTCGAGGGACTCGGCGGCCGACTGCAGGGTGACGATGGCCGACGACAGCTGCGGCAGGCCCGTAGAGGCGAAGTCGCTGGTCGGGCCCTCCAGGCGGCCGACCATCGAACGGACGTCCTTGGCCGCGGCCTTGATCTCGTCGGCGGCCGCGCCGAGGTCCTTGATCGCCTTGCGGCCGTCGCCGTCGACCACCCCTTGCGTCGAGCGCGAGAGGTTGGCGATCTCCTGGGCGGTGGCGTCGATGCTCTGCAGCGCCTTCTGGGCGTCGGCGATGACCGCCTTGCGCTCGCGCAGTTCGGCGGTGACGGCCTGGACGTCGGACAGGCCGGCGCTGAAGGTTTTGATGTTGCGGTCGGACAGCACGCGGTTGACGCGGTCGAGCGCCTCGATGGTGCGGGTCAGCACCGTGCCGCCGCCCTCGAGCAGGTCGGACAGGGCGCTGCGCTGGCTGCGGATGATCGGGATGTCGCCCTTTTCGACGGTGTCCTTCAGCAGCGGCTTGGTCGAGGTGCCGGCGGTCAGCTGGATGTAGTTGACGCCGGTGATGCCCTGGGGCTCCAGCGTGGCGTAGCTGTCGACGCGGACCGGCACGTCCGAGGTCAGACGGGTATGGGCGATGACGCGGTTCGGGTCGGCCTTGTCGAGCTCGATCTTGGTGACCTCGCCGACCTTGATGCCGTTGAAGTGCACCTCGCCGCCCTCCGACAGCCCGCGCACCGGGCCGACGAACAGCACGTCGTAGAGGTCGTAGTCCTTGTTGAACTGCAGCTTGGCCAGCCAGACGACGAACACCACCAGACCCATGAACAGGATCAGGCAGGCCGCGCCCACGAGGGCGTAGTTGGCGTTTCTTTCCATCAGCGGCTCCTCGCCGTAGCGCCTTTCCCGGCCGCGCGTCCGCGCGGGCCCAGGAAGTATTCCTTGATCCAGGGGTGGTCGGAGTGTTCGAGCTCCTCGACCGGGGCCTGGGCGATCACCTTCTTGTCGGCCAGGACGGCGACGCGGTCGGTGATGGCGTAGAGGCTGTCCAGGTCGTGGGTGATCATGAACACCGTAAGATCGAGGCTGTCGGACAGGTCCTTGATCAGCTCGTCGAAGGCCGCGGCGCCGATCGGGTCGAGGCCGGCGGTGGGTTCGTCGAGGAACAGAAGTTCGGGGTCGAGCGCCAGCGCCCGGGCCAGGCCCGCGCGCTTGCGCATGCCGCCCGACAGCTCGGCCGGCTTGAGGGCCCCCGCGCGCGGCGGCAGGCCGGTCAGGGCGATCTTCAGGTCGGCCAGCTCCAGGATCTCGCTCTTGGGCAGGCGGGTATGCTCGAACAAAGGCGCGGCGACGTTCTCGCGCACGGTCAGGTTCGAGAACAGCGCGCCCTGCTGGAACAGTACGCCCCAGCGGCGCTCCAGCGCCGTCCACTTGCGGCGCGAGGCCTCCTGCATGTCCTCGCCGAACAGGCGGATGACACCGCCGTCGGGGGCCTTGAGGCCGATGATGCTGTTGAGCAGCACCGACTTGCCGGTGCCCGAGCCGCCGACGACGCCCAGCACCTCGCCACGCTCGACGGTGAGGTCGAGGTCGTCATGCACGACGTTGTCGCCAAAGCGCGAGACCAGGCCGTCGACCTGGATGGGCGGGGCGGCTTCGGCCGCGTCGGGCGCCGCAGCGTGTGAGGAGGCGGCGGTCATACTTCGAGCTCCATGTAGAGCAGGGCGAAGACCGCATCGATGAAGATGATGGCGAAGATCGCGTGGACGACGGCGGCGGTGACGCGGCGGCCCAGCGACTCGACGTCGTTGCCGACCTCCATACCCTGGCGGCAGCCGATGGCGGCGATGACCATGGCCATAACCGGGGCCTTGGACATGCCGATCCAGAAGTGGGTGACGCCGACATAGTCGCTCATCCGCTGCAGGAAGAAGCCGGGCGACAGGTCCAGCGCGACCCAGACCACGACCATGCCGCCGGCCAGGCCCGCCAGGGTGGCCACGAAGGTCAGCAGCGGGATGGTCAGCAGCAGGGCGGCGAAGCGGGGCAGGATCAGCGCCTCGTAGGGATCGACGCCGATCACCTGCATGGCGTCGATCTCCTGGTTCATCTTCATCGAGCCGATCTCGGCCGCGAAGCTGGAGGCCGAGCGGCCGGCCAGCAGGATGGCGGTGATCAGGATGTTGAACTCGCGCAGCACCGACACGCCGACCAGCTCGACGCTGAACACCTGGGCGCCGAAGTCGGTCAAGAGGTTGGCGCCCAGCAGGGCCACGACCGCGCCGATGAAGAAGGTGGTGGTGGCCACGATCGGCATGGCGTCCAGGCCCGCGCGCTCGGCCAGCGAGACGATCGGGGCCCAGCGGATCTTGCGCGGGTTGATGGCGCAGCGGGCCAGGGCGGTCAGCAGGTGGCCCAGGAAGATCAGCGTGCCGTAGCCGTCGCGCAGCAGGTCGAACAGGCCCCGGCCGATGCGGTCGAGCAGGGCGACGACGCCGTGCAGGCGGTTGTCGGGCGGGCATTCGGCCTGGGTGGCCTCGCCGACCAGTTCCAGCAGGCGCAGGGTCTGGGGGCGGGCCTTGATGCTGCCCGCCGACAGCCGGCCGTCGGCGGCGCGGATGATGGCGTAGGCGCCGGCCGTGTCGCAGCGGTTCATGCCGGTGAGGTCGAGGTCGAACGACTCAGAGCCCTTCATGGCCTCGGCGAGTCGCAGGCCGGCGTCGGCCATGCCGCGCGCCGTCCAGTCCCCGGAAAGCACGACGGACTTGCCGCCGTCCTTGTCGTCCAGGGTGAATTCCGCCGGCACGCCCATCTACTGCGCTTACCCCTCGTTGCCACGAACACCCAGCCTAGCAGGGACTGTGTCGCGGGCTCAAACGCTTCAAGGCGTAGCTTGTTGCGTCATCATCATGGCCGAACACGGAAGACTTCGCTTGCAGCTTTATGCGGCGCCGCCGCAAAGGCGCCGTCAACAGGCGATAATCCAACGCTTGGTTTGTAGCGTCGCATGGGCGCGCGGCATAGAAGGGCCGCATGGAATTTGCTTCTGTCAGCCGGCGCGGCGCGCTCGGCACGCTGTCTCTCGGAGCGCTGATGGCCATGCTGCCTCGGCTTGTTGCGGCGCAACCGGCGTCGCCTTCTTCGGACAATGGAGGCGAGGCGTTCTCGCCCGACATTCTGCGCGGCATCGCCGAGCAGCTGGCCAGGAAGCCCTATCGCGCGCCGGCCGCCGGCGGTGGCGGGGGGCTGGCCGGCCTGACCTACGACGAATATTTCCGCATCCGGTTCCGCGGCGAGCACGCGCTGTGGGCCGACCGGCCGGCGCCGTTCCGCGCCGAGTTCTTCCCGCCGGCCTATCTCTATCCGCGCGTCTTCCCGATCTACGAGGTCGAGGGCGGGGTGGCGCGGCCGGTGCCGTTCGATCCTGAGATGTTCGACGTGCCGGGCGAGCACGGCGACGCAGCCAAGGCGATCGGCGGTTTCTCGGGCCTGCGCCTGCTGTGGCCGCTGAATCGCGCCGACAAGCTGGACGAGATCGCCGTCTTCCAGGGCGCGAGCTATTTCCGCAGCCTGGGTCGCGACCAGTTCTACGGCCTCTCGTCGCGGGGGCTGGCCATCGGCGCCGGCGAGCCGAACGAGGAATTCCCGAGCTTCGAGCGCTTCTGGCTGGAGCGTCCGGCCGACGGCGCCGAGACGGTGGTCGTTCACGCGCTGATGGACAGCCCCAGCTGCACGGGGGCCTACAGCTTCACGATCCGGCCGGGCCAGCAGGTGACCTTCGACGTCGCGGCCACCATCTTTCCGCGCGTGAAGATGACGAAGATGGGCGTGGCGGCGCAGAGCAGCATGTTCCTGTTCAACGTCTCGGACGGGCCGCGCGGCGATGATTTCCGCACCGCCGTGCACGACAGCGACGGCCTGGCCATGCTGACCGGGACCGGCGAGCAGATCTGGCGGCCGCTGACCAACCCGACGGCCCACCGCCTGTCGTACTTCCAGGACGAGAACCCCCGGGGCTTCGGCCTCGTGCAGCGGGCGCGGCGGCTGGAGGACTATGGCGACCTCGAGGCCCGCTACGACCTGCGGCCCAGCCTGTGGGTCGAGCCGCTGGGCCCCTGGGGCAAGGGCGCGGTGGTGCTGGCCGAACTGGCCACCCGCAAGGAGAGCGACGACAACATCGCCGTCTTCTGGCGGCCCGACGCGCCCTGGGAGGCCGGTTCGCGCGTGGACCTGTCCTACCGCCTGCACTGGGGCGGCGAGCGTCTGGGCGACGGAGAGGCGAGGGTGGTGCGCACCCGCACCGGCGCCGACGCGCAGGATGGCCTGCGGATGTTCACCATCGACCTGTCGGGTCCGATGCTGGCCGACGGGCTGGACGGCGTTAAGCTGGATATCGAGGCCAAGGGCGGCGAGACCACCTGGAGCAACATCACGCCCTATCCGCGCGCGGCCACGGCGCGGGCCGCCTTCGGCCTGAAACCCAACGGCAAGCAGGCGGAACTGAGCCTGCGCCTGACGCGTGACGGCAAGCCGATCTCGGAGACCTGGCGCTACCTCTGGACGGCGTGACGGGACGTCGCAGGGCGGCGGCCTATACGGCTTTTGCGTAAGAACCCGCCTGGGTTTCAATCTTGGTTAATGAATTGCCGTCACGGCTCTTCCGATCAGGATTCCAGTGACCAGGGGTGGCGGCATGAGCGCGCAGAACCAGCTCGACCAGCGCATGAGCTTCATGCGCTTCGACCACAAGGACCGCGCCGCGCTGCGAGCCGCCAAGCCGATCATCGACGCCGAGATCAACGGCGCGCTGGACTCGTTCTACGCCCAGGTGCGCGCCTATCCCGAGACGCGTCGCATGTTCTCGAGCGACGCCCACATCAGCAACGCCCAGGGCCGGCAGTCCTCGCACTGGCGCCGCCTGGCGACCGCCGAGTACGGCGCCGACTACCAGCAGGACGTCGCCCGCATCGGCAAGGCCCACGCCGTCATCGGCCTGGAACCGCGCTGGTACATCGGCGGCTACGCCCTGGTGGCCGAGAAGCTGATCCGCGCCATGGTCGAAAAGCGCGCCAAGGGCCTGTTCACCAACGCCAAGAACGACGGCGAGCTGGCCGACGGGCTGGTGGCGCTGAACAAGGCGATCATGCTGGACATGGACCTGGCCATCTCGACCTATCTGGAGCTGCTGCAGGACGAGCGCGACCAGCTGGAAGCCGAGCGCGCCAGCGCCGAGCAGCGCCAGGCCGACGCCGTGCGCGCGGTCGGCGACGCCCTGTCGCGTCTGGCGGCCGGCGACCTGTCGG
Source organism: Caulobacter endophyticus (assembly GCF_029543245.1). Classification (GTDB taxonomy): domain Bacteria; phylum Pseudomonadota; class Alphaproteobacteria; order Caulobacterales; family Caulobacteraceae; genus Caulobacter; species Caulobacter endophyticus_A. Next base: position 6,173 of record NZ_JARQWV010000012.1, read on the forward strand.
CCCGCGTCGACGGCGCCCTGTCGCCCGAGTTCGTCAGCCTGAAGTCCGACTTCGACCAGGCCGCGGCCGCCCTCGCCGAAGCCATGGGCGCGGTCGACCGCGCCACCCGCGGCATCCGCTCGGGCGCCGACGAGATCGCCTCGGCCGCCGACGACCTGGCCATGCGCAGCGAGCAGCAGGCCGCCACCCTGGAGCAGACCGCCGCCGCCGTCGAACAGCTGACCTCGACCGTCGCCAAGACCGCCCAGAGCGCCCGCGAGGTCTCCTCGCGCGTCGGCGAGGCCGCCACCGAGGCCCAGCGTTCGGGCGCGGTCGTGACCCGCGCCGCCGAGGCCATGAGCCAGATCGAAAGCTCGTCCAACCAGGTCAACCACATCCTGGGCGTCATCGACGAGATCGCTTTCCAGACCAACCTGCTGGCCCTGAACGCCGGGGTCGAGGCCGCGCGCGCCGGCGACGCGGGCAAGGGCTTCGCCGTCGTGGCCCAGGAAGTGCGGGCTCTCGCCCAGCGCTCGGCCGAAGCGGCCAAGGAGATCAAGAGCCTGATCTCGGATTCCAGCCGCCAGGTCGGCGAGGGCGTCGAGCTGGTGCGCCAAACAGGCGACGCCCTGCGCGGCATCGTCGACAAGGTCGGCGCCATCGACAGCCTGGTCAACGAGATCGCCGCCTCGGCCAACGAGCAGGCCAGCGCCCTGACCGAGGTCAACAGCGCCGTCGGCCAGCTGGACCAGGTCACCCAGCGCAACACCGCCATGGCCCAGCGCTCGACCGACGCCACCCGCGCCCTGCGCGCCGAGGCCGCCGACCTGGCCAACCATGTGGGCGGCTTCCGGATCGGATCGAGCCATGCCGCGCCGGCTCAGCGCTACGCCGAGCCGGAACATCCGGTGCACGCCGCCCGCGCCAAGGTCGCCGCCTTCGCCCGTCCCGGGCGTTAAGGCCGGTTCCAACCTTCGGGTTTCGGAAGGGGCGCGGCCGTGAAGGTCGCGCCCCTTTTTCGTTTGGCCGACCGCGCGGCGGGACGGGGAGGGCGGACCGATCGTCGCGCCCGCAATTGTTGCGGCGCCGAGGCTGGCGTTCTTGGGCCAGCCGAGCTAGCAGACCGCCCCATGATCCGCCTCGACAACATCTCCAAGCAGAACGGCCACCAGATCCTGTTCATCGAAGCCTCGATGGGCATCCAGAAGGGTGAGAAGGTCGGCCTCGTCGGCCCGAACGGCGCCGGCAAGACGACGCTGTTCCGCATGATCACCAGCCAGGAGCAGCCCGACGACGGGCTGGTCTCGATCGATCCCGGCATGCGGATCGGCTATTTCAGCCAGGACGTCGGCGAGATGGCGGGCCAGAGCGCCGTCGCCGCGGTGATGGATGGCGTCGGCCCCGTCAGCGCCCTGGCCGCCGAGATGGCGACGCTGGAGGCGGCCATGGTCGATCCGGACCAGGCCGATCAGCTGGACGCCGTCATGGAACGCTACGGCGAGGTGCTGGAGCGCTTTCAGGAGCTGGACGGCTACGCGCTGGAAGCCCGCGCCCGCGAGGTGCTGGCCGGCCTGAGCTTCAGCCAGGAACGCATGGACGGCGACGTCGGCCTGCTGTCGGGCGGCTGGAAGATGCGCGTGGCGCTGGCCCGCATCCTGCTGATGCGCCCCGACGGCATGCTGCTGGACGAACCCTCCAACCACCTGGACCTGGAAAGCCTGATCTGGCTGGAGGCGTTCCTGAAGAACTACGACGGCGCGCTGCTGATGACCTCGCACGACCGCGCCTTCATGAACCGCATCATCGGCAAGGTGGTCGAGATCGACGCCGGCTCGCTGATCACCTATTCGGGCGACCTGGACTTCTATGACCAGCAGCGGGCGCTCAGCGAAGCGCAGCGCCAGGCGCAGTACGAGCGGCAGCAGGCGATGCTGGCCAAGGAAATCAAGTTCATCGAGAAGTTCAAGGCGCGCGCCTCGCACGCCGCCCAGGTGCAGAGCCGAGTCAAGAAGCTCGACAAGATCGAACGGGTCGAGGCCCCGCGCCGTCGCCAGACGGTGCAGTTCGAGTTCCAGAGCCCGCCGCGCTCGGGCGAGGACGTGATCAGCCTGCGGGGCGTCCACAAGGGCTATGGCGACAAGCCGATCTATGAGGCCCTCGACTTCCTGGTGCGCCGCAAGGAGCGCTGGTGCGTGCTCGGCGCCAACGGGGCCGGCAAGTCGACGCTGCTGAAGCTGGTGGCCGGCGACACCAAGCCCGACCAGGGCGCGGTCAGCATCGGCGCCAGCGTCAAGATGGGCTATTTCGCCCAGCACTCGATGGACCTGCTGGACGGCGAGGAGACGATCTTCGAGTCGCTGGAGCGTTCGTTCCCGCAGGCCGGCCAAGGGGCCCTGCGCACGCTGGCCGGCTGCTTCGGCTTCTCCGGCGACGACGTCGAAAAGCCCTGCCGCGTGCTGTCAGGCGGCGAGAAGGCCCGCCTGGTGATGGCCAAGATGCTGTTCGATCCGCCCAACCTGCTGGTGCTGGACGAGCCGACCAACCACCTGGACATGGCGACCAAGGAGATGCTGGTCGCGGCCCTGGCGGATTTCGAGGGCACGATGCTGTTCGTCTCGCACGACCGCCACTTCCTGGGGGCGCTGTCGAACCGCGTGCTGGAGCTGACGCCCGAGGGCATCCACCAGTATGGCGGCGGCTATACCGAATATGTCGCCCGCACCGGCCAGGAAGCGCCGGGCCTGCATCCGGGCGGCTAGGCCAGCCTGGGCCGCCCCTACGCCACCGGCGGCGGGGCGGTCGAGGCGCGGTGGATCAGCTCGAACGGCAGGAGCTCGTCGATCGGCTGGGCCATCGCCCCGGCCGCGCCGCCCTTGACCTGGCCCTTGATCAGCATGCGCGTGGCCAGTTCGGCCATCTCGGCGACGGGCTGGCGGACGGTGGTCAGCTGCGGGCGGGAGAAGCGGGCGCTGGGGCTGTCGTCGAAGCCGGCGACCGAGACCTCGCCGGGCACCAGCACGCCGGCCTCGGCGGCGGCGGCCAGCACGCCCAGCGCCATGTCGTCGTTGGAGGCGAAGATCGCCGTCGGGCGGTCGGGCAGCGCCAAGAGGGCCTTGGCCGCGTCGTGGCCCGACTGGAAGGTGAAGTCGCCCTGGCGGATCCAGGCCTCGTCGACGGTCAGGCCGCGGGCCTCCATCGCGGCGACATAGCCGGCGCGGCGGGCCTGGCTGGCGCCGTGGCGCGGCTCGCCGACCACGAAGCCGATGCGCTTGTGGCCAAGGCCCGCCAGGTGTTCGGTGACGTCGCGGGCGGCGGCGAAATTGTCCATGTGGACGCGCGGACCGGGGCCGTCGGCCTCTTCCGGACCCAGGCGCACATAGGGCGTACCGGCCTTGTTCAGCAGCTCCAGCACGATCTCGTTGTCTGAGCTGGGCGGGGTCAGGATCACGCCGTCGGGCTTGAGGGCCGCGAGCAGGGCGCCGACCTCCTGACGGATCTGCGGGGCCTCGTGGTCGATCAGTTCGACCAGCAGGTGATAGCCGGCGTCGCGGCATTGCAGCGTGGCGCCCAGCTGGATGCGCGACAGATAGTCGGCGCCGCGCTCGCTGCGCCAGTGGTCGATGGTCAGGGCCGCGTCGACGAAGACGGCGATGACGAAGCTCTTGGAACCGGCCAGGCTGCGGGCTGAAAGATTGGGGCTGTAGCCCAGGGCCTGGGCGGCCTCGAGCACGCGTTCGCGCATCATCGGGCGCACGTTCGGCTCGTTGTTCATGACCCGCGAGACGGTCTTGATCGAAACCTCGGCGCGCGCCGCCACGTCGTAGATGGTCACCGACGCCATCGGTTTGCCGCTTCCCCCGCTTCGAACTCACTGGTCGGATCGAGCCCGCGGACGCGGACTCAACCGTTTGTCCGAGCCTAGAGCATTTGTCGCACGGAACGCGACCCCGGCGGCGACGAAAAAACTCGGGGACGGCGCCGATGGCCCCTTGCCGGGCGCAGGCGGCGCGGCGAAGGTCGCCGGGCAGGCGAACGCGGCGGCTTTAAATGACCGCGTCGGTCACAGGGAGCAGCCATGTCGCGGAGCGGCGCCAGCCGGCCGGTTGAACCGGTTCGGCCGAGTTTCATCGCCGCCTTCACCATCGCCCAGATGGGCGCGTTCATCAGCTTCATGCCGCTGATCCAGGTGCTGCTGCCGCTGAAGGCCGCCGCGCTGGATCCCGCCCAGAAGGCCGTGGTTCTCAGCCAGACGGCGTTCTGGGGCGCGCTCATCGCCAGCATCGCCAACCTGCTGGCCGGCGCGATCAGCGACCGCACCACCTCGCGCTTCGGCCGTCGGCGCCCGTGGCTGCTGATCGGCCTCGTCGGCACCGTGCTGGCCTATGGCGCGATCATGCTGGCCGACAGCCGGCTGGAGCTGATCCTCGGGGTCATCGTCTTCCAGCTGGCTTTCAACATGCTGTTCGCCGCGCTGCTGGCCCTGCTGCCCGACCGCGTGCCCGACGCCCAGAAGGGCCGGGTGGCGGCCTTCCTGAGCCTTGGCCATCCGATCGGAGCCGTGGCCGGGGCGGTTCTGGTCGGCGGCCTCTTGACCTCGGAGGCCTCGCGCTATGCCGCCATCAGCGTGGTGCTGGTGCTGGCCATCGCGCCCTTCGCCCTGCGCCTGAAGGATCCGCCGATCACCGCCGACGCGACCGAGCGCTTCAGCCTGGTAGGGTTCCTGAAAGGACTGTGGGTCGACCCGCGCAAGCATCCCGACTTCGCCCTGGCCTGGGTCAGCCGGTTCATGGTGCTGGTCGCGATCACCCTGACCCAGTGCTACATGCTCTACTACCTGCAGGACGCGCTGAACTATCCGGCGCTGTTTCCCGGCCGGCGGGCCGAGCAGGGGCTGGCGCTGCTGACCACCGTGGCGACCGTCGCCAACGTGACCTGCGCGATGCTGTTCGGCATGCTGAGCGACCGCCTGGGACGGCGAAAGCTGTTCGCGGCCGGGGCGGCGATGATTCTGGCGGCGGCCATGGTGACCTTTTCGCTGACCCCTGGCTGGGCGGTGGTGCTGGTCGGCTTCGTGGTCTTCGGCTGCGGGGCGGGCTGCTACTACGCCGTCGACATCGCCCTGGTCAGCCAGGTGCTGCCCTCGCAGGACGACGCGGGCAAGGATCTGGGGGTCATCAACCTCGCCAACACGCTGCCCCAGGCCCTGGCGCCGGTGCTGGCGGTGTGGTTCCTGGGGCCCAGCCGCACCGACTATCACGCGCTGTTCCTGGTGGCCGCGGGGCTGGCCATGGCTGGCGGTCTGGCGATCCTTCCGATACGGGGCGTGCGTTAGGTTCGGATTCGATCAAGATCGTCCTCTTCGATCGTCATCCCGGGCGAAGGCGCAAAGCGCCGTAGACCCGGGACCCAGGAGCAACCGCAGTGCGCCGGCCCCTGGGTCCCGGCTCTCCGCTTCGCTGCGGCCGGGATGACGACGGATGGGGTTGGTCGCGTGTTGCGGGCCGCATTGAATTGAGCAGACTTCGCCAGATCCGCCGTGCCCCAGTTCCTGACCATCACCGATCCCGCCGATCCGCGCGTGGCCGCCTATCGCGACATCAAGGAGCGCGACCTGGTGGGCCGGGAAGGGCGGTTCATCGCCGAGGGCGAGACGGTGCTGCGGGCCTTCGTGCGCGACGCAGCCGATCGGGTGGAATCGTTGCTGATCGACCCCAAGCGTCGCGACAAGCTGTCAGAGGTGTTCGCCGGCTTGGCCGACGAGACCCCGGTCTACCTGGTCGAGCAGGCGGTGCTGGACGCCGTGGCCGGCTTTCACCTGCATCGCGGGGTGCTGGCGGTGGGGCGCAAGCCCGACGCGATCCCGGCCGCCGACCTGCTGGCGAGCCTGCCCGAGCGGGCGGTGGTGCTGGCGCTGTTCGGCATCGCCAACCACGACAATCTGGGCGGCATTTTCCGCAACGCCGCCGCCTTCGGGGCCGATGCGGTGCTGCTGGACGCCGACTGCTGCGATCCGTTCTACCGCAAGGCCATCCGCGTCTCGGTGGGCGCGACCCTGAGCGTGCCCACGGGCTACATCGCGCGCGGCGAGGACGCGGTCGACCTTCTGCGCAGGGCGGGCTTCACGCCGCTGGCCCTGACGCCGTCGGCGGGACGCATGCTCGCCGAGCTCGAACCTCCGGCGAGGGCGGCGGCGCTGCTGGGCGCGGAGGGGCCGGGGCTGTCGGCCGACGTCATCGCCAGGGCCGAGGGGATCGGCATCCCGATGGCCAATGGCTTCGACTCGCTGAACGTGGCGACCACCAGCGGGATCGTGCTGCATCACCTGAGGTTCGGCGGTCGCTGAGCTTGTCCACCGGTTACCGAGGGCCTTAAGGTCCCCGCGATTTGTAAAGCTTGGAGGGAACGTCATGCCGCAACTGAACCGCCGGAGCGCCTTCGCCCTGCTGACGGGCCTCGCCGCCCTGTCGACCGCGAGCATGGCCAGCGCCGCGCGCAAGCCGGCCGTGCCCGAGCCGAGCGAGGTGCGGCCGCTGTGGCCCAATGATCCGCCGGGCTCGGCGGGGGTGACGGCGCAGGAGACGGTGACCGAGCGCAGCGACGGCAAGGGCCCGCGCGACCGGGCCGTGACCCACACGCGCAAGCCGACGCTCAGCCTGTTCCGTCCGCGCAAGCCCAACGGGGCGGCGGTGATCCTGATCCCCGGCGGCGGCTACGAGCGCGTCGTGATGGACAAGGAGGGCTTCGAGACCGCCCAGTGGCTGGCCGATCGCGGCTACACCTGCTTCGTGCTGCTCTACCGCCTGCCGGGCGACGGCTGGGGCGCGGGGCCGGATGCGCCGCTGCAGGACGCCCAGCGTGCCCTGCGCCTGGTGCGCTCGTGGGGGCCGGGCATGAAGTTCGACGCCAACCGTATCGCCATCATGGGCTTCTCGGCCGGCGGGCACCTGGCGGCCAGCCTGACCACCCGCTTCGAGGCCCGGGTCTATGACCGTGTCGACGCGGCCGACGATCTTTCCGCGCGCCCGGATCTGTCGGCCCTGATCTATCCGGTAATCACCATGGTGGCCGGGACCACCCACGCCGGCTCGCGCAAGCAGCTGCTGGGCGCCAGTCCGTCGTTCGAGGCGGTGCAGGCCTATTCGGCCGAAACCGGGGTGGGCGGCCGCACGCCGCCGGTGTTCCTGGTCCACGCCGCCGACGACAAGGCCGTGCCGGTCGAGAACAGCCTGATGATGTTCGCCGCCCTGAAGGCCAAGGCGATCCCGGCCGAACTGCACGTCTTCGAGGAGGGCGGCCACGGTTTCGGCCTGCGCTCGATCGCCGGCAAACCGGTCGAGGTCTGGCCGACCCTGTTCGAGGCCTATGCGAAGAAGAAGGGGATCTGAGGGAGGCTCCTTTGACCCCTCTCTCTAAGAGAGAGGGAGGGGCCCGCCGCGAAGCGGTGGGAGGGTGAGAGGTTTCACCATTGGCCGGTAGATCCCGGTGCGTTTCATCAACGCTGGCAGCCAAACTGCCGCGTTTCAGTCGGAGAGGTTGTTACCTCTCACCCTCCCACGCCTGCGGCGTGGGCCCCTCCCTCTCTCAAAGAGAGAGGGGACGATACCCCCCTACCGTCCCCCGATCGGCGCCATCGTCCCCGAGGCTGGCGCGTAGCTGTAGCCGCCGCGCTTGAGGTCGGCCGAGAGGGTGAGGGGGGCGACGCCGCCGTTGAGGCGGGCGCGGTAGACCATGGTCGTCTCAAGCGTGCGCATCACGTAGTTGCGGGTTTCGCTGAACGGGATGCACTCGATGAAGTCGAGCGGGTCGGTGCTGGCGCCGCGCGGGTCGCCGCACAGAGCGGTCCACTGCGGCGGGCGGCCGGGGCCGGCGTTGTAGGCCGCGGCGGCCATGATGTAGGAGCCGCTGAAGCGGTTGATCATGTCGCCCAGGTACACCGAGCCCAGCCGCATGTTGTAGTCGGGCTCGAACAGGCGATCGACGCTGTGGCTCTCGCCCAGCTTGCGGGCGACGCCGGCGGCGGTGGGCGGCATCAGCTGCATCATGCCGCGCGCCCCGACCGACGAGCGGGCGCGGGGGTCGAAATTGCTCTCCTGGCGCGAGATCGAATAGACGAAGGCGGTCTCGGCCGCGCCTGGAATGGGCGTGAAGTGGTGGTCGAGCAGGGGATAGCCGCGCTCGGGCAGGATGAAGCCGCGCTGGGCGGCGGTGCGCACGGCGCGCATGGCCAGGTCCTGGTCGCCGGTGTTGCGGGCGAAGTCGACCAGCAGGGCCTGCTCCTGGGCGGTCGGCAGCTGGTCGTCGATGTAGAGAACCAGCGAGCGGAAGGCGTCGTTGGCGCCGACGTCGCGCAGCAGCTTGGCGGCGCGGACCAGTTCGCGGCTTTCGAAGCGGGCGCGGTCGGCCGCGGTGACCACCGGGTCCTTCTCCAGGCGGATTTCCTTGATCCCGGCCTTCTCGGCGGCCAGCTGGCCGTAGAAGGTGGTGATGTGGCGCGCGCCCTCGGCATAGAAGGCCTGGGCGGCGATGACGTCGCCCTGCGCCTCGGCCGCGCGGCCCTGCCAGTAGAGAGCCCGCCCGCGGGTGATCGGCGAGGCGCCGATCTCGTTGATGCGGCCGAAGTGGGCGGCGGCGGCGTTGGCGTCCTTGAGGCGCGACAGGGCGATCCAGCCGGCAAAGAACTCGGCCTCAGCCGCGTCGGCGCCGCTGGGCAGGCCGGCGTTGGCGGCCGCATAGGCCCCGCGGCTGTCGCCGTTCTTGATGGCGGACATGACCAGTTGCTTGCGCTCGCGCCAGATCGGGCCGGCGGTGTCGTCCGACGGCGGGCGGACGGGGAAGTAGCGCACCAGGTCGAGCGCCATCACGTCCATGCCCTTGCGGCGCAGATAGGCGGCGCGCTCGAAGGCCACGCCCGGCGAGACCTGCTGGGCCGGGGGCAGGGCGGCCACCAGGTCGTTGGCGTTCGACGCATTCGAGCGCAGGGCGATGCGGGCCTGGGCGACCGCCTGCTGGTCGTAGGGCAGCAGGGCGACCATGTCGCGGGCGGCGGGGCCTTGCGGCCCGTACAGCAGCATGTCGGCGCGCTGGGCGTAGTCGTCGGCGGTGAGCATCGCGCCGAAGCGGGCCTGCATGGCGCGCTGGGCGTCGGCCTCGAAGGTCTTGCCGCGCCAGAACCGGCGGATCAGGTTCGTGGCGTCCTGGGCGCGACCGCTGGCCTGGTAGGCCGAAGCCAGGGCCATGGCGCCTTCGGCGGTCAGGGGCTCGGCGCCGCCGAACCAGGCGATGGTCTGGGCGGGCGTCAGGCCCGAGGTCGACAGGGCCTTTTCGGCCGGCAGGTCGCGGCGCGAGCTGCGGGGCCAGCCGTTGAGGTCGCGCCGGGCCTGGTCCAGCTCGAAGAAGCTCATGCTCTCGGCGCCGACGTCGGCCAGGGCCCACAGGGCGATCTTGCGGGCCAGGGGATCGGAGATGCTGCTCATCGCCGCGCGCACGGTCGAGGCCGAGCGCTGGCCCATGACGGCGGCGCGCAGGTTGGCCGCGTCGGTTTCGCTGAGCGTGCCGGCGTAGGCGGTGGGCGGGGTGTTGACCAGGCCGGGGCGGGCGTTGCCGGTATAGGGCTGGGGCGCGCTCGGCAGGCCCTCGTCATCCATCTGCTCGGTCTGGGCGTCGGCGACGCTCGCGACCAGGGTCAGGCTGATGCAACCGAGAAGAAGCCGACGAATCCCAAAAGCCAAAACGCGGTCTCCTTGCAGTGTCGAGGCAGTGTTCCATGCCCTTGATGCGGGCGTCCGGCGGCCGATTTTTGACCGCACCAGCCGTATAGCCCGGTTCGCCGGTTGATCGACCCGCCTTTCAACGCCGCAGAGCGACGAAAAGGTCGGAACGACCAGTTGCGGTCGAGGGGGGCGGAGACATATTGTCCGCCCCCACGTTTCAGCCGCAACTCTCGCGGCGTCTGCTCACGGCAAATTGCAAGTCATGGTCCATTCCCCTTTCAAGGGCGTCATCCCGGCCCTGGTCACCCCGTTCCTGAACGGCGAGGTCGACGAGAAAGGGTTCGTCGCCCTGGTCGAGCGCCAGATCGCCGGCGGCGTGCACGGCCTGGTGCCGGTGGGCACGACGGGCGAGACCTCGACCCTGTCGCATGACGAGCACAAGCGAGTCGTCGAACTCTGCGTGCAGACCGCCCGCGGCCGCGTGCCGGTGATCGCCGGCGCCGGTTCGAACTCGACCGACGAGGCCATCGATTTCGTGCGCCACGCCAAGACCGTGGGCGCGGACGCCGCCCTGGTGGTCACCCCGTACTACAACCGCCCCAGCCAAGAGGGCATGTACCAGCACTACAAGGCGATCAATGACGCGGTGGAGCTGCCGGTGTTCGTCTACAACGTGCCGGGCCGCAGCGGCGTCGACATCTCCAACGACACCCTGGTGCGCCTGTCGAAGCTGCCCAACATCGTCGGCATCAAGGACGCCACCGGCGACCTGACCCGCATCAGCCTGCAGCGCGTCACCTGCGGTCCGGACTGGGTCATGCTGTCGGGCGACGATCCGACGGCTCTGGGCTACATGGCCCACGGCGGCCACGGCGTGATCTCGGTGACCTCGAATGTCGCGCCGGACGCCTGCGCCACCTTCATGAACGCCTGCGTCGGCAACGACTGGGAGACGGCCCGCTACTGGCAGGACCGCCTGATCAAGCTGCACAAGGCCCTGTTCCTCGACAGCTCGCCCGGCCCGACCAAGTTCGCCCTGGCCCAACTGGGCCTGTCGACCGAAGACGTGCGCCTGCCGATCACGCCGTGCAGCGATGCGGTGCGTCCGGCGATCGTCGAGGCCATGCGCGAGGCGGGTCTGGTCTGATGACCAAGCCGATCGCGGAAAACCGGCGCGCCCGGTACGACTACTTCATCGAGGAGACCTTCGAGGCCGGCATCATGCTGACCGGCACCGAGGTGAAGTCGTTACGCGTCGGCCGGGCCAACATCGCCGAGTCCTATGCGTCGGTCGAAGGGCGGGAGATCAAGCTGATCAACGCCGACATCCCCCCCTACGGCCACGCCAACCGCTTCAACCACGAGCCGCGCCGCCACCGGAAGCTGCTGCTGCACCGCAAGCAGATCGAAAAGCTGATCGGGGCGGTGCAGCGCGACGGCCGCACGCTGATCCCGCTCAAGCTCTATTGGAACGAGAAGGGCCTGGCCAAGCTGGAGATCGGCCTGGCCAAGGGCAAGAAGAACCACGACAAGCGCGAGACCGAAGCCGCGCGGGACTGGGCGCGCGACAAGGCGCGGCTGATGAAGGGCGACCGGGGGGATTGATCCTTCTGGTCGGGAAGGACCGGCGCGATAGATGCTCCCCCTGAAAGGGGGAGCTGTCGCCCCCGGGTCCGGCCAAAGGCCGGCCCGAGGATAAACTCCGCCGACTGAGGGGGAAGTGACTGCCGCCTTTGGGCTGCTCTGACCTCATCAGATACTTCCCCCTCCGGCCCTTCGGGCCACCTCCCCCTTCAGGGGGAGGATCTTCTTACTGGCGCCGCTCTTGCTCCTTCTTCGCTGAAGGAGTCCGCCATGTCCGATACTGGTGCAAACACGGCCAAGGTCGCGCGTCCGCTGTCCCGCGGCGGGCCGCTGGACGCGCTGCGGTTTTTCGCGGCCTTCTTCATCGTGGTCTATCACTATGCCGAGCAGGCGCCGGTTTCGCTGTTCGCGATCCACCCGGCGTTCGGGCGCGGCTATCTGGCCACCGACTTCTTCCTGCTGCTGTCGGGCTACGTGCTGGGCCGGGCCTATGGTTCGCGCGTGGCGGACGGCCGGATCCATGACGGCGCCTTCCTGATCAAGCGCATCGGCCGCGTCTGGCCCGCGCATCTGGTGATGATCGCCGCCTTCGTCGTGCTGGTGCTGGGCGCCACGGCCCTGGGCATGCAGCCGCGCAATCCGCAATGGTACCAGTGGGACCAGCTGCCCCAGCAGGTCTTCCTCATCCAGACCTGGGGTTTCCAGGGGCCGTCGGGCTGGAACATGCCGACCTGGACGCTATCGGCCCTCTTGGTCTGCTACGCCCTGTTCCCGACCCTGTGGCGGCTGTTCGGCAAGATCGCCTCGCCGTGGACGGCGCTGCTGGTCGGGGCCGCCGTGTTCGTGGCGGTGGACGTCTTTTCGCGCCAGATGTTCGGCATGCCGTCGTTCCACCTGCATCTGAAGAACGGCCTCTATCGCGCCATTCCGCTGTTCCTGATGGGCGTGCTGATCGCCCGCCTGGCCCGCGAGGTGGTGATCGGCCCGAAGCTGGCCGACGCCCTGGCCGTGTTCGCGGTGGTCGGGTTCGTGGTGCTGAACGTCGTGGGCGAGTACGCCTATCCGAGCCTGGCCTTGCTGGGCCTCTTGATCTTCGCCGCCAGCGGTTCGGCCCGGAACGGCTGGGGCTGGGCCAAGACCGGCGGTCGGCTGTCGTTCTCGCTCTATCTGACCAACCAGTTCGTCGGCGCGGTGTGGTTCGCCATGCAGCGCCTGCTGGACCAGAAGGTCGAACTGCATGAAGCCGCCCACTGGGCGATCTGGGCCATGGCCTTCCCGGCGGCCCTGGTGTTCGCCTGGCTGTTCGAGCGCCTGGTCGACGCGCCGCTGCAGGACTGGCTCAAGCCGCGTCTCGACAAGGTCACCGCCGACTGGGGCGGCAAGCGCGAGCGGAACCAGGCGGCGCAAGCGATGGTTACGCCCCTGAGCTGAAGAGCGCCCTGAAATCGCCTTGCCGATCACGGCGAGATAGGCGACGAGGGATGAAACGCGCGTTCCAAACGCAACGCGCCAAGGGAGTCGAAAACCGAATGCTCAGGACCGCCATCCTCGCCGCCGTCGCCAGCGCCGCCTTCGCCGCGCCGGCCATGGCCGCCGACATCTCCGGTCTGTGGCAGACCGAGACCAACGGCGGCCAGGTCGAGATCAGCCGCTGCGGCAACAGCCTGTGCGGCAAGCTGCTGACCTCGGACAACATCAAGAAGAACCCCGCCCTCAAGGACGAGAAGAACAAGGACCCGTCCCTGCGCAATCGCCCGCTGAAGGGCCTGCAACTGCTGTGGGGCTTCAGCGGCGGTCCGACCGAATGGACCGGCGGCAAGGTCTACAAGGCCGACGACGGCAAGACCTATTCGGGCACCATCACCATGACCAACGCCGACACCTTGAAGCTGAAGGGCTGCGTGGTCGCGCCGCTGTGCAAGACCCAGACCTGGACGCGGGTGAAGTAATTTCGCCGATCCCTCTCCCCTTGCGGGAGAAGGTGTCAGCGAAGCTGACGGATGAGGGGTCTCTCAGACGCAAGACGCCGCGAAAGCTGATCGGCTTTCGCGGCGTTTCTGTTCGTGCGACCCCTCACCCGATCCCCGCTTTCGCGGGGACCACCCTCTCCCGCAAGGGGAGAGGGATCACAAGGGCGCGCAGACCTCTTCCAGCCAGGCCTGGATCTCCGGCTCGACGCGCGGGCCGATCTCCTTCAGCACGCGGGCGTGGTAGGCGTCGAACTGGGCCACTTCCTCGGCCGTAAGCAGCACCTTGTCGACCAGACGGCGGTCGATAGGAGCCAGGGTCAGGGCCTCGAAGCGGTGCATGGGGCGATCGCCGCCGGCCACGGCTTCCGCGGGCATGACGACTTCCAGGTTCTCGATGCGGATGCCGTACTCGCCGTCCTTGTAGTAGCCGGGCTCGTTGGAGACGATCATGCCCGGCTGCAGGGCGATGGTGTTGGGCGCCTTGCTGATCCGCTGCGGACCTTCGTGGACGCCCAGATAGACGCCGACGCCGTGGCCGGTGCCGTGGTCGTAGTCCAGTCCGTGGGCCCACAAGGCCATGCGTGCGAGAGCGTCGATGGCCGAGCCGGTGGTGCCGGCCGGGAAGCGCAGGCGGGCGATGGCCAGGTGGCCCTTCAGAACGAGCGTGTTGCGCGAGACCATCTCGGCCGTGGGCTCGCCGATGGCCACGGTGCGGGTGACGTCGGTGGTGCCGTCCAGGTACTGGCCGCCGCTGTCGACTAGCAGCAGCGAGCCCAGCGCGGCGCGTTCGTTGGAGCGCTCGGTCGGGCGATAGTGGGGCAGGGCGCCGTGGCCGTTGGCCGCGCCGATGGTGTCGAACGACAGGTCCTTCAGCACGCCGGTGGCCTCGCGGAAGCTTTCCAGCTTGGCGACGGCCTCCTTCTCGTCCGGTGGGCTGACCTGGCCCTCGGTGGCCAGCCAGTGCAGGAAGCGGGTCAAAGCGGCGCCATCGCGGCGGTGGGCCTCGCGCGTGCCGTCCAGCTCGACCTCGTTCTTGCAGGCGCGAGGCATGGTGCAGGGGTCCATGCCGCGCACGACCTTGGCGCCGGCGGCGACCAGGGTGTCGAAGTACCAGGCCGAGGACTGGGCCGGATCGACCAGGACGCTCTTGCCCGACAGTTCGGCCAGGGCGCCTTCGAGGGCCTCGGGGGCTTCCAGCGAGACCTCGTTGCCGAGCCAGGCGGGCAGGTCCTCGGTGACCTTGGCCGGGTCGAGGAACAGGCGGGCGCTGCCGTCGGCGCGCAGCACGGCCTGGGCCAGCGGCAGGGGGGTGCGGATGACGTCGCCCCCGCGGATGTTGAACAGCCAGGCGATCGAGGACGGGGCGGTGATCACCGCCGCATCGGCGCCGAGGCCGGACCCGACGCGGGCGCGCTTGGCCGAGGACTCTTCGCCAGCGTATTGCACCGGATGCGGCACGACCGGCGCCTGCGGCTGGTCAGGGCGTTGAGCGCCCCAGGCCTCGTCCAGAGGGTTGGCGGCGACGGGCTTCAGCGTCGCGCCGGCGCGGGCGGCGGCGGCCTTCAGCACGTCCAGGGCGGCGGGGCTGTGAAGGCGGGCGTCATAGCCGATCACCGCGCCCTTGCTGGCGGTCTCCAGGTAGGCCGGCACGCCGCCCTCGACGAGGTCGCGGATCTCGAACACGCCCTGGTCGACCTGCTCGCGGACTTGAAGCGTGTAGCGGCCGTCGACGAAGACGGCGGCGCGGTCGCTCATGATGACGCCGGCCCCGGCCGAGCCGGTGAAGCCGCTGGCCCAGGCCAGGCGGTCATTGGCGGCGGGCAGGTACTCGTTCTGGTGCTCGTCCTCGTGCGGAACGAGGAAGCCGTCCAGACCCTGGCGGGCCATGGCCTCGCGGATCAGCGGAACGTGGCGCGGGCCAAAGCCCGGATCGGTGGATTCATCGAAGGTCTGGCGCATGACGACCGATGTATGCCGCATGCGCCAGACTTGAAAGGGGAGTTATCGCGGTTCGTCGGCCTGGGGCGACGGAGCCGTGCCGTCGGTCGTAGTCGGCGCCGTGGCGGCGGCGTCCTGCGCCGCGTCGGCGGCGGTCTGGGCCTGGATCTCGGTCTGGCGACGCACGCTCTCGGCGGCGGAGGCGGCTTCGCGGGCCGAGGCCTCGGCGGCCTGGCGGGCCTGGTCGGCGCCGGTTTGCAAGCCCACCTGCGCGCCCTCGACCAGACCGGCGGCGCGGCCCTGTTCCTGGGCCTGGGCGAGTTGGTCGGAGCTGGCGTCCATCGGGCGCGAGGTCAGCATGAAGGCCACGGCGATCACGGCCACGATGGCCACGACGCCGGCGACCAGCCAGCCCAGCGGGCTGGACTCGCGGCGGACTTCTACCACGCGTTCGGGGACCACGCGCTCGGGCTGTCGCGGGGCCTCGGGGTGAAGCGAAGGATCTGTGTAGGTCATGGTCGTTTCCTCGAACGATGTTGTCCGGGAAAACGTGGAGGCAAGCGGAGGCGTTCCGCCCCTCGCGATCGAGGGGCGGAGCCGGAGGTCTTACGGGCGTTGCAGGACCAGGGTCGCCCAGGCGTCGCGGTGGATGCGGCTGACCACCTTGAAGCCGCGCGACAGGTAGGCGGCCTTGACCATCCGCTCCTGGGTGCGCAGCAGGCCCGACAGGATGACCGTGCCGCCGGGGACGAGTGCGCGCTTGATGTCCTGGGCCAGGCTGATCAGCGGGCGGGCCAGGATGTTGGCGAACACCAGGTCGTAGGGAGCGTTCTGCGCCACCAGCTTGTTGGACAGGCCCGAGGCGTGGACGAACTTGGCGTTGGCCATGTTGACCTTGGCGTTCTCCTTGGAGATCCGCACGCTGGGCTTGTCGATGTCGGTGCCGACGGCCAGCTTGCTGCCCGTGCGGGCGGCGGCGATGGCCAAGAGGCCCGTGCCGGCGCCGACGTCGAGCACCTTGTTGAATTTCTTGGCCTTGATCAGGCGGTCATAGGCCTGGAGGCAGCCTACGGTGGTGCCGTGGTGGCCGGTGCCGAAGGCCGCGCCGGCCTCGATGCGCAGGTTGACCGTGCTGGCCGGCAGGCGGCCGCGGTCATGCATGCCGTAGACGAAGAAGCGGCCGGCGCGCACCGGCGGCAGGCCCGACAGCGCCATGGCCAGCCAGTCGGCGTCGGCCAGGGCCTCGCGCTCGACCTTCAGCGCGTAGCCGGCCAGCAGCTCCAGCAGGGCCGCGTCCTCTTCCTCGTTGGTCGGGAAGGCGTCGATGCGCCAGATGCCCTTGTCCTCGTCCTCTTCCAGGATCGAGTAGGTGGCGCCTTCGAGGCCGGGCATGTTGTCGATGGCGTCGGCGGCGGCTTCGGCTTCGGCGCGCGCGCCGCGGGCGACGATCTGCTGGTGGGTGTAGTCGGTCATGCCGCTCCAATAGTCGGACGCGCGGCCAAAGGCGAGACCGTCCGGCGTCCGAAAGCGGGGGCGGGGCTCCAAATTTCGGGCGCGGGGTCGGGCGGCGCCAGTCGCCAGGTCAGAGGGGGCTCTTCGCGCGGGCGCCGTTCACGCGCAGGCCGGGCGTTTCGGGCGGCGCCGAGAGCGGGGCCCAGAAGACGCGTGGCGGCCGCGCAGGCCAGGGCCCAGGCGATGCCGTTGCGCTCCAGGATGAAGCTTTCCGAGAAGGTGGTGATCAGGAAGATGACCAGGAACAGCGTGGCCCAGTAGCCGTCGCGGACCTTGTCGAACCGGAACAGGGCGACCAGCAGCGGCAGGCCCAGCACCAGGGCCGACAGGCCCACGCCGATCCAGCCCAGCTGGGCCAGCACGTCCAGCCAGCCGTTGTGGGCGGTGGGCACGTTCCAGCCGGTCTCCTTGCGGATGAACAGGGCCGGCACGGAGTCGTCGCGCCAGAACACCGCATAGCCGTAGCCGGTCAGCGGGGCCTTGGCGGACTGGCGCATCAGGGCGTCCCAGATCTCGGTGCGGCCGGTGAGGGTGGGATCCTTGCCGAGAGCCTTGAACAGCAGTTCGGGCGCCAGCCACATGATCAGGGCCGCGCCGCCGACGACGGTGACGCCCAGCCAGACCATGGTGATCGCCGTGGCCGGCCCGCGCCGCATCATGCCCAGCAGGCCAGAACCCGTAAGGCCGATCAGCAGCACCATCAGCGAGGTCTTGGACCTGCTCATCACGATCATGAAGGCGCACAGCACGATGGCCCCGATGAACAGCCTGCGATGCTTGGCGCCGGCCAGGATCGCGGCCATGGCGCCCAGGGCGCCGTAGACCATCATCGCGCCCATCTGGTTCTTCTCGAACCACAGGCCGCGCCAGTCGCCGGCGTTGATGTCGTGCTGCACGCCCATCTTCGGATAGGCGATCGCGGCCAGCAGGCCGCCGGCGCCGAGGATAAGGAAGGTGGTCGCCAGGATCTCGGCCATGCGCCGGCCGTCGAAGCTGGCGGCGAAATAGAAGCCGAACAGGGTGGTGAAGGCCGCGGCCAGGGCGCGGCGGTTGGTGGTGCCCGGATCGAACGACCACGAGGCCGAGGCGAACACCCAGAAGACCAGGAGGCTCAGCAGACCGGCGGGCAGCCAGAACTTCATCAGGCGAGGCGCGCGCCACAGCACCAGCGCCAGGATCAGCGCATAGACCGGAAGCCACATCAGACGGAGGATCGGCATGTCCTCGCCGCCGGCCTGTTCCGGATCGAGAAAGGGCCCGATCAGGGCGTTGGACAGCATGAACAGCACGAAGCCGCAGGCCCAGGCTTCCAGCGTGCGCAAGAGCCCGCCTTCCTCCTCGATCCTGTCCGGCGCGGCCGCGTCCATGTCCGTTCCCGTGTGGCGCGAAACGGCACAGTTACCGGTCGCATGCGCGGGAGGCTGCAAGGGGGAGGCCGGAACGTGGCGGTGGAGGAGGCTTCGGAGAAGGAAAAACCAGCTGCCTTCCTGGGCCCTGTGCCCAGGATCCATCGTTCAGCCTTCTCAAATCTTGGAGAGGGGGCGCGATCTGAGCAGCGGCCGCCATGGGCCCTCGCCACAAGGGCGAGGGAAGCGGTTCAATTGAACGGGTTGTGGATAGGCCCCTAAGAACGTCGCCTAGTACCGCAGCGCCACTTCCGTCGGGACCGGGGCCTGGGCCGGCGGACCCGCCACCACCTCCTCCGGCAAACGGGTGTCGAGGATGTCTCCCGACGTCGAGGCGAAGCTGCGGGGCGGGGCGTCGGCGGGTTCGGTGGGGACGGCCGACTGGTCGTCCAGCGCCACGGTGGTGGCGCCCGAGGCCGAGACGATATCGGCGTCGGCTGGGTCTGGCTCGTAGCTGGCCGGCTCGATCAAGCCCATCTCGGCCATGTCGGCCGAGGTCAGCACCACGGGGGTCTCGTCGACGGGCGGGCGTAGGAAGTCCTGGCCGATGACGTAGTCGGGAACCTTGCCGGCGGGCCAGACCATGGGGGCGGCCTGCGCGTACTGTGTGCCCTGGACCTCGGCGTAGGGCTGGGGCTCTCGCTCCTGCGGGCCGATCTGCATGGCGACGCCGGCGATCGCGCCGAGGGTCAGGGCGACGGGGAGGCCGACGATGGCGGCCCGGGTCTTCAAGAGGTCGAGCGGCTTCATGCCGAGATAGCGTTTCAGCCGCGGATTCGTTCTAGGCTGCCGCTCGATTCCGGGCGAAGGGGCCACCATGAGCAAGACCAAGGCCTTGGGCCTGCTTCGGATCCGCGAGGGCGGCCACGCGCGGGTGACCTATGTGGAGCTGTTCTTCGACCTGGTGTTCGTGTTCGCGGTCACCCAGCTGTCGCACGGACTGATCGGCCATCCCAGCCTGATGGGCCTGCTGGAGACCGCGCTGCTGCTGATGGCGGTGTGGTGGGCCTGGGTCTATACGGCCTGGGTCACCAACTGGCTGGATCCCGAACGGCCGCCAGTGCGGATCATGCTGTTCCTGATCATGGCCGCGGGCATGGTGCTGGCCACCTCGATCCCGCAGGCCTTCGAGGATCGGGGCCTGGCCTTCGCCCTGGCCTTCGTGGCGATCCAGTTGGGGCGCAGCCTGTTCACCGTCTGGTGCGTGAGGGGCGACAAGAGCCTGAAGCTGAACTTCATCCGCGTCAGCGCCTGGCTGGCCGTCTCGGGCGTGCTGTGGATCGCCGGCGGACTGCTGGCGGACGAGGCGCGGCTGGCTTGCTGGGCGACCGCGATCGCGATCGAGTACGCCTCGCCGGCCGCCGGCTTCTGGACCCCGGGCCTGGGCCGCAGCAGGACCGCCGACTGGACGGTGGAGGGCGGCCACCTGGCCGAGCGCTGCGCGCTGTTCACGATCATCGCCCTGGGCGAGTCGATCCTGGTCATGGGCGCCACCGCCGCCGGCATGGACTGGACGCCGACGGTGATCCTGTCTTTCGCCTCGGCCTTCGTGGCCAGCATCGCCATGTGGTGGATCTATTTCTCGTTCACGGCCGAGGCGGCCAGCGAAGCGATCAGCCATTCGGACGATCCGGGCCGGGTGGCGCGGCTGGCCTATACCTATAGCCACCTGCTGCCGGTGGCCGGGATCATCGTGGCGGCCGTGGGCGACGAGTGGGTGATCCACCACCCGGTAGGCCACGCCGACCCGAAGGTTTCCGCCGCCCTGATCGGCGGACCGCTGCTGTTTCTGCTGGGCGGCGTGTGGTTCAAGCGGGCGGTGTTCCGCATCTGGTCGCCGTCGCGCGGCGCGGGCGTGGCCGCGCTGCTGCTGCTGATCCCGGTGTCGCCGCTGGTCCCGCCGCTCGTGCTGTCGCTGCTGACCACTGGCGTGCTGGCGCTGGTGGGCGGCTGGGAGAGCCTGGCGATCCGCCGGCGGGGGCATCAGTTGCGGGGCTGACGCGGCGCCGCACAGGCGCCGCAAGACTCGTCTATAGGAGCGCGCGTGAAGCGCCGCCTTCCTCCCCCGAGCGGCGCAACCGGGACATCCAGTGATCAAAGAGCGTTTCCCCGACACCAAGGCCCTGATCTTCGACTGTGACGGCACCCTGGTCGACAGCCTGGGCCTCTACGCCCTGGCCTGGCCGGCCGGCCTGCGGTCCACGGGCCATGCGATGGAGCCGTCCTGGTACCTGGAGCGCGGCGGCTTCTCGGGCGACATGCTGATGGACGCCTTCGAGCAGGAGGTCGGCCAGACCCTGGACCGGGCCCAGGTGATGAAGGCGGTGTGGGCGACGTACAGCGAAGGGATCGACGGCCTGGCCGAGATCGCCGCCGTCACCGCCATCGCCCGCGCGTTCCACGGCCGCCTGCCCATGGCGGTGGCTTCCAGCGGGCCGTCGGACTTCGTTCGGCTGAGCCTGAAGTCGCTCGGCCTGGACGTCCTGTTCGACACCGTCGTCACGATCGAGGACGTTACGGCCGCCAAGCCGGCGCCGGACCTCTTCCTGGAAGCCGCGCGCCGGCTGGGCGTGGCGCCGGGCGACTGCCTGGTGTTCGAGGACAGCATCCAGGGCCTGCAGGCGGCCGCGGCGGCCGGTTGCAAGGCGATCGACGTGCGCGAACTGATGGAGGAGGCGGTTTAGGGGGCGATCATCCCGGCGTTAGAAAAACCTCGTCCTTCGACAAGCTCAGGATGAGGTTTTTCTAACGCCGAGGCCTTCAATGGTCCTCTTCCTGAGCCTGTCGAAGGACGAGGACCACGCAGGCGGTTGAGGGGACGGGGTTACCGCCCGTAAGCCGCCTCGGTAGCGCGGATCAGGCCGTCGATGACGCCGGGCTCGGTCGAGGCGTGGCCGGCGTCCCAGACGATCTCGAAATGGGCCGAGGGCCAGGCGCGGTGCAGGGCCCAGGCGCTGGCCAGGGGCGTGACCACGTCGAAGCGGCCCTGGACGATCCAGGCCGGGATGTGCCGGATCGTCTCGATGTTGTTGAGGATCCAGCCGTCCTGCGGGAAGAAGCCGCGATTGACGAAGAAGTGGCTCTCGATCCGCGCGAAGGCGATGGCGAAGTCTTCCTCGTTGAACTTCGGCGGGCGGGCCTCGGGGCCGCGCAGCGAGATCGTGTCGCCTTCCCACTGGCTCCAGGCGCCGGCGGCCTCGGCCTGGACCCGGCGGTCGGGATGGACGAGCCGCTTGTGATAGGCGGCCATCAGGTCGCCGCGCTCTTCGGGCGGGATCGGCGCCAGGAACCGTTCCCAGGCGTCGGGAAACAGCATCGAGGCGCCGTCCTGGTAGAACCAGCGCAGTTCCTTGTCGGTCAGCAGGAAGACGCCGCGCAGCACCAGACCCTCGACCCGGTCGGGATGCTTGATGGCGTAGGCGAGGGCGAGGGTGGAGCCCCAGGACCCGCCGAACACCGTCCACTTCTCGATGCCCAGATGCTCGCGCAGCCGCTCGATGTCGGCGATCAGGCTCCAGGTGGTGTTGTCCTCGAGGCTGGCGTTGGGGCGCGAGCGGCCGCAGCCGCGCTGATCGAAGAGGGTCATGCGCCAGCGCGACGGATCGAAGAACCGCCGCATGGTCGGGTTGATCGCTCCGCCGGGGCCGCCGTGCAGGATCACCGCCGGCTTGCCGCGCGGCGCGCCGCATTCCTCGTAATAGATTTCGTGGGCGCTTCCGGTGGGCAGCCAGCCGAAGGAGAACGGCTCGACCTCGCGATAGAGGCCGCGACGGCCGATGGAGGACATGGCTGCGAGTGAAGCGTGACGGTCCATGGCGCGAGCCTAGGCGCTTTGCTCGCCCGTGTGAACGGCGCTTCGTTCGTCGACAGGTCGCCTAGCCGCCACGATTCCCGCTATGGTGCGCGGACATGAGCACCACGCCCGAAGATCTGACCGACGACGACCTCCTGAACCTGCTGACCGACGATCAGTTGGCCGAGCTCGACAATTCCATCGCCGAGATGTTCGGCGCGGAGGGGCTGGACCGCGCCGAGGCGCTGCTGGTGCTGGCCAGGGTCTATTCCATGCGCGCCGCCGAACGCGACGAGGCCTCGGCCCTGGCCCTGCTGCAACTGGCCGCCGCCATGCGCCGGCGGGCGGAACGGCTGATGCAGCGGCCGCAGTAGGGGGGGCTGAAAGTCCCCTCTCTCAAAGAGAGAGGGTTTTCTGCTTCACCCCACCCTCAGCGTTCCCGCATCGATCGCCTGGCTGATCCTCACCTGGCCCTTCTCGTCACGGATCTCGACCGTGACCTTGGGGGCGGGCGGCGACCAGTCGATGGTGATCAGGCCGAAGTTGCGCTCGCGCAGCACCGCCGAGGCGCGCAGGGCGTTGGGCGGGGTCACCGGCCAGACCTCTGTCAGGCCCGACGAGGTGACGTCCCACATCGGGTAGGGGACGTTGAGATCGAGCTTGCTGACCTCGGCGTAGTGGGTGTCGCCGCTGACGAAGAACAGGCGCTCGGCGCGCTGGCGGCGAATGGCCTCGAACAGGCGCTGGTGGTCGCGGGCGTAGTTGATCCAGCTTTCCCAGCCGGCGAAGTCGGCCAGCACCTGCAGGCTGGAGCCGAAGATCCGCAGGTCGGCGGGCTGGGCCAACTGGGCCTCCAGCCAGGTCCATTGCGGCTCGCCGATCATGGTGGCGTCCTGGTCGGCGATGCGATCGTAGGGGCCGGGCGTCTCCTTGCCCTGCAGGCCGCGGGCCACGGCCCAGGCCTTGTAGCCGCCCTTGAATGTCTTTTCCGAAAGCGGCGTGCGGTTCCAGCGCAGGTCGGGCAGCAGGATCTGCACCCGGCGGCCCTCGGGACCGAAGACGTAGGCGGCGTAGACGCCTTCGCGGGTGCGGCGGGGAGAGGTCTCGGGCTCGCCCCAGAAGTCGCAGAACTGCCGGCGGCTCTCGGCCTTCATCGGATAGTCGCCGCCGGCGTCGTTCTCGCCGAAGTCGTGGTCGTCCCAGATGGCGACCACGGGGATCTCGTCGCGCAGCCGTTTGAAGTGCGGCTTGGCGGCCAGCATCGCGTACTTGGCGGCCATCACCTTGGGGTCGCGGGTGTCGGCGTAGATGTTGTCGCCCAGGAACATGAAGAGGTCGGGCTTAGCCGCGAAGATCGCCTCCCAGATCGGCTGGTCCTTGTCCTGTTTGGCGCAGGAGCCAAAGGCGATGCGGGTCAGCGGCTTGTCGAGGGCCGGGTGGGGCGCATCCACGACAGCCTGGGCGGCGGCGGGCGCGACGGCCAGGGCGGCGGCCGACAGGCCGAGCGCCGAGCGGCGGGAGAGGTCGGTCACGGAGCAGCCTCCACGAAAAAGCCCTTCCCCCTCGATGGGGGAAGGGTTGGGATGGGGGTGTCTTGCGGCAGGAGAGGGCAAAGCAGCGCTTGTTGTCCAGCGCCGCGTCACCCCCAACCCCGGCCCTTCCCCCATCGAGGGGGAAGGGAGGAGGCTTGATCAGAACGCCTTCTTGATGGTCACGAAGCCCTGGCGCGGCGGGGCCGGCAGCAGGGTCATGGTCGTGCCGGCGGTGTCGCGGTTGACGAAACCGCCCGAGCCGACGGTCGAGATGTAGTCCTCGTCGGTCAGGTTGGTGATGTTGGCCTGGATCTCCAGACCCTTGCTCCAGCCTTCGCCGTCGAAGCGATAGCCCAGGGTCAGGTCGGCGACGGTGTAGCCGTCGACCTCGCCGCCGACGTTCTCGTAGGTGTAGTAGCGCTCGCCGGTGTAGCTGACGCCGAGGCGGGCGAAGAAGCCGCCTTGCTCGAACTTCACCTCGCCCTTGAACAGGTTCTTGGGCGTGTTGACGACCGTCTTGCCGGCGGTGCGGGCGGCGATCGTGCCGTCGCCGTTCATGACGTCGTCTTCGTATTCGGAGCTGTTGTAGGTGTAGGAGCCGTAGACCGACCAGGCGTCGGTCAGGCGGAATTCGCCGGCCAGTTCGACGCCTTGCGTCTTAACCGAGCCGACGTTCGACAGCACGGCGGGCAGGCCCAGGATCGGCGAGGCGGTCGAGGCGCTGAGCAGGCGGTTCTCGAAAGTCACGTCATACAGCGCCGCGACGCCCTGGAAGCGGCCGTTGCGGTAGCGCACGCCGCCTTCCCAGGTCTTGGAGCTTTCCGGCTCCAGGGTCTTGGCGACGTAGTTGACCACCGTCTGGCTCTGCGAGGCGAACGGACCGGCGGTGGCGGCCGAGACATAGGCGGCCATGTTCTCGGTGTAGCCGCCGAAGACTTCCAGGCCGCCGTCGAAGGCGTAGACCGCGCCGACCTGCGGCAGGAAGGTTTCCTCGCTCTTGATCGTGCCGGCCAGCGGGTTGCCGACCACGGTCTCGACGCTGTTCTCGACCTTCATGGCCTTGAAGCCGAAATTGACCTTGAAGGCGTCGGTGATCGCCCAGTTGTCCTCGATGTAGCCGGTCAGGGTTTCAGTCTTGAACCGGTACTGCCACTGGGTGGCGAAGGGGTTCTGCTGGAAGTCGAGCGGGTCGCGCGACGGACGCGAGACCGTCTCGGCGTAGAAGCGGCGGGCCTGGTTGAAGTGGTTGGTCTCGGTCCAGAAGCCGCCGCTCAGCTTATGGGCGCCCAGGTCGACCGACAGGCTGGCGGTCAGGCCGCCGCGGTCGATGTCGTATTCGGTGGTGCGGATCGACAGCGGGGCGGCGTTTGAACCGGCCGTGCCGAAGCCCGGGCTGGCGAGGTAGGGCGTGTACCACAGGCCCTGGCCCTTGTTCTTGTGCTGGTAGGCGGTGGCCTTGAAGTCGACGCGGTCGCCGAAGGGCAGGGCCAGGATCGCGCCGTAGAGGTCGTCGTCACGCACGCCGGCGCCGGCGTAGTAGGCGTCGTCGACGGTGGCGAACGGGGCGGGCAGGGCCGTGCCGGTCTGGTAGGCGCGGGCCGCGGCGATGGCCAGGTTCCAGTTGGGGATCAGGTTGTCCCAGTCGCGGCCGAGACGCTTGATCATCTCGAACGACATGTCCTGGTAGTCCTGCTCGCGGCGCTCGGAGCGGGTGTAGAAGCCGGTCACCGAGCCTTCGCCCAGCGGCAGAACGGCCTTGGCGTCGTACTGGCGCTGCTTCTGCTCGCTGCCGCCCTTCCACTTGTCGGTCTTCTGGTCGGCGACCGAGACGAAGGCGCGCAGGCCGCCCAGCTGTTCCAGGGCGCCGGTTTCGAAGCGGGCGAACACGCGGTGCATGTTCTGCGAGCCGCCAGTCAGGTTGACCTGGCCGCCCATCGCTTCGGACGGATCGCGCGAATAGAATTGCAGCGTGCCGCCGAGGTTGGAGGTCGAGGCGGTGCCCAGCGAGCCGGCGCCCTGGGCCAGCTCGACCTTGCCGATGTTCTCGCTGGCGATGGCGCGGCTGATGTGCAGGCCGTTGTGGTTGCCGTAGCTCATGTCGCCCAGCGGCACGCCGTCACGGGTGAAGCCCAGCTGGTTCTGGTTGAAACCGCGGATCGACAGGCTGGTCGACCACTCGTAGGCGCCGAACGGGTCGGCCGACTGGAACGAGACGCCCGGCAGCTTGTCGATGGCCTTCAGCGGGCTCGTGCCGGCGGCCTGGGTGGCGATGCTTTCCTCGTTGAGGACCTGGACCTGGCGGCTCTGGCCCTGGCCGATGACGACGACGGCCTCGACTTCGGCGGCGGCGTCGGGCGCGGGTTCCGGCGCGGGGTTCTCGGCGGCCATGACGGGCGCGGCGAACAGGAGCGCGCCGAGGGCGGCGCTGAGCAGGAGGGCGGACTTCATTGGACTATCCCCTAGTGCGCCGGGGGCGGGGAGGCCGCCGGGGCGCGTCTGGGACCGTTCGCCTAACGTGGATCGGCGACGCGGCTGCGACGGTTCTTTGTCGTCTGGCCGACAGTCCGGCGACGAACCTGTGAAGGGGCCGAGATTGCGCAAACCGGCCCCAGCCGCTATTTGAGCGGCCGATCCCGAACCCGACCCGAGAGACGAAAAGCCCCTCATGGCGCAGCAATACATTTTCCAGATGCAGGGCCTGACCAAGGCCTATCCCGGCGGCAAGAAGGTCTTCGAGAACATCTGGCTGTCGTTCTATTCCGACGCCAAGATCGGCGTGGTCGGCGTCAACGGCTCGGGTAAGTCGACCCTGCTGAAGGTGATGGCCGGCCTGGACAAGGAATTCTCGGGCGAGGCCAAGGCCGCCGACGGCGTCAAGCGCGGCTATCTCCCGCAGGAGCCGCAACTGGACCCGACCCTGGACGTCTGGGGCAACGTCATCGCCGACTGCGAAGACAAGAAGGTCTTCGACAAGTACAACGAACTCGCGGCCCAGCTCGGTGAGGAATACACCGACGAGCTGATGGAGGAGATGACCAAGCTCCAGGAGATCATCGACGCCAAGGATCTGTGGGACATCGATTCCAAGATCGAGATGGCGATCGACGCCCTGCGCTGCCCGCCCAACGACGCCAACATCGAAAGCCTGTCGGGCGGTGAAAAGCGCCGCATCGCGCTGGCCCGCCTGCTGCTCAGCAAGCCCGACATGCTGCTGCTCGACGAACCGACCAACCACCTGGACGCCGAGTCGGTGGCCTGGCTGCAGCATCACCTGGAAGAGTTCCCGGGCTGCGTGATCCTGGTCACCCACGATCGCTACTTCCTGGATCAGGTCACCAAGTGGACCCTGGAACTCGACCGCGGCAAGGGCATCCCCTACGAGGGCAACTACTCGGGCTGGCTCGAGCAGAAGCAGAAGCGCGTCGTCCAGGAGCAGTCGGAATCGGAAGCCCGCCAGCGCGCGCTCACCCGCGAACTGGAATGGGTGCGCAGCTCGCCCAAGGCCCGTCAGTCCAAGTCGAAGGCCCGTCTGGCCTCGTACGAGGAAATGGTCGCCGCGCAGGAAAACGCCCGCGCCGCCCAGACCCAGGCCCACATCCAGATCCCGCCCGGCCCGCGCCTGGGCAACGTCGTTCTCGAGGTCAACGGCCTGGAGAAGGAATACGGCGACAAGGTGCTGTTCAAGGACCTGTCGTTCCGCCTGCCGCCGAACGGCATCGTCGGCGTCATCGGTCCGAACGGCGCCGGTAAGTCGACCCTGTTCAAGCTGATCACCGGCCGCGAGACCCCCGACCAGGGCACCGTCAAGGTCGGCGAGACCGTGAAGCTGGCCTATGTCGACCAGTCGCGCGACGCTCTCGACCCGAACAAGACGGTCTGGGAAGAAGTCAGCGGCGGCACCGACGTGATGGTCGTCGGCAAGCGCGAGATCAACAGCCGCGCCTATGTCGGCAGCTTCAACTTCAAGGGCGGCGACCAGCAGAAGAAGGTCGGCCTGCTGTCGGGCGGTGAGCGCAACCGCGTCCACCTGGCCAAGACCCTGGCCACCGGCGGCAACCTGATCCTGCTCGACGAACCGACCAACGACCTGGACATCGAAACCCTGCAGGCCCTGGAAGAGGCGCTCGAAGAGTTCGCCGGCTGCGCCGTGGTCATCAGCCACGATCGCTGGTTCCTGGACCGCCTGGCCACGCACATCCTGGCCTTCGAGGGCGACAGCCACGTCGAATGGTTCGAAGGCAACTTCGAGATGTACGAGGAAGACAAGAAGCGCCGCCTGGGCGCCGACAGCCTGATCCCCAAGCGGATCAAGTTCCAGAAGTTCGCCCGCTAAGCGGAGTTCTTCAGTCGAAGACGAAAAAGAGGGGCGGCTCCATCGGGGCCGCCCCTTTTGCTTGTGCGCCTACTTGGGTTCCTTCGGCGGCATGACGGGGTCCGAGCCGGGCAGGTTAGAGCCCGGGTTCGGGGCCATCATGTCGTCGGGCGGGGTGTTGGTCGGCGGCGTCACCGGCATGGAGGGCGGGGCGTCGGTGGTGGGCGGGTTCACCGCGGTGCTCGCCGCCGCGTCGCCCGACATCGAACCGGTGGTCGAGGCCGGCGGCAGGGTGGCCGAGGTGTCCGCCGCCGCGCCGGTTGCGGCTTCGCCGGCCCACCAGTCCTTGGTCGCTCGCTGCTTGGGGGTGGCCTTGGAATAGGCTTCGAGCTGGCTGTAGGGGATCGGCTGCTTCGGCGAGGCCATGGCGGCCGAGGCCTTGACCTTCGGGTTGGCGACGGCCGCGCCGCAGACGGCCGCGGACGCGATCATGGCGAGCGCTGCGCCCGCCAGGAGGGTTTTCGTGAACATGGGAGCTCTCCCTAAAGCGCCGTTCTCGGCGCCAGTCGATAAAACCCCTTGGCGGTCAAGGTGTTCACAGCTTGGCCGCGAACGGAACCGACGCCGCCCATGGCGGGTTGAGAGCGGCGCTTCAGATGTTCGTGCGTCGCGTGCTCTAGTGCTGGCGCGCGAGCGTCAGAGGAGTAGCTTTACCCCAGCAAGAACGATCATCCCGCGGATCGGCGGCGGAGGCATTCCGCCGCGCGCCGGGACCGGAGAAGCCGTATGTCGCAGACCCCCGTCGTGAAGCCCCACATCGTCCTGTCCCACGAGATGCTGCTGCCGATGCAGCCGCTGCTCGAGGGCGCCTACGAGGTGCATCGGCTGTGGGACTATCCCGATCGCCTGGCCTTCCTGGAGGGGCCGGGCAAGCAGGTGCAGGCCATCGTCCACGCCGGCGAGATGGTGCTGCCGCGCGACCTCCTGGCCGAAATGCCGCGCCTGGGCCTGATCGCCTGCGTCAGCGCCGGCTATGACGGCGTCGACGTGCCGTGGTGCCGGGCCCACGGCCTGGCGGTGACCCATTCGGTGGGGCTTAACGCCGGCGACGTGGCCGACCACGCGATGGGCCTGTTGCTGAGCGCGTGGCGGGGCATCGCCGAGGGCGACCGCCGGGTGCGCGCCGGGCGCTGGACCTCGATGGACCGCATGGGCGCGCGCCACGGCCTGCGCGGCCGCAAGGCCGGGATCATCGGCCTTGGCCACATCGGCGAAGCCGTCGCCCGCCGCCTCGAGGCCTTCGACGTCAAGGTCGCCTGGTGGGGGCCGCGTCCCAAGGAGGCCAACTGGCCACGCGCCGAGAGCCTGCCGGCGCTGGCCCGCGACAGCGACATCCTGCTGGTCTGCGCCCGGCCGGACGCCTCCAACCGCCATCTGGTCAGCGCCGAGGTCATCGAGGCGCTCGGGCCGCACGGCCTGCTGGTCAATGTCTCGCGCGGGTCGCTGGTCGACGAGGACGCCCTGATCGCCGCGCTGAAGGACGGCCGCCTCGGCATGGCCGCGCTCGACGTCTTCGAGCACGAGCCGACGCCGCCGGGACGCTGGGTCGACGTGCCCCACACCGTGCTGACCCCGCACATGGCGGGCGCCACGCTCGACAGCATTCCGGCCATGGTCAACCTGACCCTGGAGAACCTGCGCCGCTACTTCCACGGCGAGCCGCTGGCCAGCCCGGTGGCGGCCTGACGTCGGTTCGCGGGGAGGGGATCTCATGGCCAGGGTGCTGGGTCTGGGCGGCGTGTTCTTCAAGGCGGAGGACCCCAAGGGTCTGGCCGCCTGGTATGCGCGGGTGCTGGGGATCAAGGTCGAGGACTGGGGCGGGGCGATGTTTGCCCACCCCAAGGTCGGCATGACCAACTGGTCGCCGTTCCCAGCCGACACCCGTTATTTCGAGCCGTCGACGGCGCCGTTCATGATCAACCTGATCGTCGACGATCTCGACGGCGTGCTGGCCAGGGCCGCGGCCGAGGGCGTCGAGCCGACGGGGCGGCAGGACGAGGAGTACGGTCGCTTCGCCTGGCTGGTCGATCCGGCCGGCTTCAAGGTCGAGCTCTGGCAGCCGGCGGGCGGCGATTGAACGAGGTGGCGGACGGGCTGGAAGATTTATCCACGTCGCCCGTCGCGACGGACCACATCGGGGCTTTTTGATCCCCGCCGAAGCAGGTAAGGACGCGGCCTGCCGAACAGAATTCGCTTGCCAAATCGGACATAAAGATATCTTTATATCCCTATGGCGCTATCCAGCGAACAGGTTGTCGACGTGCTGCGTGCGGCGGGCGAAAGCACCCGTCTGCGCATCCTCGCGCTGCTGGCCGCTGAGGAGCTTTCGGTCCTCGAATTGTGCCGGATCCTCGATCAGAGCCAGCCTCGCGTCTCCCGTCACCTGAAGCTCCTGGCCGAAGCCGGCCTCGTCGAGCGCTTTCCGGACGGCGCCTGGGTGTTCTACCGCCTGGCCGGAACCTTCGGCGGCGGAGCGGTGGTCGCTTCGGCCCTGGCCTTGATCCAGGCTGACGACGCCGTCATCCGGGGCGACGCCGGCCAACTGGCCGCCGTGCGGACCGAGCGCTCGGCCGGGGCCCAGGCCTACTTCGCCCGCAACGCCGCGCGCTGGAACGAAATCCGCTCGCTCTACGTCGACGAGAAGGAGGTCGAGGCGGCCATCCTGCGCGCGACGGGTGAGGGGCCTTTCGACGAACTGGTCGACCTGGGCGCGGGGGCTGGGCGCATGCTGACGCTTCTGGGCGGCCGGGCCGTCAACGCCCTCGGGCTGGACCTGTCGCAGCAGATGCTCAACATCGCTCGGGACGAGGTGGCCAAGGCCGGGCTGACGGCCTGCGAACTGCGCCACGGCGACATCTTCGACACGGGTCTGCCGGGCGGCTGCGCCGACCTGGTGACCGTGCACCAGGTTCTGCACTATCTGGGCGATCCCGCCGCCGCCGTTGAAGAGGCCGCCCGACTGGTGGCGCCCGGCGGCCTGCTGCTGATCGCCGATTTCGCCCCGCACGACCACGAGTTCCTGCGCGAGGCGCACCAGCATCGCCGTCTCGGCTTCGCCGACGACGAGATCCTGCCCTGGATCGAGGCCGCCGGCCTCGTTCCCGAAACCAACATCGCCCTGCCGCCGACCACGGCCGAGGGCCTGACCGTCAAGATCTGGACCGCCCGTCGTATCGGCGCGGCCCTCGCTGAAAGGACCGCCGCATGACCCTGCCGCCCACCCGCCGCGTGATCGGGCCGGTGGCTCGCGCCGGCGAGCGCCCCGTCGGCGCCACCCGGCCGCGCGTGTCGTTCGAATTCTTCCCGCCCAAGACCGAGAAGATGGAAGAGAGCCTGTGGGAGGCGATCACCCGCCTGGCCCCGCTGGATCCGGCCTTTGTCTCGGTGACCTACGGCGCCGGCGGCTCGACCCGTGAACGCACCCACCGCACCGTCAAGCGCATCCTCGACGAGACCTCGCTGAAGCCGGCCGCCCACCTGACCTGCGTCGGCGCCAGCCGCGCCGAGGTCGACGAGGTGATCCACGACTATTGGAACACCGGCGTGCGCCACATCGTGTCGCTGCGCGGCGACCCGCCGCCCAGCGAAGGCGGCATCGGCGGCGTCTACGTGCCGCGCGAGGACGGCTACAAGAACGCCACGGAGCTGACCGCGGCTCTGCGCGGCATCGCGCCTTTCGAGGTGCTGGTCGGGGTCTATCCGGAAAAGCATCCCGAGAGCCCGTCGCTGGACCACGACATCGACGTGCTGAAGGCCAAGGTCGACGCCGGGGCGACGCTGGGCATCAGCCAGTTCTTCTTCGACATCGACGCCTTCCTGCGCTTCGTCGACAAGGCGCGCAGCGCCGGGATCACCATCCCGATCGTCCCGGGCATCATGCCGGTGACCAACTTCAACGGCCTCAAGAAGATGTCGGCAGCCTGCCAGACCTCGGTGCCGTCGTGGCTGGCCAATCTGTTCGAAGGGCTGGACGAGGATCCCGAAACCCGCCGCCTGATCGCCTGCTCGGTCGCCACCGAGATGTGCGCCAAGCTGCAGGAACAGGGCTTCGACGACTTCCACTTCTACACCCTGAACCGGGCCGACCTCGTCTACGCCATCTGCCGCGTGCTGGGCGTGCGCGAAACCACGCCGGCGTCGTCGGAGGCGGCCGCATGAAACGGCTCGCCCTGGCTTTCGCGCTGGGCGTAGCGGTCGTCGCCGGTGGGGCGAAGGCTGACGACAACGCCAACTGGACGCGGCCGATCAAGCCGTACCGCGTTGTCGGCAACATCTACTATGTCGGCTCCGAGGGGCTGTCGGCCTGGCTGATCACGACCTCTGAAGGGCACGTGCTGCTCGACGGCGGCCCGTCGGCGCAGGGCGGCAAGCTGATCGAGCGCAGCATCCAGGCCCTGGGCTTCAAGCCCACGGACGTGAAGGTGCTGATCAACACCCACGCCCACTATGACCACGCCGGCGGCCTGGCCCAACTGAAGGCCGACACGGACGCCAAGGTCTGGGCCTCGCGCGGCGACAAGCCGGCCCTGGAGAAGGGGCAGCACTTCGGCGACAACGCCAACGGGCTGACGCCCTTTCCGGCGGTGAAGGTCGACAAGGCGTTCGGCGACGAGACCAAGCTGAAGATGGGCGGCACGACCCTCGTCGCCCACCTGACGCCCGGCCACACCATCGGCTGCACCACCTGGACCACCCAGGTGGTCGAGAAGGGCCGTCCGCTGAACGTGACCTTCCCGTGCTCGCTGTCGGTGGCCGGCAATGTGCTGGTCGGCAACAAGACCCACAAGTCGATCGTCGCCGACTATCGCGCCGCCTTCGCCGCGATGCGTGCTATTCCCACCGACGTCATGCTGCCCAGCCACGAAGAGCAGGGCGGCCTTCTGGCCAAGCGCCAGCAACAGCTGCGCGGCGACGCCGACGCTTTCATCGACCCCGCCGAACTGGCCCGCTTCGTCGACGGCTACGAAACCCGGTTCAACCAGGAACTGGCGCGCCAGCAGGGATCCGCCAAATGACCGACCTTACCATCCGATCCAACCGCGTCGCCGCCCTGAAGGCCGCCGCCAAAGAGCGCATCCTCATTCTCGACGGCTCCTGGGGCGTGATGTTCCAGAAGAAGAAGCTGACCGAGGCCGACTATCGCGCCGACCGCTTCGCCGATTTCGACGGCCAGATGAAGGGCAACAACGACATCCTGTGCCTGACCCGGCCGGATCTCGTGGCGGAACTTCATGACGCCTATTTCGCGGCCGGCGCCGACATCTCCGAGACCAACACCTTCTCGGGCACCACCATCGCCCAGGCCGACTATCACCTGGGCGAGCAGGACGTCTGGGACATCAATCTGGAAGGCGCGAAGATCGGCCGCCAGGTGGCCGACCGCTGGAACGCCGAGAACCCCGAACGCCCCAAGTTCATCGCCGGCTCAATCGGTCCGCTGAACGTCATGCTGTCGATGTCTTCGGACGTGAACGATCCGGGCGCGCGCAAGGTGACCTTCGACCAGGTCTATCAAGCCTATCGCCAGCAGGTGGACGCCCTCTATCAGGGCGGGGTCGACCTGTTCCTGATCGAGACCATCACCGACACCCTGAACTGCAAGGCCGCCGTCAAGGCGATCCTCGACTGGCGCGACGAGGGCCACGAGGAGCTGCCGATCTGGATCAGCGGCACCATCACCGACCGTTCGGGCCGCACCCTGTCGGGCCAGACGGCCGAGGCTTTCTGGAACTCGATCAAGCACGCCAAGCCGTTCGCCGTGGGCTTCAACTGCGCCCTGGGCGCGGATCTGATGCGTCCGCACATCGCCGAGATGGCCCGCATCGCCGACACCCTGGTCGCCGCCTATCCCAACGCCGGCCTGCCCAACGCCATGGGCGAGTACGACGAGGAGCCGCACGAGACCGGCCACGCCCTGCACGAATGGGCCAAGGACGGCCTGGTCAACATCCTGGGCGGTTGCTGCGGCACGACCCCCGACCACATTCGCCACGTCGCGGAAGAGGTGCGCGGCGTCACGCCCCGCGCTATTCCTGCGCGTCCGAAGGCCATGCGCCTGGCCGGTCTCGAACCCTTCGAGCTGGCCTGATCGAGTACGAGACGATGCGCACCACCATCCTTTTCGGCGGTCCCAGCCGCGAGCGCCTCGTGGCCGTGGCCAGCGCCCAGGGCCTGTCGCGGACGCTGCCGGACGCCGACCTGTGGTTCTGGGCTCCGGACGGCCAGGTCTATGTGGCCAGCCAGGCGGTGCTGCTGGGCCACGACCGTCCGTTCGAGCTGGACCTGCCCACCGAAGGCGCGCCGATCGGCGGCATCGAAGCGGCGCTTGACGCGGCCGTCCGCGAGGAGCGGGTGCTGCTGCTGAGCCTGCATGGCGGCTTCGCCGAGGATGGCGGCCTGCAGACGCTGTGCGAGGCCCGAGGCGCGGCCTTCACCGGTTCGGGCTCGCACGCCAGCTGGCTGGCGTTCAGCAAGACGCGCGCCAAGGACGTGGTCGCCGAGGCCGGCGTCTCGGTCCCGCAGAACATCGGCCTGGACGAGGCCGAGGCGGCGTTCGCCAAGTACGGCCGGCTGATCGCCAAGCCGTCCGAGGACGGCTCCAGCTACGGCCTGATCTTCGTCGACACGCCGGCCGACCTCGACGCGGCGCGCAAGGCGGCGGCCGAGCAGGCCTATGTCATCGAGCCCTTCGTACAGGGGCTGGAAGCGACCTGCGGCGTACTGGAACTGGCCGACGGCGAGGTGATCGCCCTGCCGCCGGTCGAGATCCGCCCGTCGGCCGGCAAGTTCGACTACAAGAGCAAGTACCTGGCCAAGGACACGGTCGAGATCTGCCCGGCCACCTTCGCGCCGGAGATCAACGCCGCCCTGCAGGACCAGGCGCTGAAGGCCCACAAGGCGCTGGGCTGCCGCGGCTATTCGCGATCGGACTTCATCGTTTCCGAGCACGGCCTCGTCTATCTCGAAACCAACACCCTGCCGGGCCTGACCGCCTCGTCGCTGTTCCCCAAGGCGCTGAAGGCGCAGGGGATCGACTTCGGCGACTTCCTGCGCGGCCAGCTGGCGCTGGCCGAGGCGCGGGCCAAGCAAACCGCGACGGCGGCCTGATCATGGGCGCCTGGGACCATGGCCCGTTCGACAACGACGAGGCCGCCGACTTCATCGAGGATCTCGCCGAGGCGCCGGACTGGCGCACGATCGTGCGGATCCTCGAGCACGTGACCAAGGCCGCCGGCTATCTGGAAGCGCCCGAAGGCGAGATGGCCGTGGCCGCCGCCGCCGTGGTGGCCGCCTGCCTCGGCGACGGCGCGGTGCTCCCCGAAGACCAGCGCGGCCTGAAGGACGCCCTGGGACCGCCGCCCGAGGGCGCCGCCCGCCTGGCGCGCGCGGCCCTGACCCGCGTGGTCGCCCCCGCCTCCGAAATCGACGAACTCTGGCAGGAAGGCGACGATCACGACGCCTGGCTGACCCATATCGCCGGCCTGCAAACGATCTTGAGCGTATCCCAATGAGACCTGTCTTCGTTAACATCGGTGAGCGCACCAACGTCACCGGCTCGGCCAAGTTCAAGAAGCTGATCGTGGAAGGAAACTTCCCCGAGGCGCTGTCGGTCGCGCGCCAGCAGGTCGAGGCCGGCGCCCAGGTCATCGACGTCAACATGGACGAGGGCCTGCTCGACTCCGAACAGGCGATGATCACCTTCCTGAACCTGATGGCCGCCGAGCCCGACATCGCCCGCGTGCCGGTGATGATCGACAGCTCCAAGTGGGAGGTGATCGAGGCCGGCCTGAAGTGCGTGCAGGGCAAGGCGATCGTCAATTCGATCTCGATGAAGGAAGGCGAGGCCAAGTTCATCGAGCAGGCCAAGCTGTGCCTGCGCTACGGCGCGGCCGTGGTGGTCATGGCCTTCGACGAGGTCGGCCAGGCCGACACCGCCGCCCGCAAGGTCGAGATCTGCACCAAGGCCTACGACGTCCTGGTCAACAAGGTCGGCTTCCCGCCCGAGGACATCATCTTCGACCCCAACATCTTCGCCGTGGCGACGGGGATCGAGGAACACGACAACTACGCCGTCGACTTCATCGAGGGCACGCGCGAGATCAAAGCCCGCTGCCCGCACGCCCGGATCTCGGGCGGGGTGTCGAACGTGTCGTTCAGCTTCCGCGGCAACGAGCCGGTGCGCCGGGCGATCCACTCGGTGTTCCTGTACCACGCCATCAACGCCGGCATGGACATGGGCATCGTCAACGCCGGCGACCTGCCGGTCTATGACGACATCGACCCCGTGCTGCGCGAGGCCGTCGAGGACGTGATCCTCAACCGCCCGCAGCGGACCAACGTGTCGAACACCGAGCGGCTGGTCGACATGGCGCCCGGCTACAAGGGCGAGAAGGGCGCGGCCCAGCAGGTCAACCTGGCCTGGCGCGAGGGCACGGTGGGCGAGCGCATCACCCACGCCCTGGTCAACGGCGTCACCGAGTTCATCGAGGCCGACACCGAAGAAGCGCGCCTGGCGGCCGAGCGTCCGCTGCACGTCATCGAAGGCCCGCTGATGGACGGCATGAACGTCGTTGGCGACCTGTTCGGCGCGGGCAAGATGTTCCTGCCGCAGGTGGTCAAGTCGGCCCGCGTGATGAAGCAGGCCGTGGCCTGGCTGATGCCGTTCATGGAAGCCGAGAAGGAAGGCCAGGAGCGCAAGGCCGCCGGCAAGGTGCTGATGGCCACCGTCAAGGGCGACGTCCACGACATCGGCAAGAACATCGTCGGCGTCGTGCTGCAGTGTAACAACTACGAGGTCGTCGACCTGGGCGTCATGGTGCCCGCCGACCGCATCCTCGAAGAGGCCAAGAAGCACGAGGTCGACATGATCGGCCTGTCGGGCCTGATCACCCCGTCGCTGGACGAGATGGTGTTCGTGGCCGCCGAGATGGAGCGCCAGGGCTTCGACATCCCGCTGCTGATCGGCGGCGCCACCACCAGCCGCACCCACACGGCGGTGAAGATCGAGCCGGCCTATCGCCGCGGTCCGACCACCTATGTCGTCGACGCCAGCCGGGCGGTGGGCGTGGTCTCCTCGCTGCTGTCGCCGACCGACAAGGACAAGGTCGTGGCCGACACCCGCGCCGAGTACGTCAAGGTGCGCGAGCAGTACGCCCGCG
Source organism: Caulobacter endophyticus (assembly GCF_029543245.1). Taxonomy (GTDB): domain Bacteria; phylum Pseudomonadota; class Alphaproteobacteria; order Caulobacterales; family Caulobacteraceae; genus Caulobacter; species Caulobacter endophyticus_A. The sequence continues at coordinate 43,127 of NZ_JARQWV010000012.1, forward strand.
GCCAGACGGTCAAGGCCCGCACGGCCATCGGCGAAGCCCGCAAGCGCAAGTTCACCATCGACTGGAAGGGCTATACGCCGCCCAAGCCGCAGTTCACCGGCACGCGGGTGTTCGAGCCGAGCCTGGCCGAGCTGGAGCCGTTCATCGACTGGTCGCCGTTCTTCGCCAGCTGGGAGCTGATCGGCCGCTATCCGCAGATCCTCGAGGACGACGTGGTCGGCGAGGCCGCCCGCGACCTCTATCGCGACGCCCGCGCCATGCTGGCCAAGGTGATCGACGAGAAGTGGTTCGGCGCCAAGGGCGTGATCGGCTTCTGGCCGGCCCAGGCCGTCGAGGACGACGTGGTCGTCTATGCCGACGAGAGCCGCACGGTCGAGATCGCCCGCCTGCACACCCTGCGCCAGCAGATGGACAAGGGTCCCGGCGAGGGCAAGGCGAACCTGGCCCTGGCCGACTTCGTCGCCCCCGTGGGCGGCCCGGCCGACTATGTGGGCGGCTTCGCCGTCACCGCCGGTCACGGCGAGGACGAGATCGTCAAGAAGTTCAAGGACGCCGGCGACGACTATTCGGCGATCATGGCCTCGGCCCTGGCCGACCGCCTGGCCGAAGCCTTCGCCGAGTGGCTGCACTACAAGGCCCGCGTCGAGCTGTGGGGCTACGCCGCCGACGAGGGCTTCGACGCCGACGCCCTGATCGGCGAGAAGTATGTCGGCATCCGTCCGGCGCCGGGCTATCCGGCCCAGCCCGACCACACCGAGAAGGGCACGCTGTTCCGCCTGCTGGACGCCGAGGCCGCTACCGGCATGGCCTTGACCGAGAGCTTCGCGATGAGCCCCGGCGCGGCGGTGTCGGGCCTCTATTTCAGCCACCCCAAGAGCCACTATTTCGGCGTCGGCAAGATCGACTTCGACCAGGTCGAGGACTACGCCCGCCGCAAGGGCTGGGACCTGGCCACGACCGAACGCTGGCTCTCGCCGATCCTCAACTACGACGCCCTGGCCCGGGCGCGCGGCGAGGCGGCGTGATGTCAGCCATCCTTCTCCCCTTGAGGGAGAAGGTGTCGCCGTACGGCGACGGATGAGGGGTCTCTCAGGCGCCAAACGCCGCGAAAGCTGAACGGCTTTCGCGGCGTTTCTGTGCGTGCGACCCCTCACCCGGCCCGCTTCGCGGGCCACCCTCTCCCGCAAGGGGAGAGGGGCGCTCTGGCCAAGTTCTTCGCTTTCGGGTCATCCTCCACTCAAGAAAAGAGCCTTGGGGAGTGGGGCGATGAACGGGAGTGGAATGAGCCGCCGCGCGCTGGGCGCGTTGGCGGTCGGGGGAACGGCGGCGGGGCTGGCCGGATGCGCGGGACCCAAGGGCGGCGATGTGCGGCCCAGGTCGCGGGACTTTCCCCAGGATTTCGTCTGGGGCACGGCCAGCGCCGCCTTCCAGACCGAGGGCTCGCCCACGGCCGACGGGCGCGGGCCCAGCGTCTGGGACGTGTTCCAGGACCAGCCGGGCAAGATCATCGACGGCTCCAACGCCAAGGTCGCCACCGACAGCTATCGCCGCTGGGCCGAGGACGTGGACTTGGTGGCTGGGGCGGGGATGGGGGCCTACCGGTTCTCGATCTCGTGGTCGCGGGTGTTGCCGGCCGGGGCAGGGGCCGTGGCCCAGGCCGGCGTGGATCACTACAGCCGCCTTGTCGATCGGTTGCTGGAGAAGGGCGTCACGCCCTACGCCACGCTGTTCCACTGGGATCTGCCGCAGGCGATACAGGACCGGGGCGGCTGGGCGGCGCGCGACAGCGCCAAGGCCTTCGCCGACTACGCCGCCCTGATCGGCGAGCGGCTGGGCGACCGGCTCAAGAAGATCATCGTGCTGAACGAGCCGGCGGTTCACACCGTGTTCGGCCATGTCACGGGCGAGCATGCGCCGGGACTGAAGGACGTAGCCCTGCTGGGGCCGGTGACCCACCACATGAACCTGGGACAGGGGATGGCGATCCAGGCCCTGCGCGCCGCCCACGGCGACCTGGTGATCGGCACGACCCTGGCCTTGCAACCCTGCCGGCCGGCGGGCGGGGGCCTGGCGTTCTGGAACCGCCTGGCTTCCGACGGCCTCGACGCCCTGTGGAACCGGGCCTGGCTCGATCCCCTGCTGAAGGGCGAGTATCCCGACGCCATGGACGAGTTCCTGGGCGACCGCGTGCAGCCGCAGGACCTTTCGACGATCCGCCAGAAGGTCGACTTCATGGGGGTGAACTACTACGCGCCGGCCTATATGCGGCTGGCGCCGCTGTCGCCGGGACGGGTCAAGCCGGCCGCGCCGCCGAGGGGCGTGGAGCTGGACGCCTTCGGGCGGCACATCGATCCGTCGGGCCTGCTGGAAGTGCTGGCTCGCTTACGCACCGAGTACGGCAATCCGCCGGTGTTCGTCACCGAGAACGGCTGCTCGGACCCGTTCGGCGACGGCCGGGCGATCCAGGCCGACACCTTCCGCATCGCCTTCCTGCGCCGTCACCTGCAGGCGGTGAAGGGCGCGATGGAGGCCGGTTCGCCGGTGAAGGGCTTCTTCGCCTGGTGCCTGGTCGACAACTGGGAATGGGCGCTGGGCTATCGCTCGAAGTTCGGCCTGGTCAGCCACGACCGCGCGAGCGGGGAGCGCAAGCCCAAGGCCTCGTACGGCTGGTACTCGGGCCTGGCCCGGAGCGGGGTGCTGCCGACGGCGCCCTGAATTTTCGTCCTCCCGTCATTCCGCCACAAGGGCGGGAATGACGGGAGACTGAATTGAGGGGGTCAGTCAGGCTTGCAGATCAGCACGTCCTTGCCGCCGCGCTTGGCGGGGACGAGGCTGCCGGCGCAGGCCTGCGGATTGGCCGGGTCGATAATGATCTCGCGGGTGGCCGGCAGCTTGGCCGGGGTCGCGCCGATTGGGGCCAGCGGCTTGGCGGTCGCGGAGGCGGGCTTCACCGCCGGCTTGGCGACGGGCTTCGGCGCCGAGGTTTCGATCTTGGCCGGGGCCGGCGCGGGAGCGGGGGGCTCGACGGGCGGCGGCGGGGCGGCCTCGGGTTCGGGACCGGCTTCCGGCTCGACCGGCACGGCGCTCTTGACGTTGTAGTTCAGGGCCTGGCCGAACAGGTTCGACTTGCTTTCCAGGGCCTTGGCGCGGGTTTCGCAGTCGCCGGGCGGCGACCAGCTCATCCAAACCTGGGCCAGGCGGGCCTTGTCGACGCCTTCCGAGCCGCCCCAGATCGAGCGGCCCTTCTTCATGGCCGACGCGCCGTATTCGGAGATCGGGCGGGGGCTGGCCTTCTCGGCGGCGGTGATGGCCGCGGCATAGGTCTTCAGGTCGCCGCGCGCCTGGATGCGCATCGCCGGATATTCCTTCAGCGCGGCGGCCGCGCCGTCGGGGCCGGGGAAGGCCTTCTCGATCCGCGTCACCTCGGGCATGACCTTGTCGTAGAGGTCGACATAGCCGCCGAGCGCGCCGTAGCACCAGGCGATGTAGCCGTACTCGTCGCTGGGCGGCGTGGCGGCGGGCTGGGTGCGCTGGGGCGGAGCGGCGGTGGTCACGGGCGCATCCTGCGCCATCAGGGCGAGAGCGAAGAGAAGGGCGGTCGCCATACGGCCGGGAATCCTTTCGGTAGCGTCAGTAGAGCTGACTAGATCATTTCGGGCCGCAATGGGACCTCAGCATGGCGCCGTATGGACAAAGTCGCGCGCCAAGCTCAGCCATAACGACGCAGACGCCGGATGGCTCCGAAGATGGCGGCAATTCTGAACAAGTTTACATGTGCGATGCAGCAATCGCCGGGTGGGTCGCGTGCGATGCGTATGCTAGAAGGCCCTTCCGGTGCGGCATCCTGGCGCTGTCCGGATCCGTATCTTCCAGGACCCGCCGGCTTTAGAATTCCCGCATGACCTTCTGGCGCAACATCGCAAGCATCGCGGCCCGCCGACTGGACCTGGCGGAATGCGCCGAATGCCCCCCGGGGCCTCCGGGGCAGGATCCGGCCTTCTCGACCGCGGTGACGGCGCTGGGCGCCAAGCTCGCCAAAGCCGACGGCAGCGCCGACGGCCACGAGTTCGAGGCCTTCGCGCAGGTGTTCCATCCGGACCCCGCCTCCGAGCAGAACATCCACCGCCTGTACGACCTGGCCCGCCAGACCACCCACGGCTTCGAGAGTTACGCCAAGCGGCTGGCCAAGCGCTATCGCTCGTGCCCGCAACTGCTGGAGGACGTGCTCGACGGCCTGTTCCACATCGCCAAGGCCGACGGCGCGGTGACCCAGGACGAGCTCGACTACCTGGAGCGGGTGGCCGAGCTGTTCGGCCTGTCGCCGCTGGCCTTCCGCCGTCTCAGCGCCACCCACCTGGGGGCGGGAGCGGACGATCCCTATGTGATCCTCGACGTGCCGGCCGACGCCGAGGACGAGGTGGTGCGCAAGGCCTGGAGGTCGGCCCTGTCGGACGCCCACCCCGACCGGGCCCGGGCCCGCGGCCTGCCGGCCGAGTTCATCGAGGTGGCCGAGGCCAAGGCGGCCGCGATCAATGCGGCTTTCAGCACCGTCATGCGCGAGCGGCGGGAACTGGGACTGGCCGCCGCGGGTTGAACGGAAAAGTCTTTGTGATTGAACCCAATGGGTGTTCAGTTGACGTTCAGACCTCCAGAGCCAACCTAAGGGGCGAGGACGGAGATTCTGGGCGCCCCGGCGCCGATCGAGGACGACGATGACCATGACCCTGGGCGCGAACATCGGCGCGACGCACTCTTCGGCTTGGCGCGGTCTGGCCGCGGTGGTCGGCGGCGTGGCCACGGCGATCGCGGTCTCGGTGGCCGCAATCGTGGCGGTGGTGTTCGCCGCGACCCTGGTGGTGGTCGGCTTCATGGCCACCGCGCTGCTGGGCCTTGCGGCCTTCGCCCTGCGCGGCCGCCGCCATGCTCGCGCCAAGGCCAGCAGCGATCCCAACCTGATCGAGGCCCGCAACGTCGGCGGCCACTCCTGGGTCGCCTACGGCTGGAACGAGCGGCGCTAGAGCGCCCCGTCCGTCTCATCGAGTTTCAGGCGCCGCGATCGCCGAGAGGCTGTCGCGGCGTTTTCGTTGGCGCTTGCCCTGCCGTTCAACCTCGTCCAACCTCCCTTTCAAACAAATGTTGGGAGGCGACATGATCGGCGTGGTGGCGACCCTGAAGGTGCAGCCGGACAAGACGGCCGAGTTCGAGGCGGTGTTCCTCGACCTGGCGGCCAAGGTGAAGGCCAACGAGCCCGGCGCGATCGTCTATCAGCTGACCAGGTCCAAGACCGAGGCCGGGGTCTACAAGGTGCTGGAGCTCTACGCCTCGGCCGACGCGCTGAAGCACCACGGCGGGACGGACTATTTCAAGGCCGCCGGCGCGGCCATGGCGCCGTTCCTGGCCGCTCGTCCGGAGATCGAATATCTCGACGGGGTGGAGTAGGGCGCACGCGGGAGCTTGACGGGGCCGGGCCGGTTCGCGCATCCCCGCGATCCTGAACCGCCTGGAGCAAGACCTTGAGCCGTTTCTGGAGCCCGCTGGTCCACGCGCTGCACCCCTATGTTCCGGGCGAGCAGCCGAAGATCGCCGACCTGGTCAAGCTGAACACCAACGAGAGCCCCTACGGGCCTTCGCCCAAGGCGGTCGAGGCGATCGCGGCGGGCGCCGACGACGCCCTGCGGCTCTATCCCGATCCGACCTCGAGCGCGCTGCGCGAGACGCTGGCGGCCTATCATGGCGTGGGCGTCGATCAGGTGTTCGTCGGCAACGGCTCGGACGAGGTGCTGGCCCACGCCTTCCGCGCCCTGCTGGGCCACGACGCGCCGCTGCTGTTCCCTGACATCACCTACAGCTTCTATCCGACCTACTGCCGGCTGTTCGACGTGGCCTACGAGACCGTGCCGCTGGCCGACGACCTGTCGGTGAGGACCGACGACTATCGTCGTCCGTCCGGCGCGATCATCATCGCCAATCCCAACGCGCCGACCGGCGTGGCCCTGACCCGCGCGCAGATCGCCCGCCTGCTGGCCGAGCATCCCGACAAGCCGGTGGTGATCGACGAGGCCTATGTCGATTTTGGCGGCGAGAGCGCCATTGCCCTGGTCGCCGACCATCCCAACCTCCTGGTCGTGCAGACCATGTCGAAGTCGCGGGCCCTGGCTGGCCTGCGCGTGGGCTACGCCGTCGGCGACGCGGCCCTGATCGAGGGGCTGACGCGGGTGAAGGACAGCTTCAACTCCTATCCGCTGGGCCGTCCCGCCCAGGCCGGCGCCATCGCCTCCATCGAGGACGAGGCCTTCTTCCAGGACAGCCGCGCGCGGGTGATCGCCGGCCGCCGCCGCCTGGTCGAGGGGCTGGAGGCGCGCGGCTTCTCCGCCCCGACCTCGTCGGCCAATTTCGTCTTCGCCCGTCACGCCTCGCGCCCCGGCGCCGAACTGGCGGCGGAACTGCGGGCCCGCGGCGTGATCGTTCGCCGCTTCGACGCGCCCAGGATCGCCGACCACCTGCGGATCACCGTCGGCACGGACGGCCAGATCGATCGCCTGCTGGGGGCGCTGGACGAGATCCTGGGGTAGCCGGCTCGAAGGGTGGGGTTTTCTTTCCGAATGCTCTTCACCGGATACAGCGTCCGTTGCAGTATTTCTGCATGGCGGTTGCTCCGAACAAATGTTTGGATCGCGCTGGTTCATACTCCCGCTGGAGCGCCCGCATGGCCCTCGACGCCCTTTTCAAGCCGTTCGAATTCAAGTCGCTGAAGCTGCCTAACCGGGTGGTTATGGCGCCGATGACCCGTTCGTTCTCGCCCGGCGGCGTGGCCACCGACGACGTGGCCGCCTACTACGCCCGCCGCGCGACGGCGCAGGTGGGCCTGATCGTCACCGAAGGTACGGGTGTAGCCCGGCCTGCCTCGCTGAACGACCCTAACGTGCCGCGCTTCCACGGCGAAAAGGAGCTGGCGGCCTGGAAGAAGGTCGTCGACGAGGTGCACGCGGCCGGCGGCCTGATCGCCCCGCAGCTGTGGCACGTGGGCTCGGCCAAGGGTCCGGCGCAGCTGGGCAAGGTCGACAGCCCCTCGGGCGTGTCCAAGGCCGGCGGCGGCCAGTTCACCGAGCCGATGACCGACACCGACGTGGCCGACACCATCGCCGCCTTCGCCACGGCCGCAGCCGACGCCAAGCGCCTTGGCTTCGACGCCATCGAGCTGCACGGCGCCCACGGCTACCTGATCGATCAGTTCTTCTGGAACGGCACCAACCTGCGGGGCGACGCCTTCGGCGGCCCGACCATCGCCGAGCGCAGCGCCTTCGCCGCCGAGATCCTCAAGGCCGTCCGCGCGGCCGTCGGCCCCGACTATCCGGTGATCATCCGCCTGTCGCAGTGGAAGCAGCAGGACTATGCGGTGAAGAACGCCGAGACGCCGCAACTGCTGGAAGCCTGGCTGCAGCCCCTGGCCGACGCCGGCGCCGATATCTTCCACTGCTCGCAACGGCGGTTCTGGGAGCCGGAGTTCGAGGGATCCGACCTCAACTTCGCCGGCTGGACCAAGAAGCTGACCGGGGCCCCGACCATCACCGTCGGCTCGGTGGGCCTGTCGGGCGAGTTCATCGCGGCCTTCGGCGGCGAGGGCAGCCAGCCGGCCTCGATCGACGGCCTGCTCGAGCGCCTCGACCGCGGCGAGTTCGACCTCGTGGGCGTCGGCCGCGCCCTGCTGCAGGACCCCGAGTGGGTGGTGAAAATCCGCGAGGAACGGAACGACGAGTTGCAGAGCTTCTCGCGCGAGGCGCTGGGAGTTTTGTACTAGTCGATTGCGATCCCTCTCCCCTTGCGGGAGAGGGTGGCCTCGCAGGGCGAGGTCGGGTGAGGGGTCTCTCAGAAATCAAACGCCGCGACAGCCGATCAGCCGTCGCGGCGTTTTTCGTGGGTGCGACCCCTCATCCGTCAGCTTCGCTGACACCTTCTCCCGCAAGGGGAGAAGGATCAGGCCCGGTAATTCAGCTTCAGCCCCGGCCGTTCCCATCGTCCGCGCCACAGCTTCCCCGTGCCCGACGCCGTGATCCACACGTCCTGCATGTCGGCCCCGCCGAAGCAGAGGTTGGTGGTGATCACGTCCGGCACGGCCACGTGCTGCGTCGAACCGTCGGGCGAGAAGGCGGTGATCCCGCCGTTGATGATGGTGGCCACGCACACCCGGCCGTCGGCCTCGACCGCCAGGCTGTCGAGGAGCTGGTAGCCCGGCAGGTTGCAGACCACGCGGCCCGGCTGTAGCGGGGCGGGCGGAGTCAGTTCGCCGGGCGCGACGACGTCGAAGGCCCACAGCCGCCCCAGCATGGTGTCGGCCACGTAGACGACATCCTCGGCCGGCGACAGGCCCACGCCGTTGGGCGAGATCAGGTGGTCGCGAAGGCGCACGATGTGGCTGCCGTCGGTCCTGGCGTAGTAGAGCGCTCCGTATCGGCGGCCGTCCGGCGTTGAGCAGCCATGATCGGTGAACCAGAAGCCGCCCTGGCGGTCGAAGACGAGGTCGTTGGGCCCGACCAGACGCCTGCCGTCGCAGGCCTCGTAAAGCGTGGTGACCGCGCCGGTCGCCAGATCCACCCGCTGGATCGAGCCGCCCTCGTAGCCGGCGGGGGTGGGGCCGGGGATGTTCAGGCCGCCCATGTCGAAGAATTCGAAGCTGCCGCCGTTATTGGTGACATAGACCGCTCCGTCGGGGCCGATCGCCGCGCCGTTGGGGCCGCCGGGGAGATCGGCGACGGTGCTGCGCGTACCGTCCGGCGCGATCCGGGTCAGGGTCCGGCGCTGGATTTCGACCAGCAGCACCGAGCCGTCGGCCATGGCGATCGGGCCTTCGGGAAACTGCAGGCCTTCGGCGACGAGGGTCAGGTCCATGTCGTCTCGCTCCCATTTCCTTGCGCGTGACGGGCGTCGAAACCGCTCACACTTTCGGCTGTCACGCTTGATGGGCGTCTCTCTGGACGCCTGGAAGTGGAGTAAACGATCGTTTGAACGAGGCCGCAACCTACTCAGGCGTCAGCCAGCAGCCGGGTCAGGTCTTCGGCGTTGAGGCCGCGCGGGGCCAGGCGCGCCGACTGGCCGGCCCAGAGGTTGGTGAAGTCGGCGTTGGTTCCGTCCTGGCGCAGCGGCGTCAGGGCGCCGCCGGCCAGCGGGAAGGGCGGCACCACCGCGCCGCCGATCGGCCCGACCTCGCGCATCAGCCGGTTGGCCACGCCCCGGGCCGGGCGGCCGGTGAAGACGTCGGTGATCATGGTGTTGTCGTCGCGGGCCTCGTCGAGGGCGGCGCGGTGGGCAGGCGGGATCTTGGCCTCGGGCGTGAAGAGGTAGGCGGTGCCGACCTGAACGCCGGCCGCGCCCAGGGCCCGGGCGGCCGCCACGCCGCGGGCCTCGGCTATGCCGCCGGCGGCGATCACCGGAACGGCGACGGCGGCGACCACCTGGGGCAGCAAGGCGAAGAGCCCGGGCTGGCTTGCGCTGTCCAGGCGGTTGTCGATCGCCTCGCCATGGCCGGGCAGGAAGGTGGCGCGATGGCCGCCGGCCTCGGCGCCCATGGCGATGACGGCGTCGACGCCGTGGGCCTCCAGCCAGACGGCTTCGGCGACGGTGGTGGCCGAGGACACGATTTTCGCGCCCGTGGCCTTCACACGATCCAACAGCGCGGTCTCGGGCAGGCCGAAGTGGAAGCTGACCACTTCGGGGCGCAGGTCCTCGACCAGGGCGCAGAAGGCCTCGTCGAAGGGCGCGCGGCCGCCGGCGGGCGGCGGAGGAGCGGGGTCGAGGCCTGCCTCGACATAGTAGGGCGCCAGGCGCGCCCGCCAGGCCAGCTTCCGGACGGGATCGGCGGCGGGCGGCGTGTGGGCGAAGAAATTCAGGTTCAGGGGCGCGTCGACGGCGGCGCGAAACTCGGCCACCGCCGCCCGGGCCTGGTCGGGCGTGTACTGGGCGCAGGCCAGCGAACCCAGGCCGCCGCCACGCGCCGCGCCGATGGCCATGGCCGGGGTGGTGGCGCCGGCCATCGGGGCCTGGAGGACGGGGGCGGCGATCCCCAGCAGGTCGATCAGCCGGCGGTCGGTCCAGGCGCTCATGCGGGGCTCCGCGGTCAGTTCAGGTCAAAGAGATCGTAGGCGATCAGCTTCAGGCGTTCGTCGAAGAACGCTCGGCCGTAGCTGGACCTTTGCAGAGCGGCCTGGTCGACGCCGTTCTCGACGTCGGAACCGCTGGCGCCGGGGGCGGCGCAGGGCACCGACAGGCGAAGGTTGCGGCCGACCTTCAGCTTCACCCCCGGTTCGGCGCGGACGACGGTGGCCGCCACGAAGCAACGGCCGCGCACGCCGCGCGGCACGCCCACATGCTTGACTTGCAGGACGACGATCTCGGCGGCCTTGTCGCGGGCGTGCTGGCGCGCGTCGACGGCCTGGGGCGACGTCGCGGACGCCGCCTGGACCAGGACGAGAGCGGCCAGCAGGGCGGTCATTTGCGTTCCAGCACGCGGAAGACGAACGGGAAGTCGTCGCCCTCGCCGGCGGGGTGTTCCTCGCGGCGCACCTCGGTCCAGGCGTTCTCGTCGAAGGCGGGGAAGTGCACGTCGCCCTGAACCTCCGCCTGCACCTCGGTGACGTAGATGCGCTTGGCGCGGGGCATGGCCAGTTCGAACAGCGCCGCGCCGCCGATCACGCAGATCTCCTCGACGCCGTCTTCGGCGGCCTGCTCCTTGCCGATCTGCACGGCTTCCGACCAGGTGTCGCAGACCACCGCGCCCTCGGCCTCGAACTTGTGGTCGCGGGTCAGCACGATGTTGAGGCGGCCGGGCAGGGGCTTGCGCGGCAGGCTGTCCCAGGTCTTGCGGCCCATGATCACCGGCTTGCCCAGGGTGGCGGCCTTGAACATCTGAAGATCCGACTTCAGGCGCCAGGGCAGGTCGTTGTCGCGGCCGATGACGCCGTTGAGCGAACGGGCCACGGGGCCGACGGTGAGGATGGGAGCGGTCATGACGGCGAGTCTTAGCGGCCCGCCGTCGCTAGCGGAAGGTCAGACCGAGACCGCCGCCTTGATGTGCGGGTGGGCCTCGTAGCCTTCCAGCGTGAAGTCCTCGTACTCGAAGGCGAAGAGATCGGTCTTGTCGGCGATCTTCATCGTCGGGAAGGCGTAGGGCTCGCGGGTCAGTTGCTCGCGGGCCTGGTCCAGGTGGTTCAGATAGAGGTGGGCGTCGCCGAAGGTGTGCACGAACTCGCCCGGCTCCAGGCCCACGACCTTGGCCACCATTAGGGTCAGCAGGGCGTAGCTGGCGATGTTGAACGGGACCCCTAAGAACACGTCGGCGCTGCGCTGATAGAGCTGGCAGGACAGCTTGCCGTCGGCGACGAAGAACTGGAACAGGCAGTGGCAGGGCGGCAGGGCCATGTCCTCGACGTCGGCCGGGTTCCAGGCGCTGACGATGTGACGGCGGCTGTTGGGGTTGGTCTTCAGGCCCTCGACCAGATTGACGATCTGGTCGATCGACTGGCCGTTGGGCGCCGCCCACGAGCGCCATTGCTTGCCGTAGACAGGGCCGAGCTCGCCGTTCTCGTCGGCCCACTCGTCCCAGATGCGCACGCCGTTGTCCTTGAGATAGGCAATGTTGGTCTCGCCCTTCAGGAACCACAGCAGCTCGATGATGATCGAGCGCAGGTGCAGCTTCTTGGTGGTCAGGACCGGGAAACCCTTGGAAAGGTCGAAGCGGATCTGGCGGCCGAAGACGCCCAGGGTGCCAGTGCCCGTGCGGTCGCCGCGCTCGACGCCGTTTTGCAGGATGTCAGCCAACAGGGCGAGATACTGCCGCTCGGGATGATCGGCGGAGGCGGCTTTCGGGGCGTCGAGGACGGCGGTGGTCATGGGCCGCACAATCGCGACGAATCGAGCCGGTGGCCAATCACAAAAACGCCCCGCGCGGCGAGCCGGCGGGGCGTTCTCGTTCAGATGGCGCAGAGGCTTACTTGCCCGGCTCCAGACCCGTGTTCAGCACCCAGCCGACGTTGTCGTTCTCGTCGGCCACTTCCCACCACAGGTCCTGCTTCTTGCCGGTCGGGTAGACGATGGCGCCGGCGGGCAGGGCGCGGATCAGCTTGCCGGCGGCGACCGGGGTGGCGCGCATGTTGACGACGCGGGTGGCCACGAAGGACTTGGTCGGAGCCGCCTGGGCGGCCTGGGCGCTGTCGCCCACCAGGCCCAACTCGCCGACCATCTTCGAATAGCTGTTGATGAAGGCCAGGGTGATGATGCGGCCGATCTCGGTGTCTTCGTAGCCGCCGCCGACCGCGCCGGCGAAGCCGATGCCGCCGCCCGCGCCCCAGCCGATGTCGTTCTTCACGGCGTAGCCTTCCTGGACGGCCACGGTCTCGGTGGTGCGGACGTTGGTCAGCGACAGGACGGTGTTGGCTTCCAGCTTCTTGGTCTTGATGCCGCCGACGAGGGCGCCGGCGCGACCGCCGATCAGGCCGCCGATGGCGCCGGCCACGGCGCCGCCGCCGGCGTTGCTGTCGCTGGCCTGCACTTCGGCCACCAGCACGTAGTCGGCCGCCTTGATCTGGCCCTGGCCGACGTTGGAGCCGCGCTGCAGGCCGAGGTTGCCGCCGATGTTGCGCTCGATCTGGGCGGCGTTCAGGCCCGCGCCCCGGTCGACCAGGTTGAAGCAGCCCGACTTCTGGACGATGGCGCGCAGCAGCTTCTGCGGCGAGGCCAGGTTGTATTGGGTCCAGCCGCGCGGATCGTCGCCGTCGATGATCGACAGGGTGCCCAGCTTGCGCGTGCAACGCGGCACTTCGGCCTGGGCCTGGGTCTGCAATTGCTGGGCCTTGGTCGGCTTGGCCTGGGCGAGCGCCTCCACCGGAGTCGCGACGCAAACCATCGCGCCCGCCGCGAGCATGAGTTTCTTCATCGACATAGACAGCGCCCTCCAGGCCCCTTTCAAATCCGCGCGGACACTACAGTATCGATTGCACGCAAGCCAAGCTCGCCTAGCCCGCGAACCCGCCTTCATCGAGGAAGGCCTGCTCGGCCGGGGTGGTTTCGCGGCCCAAAGCGATGTTCCGATGCGGAAAACGGCCGAAACGGGCGATGATGTCGCGGTGGATGATCGCCCACTTGATGGCGTCTTCGTCGCCGGTGTCGGCCTGCATGCCGGCGCACAGCTCGATGCACAGTTCCTGGTCGGCCAGGGATTCGGAGTGCTCGAACGGCAGATAGAAGAAATAGCGCAGCTCCGGGGCGACGGCGGTGTCGTGCCCCTGGGCGATGGCGGCGCGGGCCACGGCGCGGGCCTTGCCGTCGGTGGCGAAGGCGTGGCCGCTACGGCGGTAGAGGTTGCGGGGGAACTGGTCGAGCACGATGACCAGCGCCAGCGACCCCTCCGGAGTCTCGACCCAGGAATCATAGTCGCCACGTGCGGCGGCGTGATGGGTAGGCTCGTACTTCAGGCGGATGGCCTCATCGAACGCCCGGTTCTTGTCGAACCACTGCTTGGGGCCGGCCTGCGTCCAGAAGCCCAGAATGTCCTGCGGTCGGGCGGCCATGGCCTTCTCCTGCGGGTTTTCGTTCAATTGCGGTTCATGCGCCAAGCGCGACACTCTGATCAAGGGATGAGCCACGGGCCGGCGCAAGGCCCCTTGGAGCAAGAGATGAAACGTCTGATCACCGTCGCGATGATCCTGTCGCTGACGGGCGGCGCGGCGGCCCAGGCCGGCTCCGCCGCAACGGTCCTGGCGATGCAGCAGAACGAACGTGGCGAACGCGGTGACCGTGGGGGTCGGCCGGATCGTGGTTCGCGCCCCGAGCGCGTCGAACGTGGCGATCGCCAGGACGGCGGCGGCTGGCGTGGCGGCGGCGATCGCGGCGGCCAGTCCGCTCCGCAAGCCCAGCGGCCGCCCGAGGCTCGCCCGGCCCCGCAGGCGCCCCAGGCCCAGCAACCCGACCGCAGCGGCTGGCAGGGCAGGGGCGAGCGCCCCGATCGCCCCACCGGCGGCTGGCAAGGCGGCCAGGACCGCAATCCGGGCGCTTCCCGGCCCGACCGTGGCGATCGTCCGGATCGTGGCGACCGTCCCGACCGCCCGAGCGGCGGCTGGCAGGGCGGCGATCGGGGGCCCGGCCGACCGGGCGGCGAGCGTCCCGACCGCCCCAACGGCGGCTGGCAAGGCGATCGCGGCGACCGTGGTCCCGATCGCGGCCGCCCCGGCGGCGGCTGGCAGGGCGGCGACCGTGACCGGGATCGCCCCGGTCCGCGCCCCGGCGACCAGCGCTGGCGCGATCGCGACAACGGCCGGCCCCAGTACGACCAGCGCCGCTGGCGGCCCAGCTATCGCGCGCCCCAGCGTTACCGCGCCCCGGCTTACCGCTATCCGCGCGGCTGGTACGTGAACCGCTGGAGCTTCGGCGACTATCTGCCGGGCGGCTGGTACGGCAGCACCTACTACCTCGACTGGTTCCGCTATGGCCTGCCAATGCCGCCGATCGGCTGCGAGTGGGTGCGGGTCGGCAGCGACGCCGTCCTGGTGGACGTCTGGTCGGGTCAGGTGCTCAGCGTCTACTACGACCTCTTCTGGTAATCGGCCTGAACGTCGAAAGCCGCGCTTCCTTTCAGGAGCGCGGCTTTCTCGCTTTCGGGGCCGGCCTTACGACGCGGTGATCGTCGGATCCCAGACGAAGTAGCCCAGGACCTGCAGCGATCCGGAGTGGTACTGCAGCACCGCGAACGAGACGTTGTAGTTCCCCGTGCCGGCCTGGACGATGTCGGCCGTCAGGTAGAAGTCGAGCTGCGGCGTCGCCGAGAAGGTCGGGGGCAGGGTGATGTTGCCGGGCGTGGTGCCGGGCACCGGGGTCTCGACGTTCAGCAGCTTGCCGCCGGTGGTCGACGTCACCTGCGTGCCCGAGAAGATCACGATGTTCTGCAGGTTGGCCGAGTAGCTGGTGTTGCCCGACTGCGAAACCATGCGCCAGCGCACGGTGTCGCCCACGTCGGCCGAGATCGACAGGTCGCCCGAGGCTTGGCCGCTGCGGACGAATTCGTTCGGCGCGACCATGTAGGCGTAGTTGTGACCGATCGGGGTCGGCGCGTTCGGGTTCTGGCTGGGATTGTTGATGCTCGCCAGCAGGTTCGCGGTGTCGACGACGATCTCGATGTCGATGATCTCACTCATTTCGATGCCCTCCCAATGTTCGCCTTCAGGTTGTAAGGCTGGTTGAGGGTGCGGTTTGCTCAACCTTGAGTCAATTCAAGGTATTTATAAATCTAAGGTTGTTTTTGCACATCTTTCCCTGCGAACGAGCGGGGGCAAGGCGCGGCCGCAGGGCGGCTCTTTCGTCTTTGGGAGGGCTTTTTCGCCTCAGTCGCGGTAATTAAGCGTCGCCGAACGTCGTCAGGGCGCGCCCTGCCTTGACGAAGCGGCAAAAAAACGCTCAAACGCCCGCCTTTCCCGCTTTCAGATTGCGTGAGGCGGGCAGATTGACCAGTCCTGGAGAAGAAATCATGCGCGTCTACTACGACCGCGACGCCGACCTCGCCCGCATCCTGGACCGGAAGATCGCCATCGTAGGCTATGGCAGCCAGGGCCACGCCCACGCCCTCAACCTTCGTGACAGCGGCGTGCCGAACGTTGCCGTCGCCCTGCGCCCGGGCTCGCCCTCGGCGAAGAAGGCCGAGGCCGAAGGCCTGAAGGTCATGTCGGTGGCCGACGCCGCCGCCTGGGCCGACCTGATCATGATCCTGGCGCCGGACGAGCATCAGGCCGCGATCTACAAGAACGACATCGCCCCCAACATCCGTGACGGCGCGGCCCTGCTGTTCGCCCACGGCCTGAACGTCCACTTCGGCCTGATCGAGCCGAAGGACACCATCGACGTGCTGATGGTCGCCCCGAAGGGCCCGGGCCACACCGTCCGCGGCGAATACCAGAAGGGCGGCGGCGTGCCCTGCCTGATCGCGGTGCACCACAACGCCACCGGCAACGCTCTCGACCTCGGCCTGGCCTACGCCTCGGCCATCGGCGGCGGCCGCTCGGGCATCATCGAGACCAACTTCCGCGAGGAATGCGAAACCGACCTGTTCGGCGAGCAGGCCGTCCTCTGCGGCGGCACGGTCGAGCTGATCCGCGCCGGCTTCGAAGTGCTGGTTGAAGCCGGCTACGCGCCGGAAATGGCCTATTTCGAGTGCCTGCACGAGCTGAAGCTGATCGTGGACCTGATCTACGAAGGCGGCATCGCCAACATGAACTACTCCATTTCGAACACCGCCGAGTACGGCGAGTACGTCACCGGCCCGCGCGTCGTGACCGCCGAGACCAAGGCCGAGATGAAGCGCGTGCTGGAAGACATCCAGTCGGGCAAGTTCGTCCGCGACTTCATGCTGGAAAACGCCGTCGGCCAGCCGTCCTTCAAGGCCACCCGCCGTCGCGCTTCCGAGCACCAGATCGAGGAAGTCGGCGCGCGCCTGCGCGGCATGATGCCGTGGATCGCCAAGAACAAGCTGGTGGACGTCACCAAGAACTAAGCGTCGGCCTCACGGCTGAACGGACGACGGCGGGCTCGCAAGGGCCCGCCGTTTTTCGTTGTGCGGGCATGCGAGCTGCGGCCAAGTTGGCGCATGGCTTCGACGGATTTCGAAAAGGCTCTGGAAGACCTCTACGCGGCTTTTGCCGTGGCGAGGCCGCGCCATATCGATGGCTGTCCCTGCTGCGTCGACAAGCGCAATGTCGATGTGCTGCTGAGCAAGCCGTTGCGGAAGCTGACGGCTGAGGACCTGCACGGCTACGCCAGCGGCGTCTTCCTGACCGTTGGCGCTCTGGGCGACTATTTCTATCTTCTGCCCCGGCTGCTGGAGTTGTCGGCGGTCGGTCCGCGCTGGACACTTGATCCGCAGATCGTGGTCGGACGCTTGCGGCATGCCGAATGGGAGTACTGGAGCGATGTTCGCCGCGGGGCGATCGTAAGCTTCCTCGACGCCTGGTTCGATCAGGCGCTTGCCTTGGCGGCGTCTGACGAAGGCGGCTTCGGTCCGGGCGGGTTGATCGCGGACCTGCTTTGCGGCGTGGCGATGGCCAAGCTGGACATCGCCCCCTATCTCGAACGTCTTCGGGCGCAAGGCGCCGTGGTGACTGACCTTTACTGGCGTTTCGGCGACCTCGCGGTCGAGGGACGTGGACCTACTGGCTTCTGGGAAGACGCGCCGGACGGCTGGGCCAGGCTGATGGCCTTCATGAACGAGCCCGAGGTGTTCGACATCGTGGCGCGCGTCAGCGGGATTTTCCCGAGGAAAGCCGAGGGAAGCTAAGCTTCCCCGCCGCCTAGCCCAGCACGAACACCGGGCCCCAGGCCACCTGGTGCTTGTGCGACCCGCTCGACAGGTGAGGGCGCAGCTGCCAGGCGCCGGGCGGGATGCTGACCGGCTGCGGGCGCTCGACATAGGTCTGGGTCAGCACGTCGCCGCCGGGTTCGGACAGCGAGAACTGGTCGATGCGCGGACTGGCGCGCGAGAGGGCGGCGGCGATGGCCTCGACGCTTTGCGCGCGAAGCGGGGCGGGGGCGGCCAGGCGCGCCGAAACCTCGGCATAGACGCCCACGGCGATCACCTGCGGGCCCTCGCGCAGGGCGGCGTAGGCCACGTGGGTAAAGCCCGGCGCCAGCAGGTTGGCGCGGTGGCCGGGGCTCGTCTTCCACTGGCCCATGATCTGGTCGGGGCGCACCTGGCCGGCGGCGTTGCGGCGCATGGCGATGTTCTCGGCCGGGGCGCCGACGAGGTCGCGAGCCAGGAGGCCCACGCGGGCGGCGGGGCCGAAGCCCTCACGGGTCATGTGGTCGTAGATCCGGCTGAGGGCGATATCGGCGGCGTGGGCGCGGGCGGCCTGGGCGAGGCCTGGATCGAAGCGCAGGGGCGACAGGCCCCGGGCCTCCCGGAAAGCGTCGCCCTGGTCGAGCAGTTCACGCTCGAAATCGGCGTCGTAGTCGCCCCGGCGCACGGCCATCTGCTCGCGCAGGCGGCGCTCGTAGGCGAGGTAGGTTTGGGCGGAAGCGGCGTTGGCGAGCCCCGGCGCGGTCAGGGCGGCGGCGCCCAGGGCCAGGGCGGAGCGGCGGGAAAGGGTAGTCATCGGGGGCGGGTTCTGGCTCCAAGACGGTTGACAGGGCGAGCCGGTCGCCCGCTCTAAGGCCGGATGCGACCTGTCCGTTCCCTCTGGCTGGCCGGCCCCGAAGCCTGGCTCCCTGACGCCGAAGCTCAAGACCTGCGCCGTAAGGCCCTGTGCCTGGATGCGGGCTTCACCCCGTTCTCGGGCGGCCAGGCCGCGCCGGGTGACGATTTCAGCTCCGAAATCCAGGCCCGTGAACTCTACATGGACCGCATGGCTCAATTGCGTCGGGTCGATGCGGCGATCGTCAATCTGACCCCGTGGCGCGGGGCGTCCTGCGACACGAGCGCAGCCTTCGAAGCCGGGGTTCTGGCGGGGCTGGGCAAGCCGGTCTTCGCCTATCTCAACGTCGAGGACGAAAGCCTGGCCGAGTATGCTGACCGGGTCGATATCCTGGTCGGCGCCGAGCGCGGCGAGGACGGGATCTGGCGCGACGAGAACGGCTGCGTGGTCGAGGACCTGGGCTTGCCCGAGAGCGTGATGCTGTGGGCCGAGGCGCGGCGGCTGTTCGTCATCGTCACGCCCGATCCCCTGCACGACCTGACCGGGCTGGAGATGTGCCTGCAGGCGCTGCGGCTGTACGCTGAATGAGACCCTCTCCCTGAAGGGAGGATCTCTGGGCGCCCCTTGCCCAATCGATGGGCATCGGCCACCTTCCGGCCCCGTTTCGAAAGGCCCACCCATGTCGCGTCCCGCGGCCGCGCCGGCTTCCGGGAAGCCGCGCGGCGTCATCGTCACAGACCTGATCGAACTGCTGCGCCTGGCCGGGCCGGTGGTGCTGTCGCGCCTGGGCATCATGGTCATGGGCCTGACCGACGCCATCGTCGTGGGTCACTTCTCGGCCCAGCAGTTGGGCTTCCACGCCATGGCCTGGGCGCCGACCTCGGTTTTCGTCACCGTGACGGTGGGCCTGCTGGTCGGGACCCAGGTGATGGGCTCGCGCGCCATCGGCGCCGGGAGGCCGCACGAGGTCGGGGCAGTGCTGCGCCGGGGCGTGGTCTACGCCTTCTGGCTGGGCGTGGCCGGTTCGGCCCTGCTGGCGGTGGCCGCGCCGCCGCTGCTGCACCACGTGGGCATCGAGAAGGCCCTGGCCGACGGCGCGGCCGCGCCGCTGATCGTGTTCTCGCTGTCGCTGACACCTTATGCCCTCAGCGTGGCCTTGAGCTTCTGGCTCGAGGGCCTGGGGCGTCCGGGCCTGGTGACGGTCAACATGTGGATCGCCAACATCATCAACCTGGCGGTCAATCTGCTGCTGGTGCCCGGCGTCATGGGCCTGCCGGCGCTCGGCGCGGTGGGGGCGGCCTGGGCCACCTTCGTGGCCCGCACGGCCTTCACCATCATGCTGGCGGTGGTGATCTGGCGGCTGAAGGACGCCCGGGCCATGGGCGTGTTCGACAAGCCGCCGCGAGACCGCGCCGCCGAGAAGCAGCAGCGCCGGGTCGGCTATGGCGCCGGCAGCTCCAACCTGTTCGAGGTCTCGGCCTTCGCCGGCATGAGCCTGGTGGCCGGCTGGCTGGGCGGCCTCAACGTCGCCGCCTGGGCCGTCGTGCTGAACGTGGCCGGCGTGATCTTCATGGTCCCGCTGGGCCTGGCCACGGCCACCGCCGTGCAGGTGGCGAGAGCCCACGGCGCGCGCGACCCGGCGGGGATGAGCCGCGCCGGCTGGATCTCGTTCGGCGTCACAGCCGTTTTCGCCCTGGTCGTGGCCGTGCTGCTCTATCCGCTGCGCCATCTGGTGGCCGGCGCCTATACCGCCGACCCGGCCGCCATCGCCCTGATCGCGCCCGCCTTGGTGCTGACCTGCCTGTTCCTGGCGCCCGACGCCGTGCAGGTGGTCTGCGCCCAGGCCTTGCGGGCCCGCGGCGAGGTCTGGATCCCCGCCGGCACCCACATGGTCGCCTACGCCCTGATCATGGGGCCGCTGGCCTGGTGGCTGGCCCTGCCGATGAAGATGGGCCTCAACGGCATCGTCTGGTCGGTGATCGTCACCAGCTTCGCGGCGGCGGCGATGCTGCTGGGCCGGTATCGGATGCTGGACAAGCGGGGCTGATCCTTCTCCCCTTGCGGGAGAAGGTGTCGGCGATAGCCGACGGATGAGGGGGCGCTCAGACGCAAAACGCCGCGAATGCCGATCGGCTTTCGCGGCGTTTCTGGAGGTGCGACCCCTCACCCGACCTCCTTCGGAGGCCACCCTCTCCCGCAAGGGGAGAGGGGGTCAGATCGAAGCCCCCAGGATCCAGCCTTCCTGGGTCTGCACGTCCTCGACCAGCTCGGCCGGCGCGTCCTTGCTGGGCCCGAACAGGGCGGCCAGCTTGCCGGCCTCGTCGAGCTTGGCGAAGTGTTCGGCAAGGCCGCGCACCTGGGCCAGGTCCTTGATCTCACCGGGGCCGGGAGCGGCCTTGATCAGCGACGGATAGACCTCGGCGACCACGGCCTCGACGCCGTCGAGGTCGGCCTCGGTCAGGGCCTTGAAGCCGGTCTCGAACGGCCAGATCCGCACGGCCTCGCCACGGGCGTCCTTCAGGCGGCGCACGGCCGGGATGCCCATGATCGCCTGGCCGCCGACCGAGCCGTTGTAATAGAGCTTCCAGATCGAGTGCGCGCCTTTCGCCGCCACGTCAGCGTGGCGGAACTCGGGCAGGTCATCCGGGCCATGCTCGCGCGTGCGCTTGGGCTGCAGGGTCGTCAGGGCGTCCTTGGGCGGGCAGCCCCAGAACGGGAACGGACCGCCGGTCAGGCGGCGATTGATTTCCGAGCCGACGCCGAAGCGGTTGTTGGTGTTGTCGGCCTTGTCCTTGACCATCTTGTTCAGCTGGTCCCAGACCGCGCGCCAGGGCGTCTGCCCCGGCAGGTTCAGGGCCTGGGAGAAGCCGCGCGGGAAGCCCAGCGGGAAGTCGAAGCCGACCAGAGCGCGCTCGCCGCGCTTCTTCAGGTCGTCGAGGATGACGGCGAGCTTGGCCTCGGCCTCGTTGCGCGTGGCGGGGTTGTAGCTTTCGAAGGTCAGGCGAAAGCGCACGTCGCGCTTGAGCACGCCGATCCAGACGGAGTCGGCCCCGGTGGTCGGTTTGGCCGCCGCGCTCCAGTCGACGATCACATAGGCGCTGAAAAGCCGCGACACGGCGGAGGCTCCGTCAAATCCAAACGAAGCGCGCTTCTACTCCCCCAAAGGGCGAGCCGCCAGCCGTTGCGAAGCTTGAGTAGGTGTTTCTGCGCCGCGCGTATCGACGGCCAATAAAAAACCTCGCCCGGTGAGGGGCGAGGTTTCTTCAGCTTCGATGGTCGGGCGTTCAGGGGGCGGGCGTTCAGGCCGCGGTCTGCTCGGCGGTCGCCAGGGCGGGGGTCTTGGCCTTGCCGACGTTCCAGCGGACCGGCGGCTCGCACACCGGACCGAGGGCGGCGCGGACGATGGCCGGCGGCTGGCGCTCGTCGGGGGTCATGAACAGGCCGTTCGCCTTCAGGGCCAGGCCGGCGGCCTTGCTGGCGCCCAGCATGGTCAGCGGCACGGCCAGGATCAGGCCGGCCAGGATCGGGGCGGTGGCGGTCAGCAGGTCCGGCGTGAACCAGAACAGGCTGGCCAGGACGATGCCCGTGGCGCTGATCCAGCCCATGGCGGCGCAGGCTTCCTTGAAGGCTACCTTGTCGGCGTCGCGGCGCTGGGCGCTCCAGCCGCCGACGCGACCGGCCAGGATTTCGACCACGGCGCGGGTCTGGGTGAACATCAGCATCGGGGCGACCAGGGCCGAGAGCAGCATCTCGACGCCCAGGCCGGCCATCACGCGGCGACGGCCGCCGAAGCCCTTCAGCTCGTGCTTGCGCATGAAGATCAGGGTGGCGCCCAGGATCTTGGGGCCGAACAGCAGCACGAAGGTGATGATCATCGCCCAGGCGGTGGCCTGGATCTCGCGCCAGTCGATCAGGGCGTGGGCGGCGGCCTGCAGGTCGGCCATCGTGAAGGCGGCCTTCTTAACCTCGGGCATCAGGGCCCGCGAGATGACGCCGGCCGACAGGGCGACGAACCAGATCGGCGACAGGGCGTAGCTGAGCACGCCGATGACGAGGTGCAGGCGGCTCATCCAGTGCAGGCCCGGCAGGCCGATCAACGGCACGTGCTGGACGTTGCCCCGGCACCAGCGGCGATCGCGGGTGGCGAAGTCGAGCAGGTTGGAGGGGCTCTCTTCGTACGAGCCTTCTAGGTAGGGGGCCAGGTGCACGGCCCAGCCGCCGCGGCGCAGCAGGGCGCTTTCCAGGGCGTCGTGGCTCATCACCTCGCCGCCGAAGGGCTTGGGGCCGTTCAGCGAGGGCAGGCCGCAGGTCTGGGCGAAGGCCTTGGTGCGGATGATGGCGTTGTGGCCCCAGAACGAGCTTTCCGAACCCGACCACCAGGCCAGGCCCGTCCAGGCCACGCGGCCATAGAGCTTGGTGGCGAACTGCAGGGTGCGGGCGAAGATCGTCTGGCCGTTGATGATGGTCGGCATGGTCTGGATCAGACCAACACCTGGGTGACGCTCCATGGCGTCGGCCAGGCGCACCATGGCGTCGCCGGTCATCAGGCTGTCGGCGTCCAGCACCAGCATGTGCTCGTAGTCGCCGCCCCAGCGGGCGACCCAGTCGGCGACGTTGCCGGCCTTGCGGCCCGTATTGTCGGCGCGGCGGCGATAGAAGACGTGGCTCGAGGCCTCGCGGCGGAAGCGGGCGAAGCAGGCCTGCTCGGCCAGCGCCACGGCGGCGTCGCGGGTGTCGGAGATGATGAAGATGTCGAAGGCGCGGCTGGCGCCGGTCTCGGCGATCGAGGCGTCCATGGCCCGCAGGCGGGCGAACACCGCCTGGGCGTCCTCGTTGTAGACCGGCATCAGGATCGCCGTGCGGGCGCGCGGCTTGGGCATGGGCTTGGAGCTGTCGATGCCCAGCGGGTCCTTCGGCGTGCGCAGCAGCACCACGAAGCCGGCGACGGCGGTGACGAACCACAGGGCCAGGGCCAGGAACAGCGGGGCCAGCAGGGTCAGGCAGACCGCTTCCAGGCGGGTGACGCCGCCGAGGGCCACGGTGTCGAACGTGGCCTTCCAGCCGGCCGCGCCCATGATCGCCGTGGCGATGAAGATCACCCAGCGGCGCATGACCGTTTCCGAACCCGGGCTGCGCACGGCGCGCGCCGCGCCCTGCCAGAAGCCCAGCGGCTGCACCGGCATGGCCAGGGGAGCTTCGGTCGGGATCTCGACCCGATCGCGCGGGGCGATCACGGTTTCGAAGGCCACCGGGGTGGAGGTGGCCAGGTCGAAGAAGGCGCCGCGTTCGGTCATCGGGTCCGTCTCGGTGATCCGACCGTGGTCGGACGAAATGCAGAGCTTCGATTTCGCGCCGAACGCCTTCACGGGACGCCTCCGGTCCGCTAGGGATCGGTCGCGTTCAGCAAGGGTCTGGCGTTGAACGAAGTCCGGCGGACGAAAACCGCCGACGCACCTAGGGTAAAACTTTGATCACGAAATCGCTATCGAAAATGTGATCGATTTCGCAGGTGCGGCGAAAAACCTGTGCAAATGCGCACGACTTGGCCGCCAGAAGGTCGTTGGAGATTGGCTAAGGCGATGAAGTTCAAGGCTGTTTTTGCATTTCTCGCGGTTTTCGCTTTGGCGGGCTGCGGTCCGGGCGACAAGGGCGAAGGTTCGAAATCGCCTGCCGTTCAGCCCCCGCCGCCGATCTCTACCGCGCCGCAGCATGAGACTCAGGGCGTGATCTCTATTGTCGACGGGCAGGTCCTCACGCTCGATCACGACGGCGCGAGCGCAGCGCCGCTGCCGGCGGGGCGCACCGTCTTCCAGGCCTATGGCGACGTGCTGGCCGAAGCGCCCTTGGAGCCGGGCGCCCGCGTGACCTTCAAGTTCCGCAAGGTCGCCGTCGGCGAGGGCTGGGAACTGACGGAGATGCGGGCGCGGTAATTAGAGACCCTCTCCCTGTGGGAGAGGTGTCCGCGAAGCGGACGGAGAGGGGAGGGGCTGATGAGCTCCAGCCTCAGCGGCAGCTGAAAACGGCCCCCCTCCGGCCCTCCGGGCCACCTCCCCCAGAGGGGGAGGATCCTGTCCTACAGCTTCACCAGCATCTTCCCGAGGTTCTCGCCCGAGAACAGCTTGATGAAGGCCTCGGGCGCGCGATCGACGCCTTCGACCACGGTTTCCTTCCAGGTCAGCTTTCCGGAGTTGATCCAGTCTGCCATGTCGCGAACGAAGGCCGGGAACAGGTCGTAGTGGTTGGAGACGATGAAGCCTTCAAGGCGAAGACTCTTGCCCACCGCCTGGATGATATTGGCCGGGCCGGTCGGACGGCCGGTCTCGTTGTATTGCGAGATCATCCCGCACAGGGCGAAGCGGCCGAACGGCCGGGCCGAGTTCAGCGCCGCCTCCAGGTGCACGCCCCCGACATTCTCGAAATAGACGTCGATGCCCTTGGGCGCGACCTTGGCCAGTTCGGCGGTCACGTCGGGCGTGGCCTTGTAGTCGATCACGTGGTCGACGCCGATCTCCTTGAGGAAGGCGACCTTCTCGGGCCCGCCGGCCGAGCCGATGACGGTGTGGCCCTTGATCTTGGCGATCTGGCAGACGACAGAACCGACCGCCCCGGCGGCGGCCGAGACGAAGACGATGTCGCCTTCCTTCAGGGCGGCCACGCGCAGCAGGCCGGCATAGGCGGTCATGCCGGGCATGCCGGCCACGCCCAGGAAGGCCTGGGGCGGCATGCCGTGGGTGGACAGCTTCATGATCCCGCCCATCGGCCCGGCGGCGGCCAGGGCCTTGGGATTGGCGTTGTAGGCCTCGCGCCAGCCGAACATCGAGCTGACGATGTCGCCGACCTTGAAGTCGGGGTCGTTGGAGGCGGTGACCTCGCCGACCGCGCCGCCCTGCAACGCCTTGCCCAGTTCGAACGGCGGCACATAGCTCTTCCGGTCAGTCATGCGGCCGCGCATGTAGGGGTCGACTGACATCCAGAGGTTCCTGACCTGGATCTCGCCGTCGCCCGGCGGCGGCAGCTCGACGCTGGCCAGCTCGAAGTTGTCGGCGGCCGGCACGCCGACGGGGCGGCTCTTGAGGCGGATCTCACGCGACGTGGTCATGGCGACCTCCCTTTATGTTCTCGTTCAAACGAATGTTTAGCCCTGGCGCAGGCCAGTCGCCAAAGCTTTTCGCGGCAACTCGAAGCGGCTAGAGACGGGCCATGACCCAAGAAGCGCAAGTCCAAGTTCTCAAGGCTGGTGTCGTCGGCGCCGGTGTGTTCGGCGGCTACCACGCCAAGAAGTATGTCGAGCTGCCGGGCGTCGAGCTCGTGGCGGTGTTCGACATCGACCTCGCCCGCGCCGAGGCCCTGGCGGGTCCGCTGGGTGCGACGGCCTATGACGACATGGACGCCTTCCTGGCCACGGTCGACGTGGTCACCGTCGCCACGCCCGCCGTGCACCACGCCAAGGCCGCACTGGCGGCGCTGAAGGCGGGCAAGCCGGTCTATTCCGAAAAGCCGCTGGCGGTGGGGCCCGAAGACGCCGACGCCCTGATCGCCGCCGCCGCCAAGGCCGGCGTGCCGCTGGCCTGCGGCCACCAGGAGCGGGTGGTGTTCCAGGCCATGGGCCTGCTGGACATTCCCGAGCAGCCCACGCGCCTGGAGGCGGTGCGTCGCGGCACGCCCTCGGACCGCAACCTCGACGTCTCGGTGGTGCTGGACCTGATGATCCACGACATCGATCTCGCCCTGGCGCTGTGCGCCGCCGATCCGGTGGCCGTGGAAGGCGAGGGCGAGGCCGATCGCGGCTACGGCCTGGACTGGGTGAAGGTGGAAGCCACGTTCGCCAACGGCTTCACCGCCGTGTTCGACAGCTCCCGCGTGGCGCAGGCTCGTGAGCGGACGATGAAGGTCGTCTATCCCTCGGGCGAGGTCGAGATCGACTTCCTGGCCCGCACCTTCCGCAACACCACGCCGTTCCCGCTGATCGAAGACTTCACCGAGACCCCGGCCGGCAAGGACCCCTTGGGCCAGAGCGTCGCCGGCTTCCTCAAGGCCGTGCGCGGCGAGGCCCCGCGTCCGGTGGTCACCGGCGAGGAAGCCGCCCGGGCGCTCGACCTGGCGCTGGCGGTCGAGCACTCGGTGGATTGAGGAAGGGGAGGCGGCCTCAGCGCCGCCGCTTCAGGCTAGCCACCTGCAACACGGTGGCGATCGCCGCCAGGCCTGCGCCCATCAGGGCCACGCTGCTCCAGCCGCCCAGGTTCCAGGCCGCCGCCGCGGCGGCCGAGCCGGCCGCGCCGCCGAGGAACATGCCGCCCATGAACAGGGTGTTGAGGCGCGCCCGGGCCTCAGGCCGCAGGGCGTAGACCAGGTGCTGGTTCGAGACCAGCGAGCCCTGCACAGCGAAGTCCAGCAGCACCACGCCGACCAGCATGCCGACGATCGAGATCCAGGTTCCGAACAGGATCCACGAGGCCAGGGTCAGCACGGCGCCCAGCGCGATGGTCAGGTGCGGGCCGCGCTTGTCGGCGATGCGCCCGGCCACCGGGGCGGCCAGCACGCCAACCACGCCGACGATCCCGAACAGGCCGGCCACATCCGCGCCCAGCGAGAAGCGCTGCTGCAGTTGCAGGGCCAGGATGGTCCAGAAGGCGGTGAAGGCGGCGAACAGACTGGCCTGGGTCAGGGCGGCCAGGCGCAGCTCCGGGAACTCGCGCCACAGCTTGCCCAGCGAGGACAGCAGCTCGGCATAGGAGAGGTCGGTGTCGGGCTTGCTGCGCGGCAGGGCGAGAGCCATCAGCGCCGCGGCGGCCAGGGCGATCGGGGCGCCCAGCCAGAACATCGCCCGCCAGCCGCCGTGGGTGGCGACGAACCCGGCCAGGGTGCGCGACAGCAGGATGCCGCACAGCAGGCCCGACATCACCGTGCCGACCGTGGCGCCGCGCTTTTCGGGCGCCGACAGGTGGGCGGCGAAGGGCACGATCTGCTGGGCCACCGTGGCGCCGGCTCCGACCAGAAGCGAGGCCGCCAGCAGGAGGGCGGTGCTCGGCGCCAGGGCCGCGGCGACCAGGGCGATGGCCAGCACCAGGAACTGGCCGACGATCAGGCTCTTGCGCTCCATGCGGTCGCCCAGCGGCGTCAGCAGGAACAGGCCGGCGGCATAGCCCAACTGGGTGGCGGTCGGCACGAAGGCCGTCAGCGGGCCGGGCAGGTCGTGCTCGATCAGGCCCAGCATCGGCTGGTTGTAATAGATGTTGGCCACGGCCAGGCCCGCGGCGGCGGCCATGGCGAAGGTCAGTCCCCGGCCCAGGGCGGGCGCGGTGTCGGATGAAAGGGCGGCGGTGCTCATGATCGGCTCCAGGCCGCCCAAGGTTTGGGGAGGAGGCGGCGTTCCGTGTCAGTCGCCGAGCTATATAGAGCATCCCGCCACTGTTTATAGTATGGCCTTGCGGTAAGCTGGCATAACGGAATTCGATAGAATGGACCTCGCCGACGTCGGCGTCTTCGTGGAAGCGGCCCGGGCCGGCAGCCTGGCGGGCGCGGCGCGACGGCTGGGGATCACGCCAATGGCCGCCTCGCGGCGGATGGCGGCGCTGGAGCAGGAGGTCGGCGCGCGCCTGGTTCACCGCACGACCCGGGCCCTGTCTCTGACCAGCGAGGGCGAGGCCTTCCTGCCGCACGCCCAGGCCATGCTGGAGGGCGAGGCCGCCGCCCGCGCGGCGATCCGGCCGTCGGACGCCGGGGCCTCGGGCCTGCTGCGGATCACCGCCTCGGCCGCCTTCGGCCGCAAGGTGGTGGCTCCGGCCGTGGCGGCCTTCATGCAAGCCAATCCCGAGGTGTCGGTCGACCTGCTGCTGACCGACAGCGTCGTCGACATCGTCGCCGGCGGCATCGACCTGGCCGTTCGCATCGCGCCGCTGCGCGACAATTCGCTGATCGCCCGGCGCCTCGCCGACAATCCGCGCGCCCTCTACGCCTCGCCGGACTATCTGGAGCGGCGGGGGCGACCCGCCAGGCTCGCCGACCTTTCCGGACACGACTGCCTGACCATGAGCGGCGCGACCCACTGGGCCTTCGTGTCCGGCGGACGGCAGGTCCAGCAGAAGGTCGCGGGTCGGTTCACCGCCAGCGGCGTCGAAGGGCTGCATCAGGCCTGCCTGGGCGGGGCCGGCATCACGCCGCTGTCGGCCTGGGACGTGCGCGACGAGGTGGCCGACGGCCGCCTCGTCGAGCTGCCGCTGGAAGACGCCGTCCTGCCGGGCTGGTCGATCTGGGCCGTCTATCCCACCGCACGCCAGGCGCCGGCCAAGGTGCGACTGTTCGTGGCGGCCCTGGCCCGGCGGCTGGACGAGAGCTGAGCCCGGCGTTTTTCATTGTTTGCAGTCCGCCGCCGGTCCATCCCCTTGAAACGGTATCGTATTCCGGAGAGCGCCTTGACCGACGACCGCACCCAGAAACAGCGCATGCTGGCCGGCGAACTCTACAATCCGATGGACGCCGAGATCGTCGCCGACCAGGAGCAGACCCTGGCCTGGATGGAGCGCTTCAACGCGCCGGGCCAGACGATCGTCCAGCGCCACGCTCTGCTGACCGAGCTGTTCGGCGGCGTCGGCGTAGGGGTCAACATCCGCGCGCCGTTCCACTGCGACTACGGCTACAACATCACCCTGGGCGACGGGGTGTTCATGAACTTCGGCTGCGTGATCCTCGACGTGGTGGCGGTGACCATCGGCGACCGCACGATGATCGGCCCGCACGTGAAGATCTTCGCCGCTGATCACCCTCGCGATCTGGATACTCGCAAGACCGGACTGGAGTTCGGCCGGCCGGTGGTCATCGGCAAGGACGTCTGGATCGGCGGCGGGGCGATCATCGTCCCGGGCGT
This sequence comes from Caulobacter endophyticus, assembly GCF_029543245.1. Classification (GTDB taxonomy): domain Bacteria; phylum Pseudomonadota; class Alphaproteobacteria; order Caulobacterales; family Caulobacteraceae; genus Caulobacter; species Caulobacter endophyticus_A. The sequence goes on from NZ_JARQWV010000012.1 coordinate 72,152, forward strand.
CACCATCGGCGACGGCGCGGTGATCGGGGCCGGGGCGGTGGTCACCCGCGACGTTCCCGCCGGCACCACGGCGGTGGGCAACCCAGCCCGTGTGAAGGCCTGACAAAAAATTCGGGCAGGATGTCGGGATCAGGGCCCGGCCAGCGTCCTTGGCCCGACAACATCATTAGGGAACCGCCGCCATGCGCATGATCTTCGTCAACCTGCCGGTCGCCGACCTCGACCGCTCCAAGGCCTTCTTCGAGGCCCTGGGCTTCTCGATCAATCCGCAGTTCAGCGACGAGACCGCCGCCTGTGTCGTGGTCTCCGACACGATCTTCGTGATGCTGCTGACCCACGACAAGTTCCGCCAGTTCATCAACGGCGAGATCGGCGACGCCCACGCCGCCACCGAGGTGCTGACCTGCCTGTCGGCGGCAAGCCGCGAGGAGGTCGACGACCTGCTGGCCAAGGCCCTGGCGAACGGCGGCAAGGCCTGGAAGCCGATCATGGACATGGGCCCGATGTACGGCGCCAGCTTCCAGGATCCCGACGGCCACGTCTGGGAGCTGATGTACATGGACATGGCCGCCATGGCGCAGGGCGGCTGATCGCCTGTCGGACAGCATTTCAGGATTGAAACTCAGTCGCAGTTGCGCCAATAGCCCCGTTTCTTTCTAGGGGATGGTTCATGCGACTCCGTTTTTCGCGCGCCGCCGCCCGGCGCGCCCTGTTCTCGACGCTCAGCCTGGCGGCGCTCTCGACCGGCGCCGCCGCCCATGCCCAGGGGCAGGCCGACGACGTCGAACGCGTGGTCGTCACCGCCGCCCGCACCAAGCTGCCGGTCACGGCCCTGCCGCTGACGGTGGACGTGATCGACAGCCGCAACCTCAGCCAGCAACTGGCCGTCAGCGGCTCGGCGGTCGACGCCATCTCGAACCTGTCGCCCTCGTTCTCGCCGACCCGCGAGAAGCTGTCGGGCTCGGGCGAGAGCCTGCGCGGGCGCTCGCCGCTGTTCGCCATCAACGGGATCCCGCAGTCGACCCCGATCCGTGACGGCTCGCGCGACGGCTACACCATCGATCCGTTCTTCATCGACCGCGTCGAGCTGATCTACGGCTCCAACGCCCTGCAGGGCATCGGCGCCACCGGCGGCGTGGTCAACCAGGTGACGGTCGGCCCGCCCCGCAAGGACGGCGTCTCGGGCAAGGTGCTGACCCAGACCACCATCGGCCACGACATGGGCGACAGCATCGGCGCCAAGCTCGGCGGCCTGGTCGCCTGGCGCCAGGGCGCGTTCGACGCCACCGCCGGCGTGGCCTGGGAAAAGCGCGGCGCCTACTACGACGCGAACGGCCGCCGCATCGGCATGGACAACACCCAGGGCGACGTCCAGGACTCCAAGGCCCTGTCGTTCTTCGGCCGCCTGGGCTGGCAGCTGAACGACACCGTCCGCCTCGACGTGGTCGCCAACCGCTTCGAGCTAAAGGGCGACGGCGACTACGTGACGATCACCGGCACGGCCCCCGCGGTCACCGACGGCAACCGCGCCAGGCGCCTGCCGACCACCTCGATCCATGGCGACGTGCCCGGCGTGCCGGCCGCCAACCGGGTCGAGACCGTGTCGGCGCAACTGAGCGACAGCGACCTCTTCGGCGGCGATTTCACCGCCCAGGTCTTCTACAACCGCTCGCGCGACACCTTCGGCGGCGACATCAGCGCCACCTTCCAGGACGTGCGGATCGCGCCTTCGGGCACGCTGTTCGACCAGTCGTCGAACCGCTCGCGCAAGCTGGGCGCGCGGATGAACTACGAGCGCCAGGTGCCGGGCATCGAGAACCTGACCGCCACGGTCGGCCTTGACGCCATGAACGACCGCACCGAGCAGATGCTGATCACCACCGGCCGCGCCTGGGTGCCGCCGACCAAGTTCCAGAGCGTCGCGCCGTTCATCCAGGGCAACTACGCGCTGCTGGACGGCCGCCTGCGCCTGGCCGGCGGCGTGCGCTTCGAGAACGTCGAGCTGAAGGTCGACGACTTCGAGACCCTGGCCTCGTACGGCTCGCGCAAGGTCGCCGGCGGCAATCCCGACTTCAAGGCCACCCTGGCCAACGGCGGGGTGGTGTTCGAGCCGGCCTCGGGCCTGCGCCTCTACGCCAGCTACGCGGAAGGCTACACCGTGCCGGACGTCGGCCGAATTCTGCGGTCGATCAATGTCGCCAACGTCGATGTCGACACCTATCTCAGCATCGAGCCGATCGTGTCGAACAACCGCGAGATCGGCGGCGAGTGGAAGCGCGGGCCGATCGACGCCAGCGTCGCCTACTTCTGGTCGTCGTCGAAGCTGGGCCAACTGCTGGTCAAGAACTCGGGCGGCATCTTCGACGTACAGCGCCAGAAGGTCGCCATCGAGGGGCTTGAGGTCAACGTGAAGACCAGGACCTCGATCGAGGGCCTGGACCTGTCGGCCGGCTACGCCCGCCTGCGCGGCCAGACCGACGCCAACGGCGACGGCAGCCTGGACACCGATCTCGACGGCGCCAACATCTCGCCCGACCGCATCAACCTGGCGGCCGACTACGCCACCGGCAAATGGACCCTGCGCCTGCAGGTGCGGGCTTATCTGCAGCGCAACATGAGCAACGCGCTCGTGAAGGACGACTTCGACGGCTATACCCTGACCGACGGCTTCGTGAGCTATCAGCTGCCGGTGGGAGAACTTTCGCTGGGCGTGCTGAACCTCTTGAACAAGCAGTACATCACCTACAACTCCGACACCGTCGCCCCGGCCAAGGACAAGTTCTACGCCGGCCGCGGCCGCACCGCGACGCTGGGCTGGACGGCGCGCTTCTGATGAAGACCCTGCGCCTGCTGCATCGCTGGGCCGGGGGGCTGATCGGGCTTCTGCTGGCCCTGCTGGGCTTCACCGGCGCGCTGCTGGTGCACGAGGACGCGTTCCTGCGCGCCACCGTGCCCCACGCCGCCGACGCCCAGCGGCAGGACACGGCCACCCTGGCGGCGGCGGCGACGCGGATCTTCGCAGCGGAGGACCGTCCTCGCTCGATCGTGCTGGCGACCGAGCGCAAGGGTCTGCACAAGCTGTCCTATCCCGGCGAGACGCAGAAGGGCGCCTATGCCGACCAGGACGGCGCCATCGTCCAGGCCTGGACCTCCAACTGGGCGCGGCCGGAAGTGTGGCTGTTCGATTTCCACCATCACCTGTTCGCAGGTGACACGGGCGAGATCGTCGGCGGGATCGCGGGTCTCGCAGGCCTCGGCTTCGTGATCACGGGCCTTATCCTGTGGTGGCCGACCCGGCGGATGTTCCACCTGCGCGCCTGGCCGCGGATGATGAAGCGGGCAGCCATCGTCCACCATCACCGCGACCTCGGGGTGCTGGTGGCGCCGCTGCTGATCCTGTCGCTGGCGACGGGCGCGACCATGAACCTGAAATGGTTCTCGCAAGCCCTGCGCGCGCCGTTCTCCTCGCCGGCGACGATGGAAAAGGCCTCGGCCCCGCCGAAGATCAAGGGCGGCAAGCTGGCCGCCGACCTCGACTGGGGCAGGGTGATCGGCCAGGCCCAGGCCCGCTTCCCCGGCGCCGAGGTGCGCACCATCGGCCTGCCGGCCAAGACCGGCGGCCTGATCTCGATCCGCCTTCGCCAGCAGCCCGAGTGGCTGCCCAACGGCCGGACCATGGCCTGGTTCGACCCGGCCACCGGCAAGATGGTCGCCTCGCGCGACGCCCAGGCCATGCCGCTGGGCTCGCGGATCACCAACGCCGACTTCCCGCTGCACGCGGCCAAGGTCGGCGGGCTGGCCTATCGCCTGGTCATGACGGTGTCGGGCCTGGCCCTGACGCTGCTGGGCACGCTGGCGGTGGTCACCTTCTGGGGCAATCCGTCTGGTCTGCCCAAGCGGCGCAAGAAGAAGGCCGTCTCGCCGCCAATGCCCAAGCCCAAGCCCGAACCTGTCGAGGCCTGAGCCTCGCTAGGGTTCTTCCCAGTGTCGCCGTGGTGAAGCTGGCGTCAGGATGGGCGTCGCGCGACTGTCGGCTTTCGCCGTCATGGTCGTCTTCGGCGGCTTGGCGAGAGGGATCATGAACGGTCGGAGCGGTGTGGTCTGGGCGCTCGTCCTGGCGATGGTTCCCTTCGGCGTTCAGGCCCGCCAGCCGGACGATCCGGGGCTGGCCGCTGCGGTCGAGATCGTCGGCCTGGATATGCTGGCCGACGCCCTGATCGGCCACTGCGAGGCTGCGGCGCCAAGCGCGACAGGCGGCGCGCGCGGTCGGTGGCGCGCCTGGCGCCAGAACGCGCTGCTACCGCAGATCGAGAAGGCGTTGGGGCCGCAACGACTGGCCGTCGTGCGCGAGAAAATGGCCGCCGCCGCCGTCTCGGGCGCCGAGAAGTTCAAGGCCATGGGCCCGGCCGCCCAAAACTGCCCGAAGATCGCCGGCTGGCTCGACTATCCGCCATACGACGTGCGCAAGTCGTTCGCCTCGCTCTACGGCGGCCTCGACAAGGCTCTGGCGGCCCACGGAACGTCCACATCCGCCGCCGCCGCTGGTTCGGGCGGGGCGCTGGTTGCAGGCCCGGCCCAAGCGGGCGCGGTATACTACACGCCGGCCCAGCTGACGGCCCTGGTCCGCTCGTGGTGGGGGCCCGACAAGAACTACGACCAGGCGCGGCGCATGGCGCAGGCCCCGATCTACATCCAGGGCAAGGTGCACCGGGCCAAGGACAGCTATTTCCTGGTCAGCGACGACGGCGTGTTTCGCTCGCGCATGTGGGTCAGCACCGGCATGGCGACCGACAGGCTGGCGGCCCTCGAAGGCCAGCTGATCACGATCGAGGGCGAGTTCACCGAACTGCCCGGCAGCCTGGCCTTCATGAGAAAGGTGCGGATCGTCGATCCGGCCGGGCTCAAGCCCGCCACCATCTCCGACAAGCCTGGCCTGGCGAGGATCGGCGTCGGCGACAAGGTTCTCGCCGTCCCAGGGCAGGGCGTAAAACCGGTCGCCATCCACGGCCTGCTCTACGAGAACCGGGTCATCATTGGGGGCGGTCTCAGTGAGAGCGTGCTGCTGCTGCTCAAGGATGGCACCTTCTACAGCGGCGAGGGCGTCACGCCCGACCGCCTTGACGTGGCGCGGTCCAGGCAATTGGAGCCGCAACTGTGGGGGCGTTGGCGCAAGACGGGCGCCGGCTACGAGGTGCAGGAGCAGGACGATTTCGGCGCGCCCGGCGAGTGGCGGTCCAAGCGCGGATTTCTCACCGGCAGCTGGTCCCCTGGCCAGACCCTGGAGGGGGCTTACAACGCCCAGTCGTTCACCGGCAGCCTGATGACTGGCGGCGTGCATCAGTCGACGACCTACGTGTTCACAGGAGCGGGGCGCTTCGAGCGACTGGGTTTCGCCCAGGGCGGCTCGGGCTCGATGGCCGCCATGAACGGCTTCGTCGCCAGTTCCAGCAGCCTGTCGACCGGCAAGGGCACGACGAGTTCGGCCGGAGGCGGGGGCGAGGGGGTCTTCGCCGGCGCGCAGGGCCGCCGCGACGACGGCGCCTCGCACCGCGGCAGCTATCGCCTGAACGGCGTCAGCATCGAGCTCAGCTATGACGACGGCCGCACCGAGACGGTGCTTTGCGTGCCGTGGGGCGACTCCGGTAAGTCGATCTACATGGCCGGGCGGACCTTCAGCCGGAAATGACCTCGGCAGTCACCGCATCTCCCACCGCGATTTCGCCGCCCTCGATCACCCGGGCGGTGAGGCCGCCCCGGCCGCGGACGGCGTTGTAGCCGCCTTCGCCGAGGATCTGGTTCATGCGGCTGCACGGATGGCAGCCGCCGGTGGCTTCCAGCAGCGCGCCGCCGATCCGGAAGCGCTTGTCCGACAGGCCCAGGAGGTTGATCCCCGCGACCACCAGGTTGCGGCGCAGGTCGAAGGGGGAGGCGGGCTCGTCGCGGCCCAGGAAGCCGGCGATGGCGGCGAGGTCCTCGGCCTGGATCAGGGTCACCTGGCGCGGGCCGCCGGGACGGCCGGCATAGTGGTCGCCGACCAGACCGGTCTCGACCGTGACCTGCGCGCGTTCGACGGACACCAGGGCCGCGCGGCGGGCCGGACGCAGGCCGATCCAGACCAGGCGACCCGGCCGCATGGGTCCGGCGATCAGCCGGGCGAGGGGGCTGTCGGGATTGATCCCCCGCTTGGGCCCCTGCGCCATCAGGCCTTCTCGACGAAGCTGTCGATGACCTTCTTCTCGCCGGCCTTGTCGAAGTTGACGGTCAGCTTGTTGCCTTCGATCGAGGCCACCTGGCCGTAGCCGAACTTGACGTGGAACACCCGGTCGCCGCGGCTGTAGGCGCTGTTGGTGGGGGCCGAGACGGCCACCAGCCGGCCTTCGCCCTCGATCGGCTTGGCCCGGGCGGCCGAGCCGCCGCCGCGCCAGGCCGCATTACCGCCCTTCTCGGCGAAGCCGCGCGCCTGCACCCGGTCCTGCGCGCGCTTCCAGCCGGGGCTGTCGTAGCTGCCGCTCTGGAAGGCGCTGACGCCCGGATCGTCCCAGCGCGACGACACCGTCTGCTGCATGCCCGGGCCGCCGCCGTAATAGCCGGTTTCCGATCCCGCATCGACGTGCTCCAGCGGCAGTTCGTCGACGAAGCGGGACGGCAACTGGCTGGTCCAGCGCCCATAGACCTGCCGGTTGGCCACGAAGCTGATGCGGGCCTCCTCGCGGGCACGGGTGATGCCCACATAGGCCAGGCGCCGCTCTTCCTCGAGGCCCTTCTCGCCCTTGTCGTCCATGCTGCGCTGGCTGGGGAACACGCCTTCCTCCCAGCCGGGCAGGAAGACCAGCGGGAACTCCAGCCCCTTGGCCGAGTGCAGGGTCATGATCCAGACGGCGTCGCCGGTGGCCTCGCGGTCGAGGTCCATGACCAGCGACACGTGCTCCAGATAGGCCTCCAGGCTGTCGAACTGGCCCATCGACTGGACCAGTTCCTTGAGGTTCTCGAGGCGCGTCTGGCTCTGCGGGCCTTTGTCCAGGCGCAGGGCGTCGGTGTAGCCGCTTTCCTCCAGCACCATCTCCAGCACCCGCTGGTGGTGCATGTTCCCGATCTGGGCGCGCCAGCGGTCGAGGTCGCGGATGAAGTTGGACAGCGCCGTGCGGGTGCGGGCCGGCAGGTCGTCGCTGCCGATGATCACCCGGGCCGCCTCGACCGTGGAGATCCCCTCGATGCGGGCGATCTGCAGCAGCTTCTGCACCGAGGTGTCGCCGATGCCGCGCTTGGGCGTGTTGACGATGCGCTCGAAGGCCAGGTCGTCGTCCGGCGACTGGATCAGGCGCAGATAGGCGTGGGCGTCGCGGATTTCCGCCCGCTCGAAGAAGCGCGGGCCGCCGACCACCTTGTAGGGGATCTGCAGCATCACGAAGCGCTCTTCGAAGGCGCGCATCTGGAAGCTGGCGCGCACCAGAATGGCCATCTGGTTGTAGCGGCGGCCGGCCTTCTTGGCCTTCTCGATCTCGTCGGCGACCATCCGGCTTTCGGCCTCGCCGTCCCAGACGCCCGAGACCTTGACCTTCTCGCCGCCGGTTTCCTCGGTCCACAGGGTCTTGCCCAGGCGCCCCTTGTTGGCGGTGATCAGGGTCGAGGCGGCCGCGAGAATGTGCTCGGTCGAGCGGTAGTTGCGCTCCAGCCGCACGACCTTGGCGCCGGGGAAGTCGCGCTCGAAGCGTAGGATGTTGTCCACCTCGGCCCCGCGCCAGCCGTAGATCGACTGGTCGTCGTCGCCCACGCAGCAGACGTTCTGGCGGCCCTGGGCCAGCAGGCGCAGCCACAGGTACTGGGCGACGTTGGTGTCCTGGTACTCGTCGACCATCACGTACTGGAACCGCCGCTGGAAGTCGGCCAGCACGTCCGGATTGCCGGTGAAGATCGTGATGTTGTGCAGCAGCAGGTCGCCGAAGTCGCAGGCGTTCAGGATGCGCAGCCGCTCCTGGTATTGGCGATAGAGGCTGATGCCCTTGCCGTTGGCGAATTCGCCGGCCTCGCTGGGCGGCACGCGGTCGGGGGTCCAGCCGCGGTTCTTCCAGGCGTCGATCAGGCCCGACAGGATGCGCGGCGTCCAGCGCTTGGCGTCGATGTTCTCGGCCTCGATCAGCTGCTTGAGCAGCCGCTCGTTATCGTCGGTGTCGATGATCGTGTAGTTCGACTTCAGCCCCACCAGCTCGGCGTGGCGGCGCAGGATCTGGGCGGCCACCGAGTGGAAGGTTCCCAGCCACCGCAGGCCCTCGGCTTCCGGACCGATGATGTGGGTGATCCGCTCGCGCATCTCGCGCGCGGCCTTGTTGGTGAAGGTGACGGCCAGGATCTCCCACGGCCGGGCGCGGCCGGTGGCGAGGATGTGGGCCAGGCGCGTGGTCAGCACCCGGGTCTTGCCGGTGCCGGCCCCGGCCAGCACCAGGACCGGGCCCTCTGTGGTGACGACGGCTTCGTGCTGCTCGGTGTTGAGCCCGCTCAGATAGTCGGGCGCGGGACTGCCGCCGCCGGGAGCCTGGGGGCGGGCGAGGTCGGAGATGCGCGGAGCGGGGAGGTCGCCGAACGGGTCGGTCGAGTCGAAGCCGGAAGACATGGGAACATATGTAGCACAAACTTCCCCAGGCTTAAGCCCCGGAGGCGGCTTTGCGGAACCCTGGCCGCGGCCCTCCCGTTGATCGGCAGGGACGAGACAGGAGCAGGAACATGGCGGAAGAGAGCAAGTCAGGCGGGGGCAACAGCGGCCTGGCCTTCATCGTCGGCGCCCTGGTGGTCGTCGTCGCGGTGCTGGGCTTCCTGATGTTCTCCGGCGGCTTCACCCAGAAGAAGTCGGTGGATGTCGACATCACCGCGACCGCGCCCAAGCTGCCGGACGCACCCAAGATGCCCGAAGCGCCGAAGGTTCCCGAAGCGCCCAAGGCTCCTGGCTGAGCCGTCTAGGGCCTGGAGAGAGGAGGCGGGCATGGCTCGCCATCATGGACATCATCACGAAGGGGCCTGGAGCGGCGCCGCGCTGCTGGCGGTCCTGGTTCTTGTCGCCCTGCTGGTCTACGCCGTCTGGCGTTCGGGCCTGCTGGTCGTGCGGCCCGACATCGCTGATCTGAGGCTGCCCGACCTGGCGCCGCCGACCATGCCGACTCCCAACCCCGAGCCGCTGCCGTCGCCGGTTCCGCGGCCGGGGTAGGGGAGGCATTAAAGGAACCTCCCCTCGTGGGGGAGGCGGCCGAAGGCCGGTGCGGGGAAGTTTTCAGCCTCCCCGGCGCCGGCAGGTTCGGCATGCACGCCCCCCACCGATCGCCACGCGATCGCCTCCCCGCAGGGGGAGGTTCCTTGTGGTCAGCTTCCCGCCCGCTGCAGGGCGTATACCCGGCAGGCCGAGGCCAGAGGGCGCTCGCCCCGGCCCACGTCGATGCGCTGGATCAGAGCGGCGATGCTGACGGCGTCCTGCTTGGCGATGCGCTCGAGCGCGGCCCAGAACTCGGGCTCGAGGGCCAGCGAAGTGGCGTGGCCCGCCAGGTTTACCGATCGCTTTTTCAAACTGCCCATCGGCGCAACTCTCCGGCGGAACGTCGGTTCGGCTCTTGATTAAAAATGACGGCGTGTCATCTTTAGTGACGCCACGCCGGGAGCATGCCTGATGAGCACAGCCGCGCAAGTCCTTGACGCTACTTCCGCGCGTCCTCCGCTGGGCGCCCGCGATGCGAGCTTCCGCCTGCAGCCTTTGCGGGCGTTTCGCGCCGTCCGTCGGTTGATCGCCGACAAGGAAGACACGGCCCAGGTGTTCGAGGTGATGCGGGCGCTTTCCGGCCGCGCGATCCCGAACGGTTACGCCCGCCTGCTGAAGACCCCGCAGGGCGGGGCGATCGCCTATCGCCGCGAGGAGTTCGCCGACTGGCTGTCGGACGAGGCCTGGCTGGCGCAGTTTCAGCCCGGCACGGTGGGCGCGGCCTATCGCGACTTCATCGCCCCGCGCGGCCTGACCGCCGAGGGCCTGGCCGAGGAGAGCCGCAAGGTCGCCGACGCCGACATGGACGCGGCCCATCCGCTGCTGTGGTACGCCCGCCGCCTGCGCGACGTGCACGACGTCTGGCACGTGCTGACCGGCTACGGCACCGATGCGCTGGGCGAGGTCTGCGTGGTGGCCTTCTCCTACGCCCAGACCCGCAGCCTGGGCTTTGCCTTGATCGCCTTCGCCGGCGCGCAGGAGTTCCGCCGCCTCAAGGACGGCCAGCCCTATGGCAAGGCGGTGCGAGAAGCCTGGCGAGCCGGGCGCAAGGCAGCCTGGCTGCCCGAGGTCGACTATCCGGCCCTGTTCGCCATGCCGCTGGACGAGGCGCGGCGGGTCCTCGGGATCACGCCTCCCGCCACATACCAGGTCATTCCGCAGGACCTGCGCGAGCACTACCAGCGGGCCGCCTGAACCTTAGCAATTTTACTTGTTCTCGCCGAGCGCGCGGCGTTAGCCTTCCTGCAATTAAAACGGGAGGTTTCGATGTCGCGTCGCCTTTGGTCCGCCGCCTCCATCCTGGCGCTGGCGCTTGTCTCCGCACCGGCCTGGGCCCAGACCCCGCCGCCGCCTGAAGACGAGATCGACATCCAGGAGATCATCGTCAGCGGCATGCGGGTGCGCCAAGGCGGCGCTCAGGACATCAACCACTTCCGCGGCGAGGCGGCGGCCAACCGCATGCCGCTGCCCGACACCCTGACGCCCGAGGGCCTCATGGGCGGCTACGACCTCAAGATTCCCGGCCAGGAAGCCTGCGTGCGCGTGCTGTGCATCACGGGCGAGGCCATGCGCGCCGAGCTGCCGCTGTCGCCGGCCGACAAAATCCTGGTGGGGCTGGGCTTCGACAGCGGAGTCGACGCCAAGACCTGGAAACGCGCGCCGCTGAACCTGGTGGCGGTGGTCGACAAGTCCGGCTCGATGCAGGGGGCGCCCTTGATGCGGGTGCGCGAAAGCCTGCACCAGATCCTGGACCAGCTGCGTCCCGGCGATCAGCTGAGCATCGTGCTGTACGGCGACCGCTCGTATCGCCACCTGGAGCCGACGGTGATCGGCGACAAGCGCGCCGCCATCCGCCTGGCCATCGACGCCATCGAGAGCGCGGGCTCCACCAACATGGAGGCGGGCCTGAAGGTCGGCTACGAGACGGCTTTCGCCACCCGCGACAGCTTCAAGGGCGTCACCCGGGTGATGCTGTTCACCGACGAGCAACCCAATGTCGGCCGCACCGATGCGCAGAGCTTCATGGGCATGGCCAGGGAGGCCTCGCACCGTGGCGTGGGGCTGACGACCATCGGGGTGGGTACGCAGTTCGACGCGCCCCTGGCGACCAAGGTCTCCAGCGTGCGCGGCGGCAATCTCTACTTCCTGCGCGACAAAGCCGATGTCGAGACCGTGTTCGCCGCCAAGCTGGACACCATGGTCTCCGAACTGGCCTACGACCTGACCCTCACGGTCAAGGCGCGGCCGGGCTATCGGATCAGCGGCGTCTACGGCGTGCCGGGCGACGACCTGAAGTCGGGGCCGGACGGGGCGGTGTCGATGACCGTGCCGACCGCCTTCCTCAGCACCGAGGGCGGCGGGTTGTTCGTGGCCCTGGCCAAGGCTCAGGGCGCGGCCTTCCTGCCCGAGCCGGTCGTGACGAAGGGCGAGCGCCTGCTGGACGTCGACCTGCGCTATGTCGCCGCCGCCGACGGGACTCAGGCCCGCCAGATCCTGGCCGTGGCCGCCCCCACCGAAAACGCGTCCGACGGACTGCGGCTCGGTCATCTGCTGCTGGACGAGTTTCAGTCCCTGCACCGCGCCGCGACCCTGCATCACAAGGACGGCGACGAGGAGGGCGCCTACCAGGTGCTGCGCGGCTTCGACGGCCGCCTGAAGGCCCAGGCCGATCCGCGGCTGGAGCCCGAGCGCAAGCTGGTGGCCGAGATGCTGACCCGCGCGGCCTTCCTGGCGGGCTATGCCGGCGAGGCCAGGGCCGAGGGGCCGGTGAACCTGCTGGGCGCCTGGACGGTGGCGCGGGTCGACGGCGAGGGCCAGATCGACGTCAGGCGCGGCGACCAACTGCGCTTCAAAGAGGACGAGCTGGTCGTCAGCCGCCTCAAGCGCGGGGCCTTCACGCCCGATGACCCGGAAGGCTACGAGGCGAACGAGGACCAGGTGGCCCTGACGGAGTCGCAGCTCGTCTTCGACTACCGCATAGCCAAGGACGGGTCGCTGATCCTCACCCACGATCGCCTGGATCTGCGGCTGGTGCTCAAGCGCACGCCGCGTACGGTCCAGGCGGCCTCGGCCGGCTGAGCCCGCTGGCCGGTCCGCTAGTCGGCCGTCGCATGGCGGTCGATGGACGGATCGGCGGCCACGGCCTGGAGGATCCAGTCGCGGAAGGCGGCGATCTTGCGCACGCGTCGCCGATCCTCCGGATAGACCAGCCAGTAGCCGCCGCCGTAGTGCGGCGCGATGTCGAACGGCTGAATCAGCCGTCCCGACGCGATCTCGGCGGCGAAGAAGATCGGCGAGCCCACGGCCAGACCCTGGCCGGCCAGGGCCGAGGCCACCTCGATCGACTGGGCGTCGGCTTCCAGGCGCGGGGCCTCGGGACCCTGTGGCGGCGCGACGCCGGCGGCGCGGAACCACACTTCCCATTCGCGAGAGGCGCCGATGCGCGGCGCGGCCAGCAGGTCCGCCGGGCGCTCGAATGGTCCATGCCGCGCCAGGAACTCGGGCGAGCACAGGGCGGTCTGGACGAAGGGCATCAGGAAGTGGGCGGCCAGGCCGGGCCAGCGGCCATCGCCGGCGCGCAGCCCCACGTCCGCCTCGCCGCGCCCAAGGTCGCGCAGGACGTGGCTGCCCTCCAGGCGCACGGCGATCATCGGGTGGGCCAGCTGGAAGGCGCCCAGGCGCGCGGCCAGCCAGTGGTTGGCCAGGCTCTGCATGGTGGTGATCGCCAGCACGCCCTGGTCGGCCTCCACGAGGTCCGACAGCGCCGCGCGCAGCAGGCCCATGGACTCGGTGGCTGCGCGGGCCAGCCGTTCGCCCGCCGGGGTCAGGTCGACCTCGCGCACCTTGCGCACGAACAGCGGCTGGCCCAGCCGCTGCTCCAGGCTCTTCACCTGCCAGCTGACGGCGGCCTGGGTGACGCCCAGCTCGTCGGCGGCGCGCGTGAAGCTCTTCAGCCGGGCGGCGGCCTCGAAGACGCGGATGGCGCCCAGCGAGTATGAAGCAAGAATGTCAGCCATAAGTCTGGCTTATCCATAGCTCAACGAACCACGTTTGTCGCGGGCCTCGATCGGGCCGATCCTCCCTGTGTCGCCGGGAACAGGAGATGCGGCCATGGAAGAGTTCCACAAGACCCATAAGGAAACTACGTTCGGCTGGGTGTGGGCGATCGAGCGCCTGATCGCCGCTTGGAAGCGGATGGGCGAAGCGCCGACCACGCGGGTGGTCGGTAGCTGCGACAGCCTGCCCAAGGGCGCGCGCTATCTCGTTCCGCGCTGAGCCTGGCGCTCAGCGGCGGAAGCGGCGGAAGAGCACAAGGCCGATGAAGCCGGCCAGGAGGGTCGCTGCGGCCGAGATCGCCGTCCGCAAGTGCGCCTTGCGCCGCCGTTCGGTTTCGCCCAGCGCGGTCAGCTTGGCTTTCTGGTCGTCGGTGCGCAGCAACCAGTCCGGGCCTGACTTGGCGCCCAGCAGCACAAGCCTTGGCGCGGCGCCTCCGCTTTCGACCCGCTCGTAGTAGCGCACAGTGGCGTAGCGGCCCGAATGGTCGCCGACCTTACCGCCGCCGTTCAGGCAGTCGTCAGCGCCTGCGCCTGCCGGCCGGCAGCGCAGGCGCAGGCGGCGTCCGTCGACCGTCTCGAACGCGTAGCCGTCGGCACGAGGCGTATCGGTGGCGGTCTTGAACACGCCTATGGTCAGGACCGTCCGCTCGCGGGGCGACGGTGTCCAGGCCGGATCGACCGGCGTCGCCCAATCCCAGATCGCGTTCCAGGCGATGACGGCGACCAGCACCGGCGCGAAGCGGAACGCCAGGGCCTGGAACGGCCAGGGAGAGCGGGGCAATCAGTCCTCGCGCTTTGCGCCGTCGAGGGCGTTCTGCAGCTTTTCGGCTCGCGCCGCGTCGAGCGTCTTCTCCGCCTTGGTGCGGCCAAAGCGGGCGCGGTTCTCGGCGGCGGTCTGCTTGGCGTCGCTCTTGGCCTTGGCCTTGCGGGCGTGGTTGAGGTTGAGGATCTCGGCCATGGTCGGGTCTTTAAGTCTTGGGCTTGGCGGCCGGGGCGGGCGTGCGCTTGCTGGCCGGGCGGATGATCAGGGTTTCCTGCAGGCGCAGGCTTTCACCCTTCTTGATCACATAGGGCGCGCGGCCGGGGAAGACGCAGTTCTGCATCGACAGTTCGTTGCGCAGGATCCAGCGGGTGACCGGCTTGCCGTTGGCCTTGCAGCTCAGTCCCACGGTCCAGGCCGGGACGCCCGGCGCCGCGGGCCAGGCGAAGCCCATGGCCTTGCCGGCCTCGACCGGTTCGTTCTGGGCTTTGACCTGCTTGCCGTCCGAGCCGAACACCAGGGCGTCGGGGCGGATCAGGCGGATCGAGAAGCCGCCATAGCCCTTGACGTCGTTGCTGCCGCCCAGGGCCAGGCTGTCGGTACGGGCGGTGATGGTGGTGTCGAACTCGATCCGCCGCGCGCCGCCCTTCAGCGGGTGGACGATCACCGAGGTCGTCTCGGTGGCGGCATAGACCACCTCCGGCCCCGAACTGACCAGCCAGTCGGCCTTGACCGTCACCTTGCCGCGCCCGGCGGCGTCGGCCTCGAAGCTGCGGTCGTGGATGTTGAACGAGAGGCCCTGCATGAACCAGCCGTCGCCGATGCTCTTGCCGTCGACCAGCACCTGGTGCCAGCTCCAGAAGGCGCCCCGCTGGTGCAGGTGATCGGCGGGCCGGTCCTCGGTCAGCACCGTACCGTCCGGCGCGTACAGCGGATGGACGTAGTTGGAGCGGCCGGGCTCCTTGGCCGGATCCAGCGGCTTGGTGCGGTAGACCAGCACGGTCTTGCCGTCCTCGGTGATCGTCAGGGCGTCGTCGCTGAGCACGGCGTCGATGCGGCCGGCCAGGGCCGGCGTGGAGGCGCTAAGGAAGAGGACAGCGGCGAGGGCGGCTTTTCTCAAGACAGATCGTCCTTGGCCAGGGCGCGGGCGAGGGCGGGGCGGGCGTTGGCGCGGGCCAGCCAGTCGTCATAGACGGCATGGGCCGGCAGCATCTGGCGTGCGAACTGCAGCAGGCTGACGAACAGGATGTCGGCCGCCGAGAACTGCTCGCCCAGCAGCCAGGGCTGCTTTTCCAGCGTAGTGCGCAGGCGCTCGTCGAGGGCCGCGTACTGGGCCTTGTCCTGGTCGTCCTGCCGCTGCTTCCACAGATTGGTCACCGCCGGTTCCAGCACCCCGGCGTAATAGGCCAGCCACGACAGGTAGGGGCCGCGGTGCGGATCGCTGATCATTGGGCCAAGGCCGGCGGTGGGGAACTTGTCGGTCAGGTAGAGGGCGATGGCGGCGCTTTCAGTGATCAGCACGCCGTCGTCGAGCAGGGCGGGCACCTGGCCATGCGGGTGGGGATTGCGCGGGTCGCGCGCGCCCGTGCCGCTCATGCTGCGGAAGATGTCGACCTTCTCGATGCGGTAGGGCGCGCCCAGCTCCTCCAGCAGCCAGAGGAAGCGCGTCGATCGCGATCGCGGGGCGTGGAAGAGGGTGAGCATGGCGCGTCTCCTTGAACCGTCTGGCCTTGCGGTCTTGCCGGCGAACGTAAGGCGAACGCATGGGCTCGGCAATCGGGAAACCAATGGTCGCCCACAGCCGTTTCAATGGCCATGGCGCCGCCGTGGAGACGGCGCCGACGGGAGGACATGTCCGATGATGGATGCATCTCTGATCCGCGAACATCTCGAGGTGGTCGGTTCCGACGGCAAGCATGTCGGCCGGGTCGACCACGTGGTCGGCACCGAGATCGAGCTGGCCAAGCTAGACCTGGGCTCCGGCCTCAAGCACCACATGATCCCGCTGTCGTGGGTGGAGTACGTCGACGAGGAGGTGGTGCACCTCAGCCTGACCCAGGAAGACGCCAAGGCCCGCTGGCGCGAGAAGCACTGACCTTTCTTTTCTCTCCGAGCATCCCCGCGAAGGCGGGGATCCAAGCCGAGTTTGACTATGACCTGTAGCGGCGCCGAACCCTGAAAGTCAGCTTGGGTCCCCGCCTTCGCGGGGAAGATCGGCGCAGGTTGCAGCGCCAATGAAAAAGGGGACCGGCGAAAGCCGATCCCCTTTGTTCAGACCGCTAGATCCACAATCTGGCGCTCAATCCAACGCCTTACTTCACGTTGGCGCAGAAGCGCTGAATACGGCCGCAGGCGTCTTCCAGCACTTCGTTGCTGGTCGCGTAGCTGATGCGGAAGAACGGCGACAGGCCGAAGGCCGCGCCGTGCACCACGGCCACGCCCTCGGTCTCCAGCAGTTCGACGGCGAAGTCCTCGTCGCTCTCGATGACCTTGCCCGACGGAGCGGTCTTGCCGATCAGGCCGGCGCACGAGGGATAGACGTAGAAGGCGCCTTCCGGAGTCGGGCAGTGCAGGCCGGTGGCCTGGTTCAGCATCGACACCACGAGGTCGCGGCGTTCCTGGAACAGCTTGGCGTTCGGCTTGATGAAGTCCTGCGGGCCGTTGAGTGCCTCCAGGGCCGCCCATTGGCTGATCGAGCAGGGGTTCGAGGTCGTCTGGCTGATCATCTTGCCCATGGCCTTGATCAGCGCTTCGGGACCCGCGGCGTAGCCGATGCGCCAGCCGGTCATCGAATAGCCCTTCGAGACGCCGTTCATCGTCAGGGTGCGGTCATAGAGCTTGGGCTCGACCTGGGCGATGGTGGTGAACTCGAAGTCGTCGAACACCAAGTGCTCGTACATGTCGTCGGTCAGCACCCAGACGTGCGGGTGCTTGAGCAGCACGTCGGCGATCGCCTGCAGCTCGGCGCGGGTATAGGCGCCGCCCGAGGGGTTTGACGGGCTGTTGATGATCAGCCACTTGGACTTGGGCGTGATCGCCGCTTCCAGGGCTTGCGGCGTGATCTTGAAGCCGCTCTCGGCGGTGGTCTCCACCGACACCGGCGTGCCGCCGGCCAGCAGGGTCATGTCGGGGTACGACACCCAGTACGGCGCGGGGATGATGACCTCGTCGCCCGGGTTCAGGGTGGCGACGAAGGCGTTGTAGATCACCGGCTTGCCGCCCGGGGCGACGTGCACCTGGCTCGGCTTGTACTCCAGGCCGTTCTCGCGCTTGAACTTGGCGCAGATGGCGGCCTTCAGCTCGGGCATGCCGTCCGGGTCGGTGTACTTGGTCTTGCCGGCCTTGATGGCGGCGATGGCCGCGTCCTTGATATTGTCCGGGGTGTCGAAGTCCGGTTCGCCGGCCGAGAGGGCGATCACGTCACGACCGGCGGCTTTCAGCGCGCGCGCCTTGGCGCTGATGGCGATGGTGGCCGACGGTGCGATGCGCCGCAGGGCGGCGGACTCGAGCGACATGGTCTTGGACTCCCCTGGAAAGGACCGGTTTCAGGATTGCGGCGGTCTTTACGCCCGACCCCCTCGCGGCGCAACGCGGGAGGGGGCTTAAAGCGCGGCTTCTTGTCAGGTTGTGTCGCCCGCGCTACCGCTACCATTAAAGAACAAGGTTCCGTCGCGCGCACGACGGAACCCCGCGTCGGGGGACGTGGTCGGAGCATTTTCGACGATCCTCCAGGGAAGGAGACGGCCGTTCGTCCGCATCGCGCGGGCGAGCAAGATCATGCCTTTCGGAAGGGGAAGCCAAATGAGCAGGACGATTCTGGGAGCCGCCGTCGCGGCGCTGGCCCTGTCGTTGTCCGCGTCGGTCGCCACGGCGGCCGACGAGGGAATCATGAAGTACGCCATCAACAAGCCGTCGACGGCCTGGAACGTCTACGGCCCCGGCCAGACCAACGCCTACGTCAGGGACAAGGCCGTGGTCGGCGGCGGCGGGGTGCGGGTGGCTGTAGCTACGCCCGATCCGGCGGCGGCTTGGAGGATCTCGGGCAGCCAGGCGGTGAACGGCAAGATCGCCAAGGGCGATGTCATCACTGTGGCCTTCTGGGCCAAGGCCGAGCCGGTGGACGGCGGCGCGCCGGCCGCCGTCGTGACCAATGTCCGCGTCCAGCAGTCGGCCGAGCCGTGGGGCGGCGTCGTAGAGGGCGGGGCCGTGAAGGTCGAAGGCGCCGAGTGGAAGATCTACAGCGTCAGCGGCCGGGCTGCGATGGACGCCGACAAGGGCGGGGCGGCGGTGTCGCTGCACCTGGGCTCGGCCAAGCAGACCGTGGTGCTGGGCCCGTTGTTCGTGCTGGACTTCGGGGCGAATTACGACCCGTCGCAGGTGAAGTAATTCGGGGGAATGCTCCCCCTGAAGGGGGAGCTGTCGCCCCCGGGTCCAGCCAAAGGCTGGCCCGAGGATAAACTCCGCGACTGAGGGGGAAGTGACAGCGGCGCGTCAGCAGCCGCTTACCCCTCCGGCCCTCTGGGCCACCTCCCCCTTCGGGGGGAGGATTTAGCTTACGACCGCACGATCTCCACGAACTCCTTCAGATGCCGGCGCAGGGCCTCGATCGTGCGCTCGTCGGTCAGGACGCCGTCCTCGATCTTGGTGTGGGCCTGGCCGACCAGCACGTCGCCCTGCGGTTCGGTGCGGGCGCCGGCGCGGCGCAGCGACAGGCGCAGGGCGTCCTGGGCGCGGACGGTCCCGGTGATCCCGGGCGAGGCGCCGACCAGGCAGCACAGCTTGCCGGCCAGCGGCGCGGGCTTGCCGCGCGAGGCCCAGTCGACGGCGTTCTTCAGCACGCCGGTGATGCCGCCGTTGTATTCCGGGCAGGCGATCAGCAGGCCGTCGGCGGCGCGCACGGCCTCTTTCCAGGCGACGGCGGCGGCGGGGTCGCCCTCGGCCTCCAGGTCCTGGTCGAAGAACGGCAGGTCGCGCAGCGAAAACAGGGTGATCGACACGCCGTCGGGCGCCAGCTCCTGCGCGGCGCGGAGGAGGGCGGTGTTGAACGAGCCGGCCCGCAGGCTGCCCGATACGGCGAGGATGTTCATGCGCGACTCCGGAACACTAAAGAGCCGCGACCATGCCCGCCGTCGGGCGGGGCGGACAAGGTTCAGCTGGCGCGGGCGGCCGGGGCGGCGACGGGCAGGGCCAGCAGGCCGGCGACCTGTCCCCACAGGCGGCCGATCTCCTGCGCCGCCGGGCCGGCGGGTTCCCATTCCAGCACCGAGCGGCCTTGGGCGATCGACTGCTGGAAGGCCGCGCGGGCGCGCAGGCCCACCGTGGCCAGCGGCAGGCCGCAGAAGCGCAAGGCCTCGGCCGCCTTCACCACGCTGGCCGGTTCCTGCCCGCCGCGCCTGGCCGGCGCCTGATTGATGACGATCAGGCCGCTCTTGCCCAGGCGTCGCACGGCCTCGGCCGAGCGGGCGACGGCGGCGATGTCGAGAAAGGTCGGCCGGCAGACCAGCAGGCACAGGTCGGCGGTGTTGATGGCGGTGACGACGTCGGCCTCGGGCGAGGCGGGCGTGTCGATCAGCATCAGGTCCACGCGCTCGTGCTCGGCGTGGTAGCGGGCCTGGAACAGCTTGCCCGCGCTGCTTTCCAGCAGGGCCGGGCCGTCGGCCTCGCGGCCGCGCAGCACGTCCGACGCCGAGCGCTGCGGATCGATGTCGGCCAGGATCGTGCGGCAACCGGCCAGATGGGCGGCGATCGACAGGTTGACGGATAGAGTGGTTTTGCCCGCGCCCCCCTTGCGCGAGATGACGGCCAAGGTCTTCACGTACGTTTCCTCACCAAGCGCCCGCGTCCCCCTGCAGGCCTGTGGATAACTAGCGTCGCTCTACGACGTTATCGCAACGTAAATAACGTGGCGGGTGAAACCGGCCGCCGGCGCCCGCCTGAACGGCGAACTTTGGCGCCGAATGCGCAACGGTCACGCTTTTGACGCCATCGGGGCGCTTGACCCGGCGATAGCCATGCGCGAGGCAGGGGCCGTGATCATCCGCCGTCTCATCGATTTCTTCACCAACATGGACGCCCGCGCCTGGCGCGCGGTGGCCGTCTCCTTCGTGCTGTTCGGCGGGGTGGGGATCGTCTTCCTGTTCGGCGCCCAGCTTCTGGGCCTCGACGGCGAGACCACGGTCGAGCACTGGCTGAGCGCCGCGCACGGTCCCTGGGCCTTGCCGGTGGCGGTCGGCGCCTTCGCGGCCCTGGCCTTCGTGGGCGTTCCGCAGTTCGTGCTGATCGCCGCGGCGGTGGTCGCCTTTGGCCCATGGACCGGATTCGCCTACAGCTGGATCGGCACCCTGGTGTCGTCGATGGTCGGTTTCTGGGTCGGCCGGGCGTTCGGCGGCAAAATGCTGGCCAGCCTGCCCAGCGACGGCGTGCACAAGTTCATGAAACTGATCGGCAAGAACGGCTTCATGGCCAGCCTGATCGTGCGCCTAGTGCCGTCCGCGCCGTTCATCGTCGTCAACATGGCCGCCGGCGTCACGCCCATGAAGGTGCGCGACTTCATCGCCGGCACGGCCATCGGCATCATCCCGAAGATCGCCCTGACCGCCTTCGCCGGCAACACCATCGTCCAGGCGATGCGGGGCGGGGGCGTGCAGCACATCGTCCTGCTGGTCGTGGCGGCCGCGATCTGGATCGGTGCGGGTTGGGTCGCCCGCAATTGGCTGAAGGCCAAGGAAGAACAAGCCGACCAATAATCGGCTTTGGGGCATTTATTGCCCTTCTCGCGGCGAATTGACCGCGTTGTGAGCAAACGGCTTGCTGGATTTGGCGTGGTTGGGTAATACAACCGCATGTGCCGCGAACGCGACAACCTTCTTCTCCTTGCGCTGGGGCTTAGCCGCCCCTGGGCGTCCGTCTAGCCGCGCGTACGTATCGTCGCGGCCGGTCGCTCAGGGGACAACCGCCCTTCAGCCCTCCGGACCTCGCGAAAGACACCCCCATGACCGCCCCCATTTCGCCCGTCGCCGCTGACTCCAAGATCGGGTCGGGCCGCGACAACGTCGTCATCTTCGACACCACCATGCGCGACGGCGAGCAGTCGCCCGGCGCCTCGATGTCGCTGGAAGAAAAGCTGGAGCTGGCCAAGATCCTCGAGGAGATGGGGGTCGACATCATCGAGGCAGGCTTCCCGATCGCCTCGAACGGCGACTTCCAGTCGGTCAACGAGATCGCCAAGATCGTCAAGAACAGCACGATCGCCGGCCTGTGCCGCGCCCACCAGGTCGATATCGACCGCTGCGCCGAGGCCCTGAAGCCCACCCAGCGCGGCCGCATCCACGTGGTGATCGCCACCTCCGACCTGCACATGAAGCACAAGCTGCAGATGGAGCCGGACGCCGTCATCGACGTCATCGCCCGCTCGGTGACCCACGCCCGCAATCTGCGCGACGACGTCGAGTGGTCGGCCGAGGACGCCACCCGCAGCGACCGCCAGTTCCTGCGCCGCGCCATCGAGACCGCCATCAAGGCCGGCGCCACGACGATCAACCTGCCCGACACGGTCGGCTACACCTATCCGTCGGAATACGCCGACCTGTTTGATTGGATGACTAAGAACGTCGAGGGCGCCGACAAGGTGATCTTCTCGACCCACTGCCACAACGACCTGGGCCTGGCCGTGGCCAACAGCCTGGCCGGCGTGCAGGGCGGCGCCCGCCAGATCGAGTGCGCCATCAATGGCCTGGGCGAGCGCGCCGGCAACGCCGCGCTGGAAGAGGTGGTGATGGCCCTGAAGGTGCGCGGCGACAAGCTGCCCTTCCAGACCGGCATCGACACCACCCACATCACCCGCGCCAGCCGCTATGTATCGGCCATCACCGGCTTCCCGGTGCAGTACAACAAGGCCATCGTCGGCAAGAACGCCTTCGCGCACGAGAGCGGCATCCACCAGGACGGCATGCTCAAGAACCGCGAGACCTACGAGATCATGACCCCGGAGTCGGTCGGCCAGGCGCCGTCCAGCCTGGTCATGGGCAAGCACTCGGGCAGCCACGCCTTCCGCGCCAAGCTGAAGGACCTGGGCTACGAGCTGGGCCAGAACGCCCTGAAGGAGGCCTTCGGCCGCTTCAAGGACCTGGCCGACCGCAAGAAGCACGTCTACGACGACGACATCATCGCCCTGGTCGACGACGCCCTGGCGCGCGGCTCGGAAAAGATCCGCGTCTCGCACCTGCGGGTGGTGGCCGGCACGGAAGGCCAGTCGGCCGAGCTGACCCTGGACGTCGACGGCCAGGCCAAGAGCGCCGAGGCCTCGGGCGATGGTCCGGTGGACGCGGTGTTCAACGCCATCCACAAGATCGTGCCGCACAGCGCCGCCCTGCGCCTGTTCCAGGTGCACGCGGTCACCGAAGGCACCGACGCCCAGGCTCAGGTCTCGGTGCGTCTGGAAGAGGACGGCCGCATCGCCACCGGCGCGGCCGCCGACACCGACACCCTGACCGCCTCGGCCAAGGCGTATGTGAACGCCCTCAACAACCTTTTCGCGCGCAAGGAAAAGAGCGCGCCGGCGGCCATCGCCAGCGGCTTCTGATCCGGTCCTGAAACGACATCGCCCGGGCGAACCGGGCGATGCGTTGCGGACGGAGCGGTGGTCGGGGAGGCGGTCTCAAGCCGCCTTGCGCCAGCCCCAGCGACGCGTGGCCAGGATTTCGGCGGCCAAATGCGCCTGCGGCTGCACATCGAGACCCAGCCGGGCCAGGCCCTCGCACAGCGACTGGCGCTGCTCGGCGTCGATGACGGCGCCGACGTCGATCACCATCACCCCGCCCGGGCGCAGAAGGCCGATGGTCGAGGCCGCGGTCGCACGCACGTCGTCGGCCGTGGGGCAGCCCACGACCAGCAGCACGTCGCTGCGTTCGTCGGCGGCCGCGCAGGTGGCCCGGCGGGCGATTTCCACGCGCTGGTAACCGCGCCGCCACAGCTGTCCCATGGCCTCGGGGGCGTCCGGTCCGGTCACCGCCACGAAGCACAGCGGCGTGGCCTGGGCCAGTTCCAGCATACGGTCGAGCGTCGGATCGATCCCGTCGGTCGGGACGCCCAGCAGAAACTGAGCGGCTTGACGGAGCGGATGGAGAGACATGGTGAACGCCTTGTTAGGAAACGCAGCTTATGTGCGCCAACCCCGCTGTTCTGACGCCGCCCCGCGTCAGGGCGCCATTCGTAAACCCGCCGCCGGCGTAAGGGCGGCATAAGGAGCCGATCGATGGGTTCGACCTTGGAAAACAGCGTTGCCTCGCCGCCCCGCTGGCACGAGATCGCCAGGCGCACCATCGAGGCCGGTTTCGACATGTCGTCGGAAGCCCGCATCGGCGAAATGCTCCGCACGCTCGCCGTCGGCCGCAAGGCGCTGCTGGAGATGGGTACGGGCACCGGCTCGGCCACCGCCTGGCTGCTGGACGGCATGGATGAGGACGCGCGCCTGGCCACCGTCGACAACGACCCCAAGGTCCAGGCCGTGGCCCGCGAAGTGCTGGGCGAGGATCCGCGCGTCGACTTCATCACCGAGGACGGCGCGGCCTATCTGGCCGGCCAGAACGACGGCGGCTTCGACCTGATCTTCGCCGACGCCATGCCGGGCAAGTACGAGGGCCTGGAAGACGCCCTGCGCCTACTGCAGGTGGGTGGCGTCTACGTGGTCGACGACATGTCGCCCCAGCCGAACTGGCCCGAGGGCCATCAGGCCCGGGTCGACGACCTGGTGCTGCGCCTGGCTGGCGATCCGCGCTTCGCGATCGTCGGCATGGACTGGGCCTCGGGCGTGCTGGTGGCGGCCAAGAGAGCGGCATGATCTGGATCCCCATCACCATCGCCGCCGCGGCCCTGCAGGTCGCCCGCAACGCGGCGCAGCGCTCGGTGATGGGCGGGGCGGGCCCCTGGGGCGCCACCCTCGTACGGTTTCTGTTCGGCCTGCCGTTCGCGATCGTCTTCGCCGGGATCGCGTTCCTGGTCACCAAGGACCCGCAGGCCAACCTGACCGGCCGCTTCTGGCTCGGCGCCTTCGCGGGCGCGGGCCTGCAGATGGCGGCCACCGCGGCGCTGCTGGTGGCCATGCAGCGTTCTTCCTTCGCGCTGGGCACGGCCATGCAGCAGAGCGGCCTGCCGTTCGCCCTCGTTTGGGGCGCGCTGCTGTTCGGTGATCGGATCACCGCCATGCAGTGGGGCGGGGGCCTGGTCGCCACCGCCGGCCTGGCGGCCCTCTCGTGGCCGCGGGGCGCGGTCACCCTCAAGCGCGGCGCGGTGTTGGCGGGCCTGGGCTCGGGCGCGATGTTCGCGCTCAGCGCCAACTGCTTCCGCCAGGCCTCGCTGACCTTCGATCCCTCGCACCTGGCCTATTCGGCCTTCGTCACGGTCATGGTCGTCCAGGCCATCCAGTCGGTCGTGCTGACCTCGATCCTCCTGGTGCGCAATCCGGACGCGGTGGTCGCCGTGCTGGCCGCCTGGCGCAAGTCGCTGGGCGCGGGCTTCTGTGGCGCGGCCGCCTCGGGCCTGTGGTTCACCGCCATGGCGCTGTCGCCGGTGGGGCCGGTGAGGGCGGTGGGCGTCGTCGAGATGCCGATGGCGGCACTGGCCGGGCGGCGTCTCTTCGCCGAACGGTTGACGCTGTTTCAGATCCTCGCCGGCGCTGTCACGGCCGTCGGAGTGGTCATGGCCGCGCTCGGCTAGAAATAGACACTTTTGTGCGTTCCCCCTGCCGCCTCGCACACGAGTTTGAAACAGGTGAGAAGGCTTGGCGAATAGACCTTGAAATCAACGCTTTCGCGGTGCAAACGGGCGGCGTCTCCCTCACTCTTCCGGTGGTTGGACGACGGCGCGGCCCGGCGGCGGCGCTCCCGTCGCCACAAGAAGGCGCAAGGCGGGAAGGGACGATGATCCGCGTACGCGGGGAATCATGTTGTCCTCTTCCTGATTTGCAGTAGGAGCCTTTTTCTCGCCTGCTCCTCCGGTCATTCGGCGGAAAGGGCTCCTGCACCGCGGGCTACCCCGTGGTTTTTGACGTCTCGCCCCTTCTACCCCTCAGTCAGGGTTTTCGATGTTCTCTTCCCTCTTCGGCGTCATCTCGAACGACATCGCCATCGACCTGGGCACCGCCAACACCCTGATCTATCAGAAGGGCAAGGGCATCGTGCTGAACGAGCCGTCCGTCGTGGCGCTGCGCAACGTCGGCGGCCGCAAGGTCGTCCACGCCGTGGGCATCGAGGCCAAGCAGATGCTGGGCCGCACCCCGGGCCACATGGAAGCCATCCGCCCGATGCGCGACGGCGTCATCGCCGACTTCGAAGTCGCCGAAGAGATGATCAAGTACTTCATCCGCAAGGTTCACAACCGCAAGGGCTTCGTGAACCCGAAGGTGATCGTGTGCGTGCCGTCGGGCGCCACCGCCGTGGAACGCCGCGCCATCAACGACAGCTGTCTGAACGCCGGCGCTCGCCGCGTTGGCCTGATCGACGAGCCGATGGCCGCCGCCATCGGCGCGGGCCTGCCGATCCACGAGCCGACCGGCTCTATGGTCGTCGACATCGGCGGCGGCACCACCGAGGTGGCCGTGCTGTCGCTGTCGGGCATCGTCTATTCGCGCAGCGTCCGCGTCGGCGGCGACAAGATGGACGAGGCGATCATCAGCTACATGCGTCGCCACCATAACCTGCTGATCGGCGAAACGACCGCCGAGCGCATCAAGAAGGAAATCGGCACCGCCCGCGCTCCGGCCGACGGCGAAGGCCTGTCGATCGACGTCAAGGGCCGCGACCTGATGCAGGGCGTGCCGCGCGAAGTCCGCATCTCGGAAAAGCAGGCCGCCGACGCCCTGGCCGAACCGGTCGGGCAGATCGTCGAAGCCGTGAAGGTGGCCCTGGAAGCCACCCCGCCGGAACTGGCCAGCGACATCGCCGACAAGGGCATCATGCTGACCGGCGGCGGCGCGCTGCTGCGCGGCCTGGACGCCGAGATCCGCGACCACACCGGCCTGCCGGTGACCGTGGCCGACGATCCGCTGTCGTGCGTCGCGCTGGGCTGCGGCAAGGTGCTCGAGCATCCCAAGTGGATGAAGGGCGTCCTGGAATCGACCCTGGCCTAAGCTTCAGTACAATCCGTATCGGCGTCCGGGGGGCGCCAGGAGAATAGTTCGTGCCCTTTCGCGAAGGTCCGCTCGGCGACCTGAAAGTGCCGCTCACCTGGACCGCGGCCGTGGCGCTCATCGTCGCGGTCGTGATCGCGGTGGCCTTCCTCCTGGCCGACCGGCGCGAGACGCTGCAGCAGCAGGCGTACGGCGTCACCCGCCAGACGGTCGACACGGTGTCCAAGCCGGTCAGCGGCGTCATCGCCGCGCCTGGCCGCTGGACCGGGGTCGGCGTCGACGCGGTGCGCAACTACTTCTTCGCCGGCTCCGAGAACGCGCGCCTGAAGGCCGAGCTCAAGGAGATGCGGACCTACCGCGACAAGTACCTGGCCCTCGTCGACGAGAACGAGCGCTACAAGTCGCTGCTGGGCCTGAAGACCGATCCGCCGATCCCGATGGTCGCCGCCCGCGTCGTGGCCGACAGCCGCGGCCCCTTCGCCAACACCCGCCTGGCCGACGCCGGCAAGGAAAAGGGCGTGGTCGTCGGCAATCCGGTGATGAACGAGCGTGGTCTTGTCGGCCGCATCGTCGGCGTCGCGCCCGGCGCCAGCCGCGTGCTGCTGCTGACGGACATCGCCTCGCGCACGCCGGTGATGATCGACCGCACCAACTCGCGCGCCATCCTGACCGGCGACGGCGGCCCCAATCCCAAGCTCGACTACCTGCGTGGTTCCGAGCCGATCCAGGCCGGCGATCGGGTCGTGACCTCGGGCGACGGCGGCGTGGTGCCGCGCGGCCTGCCGGTGGGCGCGGCCGTCAAGGGCCTGGACGGCCGCTGGCGCGTGGTGCTGTTCGCCGACAGCACCTCGATCGACTACATCCGCATCCTGCTGTTCAAGGACTTCGCCCAACTGGCCGACCAGCAGGCCCTGGCCGCCAAGGTGCTGCCGCCGGTGATCACCGAGAACCCCGAGCAGTCGATCCTGGGTCCGGCCCGTCCGGCTACCCCGCCGCCCGCCGCTCCGCCGACGACGGGCGCCGCCCCCGCCACGGCCGCTCCGGCCGCAGCCCGGCCGACCACGTCCGCTCCCGCGCCGGCCGCCACGCGTCCGCCCGTGACGACGAGGCCCTCGACCACCAGCCCGGCGACCACGCCGGCCAGGACGCCGCAATGACCGGCGCCCGGCCCCTCAATCCGGGGCGCTGGCTGGGCGTCCCCATGCTGTTCGTGATCCTGGCGACGATCCTGTTCGCAGCCCCGATCCGCATGTGGGGGCTGCAACTGCCCGAGCCCATCTTCGCCATGGTCCCCGCCTTCGCCTGGGCGGTGATCCGGCCCTCGATCCTGGCCCCGTTCGCCCTGCTGATCCTGGGCCTGTTCCTCGACACCTTCTGGGGCGGTCCGACCGGCCTGTGGGGCCTGTCGCTGCTGGTCGCCTACGCCTGCGTGCTGGCGGGGCGCAACATGCTGACCGGTCAGAGCCGGCCGATGCTGTGGGCCTGGTACGCCGGCGCCTGCGCGCTTTCCATGACCGCCGGCTTCCTGTTCACGATGATGGACAGCCTGGCCATGCCCAGCCTGGTGGCGGTGTTCTGGCAGTTCCTGGCCACGGCGCTGCTGTTCCCGTTCGCGCACCGGCTGATCGATCGCTTCGAAGACGCCGACGTCCGGTTCCGGTGAGGCGATGAGCGAACCGTCGATCTTCTTCTTCGAGGTCAACGAGCGGCAGGGGGTCTTCCACCGCCGCGCGTTCCTGCTCGGCGGCCTGGCCGGCGCTGGCCTGCTGACCCTGACCGGGCGCCTCGCCCAACTGCAGCTGGTCGAAGCCCAGCGCTACCAGAAGCTTTCGGCCGGCAACCAGTTCAACTACCGCCTGGTGCCGCCGCCGCGCGGCCTGATCCTCGACCGCAACGGCGTGGCCCTGGCCTCGAACCGCCCCAACTTCCGCCTGATGGTGATCAAGGAGAAGGGCATGGACGTCGAGGCCACCCTCGACGACCTGGCGACCCTGGTGCCGATCGACGGCACGCGCCGCGCCCGCCTGCTCAAGGACATCAACAACGCCCCGCGCAAGGCGCCGGTCGTGGTGATGGAGGACATGACCTGGGAGGAGTTCTCCCGGATCAACATCCGCGCGCCCGAGCTGCCCAACATCAGCGCCGACATGGGCGAGGTGCGGGTCTATCCGTTCGGCGGCGCCTTCGCCCACGTCATCGGCTATGTCGCCAAGGTTTCCGATCGCGACGTTGAGGCAGCCAAGAAGGATCCGACCCAGGACCAGGAACTGCTGCACAACCCGGGCTTCCGCATCGGTCGCCAGGGCGTGGAGAAGGCCTTCGACCTCGACCTGCGGGGCAGGGCGGGGGCCATCAAGGCCGAGGTCGACGCGCAGGGGCGCGTGGTCAGCCTGGACCCTGCCGGCGACATTCCGGCCACGCCCGGCAAGGAGGTGCGTCTCACCCTCGACGCCGACATCCAGAACCGCGCCCTCGAAGTGATGGGCGAGGAAAGCGGCGCGATCGTCGTTATGGACGTGCGCAACGGCGACTTGCTGGCGATGGTCTCGGCTCCCAGCTTCGACGCCAACCGCTTTGTGAAGGGCCTGTCGGGCGCCGAGTACCGGGCGCTGTCGGAGTACGAGCGCAAGCCGCTGCTCGACAAGGCGATGACCGGCACCTATCCGCCGGGCTCGACCTTCAAGCCGACGGTGGGCCTGGCGGCGCTGGCGGCGGGCATCGATCCGAACATCCGCATCAACTGCCCGGGCAGCTGGTACTACGGCGGCCGCACCTGGCGCTGCTGGCAGAAGGGCGGCCACGGCCCCCAGAACATGCACGACGCCATCAAGAACTCGTGCGACATCTACTTCTACCAGACGGCGCTGAAGATCGGCCCCGACGCCATCGCCACGGCCGCGCGCGGCGTCGGCTTCGGCGAGATCTTCGACATCGGCATTCCCGGCCAGAAGAAGGGCATCGTCCCCGACCGCGAATGGAAGAAGCGGGCCTTCAAGCGCAATCCGGCCAACCAGATCTGGTTTCCGGGCGAGACCCCCAGCTACGGCATCGGCCAGGGCGCGCTGAGCGTCAACGCGCTGCAGCTGGCGGTGATGACTGCGCGCCTGGCCAACGGCCGCAAGGCCCTGAACCCGCGCCTGATCAAGTCGGTCGGCGGCGTCGAGCAACCCAGCGGCGCGGACGTGCCCGACATGCCGTTCTCCAAGGAGCACCTCGACTACGTGCGCGGCGGCATGGCGGCCGTGGCCAATGACGTGCGCGGCACGGCCTATCGCCAGAGCCAGCTGGGCCTGGGTGACGTGCAGATGGCCGGCAAGACCGGTACGGCTCAGGTCCGCAGCTACGACAAGGCCAAGAGCCGCAACAGCGCCTCGGTGCAATGGAAGCTCAAGGACCACAACCTGTTCGTGGCCTTCGCGCCGTATGACGACCCGCGCTACGCCGTGGCGGTGCTGGTCGAGCACGGCGGCCTGGGCGGCGCCACCGCCGGCGCCCCGCGCGCCCGCGAGGTGATGCGCGTGGCCCTGCTGAAGGATCCGGAGATCCGCGCCCGCATCGAAAAGCCCATGCCTCTGCCCGAGGCCCCGGTAGAGACCGCCGACGGCGTCGTCGAAGGCGCCGCGCCGGACGAGCCGGAGGAGGGCGCTCCGCCGCCGCCCGAGGTGACGACCCCGCCCGCCGGAACGCCAGGAGGCCACATATGACCCTCAGCGGCGGCCTCTCCCGGCCCGGCGAACGCGACCGGCCGATCATCAAGTTCATGGAGATCGACTGGACCTTCTGCCTGCTCCTGTGCCTGATCGCGGGCTCCGGGGCGCTGATGCTGTTCTCGATCGCGGGCGCCTCGTGGGAGCCCTGGGCCGACAAGCACCTGCTGCGTTTCGGCCTCTACTTCATCATGATGATCATCCTGGCGATGGTCGATCTGCGGGTCTGGTTCACCCTGGCCTATCCCGTCTACGGGGTGGGCCTCCTGTTGCTGGTGGCTGTGGAGGTGGTCGGCGACGTGTCGCTGGGCGCCCAGCGCTGGCTGTCGATCGGCGGCTTCCGCTTCCAGCCGTCCGAGATCATGAAGATCGGCGTGGTGCTGGCCCTGGCCCGCTACTATCACGGCCTGTCGGCCGACAGCGCCCGGTTCTCCTGGCGGTTGCTGGTCCCGGCGGCGATGATCGGCGCGCCGGTGCTGCTGGTGGCCCACCAGCCCGACCTGGGCACCGCCATGCTGATCGCCATGACGGGCCTGGCCATCGTCGTGCTGGCCGGCCTGTCGTGGCGGGTGATCGCCACCGGCGTCATCGGCGCCCTGGTGGCCATCCCGCCCTTCGTGCTGTTCGTGCTGCACGACTACCAGCGCAAGCGGGTGCTGACCTTCCTCAACCCAGAAGCCGACCAGTCCGGCTCGGGCTATCACATCTACCAGTCGAAGATCGCGCTGGGCTCGGGCGGGCTCTTGGGCAAGGGCTTTGGCCTCGGCTCGCAGAGCCAGCTCAACTTCCTGCCGGAAAAGCAGACCGACTTCATCTTCGCCACCCTGGCCGAGGAGTTCGGCTTCGTCGGCTGCCTGTGGGTGCTGTCGCTGTACGGCATCGTCATCTTCATGGCCCTGCGCATCGCCTCGATCAGCCATAGCCACTTCGGCCGCCTGGCGGCC
The DNA here is from genome assembly GCF_029543245.1 of Caulobacter endophyticus. GTDB lineage: Bacteria > Pseudomonadota > Alphaproteobacteria > Caulobacterales > Caulobacteraceae > Caulobacter > Caulobacter endophyticus_A. The sequence goes on from NZ_JARQWV010000012.1 coordinate 102,980, forward strand.
TCGGGCGTGACGGCGACCTTCGCCCTTTACGTGCTGATCAACGGGGCCATGGTCATGGGCCTGGCGCCGGTGGTGGGCGTGCCCATGCCGATGCTGTCCTACGGCGGCACCGTGATGATGACGGTGATGATCGGCTTTGGCCTGGTGCTGGCCGTGCGGGTGCACCGCTACACCGAAGTCACCAGCGGCAAGGGCTCGCTGATGTAGTCGGTCCGGGCGCGCGGACTTCCTATTTACGCACGTCAATTTGAATGCCAGTCTCCTCTTCCTTGCAGGGGAGGGGACACATGAAGCCTTGGTTGATCCTGGCCGCGACGGCGGCTGTGGCGACGGGTCTGGCCGGCACCGCTCAGGCGGGCACGCCTTATCCGATCAAGATGAAGTGCGCCGTCGGCGGCGAGAGCTTCACCCACACCGGAACGGCCTCCTACAGCACCTGGGGCGCGCGGCCCGACGGCAAGCCCTATGGCAGTTGGGAGTTTCCGATGCCGCTGCCGGAGTGCCCGGGCAACCGCCTGGTCATGTATCGCGACTTCACCAAGCCCGAGCTCAAGCAGCTTTCGGCGCTGCTGGCCTCCGACGCCTACAAGGCCTTGGCCGAGGATTCCTCCTACTATCGCGCCGCCTGGCTGGAACGCTCGCTGAAGGGCGGCGACGATACGCTTTGGCTGGTCCTGCAGGCCAGTTGGCAGGTGGACGGGGATCCCGTCCGCAAGGCCCGCTATCAGCGTGAGTTCGCGCAAGCGGTCGAGGCCGAGCCGGCCAAGCCTGGCGACACCGGCTGGATGGGCAAGCTGGGCCGTGCCGCCAACGCCCGTCGCGAGCTTGGCGAGTTCGACGCCGCCAAGGCCGATCTGGCCAGGCTGGAGATCGATAAGCTTGTCGCAGCGCTGCCGGCTCCGCCCAAGGACGGCGCGCAGGAGCCCGAGGCGGTCGCCGACCAGAGGGGCGTGCTGAGTTACCTGGCCAAGCTGCGCGACGTCGTGAACCGGGGCGACGCTTCGTCCGAGCCGATCGACATGGTCCCGCCGATGGTCGCCGCCCACCAGTGCGTGGACCTGGAGGCCAAGGGCCAGAGCAACGAGGTCTGCAAGGCCGAGCGCGTGGCCAGGAGCATGGAGATGGTGCGCAAGGCGCGGGCCGAACGGGCTGGGGCGGGATCGTAATCCCGCCCACCGGGCCTTCGTCAGTCGATGCCCTCGACCAGTTCCCGCAGATAGGCGACGTGGCCGCGGAAGGCCTTGGCGCCGGTCGCCGTAACGGCCGCGCGGGTGCGGGGGCGCTTGCCCACGTGATCCTTCAGGATCTCGACATAGCCGGCCTTCTCCAGGGCGGTGAGGTGGCTGCCCAGGTTGCCGTCGGTGGCCTGGGTGATCGCCTTCAGGCGCGAGAACTCCGGCGGCTCGCCCTCGCGCTCGGCATAGAGGGCGGCCATGATCTTCAGGCGCAGGGGTTGGTGGATCAGGTCGTCGGCCTGCGCCATGCTCAAGCCCTCGCCAGCCAGACGCCGCTGACGAACATCGCCACGCTGGCGCTGGCCATCCAGAAGGCGAGGGTTTCGGGGAAGGCGTAGAACCCGACCAGGGTCAGGGCGAACATCACCGCGCCGATCCCCAGATAGCGCCCGGCCACGAACACGCCGGCCGCGGCGTAGATCGCCCCTACCATCAGGCCTGGAAAGGCCAGGTAGGCGTTGGGATCGGTAGGGCGCAGCACATAGAAGGTCGACATCACGAAGACGATGGCCACGGCCATGCCGCCGATCATCTTGAGCGATTGGCCGCCGCTCCTGCCGACCGAAGCCTTGGTCGCCCTGTCCGCGGGCCGAGCCAGCACGATGGAGCCGACGGCGCCGATCGTGTCGAGCACCAGCCAGACCCAGCCCCACTGGTGCGAAGGCAAGAGGCCCATGCTGAGATAGCCCAGCATCCAGATCACGCTCCACAGCATCATGATCGGCCCGCCGATGCGGTAGCCGCGCAGGGTGGCGCCCCGGCGGGTGGTTTCCTGTATGTCGGCCAGCGCGGCGGCGGCCTCGGTCTTGCTCAGCACCATCACGTCCTCCATGGAGCTCAAAGTTCTCTGTGGTGCAGAGTGATTGTATGGAGATACTCTGTCAAGCAGAGTTCTCTGGGATTTTCGTCAACGCCCCAGGGCCCCGACCAGCAGGCTGGCCGCCAGCAGCAGCATCACCGCGCCGATGACGAGGTCGAGCACGCGCCAGGCGGCGGGGCGGGAAAACAGCGGGACGAGGAAGCGGGCCCCGAAGCCCAGGGCCGAGAACCAGCAGACGCTGGCCAGAGCCGCGCCGGCCATGAACAGAGGCCGCTCGGCGGCGGGCAGGCTGGCGCCGACCGCGCCCATCAGCATCACCGTATCGATATAGACGTGCGGGTTCAGGAAGGTGAAGGCGGCCGTACCGGCTAGGGCTGCGCCCAGGGTGATGCTTGGCTGATCGGCCAGGGCCAGCGCCTCGGGATTGGCGGCTCGCCGCAGCGCGCCGACGCCGTACCAGGCCAGGAAGGCCGCGCCGCCCAGGCTCAGCGCCACCGACAGTCCCGGAACCAGCGTCAGCACCGCGCCCAGGCCGTTGACCCCGGCGATGATCAGGGTGGCGTCGGCCAGGGCGCAGAACAGCACGATCGGCGCCACGTGCTCGCGCTTCAGCCCCTGGCGCAGGACGAACATGTTCTGCGCGCCGATGGCGACGATCAGGCCGGCGGAGAGAGCGAAGCCTTTTGCGAGGGCGGGGAGGAGGGCGGTGCTCATGGCCGTCTTGATGACGGGAGCGGCCTATGTAGTCTAACTAAGGATGCTAAATCGAAGTTAGGCTGGCTAATGTTGGACTATGCCTCCTTGGCGGCCGTGGCGGCGGTCGCCCGCGAGGGCGCCTTCGACAAGGCGGCCGCCGTGCTGGGCGTCACCCCTTCGGCCGTCTCCCAGCGGGTCAAGGCCCTGGAGGAGCGCCTGGGCGCGGTGCTGCTGACCCGTGGCCAGCCCTGCCGCCCCACCGCCATCGGCGCGCGCCTGTGCGCCCATGTGGAGCAGGTGCGGCTGCTGGAGGGCGACCTGGTCGCCGATCTGCCGCGCCTGGCCGACCTGGCCGAGGGGCCGGCCGTGGTCCGCATCGCTGTCAACGCCGACAGCGTCAGCACCTGGTTCCCGCTCGCCGCGGCGCGCTTCGCCGAGGAGACCGGGGCCATGCTCGACATCGTCATGGACGACGAGGCCCACACCGCCGAGCGGCTGCGCGACGGCGAGGTGCTGGCCGCCGTCACCGCCGATCCGGCGCCGGTGGTCGGCTGCAAGACCTATCCGCTGGGCGCGATCGAGTACCTGGCCACGGCCAGCCCGGCCTTCATGGCCAGGGTCTTTCCGGACGGCTTCGACGCCGAGCGCCTGCGCCATGCGCCGCTGCTGCGCTTCGACCGCCGCGACGGCCTGCAGGCCCGCTGGGCCCAGGAGGCGCTGGGCGCGCGCCCGGAGGGGCCCGTGCACTGGACGCCGGCGACGCAGGGGATGCTCGACATGAACCTGGCGGGCCTCGGCTGGGCGATGACGCCGCGCACGCTGGCCGCGCCGCATCTGGCCTCCGGACGACTGGTCGAACTGCCGCCGGGCCATGCCATCGCGGTCACGCTTTACTGGCAGCGCTCGCGATTGTCGGCGCGCCTGCTGGATCGCCTGACGGCGGCGGTGCGGACGACGGCGGGGGAGGCGCTGGTCGACGTTCCAGTGGAAAGACACTCACCAACCTGAGCGCCCCTTACACCGAGCCTCCCCGCGAAGGCGGGGATCCAAGCCGAGCCTGCGGGTAATCCGCCGCCGCGCCCCATTCTGGATGTCAGCTTGGGTCCCCGCCTTCGCGGGGAAGAATGGCTATTTGATCTTACTTGCTCTTCAGCGCCCGGCCGGTGACGACGGCGCCCAGGCCGTACTTGCCGCGCAGGGCGTCGATGGCCGTCTCGCTCTTCAGCGCCCGGCGCTCGTCGCCGGCGAAGAAGTCGTCGGCCGCGCCGGCGGCGGGGACGAACTCGGTCAGGCCCGCGCCGATCAGACGGTAGGAGCGACCCGGCGGCTCGGCGGCCAGCAGTTCGCGCGCCACCTGGAACAGGGTCTGGGCCGTCTGGGTGGGGACGGGCAGGGTGCGGCGGCGGGTGTGGATCTTGAAGTCGGGGGTGCGCAGCTTCAGCGTCGCCACCCGGCCGGCCACCTCTTCGCGGCGCACCTGCCGGGCCACCTTCTCGCACAGGGGCCACAGCTGGTCTTCCAGGTCCTCGCGGCGGAAGAGGTCGTCGTTGAAGGTGGTCTCGGCGCTGATGGTCTTGCGCACGCTGTCGGGATCCACGGCGCGGGCGTCCTGGCCGTGGGCCAGCCGATGCAGGCGCAGTCCGCCGGTTCCCAGCGCCTGGGCCAGGGTCTTGAGGTCGGCATTGGCGATGTCGCCGACGGTGCGCAGGCCAAGGCCCGCCAGGGTCGAGACCGTCGCGGGCCCCACGCCCGGCAGGATCGACACCGGCTTGGTCGCCAGGAACGCCACAGCCTCAGCCGCGCCGATGGCCGAGAAGCCGCGCGGCTTGTCCAGTTCCGAGGCGATCTTGGCCAGGAACTTGTTGGGGGCCAGGCCGATCGAGACGGTCAGGTTCTGCTCGGCCTCGATCTCTCTCTGCACCTTGGCCAGCATCACCGCCGGCGGCGCGCCGTGCAGGCGCTCGGTGCCGGCCAGGTCGATCCAGGCCTCGTCCAGCGACAGCGGCTGCACAAGCGGCGTCAGGTTCGAGAGGCGGGCCATGATGAGGGCGCTCTCGTGCTTGTACTTGGCGAAGTTGGGCTTCACGACGACGGCGTCGGGACACAGCTGCAATGCCTTGAACATCGGCATGGCCGAGCGCGCGCCGCTCATCCGGGCGATGTAGCAGGCCGTGGTGACCACGCCGCGCTTGCCGCCGCCGACGATTACCGGCTTGTCGCGCAAGGTCGGATCGTCGCGCTTCTCGACCGAGGCGTAGAAGGCGTCGCAGTCCAGGTGCGCCATCGAAAGCGCCCCCAGTTCCTCGTGGAAGACCGTGCGCGGCGAGCCGCACGACGGGCAGCGCGGCGCCTTGCGCTCGCCGGTCCAGAGGCAGTCGCGGCAGAGGGCTTTCATCTGGGGGCCTTCATCGCCCGTCGAGCGCCAGCGCCTCGCGGAGGGCGACCTTGAGGTCGGGCCACAGGTCGATGCGCTTGTGCCGGTCGGGCGCGCTGGGAGCCAGGGGGCGCAGGCGCTGGTCGGCCACCATCTGGAAGCGACTTACGCCAGGGGCGTACTCGGCCACCGATTCGAGTTGCGGCAGCAGGTCGTCGATGAACACGGCGGGCTTCTCGACCCGTCCGGCCAGGTCGGCCGCCGACGGGCCCTTGGGGCCGGAATTGATGATCAGCGGATAGTCGAAGCCGTGAGTCTTCAGCCAGCGGGCGCGAGTCTGGCGGCCGTGCTCCGGCGCGTTGGTCAGGATCACCACGTTGGCGTCCAGCGACAGGTCGGCCAGGGCGTCGGCCGCGCCTTCGGCGGGCAGGAGGTCGTCGCCGCCATCGCGGAAGAAGTCGTTGAACAGGGCCCGGCCGGCGATCAGGTCCAGGTGCTCGGCCTCGCCCGGACGGTAGATGTTCTGGAACAGGGCGAAGCGGTCGACGCGCAGCTCGAAGCCGTGCCGGCCGATGAAAGCGCCGAAGCCGGCCATGAACTGGGCCAGCACTTCGTCGACGTCCACGATGACGAGCGGACGGTGCGCATCCAGCGTGCAGGTCTTGAGGTCTAGAGAGCGGGCGTCCATTTGTGTGCGATCGGTCGTTGGAAACGCGATTAGCGCGGGCTTAAGGATATTCGTGCGATCTGAGGATGAAGAAGCGGCGCGAATCCCTCACGTGTCGCCACGGACCGTATGGTCGGGGTCAGGATGACGAAGAAGGTCCTCATCGTCGAGGATAACGAGCTGAACATGAAGCTCTTTCATGATCTGCTCGAGGCCCAGGGCTACGAGACCCTGCAGACCCGTGAAGGGCTGCAGGCGCTGTCGATCGCCCGTGAACATCGCCCTAACTTGATCCTCATGGACATCCAGCTGCCCGAGATCTCGGGCCTGGAAGTGACCAAGTGGCTGAAAGAGGACGACGATCTGTCACATATACCCGTGGTCGCTGTTACGGCATTTGCGATGAAGGGCGACGAGGAGCGTATTCGCGAGGGCGGCTGCGAGGCCTATATCTCGAAGCCTATCTCGGTGTCGCACTTCCTCGACACCATCCGCCGACTGCTGGAGAGGTAACAGGCCGTGAGCGCGCGAATCCTCGTCGTCGACGACATCGAGGCCAATGTGCGCCTGCTCGAGGCCAAGCTTTCGGCCGAGTATTATCAGGTCTCCTACGCCTATGACGGCCCGACGGCCCTGGCGAAGGCGGCCGAGGAACTGCCCGACATCATCCTGCTGGACGTGATGATGCCCGGCATGGACGGCTTCACCGTCTGCCGCAAGCTCAAGGAAGACGCCGCCACCCGCCATATCCCGGTGGTGCTGGTCACGGCCCTCGATGGCCGCGCCGACCGCATCCAGGGCCTGGAGGCGGGCGCCGCCGACTTCCTCACGAAACCCATAGACGACGTCATGCTGTTCGCCCGCGTGCGCAGCCTGACCCGCCTGAAGATGGTCATTGACGAGCTGCGCCAGCGCGAGGCTTCGGGCCGCCGCATCGGCGTGATCGCCGGCGCCGCCGCCCGCCTTGACGGCATCGGCGGCCGGGTGCTGATCGTCGACGACAACGAACGCCAGGCCCAGCGCGTGGCCACCGAACTGGCGGTCGAGCACCGCCCCGTGGTCGAGACCGATCTGGCCAAGGCCGAAATCAGCGCCGGCGGCCCGGTGGACCTCGTCATCGTCAACGCCGCCGCCCGTGGCTTCGACGGCCTTCGCTTCGCCGCGACGCTGCGTTCCAGCGAGCGCACCCGCCACCTGCCGATCCTGGCCGTGGTCGATCCCGACGACCGCCCGCGGATGGTCAAGGCGCTGGATATCGGCGTCAACGATGTGCTGCCGCGCCCGATCGACCCGCAGGAGCTGGCCGCCCGCGTCCGCACCCAGGTGCGCCGCAAGCGCTACACCGACTATCTGCGCAACAACCTCGACCATTCGCTGGAGCTGGCCGTCACCGATCCGCTGACCGGCCTGCACAACCGCCGCTACATGACCGGCCAGCTGTCGGCCCTGGTCAACCGCGCCACCATGGGCGGCGACCCGGTCTCGGCCCTGCTGATCGACATCGACTACTTCAAGAAGATCAACGACGGCTTCGGCCACGACGTCGGCGACGAGGTGCTGCGCGAGTTCGCCCTGCGCCTGGCCTCTAACGTGCGCGCCATCGACCTGCCTTGCCGCTACGGCGGCGAGGAGTTCACGGTGATCATGCCCGACACCCAGCTGGCCGACGCCGTGCGCATCGCCGAGCGCATCCGCATGCACGTGGCCGGCTCGCCGTTCCGCGTGGCCGGCGGCCAGGAAATGCTGACGGTGACAATCTCGGTCGGCGTCTCGGCCACCACAGGCCCGGGCGACACCCCCGAAGCCCTGCTCAAGCGCGCCGACAGCGGCGTCTACGAAGCCAAGGCCGCCGGCCGCAACGCCGTGGTCTGCAAGGCGGCTTGAGCCGCCTTTTTCTCCGAGCTTTTAGAAACTGCTTCCCTGGGCCTTGTGCCCAGGGGCCATCGCGCCGCCGCTCAGATCGCGGGCGTGCATCTCAGGTCTGAGCGACTGAACCATGGGCCCTAGGCTCGAGGCCTAGGGAGGCGGTGAAGGGGCGGCCTACTTCGCGACCTTGATCTCGAACAGCCACGGCCAGAACTTGCCCGTGACGAAGATCCGATCCGCCTTGGCGTCGTAAGCGATGCCGTTCAGCACGTCGGCGCGGGCGGCTTCCTGCGGCGTCAGCAGGCCCGACAGATCGAGCCGTCCGACCACCTTGCCGGTCTTGGGATCGATGCGGACGATCTGGTCGGTCTGCCAGATGTTGGCCCAGACCTCGCCCTTGATGAATTCCAGCTCGTTGATCTGGTCCACGGGACGGCCATCGTCGGTCACCTTCACCCGGCCGGTTTCCTTCAGGGTCTTGGGATCCAGGAACCGCAGCTCGTCGGTGCCGTCGCTCATGATGATGCGACGGTCGTCCTTGGTCAGGGCCCAGCCTTCGCCGGTGTAGCTGAAGGTCGACTTGACGGCGAAGGTCGCCCGGTCACGAACGAAGCCGATCCCGTTCTGCCAGGTCAGCTGGACGATCTGATCGCCCCAGTCGACGATGCCCTCGCCGAAGTACTTGGGATCAAGGTCGGCCTGCTGCTGCACCGCGCCGGTCTCCAGGTCGACCTTGCGCACCCACGAGCGGCCCTCCAGGCCCGTGCTCTCGTAGAGCTGGCCGTCGCGCACCAGCAGGCCCTCGGTGAAGGCCTGGCGGTCGTGGGGATAGGTGCGGACCACCTCGTAGCTCTGCACCGGCGCGGGCTGGGCGCAGGCGGGCAGGGCGGCGGCCATGACGGAGAAGGCGAGGGCGAGGCGAACGATCACGCGATGAACCTATTCCAGGGACCGGAAAAACAAAAACGCCCGACGTTGCCGCCGGGCGTTTTCGAGAATCGTCGGTGCGACGAGGCGATCTTACTTGATCTTGCCTTCGCGGAATTCGACGTGCTTGCGCACGACCGGGTCGTACTTCTTCAGCACCATCTTTTCGGTCTTGGTGCGGGCGTTCTTCTTGGTGACGTAGAAGAAGCCGGTGTCCGCCGTCGAATTCAGGCGGATCTTGATCGAAGCCGGTTTGGCCATGGTCGTATCCCTGCGGTGGTCGCGCAGGTCTCCGCGCGGTCGAAATGAGAGGCGCGGAACATACGCATGAACGGGCCAAAGTCAATCGGCGCCTGAACATCGTTTGTAGGGGAAGTCGACCGACCGCGCCTTGCCGCCGATTTCGCCCTCGATCCGGCCCAGAAGGCCGTCCTTGCCCTGGCTTTTGTAGATCACCCGCTGGGGAAAGTCGTGAGCGGGGTTTTCGAACACGAGCTCGCCCGGCGCGGCGCTCTTCAGCGGAAAGGCGGCCGGGGCCTGGTTCGAGGGCGTGGCGAAGAAGGTGAGTCGTCCGTCAGTTTCCTGGATTCGGGTGAACTCGAAAGTGCGGACCTTGCCGTCGCGCACCGTGCGGCTCATGCCCAGCATCATGCCGCCGCCGGGCGCCAGCCACTGCTCCTCGACCACGCCGTTGGGCCGGTCCTGCCGCCAGCAGCCGGCCAGGAAGGCGGCCTGGTCGATGGCCGGCGCCGGGGCGGCCTGCAGGGCGAGGAGGAGGGCGAGCATGGTCAGAGCTCCGTCATCACGGCGTTGCCCCGCAGGAAGCGCATGAACGGCGCGGGGCGGTGGGGATCCTTCAGGCGCAGCGCCGACTCGCGCAGCACCATGCGGGTGATGCTGGGCAGGTCGAGGTCGCGGGTCTCGTCGAAGGTGACCCAGGCGATCTCGTCCAGCTCGCCGCAATCTGGCTGGGGCTCGAGGCTCAGCAGGGCGCTGGCCGGGGCCATGAAGAAGCGGGCGTCGAAGCGGCGCGGGCGATAGGGCGGGGTGATGGCGCGGGCCACGAAGGCCAGCGGCGACAGATCGGGCAGGGCGCCCTGGGCCAGGAACGGTCGCCAGGCCCCGGCGCCGGGGCGCGCCTGGGCCGGCTTGGCCAGCAGGAGGCCGGTCTCCTCGAAGGTTTCGCGCACGGCCGCCAGGGCCAGGGCCCGGGCCAGGCGCGCGGGCGAGGGATGACGCGGTTCGGTTGTCAGGCGCGAGGCGACCTGGGGATCAAGCTCGGTGGCCGAGGGCGCGCCATAGTCGCCGCGGTCGACCCGGCCGCCGGGAAACACCCACTTGCTGGCCATGAAGGCGTGGCCGCGATTCCGCCGCCCCATCAGCACCTGCGGAGCGGGACCATCGTCGCGCACCACGATCAGGGTGGCGGCGTGGCGCGGCCTTATCACGCCGGAACTGGGGTCCAGGGCTTCGCCGTCGTCCTTGGAGTCGAATGCAGGCTCGGTCATGGACGAAGCTTAGTCTTCGCAACGGTTCTGCAAAGCCGTTCCTTAGGTAAAGTGCAGTCGCCCTTGACCCGGCCCTTGACCCGGCCTTGGGAACCGCCAAGCTCGCCCGCAAAGTCTTCTCTAGGAGTCGGGAATGGGCGTGCGCGCGAAGGTTTCGGTTCTGGCCCTGATGGCGGCGAGCGCCATCTCCGTCCCCGCTCTGGCCGCGCCGTCCGCGGCCAAGGTCGAGTCGGCGGCCAAGGCGGCCCAGCCCAAGGCGGTGGCCTGGCGGCGCGACGTTCACGAGCATCCCGAACTGGGCAACCAGGAGGTCCGCACCGCCGCCCTGGTGGCCAAGGAGCTGAAGGCGCTGGGTCTGGAGGTCCGCGAGGGCGTCGGCAAGACCGGCGTCGTGGGCGTGCTCAAGGGCGGCAAGCCCGGCAAGGTCGTGGCTCTGCGCGCCGACATGGACGCCCTGCCGGTGCTGGAAAAGACCGGCCTGCCGTTCGCCTCCAAGGCCACGGCGACCTGGGAAGGCAAGACCGTCCCGGTGATGCACGCCTGCGGCCACGACACCCACGTGGCCATGCTGCTGGGCGCGGCCACGGTGCTGGCCGGCATGAAGAACGACATCGCCGGCACGGTGGTCTTCATCTTCCAGCCGGCGGAGGAGGGGCCCCAGGCCGGCGACGAGGGCGGCGCCAAGCTGATGATCGCCGACGGCGCGCTCGACAACCCGAAGGTCGACGCCATCTTCGGCGTCCATATCGGCCCCGGTGACGCCCACGCCCTGAACTATCGCCCGGAAGGCTTCTACGCCGGCGCCGACCGCCTCACCATCACCGTCAAGGGCAAGCAGACCCACGGCGCGCGGCCCTGGGCGGGCATCGACATGGCCAGCATCTCGGCCGACATCGTCCAGGCCCTGAACCAGATCGCCGCCCGCCAGATCGATGTCGGGACCTCGCCGACGGTGCTGACCATCGCCACCATCAACATGGGCGTGCGCAACAACATCATCCCCGAAGACCTGGTGATGAGCGGCACGCTGCGAACCTTCACGCCTGAGCGCAAGGCCGAGGTGATCGCCAAGACCCAGAAGGCCGTGGCCGCCATCGGCGACCGTTATGGCGCCAAGGCCGAGGCGGTGTTCACCCAGCCCTATCCGGTCACCTGGAACGACGCGGCCCTGTCGAAGTGGGTCAAGGCCTCGCTGGAAAAGGCCTCGCCCGGCAAGGTCGACGACCAGGCCGCCCTGGTCACCGGGGCCGAGGACTTTTCCCTCTACGGTCAGAAGGTGCCGGCGGTGTTCGTCCAGCTGGGCGGCCGCAAGGCCGACGTGCCGGCCGCGGGGGCGCCGGCCAATCACTCGCCCTATTTCGACATCGACGAGGCGGTGCTGGAGACGGGGGTCAAGGCCGAGGTGTTCATGGCGCTGGACTATCTGGCGAAGAAGTAAGCTCTCGTTCCTTCTCCCCTTGCGGGAGAAGGTGTCAGCGAAGCTGACGGATGAGGGGTCTCTCAGACCCAAAACACCGCGACGGCTGATCAGCTGACGTGGTGTCTCAGCTCGTGCGACCCCTCACCCGACCTCCTTCGGAGGCCACCCTCTCCCGCAAGGGGAGAGGGGGTCTCGCAATTTCCCACAAAGCGCCTATCTAACCGCCCCATGACCGACGCCGCCCCCCAGATCCTGTCCGACGACCTCGTTTCCGCCTTCCAGATCGAAGGCCTGCCCGTGCGCGGCCGCGTGGTGCGGCTGGGCGAGGCGGTCAACGAGGTGCTGACCCGCCATTCCTATCCCGAGCCCGTGGCCAACCTGCTGGGCGAGGCCTGCGCGCTGGCCGCCCTGGTCGGCTCGAGCCTGAAGTTCGAGGGCCGCCTGATCGTCCAGGCCCAGGGCGACGGCCCGGTGCGCTATGTGGTGGTCGACTACGACACCACCGGCGGCCTGCGCGGCTATTGCCGGTTCGACCCCGACGAAGTCGCGGCGGTTTCGGAAGGTTTCGCCCGTCCGGGCGCCAAGACCCTGCTGGGCGGCGGCGTGTTCATCATGACCCTCGACCAGGGCGCCGACATGGAGCGCTATCAGGGCGTCACCGCCATTGAGGGCGAGAGCCTGGCTTTGTGCGCCGAGCAGTACTTCATGCAGTCGGAACAGATCCCGACCCGCGTGCGCCTGGCCGTCGGCCAGGTCGACACGGGCGAGGGCCTGACCTGGCGCGCCGGCGGCATTCTCATTCAGACCATCGCCGGCGACGAGACGCGCGGCGAGACCAAGGAAGCCTGGAACCACGCCCAGGCGCTGTTCGAGACCACGGGCGAGGACGAGCTGATCGACCCGACCGTGCCGACCACCACCCTGCTGTGGCGCCTGTTCAACGAGGACGGCGTGCGCCTGATCGACGAGAAGCCGCTGCGCGCCTTCTGCCGCTGCTCGGAAGAGCGGATCGGCGTGGTGCTGCAGTCGTTCTCGCCGGAAGAGAAGGCCGAGATGATCGAGCCCGACGGCAAGATCCACGTGACCTGCGAGTACTGCTCGCGCGTCTACGCGCTGGAGCCGGAAGGCGAGGCGTAAGGCAGGAGGAGCCTCCCCCAGAGGGGGAGGTTCTCTAAGCGACTGAAGGGGGCTAGCGCAGCTAGTGCCGCCCTTCCGGCCGTCGGATGACGTATTCGTGCGTCAGGTCCAGATCGAGCCGCACCGAGCCGGCCGGCGGTTCGCCGCCGTCCAGGTGCGGCCGCTCGCCCAGAACCAGATAGGCCTGGGCGTTCGGTTCCACATTGTTGAAACTGATCTTCGAAGAGCCGCCGGGCGGGATCGTCCGCGCCAGGCTGACCGGCCTGCTGGGCGCCTTCTGGAACACCATGACCGTCGAGTTCTGGACGTCGTCGCTCTGGTTGATGAGGGTAAGCTCGTAATCGGCCACGCCGCAACCTCCCTATGTGTTCGCGGTCTGACGCCGCTAGGGGAAGTAAACGCAGAACATCGTTACTTGGCAACGGCGCCTTTCGGCGACGGCGTCAGCCGTAGGTCACGGAAAAGGTTCCGTCCGCGTGCTGGATGACCGTGGCAGTGGTCTGCGCCCGTCCGGCGAAGTCGATTTCGGCCGCGCCGGCGACCAGGCCGGCGTCCATCACCTCGCCTGGCGCATAGTCCCCGACGGCCACATAGTAGGTGTGGATCGGCCGGATGGTGCTGATCGTGTTCGGCAGGGCCGGAAAGGTCATGGTCGGGACCGGGATCGGCGAGGCGGCCATGCGCGCCATCCCCAGGACGTAGCCGTTGCTCGGGGTGAAGTCGGACCCCGTGACGATCGCGAAGCTCCCCGGCGGGGCCGAGCCCGGGCTGGTGACCGAGGTGAAACCGGTGGGAGAGCCGCCGCTGAAGGCGACCGTATCATGGGTCTGGGTGTTGACCAGCGCCACGCCGCCGCTGAGCGTTCGGCCGTTGGCTGGCGGCTCGCTCCAGTAGGCGTAGATGGTCTCGTCGAAGGTGATGCGGTCGAAGCCGCCGTTGGTCACGCTGGGAAAGGTCGCCCAGGCGTTGGTGTAGCCCTGCGGCGAGCCGGCCGCGGCCAGTTCGGGCTGCTGCAGAAACAGCACATAGCTCCTGGCGGCCTGGGACTGGTTCCAGATCTGGATGGTGTAGGACGTCATCGCTCGGTTCCCCCCGGGGTTCACGAACGATGACGTACTATCTCAAGGTTGCGTTTTCGGAAACGCGATCCTTGCGTCAGTTCACCCGCCGGGAGGCGCCCGGCAGGTGCAGCGAGAACTCGGGAATGTGCGCGTCGAACGCTTCGCCGGCCTCGGTCACCATCTGGTAGCGGCCGACCATCGTGCCCGACGACGTCGGCAGCGGGCAGTTGGAGACGTAGCGGAAGGCCTCGCGCGGCCGCAGTTCCGGCTGCTCGCCGACCACGCCCGAGCCCTCGACCTCGTTGCTGCGGTTCATCGCGTCTGTGACCTTCCACCAGCGCGCGACCAGATGGACGGTCTCGACGCCGTGGTTCTCGATCTCGACGGTGTAGGCCCACAGGTAGAGGCTCTGCTCGGGCGAGGACTCCTCGGGCAGGTAGCAGGGCGCGACCCGCACGACGATGTCGCGCGTGCGGGCTTCATAGATGCCGGTATCGGGGCCGCGGCGCCGACGGATCCGCTTCAGCGGCGGGCTGGACTCACGCCTGGTCGAGCGCACGGGTCACGTCTCGCGTCAGGTCGGACAGGCTTTCCAGGCCCACGGACAGGCGCACGCCGCCTTCGGTCACGCCCAGCAGCGGGCGCATTTCCTCGGGCACCGAGCGGTGCGTCGTGGTCGGCGGGTGGGTGGCCATCGACTTGGCGTCGCCCAGATTGTTGGAGATGTCGACGATCTCCAGCGCGTTCAGGAACTTGAAGGCCGCCTCGCGCGAGCCGAGGTCCAGGGCGATCACCGTGCCGGCGCCGGTCATCTGCTTCTTGGCCACTTCGTAGCCAGGGTGATCGGTGCGGAACGGGTAGAGCACCCGCGTCACCTTCTTGTGCTCGGCCATGACATCGGCCAGGGCGGCGGCGGTGTCGGTCTGGCGGCGCACGCGCAGGTCCAGCGTCTCCAGGCCCTTGAGCATGACCCAGGCGTTGAACGGCGACAGCGATGGGCCGGTGTGGCGCATGCTGTCGCGGTAGAATTCCTCGTTGATGGCCTCGGTGGTCAGGATCGCCCCGCCCAGCACGCGGCCCTGGCCGTCGATGTGCTTGGTGGCCGAATAGACGACGACGTCGGCGCCCAGCTCCAGCGGCTGCTGGAAGATCGGGGTGGCGAACACGTTATCGACGATGACCTTGGCGCCGACGGCGTGGGCCAGCTTCGACACCGCGGCGATGTCGGTGATCTCCAGCACCGGGTTCGAGGGGGTCTCGATCAGCACGGCCTTGGTGTTGGACTTGATCGCCGCTTCCCAGGCCGAAAGGTCGGTGGCGTCGACGAAGGTGGTCTCGACGCCGAAGCGCGGCAGCCATTCGGCGATCAGCCAGCGGCACGAGCCGAAGAGGGCGTTGCCGGCCACCACGTGATCGCCCGCGCGCACCAGGCCCATCAGCGCCGAGTGGACGGCGGCCATGCCCGTGGCCGTGGCGCGGCAGACCTCGGCGCCTTCCAGCAGCGCAAGGCGGTCCTCGAACATCTTCACGGTCGGGTTGTTGAAGCGCGAATAGACGAAGCCCGGATCCTCGCCCGAGAACCGGCGATCGGCGCCCTCGGCGCTGTCGTAGGTGAAGCCCTGGGTCAGGTAGAGCGCCTCGGCGGTCTCCATGAACGGCGAACGGGCGAGACCTCCACGGATCAGCTTGGTGGCGACGTCCCAGTTCTTCGGATCTTCGGACACGGCTTCCTCGACGCAGTAGTCACAAGTTGGCGGCATAAGGGGTTTGGCGGCCCCCAGGGTCAAGCGCCGAGGGTCTTATTTCAACATCAGAATGCCTGGAGGCGAACGACGCGCGCGCAGCCTTGCCTTAGGCGCGAGGTTTAGAGAGTGTGCCGCCGATGACCGACGCCCACGCCGCAGGGATTCTGCCCTGCCAGACCATCGAGTCCCTGATCGCCCAGGAGGCGATCACCTCGCAGACCCCGTTCGACCGCGACCAGGTTCAGCCGGCCAGCCTCGACCTGCGCCTGGGCGTGCGCTGCTGGCGCGTGCGGGCCTCGTTCCTGCCGGGCGTCTCGCGCCGCGTGCCTGACCGCCTCAAGGACGTGGCCATGCACGAGCTGGACCTGAGCAAGGGCGCGGTGCTGGAGAAGGGCTGCGTCTACATCGCCGAGATCCAGGAGCGCCTGGCGCTGCCGGCCAATGTCGCCGCGCGCGGCAATCCCAAGAGCTCCACGGGCCGGGTCGACGTCTTTGTCCGCCTGCTGAGCGACCACTCCAAGGCCTTCGACGACATCGAGGCCGGCTATGAGGGGCCGCTCTATATCGAGATCGCGCCGCAGACCTTCTCGGTGCTGGTCCGCGCCGGCACGCGCCTGAACCAGCTGCGCCTCAAGCGCGGCGATCCGGTGAAGCTGGCCATCCGCAGTGTCGGCGTCGACCTGACGCCCGGCCAGAGCGGCATCGTGGGCTTCCGCGGCCGTCGCCACGCCGGCGTCGTCGATCTCGACCACGAGGACGGCCACGACCCGCGCGACTTCTGGGAGCCGCTGGAAACCCGCCACGGCGAGCTGCTGCTCGATCCGGGCGAGTTTTACATCCTGGCTTCCAAGGACGACGTCGAGATCCCGGTCATGGAAGCGGCCGAGATGACCCCGATCGATCCGTCGGTGGGCGAGTTCCGCGTCCACTACGCCGGCTTCTTCGACCCGGGCTTCGGCACCGAGGAGGCCGGCGCCGTCGGCTCCAAGGGCGTGCTCGAGGTGCGCAGCCACGAGACGCCGTTCCTGCTGGAAGACGGCCAGACCGTGGCTCGCCTGGTCTATGAGCCCCTGACCGAGCGGCCCGCGCGCCTCTATGGCGAGGGCGGTTCGCACTACCAGAGGCAGGGGCTGAAGCTTTCCAAGCACTTCAAGCCGTGGCGTTAGGCCGCGGCGCTTAGCGCTCGCCTGGTTAACCCGCTCTCGCCTAGCGTGGTCCCCGTGTTTTAGTCGGGGACGCGTATGGTTCTGGCCTGGATCAGGGGCGCTGCGGCGGCGCTCGTTGCGCTGGCGGGTCTGTCGGGCGCGGCTCATGCCGCCCCTGCCATGTGGGAGGTTAGCGACGGCGACTCCCGCATCTACCTGTTCGGCTCGATGCACGTGCTGTCGCCGGACGTGCGCTGGCGCACCCCGGTGTTCGACCGCGCCTATGCCCGCGCCGACAAGCTGTGGTTCGAGACCCGCGTCGACGCCGATCCCGCCGCCGTGAAAGCCCTGGTCGACCGCTACGGCGTCGATCTCGACCGTTCGCTGACCGAGAAACTGCCGCCGCGCACCGTGGCCAGCCTGCGCGCGGCGCTCGACAGCCGCGGCGCCAGCCTCGACCGCGTCGACCGCCTGCGGCCCTGGGCGGCGGCGATGATGCTGTCGGTGCTGCCGATGGCGCAGGCTGGCGGCTCGGTGGAGGACGGCGCCGACGCAAGCGTCACCCGCCAGGCCGTGCGCGCCGAAAAGCCGGTCCTGGCCTTCGAGAGCTTCGAGCAGCAGCTGCGCCTGTTCGCCGACCTGCCCGAGACCGTCGAGGTGCAGTACCTCGACGATGTCGCCGCCGAGCAGATGGCCCCGCCGCGCAGGGGTGTCGACTTGCAGCAGGCCTGGCTGAAGGGTGACGTCGACCGCCTGGGCGCTGTGCTGGTCGAGGGCATGCGCCGCGACCGGCCCGAGCTTTACGAGGCGCTGCTCAAGCGACGCAACCTGGCTTGGGCGCAGGTTCTGGACCGCGAGATGGCCGGCTCGGGCGTCGAGCTGGTCACGGTCGGTGCCCTACACATGGCCGGGCCCGACGGCCTGCCGGCCCTGATGAAGGCGCGCGGCTATCGCGTGCGGCGGGTGCAGTAACCGCGCGAACCGGTGCATGGTCGGACTATGACCGCGCCCGATCCCGCCTGGCTGCCTGACTTCATCCGCGACGAGCGCCTGGACGCCGGCTTCGCCGAGACCTTCCATGTCCTGCATCGGCCCCTGGCCGAGCGGTTGATCGCCGCGGCGCGGGCGCATGGCCGGCCGGGCTTCGTCGCCGGCCTGTCGGGGCCGCAGGGGGCGGGCAAGTCGACCCTGATGGCGGTGGTCGCGCGCCTTCTGGCCGACGAGGGGCTGAAGGTGGCCGTGCTGTCGCTGGACGACCTCTATCTGACCCGGTCCCAGCGCCAGGCCCTGGCCCGCGACGTCCACCCGCTGCTGGCCACGCGCGGACCGCCTGGCACGCACGACGTGGGCCTTGGACTGTCGCTGCTCGACGACCTGGCGGGGGAGGGCGCGATCGCCTTGCCGCGCTTCGACAAGGCCGCCGATGATCGGGCTCCGCGCGAGGCCTGGCCGGTGTTCGACGCTCCGGCCGACGTGGTGCTGCTGGAGGGCTGGTGCCTGGGCGCGCGGCCGCAAGGGGCGGCGGCGCTCGCCAAGCCCGTCAACGCCCTCGAGCGCGACGAGGACAAAAGCGGCGCCTGGCGCGGCTACATCGACGCGGCCCTGGCCGGTCCGTACCGCGAGCTCTTCGGCCGGATCGACTGGCTGGCCGTGCTGACCGCGCCCGACTTCGCCACCGTGCGGGCGTGGCGCCGGCAGCAGGAGGCCAAGCTTCAGGTCCGAATCGCCGCGCTTGGCGAGCGCGGCGGCCTCGATCCGGCGGTGCTGGAGCGCTTCCTCGACCACTACGAGCGGCTGACCGCGTGGTGCGCTGAGGACCTTCCAAGGCGGGCCGACCTGCATGTGGCGCTGGATGCGGCGAGGCGACCGCTTACGCCGCCCTGAGTCGCGCAAAGCGCAAGTCGCTGAACATGTTCAAGCTGTCGCGCGGCATGGCGTCGCACTACATATGGTGTCGGCTGCGTTAATCGTCACCAAGGGCTAGTGTCCGGTTATTGCGATTACACGCAGATTCGGCTTCCGGATCCGCGCCGCGTCGACGGGAGCCCAGCGTCATGAACCGCCTCTTCTCCGGTCCGTTCTCGACCCACAGCCAGCGCGTGGCCGCCTGGGAGCGCGCCGAGCGCATCCCCGGCTGCGACAAGGCCGTGTGGCGCCTCGACGCCGACGGACGGGTGATCCGCTGGGACGACTACGGCGACCGCTTCTCGCAATATGGCTGGCTACTCCACGCCGACCCCAAGGCCCACTGGCTGGCCAAGGCCCTGGGCGTCGCCGCCCCGGCGCCGCTGCACTGGCGAAGCGGGCGCATCGCCGCCTAAGCGCGAATTTTGTCCAGGGTCCTTGACACGGTCCTGCGCTTCAATGTCAATGTTCCTTGTCATTTTGACGGGGGAACTTGGCATGTCCGGGCAGAGACTGGCGCGACGACGGCTTGTGGCCGCGGTGGCCTATTCGTTTGGCGCGGCCTTGGTGCTCGGCGTCGCGGCCTCCCTGATCGGCGAGCTGGGCAAGCGAAAGCCCGAGTTTGCCGTCTTTTCGCTGGTCGTCATCGCGTTGTCGGTCATCGGGGTCATGGCTCTGGTGCTGTGGCTTTGCGCGCGCTGGTGGAGCGCCGCCGACGAGGCCGCGCGTGAAGCCCACAAGTGGTCCTGGTACTGGGGCGGCTCTACGGGCCTGGCCCTGGCCGCCGTGCCCTACATCCTGCTCCACGCCATGCCCGCAGCCGCCGAGGCCGCGTTGCCGGCCGGCATGACCACCACGCAGGCGGTGCTGTTCGGCATGGCCCTGCTCGGCGGCTTTCAACTGGTCGGTTACGGCCTGTTCTGGGCCGCCTGGTGGCTGAAGCGGCGCTGAGGGGCGGATGAAGAACCGCCTCAAGGTGCTGCGCGCCGAACGCGACTGGAGCCAGGCCGACCTGGCCCAGCGGCTCGACGTTTCCCGCCAGACCATCAACGCGCTGGAGACGGGCAAGTACGACCCCAGCCTGCCCCTGGCCTTCAAGATCGCCCGCCTGTTCGGCCAGCCCATCGAAGCCATCTTCCAGGACGAGGACTGACATGACCGCAGCGTCCAACGCCCAGAAGCTTTCGCCCCGGGCGCGCCGGGCCCTGATCCTGATGGCCGTCGGCGCGCCGGTGGGCTTCGCCGCCGGTCGGGTCTTGGTCTGGCTCAAGCGCCAGGGCTACTGGCGCGACTTGGAGTTCTCCTCCAGCGACGTCGTCTCGCTGGGTCTGGCGACCTTCCTCGTCGCCGTGGGCCTGGTGACCATGGCCGTCAGCCTCAGCCGCAAGGCGCTGGGGCGGCGGATCAACGGCGAGGAAGAGACCCGCGCGGCTACGCCCGCCCAGGCCAGCTTCTATGCCGGGCAGGGCGGGGTGCTGGTCCTTGCGGCCGTCATGCTAGCCGCTCCGCCGCTGGCGGGCGCGCTGTTTGTGCCGCTGTCGCCCTTGCTGGCCTCGGCGGTGATGACCGGCTTGATCACCGTGTTCCTGGTCCAGACCGCAGGCAACATCACCCTGTGGGTGCGCAGCGACGAGCTGATGCGCCGGACCATGGCCGAGACCGCGGCTGTCTCCTATGGCCTGCTGCAGGGGCTGCTGTTCCTGTGGGCGGCCGCCGAGAAGCTCTCTCTGCTGCCGCCGCTGACCCTTTGGGACGCCGTCAACGTCAACATGATCGGCTACCTGCTGATCTCGATGATCGTGGCCTGGCGGCGCGGCTTCGTCGACTAGCCGCCCAAGCAAACCCTTTTCCCGACCGTTTTCACCCGAGAGGATCCGCATGCTTCGTTCGTCCGTCAAAGTCGCCCGCCGCGTCGTCGCCGGCCTCGTTTCCGTCGTCGCCTTGAGCGCGGCCACCCAGGCCCTCGCCGATCCGGCGCTGTGGAAGATCCAGGATCACGACTCCACCATCTATCTGTTCGGCACCGTCCACGTGCTGCGCCCCGAGACCCAGTGGCGCTCGGTCAAGCTGGACGCCGCCCTGAAGTCGACCGACGAACTGGTGCTGGAAGTCGTCGGCGCCGACGACATGGCCGTGATGCAGCCGCTGATCATGAAGTACGGCATCGACCAGTCCACGCCGCTCTCGAAGAAGCTGGCGCCTGCCGATTGGGAGAAGGCCAAGACCTACGGTCAGGAGATGGGCATGCCGGCGGCGGCCCTCGACGCCTTCCGGCCGTGGATGGCCGCCATCACCCTGGCCATGGCGCCGATGGTCAAGGCCGGCTTCGATCCCAAGAAGGGCGTCGAGCAGGTGCTGACCGCCGAGCTGAAGGCCGACGGCAAGGGCCTGGGCCAGCTGGAGACGGCCGAGCAGCAGATCCGCTTCTTCGCCGACATGCCGCAGGCCGACGAGGTGTCGCTGCTGAAGGCGACGCTGGACGAGGTCGAGGAAGGCCCCGTCAAGCTCGACAAGCTGGTCAAGGCCTGGGCCGACGGCGACGTGAAGGGCCTGGAAAGCGAGTTCGTCACCGAGATGCGCACCAAGTACCAGCCGCTCTACAAGACCCTGATCGTCGCCCGCAACACCGCCTGGGCCGACGAACTGAAGACCAAGCTGGACGGCAAGGGCGTCAGCTTCGTCGCCGTCGGCGCGGGCCACCTCGTCGGTCCCGACAGCGTCCAGACCCTGCTGGCCAAGCGCGGGGTCAAGGTCGAGCGCGTCCAGTAGGAGGCGTTCAGGCCTCCGCGGCCCGCAGGTAGATCGATCGCTTCGGCGCGCTCATCACGCGCCGGAGCATCGGCTCGAACGCCTCCAGCGGCAGCGTCTCATAGGCCGGATCGAAGGCCGGCTGGTCGTACCGGTGGCAGAACTTGGCCGTGCGCTCGAAATGCGGATGGCCCCTGAAGGCCTCGCGCATGTCGCGGTCCAGGCCCAGGTGATGGAAGAAATAGTAGCCCTGGAAGATCGCGTGGTTGGCCACCATCCAGTGGTTGGCCTCCGACACGAAGGGCTGGACGATGGCGGCGGCGATGTCGGCGTGATTGCGCGGGCCCAGGATGTCGCCGATGTCGTGGAGCAGGGCGCAGACGACGTATTCCTCGTCCTCGCCGGCCAAGTGGGCCCGGGTGGCGGTCTGCAGGCTGTGCTCCAGCCGGTCGACGGCAAAGCCCCCACAGTCGCCCTCCAGCAGCTTCAGATGCTTGATCAGCCGGTCGGGCAGCTCGCGCCCGTACTCGCCGGCCGCCTGGGCGATGATGCCCCAGTCCTCGGCCGTGCCCTCGGTCATGGCGTGGAAGCGCGCGCGGGGATGATCCTCGCCGTCGGCCATCGCGTTCTCCTCCCGAACGTCTGTTTGACGCGCAGCCTGCGCCGTGCGCGGGCAGGCGTCAACGTTTGGGGATGGGGGAGGAGATTGGAGCGGGCGGGGGGAATCGAACCCCCGACATTCAGCTTGGGAAGCTGACGTTCTACCTCTGAACTACGCCCGCACGGGTCGCGAGCGACCGTGGAGGTCGTGCTTAGCCGGTCTTGCCGCGTCGCTCAAGCGTTGAAGGACGGGCTTGCACAGCCAACGAAAAAGGCCCGCCGTCGCTGGCGGGCCTTCGTTGTTCAAAGGTGGCGGATCATGCCGAAGCCGGGGTCTTGGTCAGTTTGACCGAAGCGGCCAGCACCACGGCGCCCAGCACCAGCGAGGCGTCCATGATCCAGGCCACCGGATCAACGGAGCGGCCGGTGTTGAGGCCGATATGCACCAGCGCCACGAGCACGAGGCTGAGGGCGGAGGCCAGGCGCAGGCGGATCGAGATCACCGGCGGCGTCCAGAGGAACGCCGACGCGCTGGCCAGCAGGGTGACGCCGCCCCATACGGCCACGGGCGGAACGCCTTGGGCCAGCATGGCGACCATGGCCGCGACGCCGTAGGCCAGAGGCTGGCTCCAGCAGAAGGCGACCCACACCCGCTCCCAGCGCGGGGCCGGGCGGCCCTTGTCGCGTCGGCGGGCCAGCCAGATGGCCACGCCGCTGGCGCTCACGGCCGTCAGGCCAAGACCCAGCAGGAAATAGGCGACCTTCACCGGCCAGCCGCCGAACCAGCCGAAGTGCAGCGGGGTCAGGCTGGCATAGATGGCCATGCCGACATTGCCGCTCTCGAAGCCGGCCTCGCCCAGCACCTTGGCGTTGCCGTCGACGATGAACATCTCGCCGCGCGACAGCTTGCCGGGCGTGACGCGGTTGATGCTCATATGCTGGCCGGTCTCGCCGGGATGCTCGACGAAGATGTAGTTGAAGCCCGCTTCGGGATGCCTGGCCTGAAGGACCGAAAGGCCCTTGGCCACGTCGACCACCGGCGCCGGGCGCGGGTCGTCGGCCACGGCCGGGCCGCTGAACAGGGCGAAGACCTTCTCGCGATTGCCGTCGAACACCACCATGGCCAGCACGCCGACGATCAGGACGCTAAGGCCCAGGAACGCGCCGGTCAGCGACACCACCACGTGGAAGGGCAGGCCCCACACCGAGATGCGGTTGTGCAGGTCGGCCTCCTGCAGACGCTTGGAGCCGCCCCAACGGAACGCGAAGGCGTCCTTGAACACGCGCGGATGCGACAGCACGCCCGAGACCAGCGACGACAGCAGGGCCACGCCCGTCAGCCCGACCAGGAAGAAACCCCAGCTGCCGGGCAGGTGCAGGACGGTGTGCAGCTTGGCCTGGAACTCGCTGAACGGCGTCTGCTGTTCGGCGACGATCTTTCCGGACGCGTCGGCGAACCAGGTGTGCTCGCCGCCCTTGGCGTCGTCGCCGTGCACCGACAGGCGCGGCAGGGCGGGCTCGGGCATGCGGATGAAGAGGTCGTGGGCCTTGGGGTTCTTGGCCAGCACCTCGTCGAAGGCCGCGCCGACGGCGGCGGGCGAGACGCTGTGCAGCACCGGAGCGGTCGGCTGCTCCCAGCGATTGAACTCGTTGGTGAACACCGCCACCGCGCCCGAGAAGCAGACGAGGTAGATCAGGGCGGCGAAAGCCAGGCCCAGGGCCGAGTGGCCGGCCAGCATGGCGCGCACGAAGGGGGCAGGGATCTTCGGCCAGATCGGCTTGCCGGGTTTAGGCTTTTGTTGCGGGGCGTGCATCAGAGGGTGCCCTTCAGGAACACGGCGCCGAAGCCGGCGACGGTGACGCCGACCAGCACGGCCAGGGCGCGCAGGATCTTGTCGTCCGACAGGGTCCAGGCCATGCCGCCGGCCCACAGGAACGGCACCAGCATGCCGCCGATGATCAGCCGGGTCTTGACCTCGGCCGGGAAGCAGACGGCCACTGCCAGGCCCACGGCCATGGCCGCCGCGCCGCCCAGCGGGCCGGCCAGGAAACCGCGCAGCCAGCCGCGCCAGGCCACGCGCCGGCGGTCGGACGGCTCCAACGCCAGTTCGCGCGGCGCCTTGCGCTTGGCCTCGCGCAGCTCGACGCCTGCGGCCACCAGCGCCAGGGCGACGGTGGAGGCGAGCGCCAGCGCGATCGACGGCCCGCGCGCCGCTCCCAGGAACGGCACGGATACGGCCACAGCGACTGCCAGCAGCGCCCAGCCGCCGACGATCAGCCAGGGACGCCGCGCGTCGGCATGGGTCCAGGCGCGCCGCAGCAGCAGCGCGCCCCCCAGGGCCAGGGGCGCCAGAGCCAGACCGCCGAGCCCGATCACCAGCGCGCCTCCAGGCTGACGCCCAGCACGCGCGGCTCGCCCAGCAGGGCCACGGCGAAGTCGGGGCGGCTGTACTGGCTGTACTTCTCGTTCAGCAGGTTCTTGCCGAACACATAGGCGCCCCAGCGATCGCTCTCGTAGCCGAAGCGGCCGTTGACCAGGGTGCGAGCGTCGGCGATCCGGCCGTCCTGTTCGCCGCCGGCCTCGGTGAAGGCCTTGGCGCGATAGTTCAGATTGAGATTGGCGACCAGGCCGTTGTCCCAGCGATAGTCGCCGCCGAGCGCGAAGGTCCAGTGCGGCGCGTAGGGGAATTCCGAGCCCGACAGGTTGCGGGTGTCGGTGCCGGTCTGGACGTTAAACTCGTCGAACTCGGTCTTGGTGTAGCCGAGCGACGCCCACCAGCTGGCCTGGGGCGTCAGGCGCTGGGCCAGTTCGAGCTCGAAGCCGTAGAGGTGCGAGCTGCCGGCGTTCTCGACCTGGTAGTCGTACTGGTTCAAACCAAGGTTCAGCGACACCTGCTGGTCGGTCCAGTCCACGTAGTAGGCGTTGGCGTTGGCCGTCAGGCCCCACTGCGGCCAGTAGGTGCGCAGCGAAAACTCGTAGTTCCAGGTGTATTCGGGATCGTAGGGCACGACGGTGGCGCGGGCGGTGTTGATCGCCGTGCCGCCCGAGCGATAGCCGCGCTGGACCACGAAGCTGGCCGAGACGTCGTCGGTGAAGGCGTACTTGGCGCCGAGCTTGGGCAGGAAGGCCTCGAATTCGCGCGTCGTCTCGGGTGAGGGCGCGCCGGCCTGGGCGACCATCGAGCCGACGAACTGGTTCACCAGCACCACATAGGGGGCCAAGGCGCCGAAGGCGGCCGGAGTGGGATAGACGCCGGCGAAGCGGGCGGTCTGCACCGAGCTCTGGGTGTTCTTCTCGCGGTCGTAGCGGAAGCCGGCCAGCACGCTGAGCTTGGGCGTCAGGGCGAAGCTGCCGTCGGCGAACAGGGCGGTGGTCTCCACCAGTTCGGGCGCGTCGGAGGTGTAGTCGACCGGGATGACGGGCAGGGCGGCGATGTAGGCGTTGGCGAAGGTGTTGGCCTGGCCCTGGGCCTGGGTCAGGGTGATGCCGGGCACGCTGCTCATCAGGGTCGAGGTCAGCACGCTGACCAGGGTGGCGCGCGGGAATTCCACGTTGGTCAGGCTGGCCGACTTGCGGTCGGCGTCGCGGGTGGCGCGGAAGACGCCGACCACGCCCTTCAGGCGTTCGCCCTCATAGTTCAGGCGAGCCTCCAGGCTGGAGGTCTCGACCAGCTCGTTCTGGCCGCCGTAGGACAGGGTCTGCGGCCCCAGGTCGCCGTCATAGCGCTGGATGAGATCGACCTGGCTCCACGAGGCCACGCCCGACAGGGTGAAGCGCTCGCCCAGTTTCTGCTCCAGCTCCAGGGTGGCGATATCGGTGGTGATGTCGCTGGTGTTGGGATTGTTGGTCGTGGTGACGCGGTGGTCGTAGTAGTCCGGCGTGTCGGTGCGGCTGTAGGTATAGAGATAGCCCGACTTGCGCTCGTTGTGGCTCATGGTGGCCACGGCCTTGAAGCCCTCGGCCGCCGCCGGGGTCAGCAGCAGCTTGCCGCGGATCATGCGTGTGTCGAGGGCGTCGTCGTCGACCTTGCGCGTGGTGTTGTAGATGAAACCGTCGCTCTGACGGTCCTCGGCGGCGATGCGGAAGGCCAACTGGTCCTCGACGATCGGGCCGCCGCCGGCCAGGGCGATCGAGCGGTCGTCGCCGCTGGCCGAGGTGACGCGGGCCTTGAAGTTCCAGTCGTTGGTCGGGTCGGTGGTGCGCACGATCACCGCGCCGGCCAGCGCGTTGCGGCCCTGCAGGGTCGACTGCGGGCCGCGGAACACTTCCACCTGGCCCACGTCCCACATGTCCAGCGGGCCGCCGTACATGGCGCGCTCGGGGATCGCCGCGCCGTCGACATAGACGGTGGCCAGGCCCCCGGTGCCGCCGCCCGAGACGTTGTTGTTGGCCACGCCCCGGATCGTGAAGCCGCTCTTGCCGTAGGTCTCGCTCATGTTCGCGGTCCTGGCGACCACGTCGTAGAAGTCGCGGATCTGCTCGCGCTCGATGGTGCGGGCGGTGGTCACGGCCACGCTGGTGACGGTGTCCTGGATGCTGCGGCTGGTCTTTTCACCGGTGACCACCACCTGGTCGACCTCCGTCGGCGCTTCCGGCGCCGTGGCGACCGGAGCCTCGGCCCGCGCCACGCCGGCCAGAACCGCCCAAACGCCGACGGCGCTCGCCATCATCAACCGCGACTTCATGCATTCCCCCGTTATCTAAGAACGGGTCGCAGCTAGCGGGCGTGAAGTTGCGAGTCAAATGCAAACTCATTCGCAGGATTAATCGCGAGGCGAGCGCTTGCGTATGGGTTGAAGTCTTCGGCCCTGCTTGAATTGGCGACCGCTCGCTGTTGTGCAATCTAGGGTGTTGGTTGCGAGGGCGGGGCATGGATGTCGGCAAGGCGTTGGCGATCGGGACAGGGGTTGTGCTCGGCGCGGCGGCGACGTCGGCGGTCGCGCTGGCGGTTTGGCTGCACGATCCCATCGATACGCCAGAGCACGTCGCCCGCGAGTGCCAGGTCGTGGCCGCGATCGAGCGCCAGCGCTTGTTCGGTGCGGACGAGCGGGTCGCCGCCCAGCCGATGATGTGGCGGCGCGCCGAAGCCGTCGAAGGCGCTCCTGGCCGGCCGCGAGGCGAGGGGCATTCGTTGAAGGTCAAGGCGATCGGAGCGTTGTTCGAGCTTGCGCGGCCCAGGCGCGCCGGGGCGATCGACTGTGACGCGGCCCTCGATCAGGCGAGTGTTCCTCATTCAGTCGGCAACCGGGCCGGCGTGCCCGAAGAGCAGCTCAGCGTGCTGGGGCGGGTTCGCTACTCGCGGGTCGCCTTTCTGCCGGGCGGTCGCTATGCGCTGATGTCAACGACGCATTGTGAGGTGGAGCGCGACCGAGATCTGGTCTGGACGGGCTGGGACCAGAAGACCAAAACCGAGATCTGGATGCGGCAGGGCCAGCAATGGCGAGAGGCCGAGTCCTTGCCGGTCCATCTCCTCGCCTATTCGCCCGAGCACAAGCTGCCCGCCCGCTGTTTCAGTCCGGGCTATGCGGAAGAGCGCCCCTGACCGCCTTGGCCGCATCGTAGGCGGCCCATTCCTCTTCCATCTGCCGCTGCCAGCGGGCGCGCAGCACGGCGGGGCGCTGGCCGTGGCGGTCGTCGAGGAACTCGGCGGCCACCACCCGGTCTGTGCGGAAGTTGCGGAAGTCGTCGCGCAGTTCGCACCAGGCGATCAGCATCCGCGTGGTGGACATGTAGCCGACAGTCACCGGCCAGACGATGCGCTGGCTGACCGCGCCCTTCTCGTCGCGATAGTCCAGCCGGATCTTGCGGCCGGCGTGGATCCAGGCCCGGGTCTGGGCCATGTCGATGCCGTCGGGCGCGGGGTTCCAGGGCGCGGGGGCCCGGGTGGCCGGCTCCAGCACGTAGGGGCGCAGGTTGTCGGGCACCGCGGCGGCGATCTTTGCAATCAGGTCGCGGGCGGCGGTGGCCAGGGCGGGATCGCCCCGGCCGGCCACCCATTGGGCGCCCAGCACGGCGGCTTCGATCTCGTCCGGCGTCAGCATCAGGGGCGGCATGTCGTATCCGGCCTCCAGCACGTAGCCGACGCCCGCCTCGCCGCGGATGGGCGCCCTCTGACCGACCAATGCGGCGATGTCGCGATAGACGCTGCGCTTGGAGGTCTCCAGTTCGGCCGCGATGGCGTCGGCGGTGACCGGCGCACGGCTGCGGCGAAGGATCTGGATGATCTGGAATAGGCGTTCAGCGCGTCTCATGGGGTCCCACTGTGCCGGATCGTTGCTGACAGCATGCTGGCAGCAGGGTGGCGGCAGTCTCTCCCCATCGCAATACCGCACGAGAGGGACCTCGAGATGATCACGCTCTACGCCGCCGGCCCGGCCTACGGCCTGCCTGAGGGAAGCCCCTACGTCACCAAGACCGAGATCCACCTGATGATGGCGGGCCTCGACTACCAGAAGGTCCCGGCCCATCCGGAGACCTCGCCCAAGGGTCAGCTGCCCTGGATCGACGACGACGGCGTCAAGGTCGCCGACTCCACCTTCATCCGCGCCTATCTCGAGCGCAGCTACGGCGTCGACCTGGATGCGGGCCTCTCCCGCGCCGAGCGCGCCCAGGCCTGGGCGATCGAGCGGATGGTCGAAAACCAGCTGGGCTGGGCCAACTGCTACTTCCGCTTCTTCGACTTCGACAATTTCGAGAAGGGGCCGGCCCGCTGGTTCGACGGGGCGCCCGAAGCCATGCGCCAGGACCTGAAGGCGGGGCTGCTGGATGCGGTCGAGGCCAATCTGAAGGCCGTCGGGATCGGTCGCCACTCGCCGGACGAGATCGTCGAGCTGGCGTCCTGGTCGCTGACCGCGCTTTCGGAACTGCTGGGCGACAAGGCCTTCATGATGGGCGAGCGGCCGACCAGCGTCGACGCCATCGTCTTCGGCGTGCTGGCCCAGATCCTGACGCCGTTCTTCGACTCGCCGATCCGTCGCCGGGCCGAGGGGTTCTGCAATCTGGTGGCCTATGCCGAACGGATGCTGACGGCCTTCTATCCCGCCTTCGCGCCGCAGATCCGCCAGGCGGCCTGATGAGCAGCCTCTCCCGATAGGTGGTCTCCCGGCGTTGTGTCGGAACCGCCTATCCTGTAGATGCGACGCATTCTTATGAGTGTCGCGGAATCCATAGGCGTGAGGCGGCCCGGGTCGGGCCGAAGGGGCGGGGACAAGATCCTCGCCGCCGGCGTGTCGGTGGGGCTTCATGCCGTCGTCATCGCCGGCCTGGTGGGGTTCGTCCGCGCCATGCCGGGCCTGGCTGAGCCGCCGGCCATGGAGGCGGCGCTGTTCGAGGCCATGGCCCCCAGCCCCGATCCTTCGCCCTCCCAGGCCTCGAGCGAGCGGCGCGAGCAGGCCGTGCCCCGCGAGGCGCGCATGGCCTCGCCGATCCGCCCTCGTCCGGTTCCCATTCCCGCGCCCGATCCGCTGATCGCCGCCCCGCAGGTCGCGCCCCAGCCGGTCGAGACCCGCTCGATCTCGAGCGCGACGCCCGTGGCGGTCTCGGCGTCGGCCGCCTCGGCTCCGGCCGGTGGCGGCGCGCCGGTGCAGGTTCGCGGCGAGGCGGCCAAGACCCACGACCCCTACGCGGCCCAGGTGCTGTCGTGGATCGAGGCCCGCAAGGTGATGCCCGAGGCGCTGAAGCGCCGCCGCACCCAGGGCGTGGTGGTGGTCGCCTTCACTCTCGACCGCTTCGGCCGGATGTCGCGGGCGGTGATCGTCGAGAGCAGCGGCGACCGCGCGCTCGACGCCGCGGCCATGGACCTTTTGTCCACCGCCGCCCCGTTCCCCAAGGCCCCCCGCGACTCCGACTGGAACCGCCGCCGCTTCGAGACCCCGATCGCGTACGCTGTGAAGGGATAGCTCAAAAGCCCTTCCCCCTCGATGGGGGAAGGGTTGGGATGGGGGTGACGCTGCGGTTCAACCCGCACCGCCGTTTCAAGCCTGACCGCCGTAACCACCCCCCAACCCCCGCCCTTCCCCCATCAAGGGGGAAGGGAGAAGGCGCTCCGACGGCCACAGACGCAGCAGTCCCTTCCCCCTCAGTCGCTCCGCGACAGCTCCCCCTTCAGGGGGAGCGTCTTCAGAGCGTCTCCAGGAACGCTACCAGCGCCGCCTTCTCCTCGCGCGTCAGGCCGAGCGGCTTCAGCAGCGGGGTCGTGGTCGGGAACAGGCGGTCGCCGGCCTGTTCGGGTTTGGGCCGGGGGCGGGCGCCGCCCTCGTTGTAGAAGTTCACCGTGCCTTCCAGCGTGGGGAAGATGCCGTTGTGCATGTAGGGGCCGGTCCTGGAGATCCCGCGCAGCGACGGCGTCAGGAAGGCGCCGACGTCGGCCGGGTCGCCGCTGACCTCGTAGCGTCCCAGGTCCTGCAGCTTGCGGCCGTAGAAGCTGAGGCCGATGTTGTGGAACTTGCCGTCCGACAGCAGCGGGCCGTTGTGGCAGTTCACGCAGCCGGCCTTGCCCTGGAACAGCTCGAGCCCCTGCAGCTCCTGGTCGGTCAGCACCCGGCCGCCCAAAGACAGCGCTCGGTCCCACTTGCTGCTGCGCGGCTTGAGGGTGCGCTGATAGGCGGCCAGGGCCTTGGCGGCGTCCTGCATGGTCGGACGCCTGGCGCCGAACACGGCCTGGAAGTCCTTGCGGTAGTCGGCATCGGCGGCGAGGCGCCTTTCGATCTCGCGCGGATCGCCGGCCATTTCCTTGTGGTCGACGACGGGACCCAGGGCCTGGGTCTCCAGGCTGCCGGCGCGGCCGTCCCAGAACAGCGGCGTGCGCCAGGCCACGACGCTCAAGGTCGGGGCGTTGCGGCGGCCGCGCTGGCGGTCGTGGCCGAACGAGGTCTTCACCCCGTCGCCGAAGGCCAGCTCTGGATTGTGGCACGAGGCGCAGGCGATCTGGCCCGAGCCCGACAGCTTGGGATCGTCGAACAGCTTGCGGCCCAGAGCGATCTTTTCCGGCGTCTGCGGATTGTCGGCCGGAACCTTGGGGGCGGGCAGGGCGCCGAACGGCGTGAAGCTGGCGCCGGGCAGCAAGGTCGGGGCGGGCCAGCTGTCGGGCTTGCCCGCGAAGGCGGCGCGGCGAAGCGCCGTCGGGTCGGGCGCCGGCGCCAGCCCGATCAGGGCCGCCGCCGTTCCCAGCAGGAGAAGGAGATTCGCCGCGCGCTTCATGGCTTAGAACTTGTAGCTCATGCCCACCCAGAACGACCGGCCCATGCGGTAGGGCTGGCTGATCGAGGAGGCCGTCACCGTCTGGGGCAGGGTGTCGAACAGGTTGGTCACCCGCACGTCCAGCCGCGCCTCGCCATAGGCGGTCTTGGCCACCAGGGCCGAGACGTTGGCGTTGAAGGTGGTCTGGGCCTTGTAGCGGATCACGTCCCACACCGCGTAGCGCACGCCGCCGACGGTCTGGGTCGCGCCCGTCTCCTCGATCTGGTCATAGCCCGAACGCCAGCGGGCGTTGAGGTTGGTGCGGATGCGGCCCTTCCACCAGTCGGCGCTCCAGTCGGCGTTGGCCAGGCCAGGGGCGGCGTAGTTCAGGCGCTGGTTGGTGGCGATGACGCCCAGCAGGCTGCGCACCTCGCCCTTGTAGTAGACCATCTCGTCGCCGTACTCGGCCTCGTCCGAGGGATCGACAAGGGTGTTGTCGCCCATGTTGTCCTCGGTCTTCGACCACGAGCCGTTCAGGCTGAAGGTGTGGCGGCCCACGCCCCGGGTCCATTCCGCCGACAGGCTGCGGAAGGAGGTCTCGCCGTCGTTGCCGAGATAGGTGGTGCGGTAGGTGTAGGTCTGGCCGTTGGTCTCGCGGACGTAGTTCTGCACCTCCTCGACGCCGGCCGTGAACTGGTCGCGGGTCTCGCGAGCCACGCCCTTCAGACGGGCCACGCCCCCGAACAGCGGCTTGGACAGCGCGAAGGTCAGTTCGTCCGAGTAAGGGATCGCCAGGCCCGAGCCGGCGAGGCCGGCCGACACCGAGTGGGTGCTCAGGGTCCAGGCCCCCATCACCCGCCGGCCGCTCACGATCGAGCTGGTGCGATTGTAGACGTAGTTGCCCGGGTACTGGGACTTGATCGCGTAGCCCAGGAAGTCGCGCGAATAGTAGCGGTTGGCGCCGACGGTGGCGGTGACGTCCCACGGCATCTCGTAGACCACCGACAGGCGCGGGGCGAAGTTGTGCTTGGAGATCAGGCTTTCGTGGTCGTAGCGCACGCCGGCGCGCACGGTCAGCGGGCCGCGGCTGACCTCGTACTCGGCGAAGGCGGTGACGGTGTCGACCTCGGCCGAGGCGTCATAGGCCTTGTAGAGGCTGTAGACGGTCAGGGCGGCGTCGCCGGCGATGCAGGCGACGTCGCCCTGCGAGCAGACGATGCGGCTGTCGGCGATGGTGGTGCGGTAGGCGTAGTTGTCGATCGGGCGGCGCTTGCGGGCTTCCACGTGGCCATAGTCGACGCCCAGTCGCACATCGCCGCCCAGCAGCGGCTGGTTCCAGCGCGCCTGCAGGCCGATGTCTTCCTGCCATTGGTCAAGGTCGCCGAAGCTGCCCTCGACGCAGTTGGTCGACGAGCACCAGTTGGCGTAGGCCGCCGTCGACGACCAGGTGAACAGTGTGCCCGGCGCGTCACGGCCGCTGCGGGCCTTGGCGTAGGTGGCGGTCAGCGACCAGTCGGCCTCGCCGCGCTTGCCCAGCAGCTCGACCTTGCTGGTCAGGCCGCCGCCCTTCTGGGTCATCACGGCGTCGCGCGAATTGTTGGCCGAGTTCTCGCTCGTATAGGGGCTGTAGGCGACCTGACCGCGCAGGGTCAGGTCGGGGGCCAGGTCGACCTCGACCTTGGCCATGGCGTTGTCGGTGCGGCTCTTCAGGCCGAACGGCGTGCCGCCGTAGTTGGCGTGCCGGTAGTAGGTCATGTCGGTCTGCTGGCGGCCGCCGGCCAGCAGCAGGCGCACCTTGTCGTTGATCGGCAGGTCGACCGAACCGCTGACCCGGCACTTTTCGTAGTTCGGCGGCTCGGGTTCGGCGCCGTTGAGCGCGTCGCGCACCACGCCGGGGATTTTGAACGAAGTCATGCTGTCGTTGGTGCAGCCGCCGGTGACCTGGGCGCCGAACACGCGCGCGGGCTGGCGGGTCTCGATCTGCACAACGCCGCCGGTGAAGCCGCCGTAGCGGGCCGAGACGTTGCTGTCGCGGACGGTCACCGATTCCAGCAGGTTGCTGTCCAGCCAGATCGACTGGGCGCTGCCTACGGCGGCCTCGTTGTAGTCCTGGGGATTGCCGATATCGACCACGTCCAGGCGGCTGTTCACGCCCACGCCGTCGATCGAGAAGTAGTTGTCGTAGAACTGGCCGCCCGAGATCGAGACCTTGGCCGGACGCATGTCCTGGATGCTCTCCTGGGTCGCCAGGCCCTGGTCGGAGTCGAAGTTGGCGAAGGGCAGGATCTTCAGCGTCTCGATGACGTCGCCGGTGCCGGGCGAGCGGTCCTCGATGGCGCGACGGGTGATCTTCGAGGTCCCCGAGTCGATCGGGTCGTTGGCCTCGTAGGCGGCGGCGGGAGGGGCGGTGGTCGCCGACGATTCGATGCTGACCTTGGGCAGGCGCTCGGCCTTCTCGTCCTGGCTCCAGGCCTGGCCGGCCGCGCCCAGGGCCACGGCCATCGCCGCGGTCGTCATCATCGCTCGCTTCATTTACTCGCCCCGTACCAACGCTCGTGCGTGTCAATCGCAATTAAGGGCGGGGGTCTTAGGCGCGTTGAGATCGACTCGCAACTACGGGATGGCCGCAGCCGGCAAAAAATGGGCGGAATTTTGGTGGGTAGGACGAGCCGGTCCCAGGCAAGGGATTACCGTTACTTGCGACGGTCTTTCAGCTCTTCCAGGAAGCGAAATTCCAGGGCCTGCTCGAACTCGCTGGCCTCGACGAAGCGGCGCTTCATCGACAGGCCGGGGAAGCCGGCTTCGTCCGCCTTCTCGGGCTTGGCTTTGCCAGGCCTGGACCGGGGACCCCGATGGGGAGCGCTCGCCGGCTGGGCGGCGGGCAGTTCGGCCGCGTCGTAGGAAGCCAGTTGATCGGCGGCCTCGGCCGGGCTGACGACGCCGTCGCCGTCCCGGTCGGCCAGGTTCAGCACCAGCCTTTGCGGCGTCAGGGGCGAGGGGGCCGACGTCTGGGCCATGGCGGGCGCGGCGGCCAGCAGCAGGGGCAGGGAGAGAGCGGCGAGGCGGATCATGGCGCGTCTCCACGGGGCGCCGAAAGCGTGCATCAAGCCACGCTGTCATGCAACCCGGGCGGGAGCCTCAGTATTCGTCCTCGTCGTCGAGATCGAACGGCAGCTCGTCCTGGTCGCCCCTGGCCTCGCGGGCCGCCTTGGACACCGGCTTGTAGGGCCGGTCGGGCGGCAGATAGGCGGGCTCGTCGGTCGTGTCGCCGTCGTCGGCCCAGGCGTGGATCGGCGCTTCGGGGTCCGACCATGGCGGATCGGCGGACTCGGGGCCGTCGTCGATCTCCTCGAACAGCGGCGCGGTGGCGACGGCCGCGGCGACGCCGCCTGCTCCCGCCGTCACGGCCTCGCGGGCGGAACGATAGGGCTTGGGTTTGTCGGCCGCGGCGGCCGGTTCGGCGCGGCGGGCGATCTCGGGCTCGGCGCTCTTGGCGGCGGCGGGCGTCTGGCCGCGCGGGGCCAGCGGCCGCCGCACGATCGCTTCGGCGCGGGCCAGCCAGCGGTTGGCCTCCTGGATCGCCTGGGCGGGCGAGCGGCTCTGGCGCTGCTGCTCGTCGCCTTCCAGCCAAAGGTCCAGCTCGAAGTCGGGATGGCGCGGATCGTCGAAGATCAGCCGCAGGCAGACGCGGGCGGCCTGCTGCACGATCTGGTCGATGGCCCGGCGCTGCTCGCCGCGGAACACCCGGCCCACGACCTGGTTGTCGACCGACAGCTCGGCCCCCATCAGTTCGTCGATGCGATAGAGCAGGCACCAGGTCCCGCTGTCCCAGGCGACGGCGGCGGTGTTGGTGTCGAACGAGAAGCCCACGCCCTTGCCGCGACCGCGCGCGATGATCACGGTCTCGGGCTCGCCCTTCAGCACGTGGCGGAGGGCGCGGCGGATGCGACGCTCTTCGTCCATGAACCAGATGGCCGCGCTGCCCATGAAGGTGACGGCCGACCCGGCGATGGCGACAAGCAACAGGAGGCGCCAGAACTCGCTCATGGCGCGGAGGCTAGCGGCGTTCGCGGATTCGCGACAGAGGCGCCGGCTACCGGCCGCTTCCGAGCATCAGAGATCGAGCGTCGCCACCACCGGCACGTGGTCCGACGGCTTTTCCTTGTCGCGCTCGTCGCGGTGGATCTTCACCTGCGCCAGCTTGTCGGCGGCCTGGGGCGACAGCAGCAGGTGGTCGATGCGAATGCCCAGGTTCCGGGGCCAGGCGCCGGCCTGGTAGTCCCAGAAGGTGTAGCCGCCGGGCGCGCCGTCAGCCTGCATGTAGGCGTCGGTGAAGCCGAGGTTCTTCAGGGCCCGGAAGGCCGCCCGGCTCTCGGGCTGGAACAGCGCGTCGCTCAGCCAGGCCTCCGGATTGGCCACGTCCTCGACCTCGGGGATGACGTTGTAGTCGCCCGCGATGACCAGGGGCTCCTCAAAGGCCAGCAGGCCCTTGGCGTGCGCGTGCAGGCGGCGCATCCACGACAGCTTGTAGGCGAACTTCTCGGTGCCGATCGGATTGCCGTTGGGCAGGTAGATGCCGATCACGCGGATCGGCTTGGGTCCCGAGATCACCGCCTCGACATAGCGGGCCTGCTCGTCTTCGGCGTCGCCGTCCAGCAGGGGCAGGCCCTTGCGGACGTCTTCAACCGGGTGCTTCGAGAGCAAAGCCACGCCGTTATAGGTCTTCTGGCCGTGGACGACGACGTTGTAGCCCAGGCGCTCGAAGGCCTCGGCCGGGAACTTCTCGTCGACGCACTTGATCTCCTGCAGCACCGCGACGTCGGGCGCCTCGGCCTCGAACCAGGCCAGGACGTTGTCCAGGCGGGCGTTGACCGAATTGACGTTCCAGGTGGCGATGCGCATGGCGGGCTCCGATAGGCGCGCGGAGGCTAGGGGGCGCGGGCCTCGCGCTCAAGCCATGGCCGGGAGATTTCCGGGGATAGGGAGGAGCGCCCCTAGGAGCGCCCCTCCGTCTATCGGGGTCAGGCCTTGCGGGCCGCCCGGCCGGCGCGGACGGCGGCTGCCAGGGCGTCGAGCATGCGCACCGAGGTGTCCCAGTCGACGCAGGCGTCGGTGACCGACTGGCCGTAGGTCAGCGGCTGGCCGGGAACGATGTCCTGGCGGCCGGCCACGATGTTGCTCTCGATCATCACGCCCATGATCGGCGAGGCGCCGCTCGCCACCTGGGCGGCGATGTCGTCGACCACGGCCGGCTGGTTCTCGTGGTTCTTGCCGCTGTTGGCGTGGCTGGCGTCGATCATCAGGCGGGCCGGCTGGCCGGCCTTGGTCAGCGCCTGGGCGGCGGCCGCCACACTGGCGGCGTCGTAGTTGGGCGTCTTGCCACCCCGCAGCACCACGTGGCTGTCGGCGTTGCCGGTGGTGGTGGCGATGGCGGCGCGGCCTTCCTTGGTCACGGCCAGGAAATGGTGCGGCTGGGCGGCGGCGGTCACGGCGTCGACCGCCACCTTCACGTCGCCGTTGGTGCCGTTCTTGAAGCCCACCGGGCACGACAGGCCCGAGGCCATCTCGCGGTGGATCTGACTTTCGGTGGTGCGCGCGCCGATCGCGCCCCAGGCCACCAGGTCGGCGATGTACTGCGGGGTGGTGACGTCCAGGAACTCGCAGGCCGCGGGCAGGCCCTGGGCGGAGACGTCGAGCAGCACCCGGCGCGCCAGACGCAGGCCTTCGTTGATGTGGAAGCCGCCGTCCAGGCCGGGGTCGTTGATCAGGCCCTTCCAGCCCACCGTCGTGCGCGGCTTTTCGAAGTAGACGCGCATGATCACTTCCAGCTCGCCGGCGTGGCGCTCGCGCTCGGCGGCCAGGCGGCTGGCGTAGTCGATGGCGGCCTTGGGATCGTGGATCGAGCAGGGGCCGATCACCACCACCAGCCGGTCGTCGCGGCCGTGCAGGATCTCGTGCACCGCCTGGCGCGAGCCTTCGACCAGCTCGGCCGTCGTCGAGGTGGCGGGCGCTTCGCCGATCACCTGGGCGGGCGGGCTGAGGGTCTGGAGTTTCTGGATGCGCAGGTCGTCGGTGGGGACGGGCAGCGAGACGAGGTTGGCGGCGGTCGAGGATGGCATGGCGTGCTCCGGAAAATTCGCGGGATCCGGCGGCCATCAAAAAAGCCGCCCGGGGAACCCCTGGCGGCTGGTGAAAGGCGTTTTTGGCGGCCTGATCTCAGGCCAAACGATCCCCTCCCGGCGCCAGAGGCGTCGGATAGCTAAAGTACCAAAACAGCTGTTGGCTGGCGGCGAGGATCATGGCGGCGACCGTAGAGCCTAGTTTGGCGCGTGTCACGCCATAAACTTGAGAGGGGCGGAAAGGGGCGTCAGATCGAGAAGCTGACGCCGCAGCCGCAGCTGGACTTGGCGTTGGGGTTCCTGACCCGGAACTCGGCGCCGGCCAGTTCGTCGACGAAGTCGATCTCCGAACCCTTCAGCAGGGCCAGCGACACGACGTCGACCAGGGCCGCTGCGCCGTCGCGCTCGATCTTCAGGTCGTCGGCTTCGGCGGCCTCGACCAGGTCGAACCGGTACTGGAAGCCCGAGCAGCCGCCGCCGTCGACCGCGACGCGAAGCATGACTTCGCGACCTTCGGCCTCGGAAAGGGCGTGCAGGCGGCGGACGGCGTTGGAAGAAAGCGTAACGGTGATGTCGGTCATGGCTGTGGAAACTTGATCTATCGCATATATGAGGGCGACCGCGTCCCGGGAAAAGGGGCGATCAGCAAAGGCCGCTCATGTCGACGTCTCCGTTCGCCGTCCCCCGCGCCCCCTACGCCGAAGATCCGGCCAAGTCACGCGGCCGGCGCTATCAGGAAGACGAGAGCCGCACCCGCACGCCGTTCGCGCGCGACCGCGACCGCATCATCCATACCTCGGCCTTCCGTCGCCTGAAGGAAAAGACGCAGGTCTTCGTCGCCCACGAGGGCGATCAGTTCCGCACCCGCCTGACCCACTCGCTGGAAGTGGCCCAGATCGCCCGCTCGCTGGCCACCGCGCTGGGCCTGGACGCCGACCTGGCCGAGACCATTGCGCTCGCCCACGACCTGGGCCACCCGCCGTTCGGCCACGCCGGCGAGGACGAACTGGAGCTGCAGACCAAGGAGTTCGGCGGCTTCGACCACAACGTCCAGACCTTCCGGGTCGTGACCGAGCTGGAGCATCGCTATCCCGACTTTGTCGGCCTGAACCTGACCTGGGAGACCCTGGAAGGGGTCATCAAGCACAACGGCCCGGTGATCCATAAGCTGGGCCAGCCGTCGTGGAAGGCGATCTCCAAGTACGACGGCGAGTACGGGCTCAAGCTCGACACCTGGGCCTCGGCCGAGGCGCAGGTCGCGGCCCTGTCGGACGACATCGCCTACAACAACCACGACATCGACGACGGGGTGGAGGCGGGGCTCTTCACGCTGGACGAACTGATGGACGTGCCGCTGATCGGCCCGATCCTGGCGGCCGTGCGCAGCGAGCGGCCCGACCTCGACGCCCGCATCACCCGCCTGGAGGCCGTGCGCCGGATGATCGGGGCCATGGTCGACGACGTCATGGGCGAGACGCTGCAGCGGGCGGCCATCACCGGCGTCTCTTCGGCGGACGAGGTGCGGGCCCTGCCGCACGCCCTGGTGTCGTTCTCGTCCGACATGCTGGAGGACCTGGCCCGCCTGCGCGAGTTCCTGCACGCCAGGATGTACCGCCACTGGCGCGTGAACCGCACCCGCAGCCAGGCGCGCCGCATTCTGGCCGAGATGTTCACGCTGTTCTTGGCCGAACCCGAGGTGCTGCCATCGGAATGGTTCGCCAAGTCGCAGAACCGCGACCAGGCCGGAAGGGCCCGCGTGGTGTGCGACTACATCGCCGGCATGACCGATCGTTTCGCCATCGAGGAGCACCGCAAGCTCTTCCATCTCGATGTGTGGAGCTGACGGGCGAGCGCCGGGCGACGCACGACCGTCGAGGGTGCGACAGTTCTGAACGGCCATCGGGTCCAGTAGAGTAGGAACTTGCGCGCGTGATTCGCACATGGTGAACGCGCGCCGGAATTCTGGAGCCTTTTTCGATGTCCGACCCGCACCGCGGCGCCTATGCGCCGCCCACCGATGCGCCGCTTTCGTTCGATGCGCGCCAGCCGGTGCGCGGGTCGCGGCCCTTGCCGCTGACCCTGATCATCAGCGCCGTGGTGCTGGGCACCCTGCTGGTGGCCGTGTTCCTGATCTATCGTAACGGCATCCGCGGCCCCAACGAGCCGCCGCGCACCGTCGGCGAGCCGGTGGCCGAGATCAAGGCCGCCCCGACGCCGGATCAGAACAAGCCCGACGAAGCCGCCGGCCTGCAGATCTACAGCCACGAGAACCCGACGGCCTCGCCGACCTACGCTGCGCCGCCGGAAGAGCCGATGGCCCGTCCGACCGCCCCGCCGCCGGCCGCCCCTGTGCAGAGCGCCAGCCTGCCGCCGGCCAAGCCCGCCGCCACCGCGCCCAGCGCCCCGGTCGCCGCTCCGCCCGCGGCCAAGCCGGCCGCCAAGCCTGCGGCGGCCCCGAGCATCGAGAGCCTGGCCACCGCCGCCGTGGCTCCGCCTAAGCCGGCCGCCGCCGCGCCCAAGCCCGCCGCGACCGCCTCGGGTCCGGCCAGCGTGCAGATCGGCGCCCTGTCCTCGACCGCCCTGGCCGACAAGGCCTGGAGCGACGCCGCCCGCATCGCGCCGGGCCTGGCCGCCGGCAAGGGCAAGAAGGTCGAGGCGATCGACAAGAACGGCTCGACGCTCTACCGCACCTCGGTCACGGGCTTCTCCAGCCGCGCCGACGCCAAGGCGTTCTGCGACGCCCTGAGCGCCGCCGGCAAGTCCTGCTTCGTGAAGTAAGGCGAGGGGCCTCATGAGCACGTCGTCCGCCGCCATCCTCGGCTGCGCCGGGACCGTCCTCTCGGCGGAAGAAGCCAGCTTCTTCCGCGACGTGCGGCCCTGGGGCTTCATCCTCTTCAAGCGCAATATCGACACGCCCGACCAGGTGCGCAAGCTGACGGCCGCGCTGCGCGAGACGGTTGGTCGTCCTGACGCGCCGATCCTGATCGACCAGGAGGGCGGCCGCGTCGCCCGCCTTGGCGCCCCGCACTGGGGGAAGTATCCGCCCGGCCGCGCCTATGGCGAGCTGGTCGCCAACGACCCGCTTCACGCCCGCGAGATCACGCGCCTGGGCGCGCGGCTGATCGCCCACGACCTGACGTCGCTGGGCATCAATGTCGACTGCGTGCCGGTGTTGGACGTGCCCGATCCCAAGGGCCACGAGATCATCGGCGACCGCGCCTATGGCGACACCCCGCAGCAGGTGGCCACGCTGGGCCGCGCCGCCGCCGAGGGGCTGCTGGCCGGCGGGGTGCTGCCGATCATCAAGCACATCCCCGGACATGGACGGGCGATGGCCGACAGCCATCTTGAGCTGCCGGTGGTGAAGGCCAAGCTGGCCGAGCTGGACGAGCGCGACTTCGCCCCGTTCCGGGTGCTTTCGGACATGCCGATGGCGATGACCGCCCACGTCGTCTACACGGCCATCGATCGTCGGCGTCCGGCCACGACGTCGAAGAAGGCCATCAAGCAGGTGATCCGCGGATCGCTCGGCTTCGACGGCCTCTTGATGAGCGACGACCTGTCGATGAAGGCGCTGTCGGGCGACTTCAAGCAGCGCGCCAAGGACAGCCTTTCGGCCGGCTGCGACGTCGTCCTGCACTGCAACGGCGACATGGACGAGATGAAGGCCGTGATGGCCGGCGTCGGCAAGATGTCCAAGGAAGCCCGCCGCCGCGCCCAGGCCGTCATGGGGCGCCTGGTCAAGGTTCCCGAACCCTTCGATCATGCCGAGGCCCGCGCCCGCTTCGACGCCGCCTTCGACGGCCGGTACGCCGGGTGAGCACGGGCTTTCAGCCCACATTCGACTTCGCGGCCGCCCGTGAGGCGGCCGAAGACGGCGCGGCCCTGGTCATCGACATCGATGGCTACGAAGGCCCGCTGCACGTCCTCTTGGCCCTGGCCCGCAACCAGAAGGTCGACCTGCTTCAGCTGTCGATCACCCGTCTGGCCGAGCAGTATCTGGCCTTCGTTCAGCAAGCCCGACGGGTGCGCTTCTCGCTGGCGGCCGACTATCTGGTGATGGCCGCCTGGCTGGCCTACCTGAAGTCACGCCTGCTGCTGCCCAAGCCCGAGCGCCCCAAGGCCGAGGAGCCGCCGGCCGAGGAGATGGCGGCCCTGCTGGCCTTTCGCCTGGCCAAGCTGGACGCCATGCGTCGCTCGGTCGAGGCCCTGAAGGAGCGCCCGCAGCTCAAACGCGACGTCTTCATGCGCGGTGATCCCGACGCGGTGAAGATCGTCTCTTCCACCCGTTTCGAGGGCGACCTGTACGCCCTGATGAGCGCCTATATCAGCCAGCGAAAGCGCGAGCACGGCCGCTACTACGCCCCGCGCCCGCCGCAGGCCTATCCGCTGGAAGACGCCCGCGACCGCCTGCGCACCTTCCTGCCGAGGATGGAGGAGTGGACGGCCCTATCCGGCGTCGCCCCCGTCGAGCGCTGGGAAGAAGATCCGGAAGGCCCCACGCCGGCCAGCTATCTGGCCTCGACCCTGTCGGCCAGTCTGGAGCTGGCCAAGGAGGGCGCCCTGACCGTCCGCCAGATGGGCGCGTTCGAGGAGATCTACCTGCGCACCCGGACCGATGGCGGGGAGGGGCTGTTGTGATGGCGGCCGCTTCCAGGAACCTCCCCCCGCGGGGGAGGCGGCCGAAGGCCGGTGGGGGGAAGTCGTCGGCTTCCGCTGCACTCGGCCGGTTTCGTAGTCACTCCCCCCACCGATCGCTGCGCGATCGCCTCCCCCATGGGGGGAGGTTCCTTGGCGCCGGCCCCGCACGATGACCCTCGACCCCATCTTCACCGAACGCTGCATCGAGGCGCTGCTGTTCGCGGCGGCCGAGCCGCTGAGCGTCCAGGATCTGGCCAAGCGCCTGCCTGACGGCGCCGACATCAAGCAAGGGATCACAGATCTGCGCCTGACCTGGGCGGGCAGGGGCATCGAGCTGGTCGAGGTGGCGGGGCGCTGGCGTTTCCAGACCGCCGCCGATCTGGCCTTCCTGATGACCGAGGAGCGCGAGGAGCCGCGGCGCCTGTCCAAGGCCGCCCAGGAAACCCTGGCCATCGTCGCCTATCACCAGCCCGTCACCCGGGCCGAGATCGAAGCCGTGCGCGGCGTGCAGGCCAGCCGCGGCACGCTGGACGTGTTGCTGGAGCTGGGCCTGATCCGGATGCGCGGCCGTCGCCGCACGCCGGGCCGTCCGGTGACGTTCGGCACCACCGACGCCTTCCTCGAACATTACGGCCTGGCGAATCTGGGCGACCTGCCTGGCGTGGCCGAAATGAAGGCCGCCGGCCTGCTCGATCTCAACCTGCCGCCGGGCTTCAGCGTGCCCGACCCGATGGGGCTGCGCGCCGACGGCGAGGAGGAAGACCCGCTCGAGGAAGGCGAGACCCCCGAATTCGCACAGGATTTCCTCGGAGAGCTGGAGGGAGGCGACAAGGCCTAGCCTGTCTTGGCCGGGGCGCAATCGCCGCATTCCGTTCCGCTTGGCTCCACGCCACGCGGACGCCTATATTATCTGAGACATTGTAACGACACGCCGCAGCGGCTAAAGCGCCGCTGTCGCAAGGAGCACCGCCGTTATGGGTAGCATGAGCTGGATTCACTGGGTGATCGTGATCGCGGTCGTCGCCCTGCTTTTCGGCGGTCGCGGCAAGCTGTCCGGGATCATGGGCGACGCCGCCAAGGGCATCAAGGCGTTCAAGGACGGCCTGAAGGACGACAGCAGCCAGGAAGTGGCCGACAACAAGTCGACCGGCGCCCTGCCGCGCACCGAGGCCGAGAAGGAAGACCTGCGCAAGTCGTAAGGTCTCTATTCGCCGCGCCTTCCCGTGGAGGGCGCGGCCGCGTTTTTCATACTGCGCGGCCCAGGCCTTCCTCCGAGAAGCGCCGGGCCGATCTGAGGCGGTT
This sequence comes from Caulobacter endophyticus, assembly GCF_029543245.1. Lineage (GTDB taxonomy): Bacteria > Pseudomonadota > Alphaproteobacteria > Caulobacterales > Caulobacteraceae > Caulobacter > Caulobacter endophyticus_A. The sequence goes on from NZ_JARQWV010000012.1 coordinate 146,074, forward strand.
GCATGCTTCCTGATATCGGCGGCGCAGAGCTCCTGGTCATCGCCGCGGTCGCCCTGATCGTGGTCGGCCCCAAGGACCTGCCTGTTCTCCTGCGCAAGCTGGGCCAGTTCGTCGGCAAGATCCGCGGCATGGCGAACGAGTTTCGCGCCAGCTTCGACGAGATGGCTCGCCAGTCCGAACTGGACGACCTGCGTCGCGAGGTCGAGGCCATGCGCGCCGGCCAGTACGCCAATCCGGTGCAGAGCGCCGTCGACGAGGCCAAGGACGCCGGCGTCGACCAGGTGTTCGCCGACATCGACGCCAGCCTGAACAGCGGTTCGGTGCAGGCCCACCCCTACGCCGCTCACAATCCCGAGCCGGTCGGCGAGCCGCAGACCGACGCTGCGGCCACGCTCGAGCCGCCGGTCAAGCCGGCCCGCAAGCGTGCGCCCAAGGCCGTGGCCGAGCCGACGGTCGAGATCGTCGCCAAGAAGCCGCGCGCCAAGGCCTCCTCCAAGGACGTCGGCGTCGCCGCCAAGCCGAAGGCCGCCAAGGCTTCCAAGGCTGAAGTCGCCGCGCCCGCCGCCAAGCCGGTCCGCAAGCGCACGACCAAGACCGCCGCCTCCAGCTCGGACATCGTTTCGTGACCAATTCGATCGGACATGATCCGGAAGACGAGATCGAGGCCTCGCGCGCTCCGCTGCTCGAACACCTGACCGAGCTGCGCTCGCGCCTGATCGTCTGCGTCGTGGCGCTGTTCGTCGGCTTCGGCGTCTGCTTCGCCTTCTCGACCCAGCTTTTCCTCTTCCTGATCCACCCGTTCGAGGTCGCCGCCGGCATGGTCGCGGCGAGCAAGACCGGGGCGCACCACAATCCGTTCGACCTGATCATGGTGCTGATGGGGCTGAAGGACGCGCCGGCCGATGTCGCGCACCAGAAGTTCGTCTTCACGGCCTTGCTGGAACAGTTCTTCACCAAGCTGAAGCTGTCGGCTTTCGGCGCCGTGGTGGTCACCTTCCCGGTGCTGGCCTGGCAGCTCTACCGCTTCGTCGCGCCGGGCCTCTACAAGAACGAGCGTGGGGCTTTCCTGCCGTTCCTGGTCGCCTCGCCTGTGCTGTTCATGATGGGCGCGGCGCTGGTCTACTACGTGATGCTGCCGTTCATCGTCTGGTTCTCGATGAACCAGCAGATCTTCGGCGCGGGCATCTCGGTCGAACTGCTGCCCAAGGTTTCCGACTACCTGACCCTGGTGACCTCGCTGCTGCTGGCCTTCGGCCTGTGCTTCCAGCTGCCGGTCGTGGTGTCGCTGCTGGGCATGGCCGGGATTATCGATTCCAAGATGCTGCGCGCCGGCCGCCGCTACGCCATCGTCGGCGTGTTCATCGCCGCCGCCATCCTGACCCCGCCCGATCCGATCAGCCAGCTGACCCTGGCGATCCCCATGTGCCTGCTCTACGAGGTCGGCATCTGGTGCGTCTGGATCATCGAGCGCGGCCGCAAGAAGCGCGAAGCCGAAGAGAGCACGGACGTCGTCGCGGTCTGATTCCGTACCCTTCTCCCCTTGCGGGAGAAGGTGTCGGCGAAGCCGACGGATGAGGGGTCTCTCAGATGTTTCACGCCGCGACAGCCGATCGGCCGTCGCGGCGTTTCTGTTTGCGCGACCCCTCACCCGACCCCGCTCTGCGGGGCCACCCTCTCCCGCAAGGGGAGAGGGGACGTGTAAGAAGGTTGGCGCCCTTGCCGACGCGCCTTAGAGAAGGGCGTTTCTTAACGACTTCCTGCCGAGCCCATTCCGATGCACGACATCAAGGCCATCCGCGAAAATACCGAAGCCTATGAAGCCGCCTGGTCGGCCAAGGGCCGTTCGGGCGCGGCCTCGGAGGCCGTCAAGCTCGACGCCCAACTGCGCGCGGCGCAGACCGCCCTGCAGGAGGCCCAGGCCAAGCGCAACGAAAGCTCCAAGCTGATCGGCATGGCCAAGGCCAAGAAGGACGAGGCCGAAGCCGCCCGCCTGATGGCCGAGGTCGAGACGCTGAAGGGCCGCATGGCCGAGGCTTCGGAAGAAGAGCACCTAGTCGGCGCCAAGCTGAAGGACCTCTTGGCCAGCCTGCCCAACATCCCCGCCGCCGAAGTGCCGGAAGGTGAGGACGAGGCGGGCAATGTCGAGCAGCGCCGCTGGGGCGACGCCGCCAAGCTGCCGGCCGGTCGCCTGAACGCGCCCAAGGATCACGTCGACCTGGGCGCGGCGCTGGGCGGCATGGACTTTGAAGCCGCCGCCCGCATGAGCGGCGCGCGCTTCGTGGTGCTCAAGAAGGAGATCGCCCGGCTCGAACGGGCCCTTGGCCAGTTCATGCTCGACCTGCAGACGGTCGAGCACGGCTATACCGAGGTCAGCCCGCCGGTCCTCGTCAAGGACGACGCCCTGTTCGGCACGGGCCAGTTGCCCAAGTTCTCCGAGGACCTGTTTCGCACCACCGGCGACCACTGGCTGATCCCGACCGCCGAGGTGTCGCTGACCAACCTCGTGCGCGAGCAGATCACCGGCGAGGAAGAACTGCCGCTGCGCCTGACGGCCCTGACCTACTGCTTCCGCTCGGAAGCCGGCGCCTCGGGCCGCGACACCCGCGGCATGATCCGCCAGCACCAGTTCCAGAAGGTCGAGCTCGTTTCGATCACCACGCCCGACCAGTCGGAAGCCGAGCACGAGCGCATGGTCGAGTGCGCCGAGACCGTGCTCAAGAAGCTGGAACTGCCGTTCCGCACCATGCTGCTGTGCAAGGGCGACATGGGCTTTGGCGCGCGCAAGACCTACGATCTGGAAGTCTGGCTGCCGTCGCAGGCGACCTATCGCGAGATCAGCTCGTGCTCCAACTGCGGCGACTTCCAGGCCCGCCGCATGGACGCCCGCTACAAGAAGGCCGGCGAGAAGGGCACGCACTACGTCCACACCCTCAACGGCTCGGGCCTGGCCGTCGGCCGCACCCTGGTGGCCGTGCTGGAAAACTACCAGGACGAAGCCGGCCGCATCGCCATCCCGACCGTGCTGCAGCCCTATATGGGCGGCCTGACCCACATCGGGGGCGCTGCGTGAGGATCCTCCTCACCAACGACGACGGCATCCATGCTCCGGGGCTTGAAGCCCTGGAGCGCATCGCCGCGGCCCTGTCGGACGACGTCTGGGTCGTCGCGCCGGAATACGAACAGTCGGGCGCCAGCCGGGCTCTGACCCTGGCCGACCCGCTGCGGGTGCGGAAGATCAGTGAGCGCCGCTTCGCCGTCGAGGGCACGCCCACCGACTGCGTGGCGCTGGCCTTCCAGGAACTGGTCCAGGGCGCGCGTCCGGACCTGGTGCTCTCGGGCGTCAACCGGGGCCAGAACCTGGCCGAGGACGTCACCCTGTCGGGCACGGTCGCCGGCGCCATCGAAGGCATGGTGCTGGGCGTGCCGGCCATCGCCCTGTCGCAGGCCATGACCTACTTCGCCGACGAGGTCGTCGCCCACTGGGAGACCGCCGAACACTTCGCGCCGGGCATCATCCGCCGCCTGCTGGAAGTGGGCTGGCCGTCGGACGTGGTGATGAACGTCAACTTCCCGGCGATCCCGCCCGAGCGCGTCGATGCCGTGGAAGTGACCCGCCAAGGCTTCCGCGACTCGCACTTGCGGCGCATTGAAAAGCGGACCGACCTGCGCGGTCGCGACTATTACTGGACCGGCTTCACCGCCAAGCCGTCCAATCCGCCGGAGGGCACTGATCTGAGGGCCGTTTACGAAGGGCGCATCTCGGTGACGCCCCTGCATATCGACCTGACGCACAACGCCACCGTCGCGACCCTCAAGGGCGTGCTGGGCGGCGCGCCGCCCAAGCTCGCCCCCAAGCCGGAGCCTGGCCTGTGATGGCGAGCGCCAAGCGCCCGGAGACGCCTGAAGCGCTGCTGAAGCGTCTGCTCGACGCCCTGCGCGCCCAGGGCGTGACCGATCCCGGCGTACTGTCGGCGATCGAGAAGACGCCGCGCGACCTGTTCACGCCTGATCTCTTCAAGGAGCGGTCGTGGGAGGACTCGGCCCTGCCGATCGCCTGCGGCCAGACCATCAGCCAGCCGTTCATCGTCGGCCTGATGACCCAGGCCCTGACGGTCGAGCCGCGCTGCCGCGTGCTCGAGATCGGCACCGGTTCGGGCTATCAGACCGCGATCCTCAGCCGCGTGTCGCGCCTCGTCTACACGGTCGAGCGCTATCGCACCCTGATGAAGGAGGCCGAGTCGCGCTTCGCGACCCTGGGCCTGACCAACGTCATCACCAAGTTCGGCGACGGCTGGGAAGGCTGGCGCGAGCAGGCGCCTTTCGACCGCATTATGGTCACGGCTGCGGCGCAAGAAGAGCCTAAGGGGCTTCTGGCTCAGCTCAAGCCCAACGGCGTGCTCGTCGCGCCGGTTGGTCGCGGGCCTGTCCAGAGCCTCCGCCGCTATGCCGGCGACGGGAAGGGGGGCTTCACGGTCGAAGCCCTGTGCGACGTGCGTTTCGTCCCGATCCTGGAAGGCGTCGCCCGCGAGTAGAGCGGGCCCGGCGTCCACAGGTTCGGCGGCGCTGTGCGTGTTTGGTTAAGGTTTGATTCACCCTTGCGGCGGCGACTTGAAGGCTCCGCGAGGAAAGGAGAGGTCATGAGGCAGTTGTGGACGCAAGCGGCGGTGATCGCGCTGACGGCTGGAACGCTCGCGGCCTGCGAGACGACCGGCGCCCAGTATCCCACCCGCGTCGAGGGCGGCGTCAGCCCGCCGCTCGTCCAGGCTCCGCCTGCCGTCCAGACCCCGCCGCCGGCCGCTCAGCCGTCCGAGGACGACGCCCCGCCGGTGACCGCACCGGTCGCCGCCGGCGCCGTGTCGAGCCAGCCGCTGTCGCCGGTGCCTTCCGACATTCCCCCGCCGCCTCCGCCGCCCGCCGATAGCCGTCCCATCCCGGCGCCCGCGCCGCAGCAGCCGGCCATGCGTCCGGTCGTGGTGACCGTCACTGGCGGCAAGGTCGTCGACGTCAGCGGCGGCCCGCAGACCTACACTGTCCAATCGGGCGACGGCCTAGACGCCATCGGCCGCAAGATGGGCATCTCGCGCGTTGAACTGGCCAAGCTGAACGACCTTGAAGAACCCTATCGCCTCAAGCCCGGCCAGAAGCTGAAGGGCCCGTCGACCAAGGCCAAAGCCTACGTGGTCGAGAGCGGCGACACCCTCAGCGCCATCGCCCGCCGCTTCAGCGTCACCCCGGTGGCCCTGGCTGACGAGAACGACATGGCCAGCGGCGCCTCGATCCGCGCCGGCCAGAAGATCCGCCTGCCGGAAGGCTACAAGGACAAGGGTCCGTCCAAGACCACGGTGATGCAGCCGGTTCCGGGCGGCTCGTCCACCCTGGCCGGCGCGGCCCCGTCGCGTCCGACCCCGACCGCCTCGGCTCCGCCGATCGGTTCGCGCCCCACCGCTGCGCCGCCGCCGTCGCGCCCGGTCGTCGACGACGAGCCGGCTCCGGCCGCCACGACCACCACGACCGTCAGCATCACCGGCAAGGTGATCGAGGTCGCCGGCAAGCCGAAGATCCACACCGTGAAGTCGGGCGACGCCATCGACTCCATCGCCCGTGAGCTTGGCACCACCCGCAAGGACCTGGTCGAGGACAACGACCTGAAGGCTCCGTACGTGATCCGTCCGGGCCAGAAGCTCAAAGGCCCCGCCACCACCGACAAGGCCTATGTGGCCGAGAGCGGCGACACCCTGGCCGGCATCGCCAAGCGCTTCAACGTCAGCGTCTCGGCCCTGGCCAAGGAAAACAACCTGCGCACCGGCGCGTCGATCAAGAAGGGCCAGAAGGTCGTCCTGCCCGACGGCTACAAGGACCGCGGCCCGATCCGCACGACGGTGACGACGCCCGCGCCGCGCCCCTCGACCCCGGCTCCGACCACGACCGCCCAGGCGCCGATCGGCGCTTCGCCGGCGCCCGCGCCGTCGACCAGCGGCCTGCCGTCCAGCCCGCGCCCCTACACGCCGTCGGGTTCGACCTCCAGCTATCCGCGTCCCAGCGCGCCGGTCTCGGCCCAGCCGATCACCCCGCCGCCGGCTCCGGCGCGTCCGATCATCGAGAGCAGCGCCCCGCCGACCGAGGCCGAGATCACGGCCGCCGGCCGCGGCCGCTTCGTCTGGCCGGTGCGCGGCGAGACCATCTCGGACTTCGGCCCCAAGGGCACGGGCCAGCGCAACGACGGCCTCAACATCCGCGCCTCGGCCGGCGCGCCGGTCAAGGCCGCCGCCTCGGGCGAGGTGGTCTATGCCGGCAACCAGGTGCCGGGCTTCGGCAACCTCGTGCTGGTCAAGCACGCCGACGGCTGGGTCACGGCCTACGCCCACCTGGCCACCACCGACGTCAAGATGCGCCAGCAGGTCGGCCAGGGCGAACAGCTCGGCACGGTCGGCCAGACGGGCGGCGTCAACGAACCCCAGCTGCACTTCGAGGTCCGCTACGCTCCGACCCCGAAGGACAAGGCCAAGCCGATCGACCCGGGCCTGGTGCTGCCGCGCTAGGGTCGCAAGACATTCCAAACAGAAACGGCCTCCGGAGCGATCCGGAGGCCGTTTTAGTTTCCGCCCTCAAGGAAGGGGAGGGGAAGCCTACTTCACGACGCCGCAGGCGCTGCGCGCGCCGGCGCCGCCGATCGGCTGGCTCGTGTGGTCGTCGGGGCTGGCGTGGATGACGATGGCCGAGCCGTCGGCGTCCAGCAGGGCGGGGCGGCCGCCCGCGCCCTTCAGCGACACCAGGGGCGAGAACACCTCGGTGACGGCGCTGCCGTCGGCGGCGGCGTAGAGGTTGGGCAGGTCGCCGTTGTCGTTGCCGTTCGGGTTCAGCAGGCCGTGGACCACCGTGGCCGTGGTGTGCACGTGGGCGCCGGCCGACTTGAAGTCAGGCGTGCCGCAGTCGCCCTTTTCGTGGAAGTGCAGGCCGTGCCAGCCGGGCGTCAGGCCCTTGGCCTCGATCTTCAGCAGCACGCCGTGCGGAGCCTCGGTGATCGTCCCGGTCCCGATGGTCTTGCCGTCCGCGCCCTTGATCTCGGCGATCGCGGTGGCGGGCGCTTCGGCGGCGGAGGCCGTGGTGGCGGCCACGAGGCCGGCGGCGAGGAAAAGGGCGGTCAGACGCATGAACTGCTCCTGCATTCGTAAGGGACGCATGGGGCCGCGAAGGTGGCGCCGTCCGTGTCAGAATGCTAACTGTTTCCGACTGTTCCGTGTTCGATTCTGACGGCGAAAAATCCCCTTGAGCGACGATCAAAACACTCTGCCTCCCGAAGGGCCGCGCGGAGACATCGCCCCGATCAACATCGAGGACGAACTGCGCCGTTCGTATCTCGACTACGCGATGAGCGTCATCGTCAGCCGCGCCCTTCCGGACGCGCGCGACGGCCTCAAGCCGGTGCACCGCCGCGTGCTGTTCTCGATGCACGAGCAGGGCCAGACGCCCGAGCGTCCGTACGTCAAGTCGGCCCGCGTCGTCGGTGACGTCATGGGTAAGTATCACCCGCACGGCGACGCCTCGATCTACTTCACCCTGGTGCGCATGACGCAGTCGTTCTCGATGGGCCTGGTGCTCATCGACGGCCAGGGCAACTTCGGCTCGGTCGACGGCGATATGCCGGCCGCCATGCGATACACCGAGTGCCGCATGGCCCCGCCGGCCATGTCGCTGCTGGCCGACCTCGACAAGGACACGGTCGACTTCGCCGACAACTACGACGGCAAGGAGCAGGAACCCACCGTCCTGCCGTCGCGGATCCCCAACCTGCTGGTCAACGGCGCGGGCGGCATCGCCGTCGGCATGGCCACCAACATTCCGCCGCACAATCTGGGCGAAGTCATCGACGCCTGCCTGCTGCTGATCGACGAGCCCGAGGTCACCACCGACCAGTTGCTCGACCTCGTGCCCGGTCCGGACTTCCCGACCGGCGGCGAGATCATCGGCCGTTCGCCGCCTCGCAACGCGCTGCTGACCGGCCGCGGCTCGGTCGTCATGCGCGGCGTCGCCAGCGTCGACGAGATCCGCAGCGGCCGCGAAGCCATCATCATCACCGAGATCCCGTATCAGGTGAACAAGGCCAACCTCGTCGAGCACATCGCCGAGCTGGTCCGCGACAAGAAGATCGAGGGCGTCGCCGACATCCGCGACGAGTCCAACCGCGACGGCATGCGCATCGTGGTCGAGCTCAAGCGCGACGCCTCGGGCGAGGTGATCCTCAACCAGCTCTACCGCTTCACGGCGCTGCAAAGCTCGTTCGGCGTCAACATGCTGGCCCTGAACCGCGGCCGTCCCGAGCAGATGGGCCTGCGCAAGCTCTTGGAAGTGTTCGTCGAGTTCCGCGAGGAAGTCGTCGTCCGCCGCACCAAGTTCGAGCTGGGCAAGGCCCGCGACCGCGGCCACGTCTTGGTCGGTCTGGCCATCGCCGTGGCCAATATCGACGAGTTCATCCACATCATCCGCTCGTCCAAGGACCCGGCCGAGGCGCGCGAGCGCCTGGTGGCCAAGGCCTGGCCGATGGGCGACATGCTGCCCCTGGTCGAGCTGATCGCCGACCCGCGCTCGGTGCTGGAAGAAGGCGGTCTCATCCGCCTGACCGACGAGCAGGCCCGCGCCATCCTGGCCCTGACCCTGTCGCGCCTGACCGGCCTTGGCCGTGACGAGATCGGCAACGAGGCCGCTCTGCTGGCCGAGGCCATCAAGGGCTATCTCGACCTGCTGTCCGACCGCGCCAACATCATGGCCGTGGTCCGCGAAGAGCTGGTCGAGGTGAAGGACAAGTTCGCCATTCCGCGCCGCTGCCAGATCGTCGACGGCGACGCCGACATGGAAGACGAGGACCTGATCGTCCGCGAGGACATGGTGATCACCGTCACCATGGGCGGCTACGTCAAGCGCACCCCGCTGGCCAACTACCGCACCCAGCACCGGGGCGGGAAGGGCAAGTCGGGTATGGCCACCAAGGACGAGGACGCCGTCACCCGCGTGTTCTCGGCCTCGACCCACGCGCCGCTGCTGTTCTTCACCTCGGGCGGCAAGGTCTACAAGATGAAGGTGTGGCGCCTGCCGCTGGGCGCCGCCAACTCGCGCGGCAAGGCGTTCGTGAACCTGCTGCCGATCGAGCCGGGCGAGACCATCACCTCGATCCTGACCCTGCCGGAAGACGAGGCCACCTGGGACGGCCTGGACGTGATGTTCGCCACCCGCTCGGGCAGCGTGCGTCGCAACAAGCTGTCGGACTTCGTCGACGTCCGCCGCAACGGCAAGATCGCCATGAAGCTGGACGAAGGCGACGGCATCGTCGGCGTCGCGGTCTGCAACGGCGACCAGGACGTGCTGCTGACCACGGCGGCCGGCCGCTGCATCCGCTTCTCGGTCGAGGAGGTGCGGGTGTTCGCCAGCCGTGACTCCACCGGCGTTCGCGGCGTGAAGCTGGCCTCGGGCGACACCGTCATCTCGATGGCCGTGCTGCGCAGCGTCGACGCCACCCCGGCCGAGCGCGCCGCCTATCTCAAGCACCAGCGCGCCCTGCTGCGCGCCGCCAACGGCGAGGAGGGCGAGGAAGCCCCGGCGCCGGAGGAGGCCGACGAAGAGGCCGGCGAGGCCACCCTCACGGTCGAGCGCATCGCCGAGCTGGGCGCGGCCGAGGAAATCATCCTCACCATCTCGTCGGAAGGCTATGGCAAGCGCACCAGCGCCTATGACTTCCGCCGCACGGGCCGTGGCGGCCAGGGCCTCGCGGCCCAGGACCTGTCCAAGCGCGGCGGCAAGCTGGTGGGCTCGTTCCCGGTCGACGAGAGCGACCAAATCCTGCTGGTGACCGACGCGGGTCAGCTGATACGGTGCCCCGTCTCGCAAATTCGTGTTGCGGCGCGGAATACTCAGGGCGTAACCGTCTTCCGTACGGCGGCGGATGAGCATGTCGTGAGCGTCGAACGTCTGGCCGAGGCCGGCGGCGACGAAGGGCAGGACGAGGCAAACGGGGCGGACGAGACCCCGTAAAGCAAAGAAGCGCAGGGGGTTTCATGCGTATCGGTCTTTATCCCGGGACCTTCGATCCGGTCACCAACGGCCATCTCGACATCATCGGTCGGGCGGTCAAGCTGGTCGACAAGCTGGTCATCGGGGTAGCCGTCAACATCGGCAAGAGCCCCCTGTTCTCGCTCGATGAGCGGGTCGCCATGCTGCAGCGCGAGACGGCGCACCTGAAGGGCGCGGCCATCGAGGTCCGGCCCTTCGACAGCCTGCTGATCCACTTCGCCCGTGAGGTGAACGCCCAGATGATCGTCCGCGGCCTGCGGGCCGTGGCCGACTTCGAATACGAATTCCAGATGACCGCGATGAACCAGCAGATGGATCGCGAGATCGAGACCGTCTTCCTGATGGCCGACCCGCGCCACCAGGCCATCGCTTCCAAGCTGGTCAAGGAAATCGCCTCGCTCGACGGCGAAGTCGGCAAGTTCGTCAGCCCGGGCGTCGCCACCGACCTGATCGCCAAGATCAAGGCGCGGTGATCCTCAAATCCTCCCCTGAAGGGGGAGGTGGCCCGAAGGGCCGGAGGGGGAAGCGGCTGCTGGCATGCCGCGTTCACTTCCCCCTCAGTCGCGGAGTTTATCCTCGGGCGGGCCTATGGCCGGACCCGGGGGCGACAGCTCCCCCTTCAGGGGGAGCATCTTCTCATCGCCCACAAGTGGCCGAAATCATCGACAAAGCTTGTGGTTCCGCTCCGCCCGTTCTACGCGGGGCGACGAGATCTGTTCGGGGAAATCCATGAAGTCTGCGTTCCGCGCTCTCGGCGTCGCCGCCCTGGCGCTCGTTTCGGCCTCGGCCGCTTCCGCCCAGGTCGCCGAATGGCGTACGCCCGATCCGGAGAACGTGCTGGTCGTCGAGACCAACAAGGGCCGCATCGTCGCCGAGCTCGTCCCCGAGGCCGCGCCGGGCCACGTGGAGCGGGTGCGCGAACTGGCCAAGGCCGGCTTCTATGACGGCCTGAGCTTCTTCCGCGTCATCGACAGCTTCATGGCCCAGACGGGCGACCCGAAGAACGACGGCACCGGCGGCTCGGACAAGCCCGACCTTACGGCCGAGTTCACCTTCCGCCGCGCTGGCTCGGGCGGCTCGTTCGCCCCGGCCGGCAAGGTCGGCTCGCTGGAGACCGGCTTCGTCGGTCCGTTGGCCGTGACCAGCCAGTCGTCGATGCTGGCGGCCATGACCGCCGACGGCAAGGTGCAGGCCTGGGCCAACTTCTGCCCCGGCGTGCTGGGCATGGCCCGCGCCGGCGACCCCAACAGCGCCAACAGCCAGTTCTTCTTCATGCGCCAGCACTATCCGTCGCTGGAGAAGACCTACACCGGCTTTGGCCGCGTGCTGTCGGGCCTGGAGGTCGTGCGCGCCATCAAGACCGGCGAGCCGGTCGCCGATCCGCAGGACAAGATGCTCAGCGTCAAGGTGCTGGCCGATATTCCGGCCGACAAGCGCCCGACCGTGCAGGTGATGGACACCCGCAGCGCCGCCTTCGCCGAACTGGTCAAGAAGAAGCAGGCCGAGCTTGGCGCCGGCTACAACATCTGCGACGTGGAAGTACCCGTGAAGGTCAGCAAGTAAGCGAAGGTCGACTTAAATGCGCCTGCCGATCGTCTCCGCCGTCGTTCTCCTGACCGCTGCGGCGGTCGTCCCGGCGGCGCAGGCCGCGCCCAAGGCCAAGCGGGCCAAGGCCGCTGTCGCCACGGCGCCGGCCGACCCCCGCGAATCCGACTGGCGCACGCCGGCGCCCGACACGGTGATGGTCATCGACAGCACCAAGGGCCGTATCCTCGTCGAGCTGATCCCCGAGGTCGCGCCCGCCCACGTGGCGCGCCTGCAGGAGCTGACCCGCGAGGGCGTCTATGACCGGCGCACCTTCTTCAGGGTCATCGACCGGTTCATGGCCCAGACCGGCGATCCGGAGGACACGGGGCAGGGGGCTTCAAGCAAGCCCAACCTGAAGGCCGAATTCACCTTCCGCCGCGACCAGGCCCTGCCGTTCGTGGTCGCCGCCTCGCCGGCCGGCACGGAGGTTGGCTTCCTGAAGTCGCTGCCCGTGGTCAGCCAGGCGCTGAGCTGGAACACCATGACCAGCGACAAGAAGGTCGCCGCCTGGGGGACCTATTGCCCGGGCGTTCTGGGCATGGCCCGCGACGACGCGCCCGACAGCGCCAACAGCCAGTTCTTCCTGATGCGCCAGCCCTATCCGTCGCTGGACAAGCGCTACACCGCCTTTGGCCGGGTGATCTCGGGCCTGGAGGTGGTGCGCGACATCAAGACCGGCGAGCCGGTGCCCGATCCGCAGGACGAGATGACCAAGGTGCGCCTGCTGTCGGACATTCCGGCGGCCGAGCGACCGAAGGTGCGAGTGATCGATCCGAACAGCCCGTGGTTCCGGGGCCAGATCGCCGCGGTGCGGCGGGCCAAGGGCGCGGATTTCTCGGTCTGCGACCTCGACCTGCCCGTCAGCGTTCAGTAACGGCGGTTCACAGCCGCTTTGCGGCGGGCTAAAGAGCGCCAGACTCAATTTCTCCGGCGGGTTCGCCCGCCAAACCCCGTACCGAAGGGACGACCATGTCGGCTGACCTCGAAAACACCCTGATCCTGACGCTCGAGACCGGTCCGGTCACCATCACCCTGCGTCCCGACCTGGCCCCCGGCCACGTCGAGCGGATCAAGGAACTGGTCCGCGAGGGCTTCTATGACGGCGTCGTCTTCCACCGCGTGATCCCGGGCTTCATGGCCCAGGGCGGCGACCCGACCGGCACCGGCCGCGGCGGTTCCTCGAAGCCCGACCTGAAGGCCGAGTTCTCGGCCGAGCCGCACGTCCGCGGCGTCTGCTCGATGGCCCGCACGCCGGATCCGAACTCGGCCAACAGCCAGTTCTTCATCGTCTTCGACGACGCCACCTTCCTCGACAAGCAATACACCGTCTGGGGCGTGGTCAGCGAAGGCATGGAGCACGTCGACAACCTGCCCAAGGGCGAGCCGCCCCGCGCGCCGGGCAAGATCGTCAGCGCCAAGATCGCCGCCGACGCTTAAATCCAAAAGAGGGCCCCTTCGGAAACGGAGGGGCCCTTTTTCTTTGCGCGCCTAGCCGCGCCGCAGGGTGACGACCACCGGCCGGTGGTCCGAGCCCAGGTGCGGGCCGCGCTTGACCGACACCGTCTTCCACTGCTTGCCGGCATAGAGGTGGTCGATCGGCATGAACGGGAAGGGCGCCTTCAAGAGGCGGGTGAACGAGCCCGACGGCCAGGAGGGCAGGGCGAGCGTGCGGCGCTCCAGGCCGAACAGTTTGTCCTGACGGCGCAGGCTCCACGACCAGGGCGTGGAGTTGAAGTCGCCGGCGACGATCATCGCCTTCTTGTCGAAGCCGTTCAGCATCTGCGCCAGGCGGCGGCTCTGGGCCTGCTGGGCGCCGGCCGGGATCGGCCAGACATAGTGGGTGGCCACCACTGTGAACGGACCGCTGGGATCGGCCAGGGTGGCCCAGGCGACCGAGAACGGCCGTTCGCGATCATAGAGGCCGCCCCGGGCGACCATCTTCTTCTTGCTGAAGATCCAGCTGTCGCACGGGCGGGTGTTGCCCACGCAGGAGACGACGAACGGATAGAGCCGGCGCAGCGGGCCGATCAGCGGCCAGGCGCTGCCGCCGCCTTCCTCGACGAAGAGGACGTCGGGGTCCTCGGCCAGCACCCACTCCAGGGCCTCGGTAGGGTCGTCGTTCGAGGCCCAGACGTTGAACTGCATGACCTTCAGCGTGGCGGGGCCCTTGTCGAGCTTGCGGGTCTGGGCCGCGATCAGCTCCGGGGCCATCAGGCCGCCGTGGGCCAGGATCGCCACGACGCCCATGACCACGATCGCCCAGCGCTCGCTGCGCCGCGAGACGATCGCGCCGACCAGGGCGCCGGCCAAGCCCGTGACCAGCCAGATCGGCGCGAAGTGGTTGGCCACGTCCAGCCGGTCGCTGAAGGCGCCGCCAAGGCCGGCCAGGCCGAGCGCCAGGGCCAGCAGGACCAGGGCCAGGGCCGTGCCGCGGCAGAAGAGGCGGGCAAGGTGCAGGATCAGTTGCATGACTTCGCCCTTAGCACGGGCAGGCGACGGTCGTGTAAGCCGGCATACATTTCCAGGGGCCTGGGCGAGCGGTTGCGCAGCCGCGCGGCGCCGATGCGGCCGCGCCGCGCCTTGACCTTGCGCCCCCTTCGTGGCCTTGAAGCCGGCCCATGCGCCTTTCCGACTTCGACTTTCACCTTCCCGACGACAACATCGCCCTGCGCCCGGCCGAGCCGCGCGACAGCGCGCGGTTTCTCGTCGTGCGGCCGGGGCAGGACCTCGAGGACCGCATCGTCCGCGACCTGCCCGACTTCCTGCGTCCTGGCGATGCTTTGGTGTTCAACGACACCCGGGTGATCCCCGCGCGCCTGTCGGGCCTGCGCGAGGGTCGCACGACCGGCGGGGCCGACGGTACGCCGGTGGCCGTCGAGGCGACCCTGCACCGCCGCGTCGCGCCGGACCGCTGGAGCGCCTTCATGCGCCCGGGCAAGCGGCTGAAGGCCGGCGACCGCGTGGCCTTCGCCGCGCAGGGCTCGGTCGCCTGCGAGGCCGAGCGCCTGGACGCCACGGTGGTCGAGAAGCACGAGGGCGGCGAGGTCGTTCTGGCCTTCGACCTGTCGGGCCCTGACCTGGACATCGGCATCGCCCGGCATGGGATGATGCCGCTGCCGCCGTACATCGCCGCCAAGCGCGCCGAGGACGACCGCGACCGCGCCGACTACCAGACCGTCTACGCCCGCGAGGACGGCTCGGTGGCCGCGCCGACGGCGGGCCTGCACTTCACCCCGGACCTTCTGGAGGCCCTGAAGGCCAAGGGCGTGTCCCTGCACTTCGTCACCCTGCACGTGGGCGCGGGCACCTTCCTGCCGGTGAAGACCGACGAGGTTTCCGAGCACAAGATGCACGCCGAGTTCGGCGAGGTGAGCGGAGAGACCGCCGACGCCCTGAACGCGGTGCACGCCGCCGGCGGGCGCATCGTCTGCGTCGGCACCACCAGCCTGCGCCTGATCGAGAGCGCCACGGGCGAGGACGGCGTCGTCCGCCCGTTCGCCGACGAGACGGCGATCTTCATCACGCCGGGCTACCGCTTCCGGGCGGTCGACGTGCTGATGACCAATTTCCACCTGCCCAAGTCGACCCTGTTCATGCTGGTCAGCGCGTTCGCCGGCCGCAAGACGATGCGTGCAGCCTACGAGCACGCCATATCGACGGGCTACCGCTTCTATTCCTATGGCGACGGCTCGCTGCTGTTCCGCGCCGATACAGAGACCGTCTAGATGGCCGCTTTCCCCTTCGAGATCAAAGCCACCGAAGGCAAGGCCCGCACGGGCGTGCTGAAGACCCCGCGCGGCGACATCCGCACCCCGGCCTTCATGCCGGTGGGCACGGCCGCGACGGTGAAGGCGCTGACGGTCGACCAGGTCAAGGCTGCCGGCGCCGACATCATCCTGGGCAACACCTATCACCTGATGCTGCGGCCGACGGCCGAGCGGGTGAAGCGCCTGGGCGGGCTGCACAAGTTCATGCGCTGGGACAAGCCGATCCTGACCGACAGCGGCGGCTTCCAGGTGATGAGCCTGTCGGGGATAAGCAAGGTGACGGAAGAGGCCGTCACCTTCGCCAGCCACATCGACGGGACCAAGCACGTGCTTTCCCCCGAGCGGTCGATGGAGATCCAGGCCGACCTGCTGGGATCCGACATCGTCATGCAGCTGGACGAGTGCGTGGCCTGGCCGGCGGAAGAGAAGCGGGCCCGCGAGGGCATGGAGCTGTCGGCGCGCTGGGGCCTGCGCTCCAAGACCGCCTTCGGCACGCGCGACACCCAGGCGCTGTTCGGCATCCAGCAGGGTTCGACCTTCGAGAGCCTGCGCCGAGAGTCGTCCGAGCGCCTGCAGGAGATCGGCTTCGACGGCTACGCCATCGGCGGCCTGGCCGTCGGCGAGGGCCACGAGGCCATGTGCGAGGTGCTGGACTATGCGCCGGGCCTGCTGCCCGCCGACAAGCCGCGCTACCTGATGGGCGTGGGCAAGCCGATCGATCTCGTGGAGGCCGTCTATCGCGGCGTCGACATGTTCGACTGCGTGCTGCCGACCCGCTCGGGCCGCCACGGCCAGGCCTGGACCTGGGACGGGGCGATCAACATCAAGAACGCCCGCTTCGCCGAGGACGAGAGCCCGCTGGATCCGACCAGCGACTGTCCGGCCAGCCGCGACTATTCCAAGGCCTATCTGCGCCACCTGTTCAAGGCCGAGGAGATCCTGGGGCAGGTGCTGTTGTCGTGGCACAACATCGCCTTCTTCCAGGCCCTGACGGCCGCCATGCGGGCGGCCATCGAAGAGGGGCGGTTCGAGCAGTTCCGCCGGGACTTCGCCGCGCGGCAGAAGGGCGGGTAGGGCTTTCCAGATGCTCCCCCTGAAGGGGGAGCTGTCGCGAAGCGACTGAGGGGGGAGGGGGTGCCCACGTCTGCGCTCGGCTCAAGGTCATAAGACGCGGGGGGGGGGGGGGGCGGGGGGGCCCCCCCCCCCCCCCCCGGGGGGGGGGGGGGGGGGGCCCGGCGCCCCCCACCGG
>NZ_JARQWV010000013.1 GCF_029543245.1 Caulobacter endophyticus
CGCTTTGGCGGGGATTTTACGGGTGGGGCTGCTGGACCTCGGTAGCCCAGTCTCGCCCCCTCCACCGGCTTCGCCGGTCCCCCTCCCCCGCAAGCGGGGGAGGAGCGGGCTGCCTGGCCAGCGTCTCGAAAGCTGAGAACCTCCCCCCTCCGTCGCCTTCGGCGACACCTTCCCCGGAGGGGGAGGATCTTTCAGGCCGCCTCGGCCCTGTCATAGCGTGCTCTCGCCTCGCGGATCGCGCCGTGGTGCTCCACGGCCCAGGCGATCAGGGCGTTCAGCGGGGTCTGCAGCGACATCCCCAGGGCTGAGAGGCTGTATTCGACGCTGGGCGGCTTGGTCGGGAACACCTGGCGTTCGATCAGGCCGTCGCGCTGCAGGTCGCGCAGGGTCTGGGTCAGCATCCGCTGGGAGATGTCGGGCACGGCGCGGCGCAGGGCCCCGAACCGCTTGGGACCGATGAACAGCAGCGACAGGATCAGCGTGCTCCACTTGTCGCCCAGGTGGTCGACGACGTCGCGCACCGGGCAGTCGGCGCTGGTGAAGCCCTGGTCGCGCCAACCGTCCATAGCCTCGCACATGGCTTGCGGTGAGAGGATCGGTGGTTCCTTCAAGGTGCCTATCTCCCGGAAAACTGCCGTCTTTACGGCGCACGATCGGTCTCACATCTACACCTGGTCTCGAAAAGAGACCAGCAAAGGACGCCTTCGATGACCGCCCAGCTCTTTCCCGCCAAGCCCTTCCTGAACGACCGCCTTCTGGTGACCGGCGCCGGAGGCCAGCTGGGCCGCCGCGTGGTCGAACTGCTGCTGGAGGCCGGCGCCCCGCACGTGATCGCCACCACCCGCGACCCCGCCAAGCTGGCCGACCTGGCGGCCAAGGGCGTCGAAGTGCGCGCCGCCGACTTCGACGACCCGGCCTCGCTGGAGACCGCCTTCGCCGGCGTCGACCGCCTGCTGCTGGTCAGCACCGACGCGCTGGACAAGCCCGGCCGCCGCATCGCCCAGCACCGCGCCGCCGTGGCCGCGGCCGTCAAGGCCGGCGTCAAGCACATCGCCTACACCTCGGCCCCCGGCGTGCGCCCGCAGGCGCAAGGGCTGGACGACCACTTCTGGACCGAGGCGGCGATCTTCGCGCAGGCCTCGCTCGACTGGACCATCCTGCGCCACCACCTCTATGCCGAGACGATCCTGATGGGCGCGGGCCAGGCCCTGGCCAGCGGGACCCTCTACACGGCCACCGCCGGCAAGGGCCGCGCCTATGTCACCCGCGAGGACTGCGCCCGCGCCGACGTCGCCGCCCTGCTGGGCGCGGAAGGCCGCCAAGTCCTCGAAGTGACGGGCCCCGAGGCGGTCACCCAGGACCAGCTGGCCGCCCTGCTGGCGCAGGTCTCGGGCAAGCCGGTGGCCCATCAGGATATCCCGCTGGACGCCCTGCGCGCGGGCCTGGCGGGCGCGGGTCTGCCGCCGGCCTATGTGGAGCTGCTGGCCGTATTCGATCACGACACAGCCGAGGGCCGCCACGCCGTGCTCACCGACACCGTCGAAAGCCTGACCGGCAAGGCGCCGACCTCGGTCGCGACCTTCCTCGCCGGCCAGAAGGCGGCGCTGGCCTAGAGAACAAGCGGAACGGTCTGCGGCGTCGCGGGGTTTCTAGCGGGTCCAATTCCACTCCCCCAGAAGGAGGAAGACCCATGAAAGTCAGCGACGCCATGACCAGCCAGGTCTCGGTCGCCCGTCCCGGCGACAGCATCCGCAAGGTCGCCGAAGTGATGGCCAAGATCGACAGCGGCGTGGTGCCGGTGGTCGACAACGGCAAGGTCCTGGGCCTGGTCACCGACCGCGACATCGTGCTGCGCGTGGTGGCCGAGGGCCGCAGCTTCGACAGCCCCGTCTCCGAGGTGATGAGCGACGGCGAGGTGCTGTCGGTCAAGGAAGACGACATCCTGGCCGACGCCACCGCCAAGATGGCCAACAACCAGGTCCGCCGCCTGGTGGTGCTCAACGAGAGCGGAAACCTGACCGGCATCCTGTCGCTGGGCGACGTGGCCAAGGACTACGGCGCCAAGCAGGTCGGCAGGACGTTGGAGGAGATTTCGCAGGAGCCCGGCGAGGCGGCGCACTGATTTTCCCCTCTCCCGGAGGGGAGAGGGAGGGGCCCAGGCGATAGCCTGGGAGGGTGAGGGGTGACGGCGCCTGACGTCGTGCCGGCACGCCGTCCTCGGTCCCTAACCCCTCATCCTCCCACGCCTTGCGGCGCGGGCCCCTCCTTCTCCCTCTGGGAGAAGGTTTGGGAAGGCCAAAAGAAAAAGGGCGGCTCCTTTCGGGGCCGCCCTTCGTCGTATCGAGGTGTCGAACCGGTCTTAGACCAGCGACGGGTCGATGGCCTTGCAGGCTTCCATCAGGCCCTGGACCGACTCCACCGACTTGGCGAACATCGCCTTTTCGGCGTCGTTGGTTTCGAACTCGACGATCTTCTCGGCGCCGGCGGCGCCGATGACGACCGGCACGCCGACGTACAGGCCCGACAGGCCGTATTCGCCGTTCAGGAAGGTGGCGCACGGCAGGACGCGCTTCTTGTCCTTCAGGTAGCTGGTGGCCATGGCGATGGCGCTTTCAGCCGGGGCGTAGAAGGCCGAGCCGGTCTTCAGCAGGGCGACGATCTCGCCGCCGCCCTTGCGGGTGCGCTCGACGATGGCGTCCAGTTCTTCCTGGGTCAGGAAGCCGGCCTTCACGGCGTCCGGCAGCGGCAGGCCGCCGACGGTCGAGTGACGGACCATCGGGACCATGTCGTCGCCGTGGCCGCCCAGGGTCCAGGCGTGGATGTCTTCGACCGACACGCCGGTCTTTTCGGCCAGGAAGTAGGCGAAGCGCGCCGAGTCCAGGACGCCGGCCATGCCGATGACCTTTTCCTTCGGCAGGCCCGAGAACTGCTGCAGGGCCCAGACCATCGCGTCGAGCGGGTTGGTGATGCAGATGACGAAGGCGTTCGGGGCGTGGGCCTTGATGCCTTCGCCGACGGCCTTCATGACCTTCAGGTTGATGCCCAGCAGGTCGTCGCGGCTCATGCCCGGCTTGCGCGGCACGCCGGCGGTCACGATGCAGACGTCGGCGCCGGCGATGTCGGCGTAGTCGTTGGCGCCCTTCAGGGCCACGTCCTTGCCGAACACGGCCGAGGCTTCGGCGATGTCGAGCGCCTTGCCCTGCGGGGTGCCTTCGGCGATGTCGAACAGGATCACGTCGCCCAGCTCTTCGCGAGCGGCGATGTGGGCCAGGGTGCCGCCGATCATGCCGGCGCCGATAAGGGCGATCTTCGCGCGAGCCATGGGGTCTCCATCAGGCTGTGGACAGGAAATGTCGGGGCGCGGTCTACGCCCCTCGCGGCTCAGTCTCAAGCCCCCTTTCCCGTTTCGCTGCGCTGCGGCAAAACGATCACAACAAACACAAGGAGAGGCGCCGTGAGCAAGACCGATCCTGGGAGCTTTTTCGAGGACTTCCGCGTCGGCCAGGTGCTGGTCCACGCTACGCCGCGCACGGTGACCGCCGGCGACGTCGCGCTTTACACGGCGCTCTACGGACCGCGGTTTTCGCTTTTCTCGTCAGACGAATTCGCGCGGGCCAGCGGCCTGGCCGCAGCGCCGGTCGACCCGCTGGTCGCCTTCCACGTCGTCTTCGGCAAGACCGTTCCCGACATCAGCCTGAACGCCGTGGCCAATCTGGGCTATGCCGAGGGCCGGTTCCTGGCCCCGGTGTTTCCAGGCGACACCGTGGCGGCGACCTCGGAGGTGATCGGGGTCAAGGAGAACTCCAACGGCAAAACCGGCGTCGTCTATGTGCGCACCACCGGGACCAACCAGCGCGGCGAGGCGGTGCTGAGCTATGTGCGCTGGGTGATGGTGCGAAAGCGCGACCCGGCGACCGTGGTCGAGGGGCAGACGGTTCCGGACCTGGCCAAGGCGGTGGCGCCACAGGACCTGGTGGTTCCCCCGGGGCTGGATTTCTCGGCCTACGACTGGGCCCTGGCCGGCGCGCCGCACGCCTTCGAGGACTACGCGGTCGGCGAGAAGATCGACCATGTCGACGGCATGGCGGTGGAAGAGGCCGAGCACCAGATGGCCACGCGCCTGTGGCAGAACACCGCCAAGGTGCACTTCAACCAGTTCGAACGGAGCAAGGACCCGTCGGGCCGCCGCCTCGTCTATGGCGGGGTGGTGATCTCGACGGCCAAGGCCCTGTCTTTCAACGGGCTGCAGAACGCCGGCCTGATCCTGGGGATCAACGGCGGCCGCCACGTGGCGCCGTTCTTCGCGGGCTCGACGGCGTTCGCCTGGAGCCAGGTGCTGGACAAGGCGGATCTGGGAGCGCTCGGCGCCCTGCGGTTGCGGCTGGTCGCCACCAGGGACAGGCCGTGTACGGATTTCCCAGACAAGGATCCCGAGGGCGTCTATGACCCGGCGGTGATCCTGGATTTCGACTACTGGGCGGGGGTCCCCAAGCGTGGCTGATTTTTCTCTGCACCCGGCCTTCCCGGCCAGCTCGCACGCGGTCGGCGAGCTGGAACTGTGCCACGTGCGCCTGCACGACGACGCCCGCTATCCGTGGCTGGTGCTGATCCCCCGCGCCGACGGCCTGGTCGAGATCGAGGACCTGTCGCCGGAGGGCCGCGCGGCCCTGACCGAGGAAGCCGTCGCCGCCAGCGCGGCCGTGCGGGCCGTGGCCAAGGTGCTGGGCCTGGCGATCGACAAGCTGAACCTCGGGGCCCTGGGCAACGTCACCCCGCAACTGCACGTCCACGTGCTGGGCCGCCGCGCCGGCGATCCGGCCTGGCCGGGTCCGGTGTGGGGTCACAGCGCCGGCGTTCCCTATCCCGAGGACGTGCGCGCCGCGGCGATCGCGGCGGCGCGGAAGGCGCTCAACCTCTGACCCCTCTCCCCTTGCGGGAGAGGGTGGCCCGCGTAGCGGGTCGGGTGAGGGGTCTCTCAGAACTATCGGACAGGGCTTTCGACCCCTCATCCGTCGGCTATCGCCGACACCTTCTCCCGCAAGGGGAGAAGGATCAGAGCAACGTCGCCACACCCAGCCCTGCGGCGAAGGCCAGGGCGGCGGCGGCCGCGCCGGCCAGGACCCACGGCCACACGGGGCGCTTTTCCACGACCACCGCCGGAGGCGCCGGCGGCTGTTCGGCGTAGCGGGCCATGGCTTTCAGGGCGCGCAGGGCCTCGTCGGCCAGTTCCTTCATCCGCGCCACCGGCGACAGCTCGCGGGCGATCCAGCGGCGGACGACGGGATCGGAGGCCGCCCACAGGTCGTGGGCCGGGTCGATGCGGCGGGCCACGCCCTCGACCGTGACCATGGTCTTCTGCAGCAGCACAAGCTCGGGCCGCAGGGCCATCTCGAACAGGGCGGTGATCTCGAACAGCTGCGCCAGCAGCTTGCCCATCGACACCTGGCGGGCGTCGCGGCCGAAGACGGGCTCGCCGACGGCGCGCAGGGCCTGGGCGAAGGCGTCCATGTCCTGGTGGGCGGGCACATAGCCGGCGTCGAAGTGGATCTTGGCTACGCGGACGTAGTCGCGGCTGAGGAACCCATAGAGGATCTCGGCCAGGTACTTGCGCTCGGCCGGGCCCAGGCGCCCGACGATGCCGTAGTCGACGGCGGTGATGGCGGCCGGGGCGCTGACGAACAGGTTGCCCTCGTGCAGGTCGGCGTGGAACAGGCCGTGGTCCAGCGCCTGGGCCAGGAAGCCGCGGGTGACGTTGTCGGCCAGGGCCTTGCGGTCGAGGCCCTCCTGCTCCAGCGCCTTGGCATCCGACAGCGGCACGCCCGGCGCCCAGGCCAGGGTCAGCACCCGCTTGCCGACGCCGTCCCAGACCACCGCCGGGGCGCGCATGTGGGTGTCCAGCGCCATGGCCTCGCCCAACTCGGCGCAGCCGGCGGCCTCGAAGCGCAGGTCCATTTCCAGGTCGAGCGCGCGGATCACCACCTCGACGAACTCGCGCGGACGCAGGCGGCGGGCGGCG
Organism: Caulobacter endophyticus; assembly: GCF_029543245.1. Taxonomy (GTDB): domain Bacteria; phylum Pseudomonadota; class Alphaproteobacteria; order Caulobacterales; family Caulobacteraceae; genus Caulobacter; species Caulobacter endophyticus_A. The sequence goes on from NZ_JARQWV010000013.1 coordinate 6,017, forward strand.
GGAACCAGGCGATGAGCCAGATCGGCGGCCAGACGCAGGGTGGCGCTGTCCTCGGCCACGCGGCGCTCGATGCCCGGACGCAGCACCTTCACGGCGACCTTGGCGCCGTCCAGCAGGGTCGCCTCGTGGGCCTGGGCCAGCGAGGCCGCGCCGACCGGCTCGCCGAAGCTGGCGTAGAGGCTGTCGATCGGCCGGGCCAGGCTGCGCTCGACCTCGGCCCGCGCGATCGCGGTCGGGAACGGCGCCAGGCGGTCCTTCAGGTGCGACAGGTCCTCGGCGAAGGTCGCGCCGAAGATGTCGGCCCGCGTCGACAGGAACTGGCCCATCTTGATGGCGACGGGGCCCAGACCTTCCAGTGCGCGGGCCAGGCGCTCGCCCGGACGGCCTTTACGGGTCTTGCCGCCGGCGAACAGGCGCAGGAACCGGCCGGCCAGCTTGGCCGACGGCGGCAGCAGCGGCTCGACCTCTTTGGGAACCAGGGCGTCGGCGCGCACCAGGCGCCAGCCGGCGCCGATCAGGCGGACGAACGCGGACAGTCGCTGCATGGGCTCTAGAGCGCCCAGCCCTGGTGCAGGGCCGCCACGCCGCCGGTGAAGTTGGTGTAGGTGGCGCGCTTGAAGCCGGCGGCCTCGATCATCGACAGGAAGGTCTTCTGGTCGGGGAAGCGGCGGATGCTTTCGACCAGGTACTGGTAGGCGTCGCGGTCCTTGGCGACCCATTCGCCGACCTGAGGGATGACCTTGAAGCTGTAGGCGTCGTAGGCTTTCGCGAGCGCTTCGGTGGCCGGACGCGAGAACTCCAGGCACAGGAAACGGCCGCCGGGCTTCAGCACGCGGCGCGCTTCGCGCAGGGCCGCGTCGATGTCGGTGACGTTGCGGATGCCGAACGAGATCACATAGGCGTCGGCATAGGCGTCGGGCAGCGGCAGGCGTTGAGCGTCGCCCACGGTCCAGGTGATCTCGGGCTCGCCGCCCTTCTCGATCCCGGCCATGATCATCTCGGCGTTGTAGTCGATGATGTTGATGGTCGCGTCGGGGCCGCCGCGGCGCTGCTGTGCGGAACGAGCCATCTTGGCGAAGCGGCGGGCCATGTCGCCGGTGCCGCCGGCGCAGTCGATGATGATCTCGCCCGGCTGCGGGTTGAGGCGGGCGGCGACCGCGTCCTTCCAGAGACGGTGCACGCCGCCGCTCATCAGGTCGTTCATCAGGTCGTAGTTCTTGGCGACACGGTCGAAGACCCCGCGCACCAGACCTGCCTTCAGGGCGGGGTCCACGTCCTTGAATCCGAAAGTGGCGGAGGGCTTGCTCATGACGTCTACGGGTCGGGCTCTCTATATGATCTTCGCCTATTAGACCGCGTCTCGCGCCGCGTCATCGTTTTAAGGGGTCTTCCTTGCCCGAACTGCCCGAAGTCGAGACCGTCCGCCGCGGACTCGAGCCCGTCCTGTCCGGCGCGCGCCTGTCTCGCGTACGCGCCAACCGCCCCGACCTGCGCTTTCCCCTGCCCGACGGCTTCGTCCAGCGGCTGACCGGCGCGAGAATCCTGCGGCTGGAGCGGCGGGCCAAGTACCTGCTGGCGCCGCTGGATCGCGGCGACACCCTGGTGATGCACCTGGGGATGACCGGAAGGTTCGAGATCGCGGCGCCCGAAGGATCGGTGAGGCCCGGCGACTTCGCCCGCGAGGTCAAGCCGGACGACAAGCACGCCCACGTGGTCTTCGAGACCGAGGAGGGCGCGACCGTCACCTATTACGACCCCCGCCGGTTCGGCTTCATGGACCTGATCGCCACGGACCGCGTCGACCGCCACCCGTGGTTCGCGACCATGGGACCGGAACCCTTGAGCGACGCCTTCGACGCCAAGACGCTCGTGAAGGCCTTCGGCGGCCGCAAGCAGGGGCCCAAGACCCTGCTGCTGGACCAGAAGACGGTGGCGGGCCTGGGCAACATCTATGTCTGCGAGGCGCTGCACCGCTCGGGCATCTCGCCGTTCAAGCCCTCGGGCCAGATCGCCGGCAAGCGACTGGGTCCGCTGACGGCAGCCATCAAGGACGTGCTGGCCGAGGCGGTGGAGGTCGGCGGTTCGTCACTGAAGGACTTCGCCGCCGCCGACGGGGCGCTGGGCTATTTCCAGCACCGCTTCCGGGTCTATGACCGCGAGGGCGAGCCCTGCCCCACCCCCGGCTGCAAGGGGGTGATCGCCCGCGAGGTGCAGGCCGGGCGCTCAACCTTTTTCTGCCCCGTTTGTCAGAAATGACCCTGGCCGCGCCTGCTCCGCTTGCGGCGCGACATATCGGTTTGGCGTGATGTTCCGTTCCCTTCTCGTCGCCCTGGCCGCCTTGCTGGCCACGCCCGCCCTGGCTGCGCCGCCGGTGTGGACGGTGCGCGACGCGGATTCCGAGATCGTGCTGTTCGGCTCGATGCACGTGCTGCCCAGGGACCTCGACTGGAAGCCGCCGGCCCTGGACGCCGCCCTCGCCCAGGCCGACGACCTGTGGTTCGAGGTTCCGATGGACGCGGCCGCCGACCGGCGGATGCAGGACCTGGCCGGCGCCTATGGCCTGCTGCCGCCGGGCCAGACCCTGACCTCGCGGCTGAAGCCCCGCGCCGCCGCCCGGCTGCGCAAGCTGGCGGATCGCCTGGACGTGCCAATGAGCGAACTGGAACGCCTCAAGCCGTGGATGGCCGAGGTGCGGCTGACCACGGCCGCCTTCGCCCAGGACAAAGGCCTGGCCGAGGACGGGGTCGAGCGGCGGCTGCAGGCGGCCGCCCCGCCCAAGGTCGCGCGCAAGGCCTTCGAGACCCCCGACGAGCAGATGGCCCTGTTCGCCGGCGCCTCCGAGACCGACCAGGTGCGGACCCTGAACGCCACGGTCAAACAGCTGGAAAAAGACCCCGGCGCCTATCGCCGGCTGGTGGCCGCCTGGTCGCAGGGCGATCAGAAGGCGCTGGAGCGCGCCGTGGTCGGCGGAATGCGGAAATCTTCGCCCGCCCTCTATCGTCGGTTCATCGTCGAGCGTAACGCACGGTGGATGGACGCCCTGCAAGCGCGCCTGGCCGGATCGGGCCGGACGGTGGTGGTGGTCGGCGCGGGGCACCTTCTGGGTCCCGACGGCCTGCCGGCCCGCCTGCGCGCCCTGGGCTACGATGTCGAAGGGCCGCGCTAGACGGCCAGGAATGAGGAAGGACGGCCGATGGCCTTTGAGACCCTGATCGTCGAACGCCCCGAAACCGCGCCCGGCGTGGCCCTGATCCGCCTGAACCGGCCCGAGGCCCTGAACGCCCTCAACAGCGTTCTGCTGACCGAGCTGGGCCAGGCCCTGGCCCAGGCCCAGGGCGACGACACGGTGGGCTGCATCGTGCTGACCGGCTCGCCCAAGGCCTTCGCCGCCGGGGCCGACATCAAGGAGATGTCGGACAAGTCCTATGCCGACATGTTCAAGGCCGACTTCTTCACGGCCCAGGCCCGGGCCATCGAGACGGTGCGCAAGCCGATCATCGCCGCGGTCTCCGGCTACGCCTTGGGCGGCGGCTGCGAGCTGGCGATGATGTGCGACTTCATCCTGGCCGCCGACACCGCCAAGTTCGGCCAGCCCGAAATCAATCTGGGCGTCGCGCCCGGCATCGGCGGCACCCAGCGCCTGACCCGCCTGGTCGGCAAGTCCAAGGCCATGGACATGATCCTGACCGGCCGGATGATGGACGCCGAGGAAGCCGAGCGCGCGGGCCTGGTCTCGCGGATCTTCCCGGCCGACCAGCTGGTCGACGAGGCCGTGAAGGTCGCCGCCAGGATCGCCGCCCAGTCGCCCCTGGCCACGGCCATGAACAAGGAACTGGTCAACGCCGCCTACGAGACCACCCTGACCACGGGCGTGGCGCTGGAGCGGCGGCTGTTCCACTCGCTGTTCGCCTTCGACGACCAGAAGGAGGGCATGGCCGCCTTCGTCGAGAAGCGCAAACCCGCGTTCAAGGGTTCGTGACGCGCCGGTCGCTCGCCGGGCGAAGATTCCCATTGTGGATGGATTGACCGGTCGGCGGGCTTCCCGTATATCCGCGCGCTCTTGATTTCACCTGCTTCGCGGCCGCCCGCGCGGCCGTCCGTTTGAAGGTCCTATCCATGGCCAATAATCCCGGCGCCAAGAAAGCGATCCGCAAGATCGCCCGTCGCACCGAAGTGAACACCGCTCGTCGTTCGCGCGTCCGCACCTTCCTGCGCAAGTTCGAAGACGCCATCGCCAAGGGCGACGTCGCCGTCGCCAAGGCCGCGTTCATCGAGGCTCAATCGGAGCTGATGCGCGCCGTCTCGAAGGGCGTCGTTCACCCGAACACGGGTTCGCGCAAGGTGTCGCGCCTGGCCGCCCGTCTGAAGAAGCTGGATAAGGCCGCCGCCTAAGTCCAGATCGCGAACGAACACCGTTCGTTCAGCGAAATCAAAGACTTGTAGAAGCCGATCGAGGCAACTCGGTCGGCTTTTGCTTTGTCTATGTACTCCTTTACCTGCCCCCCGGCTCGTCGAACGAAAGTCTTCAAAACGGCTTTCCCTTGACGGGCGAGGCGGTGTCGCGAGTCAACAGAAATATCCGCGATCGGACGCAAGTTTTCCGTTTGACCGGCCCGGGCCGGTGGCTAGTTTAAAGGTCTCAGCGCTCTCCCAGTCTTGTGACGACAGCGGCGGCGGCGGACACCATGCGTTCGCCGGTTAAGCCCCTGTGTGTCCTCAATAAATGCGGGGGGAGAGTTTCTGAGCTCGGTCGTGCGCCATGGGGGGCTTGCGACCGGCAAATCTGTAATTGTGTGTATGCAGGCGCGAGGCGGTGAACTGATGTCGATCAAGGTCGGGGCGGCCAGTCAGGAATTGTCGGCGGCGTATGCCGCCGTCACGCGCGAGCCTGCCGGCATCGTGTGGAATAAGGTCTGCGTCTCCCTGAAGCGCGAGCTGGGCGACGCCGCCTTCGGCTCGTGGATCGCGCCCGCGGTGCTGCGCGAGACGCAAGCCGGCGACGTCGTGCTCGTCACCCCCACCGGCATCGCGCGCGACTGGATCCGTCGCAGCGCCTGGCGCCGCATCGGCGAGCTTTGGGCCGCCGGCGACGCCGTGGGCCGCCGCCTGGACCTGAAGTCGCGCCTCGAATTCGAAGCCTCGGCCGACGCCGCCTCGGCCACGACCGGCGCCGTCTATGTCGAGGCCAAGCCGCAGCCGATCGAGATCGTGCTGCCGGTCTCCAGCGACGTTCCCGCCGCCGCGGCCCCCGTCGCCGGCAAGACCTCGCCGATCCAGGGCCTGCAGGAACGCTTCACGTTCGACAGCTTCGTTCCGGGCCCCGCCAACGAATTCGCCCACGCCGTGGCGCGCCGCGTCGCCAGCTGGGCCGACGGCCACTTCAACCCGGTGCTGTTCCACGGCCCCTACGGCTTCGGCAAGACGCACCTGCTGAACGCCCTGGCCTGGGAGGCCATGCGCGCCGCCCCGAACAAGCGCGTCGTGTACCTGACCGCCGAGCGCTTCCTGTCGACCTTCGTCCGCGCGGTCATGGATCGCCAGACCACGGCCTTCAAGGACGAGCTGCGCGGCGCCGACCTCTTGATCATCGACGACGTGCACTTCATCGCCGGCAAGCAGTCGAGCCAGGAAGAGCTCTTCCACACCCTGACCGCCCTCGTCGAGGACGGCCGCCGGGTGGTGTTCTCGGCCGACCGTCCGCCCTCGGCCATGACCGAGATGGACGCACGCCTGCGCTCGCACCTGTCGGCGGGCCTGGTCTGCGGCATGGAGCCGGCCGACCGCTCGCTGCGCCTGGGCATCCTGGAGCGCAAGATCGAGGCCCTCGGCCGCGCCCAAGGCTTCACCGGCTCGGTGCGCCCCGAAGTGCTGCAATTCCTGGCCGACCGCTTCACCGACAGCGTCCGCGAGCTGGAAGGGGCGCTCAACACCCTGACCGCCCGCGCCGGCGAGCGCCTGTCGCGCCTGTCGCTGGATGAAGTCCAGGCGATCCTGCGCCCGCACCTGCGCGGCGGCGAAAAGCGGATCACCATCGACGACATCCAGAAGGCGACGTCCGAGCACTACGGCATGAAGCAGGCCGACCTGCTCAGCGAGCGCCGCAACCGCGCCATCGCCCGTCCGCGCCAGGCCGCCATGTGGCTGGCCAAGCAGCTGACCACCCGTTCGCTGCCGGACATCGGCCGTCGCTTCGGCGGTCGCGACCACACCACCGTGCTGCACGCCGTGCGCCGCATCGAGGCCCTGCGCCAGGAAGACGCCGTGCTCAGCCAGGACCTGGAAACCATCACCCGCAAGCTGCGCGGCTGATCAGGGCTTCACAGGTCGACCGAAGGGGCCGCTCCGCAAGGGGCGGCCCTTTTCGTTTGGTCATGGCCCTTCTCCCCTTGCGGGAGAAGGTGGCGGCCGAAGGCCGACGGATGAGGGGTCGATAGTCCTGTCGGTTTAGCGACCCGCCTCAACCGCCGCACGCGGCTTTGAGTTTTGAGAGACCCCTCACCCGACCCGCTTCGCGGGCCACCCTCTCCCGCAAGGGGAGAGGGAAGTGCTAAGCCGCCCGCGCCCGCCTGAGGGTCAGGTTGATCCGCCCTCCCCCTGGCACGAGCCGCGAGGAGCCCGGCAGGATGCGGTCGACGCCGTGAAAGGCCAGGCGCGCGGGGCCGGACAGCCGGCAGACGTCGCCGGACGACAGGCGCAACGAGCGGGTCGGATCCTTCCGTGACGTTCCCCCGATGCGGAACACCGCCGTGTCGCCCAGCGAGATCGACAGCACCGGAAAGCGCGGGTCGGCCTCGTCGCGGTCCTGGTGCAGGCCCATGCGGGCCTCGGGGCTGTAGAAATTGACCAGGCAGGCGTCGGGCGGAACCTCCGGATCGCCCAGCGCCGCCCAAAGATCGAGCAGCGCCTGGGGCATCGCCGGCCAGGCCGCGCCGGTCCCGGGGTGACGGTCGGCGTAGCGATAGCCGGCCGCGTCGCTGGTCCAGCCCAGGGGGCCCAGGCTGGTCATCGCCACGCTCATCGCCTTGCCGTAGGGCGTTGCGTAATTGGCCGGCGGCGCGATCGCCGCGGCCGCCAGCACGATCTCGACGAGGGCGCGCTGGGCGTCCGGCGACAGCAGGCCGGGCCAGAGATCGAAACCGGGGACGAGGCTGACGGGGGTCATCATTACGCGGAATTAATGCCTGTGGACGGGCGGATGGGTGTTGGTTCGCGCCTTCGCGGGTTTCTCCGCACGATCATTCCATACCAGGGCCGTTCATGCGTCGTCTTCTGTCCACCGCCGCCGCGGTCACGCTGCTTCTCGCCTCGGGGACCGCCCTCGCCGCTCCGGCCGCTTCGGGCTCGAAAGGCGCGACGCCGGCCACCGTCACCACCCAGCTGCCGCGCAACGCCCATCCCACCCACTACGACCTCGCCTTCACGCCCGACGCCAAGGCGATGAGCTTCACCGCCTCGGTGAAGATCGCCGTCGAGGTGACCGAGCCGACCGCGACCATCACGCTGCAGGCGGCCGAGCTGACGTTCGCGAAAGCCACGATCGACGGCAAGCCGGCGACCATCAAGGTCGACGAGGACGCACAGACGGCGGCCTTCACCGTCAAGGCGCCGCTGGCCAAGGGCAAGCACGTGCTGGCCATCGACTACGCCGGCAAGATCTACACCCAGGCCGCGGGCCTGTTCGCCCTCGACTACGACACCGAGGAAGGGCAGAGGCGCGCCCTCTACACCCAGTTCGAGAACTCCGACGCCCGCCGGTTCATCCCCTCGTGGGACGAGCCGTTCCATAAGGCGACGTTCAGCGTCGAGGCGACGATCCCGACCGGCCAGATGGCCCTCTCCAACATGCCGATCGCCAAGAGCGTCAACCTGGGCGACGGCAAGACGAAGGTGACCTTCGCGACCTCGCCGAAGATGTCGACCTACCTGCTGTTCTTCGGCCTGGGCGAGTTCGAGCGGGCCAGCATCAAGACCGCCGGCGTCGACATCGGCGTGGTGACCAAGAAGGGCGACCTGGCCAAGGCGAAGTTCGCGCTGGAGTCGGCCGGCCCGATGACGGCCTGGTACAACGACTATTTCGGCGTGAACTATCCCCTGCCGGCGCTGGACCACATCGCCGCCCCCGGCCGCAGCCAGTTCTTCAGCGCCATGGAGAACTGGGGGGCGATCTTCTACTTCGAATACGCCCTGCTGATGGATCCGAAGATCTCGACCCAGCGCGACGCCCAGAACATCTACACCACCGTCGCCCACGAGACCGCCCACCAGTGGTTCGGCAACCTGGTGACCATGGCCTGGTGGGACGACCTGTGGCTCAACGAGGGCTTCGCCTCGTGGATGGAAGGCCGGGCGACCGAGAAGTTCCATCCCGAATGGAACGCCGCCCTGGCCGCCGTCGGCGGGCGCGAATACGCCATGAACCTGGACGGCCTGGTGACGACCCACCCCGTCGTGCAGCACGTCGAGACCGTCGAGCAGGCCAGCCAGGCCTTCGACGCCATCACCTATCAGAAGGGCGAGGCGGTCATCCGCATGCTCGAGGGCTATGTCGGCGAAGACGCCTGGCGCACCGGCGTGCGCGCCTACATCAAGGCCCACGCCTACGGCAACACGGTCAGCGACGATCTGTGGAAGGCGGTCGAGACCGCCGCCGGCAAGCCGATCACCGCCATCGCCCACGACTTCACCCTGCAGCCGGGCGTGCCGCTGATCCGCGTCGAGGCCGGCGCCTGCCAGGCCGGCAAGCAGGTGCTGACCCTGACCCAGGGCGAGTTCAGCAAGGACTTCCCCGACAAGACGCCCCTGGCCTGGCGCGTGCCGGTCGTCGCCAAGGCGCTGGACGGCGCCGCCGTCGCCAAGACCGTGGTCGAGGGCGGCAAGGCCAGCCTGACGGTCGAGGGCTGCGGCCCCGTGGTCGTCAACGCCGGCCAGAGCGGCTACTACCGCACCCTCTACGCCCCGGCCCAGTTCCAGCGCCTGGCGGCCGATTTCGGCAAGCTGCCGGCGATCGACCAGCTGGGCCTGCTGTCGGACGCCTGGTCGATGGGTACGGCGGGCCAGCAGTCGCCGACCGACGCCCTGGCCCTGATCGCCGCCACGCCGGCCGAGGCCGACCCGCAGGTGCTGTCCAAGGTCGCCAGCGTGCTGTCGACCATCGACGGCTATTACGAAGGCCAGCCCGAGCGCGCCGCCTTCCGCAAGCTGGCCATCGCCCGCCTGTCGCCGCTGCTGGCCCGCGTGGGCTGGGAGGCCAAGGCCGGCGAGCTCGACACCGTGGCCATCCTGCGCGGCGACCTGATCGCCACCCTGGGCGAGCTGGGCGATCCGACCGTGGTCGCCGAGGCCCGCAAGCGCTTCGCCGCCGACAAGACCGACCCGGCCGCCATCCCCGGCCCGCTGCGCAAGACGATCCTGGGCGTCGTGGCCGTCAACGCCGACGCCGCGACCTGGGACGCCATCCACGCCCAGGCCCAGGCCGAGAAGACGCCGCTGGTCCGCACCCAACTCTACAACCTGCTGGCCGCGGCCGACGACGAGGCCCTGGCCCGCAAGGCCCTGGACCTGGCCCTGACCGCCGAGCCGGGCGAGACCAACTCGGCCGGCATGATCTCGGCCGTGGCCTCGCGCCATCCGGACATGGCCTTCGACTTCGCCACGGCCCATCGCGACGCCGTCGACGCCAAGGTCGACAACAGCGCCCGCACTCGCTTCATCCCGAGCCTGGCCAAGGCCTCGGGCAAGGTCGAGACGGCCGAGAAGCTGAAGGCCTGGGCGGCCGCCAACCTCGCCGAAGGCTCGCGCAAGGAGGCCGACAAGGCGGTCTCGGCGATCGAATACCGGGCCAAGGTGCGTCGCGAGCGGCTGCCGGCGATCACCGCCTGGGTGGCCAAGGCCGGCTGAACGGAACTTTTCGCGGCGTCGGCCAAGGGTCGACTGGCCGACGCTGCGACCTTCCGTCTTGCAGATTCCCCTTCTTTCGCTGCGGGAATGGGGTTGCGGCTGCACGCGTATCCCCCATATCGGGCATCGAAGCGGGGTTGACGGGCTCGTCAACTTCGATTGAAGCCTCTCCTTTCGCCTGGTTCGTCCAGGCGGCAGGATTTTGGATCAACCCTAGACGCGACCAGACGGGGACGGACCGAGAAAAACCGGGGCGCTTCTGATAAGGCCCTTGTCACCGCCGTCCGCCATTCGAGGAGCTGCAGGCACACCACATGAGCAAGATTATCGGTATCGACCTTGGCACCACGAACTCGTGCGTGGCCATCATGGACGGCAAGAACCCGAAGGTGATCGAGAACGCCGAAGGCGCTCGCACCACCCCGTCGGTCGTCGCCTTCCTCGAGGACGGCGAGCGCCTGATCGGCCAACCCGCCAAGCGCCAGGCCGTGACCAACCCGACCAACACCCTGTTCGCCATCAAGCGCCTGATCGGCCGCAATGCGAACGACCCGGTGGTCGAGAAGGACAAGGGCATGGTGCCCTACGAGATCGTCAAGGGCCCGACCGGCGACGCCTGGGTGAAGGCCCACGGCAAGGACTACTCGCCGCAGGAAGTCTCGGCCTTCATCCTGCAGAAGATGAAGGAAGCTGCCGAAGCCCACCTCGGCGAGCCGGTGACCAAGGCGGTCATCACCGTTCCGGCCTACTTCAACGACGCCCAGCGTCAGGCGACCAAGGACGCCGGCAAGATCGCCGGCCTGGAAGTCCTGCGCATCATCAACGAGCCGACCGCGGCGGCCCTGGCCTACGGCCTGGACAAGAACGACGGCAAGAAGATCGCGGTCTACGACCTGGGCGGCGGCACCTTCGACGTCTCGATCCTGGAGATCGGCGACGGCGTGTTCGAGGTGAAGTCGACCAACGGCGACACCTTCCTGGGCGGTGAAGACTTCGACCTGCGGATCGTCGACTACCTGGCCGACGAGTTCAAGAAGGAGCAGGGCGTCGACCTGCGCAAGGACAAGCTGGCCCTCCAGCGCCTGCGCGAGGAAGCCGAGAAGGCCAAGAAGGAGCTGTCGTCGACGGCTCAGTACGAGGTCAACCTGCCGTTCATCAGCATGAACGCCTCGGGCCCGCTGCACCTGAACATCAAGCTGTCGCGCTCCAAGCTCGAAGCCCTGGTCGACGACCTGATCGCCCGCACCATCGGTCCGTGCGAACAGGCTCTGAAGGACGCCGGCCTGAAGAAGAGCGACATCGACGAAGTGATCCTGGTCGGCGGCATGAGCCGCATGCCCAAGGTCCAGCAGGCGGTGCAGGACTTCTTCGGTCGCGAACCCCACAAGGGCGTGAACCCCGACGAAGTCGTGGCGCTGGGCGCGGCCGTTCAGGCCGGCGTGCTGCAAGGCGACGTCAAGGACGTGCTGCTGCTCGACGTGACCCCGCTGACCCTGGGCATCGAGACCCTCGGCGGCGTGTTCACCCCGCTGATCGAGCGCAACACCACGATCCCGACCAAGCGCTCGCAGACCTTCTCGACCGCTGACGACAACCAGTCGGCCGTGACCATCCGCGTGTTCCAGGGCGAACGCCCGATGGCCGTGGACAACAAGATCCTGGGCCAGTTCGACCTGGTGGGCATCCCGCCGGCGCCGCGCGGCGTGCCGCAGATCGAGGTCACCTTCGACATCGACGCCAACGGCATCGTCCAGGTCCACGCCAAGGACAAGGCGACCAACAAGGAGCACTCGATCCGCATCCAGGCCAACGGCGGCCTCTCGGACAGCGACATCGAGCGCATGGTCAAGGAAGCCGAGGCCAACAAGGCCGCGGACGAAGAAAAGAAGAAGCTGGTCGAGGCCAGGAACCAGGGCGAGGCGATCCTGCACTCGACCGAGAAGGCCCTGGCCGAGCACGGCGACAAGGTCGGCGCGGCTGAAAAAACCGCGATCGAGACCGGCGTCACCGAGCTGAAGACCGCCCTGGAAGGCGAGGACGTCGAGGCCATCCAGGCCAAGACCCAAGCCCTGATCCAGGCTTCGATGAAGCTGGGCGAGGCCATGTACGCCGCCCAGCAGGGTGGTGAAGGCGCCGAAGCCGGCGCCGAGGCCGCCGCGGACGACGGCGTCGTTGACGCCGAGTTCGAGGAAGTGGACGGCGCCGACAAGCCGGCTTCCTAAGCCATGGACGCGCCGGCGAACGTTCTTTCGAGACCCGTTCGCCGGCGCGCTCGTTTTGTGGTGCGCCCGTTTGACGCCTTGCGGCGGGGCGCCCCCTCCCCCACCTCTTTCTCGACACCCTTTGACTTGTTGAGCCTCACGGGCGCCGAACGCTGACAATGCGCGATTATTACGAAATTCTCGGCGTGACCCGGACCTGCGACGACGCGGGCCTGAAGTCCGCTTTCCGCAAGCTGGCGATGCAGCACCACCCCGACCGCAACGGCGGTTGCGAGGACGCGAGCGGCCGGTTCAAGGAAATCAACGAGGCCTATTCGGTCCTCTCCGATCCGCAGAAGCGCGCGGCCTACGACCGCTTCGGCCACGCCGGCGTCAACGGCCCGCAAGGCGGTCCCGGCGGCATGGGCGGCGGGTTCGACGCCAGCGACATCTTCGGCGACGTGTTCGGCGATGTCTTCGGCGAGATGTTCGGCGGCGGCCGTCGCCAGTCCAACGGCCCGCAGCGCGGCCAGGACCTGCGCTACGACCTGGAGATCTCCCTGGAGCAGGCCTATGCCGGCGCCGAGGTCGAGATCACCGTCCCGGCGGCCATGACCTGCGAGGTCTGCGACGGCTCGGGCGCCAAGCCCGGCACGAGCCCCACCGTCTGCGGCTCGTGCGGCGGGGCCGGCCGCGTGCGCGCCACCCAAGGCTTCTTCTCGGTCGAGCGCGCCTGCCCCCGCTGCGGCGGTTCGGGCCGCCTGGTGCTCGACCCCTGCGCCGGCTGCCATGGCCACGGCCAGGTCCGCAAGGAACGCGTCCTGTCGGTGCGCATCCCGGCCGGCGTCGACGACGGCGCCCGGATCCGCCTGGCGGGCGAAGGCGACGCGGGCGTCCGCGGCGGCCCGCGCGGCGACCTCTATCTCTTCCTGTCGGTGACCCCGCACGAGCTGTTCGAGCGCGACGGCCTGGACCTGCTCTGCACCGTGCCGGTGCCGATGACCGTGGCCGCCCTGGGCGGCGAGATCGACGCTCCGTGCCTCAAGGGCGGCGAGACCTGCGACGGCACCTGCCGCGTCAGCGTCAAGGTTCCCGAAGGCGCCCAGACCGGCAAGACCGTCCGCCTGAAGGGCAAGGGCATGCCGTCGCTGCGCAACCGCCAGCGCGGCGATCTGGTGGTCGAGCTGTTCGTCGAAACCCCGACCCACCTGTCGGCCCGCCAGAAGGAGCTCCTCAAGGAGCTGGCCGGCCTGTGCGACGACAAGCAGAATCCCAAGTCGGCCAACTTCGTCGGCAAGGCCAAGCGCTTCTGGGAAGAAGTGACGGGGAACTAGGCCCAGGGTCCCGGCCCGCACGATCGATCAAGGCCCGCCCTCCGGCGGGCCTTTTTCTTATCCCCCGGGCGCCGTGCGATGTTGCATCGCCCCAGGCTTACCCGCATGAGACGAACGGCGAAGATGCGATGCGCCGGGGGGTGATCAGTGGTGGAAGAAGACCCGCGCAGCCTGTTCCAGGACCTGTTTCGACGCGTCACAAAGCGATCGGCGCAGCGCCCCTATCACGCCTTCACCACGGCGTTCGACCGCGAGATCCAGGCTGATCGTCTCGGAGAGATCCTGGGGACGCTGAAGGTCGAGGAGGCAGCGACGCTCGACGACGGCTGGCGACGCCTGCTGAGCGACCGCGCCCCCTCCAGCGTGGCGCTCGAAACCATCGACAGGGTGCGTACGGCGTCCTCCGCGCAGGACCTTTCCGAAACCACCGTCATGCTGTTGCTTGACCAGTCGGGCTCGATGCGCGGCGACAAGATCTTCCATGTCGCCAGGGCCGCGGATCTCATCCAGAGCCTGTTGCCTGGACTGGGCGTCAAGGTCGAGGTTCTGGGATTTACGACCTCGACCTGGCAGGGCGGCAAATCACGCTTCGAGTGGATTCGGCGAGGACGCCCCGCCGACCCCGGCCGGCTGAGCGACCTGCTGCATATCGTCCATCGCGAGGGCGACGATCCCCGCCCCTTCGCCGAAGACGAGCTGCGACGCATGGTGCGGTCCGACCTGCTCAAGGAAAACCTCGACGGGGAGGCGCTGCTGTGGGCCGCTCGCCGCATCCGCCAGCGACCGGAGCCCCGTAAGATCCTCATCGTGGTCTCGGACGGCGCGCCGGCCGACGACGCGACCCTCAGCGCCAACCCGCCCGACTATCTGGTCAAGCACCTGGAACTGGTGATCGACGACATCATCGCAGCAGGCGACATCACGCTGACGGCCGTCGGCGTCGGCGACGACATCTGGCCCAACTATCCTTATGGCGCGAAAGCTCAGGATCCGGTTCGACTGTCCGATGAACTACTGGCGCTGGTGGCGCGGCTCCTCGTCACTTCAGCACCGGCCGCCTAGATATCCACTCGACGGTCGGCCTGCACGACGCGGATCAGGCCAAGAAGCCCGCCGACAACGATCACCAGAACCAGCAGGCCCGCCCCGAACTGGGCCATGTCGATCGGCGGCAGGAAAGGCCGCGACGGCGGCACGGCGAAGGTGATCGGAATGGTCACCTCCTTCTTGTCGACCAGATCCGGCGGCGGCGGAGTCATCTCGAATTCGGCCGACAGGCGCACCGCCGCCTTGCCGAAATCATAGCCCTCCGGCGTCTCCTTCACCGCTACACAGCTGTTCAGCCGGCCGCCGGATCCGACCATGCACCTGATGGTCGCCGCGCCGCCGATTTCGGCCTTCTGCGCCCGCTCGGGATAGTACCGAGCCATCTGGTCGGCCGTCGGCTTGCGCTGCCAGTCAGGCTTGTAAGTCGTCGTCCCGACCTGTTCGTCGTCGTTCATGCCACCCCCGCGTTCCGGTCAAGCTTAGAGGCGCCTGTTCCGCCGAAAAACCCCGGTCGCACCCCTTAACGAAAACCGCGACGCTCTGTAGTTTCCGGTCGGATGAACGCCCCCGTTTCTCCGCCCGTCCAGACGTTCGACGCCACCGGCGCCACGCCGGTGATGCAGCAGTTCTTCGACATGAAGACCCGGCAGCCGGACGCGCTGCTGTTCTTCCGGATGGGCGATTTCTACGAGCTCTTTTTCGACGACGCGATCCGCGCGGCGGCCGCCCTGGGCATCTCCCAGACCTTCCGGGGCACCCATGCCGGCCAGCCGATCCCGATGGCCGGCGTGCCGCATCACGCGGCCGAGGCCTATCTGTCGAAACTGATCCGCATGGGCTTCAAGGTCGCCGTCTGCGAGCAGATGGAAGACCCCGCCGAGGCCAAGAAGCGCGGCTCCAAGTCGGTGGTCCGCCGCGACATCGTCCGGGTCGTCACGCCCGGCACCCTGACCGAGGACGGCCTGCTGGACGCCCGGGGCGCCAACCGGCTGGCGGCGGTGGCCATTCGCGCCGGTCAGGCGGCCGTGGCGGCCGTGGAACTGTCCACCGGCGAGGTCGAGTGCTTCTCGACCGGCAAGGACGGCGTGGGCCCCCTTCTGGCGGCCCTGTCGCCGTCCGAGACCCTGGTCGCCGACCGCCTGCTGGCCGACGACCACCTGGCCCAGACCCTGAAGATCTGCGGCGGGCTGATTCAACCGATGCCATCCGCCCTGTCGGAGCCGCAGGCCTCGGAGACCCGGGTCAAGCGCCTCTACGGCGTCGACACCCTGGACGGCTTCGGCGGCCTGGCGGCGGCGGAAATCGGCGCCCTGGGCCTGATCGCCGCCCACCTGGAAATGACCCAGGCCGGCAAGCTGCCGGCCCTGCGCGCACCCCGTCGCGCGGCCGAAGCCGACGTCATGTCGATCGACCCGGCCACCCGCTCGAGCCTGGAGATCGACCGCACCCAGAACGGCGACCGCAACGGCTCGCTGCTGGCGGCCATCGACCGCACCGTCACGCCCGGCGGCGCCCGCATGCTGGCCTCGCGCCTGGCCCGCCCCCTGCTCGACCCGGCCGCCATCGACCAGCGCCTGGACGCCGTCGAGTGGTTCGTCGAGCATCGCTCCTTGCGTGAGCGCCTGCGCGAGCAGCTGAAGGGTTCGGGCGACATGGCTCGCGCCCTGGCCCGCCTGGCCCTGGGCCGAGGCGGTCCGCGCGACCTGGCCTGCCTGCGCGACGGCCTCAAGACCGGCGAGAAGCTGGCCGGCATGGTCGGCGGCTCGGGCGACCCGCTGTCGCCGCCGCCGGTCGAGCTGGAAGGGGCGCTGGCGGCCCTGACGCCGTCGCTGCACCAGGGCGTCTCGCAGCTGTTGAACACCCTCGAAGCCGGCCTTGGCCCCGACCTGCCGGCCCTGGCCCGTGACGGCGGCTTCGTGGCCCCTGGCATCCGCCCCGAACTAGACCAGGCCCGCGCCCTGCGCGACGACAGCCGCCGGGTCGTGGCCGCCCTGGAACAGCGCCTCATCCAAGAGGCCGGCATCTCGCTGAAGATCCGCCACAACGGCGTGCTCGGCTATTTCGTCGAGGCCACCGCCGGCAAGGCCGACCCGCTGTTCCAGCCGCCGCTGAACGCCACCTTCATCCACCGCCAGACCCTGGCCAACCAGGTCCGCTTCACCACCGTGGAGCTGGCCGACCTGGACGCCCGCATCGCCCAGGCCGCCGAGCGCGCCCTGGCCATGGAAGTGGCCGCCTACGAGGACTGGCGCGCCGAGGCCTGCGCCCTGGCCGAGCCGATCCAGGCCGCCGCCGAGGCCCTGGCCCGCCTGGACGTGGCCTCGAGCCTCGCCGAATGGGCCGAAGACGCCGGGGCCGTGCGCCCGATCGTCGACAAGTCGCTGGCCTTCGAGGCCAAGGCCGCCCGCCACCCGGTGGTCGAGGCCGCCGTGCGTCGCGCCGGCGACCCCTACACCCCCAACGACTGCCGCCTGGACGCCGCCGGCGAAGTGGCCGCCCGCCTGTCGATCGTCACCGGCCCGAACATGGCCGGTAAGTCGACCTTCCTGCGCCAGAACGCCCTTCTGGCCATCCTGGCCCAATCCGGCTGCTACGTGCCGGCCAAGAACTTCCGGCTGGGCGTGGTCGACCGCCTGTTCAGCCGTGTCGGCGCCGGCGACGACCTGGCCCGCGGCCGCTCGACCTTCATGATGGAGATGGTCGAGACCGCCGCCATCCTGACCCAGGCCACCCCGCGCAGCCTGGTGATCCTCGACGAGATCGGCCGCGGCACCGCCACCTATGACGGCCTGGCCATCGCCTGGGCCTGCGCGGAATCGCTGCACGACACCAACCGCTGCCGCGCCCTCTTCGCCACGCACTATCACGAGCTGGCGACGCTGGAGGAGCGCATGGCGCACGTCTCCAACCTCAGCCTCCGCGCCAAGGAATGGAACGGCGACCTGGTGTTCCTGCACGAGGCGGCCGACGGCCCGGCCGACCGCTCCTACGGCGTGCAGGTGGCCAAGCTGGCCGGCGTGCCGCCGCAGGTGGTGGCCCGCGCCAAGGAGGTGCTGGACCGCCTGGAGAGCAAGACCGAATCACCGGCCAAGCTCGACGACCTGCCGCTGTTCGCGGCCACGGCCCCCGTCGCGGCGGCGCCTGTGGTTTCGGCGCCCAGCGCCGTGGATGGCGCGCTGAAGGAGCTGGACGTGGACGGCATGAGCCCCCGGGAGGCCCTCGAAGCGCTTTATCGCCTTAAGGGTCTGCTCAAGACCTAGGATCAATCATAGGAGCATGGCGGCGGCCGGTTCCGGTGGTCGCTTTGGCCGCCCGTCTCGGACACCCATATAACCGCCATGCCCCGCCGCCTCCGCCCCACGCCCCTGGAACACGTCGTCGACGGCCACGCCCTGCGCGCGCGCCTTTCGGCCGCCGCCCTGGACGCCATCGGCGACGAGGCCGCCCAGCGCGCCCGGGCGATCGACATCCTCAAGCAGGCCCTGTTTCGCGGCCGGATGATCGCCAAGGAGCGGCTGGAGAACGGCGCCGGCGGCGTCGAGACCGCCCGCCTGCTCAGCGGCGTCACCGACGAGGTGATAACCGCCCTCTACGACTTCACGACGGTGCACGTCTTCCGGGCCCGCAACCCCACCGAGGGCGAGCGCCTGGCGCTGATGGCGGTGGGCGGTTACGGCCGCGCCACCCTGGCGCCGTTCAGCGACATCGATCTGCTGTTCCTGCGGCCCTACAAGCAGACGCCGCATGTCGAGAGCGTGATCGAGTACATGCTCTATGCGCTGTGGGACTTAGGCTTCAAGGTCGGCCACGCCTCGCGCACCATCGAGGAGTGCGTGCGCCTCTCGAAGGAAGACTTCACGATCCGCACCTCGATCCTCGAGGCCAGGCGACTGACGGGCGACGAGCGCCTGGCCGCCGACCTCAAGAAGCGGTTCCGCGACGAGGTGATGAAGGGCACCGGCCAGCAGTTCGTGGCCGCCAAGCTGAAGGAGCGCGACGACCGCCAGGCCCGCGCCGGCGCCAGCCGCTACATGGTCGAGCCCAACGTCAAGGAGGGCAAGGGCGGCCTGCGCGACCTGCACACCCTGGTGTGGATCGCCGAGTACCTGCACCCGGTCGACGCGCCGGAGGACGTCTTCAAGATGGAGGTGTTCTCGGGCCGCGAGACCAAGGCCTTCATCCGCGCCTTCGACTTTTTGCATGCGGTGCGCGCGCACCTGCATTTCACCACGGGCCGCCCCGAAGAGCGGCTGACCTTCGACCTGCAGCCCGAGATCGCCCGCCGCATGGGCTATGGCGACCGCGGCGACGCGCCGGCGGTCGAGCGCTTCATGCGCCGCTACTTCCTGATCGCCAAGGAAGTGGGGGCGCTGACGCGGGCTTTCTCGGCCAAGCTGGAGGCCGAGCACTTCAAGAACGAGCCCAAGGGCATCTCGCGCTTCCTTCCGGGCGCCAAGCCCAAGCGCAAGGCCCTGGACGCCCCGGGCTTCTACGAGGACGGCGGCCGCCTGAACATCGATGGGCCCGAGATCTTCGAGAGCGATCCGGTCAATCTGATCCGGCTGTTCAGGATCGCCGACGAGCGCGACCTTGATCTGCACCCCGACGCCTTCACGGCGGTGACCCGGCATCTGGGGCTGATCACCTCGAAGGTGCGCCGCGATCCGGAGGCCACCCGGGCCTTCCTCGACCTGCTGGCGCGCGGCAAGCGGTCCTACCGCACCCTGACCCTGATGAACGACGCCGGCGTGCTGGGCCGCTTCATCCCCGAGTTCGGCCGGGTCGTCGCCCAGATGCAGTTCAACATGTACCACTCATACACGGTGGACGAGCACACCCTGCGGGCCGTGGGCCTGATCGGCGACATGGCGGCCGGGCGCCTCTCCGAAGACCATCCGCTGGCCGTGTCGATCATGCCGCTGATCGAGGACCGCGAGGCCCTGTTCCTGGCCATGCTGCTGCACGACACCGGCAAGGGCGGCGTCGGCGGCCAGGAGAAGGCCGGGGCCCGCTCGGCCCGCAGCGCCTGCGAGCGCCTGGGCGTCGAGCGCACCAAGGTCGAGCTGGTGGCCTGGCTGGTCGAGAACCACCTCGTGATGAGCGACTTCGCCCAGAAGCGCGACGTGTCGGACCCCGGCACCGTGGCGGCCTTCGCCCGCATCGTCGAGAACCCCGAGCGCCTGCGCCTGCTGCTGGTCATCACCGTGGCCGATATCCGGGCCGTGGGGCCCGGCGTGTGGAACGGCTGGAAGGGCCAGCTGCTGCGCGAGCTCTACAACGCCACTGAAGCGGTTTTCCGGGGCGGGCGCGGCAGTGACGCCACCGCCAACGTCCAGCGCCACCAGGAGGCCGCCGCGGCCGTCGCGCGCGAGGCCCTCATCGCCGCCGATCCCGCCGCCAAGGGCTGGGCCGCGGCGATGGAAGACGCCTATTTCGGCGCCTTCGCTTCGCAGGACCTGCTCGACCATGCCGCCCTGGCCCGCCGGGCCGCCATCCAGGGCGGCGCGGCCGCCGAGGGCAAGGTCAATCCGGGGGCCAACGCCGCCGAGATCGTCATCGCCGCCAAGGACCGGCGCGGCCTGTTCGCCGATCTAGCGCTGGCCATTTCCTCGCTGGGCGGCAACGTCGTCGGGGCGCGGGTCTTCACCTCCCGCCAGGGCCAGGCGCTGGACGTGTTCTATGTGCAGGACGTCACCGGCGCGCCGCTCGGCTGCGAGAACCCCCGCGCCCTGCGCCGTCTGGCCGACGCCCTGGAAGCCGCCGGCCGCGGCGAGGGCGTCAATGTCGAGGCCCGGCGCGGCGGCGAGCTGACCCGCACGGCCGCCTTCGCCATCGCCCCAACCGTCGTCGTCGACAACGAGGCCTCGCACGAGGCCACCGTGGTGGAAGCCTCCGGCCGCGATCGTCCGGGCCTGCTGCAGGCCCTGGCCCGCACCCTGGCCGACAACGGCCTCTCCATCCAGTCGGCCCACATCGACGGCTATGGCGAGCGGGCGGTCGACGCCTTCTACGTGCAGACGGCCGAGGGCGGAAAGCTGGCCGACGCTCGCAAGGTCTCGGCGCTGAAGGCCGACCTGCTGTCGGCGCTGGAGCAGAACGAGGCGGGCGCCCCGAACACCCGCCCGGGGCTCAAGCGGGCGCGGGCGAGCATCGCGCGCTAGGAACAGCGCGCGGACAGCGATTCGGAACTTCGGTCAAACAATTCAGCGCCGGCCGCGTCGCCGGCGTGTGGAAAACTTCCGCCGCCGGAGCTTTCGATTCAGCGATCCGACCGGAACTTTTCCCTTATGCAGCAAGGGATTAGGCTGAAACTTCGCCCTCCCCGCCCTCGCCTGTGGCGAACGGCGCAGCCAGGGATACGGCCGCGCCTTTCTTCATGCGCCACAGAAGACCCTGAAAACGGGTCCGGTCAGACGCCCCGCGTCAGGCGATTGCAGAGATCGTCGAGTTGCTCGAGCGTCGCGTAGCGCACGATCAGCGAACCGGCGCCGCCGCGATGATCGATCTCGACGTCGAGGCCCAGCACCGACGACAGGTCGGCTTCGAGGGCCTGGGTGTCGGTGTCCTTGGACCGCGGCGCACGCGGCGGCGCCGCGCCGCCGTTCTTGGC
Organism: Caulobacter endophyticus; assembly: GCF_029543245.1. Classification (GTDB taxonomy): domain Bacteria; phylum Pseudomonadota; class Alphaproteobacteria; order Caulobacterales; family Caulobacteraceae; genus Caulobacter; species Caulobacter endophyticus_A. The sequence continues at coordinate 27,106 of NZ_JARQWV010000013.1, forward strand.
GCGCGGGGTCGCGTCGCCGGTCTGAGCCACGCGGGCCAGGGTCTCGGTCTCGCGCACCGACAGGCCACCGTCGATGACCTGCTGGGCCAGGGCGGCCGGATCGGCGGCGGTGGCGATGGCGCGGGCGTGGCCGGCGGTCAGGGCGCCGGTGACCAGGTGCTGCTGCACGGCTTCAGGCAGGGCCAGCAGGCGCAGGGTGTTGGCCACATGGCTGCGGCTCTTGCCGATGGTCTGGGCGATGGCGTCCTGGGTGCGGCCGAACTTGTCCATCAGCACGCGGTAGCTCAGCGCCTCTTCGAGGATGTTGAGGTCCGAGCGCTGGACGTTCTCGATGATGCCGATCTCGAGCACGGCCAGGTCGTCGAGCTCGCGCACGATGATCGGCACGGTCTTGAGACCGGCGCGCTGGGCGGCGCGCCAGCGACGCTCGCCGGCGACGATCTGGTACTCGCCCGGAGCGCCCGGCGCGGGCCGCACCAGGATCGGCTGGAGCACGCCCTTCTCGGCGATCGAGTTGGAAAGTTCTACCAGGTCTTCCTCGCGGAAGGTCCGGCGGGGCTGATCGGGATTACGCTTCAGAAGCTCGATCGGGGCTTCCCGCGAACCGCCGGTATTGTCGCCCGGCGCCTGGGCCGGCGCGGCCTCGACCTCGCCCAGCAGCGCCGACAGACCGCGACCCAGACCCCGACGGCCTTCCGACATCCCCGCTTCACCGACCACGACCGTCTCCTCGAAACTTCAACTTCAATAACGACTTCGACCCGTATCCTCAGGTCGGCGCTCAAATGGGTAGGCCTGTGGATCAGGCGGCCTGGGCCTGGCGATCCTTCTCGCGGCTGATGACCTCGCGGGCCAGCCGCAGGTAGGCCTGCGAGCCGGCGCACTTGAGATCATACAGCAGCACCGGCTTGCCGAAGGACGGCGCCTCCGACACCCGCACGTTCCGCGGTATGACCGCGTCGTAGACCTTGTCGCCGAAATGCTCGCGCACGTCGCGGGCCACCTGCTCGGAGAGGCTGTTGCGGCGATCGTACATGGTCAGCACCACGCCCTGGATCTCCAGGCGCGGGTTCAGGCTGCCGCGCACCCGCTCGATGGTGCGGATCAGCTGGGTCAGGCCTTCCAGGGCGAAGAACTCGCACTGCAGCGGCACGAACACCGCGTCGGCGGCGGTCATGGCGTTGACCGTCAGCACGTTCAGCGACGGCGGGCAGTCGATCAGCACATAGGTGTAGGGGCCGTTGGCGCGCAGCGGCTCCAGGGCGTCGCGCAGGCGGTAGGAACGGCGGGCCACTTGGCCCAGCTCCAGCTCCACCCCCGACAGGTCGGCGTCGGCCGGGATCACGTCCAGGCCCGGCAGCGAGGTCTGCACGGCGGCCTCGACCACCGGCGCCTCGCCCATCAGCACGTCGTACAGCGTCTTCTTGCGCTGCAGGCGACCGATCCCCAGGCCCGTGGAGCAGTTGCCCTGCGGGTCGGCGTCGATCAGCAGCACGCGCTCGCCGCACGCGGCCAGGGCCGTGCCCAGGTTGATGGCCGTGGTGGTCTTGCCCACCCCGCCCTTCTGGTTGGCGACCGCCAGGACTCTCAGCTCAGACTTTGCGGACACGGCTCAGCCCCTTGATTTGCACGACATGGCCGCGCGGGTCGCTCTTGGAGCTCCGCACGTCCGACTCGAACTTCCAGGTCTTCTTCGCTTCAGCGATCTCGGCGGCGACCTCCTGACCCTTCAGGAACCAGGCGACCGCGCCGCGCTTGAAATAGGGTTGCGAGTATTCCAGCAGGCGCGGCATCGGCGCGCAGGCCCGGGCGGTGACCACCTGGACCTTCAGGTCCAGGCTCTCGGCGCGGGCGTTGTGGATCTCGACCGGCAGGTCGAGCTCGCGGCAGACGGCGTCGAGGAAGCGGCAGCGCTTGGCCATGCTCTCGACGAGGTGGACCTTGGCCCCGTGCACGCCCTTCAGCAGGATGGCCAGCACCACGCCGGGCAGGCCGGCGCCGGCCCCCAGGTCGGCCCAGGTCTTGGCCTGCGGCGCGAAGGTCAGCAACTGGGCGCTGTCCCAAGCGTGGCGGTTCCAGTAGGCGGCCATCGAGGCCGGACCGACGAGGTTCATCACCTCGTTCCATTCCGCCAGCAACTCCTTGTAGCGCGCCAGGTCGGCGACCTGCGCGTCGGTCGAGCCCGTCAGCCTCTGGAAGGCCGCGGCGTCGACCGGGTCGAGCGTTTCGATGACGAGTTCCGAAACAGCCATCAGGCGGCCCGGCCCCGTCGCACGTGGGCCAGCAGGGCCGTCAGGGCGCCGGGGGTAACCCCCTCGATGCGGGCCGCCTGGCCCAGCGTCAGAGGCTTCACCCGGATCAGCTTCTCGCGCACCTCGTTGGAGAGGCTGCCGATGTCGCGATAGTCGAGGTCGGCCGGCAAGCGCAGGTCCTCGTCCTTGCGCAGGGATTCCGCGTCGGCGCGCTGGCGGTCGAGATAGCCGGCATAGGCCGCCTCGATCTCGATCTGCTCGCGGGCCATCGGGCTCCAGTCGGCGATCTCTGGCCAGACGCGGACCAGCTCGTCGAGGCCGACGTCCGGATAGGCCAGCATGGCCAGGACGTCACGGCGCTGGCCGTCGGCATTGACCTTGAAGCCGGCCTTCACGGCCTCGGCGGGGGTCATGTTCAGGGCGCGGGCGCGGGCGCGAACGGCCTCCAGTTCGGCCTTCTTGGCGGCCCAGGCGGCGGCGCGAACCTCGCCCACGACGCCCAGCTGCACGCCGCGCTCGGTCAGGCGCTGGTCGGCGTTGTCGGCGCGCAGGGTGAGGCGGAACTCGGCCCGGCTGGTGAACATGCGATAGGGCTCGGTGACGCCACGGGTGACCAGATCGTCGATCATCACGCCGATATAGGCCTCGTCACGCGCGAAGACGGCCGGCTCGCGGCCCAGGGCGGAGAGCGCGGCGTTCATGCCGGCGACCAGGCCTTGCGCGCCGGCTTCTTCATAGCCCGTGGTGCCGTTGATCTGGCCGGCCAGATAGAGCCCCGGCAGGCGCTTGGTCTCCAGCGTGGCGTAGAGCTCGCGCGGATCGACATAGTCGTACTCGATCGCATAGCCGTAGCGGATCACCTCCACGGCTTCGAGGCCCGGGATGGTGCGCAGGAACAGGAGCTGGGTCTCGGCCGAGACCGAGGTCGAGACGCCGTTCGGATAGACGGTGTCGTCGTCCAGGCCTTCCGGCTCCAGGAACACCTGGTGGCTGGTCTTGTCGGCGAAGCGGACGACCTTGTCCTCGATCGACGGGCAATAACGCGGGCCGATCCCCGTGGCGCGGCCGCCATAGACCGCGGACTCGCCCAGGCGATCGGCGATGATCTTGTGGGTTTCCTCGGTCGTGAAGGTGATGCCGCAGCGGATCTGCGGCACGTCAATCCTGTCGTTGAGGAACGAGAACGGCACGGGCTCGTCGTCGGCCGCCTGCATGTCGAGGCGGTCCCAGGCGATGGTCTTGCCGTCGAGGCGGGCGGGCGTGCCGGTCTTCAGGCGACCCATGTCGAAGCCCAGGCCGTAGAGCCGGTCCGACAGGCCGATCGAGGGCTGGTCGCCGACGCGGCCGGCCGGGATGCGGGTCTCGCCCTGGTGGATGACGCCCTTGAGGAAGGTGCCCGTGGTCAGCACGACCTTTGGCGCGCGATAGACCGTCCCCTCCCCGTCCACGGCGCCGGCCACGTGGCCGTCCTCGACGATCAGGTCTTCGGCTGCGGCGGCGATGACGTCGAGGTTGGGATAGGCGAACAGCTCGGCCTGCATGGCCTGCCGATAGAGCTTGCGGTCGATCTGCGAGCGCGGACCACGCACGGCGGGGCCCTTCGAACGGTTCAGCATCCGATACTGGATGCCGGACTTGTCGGCCATCCGGCCCATCAGGCCGTCCAGGGCGTCGATCTCGCGCACCAGGTGGCCCTTGCCCAGGCCGCCGATGGCCGGGTTGCAGGACATCTCGCCGACGGTTTCACGTTTGTGGGTCAGCAGCAGGGTGCGCGCGCCCGTGCGCGCGGCGGCCGCCGCGGCCTCGCAACCGGCATGACCGCCGCCAATAACGATGACGTCCCAAGACTGGGGCGAAGAGCTGGACAAGGGAGAAACGCGCCTCAATGCGGAACGCGCCCGACCCAGCGGGCGCGTGCCTGACTTATAGCTTCAAGCCGCCCTGTGGGCGAGTCGAGTCCGGGGCGTTTCACGTGAAACGCAGTGCGCGTATCTGTGGTCAGGCTGTGGACGGTTCAAGCCCCTGTTCCACGTGAAACATTCACTTCCCAATGCAGAAGCTTGAAAAGACACGGTCAAGCACGTCCTCGGGATCGATGCGGCCTGTGATCCGGGACAATGCACGGGAAGCGAGGCGTACGTCCTCAGCCGCCAGTTCCACGTCGTCTGTTTCGGCCAGAGCGCGTTCGAGATAGGCCCTCGCCTCCCCCAGACGTTCCGCGTGGCGGATGCGCGTGGCCGCCGGAAACTCCGCGCCGGACAACGCCTGCACCACGTGATCGGTCAGGTCGGCGCGAATGGCATCGGCCCCCTCCTCCCGCGCCGACAGCGCCACCACGTGCAATCCCAGCTGCGCCGTCTGCTCGCGTATGGCCGCCACCACGGCCGGCTCTACCAGATCGGTCTTGTTGATCACCAGCCAGTCGCCGCTACGGACGATTGTGTGGTGTTCGGAATGTTTCACGTGAAACTCGCCGGCGTCGACGACCCACATTCGCAGGTCCGCCTCCTCGGCCCAGACCCGTGCGCGGCGCACACCCTCGGCCTCAATATCGTCGGCGGTCTCGCGGATCCCCGCCGTATCGGCCAGCAGGGCCTTGTAGCCGCCCAGCACCAAAGGAACCTCGATGACGTCACGCGTGGTGCCCGGCGTCGCCGTGACGATCGCCGCGTCGCGCTCAGCCAGGGCGTTGAGCAGCGTGCTCTTGCCGGCGTTGGGCGCGCCGACCAGGGCGATGCGGAAACCGTCCCGCACCCGGCGACCACGTGCGACATCGGCCAGGGCCGCGTCGATCTCGGCCCTCAAGGTCTCCAGCCCGGGGCGGGCGCGCGCCGCCACGTCTTCCGGCAGCTCCTCGTCGGGGAAGTCGACGGCGGCTTCCAGCATGGCCAGGGCCTGGACCAGCAGATCGCGCCAGGCGTCGTAGCGGCGTCCAAGCGCTCCGCCCAGCTGGCCCAGCGCCTGCTTGCGCTGGCCTTCGGTCTCGGCGTCGATCAGGTCGCCCACGGCCTCGGCCTGGGCCAGGTCGAGCTTGCCATGCTGGAAGGCCCGGCGCGTGAACTCGCCCGGTTCGGCCAGGCGCAAGCCCAGGGCCGACAGCGCGGCCAGCAAGGCCTCGACGACCGCCCTGCCCCCGTGCACGTGAAACTCGGCGGCGTCTTCGCCAGTGTAGCTGGCCGGTCCCTGGAACCACAGCACCAAGGCATCGTCGAGCACGACGCCATCGTGGCGCAGAGTGCGCAAGGCTGCCTGGCGCGGCTTGGGCAGGTTTCCCGTGAGAGCGCGCACAGCCTCGCCGCTGGCCGGACCCGAGACGCGGATCACCGCCACGGCGGCGCGCCCGGCCGCCGTCGCCGGCGCGTAGATCGTGTCGGCCATCAGATCAGTCGCGCTTGCCGACCGCCGCTCCGGCCGCGGCCGTCATCAGCTTGCGGAAGCTGTCCTGGGCCCCGGCCCCAAACGCCATCCAGTTCTTCATCAGCTCCTCAGGCGCCAGCATCGCCATGTTGGCGTCCATGCGGGCCTGCATCTCTTTGACGAGATGGTCGTTCAATCCGCTTACGTCGGGCAGGCCCAGGAAGGCCCGCGCCTCGACCGGGGTGCAGTCGATCTCGATCGTCATCTTCATCGAAAAAGTTCCCTGGCGGCAGGCCACGAGATTGTGACGCCGCGCACTGCTCGGGGCAGGTTAGAGCGCTTCGGTCGAAAGTCCCATCGACGGCTTATTGTATGTGGAGAGCCCCATGAGCGAGACCCTCACGATCAACACGCCCGATGGCGACTTCTCGGCCTATGTGGCGCGTCCCGCCACGGGAGACAATCCGCCGGCCATCGTCGTCATCCAGGAGATCTTCGGCGTCAACCAGGTGATGCGCGACATCTGCGACAAGCTGGCCGGCGAAGGCTTCCTGGCCGTGTGCCCCGACCTCTTCTGGCGGATCGAGCCTGGCATCGACATCACCGACAAGTCGGAAGCCGAGTGGAAGAAAGCTTTCGAGTTGTTCAACGCGTTCGACGTGGACGCCGGCGTGGCCGACATCGACGCCACCATCGACGCCATCCGCCCGCAGTCGTCGGGCAAGGTCGGCGCGGTCGGCTACTGCCTGGGCGGCCTGCTGGCCTTCCTGACGGCGACCCGCACCGACGCCGACGCCAGCGTCTCCTATTACGGCGTCGGCCTGGAGAAGCACGTCGGCGAGGCCGAGAAGCTGGAGAAGCCGCTGCTGCTGCACGTGGCCGAAGAAGACAAGTTCGTGCCCAAGGAAGCCCAGCAGGTGATCTTCGCGGCGCTGAAGGATCACCCGCAGATCACGCTTCATACCTATACTGGACGCGACCACGCCTTCGCCCGTGAAGGCGGCGAGCACTATGACGCCGCCGACGCCGCCCTGGCCAACGGCCGCAGCCTGGCCTTCTTCAAGAAGACCCTCGCCTGATGCTGGCCGTCGAAGCCAAGGCCGCCGGCGGCCCCGAGGTTCTGGAGGTCGTCGAGCGCGACCTCCCCTCGCCCGGCCCCGGCCAGATCCTCGTCCGCCACGCGGCCGTCGGTCTGAACTTCATCGACACCTATCACCGCTCGGGCCTCTATCCGGTGAAGTACCCGCAGGTGCTGGGCCTGGAGGCCGCCGGTCACGTGGAGGCCGTCGGCGAGGGCGTCACCCGCTTCGCCGTCGGTGACCGCGTCGCCTACAACGGCACGATGGGCGCCTATGCCCAGGCCTCGGTGGTACCGGCCGACCGGGCGGTGAAGGTTCCCGAGGGTGTCGAGCTCGAGGTCGCCGCCGCCGTGCTGCTGAAGGGCATGACGGCCGAGTTCCTGGTTCGCCGCTGCTTCACGGTGCAGGCGGGCCAGACGGTGCTGGTCCACGCCGCCGCCGGCGGCGTTGGCCAGATCCTGGTTCAATGGGCCAAGGCCCTGGGCGCCAGCGTCATCGCCACGGTCGGCTCGGAGGCCAAGGCCCAGGTCGTCCGTGATCTCGGCGCCGACCACGTGATCCTCTACGATCACGAGGATGTCGCCGCACGGGTGGCCGAGATCACCGACGGGGCCGGCGTGCCGGTCGTCTATGACGGCGTCGGCAAGGACACCTTCCAGGGTAGCCTCAAGAGCCTGGGCCGTCGCGGCGTGCTGGTCACCTATGGCAACGCCTCGGGTCCCGTGCCGCCGTTCGCTCCCCTAGAGCTCGGCGCCAAGTCGGCCTTCATCACCCGCCCTCGCCTGTTCGACTACATCGTCACGACGGAAGAGCTCGACGAGAGCGCAGCGGCCCTGTTCGCGGTCCTGGCCTCGGGCGCGGTGAAGATCGAGATCGGCCAGCGGTTCCCGCTGGCGGAGGCCCGAGCCGCGCATGGGGCGCTGGAAGGGCGGAAGACGACCGGGGCGACGGTGCTGGTTCCGTGAGGACGTGAAACGAAAGCCTCGTCCTTCGACAAGCTCAGGATGAGGCTTTCGGCTGCCGTGAAGGCCGACGGCTGAAGAGACGGGGCCAAGCTTCGACCACGCCGACCTTGGTCCTCATCCTGAGCTTGTCGAAGGACGAAGGCCACTCGCCGGCCGTGGACGTCCCCCTCCGGCCCTCCGGGCCACCTCCCCCCAAAGGGGAGGATCTGTCACCACCGACCAACAGAAAAGGCCCCGGATCGCTCCGGGGCCTTTCTCGTGTTTCACGTGAAACACCAAGCTTAAGTATTCATGCTCTGGAAGAAATCGCCGTTCGTCTTCGACTGGCGCAGCTTGTCGAGGAGGAACTCGATGGCGTCCGAAGCGCCCATTGGGTTGAGGATCCGGCGCAGCACGTAGGTCTTCTGCAACTGGTCGCGCGGGGTGATGAGTTCTTCCTTGCGGGTGCCCGACTTGAGCACGTCGATGGCCGGGAAGATGCGCTTGTCGGCGACCTTGCGGTCCAGGACGATTTCCGAGTTACCGGTGCCCTTGAACTCTTCGAAGATGACTTCGTCCATGCGGCTGCCGGTGTCGATCAGGGCCGTGGCGATGATCGACAGCGAACCACCCTCTTCCACGTTACGCGCGGCGCCGAAGAAGCGCTTGGGGCGCTGCAGAGCGTTGGCGTCGACACCGCCGGTCAGCACCTTGCCCGACGACGGGACGGTGGTGTTGTAGGCGCGGCCCAGACGCGTGACCGAGTCCAGCAGGATGACGACGTCACGCTTGTGCTCGACCAGGCGCTTGGCCTTTTCGATGACCATCTCGGCGACCTGCACGTGGCGCGTGGCCGGCTCGTCGAAGGTCGAGGCGATGACCTCGCCCTTCACCGTGCGCTGCATGTCGGTGACTTCTTCCGGGCGCTCGTCGATCAGCAGGACGATCAGATAGCACTCGGGGTGGTTGGTCTCGATCGACTTGGCGATGTTCTGCAGCATCACCGTCTTACCCACGCGCGGCGGAGCGACGATCAGGCAGCGCTGGCCCTTGCCGAGCGGAGCGACGATGTCGATGACGCGGCCCGAGCGATCCTTGATGGTCGGATCGGGCAGTTCCATGTTCAGGCGCTCTTCGGGATAGAGCGGCGTCAGGTTGTCGAAGTGCACCTTGTGGCGCACGTTCTCGGGGCTTTCGAAGTTGATCTTCGAGACGCTGGTCAGGGCGAAGTAACGCTCGCCTTCGCGCGGCGAGCGGATCGCGCCCTCGACGCTGTCGCCGGTGCGAAGGCCGAACTTGCGGATCTGCGAGGGCGACACGTAGATGTCGTCCGGACCCGGCAGGTAGTTGGCTTCCGGCGAGCGCAGGAAGCCGAAGCCGTCCTGCAGCACTTCCATGGTGCCCGAACCGAAGATCTCCACGCCTTCTTCGGCGAGGGTCTTCAGGATCGCGAACATCATGTCCTGCTTGCGCATGGAGTTGGCGTTCTCGACCTCGAAGGTCTCGGCGAACGCCAGCAGGTCGGCCGGGGACTTTTCCTTCAGTTCCTGCAGCGACATGCGCGTCAGGCCCATGGCGGCGATGGCCGCCGTGATCTCGGAATTGTCGTCCTCGTCGCCGACATCGCCTTCAGCGACAATCTCGGCGGTTTCCGTCGCGATCTCGACGGCGGCCTCTTCCGTGGCGTCCACAATGGCGTCCATGGGGGCGTCCAGCTCGAGCGGGGCTTGCGGATCGGTTTCTTCAGTCATGCATAGACTCGCGGTCGCCCGGATACGATCCGGGCTTGGATAGAAATTCAGCCGGCTTCAGGCGAAGGCGGCGATGGGGTCGCGCCATGACGACGGCGCGGATCGATCAGGGGAACGGATCATGAGGCGCACCAGGACGGGCGCGATCCGTGAAAGGCGGGAACGCTGCGGTATGGCCGCAACGTCTGACCAAGACGGGAACCACAAGGCGGGTTCGCGGTCAAGCGCTACCGATGGAGACGCTGTGCATGGCCCTCGTCCTTCGACAAGCTCAGGATGAGGACCAGGGTCGGCTCAGGGGCACCGACGGCGACGCCGGCAGGCCAAACCCTCTTCCTGAGCCTGTCGAAGGACGAGGGGTTGGCCCCCGCTAGTTCAGGTACTTGGTCGTCACCGACAGCACGATGACGATCGCCGCCACGAAGGGCAGCTCGTTGGTCATCCTCCAGAACTTCTCAGAGCGGGTGTTCTGGCCGGCCTCGAACGCCTTGCGGGCCTTCGACAGGAAGCCGTGCCAGCCGAACAGGAAGAACACGCCGGCCAGCTTGGCCAGCATCCAGGGCTTGAGCAGGAAGTCCCAGCCGCGGATCGCGCCGTCGGCCATGATCAGGCCCAGGCCAAAGACCAGGGCGGCGATCATCGCCGGATTGATGATCCCCCGCAGCAGGCGGCGCTCCATGACCTTGAAGGTCGCGTCCATCTCCGAGCCCAGCGTGGCGCCGGTGTGATAGACGTAGAGGCGCGGCAGGTAGAGCATCCCCGCCATCCAGGCGATCACGGCCAGGATGTGCAGGCCGCGGATCAGGTTGAAATGCTCGACCAGGAAGTCGGTCACGCGCGGGCTCCAGAAGAGGGGCAGGGTCGGTCGCTGCCGCAGATCTGCGACGCTTGCGAAGAAAGCGCCTCAGTCACGAGAGTCCCCAAACAATCGATGAACGCAGGCGATACGCCAAGCGCCGGAACGCGGGCATAGATCGAGCCGCCGTGCTCGTAGGCCAGCTCGCGATACTCGACGTCCAGTTCGACCAGGGTCTCGATGTGCTCGGAGACGAAGGCGATCGGCGTGACCACCAGCGCCAGGCCGGCTTCGGCAGCCGCCTTGACCTCGTCGTCGGTGGACGGACCGATCCATTTCAGCGGGCCGACGCGGCTCTGGTAGCTGATCTTCCAGTCGACGCCCTCGCCCAGGATGTCGCCGAGTTTCTCGACAACGGCGGCGGCTGTGGCCTCGACCTGGCGCTGGTAGGGATCGCCGGCGGTGATCACCTTCTCCGGCAGGCCGTGGGCCGAAAACAGGATCCGCGCCGGCCGGGGCGAGCCTGCCCTGACGTACTCGGCCCGGATCAGATCCGCGTGCGCCTGCACGAAGCCCTCGGCCGTCGGATAGCAGCACAGCGTCGTCGTCCGGCCCGGACCCTTGCGGTAGGCCTTGTTCCACGCCTTCAGCGACGAGGCCGTCGTCGTTGTGGAGTATTGTGGATAGAGCGGCAGCAGCACGACCTCGTCGGGCTTCCAGGCCTTCACCGCCCTGGCCGTCTCGCCGGTCAGCGGGTCCCAGTAGCGCATGGCCACGAAGGCCTTGACCGTATCGCCCGGCAGGCGCTCGGCCAGAACCGCCTCCAGCGCCCGCGCCTGCTTGTCGGTTTCCGGCAGCAGCGGCGAGCCGCCGCCCATCAGGGCGTAGTTCGCGCGCGCCGACTTGGCCCGAGTGGTCGAGATCAGCGCCGCAATCGGATAGCGAACGAAGAACGGCGCCTGGATGATCGCCGGGTCGCGGAACAGGTTGAACAGGAACGGCCGCACGGCCGCCTGGCCGTCGGGTCCGCCGAGATTGAACAGGACGACGGCGATCCGTCGCCCGGCTCCCGCGCCGCTCTTCACTTCGCTCACAGGCCGGTCACCCGCTTCAGCACCTGCTCGACATGAGCGATCGGCGTGTCGGGCAGGATGCCGTGGCCCAGGTTGAAGATATAGGGGCCCTGCCCCCATTGCTCGAGCATCTGCTCCACCCGCTCGTCCAGCGCCGGCCCGCCGGCCCGCAGCAGCAGAGGATCCAGGGCGCCCTGGATGGTCTTGGTCTTCTGGATCGTCTGGCCCAGCTTCGCCGAGGCCGAGGTGTCGAGCGCCACGCCCTCCACCGGCACAGCCTGCGCGTAGGCCTCGACGAGGGTTCCGGCCCCGCGGGGGAAGCCGATGAGCGGCACGGTCACGCCGCGGGCGCGAAGGCCCTCGACGATGGCGATGTGGGGCTTGGTCACCAGGCGGTCGAAAAGCGGCTCTGAGAGGCCTTCGGCCCAGCTCTCGAACAGCTTCAGCGCCTGGGCGCCGGAAGCCGCCTGCATGGCCAGATAATCGACCGTGGCGTCGACCAGGATCTGGATCAGTCGGTCCAGCTTCTCGGCATGCTGATAGGCGAAGGTGCGCGCGCCGGAGCGATCGCTGGATCCGCCTTCGATCATATAGGTCGCCACAGTCCACGGCGCGCCGGCGAAACCGATCAGCGCCTTGGAAGGATCGATGTCGGCCCGCACGCGTGAAAGGGTCTCGCCGACCGCCTTCAGGGCCTCGCCGGCCTGCTGGGTCTTGTCGGCCATGGCGTCGAGATCGGGCAGCTCGCCCAGCTTGGGGCCTTCGCCGGCCTCAAACCAGACCTTCTGGCCCAGAGCGCCGGGGATCAGCAGGATGTCGGCGAAGACGATGGCCGCATCATACGGAAAGCGGCGCAGCGGCTGCAGGGTGACCTCGGCCGCCTTCTCCGGGTTCAGGCAGAAGCTGATGAAGTCCGGGGTCGTCGCCCGCACGGCCCGATACTCGGGCAGATACCGTCCCGCCTGGCGCATGAACCAGACCGGGGGACGCTCGGCGGTTTCACCGGCCAGCACGGAGAGAAACTTCGGGATCGGGGAGCTCGTCATACCAGGCGTTAAATCCCGGCGAGCCGTTCCACTCAAGTCCGTGCGACCCCGTACCCTCCTATTCTTCTTAAAAATAAGAATCTTAGAAAGAGAGGAAGAAGGGGGTGGGCAAGTGCAACACGGGGATAAGTCCGCCTGTGTGGAGGACTCCAACAGGCCCTACTCGGTATGCCCCAGCTTGGTACACATGGGAGTCATACCTTGTGAACTCCGTGGACAAGCTTCCAACCTGCCGGATTCCTTACGGAACCCAGACGATGGTGAACGGGAAATTAACTATCCGTTAGGACTTTTCACAGGCGCGGGACAACGCTCTGGCACAGGTCCAAGTGGGCAGTTTCAAGCTGGGGATTGTCCGGCGTCAATGAGGCCGTTTATCACAGGGGCGCGGCGCAGCGTCGCGCTGGGGCGCATTTGGCGCCCGCTTGTCCCCAGAAGGCTCCCAGAGTGGTAAAGCAACCCTTAACGGATGATCCACAGGATGGGGCCTCGGCTGAGACCGATCGCCACACCGCGCGGTTCGCCACCTACTTCCATATCCACCTGGTGTCGGACTCCACGGGCGAGACGCTGAACGCCATGGCGCGGGCGGTCTGTGCACGGTTCACCGACATCCTGCCTATCGAACACATCTACGCGCTGGTCCGTTCCATCCGGCAGCTGGATCGGGCGCTCGAGGAAATCGCCGGAGCCCCTGGCGTGGTTATGCACACCATCATCGATCCGAACCTGCGCTCGGCGCTGGAAGAAGGCTGCCGCAAGCTCGACATGCCGTGCATCGCCGCGCTCGATCCGGTTGTCAGCGCCATGTCGCGCTATCTGGGGGCCAAGATCTCCACGCGCGTGGGCGCGCAGCACGCGCTGAACAACGACTATTTCGACCGTATCGAGGCCCTGGACTACGCCATCGCCCACGACGACGGCCAGGGTGGCCAGGACCTGACCCAGGCCGACGTGATCCTGGTGGGCGTGTCGCGCACCTCCAAGACGCCCACCTGCATCTATCTGGCCCATCGCGGCGTGCGCGCGGCCAATGTGCCGCTGGTGCCGGGCCGGCCGCCGCCCGAGCAGCTGTTCGAGCTGAAGAACACCCTGATCGTCGGCCTGATGACCACGCCCGAGCGGCTGATCCAGATCCGCCGCAACCGCCTGCTGTCGCTCAAGGAGAATAGAGAGAGCGACTACATCGACACCGACAGCGTGCGGGCCGAGATCATCGCCGCCCGCCGCCTGTTCGAAAAGAACGGCTGGCCGATCATCGACGTCACCCGCCGCTCCGTGGAAGAAACCGCCGCAGCGATCATCAACCTGCTGTCGGGCGGCCGCGGCCAGGTCGAGGTTCTGGGATGAGCGCCCCCTCCCCCACGCCGATCGTGCTGGCGTCCACCAGCTGGACGCGCCAGACGATCCTCAAGAACGCCGGGGTTCCGTTCGAGGCCGTGGCCTCGGGTGTGGATGAAGAGGCGGCCAAGGCCGGCCTGCTGGCCGAAGAGGTCACGCCGCGTGACGTCGCCGACGCGCTGGCCGAGATGAAGGCGGTCAAGGTTTCCCACAGGCGGCCGGGCCTGGTCATCGGTTCGGACCAGACCCTGGAACTGAAAGGCCGGCTGTTCGACAAGGTCGACACCATCGAGGCGGCCCGCGCCCGCCTGCTGGAGCTGCGCGGAGAAATCCACAAGCTGCATTCCGGCGTCGTCGTGGCCCGCGACGGCCAGCCGATCTGGCGGATCGTCGAAACCGCCAAGCTGTCGGTGCGGCCGTTCAGCGAGGCCTGGCTCGATGGCTATCTGGAGCGCAACGGCGAGCAGATCCTGTCGTCTGTCGGCTGCTACATGCTCGAGGGCGAAGGCTTGCAGATGTTCGATCGTATAGACGGCGACTACTTCACCATCCTCGGGCTGCCGATGACCGGCCTGCTCGACTTCCTGCGCCTGCACGGAGCCCTTAAGGCATGAGTTCCAAGATTACGGGCCAGGCCCTGGTGGCCGGCGTCTGCGGTCAGCCGATCGTCCATTCGATGAGCCCGCTGCTGCACAACGCCTGGCTGGCCGAGGCCGGGATCGACGGCGCCTATGTGCCGATGGGGCCGGCTCTGGATCGTTTCGAGGCCTTCGTGAACGGCTTCCGGGGCGGGGTCATCCGCGGCCTCAACGTCACCATCCCCTTCAAGGAGAGGGCCCTGGCCTGCGCCGACGAGGCCAGCGACCTGGCGCGGCTGGCCGGCGCGGCCAACCTGCTGCGGTTCCGTGAGGACGGCACGATCTTCGCCGACAACACCGACGGCCCGGGCCTGCTGGGCGCGATCGGCGTCCAGGCGCCGGACTTCGACGTCACCGCGGCGCCCGTGGTCATCCTCGGCGCCGGCGGGGCGGCGCGCGGCGCGGCGGCGGCCCTGCTGCTGGCCGGCGCGCCGGCCGTCCGGATCGTCAACCGCACGGTTTCCAAGGCCCAGGCCATCGCCGACGCTCTTGGGGACAAGGTCACGGCGGCGGGCGAAGACGCCCTCCCCGCCCTGCTGGCCGACGCGGGGCTCGTCATCAACGCCACTTCGCTGGGCCTGGGCGGCGGCGAGGGTCCGCCGGCGGACCTTACGCTTACCCCACAAGGCTGCGTGGTGATGGACATGGTCTACAAGCCGCTGCGCACCGAGTTCCTGCAAAGGGCGCAAGCCGCCGGCCGGCCCACTGTGGACGGTCTGGAAATGCTGCTGCTGCAAGCCGTGCCGTCGTTCGAGGCCTTCTACGGCCAGGCGCCGCCGACGGGTGTGGATGTCCGCGCCGTCGCCCTGGCGCATCTCGGGGAAGGTTTGAAGTGATCATCCTTGGCCTCACCGGCTCCATCGGCATGGGCAAGTCGACCACGGCCAAGATGTTCGAGGCCGAGGGCGCGCCGGTCTACGACTCCGACGCGGCCGTGCATGCGCTCTATTCGGTGGGCGGGGCGGCCGTGGCGCCGGTCGAGGCGGCGTTTCCCGGGGTTGTCGTGGACGGCGCGATCGACCGCGCGCGGCTCAGCGCCCAGGTCGTCGGCGATCCGGAAGCCCTGGAGAAGCTGGAGGCCATAGTCCACCCGCTGGTGGGCGCCCATCGCATCGGTTTCTTCGAGAAGGCGCAAGGCGCCGGCCACGACATCGTCGTGCTCGACGTGCCGCTTCTCTATGAGACCGGCGGCCAGAAGAACGTCCACAAGGTGGTGGTGGTCAGCGCTCCGGCCGATGTCCAGCGCCAGCGCGTTCTGGCCCGCCCCGGCATGACGGCCGAGAAGTTCGAGGCGATCCTGGCCCGCCAGCTGCCCGACGCCGAAAAGCGCGCTCGCGCCGACTTCGTGGTCGATACCGGCAAGGGCTTGGATGCAGCCCGGGACCAGGTGCGCGACATCCTGACCCTGTTGAGAACCTCCGCCCAAGCTTGATGCCGGAGTCGAACCGGCCCATTGAAAGGCCATGGCCCGGGAAATCATCCTCGACACCGAAACCACCGGCTTCGATCCGAAGACGGGCGACCGCCTGGTCGAAATCGGCTGCATCGAGGTTGTGGACTACATGCCCACCGGCCGGTCGTTCCACGAGTACTGCGACCCGCTGCGCGACATGCCGGCCGAGGCTGAGAAGGTGCACGGCCTGTCGGCCGCCTTCCTGACCGGCAAGCCGAAGTTCCACGAGATCGCCGACAAGTTCCTGGAATTCGTCGGCGACAGCGTCGTCGTGGCTCACAACGCCTCGTTCGACCGCAGCTTCGTCAATTTCGAGCTGGAGAAATGCGGACGCCCGCCGCTGCCGGAAGAGCGCTGGGTCGACACCCTGGCCATGGCCAAGAAGCGCTTCCCGGGCATGTACAACTCGCTCGACGCGCTCTGTAAGCGTTTCAAGATCAGCCTCGACAGCCGCGACAAGCACGGGGCCTTGATCGACTCCCACCTGTTGGCCGAGGTCTATCTCGAACTGCAGGGCGGCAAGGAACGCGCGCTCGAACTGACCCATGCGGTGGCGGTGAATGCCGTAAGCGCCGCCCGCGCCGGCGGCTACGGCGCCCGCCCGCGCCCCCTGCCCTTCCGCTCGACCGAGGCCGAACGGGCGGTGCATGCCGACTGGGTCAAGTCGACCCTGAAGGACAAGGCCGTCTGGCTGAAGTTCGACCTGCCGGAACTAGCGCCGGCGGCGGAGTAGCCTGAAGAAACCTCTCCCGGAGGGAGAGGTGGGGCCCCGCCGCGTAGCGGTGGCAGGGTGAGGGGTTTGCCCTCGCCGATTGCCAAGATCGTGCCGGCGCGCCGGCCGACGTCTTAACCCCTCATCCTCCCATGCTGCGCATGGGCCCCACCTTCTCCCTATGGGAGAAGGTGAAAGGAATCAGACCTTCAGATCCGCCGTGACCGGCGCGTGGTCGCTGGGGCGTTCCCATTCGCGGACGTCGTCGTGGACCCGCGAGGAGACCTTGCCGTCGACGATGGCCGCGTCGCGCAGACCAGGGCTGGCCAGGATGTGGTCCAGGCGCAGGCCGCGGTTGGACTTGCGGAAGTCGGCGGCGCGATAGCTCCACCACGAGAACAGCTTTTCCGGTTCGGGCGTCGCCAGGCGCGGCAGGTCCAGCAGATCCATCGACTTGATCATGGCGTCGAAGGCCTCGAGCTCGGCCGGGGTGTGGCTGACCACCTTCAGCATCTGGCGGTGGCTCCAGACGTCGTTCTCGCCCGGCGCGATGTTGAGATCGCCGGTGACGATCAGCGGATCCTTGGGATCACGCTTTTTCAGGGCGGCCGTCAGGGTCTCGTAGAAATCCAGCTTGTGGTCGAACTTCGGGTTGGCGACGCGGTCGGGCAAATCACCGCCGGCCGGGATGTAGAAGTTCTGGATCTCGACGCCGGCCACCTTCACGGCCACGCAGCGGGCATGGCCCTCGCGGCAGTTCATCAGGGTGGGGACGTCCTCGATCGGCAGGCGCGAGGCGATGGCCACGCCGTGCCAGCCCTTCTGGCCGGCGATCTTGATGTGCGGCAGGCCCATGGCCTCGAAGGTTTCGCGCGGGAACTCGCCGTCCTGGCACTTGATCTCCTGCATGCACAGGACATCGGGCGCGGCTTCGTCGACGAAGCGGGCGGCCTGTTCGGCGCGCAGGCGGACGGAATTCACGTTCCAGGTGGCGATACGGAGGCGCATGCCGCTCCCCTACCTGCACAGCTCGCGGACCACAAAGAAAAACGCCCGGACACACGAAGCGTCCGGGCGAAAGTCAGGTCTCTCATGCCGCCGCCGGGAGGGGATAGATCCGGCACGGTTTGCGAAGAGCGGGTCGGGCGCTCATCGCCATGCGTGATAAAAGTGCCACGCCGTGATTTTTAGTCAAGCGGAAAACCGCTTATCTGTTGCATGTTGTGAGAATGTCACAAACGGGGCTGTTTGCACGGATCTCAGCCCGTGGCCGGCTTGCCCGTGCGGCGGCGCGGATCGGTCAGTACGAACAGCTTCGGATCGATGGCGGCGACCTTGTCGAGGCCCGACAGGCGCACGCGGGTCTGGCCGCCCTTCACGTCGCTGATGGTCCAGCCGATCAGCTCGGGCGCGCTGCTGAAGTTCATTTCCAGCCGGCCCAGGGTCTGACGCCTGGCGTCCTGGGCGACGATCGTGAAGCCGTCGGCCAGCTTGCGCACGCTGGTGATCTTCACCCCGCGGTCCAGGCGCACTTCGCGCGCCAGCAGCAGGGCCAGCGGCGTGCGGCTTAGCGGATAGCTCTCGAAGGTCTTCAGGCGGCTGTCGAAGATGTTGACATTATTGCCGTTGCTGACGACCAGCAGGCCGTTGGGGCCGTCGTACTCGAAGCGGGCCTTGCCCGGACGTTGCAGCCATAGGGTGCCTTGGGTGGTCACGCCGCGCGGATCGGTCTGGACGAAGCGGCCCTTGGCGTTGCTCAGGCCCTGGATATAGGCCGTGGCCTTGGCGATCAGCGCCTTGTCCTCGTCCGACAGCTCCTGGGCCAGGGCCGGCGCGCCGAAGGCGGCGGCCATCAGGCCCGCGCCGCCGGCGGCGATCAGGCTGCGACGATTCATGGTGGTCTGCGTCATGCGAACTCCTTCGCCTCCACCTTTGCCCTGACCGCGCGTCGCGGGAAAGGCCATGGAAGGGCCGTTTTCCGGCGCTGCGATGAAGGGCCGTTCAGGTTGGGGCTGAAAGAAACGCCGCCGAACGGCTGAGGTTTCGCGGCAAAGTCGGGTCAGGCGGCCTTCTTGGCGTCCTTGTCCTTCTTGGCCTTCTTTTCCTTCTTCGGCTTGTCGGCCTTTTCGGCCTTGGGCTTCTTGACCTTCGGCTCGGGGCGGGGCGCGCTCAGGTCGACCGCCGCCATCTCGGCCAGCAGGTCGAGGAAGCCGTCGCGCTTGCCGGCCTTCAGCAGCGACAGGATGCGTGCGTCGGCGGCGGCCACGCGCGGCAGGCTCTCTTCCAGGATCAGACGGCCGGCCTGCGTGAGGCGTACGGAGTTGGCGCGGGCGTCCTGCTCCGAACGCTGACGTTCCAGGTGGCCCTTGGCGATCATCCGGGCGACCATGTCGGCCAGGGTCGAGCGATCGATGCCGGTGGCCTTCACGAGGCCCGTTTGAGTGACGCCTTCGTGCTGGGCCACGGCGGCCAGGACGGCGAACTGGCGCTGGGTGATCCCGCCGACGCCGGTCTCTTCCACATAGATGTCGAGAGCAGTCTGCAGCACCCGGTGCAGCAGGTGGCTGGGCGAGCGGTCCAGCACCCCGACCTCGCGCGCCGCGGTCTTGTCGCTCTTGTGCTTGGCCATGTCGTCCGCCCCGTTTCCGCTGACGGACGTCCAGCTAGCACGCTAACACGTCGGTTTGACGACAGATGGTCCGTGGTCGGCGGATCGCGTCTAACCCGCACCTTCGGTGTCATCCCGGCCCCCCGGGTCGCGCGAAGCGCGCCCGAGGACAGGCTCCGCGCAGCGTAGAGCCGGGACCCAGGGGCCGCCGCATTGCGCCGGCAAGCGCCAAGGCTCCGGACCAAACCACCGAGCCCGGTCTCCTGGGTCCCGGATAAGCCCTTCGGGCTTTCCGGGATGACGATGAATTTGAGGAAAAGGGTCCTATGGAGCCGTTAGAACCCGGCGTCGGGCGGCTCGGGGGTCTTCTGGTCGTCCGGCTTGGCCATGTGCTTCATAATGAAGGGCGTCTGGGTCAGCGAGAAGACGATGGCCAGCGGCAAGAGGGCGATGCGGAACTT
The DNA here is from genome assembly GCF_029543245.1 of Caulobacter endophyticus. Taxonomy (GTDB): domain Bacteria; phylum Pseudomonadota; class Alphaproteobacteria; order Caulobacterales; family Caulobacteraceae; genus Caulobacter; species Caulobacter endophyticus_A. The sequence continues at coordinate 46,617 of NZ_JARQWV010000013.1, forward strand.
CACCCAGGTGGGAGTGTCCTGGGTCAGACGCACCACCTCGTTGGCGATGGCCGCCAGCGCGAAATAGCCGCCGTAGCGCAGGGTCAGGGTCCGCCAGGCGGCGTCCGACATGTGCAGCGCCTCGCCCATCAGGGCCTTCAGCGGCGCGCGGCCAAGGAACACTCCGCCGATCATGAAGGCCGCCAGGGCGCCGTTGACGACGGTGACCTTGATCTTGACGAACACGTCGCTGTGGAAAACCAGGCCCAGCACGCCGAAGATCAGCGCCATCAGGCCCGAGAACAGCGGCAGCAGGGCCACGCGCCGTTCGACCGCGTAGCCGACGACCAGGGCCAGGGCCGAGGCGGCGACCAGCACCCAGGTAGCGGTCTGGAAGTTCTTGGTGACAAAATAGGTGACGGCGAAGGCGATCGGCGCGCCGTAGTCGACGGCGGTGCGCACCCAGGCGGTCTTCTTCTTGCTCTCGGCGGTCACGCGCTCAGTCCTCCAGCCCGACCAGCGAGCGCGAGAAGGCGCGGGCGTCGAACGGCTGCAGGTCGTCGATCCCCTCGCCGACGCCGATCAGCTTGATCGGGCTGTCCGAGGCGCGGGCGACGGGGATCAGCACGCCGCCGCGGGCGGTGCCGTCCAGCTTGGTCATGACGATGCCGGACACGCCGACGCTGTTGCCGAACACCTTTTCCTGGGCCAGGGCGTTGCGGCCGACGGTGGCGTCGAGCACCAGCAGGGTCTCGTGCGGGTAGTCGGGATCGACCTTCTTGACCACGCGGATGACCTTGAGCAGCTCGTCCATCAGGCCCTGCTTGTTCTGCAGGCGGCCGGCGGTGTCGATCAGCACCACGTCGTAGCCCTCGGCCTTGGCGCGCTCGACGGCCTCGAAGGCCAGGGCGGCGGCGTCGCTGCCGGTGGGCTTGGACATGAAGTCGGCGCCGGCCCGGTCGGCCCACACCTTCAACTGCTCGACGGCGGCGGCGCGGAAGGTGTCGCCGGCGGCGATCAGGACGCGGGCGCCCTTCTCGGTCAGGTCGGCGGCGATCTTGCCCAGGGTCGTGGTTTTGCCCGAGCCGTTGACGCCGATGAACAGCACCACATAGGGGCGCGGACCGTCCAGCGGGTCGAAGCGGCCTTCGCGGTCGGCCAGTTCGGCGGTGATCAGCTCGGCCAGGGCTTCCTTGACCTCACGGTCGCTCGAGGCCTTGCCGAAGCGGGCCTTGCCGAAGGCGTCGGTGATGCGGGCGGCGATCTGCGGGCCGAGGTCGGCCTCGATCAGCATTTCCTCCAGCGCATCGAGCTGTTCCTGGTCCAGCGGCTTCTTGGTGAAGGCGCCGGTGACCTGGTCGGTCATCTGCTGGGAGGACTTGGCCAGGCCGGCGGTGAGCCGCTGGAACCAGCCTTGTTTCTGCGAGGGCTTTTCGCTCATCCGCGCTCCTGTAGCGAGGTGGGTGGAAAAGTGAAGACGCGATTTACGATTCAGGGTTAGCGCCACGGAAGCGTGAACGGTTGCGCTTGGCTCCGGAGCATGGCGTCTAGAGATCATGGATCCCTTGGCCGCCGCCTTGTTCTGGCTCGACTACGCCGCCGCCGCCGTGTTCGGCGCGACCGGAGCCTTGGCCGCCGCGCGGCGCAAGCACGACATCATCACCTTCGGTTTCTTTGCGGCGATCACCGGCGTGGGCGGCGGCACGCTGCGCGACCTGCTGATCGACGCACCGGTGTTCTGGATCCAGCGGCCGGGCTACATCCTGGCCTGCCTGGCTGCGGCCCTGGTGATATGGCTGCTGGGCCAGCGCGGCTGGCGGTTCCGGGCCCTGCTGTGGCTGGACGCCCTGGGCATGGCCGCCTACGCCGTGGTCGGCACGGCCAAGGCCCTGAGCCTGGGCGTGCATCCCTTCACCTCGGTGATCATGGGCGTGCTGACCACGGCCTTCGGCGGGGTGGTGCGCGACGTGCTGGCCGAGGAGCCCAACCTCTTGCTACGCCGCGAGATCTACATCACCGCCGCCCTGCTGGGCGCGGCCGTGTTCGCGGTGTTGCAGTGGCTGAACGTCGGCTTCTGGCCGGCCGGCATCGCCGGGTTTGTCGCGGCGTTCGGCCTTAGGGCCTGCGCCATCAAGTTCGGCTGGAGCCTGCCCGGGTTCATGGGCGGGGAAGAGAAGCAGTCCTGACCCTTCTCCCCTTGCGGGAGAAGGTGGCGGCCGAAGGCCGACGGATGAGGGGTCTCTCAGATGTAAGACGCCTCACCCGGCCTGACCGTCTCACGCGGCTTTGAGGTCTGAGAGACCCCTCACCCGACCTGCTTCGCAGGCCACCCTCTCCCGCAAGGGGAGAGGGATCACGTATCGAAGTCCGGATGCTGCCTCGACACCACCGGGCTCGCCGATCCGCCCATGGGCGGACGCACCGGCATGTCGGCCAGATGTTCCATCCACGCCGGCCGGTTCTCGATCGCCAGCTGGACCACGGGCTCGACAGCCGACGGATCGTCGAAGGCGAAGACGGCCAGGTCGATCTTCTCCTGGCTCCATTCGTAGGTCAGCGGCGTGCCGCAGGCGGCGCAGAAGCCGCGGCGGATCGCGTCGGAGCTCTGGAAGGTCGCCCGCTGCCCCCGCGTCCAGGTCAGGTCGGCCTGGCTTACCGTCACCAGAGCGCCGAAAGGGCCGCCGAACGCTTTCTGGCACATCCGGCAATGGCAGATGGAGGCGCGGCCTGGCTGGCCCTCCACGCGAAACCGCACCACGCCGCACTGGCAGCCGCCGCTAATGCCCATGATCCTCTCCGCAAGCAGGGCGGCAACAGAGGTCAGATCCCGCGTGACAGCAAGGCCCGACGCGGTGTTGAACGGGCGCAGTAATGCGTTCGAGTTAGTAAATCGTGAGAAAATACAACTGCTTCGATAGGGCGTACCGATTCCTCTCGCGCAAGGCGGAGGGATCGATGAGGGGCTGGGGACTGGTTCTGGCGACGGCGTTGCTGGCGGCGCCGGCCGTGGCGCTGGCCGATCCGTGCGAGGGCGCCCTGCCCGCGCCGGGCGCGCGCTTCGACGGCCCGGTGCGCTATGTCGGCGACGGCGACAGTCTGTGCGTCGGCAGGAGCAGCGATCCGTCGACCTGGATCGAGGTGCGGGTGTCGGACTTCTACGCCCCGGAACTGCACTCTGCCGGCGGCCGGGCGGCCAAGACCATGCTCGAGGACGTGGTCTGGCGGCAGTACCTGCAATGCCGGGCGATCAAGCACTCCTACGACCGGGTCGTGGCCCGCTGCACCATCGACGGCGCCTCGGTGGGCGACCTGCTGAGGGCGCGCGGCGGCGTCGAGGGCGGCGCCGGCCGGGGCGGTCGGCGATAGGGATCAAGTTCGGAAAGCTGAAATTCCATCGCCTCCCTGGGCCTTGTGCCCAGGGTCCATGGCGCCGCCGCCTCGGCGCTTCAGACCTGAATAGGTCCGAGCAGGCTGAACGATGGGTCCTGGGCACAAGGCCCAGGAAGGCGGGAGCTTATGGGCTTGGGAAGCCCTCTGTCCCGGCCGGTCGCCGCTAGCGCTTCGGCGTCAGCTGAAAGGTGACGCGATAGCCGTCGTGGTCCGAGAGCACCGGCTCGTGGGCGCCGTCGAAGGTGGCTTCCACCCGGGTGGGCGTGACGTCGACCCTGTCGCCGTCGAGGAAACCGATCAGGTCCTGGGTGTCGAGCCAGGGCGCGTCGCCGTCGTAGGAGATCTGGGTGTCGCAGGCGCCCGGCAGGTTGTGGCACCAGCGGCTGACCACCTCGAACGGATAGTCGGCCATCACGTAGTCGAAGCGGTCGGGCGCGTGCATGACGTTGAAGTCGCCACCGACGATCAGCGGCGCGCCGGGCGTGCGGTCGGCGGCCATGAAGCGCTTGAACTCGTCGGCCTGCAGGTGGTGGGCCATGCGGTTGCGCGAACGGGGCACGCGCGAGGCGCCCTTGGAATTGAGGTGGGTGTCGGCGACCTCGACCGGCGTGGGCAGGCCCGGCACGTTCAGGCTGACCAGCATCACGCCCTTGTTGGCCAGGCAGTCCAGCCCCGCGCAGTAGCGATAGGCGTGGGACTTTACGTCCTCGATGGGATGGTTGCTCAGCACCCACAGGCCGCTGGAGCCCCACTTGCCCAGGCCCTCGCCCTTCCAGCGGTAGGCCACGCGGCGATAGTCGGGCTTTTCGCCCTTGGCCCACAGACTGGCGTCGCGCTGCTTCCGCTTTGGGCCGCGCGCCACATAGGGATAGCCCGAGCGGTCGACCAGCTCGCCGATCTCCTTGCGGAAGCCCTCCTGGATCAGCACGACATCGGGCTCGGTCCCGGCGGCGCGCATCTTGGCCAGTTCGTCGCCGATCTTCTTCAGCGCCTCGCCGCGACCCTTCTTCACCGGCCAGGGCAGGCCGGCGACGTTGTAGGTCATGACGCTGAAGCTGACCGAAGCCTCATCCGGCCGCGTCTCGTCGGCGCGCGCCGTGACGGGCGCGGCGATCAGACAAGCGAGGACGGCCGCGAGAAGGCGCTTCAAGCGGCCCGCTCGGCGATCACGCGGGTTCCGTCGTGGCCGGTGACGCGGAAGGCCACGATCTCGCCGGCCGGCGCCTCGCCCGTGAAGGCGATCTCGGTGAAGTCCTCGGCGCGCGCCAGGCCGTCGCGCTCGACCAGGCCCGGCAGCACGCGGCCGACCTGGGCGGCCAGGTGGCGTTCCAGGCCGCGCTGGCCGGCTTCGCGCAGCCGCTTGGCGCGGTCCTTGATCACTGGACCCTTCACCGGCGGCATCCGCGCGGCCGGCGTGCCGGGGCGGGCGCTGTAGGGGAAGACGTGCAGGAAGGCCAGGCCCGCCTCCTCGACGAGGCGGACGGTGTTTTCGAACGCCTCTTCGCTCTCGGTCGGGAAGCCGGCGATCAGGTCGGCGCCGAAGGCCACGTCCGGGCGCACGGCTCGAACGCTGGCCACCAGGTTCAGGGCGTCGGTGCGATTGTGCCGGCGCTTCATGCGCTTGAGGATCAGATCATCGCCCGCCTGCAGGGACAGGTGCAGGTACGGCATTAGACGCTGTTCTTCGGCGAACAGCTTCAGAAGGTCCGGATCGATCTCGGCCGCGTCGATCGAGGAAAGACGCAGGCGCGGCAGGTCGGGAACCATGCGCAGGATGCGGCCCACCAGCTGGCCCAGGGTCGGCTCGCCCGGCAGATCGGCGCCCCAGGAGGTGACGTCGACGCCGGTAAGTACGACCTCGCGATAGCCTTCGGCCGCCAGCTTGCGCACCTGCTCGACCACCTCGCCGGCCGGAGCCGAGCGCGAGTTTCCGCGGCCGTAGGGGATGATGCAGAAGGTGCAGCGGTGATCGCAGCCGTTCTGCACCTCGACATAGGCGCGGGCGCGGTCCTTGAGGCCGTCGATCAGGTGACCGGCGGTCTCCTTGACCGACATGATGTCGTTGACCCGCACGCGGGTCGTGGTCTCGACCAGGGCGCCGGGGGCGGCCTTTTCGGCGTTGCCGAGCACGAGGTCGACTTCCGGCATGGCGGCGAAGGCGGCCGGGTCGATCTGGGCGGCGCAGCCGGTGACGATGATCCGCGCGTCCGGACGCTCGCGGCGGGCCTTGCGGATCGCCTGGCGGGCCTGGCGCACGGCCTCGTTGGTCACCGCGCAGGTGTTGAACACCACGGCGTCCGACAGGCCGTCGGCGGCGGCGCGGGCGCGCATGGCCTCGCTCTCATAGGCGTTCAGGCGGCAGCCGAAGGTGACGACGTCGACGCCGTTGGCGCCGGGCATGGTCACGGCCGGACCGCCCTCCTCGCCGACTTCGGGCCCTTCTTGAGGAGATGGGGGCGTCGGCTGGGCCTTGATGACGGTGTAGACGGTCATGACGCGACGAACGCCGCGAAGGCGTCCTTCCAGTCGTCATGCCAGCGCGACAGGGCCGGGCGGTTCTCGATGACGTCGCCCATGGCCCAGGCCATGCGCCTTTCGTCCAGCGCGCGCGGCACATCGTTGTCCGGGCACAGGATGTAGAAGTCGCCGGCGGCGATGCGGGCCAGCATGAAGTGGACGACCTGCTCGGGCGTCCAGGCCGCGTCGGGCTTGCCGCCCGGGCCGCGCTTGGTCATGCCGGTGAAGGTGAAGCCGGGGATCAGCAGGTGGGCGCTGACCTGGCAGTCGACGATTTCGCGCAGGGTGTGGGCGAGCCCTTCCGTCAAGGCCTTCACCGCCGACTTGGAGACGTTGTAGGCCGTGTCGCCCGGCGGCTGGGTGATGCCCTGCTTGGAGCCGGTGTTGATGATCAGGCCCGGACGGCCGCTCTCGGCCATCTCTTCGCCGAACACCTGGACGCCGTTGATCACGCCCCACAGGTTGACGTCGAGGATGCGCTTCCAGGCGTCGTCGCCCGAGAAGGCGTCGCCGCCGCCGCCCACGCCGGCGTTGTTCATCAGGACGTCGACCGCGCCGAAGCGTTCGACGGCGATATCGCGCAGGGCTTCGACGGCGGCGCGGTCGGCCACGTCGGTGGGCACGGCCAGGGCGCCGATGGCTTCGGCCTCTTGCTTCAACTTGCGGCCGGTGACGTCGGCCATGACCACGTTGAGGCCCAGCTCGACGAAGGCCTTGGCGGCGGCCAGGCCGATGCCGTCGGCCGCGCCGGTGATTACAGCGGTCTTGCCGGGCGCGAGGGCGGGGTGCAGCTCGCTCATGCGCTGACGGTCTCGGGCAGCTTGCCGGTGAACTCCAGGGCCACCGGGCCGGTCATGATCACGTGGCCGTCGGCCTCGCGCCATTCGATGACCAGCGGGCCGCTCTCGAACTCGACGGTGGCGGTCCGGTCGGTCAGGCCCCGGCGCACGGCGGCGACCTGGGCGGCGCAGGCGCCGGTGCCGCAGGCGGCGGTGAGGCCCGCGCCCCGTTCCCAGACCTTCAGCTTGATGTGGTCGCGCGAGACGATGTGAGCGAAGCCGACATTGACCCCTTCGGGGAACAGCGGGTGGTGCTCGACCAGGCTGCCGGTCTTCTCGGCGAACTCGTCGCTGACCGGGGCGTCGACGAAGAACACCACGTGGGGATTGCCCATCGAGACGCAGACCGGGGTGTGCACCCACGGGGCGTCGATCGGGCCGACCTGCAGCTCGACGCGGGTGGTGTCCATCTCTTCGGCCAGCGGGATCTGCTCCCACGACAGGCGCGGCTCGCCCATGTCGACGGTGACGCGCTTGTCGCCGGCCATCACGCCCGACAGGCGCCCGGCGCTGGTGTCGAAGGCCACGGCGTCCTTGCCGCCCGACTGCATCAGCAGCCAGGCCACGCAGCGGGTGGCGTTGCCGCAGGCGCCGGCCGGTTCGCCGTCGGCGTTCCAGAAGCGCACATAGGCCGAGGCGCCGTCCGCCTTCGGCGGATCGATGGCCACCACCTGGTCGCAGCCGATCCCGCCCTGGCCGCGTTTGGCGATCGCGCGGATCTCCTCGGCGGAGGGTTCGAACGGCTGGGTGAGGGTCTCGATGACGACGAAGTCGTTGCCGAGCCCGTTCATCTTCAGGAAGGTGCGGCTCATGGGCGGCTATATAGTCGAAAGCGACGCAAAATGCACCGCAGCGGGACGACGCAGTGAGATGACGGCCAAGGATGTTCGCGAGGAACTGAACAGCGCCATGCAAGCGCGTCGGCTGATGCGCTTTCACCGGCGTTTCGAGAACGGCTGGGTGAACGGCTATGTGGTCGGGATCGGACCCGAATTCCTGATGCTCTGCGAGATCAGCGACCACATCCGTTTCAACGGCTTCGGCTGCTATCGCCTGTCCGACGTCAAGAACCTGCAGCCCGCGCCCTACCCTGAGTTCATCGAGGCGGCGCTCGAGAAGCGCGGCGAGACCCAGCCCGAGACCCCGGCGGTGGTGCTCAACAGCCTCGGCGACATCCTGGTGACCGCGGCCCGTCTGTTCCCGGTGGTCACGGTCCATGCCGAGACCGCCAAGTCGGGTGTCTGCTACATCGGTGCGATCATCAGCGTCGAAGGCGGAGTTGTGTGGATGCAGGACATCGACCCCGGCGCCGTCTGGGAACGCGAGCCGATCCCGCGCCAACTCGACACCATGACCCGCGTCGATTTCGGCGGCGGCTATGAGACGGCCCTGACCCTGGTGGGCGGCTCGCCGCCCGCGCCGGTGGAGGCCAAGCGCGCGCCGTTGCGGCTGGTCGCCGACAATGGCTGAGGATCTGCGCCTGCGCGCCCGCCTGCGCGCCCTCTATCACGGCGCCTCGCCCACGGCGGTGCGGTTCCGCTATGCGGTGATCCTGATCGACCTGATCATCATCGGCTTCTTCGTGGCCGCTCCGCTGATGCACCACCACGGGGTGACCTTCTACCTGATCGACTACGGGGTCGCGACGTTCCTGGCCGCCGACCTCATCGCCCGCGCCATCGCCCACGGCGACATGAAGAGCTGGCTGAAAAAGCCGATCACCTGGATCGACCTGTTCGTGCTGGCCACGCTGATGTTCCCCGCCTGGCTCTACAATTTCGGCTTCCTGCGGGTGTTGCGGCTGTGGACCCTGGTGCACAGCGAGTTCTTCTGGCGCACCGTGGCCAGGCGCTACGACGACACCCGCATCGAGGACATCACCCGCGCAGCCTCGTCGCTGCTGACCTTCGTCTTCGTGGTGACGGGCTTCGTCTATTCCAGCTTCGCGGGGCGTCACGAGGGAATAGCCGGCTATGTGGACGCCCTCTATTTCACCGTCACCAGCCTGACGACCACGGGCTATGGCGACGTCACCCTGCCGGGCGTGTGGGGCAAGCTTCTGTCGATGGCGGTGATGATCGGCGGGGTGTCGCTGTTCATCGGCCTGATCCAGTCGATCCTGCGGCCGCACAAGGTGACCTATCCCTGCCCCGACTGCGGCCTGCGCAAGCACGATCCCGACGCCGTGCACTGCAAGGCCTGCGGCAAGATGCTGTGCATCCCGGACGACGGGGCGTGATGAGAGCCGGGGCGGTTGTCCGCCCCGGCCAAGTTTACTTGATCATTCCGGCAGACCGAGCCTTTAGCTCGAGCGTTCGCATCAAATCCGAGAAAGCGACATCAGTCTCGACGTCGATGTGCGCTTTACCTGTGCCGATTTGCCGAAGTCGGTTGAGGAAGTCCGGATCGTATTCGATCCCTATGAGAGCAAGAGCATAGAGCAGTTGGTTGAGAGCATTCTCGTAAGGGGTGGCGTTCATAGCCATGTCCTTTGCCTCGACAGACGGCTCGATTGCCGTCGGCTCAGAGAATGCGGTGCTGATTTAGGCGGGGGGGTTAGCTAGTTAGCGTACTAGGACACCATCCAACTAGAAGCTCGAAGGTCAAAAATGGCCTAGCCAGCGGCGGGAATGGCATTAACGTCCCGCGCCATGCTGACGCTCCGCTCCGTTTCGCCCGCCGCCCTGGCCCTCGCCCTCCTCGCCGCCGGCCCCGCCCGCGCCCAGGAACCCGCCGATCCCCATCTGGCGCTGGAAGGCGTCGAGACGCCCTCGTCGCTGGACTGGGTCAAGGCCGAGAACGCCAAGACCCTGCCCGTCCTGACCGGCGATAAGCGCTACCAGGGCCTGCACGACGCGGCGCTGAAGGTGCTGGCCGCCAAGGACCGCATCGCCGCCCCGACCTTCGTCGGGACCAGCGTGTTCAACTTCTGGCAGGACGCCGACCACGTGCGCGGCGTCTGGCGGCGCACCAGCCTGGAGAGCTATCGCTCGGCCGACCCCAAGTGGGAGACGATTATCGATCTCGACGCCCTGGCCAAGGCCGAGGGCAAGAACTGGATCTGGAAGGGCGCCGACTGCCGTCCCAAGACCCATGACCGGTGCCTGGTCTCGCTGTCCAATGGCGGCAAGGACGCCGTCGAGGTGCGTGAGTTCGACCTGACGACCAAGAGCTTCGTCAAGGACGGCTTCTTCCTGCCCGAGAGCAAGCAGACCATCGACTGGCTGGACGCCGACACCCTGATCCTCACCCGCGACTGGGGCGCGGGCACCACCACCGACAGCGGCTACGGCATGGTGGTCAAGACCCTCAAGCGCGGCCAGTCGCTGGAGCAGGCCGTCGAGGTGTTCCGCGGCGAGAAGGCCGACGTCAGCGCCCGTCCGCACGTGCTGCGCGACGCCAAGGGCAATCGCGTGGTGCTGATCGAGCGCGCCACCGACTTCTTCCACACCAAGACCTTCCTGCTGGACGACGCCGGCAAGGCCACCCTGCTGCCGATCCCCGAGCGCTCGTCGATCCGCGGCATGGTCGGCGGCGATCTGATCCTGACGGTCGAGGAGCCCTGGAACTACGAGCCGATGCCGTCGCTGGGCCGCAACTTCCCGGCCGGCTCGCTGGTCTCGGTCAGCCCCAAGGCCCTGCTGCCCAAGCCGGCGGCGGGCAAGGACGAGATCATCATCAGCAACGATTGCGACCCGTGCACGATCTTCGAGCCCGGCGCGCGCCAGTCGATCGACCAGGTGGCGGTGACCGACAACCGCGTGGTCGCGGTGATCTACGACAACGTCAAGGGCGGCATCCGCAGCTTCAGCGACCACGGCGAGTTCGGCTGGCGCAGCCAGGGCCTGCCGGGCCTGGACAACGCCGCCGTCTCGATCGTCGCCACGGCCGACAGCGGCGACCAGGTGTTCTACACGGTCGAGGGCTTCATCACCCCGACCCAGCTGAAGCTGGCCGACGCGACCAAGACCGGCGCCGAGAGGGTCAAGACCCTGCCGGCCCGCTTCGACGCCTCCAGGCTGCAGGTCGAGCAGAAGGAAGCGACCTCCAAGGACGGGACCAAGGTCCCCTACTTCCTGGTCAGCCAGAAGGGCGCCAAGCTCGACGGCTCGGCCCCCACCTTGCTTCACGCCTACGGCGGCTTCCAGCTGTCTAAGCTGCCGGTCTACGACCCGCTGATCGGCAAGCTGTGGCTCGAGCGCGGCGGTTCCTACGCGGTGGCCAACATCCGCGGCGGCGGCGAGTTCGGTCCCGCCTGGCACGAGGCGGCGCTGAAGGCCAATCGCCAGCGCGCCTATGACGACTACTTCGCCGTGGCCGAGAACCTGATCTCGACCAAGGTCACCAGCCCGCGTCACCTGGGTGCGTATGGCCGGAGCAACGGCGGCCTGCTGATGGGCGTGGCTTTGACCCAGCGGCCCGACCTGTGGAACGCCGTGGTGGTGGAAAGCCCGCTTCTGGACATGATCCGCTACACCCAGCTGCCGGCCGGGGCCTCGTGGATCGGCGAGTACGGCGACCCGGCCATCCCGGCCGAACGCGCCTGGATCGAGAAATACAGCCCGTACCAGAACCTGAAGGCCGGGGTGAAATACCCGCTGGCCTACATCACCACCTCGACCAAGGACGACCGGGTGCACCCCGGTCACGCCCGCAAGTTCTCGGCCCGCCTGGCCGATCTGGGCCAGCCCTACATGTACTACGAGAACACCGACGGTGGTCACGCCAACGGCGCCGACCCGGCGGCCAACGCCAAGCGCTGGGCGCTGCACTACACCTACCTGTCGCGCCAGCTGATGGATCACTAGATGCGTAACCTGACCCTGGCCCTACTCGCCGCCACGAGCCTCATGACCGTATCCGCCCACGCCGCTCCCGACACCGCGCCCGCCGCTGCCGCCGCCCGCACCCCGCTGGCCGAGCTGGGCAAGGACGATCCCTACATCTGGATGGAGGAGATCGAGGGCCAGCGCGCGCTCGACTGGGCCAAGGCCCAGAACGACCGCACGCTGCCGGTGTTGCAGGGCGACGCGCGCTACGCCGGCCTGCACGATGCGGCCCTGACCATCGTCAACGCCAAGGACCGCATTCCCGGCGTGTCGTTCGTCGCCGAGGACGACCTGCGGAACTACTGGCAGGACGCCGACCACGTGCGCGGCGTCTGGCGCACCACCACCCTGGCCAGCTACCGCACCGCCGATCCGGCCTGGTCGACGATCCTCGATCTGGACGCCCTGGCCAAGGCCGAGGGCAAGAACTGGGTCTGGAAGGGCGCCGACTGCCTGGCTCCGGAAAGCCGGTATTGCCTGGTCTCGCTGTCGAACGGCGGCAAGGACGCCGTGGTCGTGCGCGAGTACGACACCAAGACCAAGACCTTCGTCGCCGGCGGCTTCGAACTGCCCGAGGGCAAGCACCGGTTCGACTGGATCGACAAGGACACCCTGATCGTCGCCACCGACTGGACGCCTGGCGAAGTGACGACGTCCGGCTACCCCTACGTGGTCAAGCTGGTCAAACGCGGTCAGCCCCTGTCGGCGGCCAAGGAAGTCTATCGCGGCGCCAAGGACGACGGCGGCTACGGCGTTAGCCCTTACGCCCTGCGCGACCATGACGGCGTGGTGCGGGCCGTGTTCGTGCTGCGCCCGCTCGACACCTTCAACGCCGAGACCCACCTGGTGGTCGGCGAGACGACGGTGAAGCTGCCCTTCCCGCTGAAGTCGTCGATCCAGGCCCTGGTCAAGGGCCAGCTGGTGTTCAGCGTCGAGCAGGACTGGACCGAGCAGGGCCTGAAGACCGGCGACCTGGCCGCCTTCGACCTGGCCGCGCTGAAGGCCGATCCGGCCAAGGCGAAAGCCAAGCTGATCCTGCGCCCCACGGCCCGGGAGTCGGTGCAGGGGGTCAACGCCACCCGCGACCGCCTGGTCGTGGCCCTGTTCGAGAACGTCAAGGGCGCGGCCTACGCCTACGACGTCAAGGACGGCGCCTGGAGCCGCACCAAGCTTGATTTGCCGGCCAATTCGACGGTCAGCCTGGGTTCGGCGTCCGACAAGGACGACCGCATCTTCGTCAGCGTGACCGGCTATCTGACCCCCACGACCTACTGGCTGGCCGACGCGGCCACCGGCAAGCTCGACCAGGTCAAGGCCGCCCCGGCCAAGTTCGACGCCTCGACCCACGTGGTGGAGCAGTTCGAGGCTACGTCGAAGGACGGGACCAAGATTCCGTACTTCCTGGTCCGCCCGAAGAACACCAAGTACGACGGCTCGACCCCCACCCTGCTCTACGCCTATGGCGGCTTCCAGGCGTCGATGACGCCGGGCTATTCGCCGACCATGGGCAAGCTGTGGCTGGAGCGCGGCGGCGCCTATGTGGTGGCCAACATCCGCGGCGGCGGCGAGTTTGGTCCCAGCTGGCACGAGCAGGGCCTGAAAGCCAACCGTCAGCGGGTCTATGACGACTTCTTCGCGGTGTCCGAGGACCTGATCGCCCGCAAGATCACCTCGCCGCGCCGGCTGGGGATCATGGGCGGCAGCAACGGCGGCCTCCTGATGGGTGTCGCCCTGACCCAGCGTCCGGAGCTCTACAACGCCATCGTCATCCAGGTGCCGCTGTTCGACATGGTCCGTTACAGCCAGATCGGCGCGGGCTCATCGTGGATGGGCGAATACGGCGATCCGCAGATCCCGTCCGACCTGGCGGTGATCGAGAAGTACTCGCCCTACCAGAACCTCAAGGCCGGCCAGAAATATCCCGAGGTGTTCATCGAGACCTCGACCAAGGACGACCGCGTCCACCCGGCCCACGCCCGCAAGGCGGCGGCCAGGCTCGAGGCCCTGGGCTACAGCGTGCTCTACTACGAGAACGTCGACGGCGGTCATGCCGCCAGCGCCAACCTCGCCGAGACCGCCCGCCGGGTGTCGCTCGAATATACGTATCTGACCCGCAAACTGATGGATTGATCACGCAAGGTCCGTAAACCGGACTGCAATCTCTGGGCGTCATGATCCGAGCTGGCCTTCTGGAGGCTCGGATCAGCGCTCGGGGGGCGCCCGTGAAGATCGACGTCGTCGAGGCCCTGCAGCTCACGCCGGAGGACAGCGCCCGCTGGACCGCCCTGCAGACGCTGCAGCCACGCCTGGATTCTCCTTTCCTGTCGCCGCAATGGGCCAAGGCGGTCGCCCTCGCCCAAGGCGAAAAGGGCGACCGCGTGAAGGTCGCCGTCATCCGCGGCGAGGAAGGCCAGGCCCTGGCCTTCCTGCCGGCGCGCATCAAGGCCGGTGTGGCCATGCCGGCCGGCGCGCCGATGTGCGACTATCAGGCCCTGGTGTCGGCGCCCGACGTGGCCGTCGATCCGCGCCATCTGCTGGCGGCCCTCAAGGCCCAGCGCCTGGATTTCTGCCATATGCTGGCCGACGACGAGACCCTGGCCCGGCACGGCCGCGGCCAGGCGGACTCATGGATCGTCGACGTCTCGGCCGGATATGACGCCTATGCCGCCGACCGCAAGACCGCCGGGGTGGGCGTGCTCAAGGACATCGACAAGAAGCGCCGCAAGGCCGAGCGCGAGGTCGGGCCTTGCCGCTACACGCCAATGTCGGACAGCCGCGCCGATTTCGACCAGTTGATCGAGTGGAAGCGCGATCAGCTGCTGGCCACCGGCCAGACCGACCTCTTCAAGACCGACTGGGTCACCAAGCTGGTCACCGACCTGTTCGAGCGCCGCGATGGCGACTTCGGCGGCGGGCTCTACACCCTGCACCTGGGCGACGAACTGGCGGCGGTGCACCTGCACCTGCGCGGCAAGCACACGATCCACGGCTGGTTGATCGCCCACAACGCCAAGTTCGACCGTTATTCACCCGGTCTGCTGCTGTTCCAGGACATTCTGAAAGGCATGAACGCCGGGTCCTACCACCGGCTGGACCTGGGCACCGGGGACTACCGCTTCAAGCGCGAGCTCTCCAACGCCCGGCAGACCGTGGTGTTCGGCTTCTATGGCGCGCCCTCGCCGGCCACCTTCGTGCGCTCGGCCGCCTGGGGCGTGCGCCAGGTCGCCGAGGCCCTGCCGCTGGGCCGGATGTCGCAACTGCCGGGCAAGGCCATGCGCCGCATCGACCTGCTGCGCGGGTTGCACTGAGGCTGGCTAGCCCCTCCACGTCGGCTAAGCTGCCGGCGGGAACGGGAGGACGATCATGCGGCGGCTGCTTTTGCTGACGGTGCTGTGTGCGGGTGGTTGCGCTTCCGGCGTTTCGGCCGCCAGCGGTCCGCCCAGCGCGAGGAGCGTCGCCCGCATCGAGACCGGCATCGCCACGATCGAGAATGTTCAGGCCGTCGGGGTCGGCGACAGCGCCCGCATGGCCCGCGTGGCCAGCACCATTGTTCGCGGCCTTCGCTGCGCTCCCGCCGAGGCGGGCCGTTTCCAATGCAGCTACCAGACGGCCCTGCGGATCGCGCCGAACCAATGGACGCCGCGGACGCGGACCTTCGAGCGGGTGGCTTATCCCTCGCCCAGCCAGCCCCAGGCCAAAGGCTGGGTGGTGGTCGAACCGGCGGCGCGATGAGGCCCTACCCGGCCTTGCCGGTCTCCAGATAGGCCTTCAGGCGGTCCTGCTGCTGGCCCAGCACCCGGTCGACGATAGGCGCGATCTTGTCGAGGCCGCCCTTCATGTAGCCGCCGGCGTCGTAGCTCCATGTCACCGTGGTCTGGCCGTCCTTCTCGGCCAGGGCCCAGATCATGTGGCCGGTGGCGCCCGACAGCTGGAGCGGACCCAGGCCGCCGAACAGGGTCAGCTGCTTGCCGGGCTGGGCGTTGACCGTGGTCATGTGCAGCACCGAGCCGCCGTTCGGCATCTTCTCGCAGAAACAGGCCCCCGAGGCCGCGCCCAGCGACAGGTTGGCGGCCGAGCCCGACCAGGTATGCTCGCTGTTCCACCACTTGGCGGGCTGCACCAGCGCGGTCCAGACCTCGGCGGCGGGCTTGGCGACGACCACCGAGCGCTTGGTCGCAAAACCGTTCGGCTGGGCGTCCAGCACCTCGGCGTTGGCGGCGCCGGCGGCCAGTAGAGTGAGGACTGCGAGAACGGGGGCGGCGAGCTTCATGGCGCGTCTCCGGAAACGATGTTCCGCGATGAAGCGCCAGCTTGGCTTTCTAGGCAAGAGCACTCCCTGGCTCGTCATCCCGGCCGAAGCGTAGCGTAGAGCCGGGACCCAGGAGCCGTCGCAGTGCGCCGACGGCCGCATGGGTGGATGGCTTTGCCGCGGCGCCCAGTCGCCTGGGTCCCGGATAAGCGCTGCGCGCTTTCCGGGATGACGAACTAAGGGGGCGCGAAGTTTAAGCCTTCTCGAACACCAGCGGGCCGCCCCAGAAGCTCTGGACGAGGCCGTTCTGCGGGCCGGGCTGGCCGGTGGTCAGGAACACGCGGCCGCCGCCGGTTCCCGGGTCGTACTCGGGATGGCGCTCGAGGTAGCGCTCCAGGGAGTCGGCGGTCGAGGCCGGCTGGTGGATCACCGGCGTGCCGGCCGGCAGGGCGGCGCGGAAGATGTCGGCGATGATCTCGTAGTGGGTGCAGCCCAGCACGGCGCGGTCGGGATAGCGGCCGATCCGGGTCTTCAGCGCCTGGACATAGCCCTCGACGGCCTTGGCCAGTTCGACGACGCCGGCGTCGGCCTCGATCATCGGCACCAGGTCCGGGCAGGGCTGAGAGAACACCGCCAGGTCCTGCTTGCGCTTGTCGATCTCGATTTCGTAGACGCGGGAATTGGTCGTCCCTTGCGTGGAGAACACCCCCAGCACGTCCAGCTGCTCGACCTTGTCGCCGCGGCGCTCGGCCTCGTGCTCCCAGGGCAGGCCGGTGGCCGCCTCGATGGTCGGCACGATGATGCCCAGGATGTTGACCGGGCGGCCCAGCGTCTTGCGATAGCCCGGCAGCCAGGTCTGCTGCAGGCGGCGAAGGGCGATGGCGCTGGCGGTGTTGCAGGCCAGGACCACCAGGCTGGCGCCGGCCTCGAACAATCGCTCGCAGCCGGCCCGCGTCAGGTCGACGATCTCCTCGCCGGGACGGCCGCCATAGGGGGCGTTGGCCTGGTCGGCCAGATAGACGAAGTCCGCCTGGGGCAGACGCTGCACGAGGGCGCGGTGGACGCTCAGCCCCCCCACGCCGGAGTCGAAGACGCCGATGGTCATGAGGCGAGCATTAGACCCGGTCGGCGCCGGCGTCCATGCGCCGGGGCGGCTTCGCGAAAAGGTTACGGTCCTGTCATGTGACGAGGCCGCGACCTTGGCCTAGGGTCCGGCCACACTCAACGGAGAGCCTTCCGTGCAACGTCGCACCTTCCTTCTCACGACCGCCGCGGCCGCCGCCGCGAGCGCCGCCGCGCCCGGCCTTTCCTTCGCCGCGGAGACCAATCCCTTGCTCGCTACGTGGACCGGTCCGTACGGCGGGGTTCCCGCCTTCGACAAGATGAAGATCGCCGACCTGAAGCCGGCCGTCGAAGCCGCCATGGCCAAGAACCAGGCCGAGATCGACGCGATCACCGCCAACAAGGCCGCGCCGACCTTCGCCAACACCATCGCCGCCCTTGAAGACAGCGGCCGCACGCTGAACGACGTGGTCTGCTACTACGGCATCTGGGGCTCGAACCTGAGCTCGCCGGAGTTCCAGGCCATCGAGCCTGAACTTGACGCCAAGTTCGCCGAGTTCGGCGACAAGATCACCCAGAACGCCGCGCTCTTCGCCCGCATCGAGGCCGTCTACAACAGCCCCGAGAAGGCCAAGCTGACGCCCGAGCAGCAGCGCGTCACCTGGATTTACTACACCAACTTCGTGCGCGCCGGCGCCAAGCTGGACCCCAAGGCCAAGGCCCGGGTCGCGGCCATCAACACCGAGCTGGCCGGCTACTTCACCAAGTTCAGCCAGAACCTGCTGGCCGACGAAGAAACCTATATCGAGCTGACCGACGCCGACCTGGTCGGCCTGCCGGACTCGATCAAGGGCGCGGCCGCCTCCAGCGCCGAGCAGCGCAAGCTTCCGGGCAAGCACATCATCGTCAACACCCGCTCGAGCGTGGACCCCTACCTCACCAACTCGCCGGTGCGCGCCACCCGCGAGAAGGTCTGGAAGGCCTTCGTCAACCGCGGCGACAACGGCGGCGCGACCGACAACAACGCCCTGATCGCCAAGATCCTCAAGCTGCGCGTCGAGCGCGCCAAGCTGCTGGGCTACCAGACCCACGCCCACTGGCGCCTCGAGAACGCCATGGCCAAGACGCCCGACAAGGCCATGGCCCTGATGGAAGCCGTCTGGACCCCGGCCATCGAGCAGGTGGCCAAGGACGTGGCCGAGATGCAGGCCATCGTCGATGCGGAGAACGGCGGCTTCAAGATCGAGCCGTGGGACTACCGCTTCTACGCCGAGAAGGTCCGCAAGGCGAAGTACGACCTCGATATGAACGAGGTGAAGCCGTACATGCAGCTGGAGAAGCTGCGCGAGGGCATGTTCTGGGCCGCCGGCCAGGTCTACGGCTTCGAGTTCAAGAAGGTCGAAGGCGTTCCGGTCTATCACCCGACCATGACCGTCTACGAGGTGCTGCGCGACGGCAAGCACGTGGGCCTGTGGTACTTCGACCCCTATGCCCGCCAGGGCAAGCGCTCGGGCGCCTGGATGAACGCCTACCGCAACCAGGAGCGCTTCAAGAAGCCGATCGCCACGATCGTCTCCAACAACTCCAACTTCATCCAGGGCAAGCCCGGCGAGCCGGTGCTGATCTCGTGGGATGACGCCAACACCCTGTTCCACGAGTTCGGCCACGCCATCCACGGCCTGAACGCCGACACCACCTATCCGACCGTCTCGGGCACCAACGTCGCCCGCGACTATGTCGAGTTCCCCAGCCAGCTGAACGAGCACTGGCTGTCGACGCCGGAGGTGCTGAACAAGTTCTGCGTCCACTACCAGACCGGCAAGCCGATCCCGCAGGCCCTGGTGGACAAGATCAAGAAGGCCTCGACCTTCAACCAGGGCTTCGACACCACCGAGTACCTGGCCAGCGCCCTGATCGACATGAAGCTGCACCTGGCCGGCGACGTGGACATCGATCCGGACGCCTTCGAGCGTGACGAACTGGCCAAGCTGAAGATGCCCAAGGAGATCGTCATGCGGCACCGCACGCCGCAGTTCGGTCACGTGTTCTCGGGCGACGGCTACTCGGCCGGCTACTACAGCTACCTGTGGGCCGACACCCTGACCGCCGACGTCGCCGAGGCCTTCCAGGAGGCGCCGGGCGGTTTCTACGACAAGCCCACCGGCCAGCGCCTGATCAAGACCATCATGTCGCGCGGCAACTCGGTCGACCCGGCCGAGCAGTTCCGCGCCTTCCGCGGCCGCGACGTGAAGATCGGGGCCCTGATGCGCGACCGCGGCTTCCCGGTGCCCCCGGGCGCCTGATCGCATCTCTGATCTTAACTGAAACGACAGCGCCCCGCCCGGTGAAAGCCAGGCGGGGCGTTTTTGTTAGATCCTCCCCCTCTGGGGGAGGTGGCGCGAAGCGCCGGAGAGGGGCCGTTTTCAGCTGCCGCAATCGTCGGCCGATCTCGCAGCCCCTCCCCTCTCCGTCGGCTTCGCCGACACCTCTCCCACAGGGAGAGGATCTTCTTAAGCCGCCCGCTTCACCGCGCCGGAAGCCGCCCCGATCTTGAACCGGCTGACCAGCCGCGCCAGCTCGGCGGCTTCGTTCGACAGCGAGTGGCTGGCGGCGGTCGATTGCTCGACCATGGCGGCGTTCTGCTGGGTGGCCTGATCCATCTGGTTCACCGCGACATTGACCTGGGCCAGGCCCGTGGCCTGTTCCTGGGCGCCGGCGGCGATCTCGGCGACGGTGCGGTTGATGTCCTGCACGCCGGCGGTGATGCGGCTGAGGGCCTCGCCGGTCTGGCCGACCAGGGCCACGCCTTCGTCAACCTGCTGGCCCGAAGCCCCGATCAGGCTTTTGATCTCCTTGGCGGCCTCGGCCGAGCGCTGGGCCAGGGCCCGCACTTCCGACGCCACGACGGCGAAGCCCTTGCCCGCGTCGCCGGCGCGGGCGGCTTCGACGCCGGCGTTGAGGGCCAGGAGGTTGGTCTGGAAGGCGATCTCGTCGATCACCCCGATGATGTTGCCGATCTCGCGCGAGGAAGCCTCGATCTGCGTCATCGCCGCGACGGCGCGCTCGACCACCTGGCCGCCGGCCTCGGCGTCCTTGCGGGCGGCGTCGACCGACTTGCGGGCATGGCCGGCGCCCTCTGCGGCGCGGCGGACGGTGGCGGTGATCTCGTCGAGGGCGGCGGCGGTCTCTTCCAGGCTGGCGGCCTGCTGCTCGGTGCGGCGCGACAGGTCATCGGCCGCGTGGCTGATCTCGCCCGAGCCGGCGCGGATGCCGCCGACCGCGCCGCTGATCGTCGTCATGGTCTCCTGCAACTGGCCCATGGCGGCGTTGAAGTCGCTCTGCAGCTTGCGATAGGCGGGCGGGAAGGCCTGGTCGAGACGAGCCGTCAGGTCGCCGGCCGCCAGATGCTCCAGGGCCTGGCCGACCTGGGCGACGACGGCGGCCTGCTCGCGGGCGCCGGCGGCGCGCTCGGCCTCGTTGGCGCCGCGCTCGGCCTCGGCCTGGCGGCGATGCTCGGCGGCTTCGCCCTCGACGCGCAGTTTCTCGATGGCGGCGTCCTTGAAGGTCGAAACGGCCTGCGCCATCGCCCCGATCTCGTCGCGACGGCCGAGAGCCGGCACGGCCACGGCGTTGTCGCCGCCGGCCAGGCGGCGCATGGCGGTGGTCATGGCGTCGACCGGCGTGGCGATGCTGCGCGCCAGCAGCCAGCCCATCAGCACGGCGATGGCCACGGCGGCCGCGCCGCCGAGCGCCAGGGCCAGGGTCGCGGCGGTGAAGGCCTTGTCCTGGGCCTGGATGCGGGCGGCCAATTCGGCGCTTTCGGCCTCGTCGATGGTCTTCAGCGCCTTGCGCACATTGGTCAGGCGTCCGCTCTTGCCGATGTCGAGGCGAGCCGCGTCCAGCCGGGCCGGATCCTGGGCGGCGGCGATCTGGGCGCGGGTCTCGGCGCGGAACACGCCCACGGCCTGGTCCAGCCGGGTCAGGCGCGCCTTCTGCTCCTGCTGTTCGGCGCCGGCGCTGAGGGTCTGGTGGGCCTCGTCGTACTTGGCCTGGAAGTCTTCGTACTTCTGGATGAAGGAGGGATCGAGACTGGCGACGAAGCCGCGTGCGGCGTTCTGCTGCTCGACGAGTTCGGCCGCGGCCTTCTCGACCGTGGCGCGGTAGGCGTAGCTCTCGGCGTTCAGGGCGGTGACGCGCTGGATCGACGACAGGCCGTTCCAGGCCAGAAGGCCGGCGCCGGCCACGGCCGCCACCAGGACGGCGAAGGCGACCACCAGCTTGTGCGCCACCTTGAGGTTGCTGAGCATCTAAGAACTTCCCAGGATAGAATTGGGAAGATTTTCGCTCGATAGAATTAATGGATTTTATTCATGAACACGGGCGTCGCTTTTCAGGCGTCTTTTCCCGTTGTTCGATGAGGGCAATTCATTGCGGGGGAAGGCGTGTGCGCAGCGCTGCGTCATCTCGCCGCAGCTATGGATTGAAATGGTCAGGATTGTCGAAATTGATCTGTATACTGATTACTTGCGGATGCATTTGGGGTTGAAATCTCCATTATGGGGAAATTTCGATCTATACGCGCCAGGCGGGAATCGTGGGATAAGGGATGGCGCACGGTCGCAACCGGGGGCGGGCCGGCGCGTATAGCAAGCATGGCCGAGCTTTCGGCCGAGCCAGGACGCCCCCGATGGAAGCTCCCCGTCCCCTGCCCTTGATCGGCCCCATGCTGTGGCTGGCGGCGGCCGCCTTCACGGCCGGCTTCGGCGGATATCTGCTGGTGGGTCTGGGAACGCGCTAGAAGGCGGCCTCCGCCTCTCCCGCATAGGCGGCGAGAAAGGCGGAAAGCCGAAGGCCTCAGCGGCCGCCGGTCGAGCCGAAACCGCCGGCGCCGCGGTCGGTGTCGTCCAGGGCGGCCACCAGGCTCCAGGCGGCCTGCACCACCGGGGCGATCACCAGCTGGGCGATGCGGTCGCCGCGACGGATGACGAAATCCTCTTCACCGAGGTTGGCCAGGATCACCTTCACCTCGCCGCGATAGTCGCTGTCGATGGTGCCCGGCGAGTTCAGGCAGGTGATCCCCGCCTTGGCCGCCAGGCCCGAGCGCGGCCGCACCTGGGCCTCGAAGCCCTGCGGCACGGCGAACGCGAGACCCGTGGGCACCATGAACCGGGCGCCCGGCTTCAGGGTCAGGGGCGCGTCTTCCTCGACAGCGGCGCGCAGGTCCATGCCGGCGGCGCCGACCGTCTCGTAGGCGGGCAGCGGCAGGCCGTGGGCGTGGGCGAGCTGGACGACAGGAATGTGGGGCGTGGTGGTCATTTAGGTCAGAGCTTCCGCGATGCGTTGGGCGATGGCCTGGGCGACGGCGTCCTTGGACGCGCGCTCCCAGCGTTCGGTGTGGTCCTTGGCGATCAGCAGGACCGCGTTCTCGGTTCCGCCCATGACGCCCGGCTCGGTGACGTCGTTGGCGATGATCCAGTCGCAGCCCTTGCGCGCCAGCTTGGCGCGGGCATGGGCCTCGACATCGTCGGTCTCGGCCGCGAAGCCGACCACCAGCTTGGGCCGGTCGGGGCCGGTGGCGGCCAGGGTGGCCAGGATGTCGGGGTTTTCGACGAAGGTCAGGGCCGGCGGGCCGCCCTTGTCCTTCTTCAGCTTCGAGCCGAACACCTCGTCGACGCGCCAGTCGGCGACGGCGGCGACGAACACGCCGACCTCGGCCGGCAGGGCGGCCTCGCAGGCGGCCAGCATCTGGCGGGCGCTCTCGACGTCGACGCGGGTCACGCCCGGCGGGGTGGGCAGAGCCACGGGGCCGCTGACCAGGGTGACGCGCGCGCCCAGGCGGGCGAGGGCTTCGGCGATGGCGTAGCCCTGGCGGCCGCTTGAGCGGTTGGTGATGCCGCGCACGGGGTCGATGGCCTCGAAGGTGGGGCCGGCCGTGACCAGGGCGTGCTTGCCGGCCAGCGGCCGGGCGGCGGGGCCGCGCAGCATGGCGACGATGGCTTCGAAGATCTCCGGCGGCTCGGCCAGTCGCCCAGGACCGAACTCGCCGCAGGCCATGGCGCCTTCGTCGGGGCCGACGAACGACACGCCGTCGGCCTTCAGGGTCGCCACGTTGCGCTGCACGGCCGGGTGCAGCCACATCCGCACGTTCATGGCCGGGGCCATCAGCACCGGCTTGTCGGTGGCCAGCAGGGTGGTCGAGGCCAGGTCGCCGGCCAGGCCATTGGCGGCCTTGGCGATCAGGTCGGCGGTGGCGGGGGCGACCACCACCAGGTCGGCCGAGCGCGACAGCTGGATGTGGCCCATCTCGGCCTCGTCGGTCAGCGAGAACAGGTCGTCATAGACCTTGTCCTCGCTCAGCGCCGCCAGCGACAGCGGGGTGACGAATTCGGCCCCGGCCTTGGTCAGGATCGGCCGCACGCCGATCCCGGCCTTGCGCAGCAGGCGGGTCAGTTCGAGGGCCTTGTAGGCCGCCACGCCGCCGCCGACGATCAGGAGCACGCGCTTGCCGCCCGGGATGTCGCTCACCTTGAAGGCCTCTCGTCCGCCGGTTCCCCTCCGCGCATAGAGCGCCTCGCGGCCACAGGCAATCGTGGCGCGCATCGGAGAGCGGAAAGCTTAACGGTGGGACTCGACTCGCGTTCTTTTTTCGTTCACTAATCGTTAAGGTAGTAAATAACGAGGTGTGGCGATCATGACGGGAGCGTGGCGTTTCGGATTTCTGGCCCTGCCGGCCTTGCTGCTGGCGGCCTGCGACGGCGGGGCCTCGGCGGTGAAGGCGCCCAAGGGCGGCCAGGTCGCGTCGAGCGAGGGAACCAGCAGCAGCGGCGGCGGCGCGCCGATCCCGGGCGAGGTCGCCGACGCGTCGGCGAGCGCCCGGCAGGCGGCCGATCCGCGCGATGCGCCGGTGCGGCTGATCGCCGGCCGGCCGATGTGGGCGGCCAACCGCACCCGCAGCGCCGAGGAGAACGCCCAGCGCGGCTTCGAGCGGTTCGGCGAGGCCTTCGGGGCCCGCGACGTCGACGACTATGTGCGCAAGACCCACGCCTTCGTGGCCAAGCCGCCGGCCGGGGTCCAGACCCTGAAGCGGACGAACGGCGACACCCTGATCTACGACCCGGCCGGCAACGTCTTCGCCGTGGTCACCCGGGCGGGGGCGCCGCGCACCATGTTCAAGCCCGACGACGGGGCCGACTACTGGCGTCGCCAGAAAGAGGGCCAAAACCGGCGCACGGCCGCCTCGGACCGGCGTGCGCAAGGCGTCGCCGGCTGACGGCGACCGGGCGAGATGGGGGGGGAAGGCATGAACGAGCAACCGATCCCGGACGCGGCTGTGCGCGATCCGGCGGCCACCGAGCTGGCGCGGATCTGGGTGGCCGAGCACGGCCTGCACTGCGCCCTTCGCATCGGGGCCTATGACGAGACCCCCATCGACGAGGCTCGCGCCTGGGGCATGATGCTGGCCGACCTGCTGCGCCATCTGGGCCGGGGGCTGTCAGACTATTATCGCAGGGACCCCGTCGAGGTGGTCGACGTCCTTTTGGAAGCGATGCGCGACGAACTGGCCAGCCCTACCTCGCCGATCGAAGGTCAGCTGATGCAGGCCGACGATGAGGAGCCCGGCGGCGGTCAGGCCAGGGCGCACTGAGGGAAGCAATGGCGCGTCGCGGGCTTTGGGGCGCCATGTCACAGTCGCGGGCTCAGCCCGCGGTCGAGGGCGAAGGTTCGGCCATGCCGGCGGCCGGATGGCCGGACGTCGTCGGGGGGGGCTCGACGCGTCCGGACGCCTGACCCGGTGCGTGAATGACGGATGGACCTGGAATGACGCAGGTGATCGATAGGCGCGGACTGTTGGGCGGGTTGGCCGCCGCCGGAACCACGGTTGTGGCCGCCGGTGCGGCGCATCGCGCCTGGGCTCAGGCTGCGCGCGCAGCGTCACCCGGCTTTCCCAGGCCCGATCGCGAGCTGCGGCTGCCGGCGCCGGGCGGGCGAGTCTATGCACGGATCAATGGCGACCTGGATGCGGCGATCGCCGGAACCGGCAAGCCGCCGATCGTCATGGTCCACGGCGGGCCTGGCGGCACCCATGCCGGCTTTCTCGACGCCCTGGCGCTGGCCGACGAACGCGCCGTGATCCTCTATGATCAGCTGGATTCCGGTCTCTCGGACCATCCCATGGACGCCGCCAACTGGACCGTGAGCCGCTTCGTCGACGAGCTGGAAGCGGTGCGCGAAGGGCTGAAGGTTCCCCGCTGGCATGTTCTGGGCCACAGCTGGGGCGGCACGGTGGCTCTGGAATACGGCGCTCGGCGCCCGCCGGCCTTGGCCAGCTTGATGCTGGCCAGTCCGCTGGTCTCGACCCGCAGTTGGATCGCCGACGCCAATCTGTTGCGCGGTGACCTGCCGGGGGCGGTGCAGGATCAACTGACCCGCTGCGAGCAAACGCCTTCTTCCCCGCCCGACAAGGCGTTCTCGGCGGCCTGCGATGCGGCGACGAACGCCTTCTACGCCGCCTTCCTGACCCGCGAGCCACCCTCGGCGGCGCACCGCGCCTATCGGCCGGCCGGCGACCGGGGGTTCAATCCGGTGCTCTACAAGACCATGTGGGGCGCGACCGAGTTTTCGGCCACCGGGACGCTGAAGGCCTATGACGGAGAGCCCTTGCTCGACCGCCTGGACGGGCCGCGCACCCTGTTCATGGTCGGCCAGTACGACGAGGCTCGTCCGGCCACGGCCATCGCCTTCTCCCGCCGGGCCAGTGGATCGGAACTGGCCGTCGTGCCCGGCGCCGGTCACGCCACCTTCACCGACCGTCCCGAAGAGACCGTGGCCGTGCTGCGCCAGTGGCTACGGCGCATGGACAGGCGGGGCTGAGGCGGCGCGATGATTTTCAAGGCGAGGGCCGTGGCCAAGAGCGAGACGATCCGGGTGCGGGCCCGCATCCGGCTGTTGACGCAGCAGGAGGGCGGCCGAAGCCGGCCCGCGCTCGGGGGCCACAGCTACCGCCCCAACCATGACTTCTCTCTGCGGACGGGAGAGATGTGCATGGGCTTCATCGAGCTGCCGGCCGGACAGGACCTGGCGCCCGGCGAGAGCATCGAGATCGTGCTGGAGCTGATGGCCTGGCCGGAGCTGCGGCCGGTCATTCATCCCGGCCGGGTCTGGCGGATCCTGGAAGGCCCCAAGGCGGTCGGTTCGGGCGAGATCCTCGAGGTCCTGGCCTGA
The DNA here is from genome assembly GCF_029543245.1 of Caulobacter endophyticus. Classification (GTDB taxonomy): domain Bacteria; phylum Pseudomonadota; class Alphaproteobacteria; order Caulobacterales; family Caulobacteraceae; genus Caulobacter; species Caulobacter endophyticus_A. The sequence goes on from NZ_JARQWV010000013.1 coordinate 72,704, forward strand.
CGGCCGGCCAGCGGCCGTCGACGGGGCCCGCGCGTCGCCGCGCGACGGATGCCAAGCCGGTGTCGGTGTCGGCGGTCTTACCGCCGCTTCTTGCGCGCGCCGGCCGCGGCGGTCTTCTTGCGGCTCCCCGGCTTGACCGCCTTGCCCTTGCCGGCCTTGCCCGAGCGGGCGGTCGCCTTGCCCTTGCCGCCGCCCTTCTTGGCGGCGGCGGCGCACTTGGCCTTGGCCGCCTTCAGGGCCTTGCCGGTCTTGCCTCGGGTCGAGCAGGGCGTGGCGCGGGCCGGCGCCGCCGAGGCGGTGCGCGTGGCCGCCGGGGCGGCGCGCGGCGGCCAGATCACCGGGCCGCGGGTGGCGACGGCGTAGCCGGCCGGCAGCACGGGCGCGCCGGTGCGCTCGATGGCGACCGGGGTCGGCGCCGCGCCGTCCTGGGTCAGGCGGCCGTTCCATGTCCCCTCGGGGCCGACGCTCAGCGCCAGGGTCGAGCCGACGCCGGGGCGGGGCATGAAGCGCACGGCCGCACCGCCGTCATAGGTGCGCTCGATGCTGTCGATCAGGCCGGTGGAGCCGACCGAGCCGGGGCGGCGCAGATCGCGCCAGGCGCCCTCGACCGGTCCGTAGCCGCCGGCCGGGTCGGCGATCTGCAGCGAATAGAGGGCCGCGCCGTCAGCGCCGCGCAGGATCCAGCCGCCGTCGAGCGGGCCTTGCAGGCCTTGCGCGGCGGCGATCGAACCCTTCACCCGCAGCTCATAGGCCTGCTCGACGCTCATCGCGCCGGCGGCCGCGGCCGGAGCGGCGCTTTCGGGGGCCGGGATCGGCAGGATGGTCGGCTTGTGACGCGGGGCGGGCGCGGCCGGCGCTTCGTCTTCCTCGTCGGTGGTCTGTGGACCGCTGGCGGCGATCAGGTCGGCCAGCGGATCGGCGGCGGCGGGCGGCGGCGCGGGCGCCTGCGGAGCGACGGGCGCGGGGCTCTGCGCGGGCGCGGCCTGGTCGCTCGCCGGCGGGGCCGCCACCAGCGGGATCGCCGCTTCCGGGACCGGCTGGGGCGTCGGCTGGGCGGTCGTCTGGACCGGCGCCGACGGATTGGTGGTCACCACCTCGGAGGCCGGCGACTGGGCCAGGGCGGCGGCCGGAAACGACAGCAGGGCGGACAGGGAAACAGCGAGAAGGCGACGCATGAGGGTCCTTATCAGCCCGCCGTCTTCGCGGCGATGGCCTCGGAAACGGCGACCAGCCGCTGGGCCTGAACCAGGTGCAGCCGCTCGGCCATCCTGCCCTCGACGCGCAACGCGCCCTTGCCGGCGTTCTCGGGCGAGGCGAAGGCGGCGATCACCGCCCGGCTCCAGGCGATCTCGTCGTCCGTGGGCGAGAACACCCGGTTGCAGATGTCCAGGTGCTTGGGATGGATCAGGGTCTTGCCGTCGAAGCCGAAGTCGACGGCCTGGCCGCAGACGGCCTCAAGGGCGGCCAGATCCTCGATGTCGTTGTGCACCCCGTCGAGGATCGACAGGCCGTGGCCCCGCGCGGCGGCGACGGCCAGCGACAGGATCGGCAGGAAGGCCTCGCGGCCCGGCGTCTGCCGGGCCCTCATTTCCTTGGCCAGGTCGTTGACCCCCATCACCCAGGCCGAAAGGCGCGTGGCTTTGGCCGCCTCGCCGATCTCCCACAGGTGGAAGGCGGCCTTGGCGGTCTCGATCATCGTCCACAGGCGGGTGTGGATCGGGGCGGCGTGCAGGGCCGCCTCATAGGCGTGGACGTCGGCGGCGTCATTGACCTTGGGCACGAGAACGGCGTCGGGGCCGGCCTCGGCGGCGGCCTTCAGGTCGTCGGCGCCCCAGGGCGTGTCGAGGCCGTTGGTGCGGATGACGATCTCTCGCGGGCCAAAGCCCCCGGCTCTCACCGCCGCAACGGCGGCCTCACGGGCGGCCGGCTTCATCTCCGGCGCCACGGCGTCTTCCAGGTCGAGGATGATCACGTCGGCGTCCAGCGTGCGGGCCTTTTCCACGGCCTTGGTGTTGGAGGCGGGCATGTAGAGGGCGCTGCGGCGCGGCCGGGCAAGGTCGGTCATGGCGGGATCATCCTGACGGGACGGCTACTGTAAAGCATTCGCCGCGTGGGACGGGAAGCGTCGATCTCGTGGCGGGCGAAGCCATGGCGGGAAAGGCGGAAACGGGGTTAAGCTGTGGCCATGACCACGCAATCGGCCCCCACGCGCTATGACGAAACGGCCCGCAACGTGCTGGGCGGCGAGCTGGTCCCCTGCTCGCTGGATCCCGTGACCGGCTTCTACCGCAACGGCTGCTGCGAAACGGGACCCCACGATCTTGGCCTGCACACCGTCTGCGCGGTGATGACCGAGGAGTTCCTGGCTTTCTCCAAGTCCACCGGCAACGACCTGTCAACGCCGCGTCCGGAGTTCGCCTTCCGGGGGCTCAAGCCCGGCGACCGCTGGTGCCTGTGCGCCGGCCGGTGGCGCGAGGCGCTGGACGCCGGCATGGCCCCCCAGGTGATCCTCGAGGCCACCCATGAGGAGACCCTGGCCATCGTCACGCTGGGCGTGCTCAAGGACCACGCGGCGGTCTGAAGACGGCGCAGGCCGGAGGGACGTCCCGCATGGTCGGTTACGAACGCAGGCTGCTGGTGCTGGTCGGGCTGATCGCCCTGGCCTTCCTGCCGCTGCTGGCCGCGTCGCTGTTCTTCCTGGCCCGTTTCTCGGCCGCCCAGGATCGGCTGGACGCGGTCTATACCCGCACCGTGATCCTCGCCCACGACCTGCGCGGCGAGAAGATGCGCCAGAACTCCCTGGTGCCGGTGATCGTCATCAACGGCGAAAGAGGCTTGCTGGTCGAGCTGGAGCGCTCCAACCATCGGTTCGACGTCCTTGTCGGCGGCCTGAAGGCGCTGGCCCGCGACGACGAGACCCGCGCGGCGCTGGACGAGGTGTCGGCCCTGCAGCGCCGGCTGCTGGTGCTGCAGCGGGCCGGCGTCGCCCAGCGCCTCGACGGCGGCACGATGAGCGGCGCCAACGCCTATTTCCAAAGGAACGCCGGACCGCTGACCAGCAGCATCGATGCGGCCATAAACCGCTTCACCGACCGATCGGCCGCCCGCTACCAGGCCGAGCGGGCCCGCAATCAGCGCGTGGTGCGGGGCGTGTTCGGGGTGCTGGTCCTGGCCTCGATCTGCGCCTTCGTGTTCTGCGCCTTCCTTGGCCGCCTGCTGTTGCGGCTGGTCGAGCAGAAGCGGACCTATGACCAGGTGACGGCGCGCCTCGCCGAGCGGGAAAAGGCGATCTCGCTGGCCCGCAAGGAGGCGGTCGAGGTGGTGGCGCACGACCTCAACAATCCGATCACCACCATCCTGTTCGCCAGCGAAAACCTGCTGGCCCAGCCGGGCGTCGAGCAGCAGCCCAAGGTGCGCTCGGGCGTCGAGGCGATCCTGCTGGCGACCGAGACCATGCGCCGGCTGATCCGCAACATACTCGACCATTCCAAGATTGAGGCCGGCGGCCTGGTGCTGGCCCGGGAGACGGTCGACCTGCGCCGCCTGCTGACCGACGTCGCCGACCAGTTCGCCCTCTCGGCCGCCCGCAAGGGCCTGGACTTCGCCTATACGCCCGACGCGGCCGAGCCGCTGCTGGACGCCGACGGCGGCCGCCTCGGGCAGGTGGTGGCCAACCTGTTGTCGAACGCCATCAAGTTCACCGAGCCGGGCGGGACCGTGTCGCTGTCCAGCCGCGTGGAGGGCGAGGCCGTCGTGGTCGAGGTGCGCGACACCGGCTGGGGCATGAGCCCCGAACAGGCCGCGCGGATCTTCGAGCGCAACTGGCAGGGCGAGACGGCCGCGGCCCACGGCAACGGCCTGGGCCTGGCGATCAGCAAGGCCATCGTCGAGGCCCATGGCGGGCGCCTGGGCGTCGACAGCCGGCCGGGCGAAGGCTCGGCCTTCAGCGTGGTGCTGCCGCTGGCGGCGTGAGGTCTTCGTCGGTCAGGGGGCCGGCTTCATCGTCAGGCCATGGACGGACGAGCCGGTGATGCAGACCTCGCCGGCCATGCCGGCGGCCAGGCCGCCCTTGCTTTTCACGTTCGAGCCGATCGAACCGGCGCCCTTATCCGATTTCGTCGTGCAGCCAGCCGCGAAAGGCGGCCATGGCCGCTCCGTCGGGGCGCGAGTGCAGGCGTGTCAGCCAGTAGCGGCCGGTGACCACCTCGGCGGCGAACGGGCGAACGAGGCGCTCGGCCGCCAGGTCGGATCCGAACAGGGCCGCGGGGGCCAGGGCCACGCCCTGCCCGGCGACGGCGGCGGCGACCATCAGCACCGAATTGTCGAACATCGGCCCGCGCAGCGGCGGCGGCTCGGCCCCGGCGACCGCGAACCAGCGGGGCCACTCGTCGGCGCGATAGGAGCGCAGCAGCGTCTCGCGGGCGAGGTCAGCGGGACCGGTCAGGCGCTCGGCGATGGCCGGCGTGCACAGCGCCGTCAGCGGAGCGGTCAGGATCGGCTCGGCGTGAACGCCGTGCCAGGCTCCGTCGCCGAAGCGGATGGCGAGGTCCAGCCCCTCCCCGGCCAGGTCGACGCGGTTGTTGTTGGTCATCACCCGCAGGTCGACCTGAGGACAGGCCCGGCGGAAGGCGTCCAGGCGCGGCAGCAGCCAGCCGGCGGCGAACGAACCGACCACGCCCAGGGTCAGCACCTCGCGCAGGCGGCCGTCGCTGTAGCGGTCGAGCACCGCCCCGATGCGGTCGAAGGCGTCGACCAGCACCGGCACGAGGGCCTGGCCCTCGTCGGTCAGGGCCAGGCCCCGCGGCAGGCGGCGAAACAGCGAGACGCCCAGACGGGCCTCCAGCTGGGCGACCTGGTGGCTGACCGCGCCCTGGCTGACGCACAGCTCGACGGCGGCGCGGGTGAAGTTCAGGCGCCGGGCGGCGGCCTCGAAGGCGCGCAGGGCGTTGAGCGGAAGCTGGGCGCGATCCATGGCCTAGGCATGAACCAGCCTAATGGCTCCGTCCAGATATGATGCTTTGTCGCCGACGCTTGCGATCGGCAGGTTCGCCGCGCCAACCGAAGGGGAGAGCGGCATGAACTGCAAGTGGATCATGGGTTTTGGACTGGCCGGAGCGCTGTGCGCCATGGGAACGCCGGTGGCGGCGCACGACCCGCTGCTGGCCCCGATCGAGCCGGACTACGCCGCCCGCTGGCTGAAGCCCGAGACGCCGATCCAGGTCTACGGCAATAGCTATGTTGTGGGCTTCGGCGGACTGAGCGTCGCTCTCATCAAGACCAGCCAGGGCCTGATCGTGGTCGACGCCGCCCTGCCCCAGGCCGTTCCGGCCATCGAAGCCAACATCAAGGCCCTGGGCTTCAAGGTCACCGACATCAAGCTGATCCTCAGCACCGAGCCGCACTACGACCATGCCGGCGGTCTCGCGGCCCTGGCCCGCGACAGCGGCGCGACGGTGGTGGCCAGCGCCCCGGCGGCGCAGGCTCTGCGGCGCGGCCGACCGGGCGCGGACGATCCCCAGCTGGCCGATCTCGTGCAGTTCCCGGCGGTGACGAAGCTGCGGGTGGTCGGCGACGGCGAGGTCATCCGGCTGGGCGACGTGGCGGTCACCGCCCGCGCCACCCCGGGCCACACGGCCGGCAGCATGAGCTGGACCTGGACATCGTGCGAGCGGCGGGTGTGCAAGGCGGTGGTTTTCGGCTCCAGCCTCAATCCGGTGTCGTCCGACGGCTACCGGTTCTCCGACCCGAAGAACGCCGGCCTCGTCGCCGGCTTTCGCCGCAGCTTCGACGTGATGCGCGGCCTGAAGTGTGACGTGCTGATCAGCGCCCACCCCGACCAGTCGGGCGGCGACGAGCGGCTGGAACGGGCCCGGCGGAGCAAGACGCCAAATCCCTTCGTCGATCCCGGTGTCTGCCGAGCCTATGCCGACCGCTACGCCGCGCGGCTGGATGCGCGCCTGGCCAAGGAACGGGCGGGCGAGTAGCGGGCCAGCGGCGCTCTGTTCCACTGTGCTGCGAGCACGGCTTCAGTTCAGAGATCTAAAAGATCGTCATCCCGGCCGTAGCGAAGCGGAGAGCCGGGACCCAGGGGCGACCGCACTGCTCCGGCCCCTGGGTCCCGGGTCTGCGGCGCTTGCGCGCCTTCGCCCGGGATGACGACTTTGGTGGCGTCGCATCGATGAAAGTGCGCCGCCTAAGCCAGCGGCTTCAGCTCGCCCAGCACCGTGGGGATCAGTTCCGACACCGTCGGATGGATCGGCACGGTGCGTTGCAGGACCGTGTAGGGCGCCTTGGCGTACATGATGTCCAAAATGCCATGGATGGCCTCGTCGCCAGAGGTTCCGAGGATCGCGGCGCCGAGGATTTGCTTGGTCTCGGCGTCGACCAGCACCTTCATGAAGCCCTTGGTCTCGCCCTTCTCGATGGCGCGGCCGACGCGGGTCATCGGGCGGGTTCCGACCAGGGCCGGGCGGCCGGAGGCTCGAACCTCGGCCTCGCTCATCCCCACCCGGCCCAGCGGCGGGTCGGTATAGAGGGCGTAGGCGGTCAGGCGGTCGGTGACCTTCCTGGGATCGTTGTCCAGCAGGTTGGCGGCGATGATCTCGAAGTCGTTGTAGGCGGTATGGGTGAAGGCCCCGCGCCCGTTGCAGTCGCCCATGGCCCAGATCGACGGGACGCTGGTGCGCAAGGAGTCATCGACCGTGACGTAGCCGCGCTTGTCGACGGCGACGCCGGCCGCCTCCAGGCCCAGGTCGTCGGTGTTGGGCTTGCGGCCGACGGCCAGCAGGGTGTGCGAGCCCTTCACGGCCGGCTCGCCCTCGGTGCAGGAGACGTGGACACACACCCCTTCTTCACAGGGCGAGAAGCTGATGCATTCGGCGTTCAGCCGAACGGCGATGCCCTCGGCCTCGAGGACCTCGCGCACGGCGTCGGAGACCTCGGGATCCTCGCGGCCGATCAGGCGCGGGCCCATCTCGACCACGGTCACCTGGGCGCCGAAGCGCCGGTACATCTGGGCGAACTCCAGACCGATATAGCTGCCGCCGACGATCACCAGATGCTCGGGCAGCACGTCCAGCTGCATCATGCCGACATTGGTGAGATACGAGATGTCGTTGACGCCCGGCATGTCCGGGACGTTGGCGCGGCCGCCGACATTGAGGAAGATCTTCGGGGCCTCCAGCACCTGGCCGTCGACCTCGACGGTGGTGGGCGAGGTCAGGCGGGCGTGGCCTTCGAACACCGTCAGGCCGTCCATGCCCTTGAGCCATGTCTCGACATTGCCGCGGGCGTTGCGAACCACGGTCTGCTGGCGTTCCTTGACCGCCTTCATGTCGACGCCGACGGGGCCTTGCAGCACGACGCCGTAGTCGGCGGCCCGGCGGGCCAGGTGCGCGGCATAGGCGCTGGCCACCAGGGTCTTGGTCGGCATGCAGCCGGTGTTGACGCAGGTGCCGCCGAACAGCTTTCGCTCGACCAGGGCCACCTTCCAGCCGGCGGCGGTCAGGCGACCGGCGAGGGAAGGTCCGGCCTGGCCGGCCCCGATGATGATGGCGTCGAAGGTCATGCTCACGAAACCGCCGAGACGATCATGTAGGCGCCGCCCAGGGCGATCACGTCTTCGACAAGAGCCGCCGGCGTGTCGCGCTTGAAGGCCTTGGCCAGGCGGCCGCGCAGCTCGGCGCCGCCCAGGGTGCCGATCACCGCGCCGACGACGCCGAGGATCGCGCCGACGATCCAGGCGCCGCCGGCGAAGCCGATGGCCGCCCCCGAGAAGCCGCCAGCGACGATACGGGCGCCGAACTGCGGCGGGACCTTGCGGCTGGGGGTCATCGGCAGCTGGTCGGTGATCAGCTCGACCGCCGCCAGGGCGGTGAAGATCCAGGTGGCGATATTGCCGCCCAGCCAGGCCAGCGGCGTGCCGGCCAGTGGAATCCAGCCCAGATGCGCGCCCCAGGCGACGGCGGCGGGGGCGGTCATGGCCCGCAGGCCGGCGATCACGCCGATGAGCAGGGCGAGGACGTAGAGGGTCATGCGAGAACTCCCGAGCGCCGCCCGCGATCAGGCGCGCGTCAGGAGCAAATCGCAAGCGCCCCGATCCGGCTTGGATGTTCCGGCCGTGGTTCACGCCATAAAACCTCCCCCCGTGGGGGAGGCGATCGCGTAGCGATCGGGGGGGGGGGAAGAAGTTGCGGCGCTGACCCCTTCAGCGGAAGCTGAAAACTGCCCCCCCACGGGCCTTCGGCCGCCTCCCCCACAGGGGGAGGTTCGCCGTTCAATCCGCCAGCGGATACTCCCGCTCCAGCCGATAGACCGAGCCTTCCTTGGTCTGCCAGCTGGAATAGAGGCCGAAACGGTCGACGCGGAAGGGCGGCGAGTGCAGCAGGTTGTTGCGCTGGATCCAGGCGCCGACCTCGGGGACGGCGGCGCGCTTCAGATAGGCCAGGGTGACATGCGGCAGATAGGTGCGGGTCTCGGGCTTCAGTTCGGCCTTGCGGGCGGCGCTTTCGTTGGACTTCTGCAGGCGGCGAAGCAGCGGCTCGTCCTCGACCCCGGCCCAGACGGCGTGCATGTCGGCGCCCTCGCCGAAGTGGCCGGCCCCCTTCAGCTCCAGGTCGAAGGCGGGCGCCTCGATCTGCGCCAAGGCTTCGTCGAGATCGGCGGCGACCGTTTCCTGCACGTCGCCGATGAAGCGCAGCGTGATGTGGAACGCCTCCAGCGGCCGCCAGCGGGCGCCTTCGATGCCGGATTGTCGGGACTGGAGGGGCGCGCCGATCTCGGAGGGGATGGCGATCGCGGTGAACAGACGGATCATGCCGCCAGCCTAGACGCCTTGGCGGCCAGCTCAAAGCTTGGGGCTCAAAGCCTCTGATCGGCGGCCAGGGCTCCGGCCGGATCGGCGATGGCGTCGGCGCGCTCCTTTTCCGACTTCGGGGTGGAGACCAGCGGCTTGGCCACGGCGAGGGCGCGGCGGTAGGCCTCGGTCAGGGCCGCGTCCGGGGCGGTGGCGACGTCCGGGACGACGCCGGTCCCTTCCCAGCCCTTGCCGGTCAGGGGGTGCACCACCTGGCCGTTGGGCACGAACACGACGAGGCCGAAGCCCAGGGGCGGTGAAGGCCGGTTGGCGGGATTGCCGCCGCCGCGGGTTTTCTCGCCCACCAGAACGGCGCGGCCATTGGCTTTCAGGCTGTAGGCGAAGGCCTCGGCGGCCGAGAAGGTGCGGGCGGCGGTCAGCACGAAGACCGGCTTGTCGGCATAGAGCGGCGCGCCAGGCCCTTGGCGGACCTGGCGCTGCTGGACCTCGACGCGGCCGTCGCCCTGCGTCCAGCGGATGGTCTCCAGCACCAGGGGGTTCTTCGACAGATGGCCCAGCAGGCGCTCGTCGGCCGCGCCGCCGCCGCCGGTGTTCTCGCGCAGGTCGATGACCAGGGCGTCGGTGTCCTTCAGCAGGCCCAGCGCCGCGTCGACCATCTCGGCGCCGGCGTCGGTCTGCTCGAAATAGCGCAGCTTCAGATAGCCGATATTGGCCGGCAGGCGGCGCGCGGCCATCAGGCCGTAGGCCAGGCGCTGGTCGAGCAGGGCCTGCTCGGCGTCGGTCAGGGCGGCGACCTTGGCGCTGGTCGTGGCTACCGAGACCCGCAGGTGCAGGTCGCCCGAGACGCCGACGGTGATGGCGCTGAGCGCCTCGGCCAGCTCGGCGCGGTCGCGGATCGTGGCGAGGTGCGTACGGCGGGCCCGCAGGGCGTCCTGCACAGAGATGGCTTTACGTCGATCGAAATAGCCGTCGAGGCTGCGGCTCAGGGTCTCGATGACCTGGCTCGACTGGACGACATTGAGGGTCTCGCCGTCTTCAGCGAAGACGGGGGTCGCGGCCAGCAGGGTGATGGCGGCTGTGGCGGCGAGCAGGCGGTGCATGGAAGGTCCCTCGTGAGCGTCCATGGGCCACGGCGAAGCGGCGCGACGCCAGTTAAGCTTGCGTCATGACCCATTGTTCATCCGCCGGTGGCGGCTTGCTCGAGTGGGAAATTGTCTGACAAATAGCGCCGTCCAGGAGGATCGGCGCGAAGGCCGGCCGGGGCGGGAGGCAGGCGATGACGGGACCCTCGATGGATCGGCGCGGTGTGCTGCTGGCGGGGATGGGCGCGAGCCTGGCGGCCGGTTCGGGCGTCGCGGCGGCGCCGGCGACCAAGTCGCCGCTGCTGGCTCAGCGCCCGCCGATGGGCTGGAACAGCTGGAACAGCTTCGCCACCACGATCAACGAGGCCCAGGCGCTGGAGACGGCCCGGATCATGGCCGCGAAACTGCTGCCGTTCGGTTATGACGTCTTCACGGTCGACATCCAGTGGTACGAGCCGGCGGCCGCTAGCTACGAGTACAACCGCGATCCTCAGCCGGCGATGGACGGCCATGGCCGCCTTCTCCCCGCCCCTAATCGTTTCCCGTCCAGCGCCGGCGGCCTGGGCTTCAAGCCGCTGGCCGATCAGGTGCATGCTCTGGGCCTGAAGTTCGGGGTGCACCTGATGCGCGGGATTCCGCGCGCGGCGGTGAAGGCCAACCTGCCGGTGCTGGGGGCCGGCGTCCGCGCCGCCGACATCGCCGACACCACGAGCATCTGCTCCTGGAACCCCGACATGTACGGCGTCGACATGCGCAAGCCCGGGGCCCAGGCCTATTACGACAGTGTCTTCCGATTGTTCGCCCAATGGGGCGTCGACTTCGTGAAGATGGACGACATGAGCCGCCCTTATGACGCCCACGCCGCCGAGATCGAGGCGGCGCACAAGGCGATCGAGGTTTCTGGCCGGCCGATGATCCTCAGCCTGTCGCCGGGCGAGACACCCGTGCCGCGCGCCGAACACGTGCGCAGGTTCGCCCAGATGTGGCGCATCTCCGACGACTTCTGGGACGAATGGTCGATGCTGGAGGCGCAGTTCACGCGGCTGGAGAACTGGAACGCCTACCGCGCGCCGGGCGCATGGCCCGACGCGGACATGCTGCCGCTGGGCCGGCTGGCCCTGGGCAAGCGCGACAGCAAGTTCACCCCCGACGAGCAGCAGACCCTGATGACCCTGTGGTCGATCGCCCGCTCGCCGCTGATCATGGGCGGCGACCTGCGTCACCTGGACGACGCCACCCTGGCCTTGCTGACCAATCGCCAGGTGCTGGCGGTCAACCAGGCCAGCACCGGCAACCGGCCGCACTTCGTCGAGGACGGGGCGCGGGTCTGGTCGGCGCGGCCAGAGGGGCGTTCAGGCGATCGCTATCTGGCGCTGTTCAACACCACGGGAAAGCCGAAGACGGTCGGGATCGGTCTGCGCGAGCTCGGCTTGGCCGAGGGCGTGTCGGCGCGGGATCTGTGGAGCGGGCAGGAGCTCGGGCGGGTGTCGGGCCGCGTGGAGCGGACACTGCCGGCGCATGGCTCGGCGCTGCTGCGGTTGGGCGCATGAGATCCTCCCCCTGAAGGGGGAGGTGTCGGCGAAACCGACGGAGGGGGAAGGGCCAGTTCTTACTGGCGGGCGTTGCGGAAGCTGAAAACGGCCCCCCTCAGTCGCTCCGCGACAGCTCCCCCAGAGGGGGAGCATCTTGGTGTCAGTCTTCTTCGCTCGGCCCTTCGGGCTCGCCCACCATCTGCGGCGGGTCGGCGAGCACCAGACGCTCGGCCAGCTTCACTTCCGGCGCGGCGGCGCGGGTGAAGGGCAGGTACCAGGTCTGGCCGCCGAGCGGGGGAATGATCTCGAGCAGGTCGCCGGCGCCGAAATCCTGGACGCTCTTGATCTTGCCCAGGTCCTCGCCGGTGGCGATGTGGCGCACGGCCATGCCGATCAGGTCGGTGAGGTAGAATTCGTCTTCGTCCGGCTCGGGCAGGGCCGAGCGGGGGACGTAGAGCTTGAGGCCGCGCAGGGCGTCGGCGGCTTCCTTGGTGGCGATGTCGGGGCTGCGGCAGACCAGACCGTCCTTGACGGCGCGGGCCTGGGAGATCGACAGGGCGGTCGAACCGTCCTGGCGCAGGAGCCGCTTGAAGCCCTTCAGGGCCATCGGCTCTTCGGTATAGGTCGAGATCCGCACCTCGCCGCGCACGCCGAAGCCGCCGGCCACGCGGCCGACCAGGATCAACGGGTCATCGGGAGAGATGGGCATCGACTTCAAGTCTTTCCGGACCAGGCCGGGGCAGTGGGTGAAGCGAAACCCTCGCCCTTCGACAGGCTCAGGGTGAGGGTTTCTACTGCTTCACCTCGTGACATGGTCCTCATCCTGAGCTTGTCGAAGGACGAGGACCACGCACGAAGTTGGAAGGGATTAGCCTTCCGAGGCTTCTTCAGTCGGGGCTTCAGCCGGAGCTTCTTCAGCGGCCGGAGCAGCAGCGGCTTCGGCGGCGGCCGCGGCGGCGGCTTCAGCGGCGGCCTTGGCGTCTTCCTTGGCTTGGGCTTCGGCGGCCAGACGCTCTTCTTCGCGCTGGGCGCGCTCGGCGGTGCGTTCCTTGGCCTTCTTGCCCGGCTCGGCCTTCTGCGGGTTGTTGCCGGCGGTCCAGGCGCCGACGCCTTGGGCGGCCAGGAAGCGGGCGACGCGGTCGGTCGGCTGGGCGCCCTTCTTGAGCCACTCTTGGATCGACTCGAGCTTCAGGGTGACGCGCGCCGGGTCATCCTTCTTCAGGAGCGGGTTGTAGGTGCCGACCTTCTCGATGAAACGGCCATCGCGCGGCGAGTGGCTGTCAGCGACGACGATCGAGTAGTACGGGCGCTTCTTGGCGCCGCCACGGGCGAGACGGATCTTCAGCATTGTCGTTAGTCCTTGGATCTAAAGCTATTTTTTCTTGAACGGATTGAAGCCGGGCGGCAGGCCGCCCAGGCCGGAGAGCGGGTTGGCCCCGCCCCCGAGGCCCGGCAGACCGGGCAGCCCCGAAAGGCCTTGGCCTTCCGTCGCGTTGGGATCGCCGGCGGGCATCTTGCCGCCGCCGAGGGATTTCAAACGAGCCATGTCGCCGCCGCCGAGCATGCCGGCCATGCGGGCGAGGCCCTTGCCGCCGTCCTTGCTCATCGACTTGAACATGTCGGCCATCTGGCGGTGCTGCTTGAGCAGGCGATTGACCTCGGCCACGTCGACGCCCGAACCGGCGGCGATGCGGCGCTTGCGCGAGGCGGCCAGGATGTCGGGCTTCTTGCGCTCTTCCTTGGTCATCGAGCTGATGATCGCCTGCTGGCGGCGGAAGATGCTGTCGTCGATGCCGCTCTCGGCGATCTGCTTCTTGACCTTCTGGACGCCCGGCAGGAGGCCCATGATGCCTTCCATGCCGCCCATCTTCTGCATCTGCGACAGCTGGGACGACAGGTCGTCGAGGTCGAACTTGCCCTTGGCCAGCTTGCGGGCCATGCGCTCGGCTTCGGCCGCGTCGAGGTCGGCGGCGGCCTTCTCGACCAGCGCCACGACGTCACCCTGGCCCAGGATCCGGCCGGCGACGCGGCGGGCGTCGAAGACGTCGAGCTGGTCGATCTTTTCGCCGGCGCCGAGGAACTTGATCGGCAGGCCGGTGACGTGGCGCATCGACAGCGCCGCGCCGCCGCGGCCGTCGCCGTCGGCGCGGGTCAGGATCAGGCCCGTGAGCGGCAGACGCTCGTGGAAGGCTTTCGCCGTACGCACGGCGTCCTGGCCGGTCAGGCTGTCGGCGACCAGGATAGTCTCGGAGGGATTGGCGATGCGGGCGATTTCCGCCGCTTCGCTCATCATCGCCTCGTCCAGCGTGGTGCGGCCGGCGGTGTCGAGGATCAGGACGTCGTAGCCGCTGAGCTTGGCGGCGGTGAGGGCGCGCCTGGCGATGTCCGGGGCGCTCTGGCCGGCCACGATCGGCAGGCTCTCGACGCCGACCTGCTTGGCCAGGGTCGCCAGCTGCTCCATGGCGGCCGGGCGACGGGTGTCGAGCGAGGCGACCAGCACCTTCTTGCGCTCGGTCTTGGACAGGCGCAGGGCCAGCTTGCCGGTGGTGGTGGTCTTGCCCGAGCCCTGCAGGCCGGCCATCAGGATGATGGTGGGCGGGTTCAGCGCCAGGTTCAGGCCGGTGGGGACGTCGCCGCCCAGCATCTCGACCAGGCCGTCATAGACGATCTTGACCACCTGGTCGGCCGGCTTGACCGAGCGGATGACGGACTCGCCCGAGGCCTTTTCCTTGGCCTTGGAAATGAAGTCCTTGACGACCGGCAGGGCGACGTCGGCTTCCAGCAGGGCGACGCGGACTTCGCGCAGCGCCTCGTCGATGTCCTTTTCGGACAGCACGCCGCGACCGCCGAGGCGGTCGAAGACGCCGGAAAGTCGCTCTGTAAGGCCGTCGAACATGCCGAACCCTGATCCAAACCAAAGATCCAAACGCGATCAGCCCCCGTGGACGATCACGTCGACGGGGGTCCTCGCCGTCCTCGTCCGCATGGTGTCCCGGGCTACCGGGGCGGGGTCGTGACGGTGGAGGCGCTGCTGATAAAGCGCCGGAAGTGCGCGCTTATGCGGGAGCGCTGTGGAAAATGCAAGGATTTCGAGTCGGTTGGCCCCAGTTGATTGAGGGGCTCGCCGAAGAGCGGGCGCCCGCGCGAAGCCCTTTGCCTTTCCGTCCGCGGAGGATTAAGGGCTTCGTCGAACGCGTTCGACGGGATGCGGTCAGGGATTGGGGTCCCGTTTCTTCTGGTCTGATCGCAAGGACTCCATGTCGACCAAGCCTCTTCTCGCCCTGCTGGCGACGGCCGCCTTCGCCCTGCCCGCCGCGGCCCTCGCCCAGGCCCTGCCCTACAAGGACATCGAAGCCCCCTCGACCTGGGAGGTCGATGTCGGCGGCGGTCCGGTCTACGGCTTCAGCCCCGGCGGCAAGGACCCGCACAAGACCAACTTCACCTTCTGGGGCAGCGCCCACTGGAAGGGAAAGATCTACGCCAACGGCCTGGACGGCCTGGGCTATAACGTCATCAACGACGAGACCCTCCACGTCGGCGCCCAGCTGCGTCCGCGCTGGGGCGGTCCGGACGACACCGACAGCGGTATCCAGAGCCCCGACACCGGCGCGGACCTGGCCGTCTATGCCTACAAGCGCACCTGGAAGGACTGGGTGGTCGGCGGCCGTATCGGCCGCGACGTCACCAGCGTCTCCGACGGCTGGGACTTCTGGGGCTCGGTGTCGCGCCAGGACGTGACGCCGGTGGGCCTGCTGCAGTCGATGGTCTATGCCCGCGGCGGCGACAAGAACACCAACCGCACCTTCTATGGCGTCACCGCCAGGGACGTGGCGGCCGTGCCGAGCCTGAACGAATACGACCCCAAGGGCGGGCTGAACCAGGTGGGCGTGGCCTTCCTGATGATGACCCCGATCGGCGACAAGTACGCCATCGGCACCTTCGCCAACTACGAGCGCATCCTGGGCGAAGCCGCCGACAGCCCGCTGATCGAGCGCTATGGCCAGCAGGACGAGTACCGCGGCGGCCTGATCGTCGTGCGGCGCTTCATCGGGCGGTAGGGCCAAACTCGCCGCCCTTCCTTACCTTGCTTTCCCGGGCCTTGTGACCGGGATCCATCGTTCAGCCGCTCAGGCCTTTTCAAGATTACCCGGGTCTGAGACGTCGCTGGCATGGGCCCTCGCCACAAGGGCGAGGGAAGCATTCAAAGGTGCACTAGCTCGGGGACGTCACCGTCGCACCCTGCGCCCGCAGCCGGTCGAGCACGCCGTTGCTGGGCAGCAGGAAGGCCAGGTCGACGACGGCGATGGTGACGCTGGGGCGCTCGAGCGCTTCGGAAAGGGCCTTGGCCGACTGACCGATCTGCTCGTTCAGAAGGCCCGCGCCGCCCGGCGCGCGCAGCAGGCAGCGCTGGGCCGCGCTGGACGAATAGCGCGCCCGCACCGAGGCGATGTCGCCGTTGGCCCAGTCGGTTCCCAGCGTGTTCCAGCGCGGGGCCTCGTAGTCGATCTCGTTGAGGGCGTCGCGCAGGCAGGCGAGATTGGCCTCGTCCGACAGCTTGCCGGCCGCACTCAGCACCGGTCCCAGGCGATACTGGCTCATGGCCTTGACTTTGACGCCCTTAGCCTTGGCCATGCGCTCGATGGTGCTGACCGGCTTGGCTTCGGACAGGCCGGCGGCCTGGCGGAAGTCCGACAGCACGATGAAGCCGGCCACGGCGGGCTTCCAGTCCTTGTAGGGCAGGGCGGTGCGGCGGGCCTGGGTGCGGGCCCTGACGAAGCGGTCCTTCAGGTCGGGCGGCAGGCGGTCTTCCAGCTTCTTGCCGAAACCCTGGCGCACCCCGCCGCCGCCAGTCAGGAAGAACTTGGTGACCTGCATCGGCCCTACCGAGGCCTCGGGCGGCACCAGCACCAGTCCGGCCTCGTCGAGGGCGCGGTTGAGGCGGGGGCTGTCCCACTTCAGCTGGTGCGGCAGGGGCGCGGCCGAGCCGAGGACGTAGAGTTTGGCGCCGTTCTTCTCGACCAGCCACAGGGCCGGACCCGGCGGCCGGGCGACGACCAGCAGTTCCTCGACCACGGCGCTGCCCGGGTCGGTCGGCTGCAATTCGACCGAGGGGGTCTGGGCGACGGCCGGAACGGCGAAGGCGAACGCCAGGGCGGCGACGGCCGCGATGGCGGCGGGTCTCGAAGCGACCATGGATTCTCCTCCTGCTTGCAGCCACACATAGTGCGCGCCGCCGAATGGCGAAACGGGGGCGCGGGCGGCGGGATGCGGAGAGGTCAGGGCGCCGGCGCGGGCGCCGCCTGCAGGTCGCCAGGCTCGGCCTGCCTTTCGCCCAGCACGACGACGAAACTGCCGGCGATGATCATCAGGCCGCCGACGGCCAGGGCCAGGGTCAGGTGGTCGCCCAGCAGCAGCACGCCGATCGAGGCGCCCATCAGGGGCTCGATGTTGATGAACACCCCGGCGCTGGCGCTACCCACGCGGGACGAGCCGTACTGCCAGGCGGCCGTGGCCAGCAGGGTCGACAGCGCGCCCAGGCCCAGCACGCTGGTCCAGGCGATCGGCGACAGGTCCAGCTTGGGCGGACCGTGCATGACGAAGGCGATCGGCAGGACGGTGAAGGCCGCGACGATCACCGTCACCGCCGGTATGGCCATCGGGGTCGGGGCCTTGGGCGCGCGTTTCAGCACCACCAGCCAGGCCAGGAAGATCAGCAGCGAGCCCAGCGACAGGGCCACGCCCAGCAGCGAGCCGGCGCCGTCGGGCTTGCCGGCGATCAGGGCCGCCCCGAGGGTGGCCGCGCCGACGCCCATCCACGAGGCCCGGCTGACCTTCTCGCCCATCACCTTGGCGCAGACGGCGATCAGGGCCGGCATGGCCCCGACCAACAGCGCCGCCAGGGTGACGCTGACATGGGCCAGGCCCTCGAACTGGACCATGAAGGCCACGCCGTAGAGCGCGCCCGAGGCCAGCATCACCGGCGACTTGAACAGGGCGCGGGCTTCCGGGGTCCGCAGGGCGAAGGGGGCGGCGACCACGGCGGCGACGATGAAGCGCAGCAGCACCATATGGGCCGCGTCGGTCTCGCGCAGGATCAGCTTGCCCAGCGGGAAGCCCAGGCCCCACAGCGTGCCGGCGAGGATCAGGGCGAGGAAGGCGACGCGTTTCATGGGGGCCTCATGGCGTATCCGCGGCCGCCTGGCGAGAGGCGGCGGGACCCGGATATCGCCCGGCCGGGTGTCAGGGGCTGTCAGCAGGGTCCGGCACGACATGAAATTTTCGAAAGGTGGGAGCTCGCGTCCTCGAAGCCTCACGATCAAGTGCTTGATTTGCATGCCCTTCGTATCGGCGCTCCCGGCAACGCTTCATTCGTGTAACATTGTTCACATCTTCAGACATTTTCGCGCCACAACCGCCTTCAACCTAGGCCGCAGTTCGTTTCCGCCCCTTCGATGGAGATCGCCATGCGCCTCGTCCTGAAATCCCTGACCCTCGCCGCCGGCGCGGCCCTGGCGGCCGGCGTCGTCGCCGCCTCGGCCCAGCCGGCCGCTCCGCCCCCGCCGCCCGCCCCGCCGGAAGCGCCCGAGCCGCCCCCGCCGCCGCCGAGCTTCGACAACCTGATGTTCCGCGGTCATCCTGGTCCAGGCGCCATGGCCTTCCGCATGCACCAGGATCCGGAAGCCCGCGCCCAGCGCCTGCGCGACGTGCTGCAACTGACCGACCGCCAGGACGGCGCCCTGAAGGCCTACATCGCCGCCACCGGTCCGAAGGAACGCCCCGAGCCCAGGCCGGCGCGCGACGAGAGCGTCAAGGACAAGGCTCCGCCGACGGCGCTGGAGCGCCTCGACGAGCAGGCCGAGCGCATGGCCAAGGTCGCCGCCGACCTCAAGGGCCGCGCCGACGCCACGCGCAGCTTCTACAACGCCCTGACGCCCAGCCAGAAGAAGGCCTTCGATGCCCTGGGTCCGGAAGTGACCGGCGCGCCTAACGTCACCGTCCGCCGCTTCGAGACCCGTGGTCCAAAGGCCGGCTTCGGCGAACGTCGGGTGATCATCCAGCGCAAGTCGGGCTCGTAAGCGCGCGAGACGATTGCGGGCGTCCGCCGGCCGATCTAAGTCAAGGTCGATGGGCGCCCGCAACCACAACAAGAACACGTTCGATTTCCTGGCCAACCCCGAGCGGTTCATGGCCTTCTCGCGCTGGGCCGCGCCCATGTTCGGCGCGATCGCCGGCGTGCTGGCGGTGGTCGGCCTTGTTTTGACCTTCACGGTTCCCGAGGACTACCAGCAGGGCGACACGGTGCGGATGATGTTCATCCACGTGCCGGCGGCCGTGCTGGCGATGTTCGTCTATCTGTGCCTGGGGATCGCCAGTTTCCTGGCCCTGGTTTTCCGCCACGCCCTGGCCGACGCGGCCGCCCAGGCCTGCGCCCCGCTGGGCGCGGCCTTCACGGTGCTGGCCCTGGCCACCGGCTCGCTGTGGGGCAAGCCGATGTGGGGAACCTGGTGGGTGTGGGACGCCCGCCTGACCTCGGTGCTGGTGCTGCTGCTGTTCTATCTGGGCTACCTGGCCCTGCGCGGGGCCATCGACGACGAACAGAAGGCCGCCCGCGCCGCCGCCATCCTGGCCCTGGTTGGCGTCATCAACCTGCCGATCGTCAAGTTCTCGGTCGACTGGTGGAACAGCCTGCACCAGGGCTCCTCGACCCTGCTGGCCAAGCCGGAGAACCGGCTGCCGGCGGTCTATGCCTGGCCGATGCTGGTGATGCAGCTGGCCTATCTGTCGGCGTTCGGGTCGCTGTGGCTGGTGCGGATCCGGGCCCTGGTCTGGCGGCGCAAGGCGCGCAGCCTGGCCCTGAAGGCGGCGGAGGCCTGATCCCGCGATGACGTTCGATTTCGACGCCGGCAAGTACGCCGTCTATGTCTGGCCCGCCTTCGCCCTGACGGCGGTGGTGTTCGCCTGGATGATCGTCGACAGCCTGGCCGCCGCCCGCCGCTGGCGCGCCGAGGCCGAGCGCCGGCAGGCGCAGGCGAAAGACGCCGGCAAGTGAAGCGCTGGCTGGCGTTTTCTCCGCTGATCGTGCTGGCGGCCCTGGCGGTGCTGTTCGCCGGCTATGCCCTCAAGCGAAATCCGCAGGTCAGCCCCGACGCCCTGGTCGGCAAGGCCGTGCCGGCCCTGTCGTTGCCCGACCTCGACAGTGGGACGCCGGCCCCGGTCCGCGCCGCCGGCGACGGGCCGATGCTGATCAACTTCTTCGCCTCCTGGTGCGCGCCCTGCGAGATCGAGCATCCACAGCTGATGGCGCTGAAGGCGCGCGGCGTGCGGATCGTCGGCGTCGCCTACAAGGACGCGCCCGCCAACACCGAAGCGTTCCTTTCCCGCCTGGGCGATCCGTTCGCGGCCCGGCTGGTGGATCGCGACGGCCGTGCCGGGGTCGAGTTCGGCGTCACCGGCGTGCCCGAGACCTTCGTGGTCGACGCGCAAGGGCGGGTGGTGGCCAAGCATACCGGGCCGATCACGCCCGAAGACCTGGACGGGCTCGTTTCCAAGCTGCGTTGAAGCGTCGCGCACTTTCCGGCTTAGAAGGGCGTTAACCACGCTCGCGCACTCTGCATTAACCATGCTATCAACTGCGTCATGAGCACCGTTCGTCCCACCGGCCTGCCCGCCGTCACCGCCCGACCCACGTCCGGCGCCGTGACCCCGGCTGGCCAGTCGCGCGCGGCGGCGTTCTTCCAGGCGGCGGTCAGCGACGCGACCAGCGCCCGCCCCACGGCCTCGCCGATGACGGTGCAACTGCAGACCCAGACCGAGCCCCAGGCGCGCCGCACCGTGCCGCCCAAGGCCTTCACGGCTCCCACCGAACAGCCGCAGAAGATCCTGCGCCCGGGTTCGCTGCTGAACATCCTGGTCTGAGGTCTTTCCGACCCAAACCCATCGTCATCCCGGCCACCCGGGTCGCGCGAAGCGCGCCCGAGGACAGGCTCCGCGTAGCGTAGAGCCGGGACCCAGGGGCCGCCGCACTGCGCCGGCTGCCGCTGAGCGGCGAACCCTGCCTCCGAGCCCAGTCCCCTGGGTCCCGGATAAGCGCTCCGCGCTTTCCGGGATGACGAGAGGGGGGCGGTGTTGGAGTTCGAAACGAAAAACGCCGCGACATCGATTGTCGCGGCGTTTTCTTTTTCCGATCTCTTGAGCCCTACAGCGGCGGCGGGGGCGGCGCGAGGATCTCGCGCTTGCCGGCGTGATTGGCGGCGCCGACGACGCCTTCCTTCTCCATCCGCTCCATCAGCGAGGCGGCGCGGTTGTAGCCGATCTGCAGGCGGCGCTGGATGTAGCTGGTCGAGGCCTTGCGGTCGCGGGTGACCACGGCCACGGCGTGGTCGTAGAGGTCGTTGGCCCCGCCCTCGCCCTGGAAGGCGCCCTCGATGGCCTCTTCCTGCTCCTCGTCGCCGCCGGCGGTGACCTCCTCCAGGTACTGGGGGATGCCCTGGTCGCGCAGGAACTTGGCCACGGCCTCGACTTCACCGTCCGACACGAACGGGCCGTGCAGGCGGGTGATGCGGCCGCCGCCGGCCATGTAGAGCATGTCGCCCTGGCCCAGCAGCTGCTCGGCGCCCTGCTCGCCCAGGATGGTGCGGGCGTCGATCTTGCTGGTCACCTGGAAGCTGATCCGGGTGGGGAAGTTGGCCTTGATGGTGCCGGTGATGACGTCGACCGACGGACGCTGGGTGGCCATGATCAGGTGGATGCCGGCGGCGCGGGCCATCTGGGCCAGGCGCTGCACGGCGCCTTCGATGTCCTTGCCGGCGACCATCATTAGGTCGGCCACCTCGTCGATGACCACGACCAGGTAGGGCATGGCCTCGGGGCGGATCTGCTCGGTCTCGTAGATCGGGCGGCCGGCGTCGTCGAAGCCGGTCTGGACGGTCCGCTCGAAGTGTTCGCCCTTTTCCAGGGCCTCGTTGGCCTTCTCGTTGTAGCCGCCGATGTTGCGCACGCCGATCTTGGACATGCGGCGATAGCGGTCCTCCATCTCGCGGACGGTCCACTTCAGCGCCACGACGGCCTTCTTCGGATCGGTCACGACCGGCGCCAGGAGGTGCGGGATGCCGTCATAGACCGACAGTTCCAGCATCTTGGGGTCGATCATGATGAAGCGGCACTTTTCAGGCGGCAGCTTGTAGAGGATCGACAGGATCATGGCGTTGACGCCGACCGACTTGCCCGAGCCGGTCGTACCGGCGATCAGCAGGTGGGGCATCTTGGCGAGGTCGGCGATGTAGGGCTCGCCGCCGATGGTTTCGCCCAGGGCCATGGGCAGGATCTGGCTGGCCTTGTCGTAGTCGGCGCTCGACAGCAGGTCGCGCAGATAGACGGTCTCGCGACGCTGGTTGGGCATTTCGATGCCGATGGCGTTGCGGCCTTGAGCCACGGCGACGCGGCACGAGATCACGCTCATCGAGCGGGCGATGTCGTCGGCCAGGGCGACGACGCGGGCGGTCTTCACGCCCGGCGCCGGCACCAGTTCGTACATGGTCACGACCGGGCCGGGACGGATCTGGTCGATCTGGCCCTTCACCCCGAACTCGGCCAACACGCTTTCCAGAAGGCGGGCGTTCTGGCGCAGGGCGCCTTCATCGAATTCCGACGAGCGCGGCTTGGCCTTGGCCAGCATGGCCAGTTCCGGCAACTGGAAGCCGTCCTCGTCTTCCTCGAAGTCGAAGGTCTTCTGCTGCTCGCGCTGTTCGCGGTTGCTGGGCGCCGCCGGAGCCTTGGGCTGGCGGATCGCCAGCGGGCGGGCCTCGAAGCTGGGCGCGAAATCGTCGTCGTCGTCCTCGACCGGCGGCGGGGCCGGACGGGCGGCCTTGGCGGCGCGCGCCGCGGGCTGCGGGGCGACGACCATGCCGTCCTCGTCGTCGGCGGGAGCCGGCGTGCGGGCGGCGCGGCGGGGCGCGGGGGCCTCGTCGTTGTCGATGGCGTCCATGGCCTCGCGCACCGGGCGGCGCGGGGCGGCCTTGGCGCGCGGGGCGCGGGCGGCCTGCGGCTCGGGCTCCTGGCGCGGCGCGCGTTCGCGCGGCGCGGTCAGGCGGGCGATCAGGGACAGCACGCTCTCGGGGTCGATGCGGCGCACGCCCAGGGCGTAGCCGACGCCGATCACGGCCCCGACCAGCAGCAGCAGGGCGGCGATGATCCGGGCGCCGGGGATGTGGGCGAAGCTGAAGATCCCGGCCAGCAGGTTGAGCAGGCCATCGCCCCAGAAGCCGCCCAGGCCCTTGGCCAGCGGCCAGACGGCGGGCTTGGCCAGCACGGTCAGGAAGCCGGCCAGGGCCAGCAGGCCGGCCACGCCGACGCCAGCGCGCACGCGCAACTCGCGGCGGTGGGCGTCGGGATCAGGCTGGGCGGTGCGGGCCAGGCCGAACACCAGCATCATGATCGCCGCGACCCAGCCGGCCAGGCCGAGGGACTGGACGACCACGTCGGCGATCACCGCGCCGGCGCCGCCCAGGGCGTTGCTGGCCGGCGCGCCGCTGACGGCGTTGAAGCTGGGATCGGAGGCGTCATAGGTCGCCAGGGACAGCAGCAGACCCGCGCCCAGAACCGCCAGGACGCCGCCCCGGAACCGGGCCGTCCATGGCTGATCCCAGCCATAGCGCACCGCCTCCCAGACCAGCTCCACATTCGATCGCCGCGCAACTCGCGCCATGAACCACTCCGAAGCACTTCGAATGCTACCTTGTGGCCCCAGATGGTTAAGGGGCGTTTACCGAGATCGGGATCGAGGGGCCTCTGGAAACAAAGACTTAGTGTCGCAGGTCGTCACGAGAGCTTCATGGAACCAGAGTCGTGGGACGTGCATTTCCATGCCGTATCCCCCTAGTAACATCCCCTCTGACTTCGCGACCCGGGCGGCGACGCCCGGGTCGTTTTTCGTCACGACCGCCACCTTCTCCCCTTGCGGGAGAAGGTGGCGGTCGAAGACCGTCGGATGAGGGGTCTCTCAGAAGGTTGAATACGTACCCGTCAGTCCGTCGTCGCGGCGGAAAGGTCCGTCGACCCCTCACCCGACCTCCCTTCGGGAGGCCACCCTCTCCCGCAAGGGGAGAGGGATTCTTCAGAGAATATACCGGCTCAGATCCGCATTGGCCGCCAGGGTTCCGACGCGCTTGTTGACGTAGTCGGCGTCGATGGTGACCGTCTCGCCGCCGTGGTCGGTGGCGGTGAAGCTGATCTCTTCGACCACCTTTTCCATGATCGTCTGCAAGCGGCGGGCGCCGATGTTCTCGACCGAGGCGTTGACGGCCACGGCCGCGTCGGCCAGGGCGTCGATGGCCTCGTCGGTGAACACAAGGGTCAGGCCCTCGGTGGCCATCAGGGCCTGGTGCTGGCGCAGCAGGTTGGCTTCCGGCTCGGTGAGGATGCGGCGCATGTCGTCGCGCGACAGGCCCTTCAGCTCGACGCGGATCGGCAGGCGGCCTTGCAGCTCGGGCAGCAGGTCCGACGGCTTGGCCACGTGGAAGGCGCCCGAGGCGATGAACAGGATGTGGTCGGTCTTCACCGGCCCATACTTGGTCGACACCGTCGTGCCCTCGATCAGCGGCAGCAGGTCGCGCTGCACGCCTTCCCGGGAAACGTCGGCGCCGCCGCGCTGCGAGCTGCTGGCGACCTTGTCGATCTCGTCGAGGAAGACGATGCCGTGGTTCTCGGCCAGGGCCAGGGCTTCCTGCGTCAGAGCCTCCTGGTCGAGCAGCTTGTCGCTCTCCTCGGCGATCAGCGGGGCCCAGGCGCCCGAGACCGTGGTCTTGTGGGTCTTGGTGCGGCCGCCGCCGAACGACTTCATCATCTCGCCGAGGTTCAGCACCGAGGCGCCCGGCTGGCCGGGAATCTCGAACATGCCGCCGCCGCCGTTGTCGGCCAGGGTCAGCTCGATTTCCTTGTCGTCGAGCTCGCCGGCGCGGAGCTTCTTGCGGAAGCTGTCGCGGGCCGCCGTAGCGCCGGGGCCGGTCAGGGCGTCGAGGATGCGGTCCTCGGCGGCGGCTTCGGCCTTGGCCTTCACGCCCGAACGACGCTTGTCGCGGACCATGGCCAGGGCGCTTTCGACCAGGTCACGGACGATCTGGTCGACGTCCCGGCCGACATAGCCGACCTCCGTGAACTTGGTGGCCTCGACCTTGAGGAACGGGGCCTGGGCCAGTTTGGCCAGGCGCCGGGCGATCTCGGTCTTGCCCACGCCCGTGGGGCCGATCAGCAGGATGTTCTTGGGGGTGATCTCGTCCTGCAGGTCGGCCGGGGTGCGACGGCGGCGCCAGCGGTTGCGCAGGGCGACGGCGACGGCGCGCTTGGCCTCGGCGTGGCCGACGATGAAGCGATCCAGTTCGGAGACGATTTCGCGGGGGGAGAACTCGGTCATGTGTCGTTGATCAGGGTCTCGAAGATCAGGCGCCAGCCTTCGGCGCGTTTCTGCCACACGTGCATATAGTGCGCGGCGACGGGTTTGTTATCGGGTCCGCTCCAAGTCGCCTCGCCATGGGTCCAGACGAGGTCGCCCGCGCCCGACGCGCCGCCGCCCTGCGGACGCAGCGCGATCGAGGCCGGACGCAGGGCCAGCCGGGCGGAGAGGTCGTTTCCGGCCAGGGCCTTGGCGCTCTTGGGTCCCAGCAGCCAGGCGTCGGCGGTCAGCACGGCCTTGTAGGCGGCGGGGGCGTCGGTGGAGGCGGCCAAGGCCAGGGCGGCTTCGGCGTCGCGGGCCTCCTCGAAGCCCTGGGCCTGGGACGCCGCGCCCTCGGACGCGAGCGGGCCGACCTGGGCGGCGGCGTCGGGACCGGGGGCCCTGCCGGGATCGGCCTCGGCGCCGCCGTCATAGACCCACTTCCACACCCCGTCGGCGCCCTTGCGCCAGATGGTGGCGTAGTAGCCGCCGCGCTTGTCGTCGATGCTCCAGGGCCCGAACGACAGGCCAAGGTCGCCGGAGCGGGCGATCACCACCTTCTGCGGCCACCAGAAGAGCTTGGGCTCGTTCGTCCCGGGGCGCTTTTCGTAGAGCTCGCGGGCGTTCACCGGGCCGGGCGCGAAGACGATGGCGTCGTCGGCCATGTGCTTGAGGAACGAGCCCCGGATCCCCAGGGCCAGGCCGTCGGCCGCGAAGGCCCGCTCGGCGGCCTCGATGGGGGCGGCCGAGATCTCCTGGGCGATGGCCGGACCGGCGATGGCGGCGGCGATCAGGGCGGGGGGAAGGATCTT
Organism: Caulobacter endophyticus; assembly: GCF_029543245.1. Classification (GTDB taxonomy): domain Bacteria; phylum Pseudomonadota; class Alphaproteobacteria; order Caulobacterales; family Caulobacteraceae; genus Caulobacter; species Caulobacter endophyticus_A. The sequence continues at coordinate 98,371 of NZ_JARQWV010000013.1, forward strand.
GAGCATGGTGTCGGGTCCTCGAACGCCAGCTTCTCTGTCTGGTCCATTCTAGCCGTCATCCCGGCCGCAGCGAAGCGGAGAGCCGGGACCCAGGAGCCGCCGCACTGCGCCGGCTGCCGTCTGGGCTGTGAACCTTGGCGCGGAGCCCGGTCCCCTGGGTCCCGGATCGGCCTTCGGCCGTCCGGGATGACGACTTGAAGAGGCCTACAGCCCCTCCACCGTCAGGTTGCCGTTGGTGTAGACGCAGATCTCGGCGGCGATGGCCATGGCGCGGCGGGCGATCTCTTCTGCGGTCAGGTCCTGGTCGATCAGGGCCTTGGCGGCGGCCAGGGCGTAGTTGCCGCCCGAGCCGATGGCCGCGACCGCGCCGCCGCCTGGGCTTTCGCCCGGCTCCAGCACGTCGCCGACGCCGGTGACGGTGTAGATGGCGTCCTTGTCGGCCACCAGCAGCATGGCTTCCAGGCGGCGCAGGTAGCGGTCGGTGCGCCAGTCCTTGGCCAGGTCGACGCAGGCCCGGGCCAGTTGGTTGGGATACTGCTCGAGCTTGGCTTCCAGCCGCTCGATCAGGGTGAAGGCGTCGGCCGTGGCCCCGGCGAAGCCGGCGACGACGGCGCCCCCGGCCAGGCGGCGGACCTTGCGGGCGTTGCCCTTGACGACGGTTGGGCCCATGGAGACCTGTCCGTCGCCGGCGATCACGGTCTGGCCGTTCTTGCGCACCGCGAGAATGGTGGTGCCGTGCCAGTCGGGGAACGAGTTCGAGCTTTGCATGGCTTCGCATGTGGCGAGGCCGGCCTGGAGGGTCAAGCGCCATGAGCTTTTCCGAACGCGAGGTCGAGCGCTACGCCCGTCACCTGGTGCTGCGCGAGATCGGCGGGCCGGGGCAACAGAAGCTCAAGGCGGCCAAGGTTCTGCTGGTCGGCGCCGGGGGACTGGGGGCGCCTGCGGCCCTTTATCTGGCGGCCGCGGGCGTAGGAACCATCGGCATCGCCGACGCCGATACGGTGTCGCTGTCGAACCTGCAGCGGCAGGTGCTTTATGCGGAAGGCGACGTCGGCAAGCCCAAGGTCGAGGCGGCCGCGACGCATCTGGCGGCGCTGAACCCGAACGTGGCGGTGGTTCCCCACCCCGTGTGGCTGGATGCGAGCAACGCCCGCGAGATCGTGCGCGGCTACGACATCGTGCTGGACGGCACGGACGACTTCGCCACCCGCTTCGCCGTCAGCGACGCCTGCCTGGCCGAGGGCAAGGTGCTGGTCAGCGGGGCGCTGGGGCGCTGGACCGGCCAGGTGGGCGTGTTCCATGGCCAGCCCTGCTATCGCTGCCTGGTGCCGGAAATCCCGCCGGACGCCGAGACCTGCGCCCTCGTGGGCGTGGTCGGGGCCCTGGCCGGGGTCATCGGCGCGATGATGGCGCTGGAGGCGGTGAAGGTCATCACCGGGGCCGGAAAGCCGCTGGCCGGGCGCCTGCTGATCTACGACGCCCTGGCGGCCGAGACCCGCACGGTGCGCATCGGCGCGGACCCGGCCTGCCCCGCCTGCGGGGCATAGCGCTGTTCGGCGAAAACCTTGTGCCTACGGGGCTTTACGGGGTCGAGTCGGTGGATTGTTTGGTCTAGGTTGCCGGCCGCCGGTCCCGGCGGACCCTCCCCCTTAGCCGCCGGTCGGCCAAGGGAGAAAACCGATGACCACCTCTCGCATCGCCCACCCCGGCCTGGCGGCCAAGGTCATGAGCGCGCAGGACGCCGCCGGCCTGATCGAGCCGGGCTCGACCGTCGGCATGAGCGGCTTCACCGGCTCTGGCTATCCCAAGGCCGTGCCGATGGCCCTGGCCGAGCGCATCGAGACCGCCCATGCCGCCGGCGACAAGTTCCGCGTCAAGGTGTGGACCGGCGCCTCGACCGGCCCGGAGCTGGACGGCGCCCTGGCCAAGACCGACGGCGTCGAGTTCCGCCTGCCCTACAATTCCGACCCCATCGCCCGCGAGAAGATCAATCGCGGCGAGATGGAGTATTTCGACATGCACCTCAGCCAAGTGGCCCCGATGGCCTGGCAGGGGTTCCTGGGTCCGCTCGACACGGCGGTTGTCGAGATCGCCGGGATCCGCGCCGACGGCTCGCTGATCCCGTCCTCGTCGGTGGGCAACAACAAGACCTGGCTGGACCGGGCCTCTAAGATCATCCTCGAGGTCAATCGCTGGCAGAACCCGGCGCTGGAGGGGATGCACGACATCTACTACGGCACGGCCCTGCCGCCGAACCGCGTGCCGATCCCGCTGGTGAGGCCCGACGACCGCATCGGCGAGGCCTATTTCCGGGTGGATCCGAGCAAGGTGGTGGCGGTGGTCGAGACCGACGCGCCCGACCGCAACCTGCCCTTCGCCGCGCCCGACGCCTCGGCCCTGGCGATCGCCGGCCACCTGCTGGAGTTCTTCGCACACGAGGTGAAGATGGGCCGCCTGCCCCCGTCCCTGCTGCCGCTGCAGTCGGGCGTGGGCAACATCGCCAACGCCGTGCTGACGGGCCTCGTGAACGCGCCGTTCGAGAACATGACCGCCTATACCGAGGTGATCCAGGACGGGATGCTCGACCTGCTGGCCGCCGGCAAGCTGCGCATGGCTTCCGCGACCGCCTTCTCGCTGAGCCCCGAGGCCGCCGCCGGCCTCAACGCCGACATGCAGAGCTTCCGCGACAAGATGATCCTGCGCCCGCAGGAGATCTCCAACCACCCCGAGCTGATCCGGCGCCTGGGCTGCATCGCCATGAACGGCCTGATCGAGGCCGACATCTACGGGGCGGTGAACTCGACCCACGTGATGGGCTCGCGCATCCAGAACGGCATCGGCGGCTCGGGCGACTTCGCCCGCAACGCCTATGTGTCGATCTTCATGACCCCGTCGACGGCCAAGGGCGGCAAGATCTCGGCCATCGTCCCGCAGGTCAGCCACGTCGACCACATCAACCAGGACGTCCAGGTGATCGTCACCGAACAGGGCCTGGCCGACCTGCGCGGCCTGTCGCCCAAGCAGCGGGCCCGGGTGATCATCGACAACTGCGCCCACCCCGACTTCCGCCCGGCCCTGGAGGACTATTTCCAGCGCGCCCAGCTGGGCGCCTACGGCCGCCAGACCCCCACCCTGCCGGGCGAGGCCCTGTCCTGGCACCAGCGGTTCATGGAAACGGGCGACATGCGGGGCTGATGCCCCGCTATGCCAGGGCGGTCTTCAGGTAGGCGAGGACCGGATCGAGCATCATCCGGGTCTCGTCCTCGTCCCGGGGGGCATGGGGCAGGTCGCGCACCTCGACATGCTCGACCGTCTTGCCGGCGTCCCGCAGGGCCTTGGCCATGATCCGCGACTGCCGGGCGGGCACGACCCCGTCCAGCAGGCCGTGGACCAGCAGGACCGGCGCGGCGATGGCTTTGGCGCGCCGCGCGGGCGAGGCCGCTTCCAGGGCGGCCTTGTCGGTGTCCGGGTCGCCGATGGTCTTCACCCAGTAGCGGTAGGAGGGGGAATCCTCGCCGTCCTCGCGCTCGTAGGCGAGGATGTCGGGCAGGTCGGACACCCCGGCGATGGAGACCACGGTCTTGTAGAGGGTCGGGTTGCGCACCGCCCCCATCAGGGCCGCGTAGCCGCCATAGCTGGCGCCGCAGATGGCGACCTTTCCGGGGCTGACCTTGCCGCTCGCCAGCACCTGGGCGACGGCGTCCTCGACGTCCTCCTGCATCCGGTCGCCCCAGCGGCGGCGGCCGGCGTCGGCGAAGGCGCGGCCGTAGCCGGAGGAGCCGCGGAAGTTGACCTGCAGCACCAGCCAGCCCTGGGCGGCGAAGGCCTGGGCGAACAGGTCGTAGCTGAGGCTGTCGCGGGTCTCTGGCCCGCCGTGCGGGAAGACCACGAGCGGATGCGGGCCCGGCGTGATGGGCGTGGACAGATAGGCCCGCAGCTTGACGCCGTCGCGCGCGGTGACGTCGAGGGTCGCCATCGGCGCCAGCCGGGCCTCGGAAAGCCAGGGCTGGCGATCGCCCAGGGCGTCGAAACGCTTGGCCTGCTTGTCGTAGAAGAAATACGAGCCGGGCATGCGCGGCCCGCTGACATGGGCCAGGAAGCGCTCACGGTCGGCGCTGGCGTCGACCAGCTTGACGTTGGCCTCGTTGTTGAAGAAGGCGTTCATCGCCTTGTGGTGGCTGTTCAGCTTGGGATCGGCGAACTGGTAGACCACCCGGTCGTCGGTATAGCGCGCGGCGAGGAAGCGTCCCCGCTCGTCGACCAGGGCGTTCTCTACGTCGCGGCCGGGCCGCTGCGAGACGGCCTCGCCCAGGGCCCGGGTGCGCAGGTCGAACTTGCGCAGGATCCGCGTTTCCTCGCCGTCCTGGCGCGAGGCCACCAGCAGCACGCCGGGGTCGTCGGTGCCCGCGAGAATCTCGAAATCGGGGGTCTCCAGCTCGGAGACGCGGATCTTGCGCACGAAGGTCCAGTCCTTGGCGCCAGGCGGCCGCGCATGGAGCGACAGCACCGTGCCGCGGCTGTTGTAGTCGTAGCGCAGCACCGGCACGCCGTCCTGGACCCACCAGCCGTAGGTGGACGTCCCGCCGTACTCCACCAGCTCGGGCTCGCCGGTATAGACGTCGACTTTGTAGAGACCGAGCGTCGGGCGGGTCAGCTCCCCGATCGCCATCAGCACGTTGCGCGGATCGTCCGGCAGCATGTCGACGACGTAGCCGAGGTCGAAGTTCTCGCGCAGCTTGATCCGGCTGGCGCCGAACAGGACGACGTCCTTGCCGCTGCCGTCGGCGTTGATGGCCAGGACGCGGCGCACCTTCGGCGCCTTGTAGATCGCGCCCATGCGGCTGCCGACGGCGGGCGCGCCGGCGACCCGCGCATCGGTGACCGCCCAGATCAGCAGGCGTTCGTTGTTGGCCCAGGCAATGCGCTGGACCTTCATCGTCCCGACCCGGAGGGTCCTGGGCGTGGCGGTCGGGTCGGCGGCCTTGACGAAGGTGACCATGCCGTAGGTCTTGCCGTCGATCTCGCGCTCGGAAAGCAGGGCGATCTGCTGGCCGTCGGGCGACAGGGCCGCGCCGCGTGTCGTGGCCGGCTTGAGCAGTTCCTCGAGGCTGGGCGGACTGTGAGCGGTCCCGGCGGCGATCGAAGCCCTTGCCGACAAGAGCGCAGGCGCAAGCACGACGCCGCCAACGACGTCACGACGCGAAATCATGAAAACCCCCAACCTACGAGGGTCAGCTAAGGCTTGGCCGAAGACAAGGTCAAGTTGTCGCGTGTGTCGCGGGCGCGCTATGCGCGTTTTAAAGCATCGCCGGGATGACCCGGTCGGGCGGGCGGTGGCCGTCCATGAAGGTCTTCACGTTGACGATGACCTTCTCGCCCATGTCGATGCGGCCCTCGACCGTGGCCGAGCCCATGTGGGGCAGCAGCACCACGTTGGGCAGCTTGAGCAGCTTGGGATTGATGGCCGGCTCGTGCTCGTAGACGTCGAGGCCCGCGCCCGCGAGCTCGCCCCGGGCCAGCATATTGGCCAGGGCCCCCTCGTCGATCACCTCGCCGCGGGCGGTGTTGACGACGATGGCGTGCGGCCGCAGCAGCTTGAGCCGGCGCGCCGACAGCAGGTGGTAGGTGGCCGGGGTGTGCGGGCAGTTGATCGAGATGATGTCCATCCGGGCCAGCATCTGGTCGAGGCTTTCCCAGTAGGTGCAGCCCAGCTCTTCGGCGATGCGCGGGCTGACCGGCTTGCGGTTGTGATAGTGCACCTGCATGCCGAAGGCCTTGGCGCGACGGGCCACGGCCTGGCCGATGCGGCCCATCCCGACGATGCCCAGGCGCTTGCCCCACAGGCGGCGGCCCAGCATCCAGGTCGGCGACCAGCCCTGGAACTCGCCGGCCTTGACCACCTCGGCGCCTTCGACGACCCGGCGGGCGGCGGCCATGATCAGGGTCATGGTCAGGTCGGCGGTGTCTTCGGTCAGCACCCCGGGGGTGTTGGTGACGATGATCCCCCGCGCATTGGCGGTGGCGACGTCGATATTGTCGACCCCGGCCCCGAAATTGGCGATCAGCTTGAGCCTTTCGCCGGATCGCGACAGAAGGCGACTGTCGATGCGGTCGGTGATGGTCGGCACCAACACGTCGGCCCGTCCCATGGCCTCGACCAGCTCGTCGGCGGTCATCGGCTTGTCGGACAGGTTCAGTTCGGTGTCGAACAGTTCGCACATGCGCGTCTCGACCGGATCGGGCAGCTTGCGCGTGACGACGACTTTGAGCTTGCGGGCAGGCATGGGCGGTCCGAAAAGCCTTTCCCTGACGGGCGTTCGAAATCTGTAGCAAAGGGGCCGGAAGCGGCCAAGCAACATGCCGGTGAAATGCAAACATCGTTCGCTGGGCGGATTGGCGCTGGGCGGAGTTGTGGCCGCAGCGGCCCTGCTGGCGGGGCCGGCCCTGGCCCAGGCCCCGGCCACCACGCCGTCGGGCCTGCCGGTGCCGCGCTACGTCGTGCTGAAGTACGGCGAGGTCAATGCGCGCCAGGGTCCGGACGAACAGCACCGCCTGCTGTGGATCTACAAGGCCAAGGGCCTGCCGGTGCAGGTCGTGGCCGAAACCCGCGAGTGGCGGCGGATCTGCGATCCCGAAGGGGGCCTGGCCTGGGTGCACAAGCGCACCACCGACGGCCGGCGCACCGCCATGCGGGTGCAGGACAGCCCCCTGCCCCTGCGTGCTTCGCCCAAGGCGGAGTCGCGGGTCAGCGCCTATCTGGCTGGTCGCGCGATCGCCAATCTCGACAAGTGCGAGAAGGGCTGGTGCCGGCTGAAGGCCGACGGCGCGTCGGGCTGGGCCCCCGAAGGCGAGGTCTGGGGGACGAAAGAGGCCCTGCAGTGTCCGGAAGGGCGCTGATTTAGACCCCTTTCGGCGGCTCTCTCACCAATTGTCGCCGAATGTAACATTGAGGCCCGCCCCGGCGCCGTGCTAGGGGCGTTCGCATGCAAAAGAGCGCCTACACCTTCGAAGAGCTCCTGGCCTGCGGCCGGGGCGAAATGTTCGGACCCGGCAACGCCCAGCTGCCCGTGCCGCCGATGCTGATGTTCGATCGCATCGTCCGGATCGAATCCGAGGGCGGCAAGTACGGCAAGGGCTATGTCGAAGCCGAATTCGACATCAAGCCGGACCTCTGGTTCTTCGGCTGCCACTTCATCGGCGACCCCGTCATGCCCGGCTGCCTGGGCCTGGACGCCATGTGGCAGCTGGTCGGCTTCTTCCTGGGCTGGTCGGGCGCGCCGGGTCGCGGCCGCGCCCTGGGCGTTGGCGAAGTGAAATTCACCGGCCAGGTGACCCCGGACGTCAAGAAGGTCGTCTACAAGATCGACCTCAAGCGCGTGATCATGCGCAAGCTGGTCATGGGCATCGGCGACGGCGTCATGGAAGCCGACGGCAAGGTGATCTACGAAACCAAGGACCTCAAGGTCGGCCTGTTCACGGCCGAACAGATGGCGGGTTGATCCAACCGACAGGCCGGCCGTTCTGTTCAAGGAGCCGGCTCCGGCGATCGGGGAGAAAGAGGTACTGATATGCGTCGCGTCGTCGTCACGGGACTGGGCGTCGTCTCGTCCATCGGCAACAACGCCAACGAGGTGCTGGCTTCGCTGCGCGAGGCCAAGTCGGGCGTGGTCGCCGCGCCGGAGTACGCGGAACTCGGCTTCCGCTGCCAGGTGCACGCCGCGCCCCAGATCGAGTGGGAAGGCCTGGTCGATCGCCGGGCCGCCCGCTTCCTGGCGCCCGGCACGGCCTACGCCCACATCGCCATGGAACAGGCGATCGCGGATTCGGGGCTCGAGGAGGCGCAGATCTCCCACGAGCGTACCGGCCTGATCGTCGGTTCGGGCGGTCCGTCCACCCGCGTCATCGTCGAGGCCGCGGCCACGACGAAGGAAAAGGGCCCCAAGCGGATCGGTCCGTTCGCGGTGCCCAAGGCCATGAGCTCGGGTCCGTCGGCGGTGCTGTCGACCTGGTTCAAGATCCGCGGGATCAACTACTCGATCAGCTCGGCCTGCGCGACCAGCGCCCACTGCATCGGCGCAGGCGCCGAGCAGATCCAGCTGGGCAAGCAGGACATCGTCTTCGCCGGCGGCTGCGAGGAGCTGGACTGGACCCTGTCGAACCTGTTCGACGCCATGGGCGCCATGAGCACCAACTTCAACGACCGCCCGGCCGTGGCCAGCCGCGCCTACGACAAGGACCGCGACGGCTTCGTGATCGCCGGCGGGGCCGGCATCGTGGTGCTCGAGGAATACGAGCACGCCAAGGCGCGCGGGGCCAAGATCTATGGCGAGCTGATCGGCTACGCCGCCAACTCCGACGGCTACGACATGGTCGCGCCGTCGGGCGAGGGCGCGGCCCGCTGCATGAAGCTGGCCATGGCGCAGGCCGGCGGCCGGACCATCGACTACCTGAACCCGCACGGCACCTCGACGCCGGTCGGCGACAGCAAGGAGATGGGCGCGGTGCGCGAGGTGTTCGGCGACAAGGCGCCGCTGATCTCGTCGACCAAGTCGCTGACGGGCCACAGCCTGGGCGCGGCCGGCGCGCAGGAGGCGATCTACTCGATCCTGATGCTCAAGAACGGCTTCGCCGCCGAGAGCGCCAACATCGAGAACCTCGATCCCGAGTTCGCCGACTTGCCGATCCTGCGCGAGCGCGCCGACAAGCCGCTCGACACGGTGATGTCCAACAGCTTCGGCTTCGGCGGCACCAACGGCACGCTGATCTTCGGCCAGGCCGACTGAGCCTTTTCCAGACACGCCGGGGCAGGCGGGTTCCGAAGCGGAAGCCCGCCTGCTAACCAGCGATCCAAGATCCAAGGAGCCGACCTATGGCCGACGACTACGCATTCCCCAAGGGCGAGCTGATGGCGGGCAAGAAGGGCCTGGTCATGGGCGTGGCCAACCACAACTCGATCGCCTGGGGCATCGCCAGCCAGCTGGCCGCCCAGGGCGCCGAGATGGCCTTCACCTACCAGGGCGAAGCGCTGGAGCGCCGCGTGCGCCCGCTGGCCGAAAGCATCGGCGTCAACACCCTGATCCCGGCCGACGTCACCGACGACGCCTCGATGGACGCGGCCTTCGCCGCCGTCGAGGAGAAGTTCGGCACGCTCGACTTCGTGGTCCACTCGGTGGCCTTCGCCAACAAGGACGAGCTGAAGGGCTCGTTCGTCGACAACACCACCCGTGAGGGCTTCCTCACGGCCATGAACATCTCGGCCTTCAGCTTCGTCGACGTCGCCAAGCGCGCGGCCAAGATCATGCCGAACGGCGGCTCGCTGATCACCATGACCTATCTGGGGTCGGAGCGGACCATTCCGAACTACAACACCATGGGCGTGGCCAAGGCCGCCCTGGAAGCGGCGACCCGCTACATCGCCCGGGACCTCGGCCCCAAGGGCATCCGCGTCAACGCCATCTCGGCCGGCGCCATGCGCACGCTTGCTCTCGCCGGCATCGCCGGCGGCCGCGGCATGATCGCCCAGGGCCGCGCCTTCAGCGCCATGAAGGAAGACACCTCGATGGAAGGCGTCGCGGGCGCGGCCCTGTGGCTGGTCTCGGACCTGGGCCGCTCGACCACGGGCGAAGTCGTCCACGTCGACGCCGGTTTCCACATGATGGGCATGCCCGACGAAGCCGAGGGCTGATCGCTTTCCCGGGCCCTCTCCCCTTGCGGGAGAGGGTGGCCTCCGAAGGAGGTCGGGTGAGGGGTCTCTCAGACATCGAACGCCGCGACAGCCGACCCGCTGTCGCGGCGTTTTTCGTGTGTGCGACCCCTCATCCGTCGGCTTCGCCGACACCTTCTCCCGCAAGGGGAGAAGGATGGGGTCAGGGCGCGTAGGCCCGCATGAACCGCGCCGCCGCGGCCGTGGCCAGGGCGTCGAACTGTTCGGGGGTGCGGTCGGACGGCAGGCGCAGCAGGGCGCGCAGCTGGCTGTGGCCCAGCACCATGCCGGCGAAGAACTCGGCGGCCTGCTCGGGTTCGTCGACGGCGAGGCGGCCGAGCTTCGTCTCGGTCTCCAGGAAGGCGGCGAGCTGGCGACGGGTCTGGCGGGGGCCGGCCTCGAACACCTCGTTGGCGACGTCGGGCATTTCGCCCGCGCCCTGAATGATCACCCGCAGCACCGAATAGCCGTTGGTGGTGATCACCGTCTCCAGCATCGAGCGGGCGAAGGCCTCAAGCGCCTCGCGCGGATTGTCGATGGCGCCGGGCTCGCGCAGCGGCGCGGTGATGCGGGCGACGCGGCGGGCCATCAGCGCCTTCACCAGCTCGGCCTTGGAGCCGTAGTGGTTGTAGACCGTCTGCTTGGACACCCCGGCCCGGCGGGCGATGGCTTCCATCGGGGCCGACAGGCCGCGCTGGCCGATCACCTCGACGGCGGCGTCGAGGATGGCCTCGGTCTTGGCGACGTCGATCTGTCCGGCGATCCTGGGCATCAGTGGGCGTCCGAGGGGGGCGGGGGAATGACCTCGGGCGGGGCGGCCAGCAGGCTGACGACGGCGGCGGCAAAGCAGCCGTAGGCCAGCAGGGTGAAGCTGTCGCCGAAGGCCAGGACCGTGGCCTGCTGGTTCATCATGTTGCCGATCGCCTTGCGCGCCGCGCCGTCGGGGTCGGTGACGCCCAACTGCTGCATGCGCGCGGCCAGGCCCGCCATCATCGTCGCCGCCTCGCCGCCGTTCATCACCTTCGACGACATGTCGCTGAAGTAGAGAGCGGTCTGCTGGGTGATGCTGGTGGCCAGCAGCGCCAGGCCGATGGCGCCGCCGGTGTTGCGCGACAGGTTCACGAGGCCGGAAGCGTTTTTGACCATGTGCTGGGGCAGGGTGCTCATCGTGATCTGCTGGGTCGCGATCATGGCGATCATGACCCCGACGCCGCGACAAGCCTGGACCCCCGCGAATTCCCAGAAACCCCAGTTTTTGGTCACGCCGTGGGCCATGTACATGCCCCAGCCCGCCAGCAGGAAGCCGATGCACATCGGAATGCGCGGATCGACCTTGCGCACGATGCGCCCGGCGATCGGGCCGGTGGCGAACATCGACAGGCCCGAGACCACCATGGTGGTGCCCACTTCCGAGGCCGAATAGCCCCGCACGCGGCTGAGGAACTGCGGCAGCAGGAAGGTGCCGCCGAACAGGCTGGCGCCCGAGATCGCGGTCATCATCACGCCGATGCTGAAGTTCCGGTTGGCGAAGGCCTTCAGCTCGACGATCGGGTTCCTGTAGGTCAGCTGCCGCCAGATGAAGACCACGCCGGTGACCACGGTCACGACGGTGAGGAGGAGGATCAGGTCGTCCTCGAACCAGTTCTCCTTGGCGCCTTCCTCCAGCACGTACTGCATGCTCATCAGGAAGACGGCCATGAAGGCCAGGCCCGACCAGTCGAAGCCCTTGGCGAGGCTCGGGTCGCCCTTGTCGAAGTCGCCCCACTTGGCGACCGCGAACAGCACCAGGATCCCGGGTGGCACGTTGATGAAGAACAGCCAGCGCCAGCTCAGCCACTCGGTCAGGTGGCCGCCCAGGGTGGGGCCGACGGTGGGGGCCAGGGTGACGATCAGGCCCATGATGACGCTGGCGGTGATCCGGCGCTCGGGCGGGAAGGCGGTGAAGGCCACGGCGAACACCGTCGGGATCATCGCCCCGCCGATGAAGCCCTGCAGCGCCCGCGTCAGGATCATCATGTCGATCGACGACGACAGGCCCGTCGCGACGCTCATCAGGATGAAGCCCAGGCACGAGGCCATGTAGAGCCGCTGGGTGCCCCACAGGCGCGACAGGTATCCCGACAGCGGGATCATCACGACCTCGGGGATCAGGTAGGCGGTCTGGATCCAGCTGACCTGGTCGGCGCTGGCCCCGACGCCCGCCTGGATCTGCGGCAGCGAGGCCGCGACGATCTGGATGTCGAGGATGGCCATGAACTGGCCGATGACCATGGCCCCGAAGCCGAGGAACAGCTTGGTCCAGTCGACCTCGCCCGCCGGCTTTGCCGCGGGGGGAGCGCCAGGCTTGGCGGAGGCGGGCAGGGCGGCGTCGGTCAAGACGGCGCGGCCTTATCGGGCCTGGGTCGCGGTCGGAGCGCGGGCGACCTGCTGCCCGCCCTGGCCGGCTTCGGCGAACGAAGCGCCCGAACGGTCGCGGACGTCGACCTTGACCTCGACCGACAGGCCGGGGCGCAGGGCCGCGCCGGCGCCGGTGCGGTCGACGGCGATCTTCACCGGCAGGCGCTGGGTGATCTTGGTGAAGTTGCCGACCGCGTTCTCGACCGGGATCAGGGCGAACTCCTGGCCGGTGGCCGGGGCGAAGCTGTCGACCTTGCCGACGATCTTCTGCTTGCCGAAGGCGTCGGCCTTGATCTCGACCGGCTGGCCGACGCGCAGGCGGGCGACCTGGGTTTCCTTGAAGTTGGCGACCACGAAGCTCTGGCCCAGCGGCACCACCGACATCAGGGCGACGCCCGGCTGAACCAGCTGGCCGGGGCGCACGGTGCGGGCGCCGACCACGCCGGCGGCGGGGGCGCGGATCACGGTGCGTTCGAGGTCGATGCGGGCCTGGTCGACGGCGGCGTGGGCGGCGGCTGCCTGGGCCACGGTCTGGGCGCGGGCCGAGCCCAGCGACGAGGCGGTGCGGCGCTCGGCTTCGAGGGCGGCCTGGGCGCTGGCGACGGTGGCGTCCGACTGCTTGGCGCCGGCGGCCTCGGTCTGGACCTTCTGCTGCGAGACCCAGCCCTGCTTGGCCAGGGCGTCGTAGCGGGCGAGGTCGGCGCGGGCCCGGCCGGCGTCGGCCTGGGCGCTGGCCACGCCCGCCTGGCGCTGCTGGATCAGGGCCTGTTCGAGGATGGCCTTGTCGTCGACGCTCTTGATGGCGGCGTCGAGGGCCGCGGCGTTGGCGATCGCCTGGTCCAGCTTCGCCTGGAAGGTCGAGGGATCGATCTTGGCCAGCACCTGGCCGGCTTCGACCCGCTGATTGTCGGCGACCAGCACTTCGGCGACATAGCCGGTGACCTGCGGGCTGACCGAGACGGTGTCGGCCTGGACGAAGGCGTTGTCGGTGCTCTCGAAGCGCTGCTTGTCGATGTACCAGAGCACGCCGCCGGCCAGGATGGCGACGCCGGCGACCCCGGCCACCAGCAGCGGAACCAGCTTCTTTTTCTTCGTCTCGGCCATGGCCAAATCCTGAAAGGAGGTAGGCGTCCGGCGGATCAATGTTCGCCTGTCGGACGCGACGGGGGGATAAATGGACGATTTCGTCCAAAAATCAATCCGCCGTCGCCGCGTCATTGTGCGGCGCCGCAAAAAACCCCGTGTCGGGGTGGCTTTCCAGCCTCAGTCGAGTGCGTTGCGGCAGGCCGCGGCCATGGCCAGGGGGCTGAGCGCGACGGCGGCGGCGCTGTAGGCCAGCAGGAACAGCAGGCCGCCCGTCCACGGCAGGCCGCCGGTCAGGGCGTCCAGCGCGCCGGCGCCGAAGATCACCGGCGGGGCGTAGAGCGGCAGGACGATGACGGCGACCAGCAGGCCGCCGCGCTTGCTGCCCAGCGACAGGGCGGCCCCCAGTCCGCCCAGGAACGAGAAGGCCAGCCCCCCTGCCAGGGCGCAGACGAACAACAGCGGCATGATCGTGGGCGAGGCGCCCAGCGCCACCGCCGCTATAGGCGCGGCCAGGGCCAGCGGCGCGCCGGCCGCCAGCCAGTGCGCCAGGCACTTGGCCGCCGCCACGGCTTCCAGCGGGGCGGGGCCCAGGGCCAGCAGGTCCAGCGCCCCGTCCTCGAAGTCGCGCTCGAACAGGCGCTCCAGCGAGAGCAGGGCGGCCAGGGCAAGGGCCAGCCAGGCGATGCCGGGGGCCAGGCTCGCCAGCCGTTCGGGCGCGCGGCCGGCGGCCAGCGGCAGCAGGGTGACGACGCAGGCGTAGAAGGCCAGGGCCAGCAGAGGTCCGCCGCCCCGGCCCCAGGCCAGGGCAAACTCGCGCCGGAAGAGGACGCCGAACCCTCTCATGCGCCGACCTCCACCAGACGGGCGGGGACGGGCAGGGGGTCGTGCACGGCGGCCAGCACCATGCCGCCGCCCGCCAGATGCTCGGCCATGATCGCGCCGAAGGCGGCGCGGTGGGCGGCGTCCAGCGGGGCCATGGGCTCGTCCAGCAGCCACAGGCGGCGGGGGCTGGCCAGCAGCCGGGCCAGGGAGACGCGGCGGCGCTGGCCGGCCGACAGGCGGCGGACCTCCAGGTCGAGCAGGCGGCCAAGCTCCAGCCGCTCGACGGCGGCGCGGGCGGTGGTTTCGCTTCCGCCGGTCCAGCGGGCCTGGAACAGAAGCTCCTCCCAGGCGGTGCGGGCTGACTTGAGGCCGTCGTGATGGCCGGCAAGATGTAGGTGGTCGGCGCGGGCGGCTTCGGCCTCCAGTATCCGCCCTTCGGAGCCTTCGAAACCGATGGTCCCCGCCAGCGGGCGCAGCAGTCCTGCGACGGCTCGGAGCAGGCTGGTCTTGCCGGCCCCGTTGCGGCCCGTCAGCGCCACGGCGTCACCGCTTTCGAGCTCCAGATCCAGCCCCGAAAACAGGGTCCGTTCGCCCCGCGAGAGGCTCAAACCCTTTATGCGAACGGCTCTCATCATTGGAAGTCCATGCCGCGCGCATGGACGTTGTGGGTAACCGGCGCTAAGAAGCGCTCGGCCGTCACCCTCCGCATTGGATGGGGCGTACGCGGCGCGAGGATGGACGCTGTGGGTCCGCCTCGATCGCGCGATCCCGGGAGTGGTTTTCCGGCGGCCGTGAACAGAGAAGGGATCCTTCGAAATGGCGTCTGTCGACAGCCTCAAAACCCGCCGCGAACTCGTCGTCGGCGGTAAGACCTACGTCTATTACAGCCTTCGCGCCGCCGAGGAAGCCGGTCTGGCCGGCACGGGCTCGCTGCCCGTCTCGATGAAGGTGCTGCTGGAAAACCTGCTGCGCTACGAAGACGGCGTCTCGGTCAACGAAGCCGACCTGAAGGCCGTCGCCAACTGGCTGGAAAACAAGGGCTCGGTCGAGCACGAAATCAGCTTCCGTCCCGCTCGCGTGCTGATGCAGGACTTCACCGGCGTTCCGGCCGTCGTCGACCTGGCCGCCATGCGCGACGCCATGGTCGCCCTGGGCGCCGACCCGGCCAAGATCAACCCGCTGAACCCCGTCGACCTGGTCATCGACCACTCGGTGATGGTCGACAACTTCGGCGACGCCAAGGCCTACGACGCCAACGTGAAGCGCGAATACGAGCGCAACATCGAGCGCTACCGCTTCCTGCGCTGGGGCTCGTCGGCCTTCAACAACTTCCGCGTCGTGCCCCCCGGCACCGGCATCTGCCACCAGGTGAACCTGGAATACCTGGCCCAGACCGTCTGGACCGCCATGGTCGACGGCGCCGAAGTGGCCTACCCCGACACCGTCGTCGGCACCGACAGCCACACCACCATGGTCAACGGCCTGTCGGTCCTGGGCTGGGGCGTCGGCGGCATCGAAGCTGAAGCCGCCATGCTCGGCCAGCCGATCCCGATGCTGATCCCGGAAGTCATCGGCTTCAAGCTGACCGGCGCCATGCCGGAAGGCGCGACGGCCACCGACCTGGTGCTGACCGTCACCCAGATGCTGCGCAAGAAGGGCGTGGTCGGCAAGTTCGTCGAGTTCTACGGCGACGCCCTGGCCAACCTGACCCTGGAAGACCAGGCGACGATCGCCAACATGGCTCCGGAATACGGCGCCACCTGCGGCTTCTTCCCGATCTCGGCCGCCACCGTCGCCTTCCTGAAGGGCACCGGCCGCGACGCCGAGCGCGTCGCCCTGGTGGAAGCCTACGCCAAGGAACAGGGCCTGTGGTGGGAGCCCGGCGTCGCCGAGCCGACCTTCACCGACAGCCTGGAACTGGACCTCGGCACGGTTCTGCCGTCGCTGGCCGGCCCCAAGCGCCCGCAGGACCGCGTCCTGCTGTCGGACGCCTCGAGCAAGTTCGCCGAGTCGCTGGTCGGTGAGTTCGGCAAGGCCGAAAGCCCCGAGTTCCGCGCTCCGGTGGAAGGCGAAGACTTCGACGTCGGCCACGGCGACGTGGTGATCGCCGCCATCACCTCGTGCACCAACACCTCCAACCCCTCGGTCCTGATCGCCGCCGGCCTGCTGGCCAAGAACGCGGTCGCCAAGGGCCTGAAGGCCAAGCCGTGGGTGAAGACCTCGCTGGCCCCCGGCTCGCAGGTCGTCACCGACTACCTGGCCAAGGCCGGCCTGACCAAGCACCTCGACGCCCTGGGCTTCAACCTGGTCGGCTACGGCTGCACGACCTGCATCGGCAACTCGGGCCCGCTGCCGGAAAACATCAGCAAGACGATCAACGAGAACGACCTGGTCGCCTGCTCGGTGCTGTCGGGCAACCGTAACTTCGAAGGCCGCGTGAACCCGGACGTCCGCGCCAACTACCTGGCCTCGCCGCCGCTGGTGGTGGCCTACGCCCTGGCCGGCTCGCTGAAGATCGACCTGAACACCCAGCCGATCGGCAAGGACAAGAAGGGCAACGACGTCTTCCTGCGCGACATCTGGCCGTCGAACGAAGACATCGCCGCCCTGCAGCGCAAGTCGATCAACGAGAAGATGTTCGCCAGCCGCTACGGCGACGTCTTCAAGGGCGACAAGAACTGGCAAGGCATCAAGGTCACGGGCGGCCAGACCTACGCCTGGGAAGGTGACTCCACCTACGTCCAGAACCCGCCCTACTTCCCGAACATGTCGATGACCCCCGCTCCGGTCACCGACATCGTGGAAGCCCGCGTCCTGGCCGTGTTCGGCGACTCGATCACCACCGACCACATCAGCCCGGCCGGTTCGATCAAGACCTCGAGCCCGGCTGGTCAGTACCTGGTCAACAACGGCGTCGAGCCGATCGACTTCAACGGCTACGGCGCCCGCCGCGGCAACCACGAAGTCATGATGCGCGGCACCTTCGCCAACATCCGCATCCGCAACAAGATCACCCCGGAGATCGAAGGCGGCGTGACCAAGCACTTCCCCTCGGGCGAAGTGATGCCGATCTACGACGCGGCCATGAAGTACCAGGCCGAAGGCCGTCCGGCCGTCGTGTTCGCCGGCAAGGAATACGGCACCGGTTCGTCGCGTGACTGGGCCGCCAAGGGCACCAAGCTTCTGGGCGTCCGCGCGGTGATCACCGAGAGCTTCGAGCGCATCCACCGCTCGAACCTGGTCGGCATGGGCGTGCTGCCGCTGCAGTTCATCCAGGACGGCTGGCAGAAGCTGGAGCTGACCGGCGAAGAGCTGGTCTCGATCCGTGGTCTGACGGATCTGGCCCCGCGCAAGCAGCTGATCGTCGAGCTCTACCGCCCGACCGACGGCCGCATCGCCCGCTTCCCGGTGCGCTGCCGTATCGATACGCCGACCGAGCTCGAATACTTCAAGAACGGCGGTGTCCTGAACTACGTGCTGCGTAACCTGGCCAAGGCCGACTAAGCAGCGACGTCCTTCAGACGTTGAATACGAGACGGCCGGTCCCCCTGGGGCCGGCCGTTTTCGTTCGTACGAGGGCGTGTCGGGAGGCCGACATCGTTGTCGTGTGGATTTCCTGGCGCCGAAGCGGCCATTTCACGGCCTCGTGAGGGGCGACGCAGCGGTTTCTTGGCTTAAGTGCGCCGCACATGCGTACGGCCTTGATCTCTCTTCTTTCCCTCGCCCTGACGAGCCTCGTCGCCGCCCCGGCCGCGGCCAAGTCGCCCGTGCTGGTCGAGCTGTTCACCGCCCAGGGCTGTTCGTCCTGCGGCAAGGCCAACCAGGCGGCCGCCGAGCTGGCCGAGCGCGACGACGTGCTGGCCCTGACCTATTCGGTCGACTACTGGGACTATCTCGGCTGGAAGGACACCTTCGCCAAGCCGGCCTTCGGCGAGCGCCAGCGGGCCTACGCCAAGGCCTTCGCCCTGCGCGACGTGCCCACGCCCCAGGTGGTGGTGGCCGGCAAGGTGCAGGCCTCGGGCGCCAAGGCCGAGACCGTCGAGAAGCTGATCGACACCGCCCACCTGCCGCCGGCTCCTGACATGGAGTTCGTCGGGACCAATCGCGTGGCCGTCGGCTCGGGCGCGTCGCCGCGCGGCGGGGCCGAGGTGTGGCTGGTGCGCTTCGACCCGCGCAAGCAGGAGATCGCCGTCAAGCGCGGTGACAACCGCGGCCAGACCATCATCCACCGCAACGTGGTGCGCGAGATCGTCAAGATCGGCGCCTGGACCGGCCGTCCGAAGATGTATCGCCTGCCCGCCCTGGCCAAGGACGACGACCTGGCCACCGCCATCATCGTCCAGGGCGCCAAGGGCGGCCGGGTGCTGGGCGTGCTGCCTCCCGGCGGCAAGAGCCGTTAGGACCTTTCCTCCTCCTTCTCCGAGCTTCCCCGCGAAGGCGGGGATCCAAGCCGATGTTCCGGATGAGGCGCACTCGGAGGTGAACCTGCCGAGCCCGCTTGGGCCCCCGCCTTCGCGGGGGTGGACGGATCTGAGGGGGCTTCCCTTCCGCGCAAAAGAAACCCCGCCTCGCCTTAGGGGATGGTCGGCGAAGCGGGGTCTTTAGGGGAGGGGATAGAAGATACGCGCCGGTCGAACGGGCCGCCCGCGAGCCGGTGGGCTGGAGGGGCTGTTCAGGATCCCGGACCGCGAGGCGTTCCGATCGACCGACCATGAGACTATCGAGCCCCCAAGCGGCCGGCGAAGGGCGCGATCAGGGTGCTTTCGCGACGGGGTGGGGCGCCTCTGTGGCGATCTTTGCAGTTCCGAAGGCCGCGCGAGAAGCCAGGGCCCAGAACGCGAAAAGCCCGCGTGGGAGGGGTTTCCACGCGGGCTCTGCAGTTAAGAGAGGGGTTCTCTTGATTTAGTCTGTCGGCCGACCGGCCCGCGATCAAGGGGGGGCTGGGGGGGCTGTTCAGGATCCTGGACCGTGGGGTCTCCGATCAGCCGACACTGACTTTTTCGCTGGGGAAGCGGGCGGGCGAACGACCGAAACAAGGTCATTTCGTGGCCTGGTCCAGCTTGGCTTTTCGCTTCGTCGAACGATGTTGCAAATGCGCGACGCTCGCCTGAACCCCTGATTTGGGGTTAGGATTCGCCCCCATGGCCCTGGACGTTTCCTCTCCCGTCGGCGGCGTCGTGTTCTTCGAGCGGCGCGAGATCGACCAGCTCCTGCGCCTCTACGGGCGGATGGTCGCGGCCGGCGAGTGGCGCGACTACGGCATGGGCGGCGCGGCCGACCACGCGGCCTTCTCGATCTTCCGCCACGCCGCCGAGGCCCCGCTCTATCGCGTCGAGAAGTGGCCGGAGCTGGCCCGCAAGCAAGGCCAGTGGCTGGTGCGCGGCCAGGGCGGCATGGTGCTCAAGCGCGGCCACGACCTGGCCCAGGTGCTGCGGCTGTTCGACAAGGGCAAGTTCAGGGTGGTCGAGTAGGGGTCTACAGCAGCTCGTGTAGCGCGACGCCGGCGCCGTCGCTGGCGGTCAGCAGCGTCTTGCTCTCGCTGGAGACGAACGAAAGTTCCAGTCGTCCCTCGGACGGCGGGTGGACCGCACGGGCGCCGTCCAGAACGCAGAGAGCGCCGAACATCGTCGCTTCGGCGGCGTCGGCTACGATGGCCCTGACGACGGCGCGATCGTCTTCGCTCAGACGATTATACCAATCACTGCGCTGGACGTGCTCAGGCGCCGGCCGCCGGCCCGGCGGCTTTTCGAGCTGGCGGGTCAGGTCGTTCACCGCCGCGGTTATCACGATCGTGCGGAGGCTGGCGACGAGGTTTTCAGGGGACATGTCGCTAACTTGGCCGCACGTCGCCCAGTCTGACAAGGGCGGCCGCCAGCACCCACGAAAAAGCCCCGGCGGAGCGATCCACCGGGGCTTCGTCATCTGTGCCTGGAAGGCGCCTTAGCGGCGGTCGCCCAGGAAGAACAGCAGGAAGCGGAACAGGTTGATGAAGTCCAGGTACAGGTTCAGCGCGCCGTAGTTGGTGGCCACCGACTTGGCGGCTGCGTCGCCGCCGACCTGGTAGTAGGTCATCTTCAGGTTCTGCGTGTCGTAGGCGATCAGGCCGGCGAAGATCAGCACGCCGATGGCGTTGATCGCGAAGACCAGCGGGCCCGACGGGAAGAAGATCGACACGATCGAGGCCAGGATCAGGCCCACCAGACCGATGATCAGGAAGCTGCCGAAACCGGTCAGGTCCTTCTTGGTGGTGTAGCCGAACAGGCTGAGCGCGCCGAAGGCGGTCGCCGTGATCAGGAAGGTCGAGGCCACGCTGCCGCCGGTGTACATCAGCACCACGGTGCCGAGCGACGCGCCGATCAGCGACACGATCGACCAGTAGATCACGCCCGCGGTGCGCGGGTTGATCGACTTCATGACGAAGCTCGAGAACAGCAGGATGGCCAGCGGGGCGAAGGCGATGACCATGCCCAGCAGCGTGTAGCCCACGCGGTTGCCGTTCACCTGGAACAGCAGGTCGCGCACGGGCGGGAACGAGCTGGTCGTCCAGGCGAGGGCGGCCGACAGCAGCAGGCCCAGCGCCACCTTGTTGTAGACGCCGAGCATGAAACTGCGCAGCCCGGCGTCAACCGACATGTCGACGCGATCCGCCGGGATCGTGCGCGCATAGTCGCGGTTGAAGTCGTTCATCGAAGGAAACCCTTATTTCAACGTCCCCGAGGGGACACGTGTGAAATATCGGATCGAATGGCCTTCTACGCAAGGCTTCAGGCGGGAAGACGAGGTCGGCGCGAATGTATCAAAGTATGTCCGGGCGCCCGAGGTTTGGGTTCGCCTTGGCGGCGCGACGTCCTAAATAGGTCGGTAAAGCCAAGCAGGGGACTTCATGGACTACGTCGAACTCGGCCGCACCGGCATCCAGGTCTCGCGCTGCTGCCTGGGCACCATGACCTGGGGCTCGCAGAACAGCGAGGAGGAGGCCCACGCCCAGATGGACTACGCCCTGGGGCGCGGGGTCACCTTCTGGGACACGGCCGAGATGTACGCCAGCCCGCCGACGGCCGAGACCCAAGGCAGCACCGAGCGCTATATCGGCAGCTGGCTGGCCAAGACCGGCAAGCGCAAGGACATCGTCCTGGCCTCGAAGGTGGCGGGCCGCGGCTCGGCCTTCGGCGGCCTGCCGTGGATGCGCGCCGACGGGGCCAGCACCCGCCAGACCAAGGCCCAGATCGACGAGGCGGTGGAAGGCTCGCTCAAGCGCCTGCGGACCGACTATCTAGATCTCTACCAGCTGCACTGGCCTGACCGCGCCGTGCGGGTGTTCGGCGGCCAGACCTACAAGGACTATGACGACGACTACGAGCGTTTCGGCGACATCCTCGAGGCGCTGGACGCGCACGTGAAGAAGGGCTCGATCCGGGCCCTGGGCGTCTCCAACGAGTTTCCCTGGGGTGTGATGAAGTTCCTGGCCGAGAGCGAGAAGCGGGGCCTGCCGCGCATCGCCTCGATCCAGAACGCCTATCACCTGGCCAACCGGGTGTTCGAATACGGCCTGGCCGAGATCGCCATGCGCGAGCAGGCGGGCCTCCTGGCCTATTCGCCCCTGGCCCAGGGCCAGCTGACCGGCAAGTACCTGGGCGGAAACCTGCCCGAGGGCTCGCGCAAGGCGCTCTATAACCGGATGCAGCGCTACGAGGGCCCCGGCGCGATCGAGGCGTTCACGGCCTATGTGGACCTGGCCCGCCAAAACGGCCTGGATCCGGCCCAGCTGGCCCTGAAGTTCGTCGACGCCCGCCCGTTCGTCACCGCCACGATCATCGGCGCGACCAGCATGGAGCAGCTGAAGACCGACATCGACGCCTTCGACGTGGAATGGACCGAGGAGCTGGAAAAGGCGGTCAACGCCATCCACGCGGCGCGGCCGAATCCTTGCCCGTGATCAAGATGCTCCCCCTGAAGGGGGAGCTGTCGCGGAGCGACTGAGGGGGAAGGGGCCTGTGAAGCAGCGACGGTATCGCCGTCAGCAGCCACTTCCCCGTCCGGCCCTTCGGGCCACCTCCCCCTTCAGGGGGAGGATCTCTCCTAAACCACCCCTCGCGCTTTCAGCTCGGCCACCTTCTCCGCGCTCATCCCCGCCACCTGGGTCAGCACCTCTTGCGTATGCTCGCCCAGCGTCGGGCCGGGCCAGCGGACGCCGCCGGGGGTGTCGGTGAGACGGGGGAAGGCGTTCTGCATCTTCACCTGACCGAATACCGGATGGGGCACCGAGACGATCGACTCGCGGGCCTGAAACTGCGGGTCGGCCAGCATTTCCGGGGCGCGGTAGATGCGGCCGCAGGCCAGGCCCGCTGCCTCCAGCTTCGGCAGCAGGTCGTCGATGTCCTGGTCCAGGGTCCAGGCGGCGATGCGGGCGTCGAGTTCGCCCTGGTTGACGCCCCGGGCGGCGTGGTCGCGATAGCGAGGATCCTCCGCCAGGTCCGGGCGGCCCATCAGCTCGCAGAGGCGCTTGAACAGGGTGTCCTGGTTGGCGCCGATCAGAACCAGCTCGCCGCTCCTGGTCGGATAGACGTTCGACGGGGCGATGCCGGGCAGCACCGCGCCCGAGCGCTCGCGGATGTAGCCGGTCAGGTCGTACTCGGTGACAAGGTTCTCCATCACCGTCAGCACGCTTTCATAGATCGCCGCGTCGACCACCTGGCCCTTGCCGGTGACGTGGCGGGCGTGCAGGGCCATCATCACCCCCAGCGCGGCGTTCAGGCCCGAGAGGCTGTCGCCGATCGAGATGCCGGCCCGGGCCGGATTGCGGTCGGGCTCGCCGGTGATGTGGCGCAGGCCGCCCATGGCCTCGCCGACCAGGGCGTAGCCGGCGCGCTTGGCGTAGGGGCCGGTCTGGCCGAAGCCCGAGACGCGGGCCATGACCAGGCCGGGATTGGTCTTGGCCAGGTCGTCATAGCCAAGGCCCCACTTTTCCAGCGTGCCGGGGCGGAAATTCTCGACCACCACGTCGGCCGCGGCGATCAGGTCGCGGGCGATGGCGCGGCCTTCGTCGGTGCGCAGGTCGACCGTGACCGACTTCTTGTTGCGGCCGATGACCGGCCACCAGGGCGACAGGCCCTTGGGCTTTGAGCGGCCCCACTGGCGCATCGGATCGCCGGTTCCAGGGTCTTCCAGCTTGATGACCTCGGCGCCGAAATCGCCCAGCACCTGGCCGCAGAACGGACCGGCGATCAGCTGTCCCATCTCGATGACGCGGACGCCCGCCAACGGTCCTTGGGTCATTTTGTTCCTCTCCCCGATCACGGAACCATCACGCGGCCGTGAGGCTTTCTTCGCCATGACGGCGGCGCGTGAAGCTGCCGCTTCTTCCTTAGAAAAACACGTAGGGAAAGAAAGCCATGACCCGCAAGCTTCTCATCGTCGGCGCCGCCTTCGCCGCTCTCAGCCTGGCCGCCTGCGGCCAGAAGACCGACGAGACCAAGGGCGCTGCGACGCCGGCCGAACAGGCCGCTACCCCGGACGCCAACCCTTCGGCCACCGTCCCGACCCCGGCCGACGAAGCCGCCGCTCCGGACTTCGCCGCCAAGGCCGCGGCAAGCGACATGTTCGAGATCGAGGCCGGCAAGGTGGCGCTCAAGCGCTCGACCAACGCCGACGTCAAGAAATTCGCCCAGGCGATGATCGACGCCCACACGGCCACCAGCCAGGGCCTGAAAGCCGCCATCGCCGCCTCGGGCGCCAGCATCACCCTGCCGACCGCCCTGCCGGAAGACCTGCAAGGCAAGCTGGACGACCTGAACAAGGCCGATGCCAAGGACTTCGACAAGAAGTACGCCGACAGCCAGGTCGACGCTCACCAGGCCGCGCTGAACCTGTTGCAGCGCTACGCCCAGGACGGCGACGTGGCCGCCATCAAGACCTTCGCCGCCGAGACCGCTCCCAAGGTCCAGGAACACCTGAACATGGCCGAGGGCCTGAAGAACGGCATGAAGTAAGGTTCGTTGGAGCCATGACGTGGAAAACCCCCGGTCGGAAGGCCGGGGGTTTTTCTATGGACTTCATGCTCCTCCCTCGCTTTAGCGGGGGAGGTGGCGCGCTGCGGATACGCAGCGTGGCGGAGGGGGCGAGGGACGGAGCGCCGTGCGCGCCGCCGCCCCCTCCACCGCTTCGCGGTCCCCCTCCCCCGTTTCACGGGGGAGGAGCTATTCCCTAGTCCGCCGCCTTCACCACGTTGTCGTCGCCGTTGCGGTCGATGACGAAGTTGTACGGGTCGACGCCGGCGAAGCGCGGGGCGACCTTGGTCACGAAGGTCAGGGTCTGGGTCCCGCTGCGGATCGGGCGGCGCTCCATGGCCACGACATCCTTCTGGGCGAAGTCCTTCTTGCCCGGCTCGGCCGTGAACAGGCCCACGTCCAGCACTTCGTTGAGGGCCGCGTCCGTCTCCTTGCCGCGACCGTCTGCGTACATCTTCTTGGCTTCGACCACGAGCTTGACGTCGTAGCGGCCGTCGGCCCGCCTCTTCACGGTCGCGCTCTTGGTCTTCAGGTCATAGAGCGTGATCTTTTCGAACAAGTCCGTGACCAGGGCCTGCTTGTCGGCCGGGACTTCGGCGCGGAGGATGCGCAGGAAGTCGAGCGTGGTCGGATAGGGCGCGCCCTTGAAGCCGTGGTCGGCGATCAGCTTGCGCAGCACCCGGTTGACCGTTTCCTCGCCCACCTCGTGCTGCAGCCGGTACATGACCAGCGAGCCCTTGCGGTAGTGGATGTAGCCCTGGTTCTCGACCCGGGCCAGCGGCTGCTCCTCGAGCACGTCGCCGCCGCGCGAGCGCAGGTAGCTGTTGAGCTCGAACTTCAGGAACTTGCGGATCTGGGCCTCGCCATACTTCCGCTTCATGACCATCAGGGCCGAGTACTGGGCGAAGGTCTCCGACAGCATGGTCGAGCCTTGCTGGTCGGCGCCCAGCACCTGGTGGGCCCACCACTGGTGGCCGATCTCGTGCGCGCCGACATAGGTGACCATGTCGATCTTCTCGGGATCGCGGTAGTCGGCGATGAAGAACATGCTCTCCGACCACGGGATTGTGCCGGCGAAGGCCTGGGCGAAATCGGCGTAGGCCGGGAATTCCTGGAAGCGCAGCTGCTTGAACTGATAGGGGCTGAACTCTTCCTGATAGTAGTCGAGCGAGGCCTTCATGCCCTCGCGCATGCGGTCGATGTTCCAGGCGTGCTGCGGGTCGTAATAGACCGCCAGGTCGATGCCCTTGTAGGTCTCGCGCGAGACCGCGTAGCGGGCCGACTGAATCGACAGGAACGGCAGGATCGGTGCGTCGGCCACGAAGCGCACGGTGCGGCGCTCGAGGTTCCCCGATTTCCAAACCCGCTCGGACACCTTGCTGCCCGGCGCGATCGGCGTCTGGTCGGCGTCGGTGGTGACGGTGATGTCGGAGGTGACGAAGTCGGCGTCCTTGCGCAGGCCGTTGAACTGACGGCTGGCCACGTCGCCCAGCTTGGCCATCCGCAACTCGGGCGGCAGGCCGTACTTGCGGCGCTTGGCGCGGTCCTGCAGCAGGCCGTCGCGGCCCATGCCCAGGATCGGCGCGATCTCCATGTTGTTGAGGAACGTGCCGTTGGCGACCACGCGGGTCTCGTTGCCGCTGTTCTTGAAGCCCTTCTGGCTGCGCTCGGTGATGAAGCTCATCCGGCGCGTCTCGCCTGGCGCCATCGGGGTGTCGAAGGCGAAGATCCGGTAGTTGAAGCGCTCGAAGGTCTGCTTGGCCCGGGCGCCTTCGATCGACAGGGCGCGGACGGCCAGGTCGCGATCGAAGCGGACGTGGATTTCCTTCAGCGGCGCGCCGGTCTTGTTCTGGAAGACATAGGCCCCGCGGGTCTCGGCCCGCGGCTCGCCCGGGTGGAGGTCGACATCCAGCTTCATGCCGGTGATCTTGGGCTGGGGCGTGTTCTCGTAGCGCAGCAGCGTCTTTTCGAGATCGGCGGTCCAGCGCTCGTCATCGAGGTTGGTGCGGTACTCGTTCCAGACGTTGGTGTTGACGAAGATGAAGCCGCCCAGGCCCGCGAAGACCAGGAAGACGACGCCGAACACCACGCCGCTTCCGCCGCGCAGGCGGCGGGGCAGGCGGCGCAGGCGCGGCAGCAGCCGGGTCTCGGTCCCGCGACGCCACAGGGCGTAGGACAGCACCGCCAGCAGCACGGCGAAGGCGCTCCAGTAGGCGCGGAACCACCAGGCCCCGATCCAGAAGGCGCCCAGGCGGTTCATGTCGGAGAACGGGGTCCCCGGCGAGCCGCCGTAGTTGTAGAGATTGTGCTGGAAGCCGAGGTTCGAGAACGTCACCTGGGTGACGACATAGACCACCATCAGGCCCCAGCCGATGAACTTGTGCGGGCTCAGCACCTGCAGGAACACGGCCAGCACGGCCAGCAGGATCCAGTCCACGCCCTGGGGCAGCACGTACCACAGGAGGTACTTGTCGAGCTCCAGCCGGAAATAGCCGTGACCGACCTGGCTGACCACGCCGGCGACGACGCTGACCAGCAGGGTCGACAGCAGCACCAGCGAGATGGCGGCGATCTTCGGGGCGGTGAAGGCCCAATCGCCGACTGGGGTGGAGTCGATGATCTCGTGGGTGCGGCGCTCGCGTTCGCGCCAGACCAGCTCGCCGGCGTAGTAGATGGCGATGATCATCGGGATCAGGCTGAACGAGCCGAGCAGCGGCCGCAGAAGGGCGCGGGTGACCGGATAGATCTGGCCGCCGTAGCCGTCCGCGTCGGTGGCGAACCACAGCGAGCCGGCGGCGTTGAACAGGCCCAGCGCCAGCAGCACGAAGAAGGCCGGGCTCTTGAACACCTGGCCCATGTCGAGTCGGGTGCGGGCGACGAACTGGACCCAGGCGGTGGCGGCGTCATGGCGCGGGGCGGGCAGGGGGCGCGGGGCCGGCGCGGGCGCGGCGGCTTCGGCCTTGGCGTCCTTGCGCGCGGCCTTGCGGGTCTTGCCGCCCGACAGCTCGGCCGACTGGAAGCGGAAGAGGCCGTAGGCGCCGGCCAGCAGGCCCATGGCGAGCACGATCACGAAGGCCCGGTTGAACAGCAGGGCGCCGGTCAGGGCCGGGGTGAGGGTGTTGCGCTCGTTGGCGGTCCAGTACTTGGTCGCCAGACTGAAGGCGCCGGTGCCCATCGGCTCCCACAGGGCCGCGGCCTGCTCGAACTCGGGCTTGTCCAGCGCGATGCCGGCCACCACCCACAGCACCAGGAAGCCGATGACGCCGACATAGGTCCACATCATCGAGCGGGTGACGGTGGCCAGGGCGAAGAACAGCGCCGAGGTCAGCAGCAGCGTCGGCAGGGCCAGCACGAAGTAGGCGTAGAAATAGGCGTTCAGCAGGTTGGGACCCAGTTTCTCCGGGTCGATCCACGGCATGACCGAGCCGATCAGCATGGCGATCGGCACGGCCAGGAACGAGATCGCGGCGGCCAGGAAGGCGCCGGCGAAGCGGCCGTACAGATAGTCGAACTTGCGGATGCGGGTGGTGCGCAGGATCGGGCCGTAGCCGGTCTCGTCGTCACGCACGATGACGTTGGCCACGAAGGCCGTCGTCACGAACATGTAGAAGATCGACAGGATCAGGTGGGTCTGGGCGATGGCGAACGGGGCGTTCTTGTGGATCGTGCCGCCGCCGCCGATCGAGATCTGCTCGATGGTCACCGACCCAAAGGTCAGCAGGAAGAACAGGACGGCGACCACCCAGAAGACCGGGGAACGCAGCTGGTAGCGGAGCTCGAAGCTCGCGATCTTTCCGAACATGACGCTCGCCCCCTTACGCCGCGCAGCGGGTGGTGGCGAGGGTCGAGAAATAGACGTCCTCAAGGCCGCCGGTGACGGGGGCGAAGCCCGCGCCGGGATCGGTGTCGGCCAGGACGTGGATGATGGTGCGGCCGCCCAGCAGTCGGGTCGAGATCACCTGGTGGGCCGCCTTGGCGTCCTCCAACTCGGCCTTGTCGATGGTCTTCTTCCAGATGCGGCCTTCGAGCTGGGCGATAAGGTCGGCCGGGGCGCCTTCGCGCACGATGCGGCCGTCGCAGATGATGGCCATGGCCGGGCAGAGGTCGGAGACGTCCTCGACGATGTGGGTCGACAGGATCACCACCACGTTCTCGCCGATCTCGGCCAGCAGGTTGAGGAAGCGGTTGCGCTCTTCGGGGTCGAGGCCGGCGGTGGGCTCGTCGACGATGATCAGGCGCGGATCGCCGATCAGGGCCTGGGCGATGCCAAAGCGCTGGCGCATGCCGCCCGAGAAGCCGGCGATGGCCTTGTTGCGGACGTTCCAAAGATTGACCTGGGCCAGCAGGCTCTCGACGGTGTCCTTGCGCTCCTTGCGGCCGGAGATGCCCTTCAGCACCGCCATGTGGTCGAGCATGTCGTAGGCGCTGACGCGCGGATAGACGCCGAAGTCCTGCGGCAGGTAGCCGAGCACGCGGCGCAGGGCTTCGGGATCCTTCAGGACATCGATGTCGCCGAAGCGGATGTGGCCCGAGGTCGGCGCCTGGAGAGTGGCGATGGTCCGCATCAGGGTGGACTTGCCGGCGCCGTTGGGGCCCAGCAGGCCGTACATCCCCCGCGGTATGGTCAGGCTGACCTCGTCCAGGGCGCGCACGCCGTTGCCATAGACGTGCGTCAGGTTTTCGATGATCAGCATCGGTACTCGCGGCCCCCGGTCTTGTTAACGCCAACAGTCCCCAACCCGACATGACAAGACGGCGAGAGCCTGGGCAAGTGAAAGAACGTTTAGGCGACCCGGTTCCCGGCCAGGGCGCCGCTTTTCCGGCGGGGTTCCGGTCGCGCGGTTTTGGGTCTAAGCAGGCGGCCATGACGACCTACGCCTTTTCCCCGCCCGTCCAGCCTTCGGTTCCGGTGGAAGGATCCGAGGCGGTCTTCCCCGTTCGCCGCATCCTGTGCGTGGGCCGCAACTACGCCGCCCACCGCGCCGAGATGGGCGGCGACGAGCGCGATCCGCCGTTCTTCTTCGCCAAGCCGGCCGACGCCATCGCGCCGCTTATGAAGGACGTGCCGTATCCTCCGCGCACGGCCGACCTGCATCACGAGATCGAGCTGGTGGTGGCGCTGAAGTCGGGCGGCGCGAACATCGCCGTCGACGACGCCCTGGACCACGTGTTCGGCTACGCCGTGGGCGTCGACCTCACCCGCCGCGACCTGCAGGGCGCGGCCAAGGCCAAGGGCCACCCCTGGGAAGCGGGCAAGGCCTTCGACTTCTCGGCCCCGATCTCGGCCATCCGCCCGGCGGCCGACGCGACGTTCGACGGCGCCATCTGGCTGACGGTCAACGGTGTGCAGCGCCAGACGGGCCTCGTCTCCGACATGATCTGGAACATCCCCGAGATCATCGCCGAGGCCAGCAAGCTGTGGACCCTGGCGGCCGGCGACCTGATCTTCACCGGCACCCCCGAGGGCGTCGCCGCGGTGGTCAAGGGCGACGAGATCGCCGGCGAGGTCGACGGCGTCGGCGCCCTGGCCTTCACCCTGGTCTAGAGGGAGCGCGCGGCCGTGACCCTGACGCTGTTCGGCTACTGGCGGGCGGCCGCGCCCTATCGCGTCCGCATCGGCCTCGCCCTCAAGGGCCTGGCCTACGACCAGGCGCCGGTGAACCTGCTCAAGGGCGAGCAGCGCCAGGCGGCGTATCGCGACCTGAACCCGCAGGGCCTGACCCCGGCCCTGGCGATCGGCGACGGCGTGGTGCTGACCCAGAGCCTGGCCATACTGGAATGGCTGGACGAGACCTTTCCAGAGCCCGCCCTGCTGCCGGCCGATCCACTGGGCCGCGCCCGCGTGCGTTCCATGGCCCAGGTCGTGGCCTGCGACATCCATCCGCTGAACAACGTGCGGGTCACCGGCGAGCTGGCCGCGCGAGGCCAGGACGAGGCCGCCCGCAAGGCGTGGATGGCCCGCTGGCTGGCCGAGGGCTTCACCGCCCTGGAAGCCGCCGTCGCCGCCCATGGCGGGACCTATGCCTATGGCGACACGCCGACCCTGGCCGATGTCTGCATCGTGCCGCAGGTCTATGGCGCGCGCCGGTTCAACATCGACCTTTCACCCTATCCGACCCTGGTGGCGGCCGCCGACCGCGCCGCCGACCATCCCGCTTTCGCCGCTGCTCACCCCAGCCTCCAGCCGGACGCCGCCGATGCTTGAAGATCTGAAAACCAACAACGCCAACTGGTCGAAGCGCAAGACGCAGGTCGACGCCGACTTCTTCAAGCGCCTGGAGAACCAGCAGAGCCCCGAGTACCTGTGGATCGGCTGCAGCGACAGCCGCGTGCCGGCCAACGAGATCGTGGGCCTCGATCCAGGCGAGCTGTTCGTGCACCGCAACGTCGCCAACCTGGCCCCGCCGCAGGACGCCAACTACCTGTCCGTGCTGCAGTTCGCGGTCGACGTGCTGAAGGTCAAGCACATCATGGTCGTGGGCCACTACGGCTGCGGCGGCGTGGCGGCGGCCATCGACGGCAAGCGCCGGGGCCTCGTGGACCACTGGCTGCACCCGATCCGCGAGGTCCACGCCGAGCACCGCTGCGAGCTGGACGCCATCCCCGAAGAGCGCGACCGTCTCAATCGCCTGTGCGAGCTGAACGTTATCCGCCAGGTGCGCAACGTCGCCTCGGACGTCTTCGTGCAGGACGCCTGGGCCCGCGGCCAGAGCCTGGCCGTGCACGGCTGGGTCTATTCCCTGGCCAACGGCCTGGTCACCGACCTGAACGTCGGCATCGAGAGCATCGAGGACTATCAGCGGGTTCTGGAAGGCAAGGCCTAGCCGAGATGGCGTGCGCCGACGACGCGATCGGAGCGTCCGGCCCGCTGGGTCTGGATGATCTGCTTTCGGCGCGCGCCTTG
Source organism: Caulobacter endophyticus (assembly GCF_029543245.1). GTDB lineage: Bacteria > Pseudomonadota > Alphaproteobacteria > Caulobacterales > Caulobacteraceae > Caulobacter > Caulobacter endophyticus_A. The sequence continues at coordinate 129,290 of NZ_JARQWV010000013.1, forward strand.
CTCGCGCCGGAGGTCTTCGACGCGCCGGTCCCAGTGCTGGGCGCGCTGCTGGCCGATGGCTGGGCCAGCTTCCGGTTCGGTTTGACGGCCCACGGGGACCGTCGCGAGGTGCTGACGGCGGAAGGATGGCGTGTCGGCGAGGACGAGGCGCGCCTGCGGATCCGCGACCAGCACCCGCAGGCCGCTATCCTTCGCCTGGCGCTCGTCGAGGGCGCGGCCGAGATGGCGGCGAACATCCGCTCGCCGGGGTTTGGCCTGTCGCCGGTCGCCGACCTGCTGACGCTGGCGTTCGAAACGGAGGCCGGCATGATCCGCTTCGAGGCCAGACCGGACGTCTATGCCTTGCCGAGCCTCTGGCGAGCCCCCGCGCGGCGAGAACAAATCTAGCCGCGCCCGATCGTCGCAGTTGGCGGATCGCCGTTCGATGCTTACTTGTTCGTCACCATCCCCTGCCACGGTGGTTGCATGGACGCCTTTCTCCAGAGCCTGCACAGCCTCGTCGTCGAGCACCGCCTGCTGGTGTGCGCGATCCTGGCGGTCGTCACCCTGCTCGAAGCGTTGATGCTGGTCGGGGTGCTGATCCCGATCATGGCGGTGATGTTGACGGCCGGCGCGCTGATCGCCACCGGCTCGCTGCATCCGGTCGAGGTGATCGTCTGGTGCAGCGTCGGTGCGGCCCTGGGCGACGCGATCTCCTATCTGATGGGCCGCCACATGGGCGCCTGGGCCGTGCGCCATCCGGTGCTGGCCAAGCACCGCCGCACGGTGGCGCGCGCCCGCCTCTACACCCGCCGTTACGGCGTGCTGGCCCTGGCCGTGGCCCGTTACCTCGGCCCGCTGCGGCCGTTCGTGCCCATGGCCGCGGGCATGACCCGGATGCGCGACTGGACCTTCCACGCGGCCAACACCGTCACCGCCCCGGTCTGGGTGGTCAGCGTCCTGGCCCCCGGCTATCTGGCGGCCCGCAACCTCGGCTACTGGAAGCCCGATCCGATGCTGCTGGGAACCCTGGTCGCCGGCGCCCTGCTGCTGGTCGCCACGCTGGCCCTGGTGCGTATCAACAAGGCCGCGCCCTCGAAGGCCTGAGCCTTCCCGTTCAGCCCGGCGCCCTGATGCGCACTCGGGCGCTGGCCGCCCGGCCCTGGTCGTCGACCACCCGCAGCCGATAGAAGCCCGCCGCCGCCGGCCGCCAGACCGGCTTGCCGCCGACCGGATCGTCGGCCAGGGGCTTGCCGTCCACGTACCACGACAGGTTCTCGCCGCCGGCCGCCAGCACCAGGCCGCGCGAACCCTTGCCCAGCCCCTCGACCTGCACCGTCGCGCCGTCGGGCGGGAAGATCAGGCGGGGACCCTCGTCGGCCACGGTCCGCAACTGCTGTAGGGCGCCCGGCGCCGACTTCGGCGCGATCGGGCGCGGGGCGGTGGGTGGCGCGCCCACCAGGTCGGCGACGTCGAACAGGGTGGGCAGGGCCGCGTCGCGCCCCGTGAGGCCGCCGCGCGCGCCGCCGTCGGCCCGGCCGGTCCAGACGACGATGGCGTGGCCGCCGACGATCCCCGCCGCCACCGCGTCGCGAAAGCCGTAGGAGGTGCCGGTCTTGAAGGCCATGGCCGGACCGCCCCGTGTCAGGGCCGAAGGCGCGCGACCGCGCGGGCCGGGCGCCTCGCGCAGGATGTCGAGCACCTGGTTCACGGCCTCGGGCCGGGCGATGCGGGTTCCGGCCTGGTGTTCGCGGTCCCTGGCCTGGTCGAGCGTATAGGCCAGCGGCTTGACCACCCCGCCGTCGCCCAGGCCAGCATAGAGGGTGGCGAGGTCGCGCAGGGTGATGCCCGCCCCGCCCAGGGCCAGGGCCAGGCCCGCGGCCTTCACCTCGGCCTTGGGGCGCAGCAGCTTGACGCCGCCGGCCTCGAGGCGGGCGGCGAAGGCCTCGGGGCCGATCTTCTCCAGGGTGGCGACGGCCGGCACGTTCAGCGAATAGGCCAGGGCCTCGCGGGCGGTGACCTTGCCGTGGAACACCCGGTCGAAGTTCTCCGGCTGGTAGTCGGCGAAACGCGTCTGGGCGTCGTCGATCTGGGTGTCGGGCGCCAGCATGCCGTCGTCGAAGGCGAAGGCGTAGACGAAGGGCTTCAGCGCCGAGCCGGGTGATCGCACGGCGCTGGTCATGTCCACCCAGCCGCCGGGCCGATCGCGGCCGGCCGAGCCCACGAGAGCGCGCACGGCCCGGTCGCGGATCCGCACGACGATGATGGCGGCGGTGGCTTCGGGACCCTGGCCGGCGGCGACGGCGGCGGCCAGGGGCTCCAGCCGCGATTGCAGGTCGGGGTCGATGGTGGTCAGCACGCTGGGCTGGCTGGCGGGCGCGGCGGCGGCCTGCTGGCCGGCTAGGTGCCAGGCCATGGCCGGGAAGGGGCTGCGGCGCGGGATCAGCTCGCCCTCGGCCTCGACGGCGGCGATGTTGGTCAGCACCCCGGCGCGGACCATCTTGTCCAGCACCGCCCGGCGCGCCTCGCGCGCGGCCTCGGGCCGGCGGTCGGGACGGCGGGCCTCGGGCGCCTGGGGCAGGGCGATCAGCAGGGCCTGCTCGCCGTCGGTCAGGCTGGACGGCTCGTGGCCGAAATAGGAGAGGCTGGCCCCGCGCACCCCCTCCAGATTGCCGCCGTAGGGGGCAAGCGTCAGGTAGAGGGCGAGGATCTCGTCCTTGCTCAGCCGGCTTTCCAGCTGGGCGGCGCGAACCATCTCGATCAGCTTGGAGCCGAGGTTGCGCGGCCGGGGCTCCAGCAGGCGGGCGGTCTGCATCGACAGGGTCGAGGCGCCGCTGCTGACCCGGCCGTGCACGATCGCCGATCCCGTGGCGCGGACCACGGCGATGGGATCGACGCCCAGATGCCAACGGAAACGAGCGTCCTCTACCGCCACGAGACGCTTGAGGAAGGTCGGGTCGGTGCGTTCGAGGTCGGCCCTCACCCGCCAGCGGCCGTCCTCCACCGGCAGGGCGCGCAGCCACGCCCCGCGCTCGCCCAGCACCACGGGGGAAGAGCGCTTGGCGCGGCTCATGTCCGGCGGGAAGGCGGCGCTGAGCGCGAACACCCCGACCTGGGCGGCGAGGAAGCCGGTGAGCAGGCGGGTGATCAGCGGGACCTTCCCCTCCCCCTGGATGGGGGAGGGGGCAGGGGTGGGGGTGGTCTCGGCGTTGGCGGTGGTCACGGCGCTTCACCTTCAAGCGCTGTCACCCCCATCCCCGACCCTTCCCCCATCAAAGGGGGAAGGGAGTAGTCAGCGGTCACTGCCCCGCCGCGATGATCGTGCGGCCGGCGTCCGACCGGGCGGCGATGCTCGGGCGGTACATGTCCTTGGCCACGGCGCCGGGCAGGAAGAACTCGCCCGGCGTCACGGCCCGCGCGATGTAGGCCATGGCGAAGGGCTTGTTGCCCTCCAGGTCGAGCGCGGCGATGTAGCGGTCGTCGCGGCTTTCCTGGGCGTCCGGCGTCGACAGCTCCCCTAAGAACCGGAACGGTCCGTTCTGGGCGTCGTCGGCGCCGAGCGGGGCCTCGATCTCGAAGCCGGCCGGCAGGGCGTCGTCGACCACCAGGGCGGTCGAGCGGGCCTGCATCGACCGGCCCTGGATCAGCACGATCACCCGTTCGCCCTGGCGGATGGCCGACGGATCGACCGCCCCGCCGCTCATCGTGAACAGCCGCTTGCTGACCGACAGGCCGTTGCTCTCGGCGACCGGGGCTGCGATCGGCGTGCCGCGGACGCTGACCGTCCGCCACAGGGCGCCCTTGCCCTTGTTGGTGAAGCGGGCGTCGGCCAGCTTGCCCACGGCCCAGCGCGGCGCGCCGCCGGCAGCCGGCAGGGCGACGACGTTCTGGGCCTCGATATTGATGGGGCCGGCGGCCTTCATCAGCTGGTGGGCGGCGTAGAGAAGCTGGGCCTGCTCCTGGGTGTTCAGGGCGTCGGGATCCTTGACCACGTTCTCCAGGCGGCCTTGCAGCCTGGCGGCGACGTCGGTCTGGCCGGCCTGAACCGCCAGAGCCGTGACGGCGGCCACGTCGCGCAGCGGGCTCTGGTACCAGTCGTATTCGTCGCGCCAGTTCAGCGAGTTCACCGCCTGGCGCATGGCCGAGCGGGCCCGGGCGTGGTCGCCCATCAGCGCCAGGCCCGCGGCCACCTGGGCCTTGGCGATCGGCTGGTCCTCGTCCTTCATCTGCACGTCGTGCCACCAGCGCAGGCGGGCCAGGTCCCCGCGCCCGGCCTTGGCCAGGACGTAGAGGGCGTAGGCGCTGGCCCGGCGGCGCATGCGCTGGGTCGCCTTGCGGCTTTCGTCCTCGTTGCGGCCCCACCAGGACGGATACTCCATCCGGTAGGCGACCGAGGCCCAGCCGTCGGGACGGCTGACCTGACGCATGGCGTTCAGCGCCTTGTCCAGAGCCTCGTCGGGCACGGCCACGCCTTGCGCCTTGGCCTCCAGCAGGAAGTCGGTGGCGTAGGCGCCCAGCCACGGGTCGGCCTCGCCATCGCCCACCCGCCACAGGCCGAAGGCCCCGTCGAGGGTCTGGCGATCCAAGAGGCGGCCCACCGCCCCGGCCAGGGCGGCCGGCGTGCGCTTGAGCTTGGGATCGGTCGAGAGGCTCTGGGCGTAGAGCAGCGGATAGGCCGCCGACACCACCTGTTCGGTGCAGCCGTACGGGTAGCGCTGCAAGGCCACCGCGATCGCCGACGGGTCGAAGCCCTTGAACGGCGAGTAGCTGACCTGCAGCGTCACGTCGCCGGCCGCCAGGCCCGACAAGAGCTGGTAGCCCGGCGTGTAGGTCGCGCCCGGGGCCTGCAGCTCGGTGGTGGTGCGCACCACGTCGCCCCAGCCCAGGCGGGTCTGGATCGGATAGTCCTTGGCTGTCGAGAAGTCGGGACCGGTGACCTTGAAGCCGATCTTGCCGATGCCGGTGACGTCGGGCGCCAGGAAGGGGATCTTCTCGGCGACGCGCTGGCCCAGGATCAGGGTGATCACCTTCCTGAAGGCGACCTTCAATCCGCCGGACGCATTGGCCTCGGCGGTGTAGGCGCCGGGCTTGCCCTCGACATTGTGCAGCTCCAGCGTCGCGGTCGGCTTGTCGCCGGGCGACAGGAAGCGGGGCAGGTTGAGGTCGGCCACCACCGGCTGGCGCACGGTCATGGCCTTGGAGCCCGAGCCCACGGCGTTGTCGGTCCAGGCCACGGCCATGATCCGCAGCTCGCCGTTGAAGTCGGCCGGCGGCAGCTTGATCGTCGCCTTGCCGTCGAGGCCGGTCTCGACCACGCCCGACCACAGGGCCACGGTCTTGATCGGCGTGACCGTCAGGCCCTCGCCGCCCAGTTCGTCGCCGCCGAAGTTGACGTTGGCCGGCGCGCCCATGTTCGGATCGAGCAGGCGGCCGTAGTCGTCACGGTAGTCGAGCGTCAGGGCCCGCTTGCCGAAGTACCACTTCACCGGGTCGGGGCTTTCCTGGCGGGTCAGGCGCAGCACGCCCTCGTCCACCGCCGCCACCGTGACGCGGGCCTTCTGGCCAAAGGAGAGGCCCTGCACCTTGAGCGGGATTTCCACCGGCGCCTTGGAGTCGAGCTTCGCAGGCGTTGCGATGTCGACCGTCAGCTTGCGGCCCTTGGGCTCCAGCGGCACGTAGACGAGGCCCAGGGCCCGCTTGGGCTTGGGCGAGGCCACGGGGTCGCGCGGCTGGATGACGGTGACCATCACATAGGCCCCGCCGCCCCAGGCGGCGCTGGTCTTCAGCTTCACGGTCGCGCCGTTCTCGCCGACCGAGATGGTCTTGAAGTCGATCAGGCGGTCGGTGGCCACGGCCACCTGGGCCTGGCCGGCATAGGGGGCCTTCAGCGTGATCTCGACGGTGTCGCCCTGGGCGTAGGCCTTTGCTCCGGCCGAAACGCGGACGAAGTCGGGGGCCTCGGCGTCCTTGGCCGGCGAGCCCCAGCCCGACGAGAAGCGCGCGACGGTCTTGGTCCCTTCGGGGCCTTCGATCACCAGCCGGTAGTCGCCCCAGCCCAGGCGGCGGTTGATCCGCGCGCTGGACCCGGCCGACATGTTCAGCGCGCCCTTGGCCACGACGGCGTCGCGGCTGGTGCGCCGCCACTGCCAGCGGCCGTCCTGCTGGAACCAGTCGTAGTTCCAGTTCTCGCTGATCAGGGTGTAGCTGGCGGTGGTCGAGACCTTCTTGCCGGCGGCGTCGACGGCGATGACCTCGAGGCTCACCGGCGGGTCGTCGCGGCCGGAACCGTCGCCCTGCTCGACCTTGACGCCGTAATAGATCGGCTTGCCGCGAACCTTGAGCTCCAGGCCCTCGCGCACGGGACGGCCGCCGGGCTCGAACACCGAGGCGGTGACCGCCGCCACCAGGGGCTGGCCGGTGTCGCCGACGTCGGAGGTGCCGAGGTTCAGGACCGCGCGGCCTTCGCCGTCGGTAACGGTCGTGCCCAGCTCGATCAGCTTCTCGTCGAAGGGCTCCTTGGCGTCGCCCCACTCGAAGCCCCTGTATTGCGGGAAGGGATCGGCATCCCGGCGCAGGCGGGCCTCGCCCTGCGTCTGCAGGCCCGAGCCCGGCGCGCCGTAGAGGAAGCGGGCGTTGACCGCGATCTGGCGGGTCTCGCCGATGCGGATCGGCGTGCTCTCCTGGCCGGTGGCGGTGACCGCCAGCCGCTGGGGCGCGAAGTCCTCGACGCTGAAGCTCAGCGAGCCGGACGAGGCCTCGATGCCTTCGATGTGCAGTTCGGCGGTCCAGCGGCCGCGCGGGGCGCTGCGCGGCAGGGCGATGTCGATCGGCACGGCGCCGGCGTTGGCCTGACCGAACCACCAGCGCTTGAACTCCACGCCCGAGGGGCGCTTGACCAGAATGTAGCCCTTGCGGTCGTTGACCGCCTTGGCCATGCGGTCGCGGATCATCGCCGTCAGGTGCACGGTCTCGCCGGGGCGATAGATGCCGCGGTCGGCATAGAGCCAGCCGTCGATGTCGCTGCCGACGGCGCGGCCGCCCTCGCTTTCGGTGCGGCCGCCGACGCCCTGCTTGGACAGGTCCACCGGCGAGCGGTCGAGGTCGAGCACCGACAGGTCGCCTTCGGGACCATAGGCCATGACCATCTTGGCGCGCTCGCCGCCTTCGCCCTTCAGCAGGGGGCGGGGGAAGCGCACGCGGCCGTCGGCGTCGCTCTTGACCTCGGCCAGGGGCTCGCCGTCCCGGGCGACCAGGGCCACGCGCACGCCGGCCACGGTCTTGGCGGTCTTCAGCGAGCGGACCACGACGTCCAGCGCTTCGGAGCCGTCATAGGCGATCAGCGCCATGTCGGTGAACACGATCCAGCGGCGGGCCTGGGCCGGCGGGGTGTCGCCCTCGCCGTCGGGATCGCGGCCGCCCGAGGCGTCGCGCGCCTTGATCAGATAGGCGCCGGGCTTCATCTCCTTGAGCACCGCGCCCAGCGGGAAGACCGTGGTGGCCTTGGCGCCGGCCGCGCCGTCGACCGAGACCTCGCCCTTCCAGATGCGGCGGCCTTCGTCGCCGGCGCTGTCCTCGCCATAGTCGCCGGCCCAGTCGCCCTCGCCGGTGGGATCGGGCGCGCTGATCGACTTGCGCACCAGGTTGCGGTCGGACACGCGCCAGACTTCGACGGCCAGCTTCTGGACGTTCATGGTCTCGATGGCGACGCCGTCGGACTCCTCGCGCGGCAGGATCACACCGTCGCCGGCGAAGCCGACATAGGGGGGCTTTTCGCCGAAGGTGAAGTCGACGTCGGCGTTGGCGCCCAGGGTCTCGCCGCCCTTGGCGGGCAGGCCCTTGAGCAGGGTGATGCGGCGGTCGGTGAAGCCGACGCCGCCGATGCACAGCTCGTCGCCCTTGACCCGCACGGCCGGGGTGCGGCCGAGGTCGGGCGAGACCATGACGAAGTCGGCATAGGCCGTGGACGGGTCGAGATCGCGGCTCATCTGGATGCAGGCCATGGCCTCGCCGCCGGAGCTGTCGATGCGGGTGCGCCAGACGGCGAAGCCTTCGGGCTTGGGGACGCCGCGCCGGCGGGCGTTTGCGTCGCGCGGCTTGCCGAACAGCGACCAGGCCTCGCCCTTGACGGCGGCCGCGCCGGACGCGGCCTTGGTCCCGCCGCCGAACCAGCCGAGATCGGCGGTCTTGGCGGCCACGAAGCCGCCGCCGAAGCCGACGACCAGCGCGCCCGCCGCTATGGCCACGGCGGGGGTCTTCAGCTGAGACTTGATCCGGGTCCAGACGGAGGTTTTGGCCGCGCCGTCGCCTTGCGGCGTCTCGTCCGTCGACATCCGTCGTCTCTCCCAAACCCGAAGTGATTTGGGGGACTTGAACCTAAGCGCGAGCGGGGGTCAACGGCGTCGCGATAATGGTTCTCAAGGTTTCGCGCGAAGCAACCGGTTACCGCTTCCGGTCAAGCTTCGAAGGCGACCTGGGCGGTGGTCAGGTCGTAGGTGGCCGGCACGATCTTCAGGCGGCCCTGGGCGATGCGCTCGGCCAGGATGCCGTCGGCGACCTTGAGGCGCGAGGCAATGTTGCGGGCGTTGCGGCGGGCGGCAGCGTCGTGCAGGTCGGCGGCCTTCTCGCCCTGGGCGTCGAACACCGCCGGCAGGATCGGCGCCAGCATGGCCTCGAACACGCCGGTGGGGCGGGACTTGCGGGTGGCCGCGTCGACGGCCGCGCCGACCACGCCGCACTTGGTGTGGCCCAGCACCACGACCAGCGAGGCGCCCAGGGTATCGACGGCGTAGACGATGGCGCCCAAGGCTTCGGGGCCGACGGTCGGGCCGGCCGCGCGCAGGACGAAGAGGTCGCCCAGATTGCAGTTGAACAGAAGCTCGGGCGCCACGCGGCTGTCGCTGCAGGCCACGACCACGGCGAACGGCCGCTCGCTGGCGGCCATCTCGCCGATACGGGCGATCGATGGCGAGACGAGGCTGGCGCCGCCGCGGGCGAAGGCGGCGTTGCCCTGCTTGAGCCGGCCCAGGGCCTCGTCGGGGCTGATGCTGGGGACGGGCTTGGCCGGCTGCACCTGCACGCCCGAGACGGTGGTCGGGTCTTCGGCCTGCGCGCCCTCCAGCGGCTTGACCGTCTTCAGCGCCTTGTCGAGGGCGGCCTTGTCGCCGGGCTGGGTGGCCAGGGCCTTGGCGGTGCGGCGCGCCTTGGGCTTCCAGACCGGCGGGGTCCTGGTCTCCTGGTAGCCCTCGGCATGAGCCAGGACGGGGGCTGCGAGGCCGGCGGCCAGCCCGCCCAGCAGGATGCGTCGAGAAACCATGGTCGCCCCCGGAAACGATAAGAACGGCGCGACCCTAGGGGCTGGGGGTTAACCGGAACCCAAGCCGGGTTCAGAGCGGCAATTCGACGCGCTTGACCACGGTGCGCATGGCGATCGACGAGCTGACCCGCACCACGCCGGGGATCCGCGTCAGTTCCTGGCTGTGCACCCGTTCCAGGTCGTCGACATCGGCCACCACCAGCCGCAGCAGGTAGTCCGAGCCGCCGGTCATCAGGTAGCACTCGGCCACCTCACGCACGTTTGCGACCGCTTTCTCGAAGGCGGTCAGGGCGGCCTCGGCCTGGGACGACAGGGTGACGGTGACGAAGACGCTGAGCGGCAGGCCCACGGCCCGCTCGTCGATCACCGCGGCGTAGCGGCCGATGACCCCGGCGTCCTCCAGGGCCCGCACCCGGCGCAGGCAGGCCGACTCCGACAGATTGGCCGCCTTGGCCATGTCGACATAGCTGGCCCGGCCCTCGCGCTGGAGCAGGCGGAGGATCTTTCGGTCGAACACATCCAGCGTGACCGGGGATTTCTTCACCGAATGGCTCCGTTTACGCAGGATTCCTGCATACCACGTTCTTTGAGGGACGAAAGAACCAAGAAACATGCGAACGTAGAGGCGTACACCAGCGTTAAAGCTAAAAAGCGAGGAAACATCATGCGCGTTGGCGTCCCCTCCGAGATCAAACCGGGCGAACACCGGGTCGGCCTGACCCCCACCGCCGTCCGCGAATATGTCGCCCACGGCCATCAGGTGCTGGTGCAGCAGGGCGCAGGCCTGGGCGCCGGCTATGCCGACGAGGCCTATGTGAAGGCCGGCGCGAGCATCGCCCCCGACGCCGACGCGGTGTTCTCGGGCGGCGAGATGATCGTCAAGGTCAAGGAACCGCAGAAGGTCGAGTGGGAGCGCCTGACCGAGCGCCACATCCTGTTCACCTACCTGCACCTGGCGCCCGATCCGGCCCAGACCGAAGGCCTGCTGAAGAGCGGCTGCGCGGCCATCGCCTACGAGACCGTCACCGACGCCAAGGGCGGCCTGCCGCTGCTGGCCCCGATGTCGGAAGTGGCCGGCCGTATCGCTGTGTTCTCGGCGGCCGAGACCCTGCTCAAGCACAATGGCGGCATGGGCCTCTTGCTCTGCGGCGTGCCCGGCGTGCCGCCGGCCCGCGTGGCGGTGCTGGGCGGCGGCGTGGTCGGCAGCAACGCTGCCCGCATGGCCGCCGGCCTGGGCGCCGAAGTGGTGGTGCTGGAACGCTCGATCCCGAGAATGCGCGAGTTGGACGACCTTTATCAGGGCCGGATCCTGACCCGCTACTCGACCCTGGACGCGGTGGAGGAAGAGATCCTCAAGGCCGACGTCGTCATCGGCGCAGTGCTGACCGCCGGCGCCGCGGCGCCCAAGCTGGTGCGTCGCGAGCATCTGTCGCGGATGAAGCCGGGCTCGGTGCTGGTCGACGTGTCGATCGACCAGGGCGGCTGCTTCGAGACCAGCCACCCGACCACCCACGCCGAGCCGACCTACACGGTCGACGGCGTGGTCCACTACTGCGTGGCCAACATGCCCGGCGCCGCCCCGCGCACCTCGTCCGAAGCCCTGGGCAACGCCACCCTGCCGTTTGGCCTGGCCCTGGCCGACAAGGGTCTCGACGCCCTGGAGGACAACGTCCACCTGGCGCGCGGCCTCAATGTTCTGGGCGGCAAACTGACCCACCCGGCCGTGGCCCAGGCCCTGGTCAAGGACTTCGTCGACCCGTTCGGCGTCTGGGGCGGCTCGAAGCTGTAGCTATCCAACTTCCGTCATCCCGGAAGCCGCGTAAGCGGCTATCCGGGACCCAGGGGCCGCCCGCGGTGCGGTGTCAGCTGCTGTCGGCGGTTGCCTGTGCGGTGCGTCCGCCCCTGGGTCCCGGCTCTTCGCGCTGTGGCCGGGATGACGAGGATTGTTGACGTCTAGAGCCCCGCCATTTCCTCGATCACCTTCAGCGCCGCTTCGCGCGGGTCGTTGGCGGCGGTGATCGGGCGGCCGCAGACCAGGTGGCTGGCGCCGGCCTTCAAGGCGTCGGCCGGGGTCGCGGCGCGAGCCTGGTCGTTCTTGGCGGCCCAGAACGGACGCACGCCCGGCGTCACCACCAGGAAGTCCGGACCGCCGATCTCGCGAGCCAAAGCGGCTTCGTGAGGGGACGAGACGATGCCGTCGACCCCGCACTCGATGGCCTGGCGGATGCGGCGCTCAACCAGGGCGCGGGCGCTGAAGGCGTAGCCCATCTCGATCAAGTCGGCGTCGGTCAGGCTGGTCAGCACGGTGACGGCCAGGATCTTCAGGTCCGAGCCGGCCTTGGCCTTCACCGCCGCCTGCATCACCTGCGGCTCGGCATGGACCGTCAGCAGGTCGCAGCCGGCCCCGGCCAGCACCCGGGCCGAGCGCTCCACCGTCGCGCCGATGTCGTGCAGCTTCCAATCGAGGAACACCTGCTTGCCGGCCTTCTTGAGGTCGCCGGCGAAGGCCATGCCGTCCGTGGCCAGCAGTTCCAGGCCGATCTTGTAGAACGAGGCGGCGTCGTCGATGCGCTCGACCATTTTCCGGGCGTCGGCGACCGTCGGCAGGTCCAGCGGGATGATCAGGCGCGGATCGGCGGTCATGGATGAGGCTCCGGTGTTGGCGCGCGCTACCGCATCGCTCTAGAGAGAGCGACGGTTTCCCGCATAGTCATGAAGGTTGAGGACGTCGAATGAGCCAGGCCGAACTCGCCGTCAACTTCTTCGTCGCGCTGTTCGCCCTGATCGACCCGATCGGCAACGTGCCGCTGTTCGCCGCCGCCACCCTGGGCGCGGCCTCGGCCGGCCGGCGGATGGTGGCCGTCTACATCGGCCTGTTCGTCGTGGCCTTCCTGGTCTTCTTCTATTTCACGGGCGTGGCGCTGCTGGAGTTCTTCGGCATCTCGATGCCGGCCTTCCGCATCGCCGGCGGCATCATCCTGTTCATTCTCGGCCTGGACATGGTGCGCGACGACTTCACCACCATGTTCGCCGACGCGGCCGAGGGCGAAGGCGAGCCGCTTTCGGCGCGGGTCTATGCCAAGAAGCGGTTCGAGCGGCTGATCGTGCCGTTCGCCATGCCGCTGTTGATCGGTCCGGGGGCGATCTCGACCGTGATCATCTACGCCAGCGAGGCCAAGCACCTGGGCCTGGCCGGCATGGCGCTGGGCGTGGGCGTCATCGCAGCGGTGTCGGTGGTGCTGGTCGCCACCTTCTGGGCCGCGCCGGTGATCAGCAAGGTGCTGGGCCGGATCGGCATGAGCATCGTCGTGCGGGTGCTGGGCCTGATCCTCTGCGCCCTGGCCGTTCAGTTCGTGCTGATCGGTGTGGGCGACGCGACGCGCGGTCTGATCCGGGCGGACGCCAAGGCGCCGTACGCGGCGGAGAAGTAGTCAGGCGGGCGCCATGGGGCGGAGGCGGACCTTGGCGTCGGCCAGGGCCGCTTCGACCAGTTCGAGCGGCAAGGCCTGCTCGAACTGCGACACCGTCATCGGACCGCCGTCCTCGTGCTGGGCGATCTCCATCACCAGCTCCATGTCGCCGGTGTTGCGCACCTCGATCATCACGGTCTCCCGCGAGCCGTCGTCGGTGAAGTAGAGGGTCCAGGATCGTCCCGCCTGTTCGAAGACCGGCATGCTCAAACCTTCCGGAACTTCCCGCCCTGGCTGGCGATCAACGCCAAGGCCCATTCGTCGGGGATGATCTTGGCCAGCACGGCGATGGCCTTGTTGGGCGCGCCGGTGACGCAGACCGGGCGGTTGGCCTCGGCCGCCTCGTAGCCGGCGGCGGCGACCTCGTCGGCGCCCATCCACATCCAGGTCGGCAGGCTCTGGCTGACCTGGGCCCGGGTGCCGTTGACGTCGTGGAATTCCGACAGGGTGAAGCCCGGGCACAGGGCGCTGGCGTGCACGCCGCTCCCCAGGTTTTCCAGGTGCAGGCTCTGGGAGAACTTCACCAGGAAGCTTTTCGTCGCCGCATAGAGGGTGTGGCCGGCCGAGCCGGGGGCCAGACCCGCCAGCGAAGCGACGTTGACGATGCGTCCGAAGCGGCGCTCGACCATGCCCGGCAGCACCTTGTGGGTCATTTCGCAGACCGAGGTCAGCATCACCTGCAGGAAGGCCGACTGGTCGGCCCAGCTGGTCTTGTCGAAGGTTCCGGGCAGGCCGTAGCCGGCGTTGTTGACGAGGGCGTCGATGTCGCGGCCCTCGGCGGCGATCGCGGCAAGCACCGCATCCACGCCGCCCGGATCGGCCAGGTCGGCGGAGATCGCATAGGCCTCGACCCCGAAGCGCATCCGGATCTCGGCGGCCAGCGACTCCAGCCGGTCGAGCCGGCGGGCGGTCAGGGCCACGTCGTAGCCGTGGCTGGCGTAGATGCGGGCGAAGGCGGCCCCGATGCCGGCGGAGGCGCCGGTGATCAGGGCGAGGCGGCGGGCCATGGAGTCGAAGGTCCTGCAAGCAAAGCGTCACAGGAGTCGAGCACGCCCGCCGATCCGGTTCAAGCGGGGCGGAGGAACGACCTGGGGGAGGGCGGGGTCGGTCGTTCCTCCGCGAAGGCGCGCCCTCGGGGGAGGGGCAGGGCGCGCCCGATGCCTGAAGTCTTAGGCCGCGTCGCTCAGCGCCGGTTGCGCGCCGCGGGTCCAGCGTACGGCGGCCTCGGCCACGCGCACGCCCAGCAGGCGGGCGGTCTCGCGGTCGCCGGCCGGCGGGGTGATCTCCGGCGAGGCGTTGTCCGACTGGGCGGCGACGCCGACGAACGAGCCCACGCGGTTGATCGTCTCCGGACCGCGCTCGGCGGCCGTGACGGCCGGCGGGGCGACGCCGAGGTTGATCCAGTTCATGCCGTGCTGGGCGGCCAGGATCGTCAGGCTGTTGAGGGCGTGGCCCTTGTCGCCGGCGAAGCTGTGCGAGTTGGTGAAGCCCGCGGCCAGCTTGTCCTTCCAGCCGCCGGTGAAGAACACCGCCGAGGTGGCGTCGGCGAAGACTTTGAACACGCCCGAGACGTCGCCCATGTAGGTCGGCGCGCCGAACACGACGGCGTCGGCCTCGGTGATGGCGTCGAGGATCGGCTTGAAGTCCTGGGCGGCGTTTTCGATCTGCAGCAGGACCGGGGTCTGGCCGGCGTCGCGGACGCCTTGGGCGACCTTGTCGGCGAGGACGGCGGTGTGGCCGTAGCCCGAGTGATAGACGATGGCGACCTTGGTGGTCATGGCGGTGGTCCCCTGAAGGAGAATGATGTGACCCGAACAGAAACTGTATCGGTAGCGATTACGTAATATCGCCGGCCGTCGGCGCCAGGGGGATCAGCAACAATTTCGGGTGCAGTTTTTCTGCGGGGGGCTTTAAGGCGCTCTCGGGCTGTCCGCCCGAGGGGTCAGGCGCTCTTGAGGACCGCCTCGCGCTCGGCCGGGTCGGCCAGCAGGTCGGCGACCGAGATGCGCGACAGGCGCTCGGCGGCGGCGGCGTCGGCGGCGATCAGGGCCGCGCGGACGGCGTCGGGGATGCGGGCCCCGACCGGGCAGCCCTTCACCCCGGGCGGGGCGGTGCCGAGGTTGGCGCAGCCGTGGACGGCCCGCAGCACGGTGTCGAGGGTGATGTCCTGGGCCGGCTTCAGCAGCCAGGCGCCGCCGTTGGCGCCGGCGCGCGCGCCGATCAGCCCCGCCTTGCCGAGCATGGCGGTGACGCGCCGCACCACCACCGGATTGGTGGGCACGGAGGCCGCGAGTTCGGCGCTGGCCACGGCGCGGTCGGGGCTGAAAGCCTCCTTGTGCGCCAGATAGGCCAGGGCGTGAGCGGCGACGGGGAACTTCTGACTGTCGGACATGATCTTCTGTAAGTCCGGAACGTAAGGGGGGAACGCGTGCGTTGAAACAAAAACCATCAGGCTCGCGGCCTTAAGGTCACGATTGAACCCGGATCGGATTGGGTGTATCGCGCGCCGCTTGATCGATATGGGGCTTCGCGCGAGATTTTCGAGGGCGCGGTCCCGGAGGGATTGAATGGCTTCCGAAGCCTCCGGCGTTTCGAACACTGAGAACGCCTCCGTCGCGGCGTGCGACATTCCCCAGCAAGCGGGTTCGAATGGTCACGGTCCCAAGGGCCATGGCACGTTCGCGCTTGCGCTGGGCTCTGTCGGCGTCGTGTTCGGCGACATCGGCACCAGCCCGCTCTACGCCTTCAAGGAGGCGCTGCACGCGTCGGCCGCCGACGGCGTGACCCGGGCCGAGATTCTCGGCGTGGTGTCGCTGGCCCTGTGGGCGCTGATCCTGGTCGTGACGATCAAGTACGTGCTGTTCATCATGCGCGCCGACAACAAGGGCGAGGGCGGCGTTCTGTCGCTGATGGCCCTGGCCCAGCGCGCCATGGGACGACGCACCGCGCTGGTCTTCGGCCTGGGCGTGATCGGGGCGGCGCTGTTCTACGGCGACGCGGTGATCACCCCGGCCATGTCGGTGCTGTCGGCCGTCGAAGGCCTGCGGACCATTCCGGCGCTGGAGCATTCGATCAGCACCCAGGCGGTGCTGTTGATCGCGACGGTCATGCTGCTGGGGCTGTTCTTCATCCAAAGCCGAGGCACGGCCAAGGTCGGCCAGCTGTTCGGCCCGGTCTGCGCCGTGTGGTTCACGGTCATGGCCGTCCTGGGCGTCTACAACCTGCTGGCCCACCCGGGCGTGTTCCGCGCGATCAACCCCTATTACGCCGTCCACTTCCTGCAGCACCACGGCATGGCCGGCTTCATCGTGCTGGGCGCGGTTTTCCTGACCGTGACCGGGGCCGAGGCGCTGACCGCCGACATGGGCCACTTCGGCCGCTGGCCGATCCAGGCCGCCTGGCTGTTCTTCGTGCTGCCGTGCCTGGCCCTGAACTATCTGGGCCAGGGCGCCCTGGCCCTGACCACCCTGATCGAGGCCGAGCGCGCCGGCGTGCCGTTCCAGGAGCTGAACTGGTTCTTCGAGATGGCGCCCGACGTGCTGCGCCTGCCGCTGGTGATCCTGGCCGGCGCGGCCACGGTCATCGCCAGCCAGGCGGTGATCACCGGCGCCTTCTCGCTGACCCAGCAGGCGATCCAGCTGGGGCTTCTGCCGCGCATGGACGTGCGCCGCACGTCCGAGACCCAGTCGGGCCAGATCTTCGTGCCGCAGCTCAACACCATGCTGCTGCTGGGCGTGCTGGCGGTGATGTTCACCTTCAAGACCTCGTCGGCCATGGCGCACGCCTACGGCCTGGCGGTCACCGGCACGATGGTGGTTACGACCGCCATGGCCTTCATCGTCATGCGCCAGCTGTGGAAGTGGCAGTGGCCGGCGGCCCTGGCCTTCCTGATCCCGTTCATGACGCTGGACCTGGTGTTCCTCAGCGCCAACGCCCTGCGCTTCTTCACCGGCGGCTGGCTGCCGGTGCTGATCGGCGCCGCCCTGTTCATGATCATGGCCACCTGGGTGCGCGGCAGCCAGATCCTCAGCGAGAAGACCCGCCGCGACTCTGTGCCCCTGGCCGACCTGATGGAGATCCTGCGGGCCCGCGCACCGCACCGCGCGCCCGGCACGGCGATCTTCCTGACCTCCGACCCGGACATGACCCCGGTCGCGCTGATGCACAATCTCAAGCACAACAAGGTGCTGCATGAGCGCAACGTGGTGCTGACCGTGCGCACGGCCGAGACGCCGCGCGTGCCCGAGGAGGACCGCATCAAGACCTTCAAGGTCAACGACGACTTCAAGAAGGTCGAGATCTATTACGGCTTCATGGAAAGCCCGAACGTGCCCAAGGCTCTGGCCCTCCTGCGCAAGCAGCAGGGGCTGAAGTTCGACATCATGGCCACCAGCTTCTTCCTCGGCCGCCGCTCGATCGTGCCGTCGGCCAATTCGGGCATGCCGCTGTGGCAGGACAGGCTGTACATCTTCCTGATGAAGAACGCGGCCAACCCGACCGACTTCTTCAAGATTCCGCCGGGCCGCGTGGTCGAGCTCGGCGCCCAGGTGACTGTGTAAATGGATATTCTCGGCGTCATCGGCGACGTGCTCTGGATCCTGGCCCTGTCGATCATGGCCGGGGCCTCGCGCATGGCCTGGGGCAAGATCCCCAAGGGCGAGCCGACCCCCGTGGCCTGGTCGCCCAGCGGCGCGACCCTGCTGCGCCTGCCGCGTGGACCTGCCCTGGTGCTGCTGCCGGCCGGCGCCTTCGCCATCAGCCTCTACCTGCTGGTCGAGAGCCGCCAGGCTGACGAGCTGACGCTGTCGATCATCATGCTGGGCCTTCGCGCCACCCTGGCGGCGATCTTCGCGGTCATCCACCTGACCCAGGTGCGGCGGGCGCTGAACCAACTGGCCGAAGAGGGCAAGATCCGGCTCTGAGGCCGCTTGCCGCCCCCGCAGTTTCCCTCGTCGCAAAAGCGCGCTAAACGCCCCGCGACTTTGTGTTTCGCCTTCGACAAGGACCCCCGACATGGCCCAGAAGCCCGTCAAGAAGGTCGTGCTCGCCTATTCGGGCGGCCTCGACACCTCGATCATCCTCAAGTGGCTGCAGACCGAGTACGGCGCTGAAGTCGTGACCTTCACCGCCGACCTCGGCCAGGGCGAAGAGATCGAGCCCGCGCGCGCCAAGGCCCTGGCCGCCGGCGTGAAGCCCGAGAACATCTTCATCGAGGACGTGCGCGAAGAGTTCGTGCGCGACTTCGTGTTCCCGATGTTCCGCGCCAACACGGTCTATGAAGGCCAGTACCTGCTGGGCACCTCGATCGCCCGTCCGCTGATCGCCAAGCGCCAGATCGAGATCGCCCGCCAGGTCGGCGCCGACGCCGTCAGCCACGGCGCCACCGGCAAGGGCAACGACCAGGTCCGCTTCGAGCTCGGCTATTACGGCCTCGAGCCCGACATCACCGTGATCGCCCCCTGGCGCGAATGGGACTTCAAGTCGCGCGAAGCGCTGCTGGAGTTCGCCGAGAAGCACCAGATCCAGATCACCAAGGACAAGCGCGGCGAAGCCCCGTTCAGCGTCGACGCCAACCTGCTGCACAGCTCGTCGGAAGGTAAGGTCCTGGAAGACCCGGCGGTCGAGGCCCCCGAGTTCGTCCACATGCGCACCATCGCTCCTGAGGACGCGCCGGACCAGCCGACGATCATCACCATCGACTTCGAGAAGGGCGACCCGGTCGCCATCGACGGCGTGGCGATGAGCCCGGCCACCCTGCTGACCAAGCTGAACGAGCTGGGCCGCGACAACGGCATCGGCCGTCTGGACCTGGTGGAAAACCGCTTCGTCGGCATGAAGTCGCGCGGCGTCTACGAGACCCCGGGCGGCACCATCCTGCTGGCCGCCCACCGCGGCATCGAGAGCATCACGCTCGACCGCGGCGCCATGCACCTGAAGGACGAGCTGATGCCGAAGTACGCTTCGCTCGTCTACAACGGCTTCTGGTTCTCGCCCGAGCGCGAGATGCTGCAGGCCGCCATCGACTACAGCCAGACCAAGGTGTCGGGTCAGGTCCGCGTGAAGCTCTACAAGGGCAATGTCACGGTCATCGGCCGCACCAGCCCCTACTCGCTGTATGACCAGGACCTGGTCACCTTCGAGGAGGGCAAGGTCGCCTACGATCACCGCGACGCCGGCGGCTTCATCAAGCTCAACGCCCTGCGCCTGCGCGTGCTGGCCAAGCGCGACCAGCGCGGCTGAGGCTTTTCGAAGCTTTCGATAGGAACGAGCCCCGCCGGAAACGGCGGGGCTTTTTCTTTGCGGGCCAGGTCGCAATCGCCGCCATGATTGCGCCGCGAGATGTCGCCACCTTTCCGGTATCGGTGGAGGGGCGACGATGATCCGGGCAGGTCTGGTGACGGCGGTGATGCTGGCGGCGGCGCCGGCCCTGGCGCGGGAATCGCCGGTCGTGGCCCAGGCGCGGGCCGACGCGCAGGCCCTGGTCGCCAGGGAGGCGCTGATCGAGGAACTGGGCGGCATGGGCGCGGTCGACCAGGCGACGCGGCTGACGTTCCTACGGGCGCGCAAGACGGCCTCGCCCGAGGAACGGGAGGCCTTGGACACGGTCTGGGCCCGCTACTACAAGCCCATCGACGTGAAGCACACCGCGCGCCTGAAGGTTCTGCTGGCCGGACGCGGCTGGTTCACGCTCGAGGAGGTGGGCCAGCGCGCGGCAGACGGGGCCTTCAACATCGTCAATCATTCGCCGGACCTGGCTTTTCAGAAGGAGGCCCTGGCCAAGATGGAGCCCCTTGTCGCCCAGGGCCGCGCGCCGGGCGGCTATCCCAATCTCTACGACCGCATCGCCGAGCAGGAGGGACGTCCCCAGCGCTACGCCACCCAGCGGGCGCGCTGCGTCGACGGCCGTCACGCCATGCCCGACAATGTCGAGGATCCGGCCGGCCTGGAGCGGCGCCGCTCGGCGCTCGGGCTTCAGACGATGCCCGAGTATCTCAAGGGCCTGGACACCATGTACGGCCGCTGCGACCCGCCGAAGGGGTGAGGGGCCGCCGGCTCCCGGCGCAGGCCGCTCCGGAGCGGCTCGCACTCCAGGTCGAAGCCGGGCGTCGCGCGCCGTTGTGGAGGAGCGTCAGCCCTCGCAGCCTGCGGGCGGGCCGTCGGCCTTGGAGGCGGCGATCTCGGCCTTGGCCTTTTCCAGGTCGGCGGCGAAGGCGGGATCGGCGTGCAGGCGCGAGACCATCACCCCGCCCAGCAGGCGGCCGGCCTCCAGGTCGCTGGGGAAGTGGACGCCGCAGATCACCCGGCTGTCGCCGAACTGGCGGCCGCGGGCGGTGAGCTGGGCGGCGCGGTCGGGGACCAGTTCGGCCAGGACGAGGCCCCACGACCAGCCGATCAGGGCGTGACCGGAGGGGTAGGAGCCTTCGGTCTCGATCCATTTCTCGCGCGGCACGCAGATCGGCTTGCTGTTGCCCACCGGCGGGCGCGGGCGCGAGAAGGCCTGCTTGGCCGGGCGATAGATCGTGCCGGCGTCGTCGGTCATGCGCAGCAGCAGGTTGGCCAGGGTCGGGGTCTTTTCCGGGCTGATCATTACCTTGGCCGCGCAGGAGAAGCTCTTGAAGCCATTGGCGCCGGACAGGTCGGCGTCGGCGATCGCCTTGTCCCAGGCCGGCGTGCCGGCCAGCTTGCGCGTGTCGTCGTAGGCGGCGCGATCGGCCTTGCCGCGCGGCGAGCTCGGGGTCGGCGGCGGGCCGACGATGCCCGGCGCATCGAACGGCTCGGCCAAGGTCAGATAGCCCTTCGGCGGCTTGGTCCAGGTCGTCGAGCCACCCGCCTGCGCATAGGTATTGCCCGGAGCCTGGCCCGAGATGGGCGCGCAGGCGGCCAGCAGCAATGCGGCGGAAATGGGGGCGGAGACAAAGGCGAGCGACGAAAAACGCATCATGGAAAAGCCCGAAGTGAGGTCGTCCGGACACAGAGCGAGACGACTTGGCTGCGTCAAGCGAAAGCGGATTGACGGGTGGATATGTTATTTCATAACGCGATCTTCGCCGCTCCCCCGGCAAGCTAGGATTTTCCGTCCATGACGCGTTCCATGGTCCGTCGCGAGGCGCTCGCCGCCGCCAGTCTCCTCGTTCTCGCCGCTGCCGCGCCCGCCTGGGCCGCCGACACCGCCGCCCCCGCCGAAACCGATCCCGACGCCGTATCGCAGGTGGTCGTCACCGCCGCCCCCTACGCCGTCTCGCTCGACACCGTGACCAGCAGCGTCAACGTCGTCACCCGCGACAAGCTGGACGTCGCCCCGCCCGCCGGCCTCGGCGACGTGCTGAACGGCCTGCCCGGCCTGCGCTCCACCTTCTACGGCCCCGGCGCCTCGCGTCCGGTGATCCGCGGCCTGTCGGGCCCGCGGGTGATGGTGCTGCAGAACGGCGTCGGCCAGGTCGACGCCTCGGCGCTGTCGCCCGACCACGCGGTGGCCTCCGACCCGGCCGAGGCCTCGCGCATCGAGGTGCTGCGCGGCCCGTCCACCCTGGCCTATGGCGGCTCGGGCATCGGCGGCGTGGTCAACATGCTCGACGACCGCGTGCCCTCCTCGCGCGCCAGCGCGCCCGTCGAAGGCCGCGTGGCCGGCTCGATGTCCAGCGTCGACAGCGGCTGGGGCGTCAGCGGCGCGGCCAAGTTCAACGCCGGCCCGCTGGTGTTCGCGGTCGACGCCGTGCACCGGGAAAGCGACGACTACGGCGTGCCGGTGGCCCCGGTCTCGTCGCGCCTGGCCGCCCGCGACGGCCTGACCGTCGACCCGGACAAGACCGTGCGCAACACCGACGTCGAGATGGACGCCTACGGCGCCGGCGTCTCCTATGTGCACGATCGCGGCTTCGTGGGCCTGTCGGTCAAGCGCACCGACACCACCTACGGCGTGCCCTACCAGCAGATCCTCAGCCCCATCGACCCGGACGCCGAAGGTCCCGTGTCGATCCACCTGCAGCAGACCCGCTACGACCTGCGCGGCGAGCAGGAGCTCGACACCCCGTGGTTCGAGAAGGTGCGCGTCTCCATCGGGCATGCGGACTACGAGCACGCCGAGGTCAGCGTCGAGGACGGCGAGGTCGGCACCCGCTTTCTGTCGGACGGCACCGAGGGCCGCGTCGAGCTGGTGCATCGCGAGCATGACGGCCACCAGGGCGCCATCGGCTTCCAGGCCCTGACCCGCAGCTTCGAAGCGATCGGCGACGAGGCCTTCGTACCCAGCGTCGACATCAAGGAGTACGGCCTCTTCACCCTGCAGCGCTTCGATCGCGGCGACTGGGGCGTGGACGCGGGCCTGCGCTTCGACACCCGCTCGCTGGAGACGGCGACGCAGAAGCGCGACTTCGACAACGTCTCGGCCTCGCTGGGCGTGTTCTACAAGCCGGCCGAGCACCAGTTCGTCGCCTTGACCCTGTCGCGCAACGGCCGCGCGCCGACCGAGTTCGAACTGTTCGCCGACGGTCCGCACCCGGGCACCGGCGGCTACGAGAAGGGCGACGACAGCCTCGATTCCGAAACCGTCACCTCGCTGGAGGCCACCTACCGCTGGACCGGTCCGCGCCTGCGCATCGAGGGCCACCTGTGGGGCGCCTGGTACGACAACTTCATCGAGGAGGCGCCGACCGGCGAGATCGAGGACAGCCTGCCGGTGTTCCAGTACTTCCAGACCGGCGCCAAGTTCCACGGCGCCGAGCTGGAGGTCGGCTACGACGCCTGGCGCGGCAAGGACCAGTCGATCCGCCTGGAAGGCGTGGCCGACTATGTGCGCGGCGAAACCGATATCGGCGTGCCGGCCCGCGTGCCGCCGTGGTCGCTGACCGGCCGGGCCATCTGGAGCGCCTCCAATGTCGAGGCTGAGCTGGAAGTGCGTCACGTGGCCGAGCAGGACCGGGTGGCGGACTTCGAGCTGCCGACCGACGCCTACACCACGGTGAATCTGCGGGTGACGGTCAAGCCGTTCGAGGACAAGCCGCTGCGCTGGTTCGTCGACGGCCGCAACCTGACCAACGAGGAGGTGCGCGAGCACGCCTCGTTCCTCAAGGACATCGCGCCCTCGCCGGGCCGGTCGATCCGCACCGGGATCGCCTGGAAGTTCTAGGCTGGACGCCTTCGCCGCTTTCGCCCCGGGGCGAGAGTGGCGGGGGCGATTCCCCGTCCGGACGTGTCGATTGCCGCGATATCGCAGATCGGCTAGAAGCGCTGACCACCTCAAGGCCGCCTAGAGCGATAGAGCGTCCGTTCTTTCAGCCCTTCTGTAGAGCTTCTTATGGAAACGACCCAGTCCGCCGGCGGCATCACCGGCAACGTTCTCTTCTACTCGACGCCCGAACCGCTGAACCGCGAACTGCACGGCAAGCTGGCCCTGGTCCACCAGGACAAGCCCTACGCCTTCGCCGCGGCCGGCACGGCCGTGCCGCTGACCGTGACCGAGTTCGGTCCGGCCGGCCTGTCCTATCCGATCATCTTCGCCGGTGAAGAGCGCACCCCGCTGGCCGTCATGGGTCTGAACCAGGGCGAGAACCTGTTCATCCACGCCGACGGCTCGACCGAAGTCGGCGTCTACATCCCGGCCTATGTCCGTCGCTATCCGTTCGTGCTGGCCAACGACGAGTCGCAAGGCCGCATGATCGTCTGCATCGACCGCGCCTCGAGCCTGCTGTCGGAAGCCGGCGAGACCCCGCTGTTCGACGCCAAGGGCGAGCCGACCGAATACACCCAGAACTGCATCAAGTTCTGCGACGACTTCGAAGTCGAACGCCGCCGCACCGACTCGTTCGTGCAGCTGCTGAAGGACAACGACCTCTTCGAACTGAAGACCGCCACCTTCACCCCGCAGGACAGCAACGGCCAGGCCGGCGAGCCGCAGGTCGTGGCCGAGTACTACGGCATCTCGGAAGAGAAGCTGAACGCCCTGCCGATCGAGAAGCTGAAGGAATTCCAGGCTTCGGGCGCTCTCGCCCAGATCTACGCCCACCTGGTGTCGCTGGTCGGTTGGGATCGCCTGATCGCCATCACCATGTTCCGCCAGGCTCAGGCCCCGGCCGCCAACCTCAACTGAGGTCCGGCGTAAGGACAAAGGAAGAGGGCGGCGGATCGCAAGGATCCGCCGCCCTTTTCATTTGGACCGTCATGGAAAGCGACGAGTCCTAGTGAACCGAGACCGGGGCCAGTTCGTGGGCCAGGGCGGCGGCCACGGCCGCGTCGCGGTCGGTCAGCACCGCCAGGCGGGCGCCGTCGGCCCGGCAGACTGCATAGAGCGTCTGGTCGGGCGCCAGGTCGAAGTCCTCCACCCCCTCGGGGGCGTCGGCGAGGATCTCGGCCGCCTTGATCGGGCGCACATAGACGAGGTCCGGCGCGCCCAGCGCGGCGAAGGCCTCGGTCGAGAAGAACGGCGTGTGCGAACTGGGCGTCATGTGACCACCTCCTTCGATAGGGGAACGCTCCGAAGTCCCTGCGGTTCAGGCGGCGGGAGCGTGAGTGTTGCGCAAGGGCTCAGCCCTGCGAGCGGATGGGGATGCGCCTGACCTGGCGCTCGGGCGGCGGGCGGGCGACGTCGACATGCAGAAGGCCGTGCTCGAGCGTGGCGGCCGAGACCTCCATGCCTTCGGCCAGGACGAAGGTGCGGACGAAGCCGCGGGCGGCGATGCCCCGGTGAAGATAGGCGCGCTCGGCCTCGGTGCGGACGTCGCCGTCGCGGCGTCCGGCCACCACCAGCTGACCGCCCTCGACGGTCACCTGCAGCTGGTCGGGCGAAAAGCCGGCCACGGCCAGGGTGATGCGCACGCCCTCGTCGGTCTGTTCGACATTATAGGGCGGATAGCTTTCGCCCGCGGCCTTGGCGGCGCGCTCTATGAGGTCTCGGGTGTGCTCGAAGCCCAGCAGGAACGGGCTGTCGAACAGGATCGTCCGGGTCATGCGAAGTCCTTACGCATAAAAGCGACTTCGTTCGCGGAGCCCGGGGCCCTGGAGCGGCGCCCCGGTCCGCGATCGTGAAGCTGAAGTGGCGACGCGGCGGGCGGGGTTCAAGGCGTGGAGCCGGGGTCCGGGGGCCGGCGCGACGGTGCGTCGCGGCATGGAAAGCGCCAGATCTGCGCCAGATCTGTGGATGCGTGCGGGTTGGCGCTTGTCACGGTCCGGTCACAGGCCTATATGCGCTCCTCCTCGGAACGGCGCTGACGAAGACGCTCGAAACCGGGGCCCACAAGGCCCTTGCTTCGTATGGATCTCATCGCTAAGTTCCGCGGCCTCAATCGACTCGGGCAGCTGGATTGCCGACGACCTCTGGTCTTCGGGAAGGGCTGCTT
>NZ_JARQWV010000014.1 GCF_029543245.1 Caulobacter endophyticus
ACCTCCAAGGGCATCGCCGGCGTGCCGCGCGCCTCGCTCGTGGTGATCATGGCCACCCTGACCTATTTCGGCCTGCCGGAAGCCTGGATCGCCCTGGTCCTGGGCGTCGACCACCTGCTCGACATGGGCCGCTCGGCCACCAACGTCGTCGGCAACTCCGTCGCCGCCGCCGTCGTCGCCAAGTGGGAGGGCGAGTTGGAGGACATGCCGGAGGCCGAGGCCGCCAAGGCCTGACGCGCCTCACGATCGCAACAGAAAGGGCGGGACCTCACGGTCCCGCCCTTTTTCTTTTGTCCCCCACCAAACCCGCCTCCCTCGCCCTTGTGGCGAGGGCCCATGCCGGCGGCTGCTCAGATCTTGGTCGCGCTCGAAAGGTCTGAGCAGGCTGAACCATGGATCCTGGGCACAAGGCCCAGGAAGGCGAGGAAGGGGATGAGCGTGAGGGAGCCGCAGCCCCTACTTCACCGTCTTGTCCACGGTCTCGCGGGTCACGGCGTGATAGAGCGGCCGGCTCTGCGCATAGATGCGCCTGGCGATCGACTGGCCCCAGTCGCCCTGGCCCCACAGCGAGGCGAACAGCGGGGCGACGAACTTGCGGCGGCCCTGGCCGGTCAGGAACTGCTCCAGCGAGGCCACGGCCGGCTCGTAGCGGTTGGCGACGGCTAGCTGCAGCCAGGCGAAGCGGATCTCGCTGTTGCCCTGGGCCGACAAGCCGAAGGCCGTGTCGACGGCGGCCAGGCGCTCGGCCGACAGTTGCCGCGGCAGGCCGCCGACGAAGCGCACGCGCTCGGACGTGCTCCAGGCCTTCCAGGCGTCGAGCGGCGCAGCCCCGCCGGCGGCGAAGGCCTTGGCCTGGGCGTCGACGGCCTCGAAGGCCTTGGACTGGATGTGGACGGCGTTTTCCGGCAGGCCCGGCTGGTAGATCCAGCGCTGGACGTCGATCTTCTGCTCCAGCGCCTTGTCGCCCTTGAACAGGTGCGTACGCAGGTCGGCGATGAAGCCCTCGGCGGTCTGCGGCTGGAAGGCGTGGCGGTCGAAATAGCCGCGCAGATAGGCGTCCCAGCGCTCGCGGCCGACCTCCTTTTCGATGGTGCGCAGGAAGGCCGCGCCCTTCTCGTAGGGGATGTCGGTCATGCCGTCGTCGGGGTCGCGGCCGGTCAGGTCGATGTGCAGGCGGGTATCGGGACCGGTGGGACCGCCGGCCTCCTCGATGGCCTCGTGCAGGTCGGTCCAGCCCAGGTCGGCCAGCATGGCGGCCGTGTCCTTGCCGTACAGGGCCTCCATGATCCGGTTCTCGAAATAGACCGTGAAGCCCTCGTTGAGCCAGAAGTCGGCCCAGGTGGCGTTGGTCACCAGATTGCCCGACCACGAGTGCGCCAACTCGTGCGCCACCAGGCTGACCAGCGAGCGGTCGCCGGCGATCACCGTCGGGGTGGCGAAGGTCAGGCGCGGGTTCTCCATGCCGCCGAACGGGAACGACGGCGGCAGCACCAGCAGGTCGTAGCGACCCCACCGGTAGGGGCCGTAGAGCTTCTCGGCGGCCTCGACCATCTTCTCGACGTCGGCGAACTCCCAGGCCGCGGCCTTCAGGGTCGAGGGCTCGGTGTAGATGCCCGTGCGCTTGCCCAGCGGCTGGAAGGCCAGGTCGCCGATGGCGATGGCGATCAGGTAGGGCGCGACGGGCTTGTCCATCCTGAAGCGATAGGCGCGGCCGCCGCCGGCCACGGGCTCGCCGTCCGGGGTCAGTTGCTCGGCGCTCATCACCGCCTTCAGGCCTTCGGGCGCGACGATGCGGGCGGTCCAGGTCTGGCGGATACCGGGGCTGTCCTGGGTGGGAATCCAGGTGCGGTTGAGGATCGCCTGGCCCTGGCTGAACAGATAGGGCTTTTGCTTGCCCGCCGTCTGCGAGGGCGACAGCCATTGCAGGGCCGCGCCGTCGGGGGCGCTTTCATAGGCGATGACGATGCGCTTGGCGCCGTTCAGGGCCACGGTCAGCGGCGCGCCGATGTGCGGGTCTGCCGCGCCCAGGGTCCACTTCAGCGGCTGGCCCTTGGCGTTGGTGATCGACTTGACGACCAGGCCCTTGGTGTCGAGCACCACGTCCTTGGCGCCCGGCGCCAGCAGCAGGTCGAGGGCGGCCGTGCCGACCATCTTCTTGCCCGTGAAGTCGGCGGTCAGGTCGAGATCGACATGGGTGACGCGGGCGATCTTCGGCTTGGCGTAGGAGTGGATGTCCGTGGCGTCCGAGGCGGTCGACAGCGGGGCGACCATCGGCTTGGCCGGCGCGGACCCCGCCTGCGCCTGGGCCATGGCGGGAACGGCGGCGGCGCCGAGCAGCGCGGCCATCAGGACGGCGCGCGGGGTGTGCAAGATCAGGGACATGGGCAATCCGTGGAAGCGGAACTTTGCCCCCTTATTCCAGATACGGACGGCTACAGATAGTCGAGCAGGCTCATCCCGGTCTTGATCGACCCGTCGGGGCCGAACATCGACGAAAGTTTCGCCGACAGGTTCTGCGTCGCGACCATCTTCTCGTACAGCGCCGGGGTCCAGCCGACCGCCTCGCGCTCTTCGGCGCTCATCGAGACGTACTGCGAGACCAGCGTCCGTCCGAAGGCCGAGCCGTCGCCCGACTGCTGGGCCGCCTTCCAGTAGGACGACACGCCTTCGCGGTTGCGGCTGCGGATCTCGCCGGCGGCCTCCTTGGCCTCATGCTCGGAGAACTGGCCGCCCTTGTTCAGCGCGATGGCCGACAGCGAACGGTCGTCGAAGCGGGTAAAGTCGATCTTGCCGGCGTCGGGACCGACCGCCATCCCCTCCCCGGTCGCCAGGTTGTACTGGCGGTCCAGCGCCACGCGGACGTCGGCGACCACGTCGTCGATGTCGCGCGAGCGGGGGTTGGAAACGACGCCGCCGTTCTGCTTGACGTAGGCGGCGACCGGATCGTCGGCGATGCCAGTCGGCGCGGTCCCCGGCTTGGCCGTGGACTGGCGCAGGCCCTCGACCAGGGCGGCCTTTTCGTTCTGCCACTTCAGCGTGGCCTTTTCCTCAGCCCCTGCGCCCTCGTGACGGGTCAGGGCCGCCTTGTAGAGGCCGGCATAGTCGCCGGTGACCCGGGCGTCGGCCGCGGGACCGGCCAGGGCGGCGTTCTGCCCCGACTGCAATTGCAGGCTGGCGACCACCTGCTCCTCGATCGGGAAGCTTCCGCCCTGGTTCGAGGCGATGGCGTAGAGGGCCCGGCGGTCCAGGCCCGAGACGTCGATCGTCGCCTTGCCGTCCTTGAGGGCGCTGGTCGCCTTGGCGGCCGCGAGCAGGGCGTCGAGGCTCTTGCGAGCGTCGGAGACCACGGCGCCCAGGTCGCGGTTGTCGGCCTTGCCCGCCAGCGCCGCCTGGGCCTCGGCCGAGAGGGTGACGCTGACGCTGGACGCACCCGTCCTGGCGGCCTCGGCGGCCTTGGCCTGCTGCTGGGCGACGGTTCCCGTCTGGCTGTTCGTCGCGCCCGCATAGGCATAGGCGGCGGCGTAGCCCTGCGACCCGATCCTGGTCATCACGCACTCGAGCTCGATTCAACTTCGGCGAGTTGTAGCAGGCTCGATGTGATTTGAAATATTTGGAAATCAGAAGGTTGGTTGGTTAACGACCAACCGGCCTCGTCATCCCGGGCGGAGGACCGCGAAGCGGGCCGCAGACCCGGGACCCAGGGGCCAACGCAATGCGGTTGCTCCTGGGTCCCGGCTCTCCGCTTCGCCGCGGCCGGGATGACGAACCGAGGGAACTACCCCTCGTGACCCGGCTGGCGCGGAGTGGCCCAGGGGTCCGACACGTCGGCCAGCACCACCTCGATGCAGTCGACGGCCACCTTCAGGTCGCCGCCGCCGGCGAAGGTCAAGAGCACCGTGCCGCCCGGCGCCTCCTGCCCCGGCTCGAAGCCGATCGACAGCAGCTCGACCACCGCCTGCTTGGCGTCGCGGCGCAGGTTGCGGGCCTGGACGCCGGTGACGTCGCCCAGTTGCAGGGCCGAGCGCACGCGCTCGCCGCCCTTGCCCCGCTTGGCGCCCGCTTCCCAGCGGAAGCGGTTGCAGGCGAGCGTCAGGGTGCGGGCCCCGGCGTCCCAGCGGATGTCGCCGATCTTGGCCACGGCGTCCTGCAAGGCGGCCGAGACCACCTCGAGATCGGCCGGTTCCTGGGCCAGCAGGCGAAGGGGAGCGGCGGTCATGGCTTAGAGCTCCGGCTCGCCGTCGCCCTTGATGCGACGCACCTGGGCCCCGCAGGCGCCCAGCTTCTCTTCCAGGCGTTCGAAGCCGCGATCCAGGTGATAGATGCGCGACACGACGGTCTCGCCGCGCGCCACCAGGCCCGCGATCACCAGGCTGACCGACGCCCGAAGGTCGGTGGCCATCACCTCGGCGCCTTCCAGCTGGGCGACGCCGCGCACGCGGGCTTCGCCGCCGTGCACCGAGATGTCGGCGCCCAGGCGCATCAGCTCGGGGGCGTGCATGAAGCGGTTCTCGAAGATCGTCTCGCGGATGCGGCTCTCGCCGTTCGCCGTTGTCATCAGGGCCATGAACTGGGCCTGGAGGTCGGTAGCGAAACCCGGGAACGGCGCGGTTTCGAGGTCGACGGCGTTCAGGCGCGAGCCGTTGCGCTTGACGATGACGCCGTCCTCGGTGCGCACGACCGTGGCGCCGGCTTCCTCGAGCTTTACCGACAGGCTTTCGATCAGCTCCGGGCGAGCCTTGGTCAGGCGCACTTCACCGCCGGCCATGGCGGCGGCGACGGCGTAGGTGCCCATCTCGATGCGGTCGGGGATCACCGAGTGGGTCGCGCCGTTCAGGCGGGCGACGCCGGTGATCGTGACGGTGGGGGTGCCCGCGCCCTCGACCTTGGCGCCCATGGCGTTCAGGCATTCCTGCAGGTCCACCAGTTCCGGCTCGCAGGCGGCGTTCTTGATCACCGTCACGCCGTCGGCCAGCACGGCGGCCAGCATGGCGTGCTCGGTGGCGCCCACCGAGACGATCGGGAAGCTGATCTCGGCGCCCTTCAGGCCGCGCGGGGCCTGGGCGTAGACATAGCCTTCGTGCAGGTCGATCTTGGCGCCCAGGGCTTCCAGGGCCTGCAGATGCAGGTCGACAGGACGCGCGCCGATGGTGCAGCCGCCAGGCAGGGAAACCTTGGCCTGGCCCGAGCGGGCGACCAGCGGGCCCAGTACGTTGAACGAGGCGCGCATCTGGCGCACCAGGTCATAGGGCGCAAAGCCGCTGGTGATTTCCGGCGCGTGCAGGATGGTCTGCTGGCCGTCCGGGCCGTCGCTTTCGGTGACGCTGACGCCCAGGCGCGTCAGCAGCTTGCCGAGGAATCGCGTGTCGGCCAGGCGCGGCATGTTGGTCAGGCGCAGCGGCTCGTCGGTGAGCAGGCTGGCGGCCATCAGCTTGATGGCCGAGTTCTTGGCGCCGCTCACGGGGATGACCCCGTTCAGCTGCGCGCCGCCGGTGATGGCGATGCGATCCAATGAAAATCCCTCGAACGCGCGAAAAGACGTCCTTCGCGCGGGTCACATGTGAGGGCGCGGTTCTAACGCTTGCAAGGGGGCATGCAAGAGGCCGCGCCGATTCCCCTATTCGTCGCCTTGCGAGGACGATTCCGGCTTGGCCGAAGCGCTGGCGGGCGCCTTGCGACGGCGAAGGTTGGTTCGCAGGGCCTGGGCCAGGCGCGCCTCGCGATCGGCTTTTTCCTTGTCCTGGCTTGGGTTTGACGTCGGTGACCGGCTCATGTGTCCACAGGTGAATTGCGTGCGACGCTTGGTCTATACGATTTGGGCTTTGCAATCCCGGAAATCGTTGGCTATACGCCCCTCCTCGCCGCCGCCGTAGCTCAGTGGTAGAGCGCATCCTTGGTAAGGCTGAGGTCGGCAGTTCAATCCTGCCCGGCGGCACCACGGGGACCCAGATGGAAGTCTGGGTCCCCACCACACTCCAAAAAATGCGGCGAGACTTCCCAGATTTGCAGCGGCTTGCGCAGCCCTGCGATCGCGCGCACGACGCGAATGGCGAAACGGGCCAGCGCCTCTACCCAGAATAGCGACGGTGACGTAGGTTTCTTCCAGTGTTTCTTGGGGGGCCTATGAACCAGTACGGAATTAGCGACATCGAGGCTGAAGGCGCGTTCTCGACCGAGCCTTACAGCCTTTCGGATCGCCTGCTCGGGCGCATCAAGACCGCATACCGATCGGCCATCGCCACGGCGACGCCGAGCCAATCAGAGCTTTGGTCCGCCATTTCGCAAAGGTCCGCCGCCGTCCATGAGGCGCTCGTTCACGACGACCGCGACGAGGAGCTGCGGGCCCTGCTGACGGATCCGGGCAAGCACTTCCTGTTCTACGGCTTCGACAACCTCTTCAAGGACGACATCGAGCACCTGCAAAACCCGGCGGTGCGGAGCGGCCGGATCGCTCAGATAAACACCCTGCTCAGCCAACTGACCGACGCCCTCGGCTGCAGGCTCTACAATGAGGAATTCGGGGCGGGCCACTGGGCGACGTCGCTTCGCCCTCCCACCGCGCCGGCGTGCCTCGACGCCGTCCGCGAACGGGTCGGCGAAGTCCATTTCCCGAATCCCTTCCCCAGCGAGCACGGGCTGCCGACGCCCTCGGGCATCGTGACCTACCGCGCCATTCACGCGATCTATCAAGCCGTTCGCACCAAGGCGCTCTCCAATCGCTTCGGACGCAGGGTCGTCGAGGTGGGCGGCGGCCTGGGGCGGTCCGCCTTCTATTCCCAGGCTCTGGGCATCCGCGACTACACCATCATCGACCTGCCCCTGACAGGGGTTGCGCAGGCGCTGTTCCTGGCCGCGGCCCTGGGCGAGAACAGGATCACGCTGGCGGGCGAGGCGCGGGTCGAAGGCGCCGTCGCGATCCTGCCGCCGACCGCGATCGGCCGCCTCAAGTTCGACCTGCTGGTCAATGTCGACTCCGTGACCGAAATGTCCCGCGCCGAGGCCGATGGATATGCCGCCGAGGCCCGGCGGTCCTTCGCCGCGATCCTGTCTATCAATCACGAGGCGAACACCCACACGGCCGCCGAGGTGTTCGGCGTGACGATGCGGGAAACCCGGTCTCCATACTGGCTGCGCCCCGGCTACACCGAAGAGGTCTACATTCCGCCGCGCCGGCCGCTGTGGCGCTAGGACGTCCCGCGCCGTGCTTCCCGCCGACCTCCCGGCGGGCGGGAAGCATCGGTGCGAGAATCCAGGCGGCGCCTGACGCGTCCTAAAGGCTGCCCGCCTCGCCGGCCGGGACCGGCCCCTGCACGAACTCGATCAGGTTGCCCGCAAGGTCGCGGATGAAGCAGGCCGTGCCATGCGGCATCACCTTCAACCAGACGAGGTCGGCGCCCCTCGCCTTCAACTCTTCGACCAGGGCGGGCACGTCCGGCGCGACGAAGGCCACGTGCTTGACGCCGTGGGTGTGGACGTCGCGGTCGGGCACGCGGCGCTCGTCCGGCAGCGGCGCGGCCCCGGGAACCTCGAACAGCTCGATCCGCAGATCGCCGTTGGCGATCATCGCCACCTGCGCCGGAATGGTGGGGATCTCGAAACGGCGTTCGAGGGCGAAGCCCAGCACGCGGCCGTACCACTCCACCGCAGCATCCAGGTCGGGCACGCTGACGCCGCCGTGATGAAAGCCGTACCTGAAGCCGCCCATCGCAACTCGCCCCGCCTCGTCGCATGGAAAGGCCATGCGGTGGGCAAGTCTCTCTCCACGAGAGCAGATCGTCATCCGCTCCGCGCCGAGCGCCCGCACAGCGATCGACGAGGTCTCAGCCCCTCCGCGCGCCGGGCTGGCCGTCCTCGACGGCGAAACGGGCGAGGCTGGCCGTCTTCCCGTCCGGGTCGCCCTGGTCGGACACCGCGCGCAGGTCGGCCTCCAGCCGGTCGGGACGCACGTCGAGCAGCAGGTAGCCCGAACGCTCGATGTCGGCGAACTTCAGGTGCGGGTTGCGCGCCTGGGCCTGGCCGTAGCGGGCGCGAGGCGCGTGGCTGGCGGCCAGGCAGGTGGTGACCAGTTCGGTCGCCACCACCGGCGTCTCAGGCCGCTCGGGCCGGGCGTGCAGATCGGCGACGATGAAGGCGTGGACGTCGCCGCTCAGGATCACGGCGTTGCGCACGGCCGGCTGGGTCAGGCCGTCGATCAGCCGCCGGCGTGCGACGGGGTAGCCGTCCCACTGGTCGGACATCACGCCCTCCGGCGTCGCGATGGGCGCGACCGGCGTCTGCTGGGCCAAGAGCGTCCAGCGGGCGGTCTCGCGCTTGAGGCCGTCGGCCAGCCAGGCCTCCTGGGCGGCGCCCAGCATGGTGCGACCGGGCGCCTCGAGCTCCGCGCAGTCGCGGCGGGGACGGTTGCCGGCCTGGCGCGGGGCGTTGCAGGCCTGGATCGACCGGCGCTGGCGGCCGTCGAGGATCGGCAGGCCGACGAGATCGCCCCAGGCCAGGCGGCGATGCAGCCTGGGACCGTCCGGCCGCGCCCACAGGCTGGGCCGCACCGGCATGTGCTCGAAATAGGCCTGGTAGGCCGCCGCCCGCCGACGAGCGAAGACGGAGGGCTCCAGGGCCTTCAGATTGGCCAGGTCCGCATAGTCGTTCTCGACCTCGTGGTCGTCCCAGGTCACCGCCCAGGGCGTCGCCCGATGGGCCTCGCGCAGGTCGCGATCGGACTTGTAGAGGGCGTGACGGCGCCGATAGCCGGCCAGGTCCACCGGCTCGGGGCCATCGAAGGTCCGGACCTTGGGAAACTGCGCGTAGCTGTTCTCGTAGATGTAGTCGCCCAGCTGGACGACGAGGTCGGGCTCGGCGGCGACCAGGTCGCGATAGGCCGTGAACCAGCCCAGCTCGAAGTGCTGGCAAGAGGCGACCGCGATCCTGGCCCGCTGCGCCCGGCGCGGCGCGGTGACGGTGCGGCCGACCGGGCTGACCGCGCCCAGGGCCTGGAACCTGTACCAGTAGGGCCGGCCTGGACGCAGGCCCGAGATCTCCACGTGCACGGCGTGGGCCAGGCCCGGCGAGGCGGCCCGCCTGCCCCGCCGGACGATGCGGGCGAAGGCCTCGTCCTCGGCCACCTCGTAGGTCACCGGTACGGACGGAGCGTCCAGCGGCGCGCCGTGGTCGCTGAGCCGCGTCCACAGCACGAAGCCGTCGAGGCCGGGATCGCCGCTGGCGACGCCCAGCGCGAAGGGGTCGAGGCCCGCCCTGCGGTCCATCTCCAGGCCCAGCACGGCGTCGGCGCGCGCCAGGGCCAGGGCGGCCGAGGCGGCGACGAGACCGCGGCGGGTGAGACGGGACATGGCGGACCTCTCTCTTTCGCTGCGATCAGAAGTCGAACCGCGCGCCGACGCCCCAGGTGGCCGGTGCGCCGACCAGCCGGGCCGCGCCGTTCAGCTCGGGGAAATAGACCTCGTCGGTGATGTTCTTGCCGTAGGCGTAGACCGTCCAGTTCGAAGGCGTGGCCAGCTCGACCCGGGCGTTGACCAGGGTGTAGGCCTTGGCTGTGTTGCCCGGCAGGGCGTTGAGGCGGTTGCTCTCCTCGCCGTGGTGGGTGACGCCCAGGCGGCTGCGCAGTGCAAAACCGCCTTGCAGGAAGAGCTGGTGGTTCAGCGCCAGGGTGGCCGAGACGTCCGGCGCGCCCGGCAGCGGGTCGCCGACCGTCTGCAGCACGTCGGCCACGCGGTTGGAGCTGAACGACAGGATCTCGGTGTCCAGCCAGGTGGCGTTGGCGTCCAGTTGCAGGCTCTGGCGCTCGCTGCGGAACAGTTGGGCGCTGATCGCCGCCTCGAAGCCGTCGCTGCGGGCCTTGCCCACATTGGCCCGGCCGTTGGTGTCGTTGGCCAGGCGTGTGGTCGCCTGCAACTCGCTGAAACGGTAGCGGAAGGCGTCCAGCGACACCCGCAGCCGCGAGGTCGACCAGCGCAGGCCGGTCTCGTAGGCGACCACCGTCTCCGAGGCGAAGGGCTTGGTCTCGGCCACGGTGAAGATCGAGGTGCCGTCGAAGCCGCCGCCGCGATAGCCGGTTCCGGCCGAAACGAAGACATTCAGGTCGGGCGTGAACTCGTACTTGGCCGTCACCCGGCCCGAGACGTTATCGTCCTCGAAGGTTTCGTCCCACGAGAACGGGTTGGTGGTGGCGAAGGTGGTCGTGAAGGTGCTGATGCCCCACGGATTGCGGTCGACGTTCCTGCCCTTGTAGTCGGCGTCGTCGCGCGTGTAGCGCAGGCCCGCCGACAGCTGCAGCTTGTCGATCGGCCGGTAATCGACCTGGCCGAACAGCGCCATGCTGGTGCGCTTCTGCTTGTGCAGGTTGTCGTAGATGGTCAGCGCCGAATAGCTGATCCAGTTGGTGTCGAACTTGACCTCGTCGGTGACGTAGAAGGCGCCGGCGATCCAATCGACCTTGCCGCCCGTGTCGTCGGCCAGGCGCAGTTCCAGCGAGGCCTGGCTCAGCTTCTCGTCGGCGTCGAAGTACGAGGCCGGATAGGGCGAGCCGTCGCCGTTGCCCTGCACCGAGCGCGTGGAGCCCTGCCAGCCGCCGACGGCGGTGAAATTCAGGTTCTCCTTGACGCGATGGGCCAGGGTGGCCGAGCCGCCGTAGATGTCGATCTCATGGGTCGGATAGCCGCTCGAGTAGAACTCGTACGGGTCTTCGTTCTCGCCGGCGTTGGCCAGGGTGGCGTCGCGGCTGCGGGCGATGCGGTCGTACTGGCGGGTGTCGCCGCGATCACGGCTGCCGAACAGCTTGACGGTCAGGTCGGTCTCGGGCGCCAGGGAAAAGTCTATGGTGGCGCGGGCGGCGAACAGGTCCTTGTCGCCGAAGCCCTCGCGACGGCCCGGATCGGCCAGCGGCGGAACCTGGGTCTGCACCACGCCGCGCACCGACGGGCGATAGCCGGCCAGCAGGCCCGCGCCCGCGCCGTCCATGAAGCCGCCGCCGTTCTGGGCCAGCACCGCCAGGCGAACGCCGACATTGTCGCCCACCGGACCGCCGACCGAAGCCTCGAACTCGGTGTAATCGTACGAGCCGTATTCCAGCCGGGCCGAGCCCTCCACCGCCTTGCCGGGACCACGGGTGATGGCGTTGATCACGCCGGCCGTGGTGTTGCGGCCATACAGCGTGCCTTGCGGGCCTTTCAGCACCTCGACGCGGTCGAGGTCGAACAGCGGCATGCCCAGATAGGCGTTAGAGGTCTGGTAGACGCCGTCCACATGCAGGGCCACGGAAGGATTGCCGTTGGGCTTGTAGTCGTCGGCCCCGCCGATGCCGCGGATGCTGATCAGGCCGTAGTTGGTGCCCCCGAAAGCGTAGTTCACCGACAGGCCGGCGACTTCGTCGACCAGGTCCACGACGTTGGTGATCCCCCGGCGCGAGGCGTCGGCGCCGTCGACCACCGCCACGGCCATCGGCACGTCCTCGATGGCGGCCGAGCGCTTCTGGGCGGTGACCACCACCTCATCGAGATGGCTGACCTCGGGCCTGTCCTCGGCGGCGATGGTGAAGGTGCGCTCGCCGGTGGCCACGGCCTTCAGGCCGGTGCCGGCCAGCATCCGGTCCAGCGCCTCGGCCGGGGTGCGGGCGCCGGCGACGGCGGCGGCGCGCTTGCCGCGCACCAGGGCCGGCGCATACAGCACCTGAACGTCGGCCTGGCGGGCGAAGGCCGGCAGGGCCAGCTCCAGCGGCTGGCTGGCGAGGGTGAAGGCCGCCGGCGCCGCGCCTTGCGCCAGAACCGGGGACGCCGCACCGAAGGCCGCGACAGCGCAACAGGCCAGCAGGCCGCGCCGCAGCAACCGGGCGCGCGAAGAGAAGCTCGTCATCGATATCGTCCTAAACAGCCGCCGGCCCCTGACCGATCGACTCCAGGAACTGGCCCCGCGGACGAACCCTCATCCCGTCGCAGAAATTTCATGGACGGCGAGGTGGGGTGGCGCGCTCTCCCCTCCTCCCCCAACCTCCCGTCATTCCCGCCCCTGTTGTACGGACCGGGGAGATATAAGAGAGGCGCCTCAGCCCCGCTCGCCGGATCGGATCTCCCAGGTCGCATCCCCCACTTGCCGCACGCTCAGACCGAAGGCCGCCTGCATCGCGCCGGCGAATTCGCGCGCGCCGTCGTACCGGAACGAGCCCGAGACGCGGATCGCGCCCAGCTCCGGCCGGGCCAGCACAAGTTGGTCGGCGGAGTAGCGGTTGAAGGCGGCGACCACGTCGCTCAGCGCCTCGTCGTCGAACACCAGCCGGCCGCTGCGCCAGGCCGTCAGCCCGTCGACATCGGCGGCCGTCACCCGCGGCGTCGCCGCCGGTCCAGACAGCACCTGGCCCGCCGCGACCCGGCGGGCGGTCGCGCCCTCCGCGGTCGCCACCTGCAAGGCGCCCTCCTC
This sequence comes from Caulobacter endophyticus, assembly GCF_029543245.1. GTDB lineage: Bacteria > Pseudomonadota > Alphaproteobacteria > Caulobacterales > Caulobacteraceae > Caulobacter > Caulobacter endophyticus_A. Next base: position 12,418 of record NZ_JARQWV010000014.1, read on the forward strand.
GAGCAGGATCTGCGACCCGCCCTCGCCGAGCGTCACCTGGAAACGCCCCCCGGCGCTTTCGGCGATCTGGTCGCCGGCGGTGACGCGGAAAGGACGATCGCTCGCGCGGCGGGCCTCGAAATAGGCCTGTCCCTCGTCGAGCCGCACGGCGCGGACCTTGGAGGTGAACCTGACGCGGATTTTCGACAGCGGCGCCAGCGTCACCCGCGAACCATCGGGCAGCGGGGCTGTCAGCCGCTCGCCCACCCCGGTGCGGATCGTGGCCTGGGCCGCGCCGGCCATCATCAGGCCCGCCCCGCCGGCGCCCGCCGCCGCGATCGCCGCTCCGGCCATGCCGAACACCGCCCGCCGGCTGGGCCCGGACGCCGCCCTCAGCGCCGCCGAGCGCATGCGCAGCAGTTCGCGGTCGCCACCGGCCTCGCCCAGGACATCCCAGGCTTCTTCCACGTCATGATAGGCTCGGGCGTTGTCGGCGTCGGCCATCCAGGCGTCGAAGGCTCGCCGCTCGCCGGCCGCCATCCGATCGTCCTCGGCCTTGGCGAACCAGTCGGCGGCCGCCTCGCCGGGCTTGCGCGGACGGACCATCAGGCGTCCTCCCGCAGGGCGTCGCGCAGCACGGCCATCGAGCGGGCCAGGTGCTTTTCCACCGCGCTGACCGAGATGCGCAGGCGCGCGGCGATCTCGGCATGGCTCATGTCCTCGAAGCGGCGAAGGATCACGATCGTGCGGGCGCGCGGCGGCAGCGACTTGAGGGCCGCCCGGATGCGAGCCAGGTTCTGGCGTCCGCCCACCACCTGCTCGGCGCCGGGCAAATCATCGGCCGGATCCATCCGGTCCAGGTCGACCACGCCGCCCTCGATCCGCGCGCGGTCGCGGCGAGCCTTGTCGCGCAGCAGGTTGGCGGCCGCCTCGAACACGTAGCCGTCGACGTTCTCCAGCGCCATCAGCCCCCTGCGCCGCAGCAGCCGCACGAACAGGTCCTGGACCAGTTCCTCGCCCTCGACGCGCGAGCCGGTGCGGCGGGTGAAGTAGCTGAGCAGCGGGGCTCGAAGCCGACGGGTCAGGGCCTCGAAGCGCTCTTCGCCGGACGGCTCGAGACGCAGGCTGGAAACCGAGAGGGACATGGCCCGGCCATGCCACCGCCCGGCGACAAACGCGTGACAGACGGGCGACAGCCGCCCCCCTCACAGCTTAAGTATATCGCGCCTTTACTTCACCAAGCTGAAGCTTGCACAGCACCAAACGTAGACTTTCCGACACAGATAACTGGTTACCGATGCGCTGTCCTGACGCATTACGCGAGTCAGATGCGACCTATACACATCGATTAAGCATATCGTTTAACCACAGCTGATCGGGGGAGCGTCGATGACGTTCGACTTCGCGCGCCAAGCCATCGGCCTGGCGGCCATAGCGACCTGCTGCCTGTTCGCGACCCTCGCGGTTTCTGGCCCGGCCGCCGCCCAGGTCCTGGAGATCGGCGACGAGGGCGAGGTCACGCGCTTCGAGGGGCCGGCCGTCTATACCGATGGCTCGGTCGAGACGATCGCGCCGCCGCTGGCGCCGGTCGTGGAAGCCGGCCACGAGGAGGTCCGGCGCGAGATCGCCGCCGCGGCCGCCGCCTACGCCCTGGATCCCAATCTGGTCGAGGCCGTCGCCTGGCGCGAAAGCCGCTTCAAGCCTACCGCCCGCTCACGCAAGGGCGCCATGGGCGTCATGCAGCTGATGCCGGCCACCGCCCGCGACCTGGGCGTCGATCCTTCCGACATGGCCCAGAACGTCCGCGGCGGGGCGATGTACCTGCGCCAGATGCTCACCCGCTTCGGCGGCGACGTGAAGCTGGCCTTGGCCGCCTACAACGCCGGCCCCGGCACCGTCCTCAAGCATGGCGGCGTGCCGCCCTACGCCGAAACCCAGGCCTACGTGACCTCGATCCTCGGCCGCATGGCCGTGTCGGGCGCCGCCTTCGCCGTTCCCGCCCTTGGAGCCTCCAACTGATGCGTAAACTTGTAAGCGTCCGCGCCGCCGCCCTGGCCAGCGCCCTCCTCGCCGCCGCCGGCCAGGCCCACGCCCAGGCCGTGCAGGCCGATCCGCAGGGCTCGTCGGCCGTGCTGTCGGGCGTGATGTGGCTGCAAGGCACGCTGCTGGGCAATGTCGCCACCGCCGTGGCGGTGATGGCCGTGGCCGCCGTCGGCTTCATGATGCTGACCGGCCGGATGAACTGGCGCTATGGCGCGACCGTGATCCTGGGCTGCTTCATCCTGTTCGGCGCGACGACCATCGTCAGCGGCATCCGCACGGCGGCGGGCGCGTAAAGCCCGATGGCCGCTCCCCTCGATCGCGACGTGGTGTTCGGGGCCCTGACCCGGCCCCAGATGTTCGCCGGCGTGACCTACAGCTACTTCGTCGTCAACGGCGTGGTCACGACCGAGCTGTTCCTGATCACCAAGTCGTTCTGGGCGCTGCTGGCGGCGCTGGCAGTCCACGCGATCGGCTACGCGGCCTGCCTGCGCGAACCCCGCATCTTCGACCTGTGGCTGACCAAGGTCAGCCGCTGCCCCCGCGTTCCCAATTTCCGGGCCTGGCGATGCAACAGCTACCAACCGTGAAGCCCAAGGCGAACCGCGAGGCTTCGGCCGGCAAGCGCCTGCCCTACGCCCGCCTGCTGGACGAGCGCACGATCGAGACGCGCGACGGCCTCCTGATGCAGGTCATCCACCTGGCCGGCCTGCCGTTCGAGACGGCCGACAGCGAAACCCTGAACTATCGCAAGGCCGTGCGCGACGTGATGCTGCGGGGCCTCGCCTCCTCGCGCTTCGCCGTCTACCACCACATCATCCGCCGCGAGGCCAAGGTCGGCACCGAAGGCGATTTCGCCGACGGCTTCAGCACGCGCCTCGACGCCGAGTGGAGCGCGCGCCTTGCGGGCCGCAGGCTCTATGTCAACGACCTCTTCCTGACGATCGTGCGCCGGCCGCTGCAAGGCCAGGGCGGACTGATCGACAAGGCCCTGCGCCTGGCCAAGGGTCCGGCCCAGACCGCCGGCCAGAAGGCCCAGGACCGCCGCGAACTCGACGCCGCCCGCGACAGCCTGGTCTCGGCCCTGGCGCCCTACGGCGCGCGGGTGCTCGGCCAATACGAAGGCGCCGGCGGGACCTGCTCGGAACCGCTGGAATTCCTGTCCTGCCTCTATAACGGCGAGATGCGCCCGGTGCTGGCGCCGAAAGGCGACGTGGGCGAGTACCTGCCCTATCGCCGCGTCAGCTTCGGTCACGAGACGCTGGAGCTGTCGCGCGCCGGCGCCCTGGCGCGCAGCTTTTCCTCGATCGTCTCGGTCAAGGACTATCCCGCCCAGACCACGCCGGGCATGCTCGATGACCTGCTGCGCCTGCCGTGCGAGATGGTGGTCACCCAGAGCTTCGGCTTCGTCGACCGCCAGCCGACGCTGGACCGCATGAACCTGGCCCTGCGCCGCATGCGCGCGGCCGACGACGACGCCATCAGCGTCAAGGCCGATCTTATCCGCGCCAAGGACGACGTGGTCAGCGGCCGCGCCGCCTTCGGCGAGCATCACCTGTCGGTGCTGGTGCGCGGCGAGAGCCTCGATGGCCTCGACCAGTCGACCGCCGAGGTGATGAGCGCGTTCACCGAGATGGGCGCCATCGCCGTGCGCGAGGACGTCAACCTGGAGCCGGCCTTCTGGGCGCAGTTCCCGGGCTGCTTCAAGGACATCGCCCGCCGGGCGCTGATCTCGACGGCCAATTTCGCGGGCTTCGCCAGCGGCCACAACTTCCCGGTCGGCAAGGCCCTGGGCAACCACTGGGGTCCGGCGGTGACGCTGCTGGAGACCACCTCGGCCGGCCCGTACCACTTCAACTTCCACAAGGGCGATCTGGGCAACTTCACGATCATCGGGCCGTCGGGCTCGGGCAAGACCGTGGTGCTGAATTTCCTGCTGGCCCAGGCCCAGAAGTACGCGCCGCGTACCGTCTTCTTCGACAAGGACCGGGGGGCCGAGATCTTCCTGCGCGCCATCGGCGGCCGCTACGAGGTGCTGCGCCCCGGCCAGGCCACGGGCTTCAACCCGCTGGCCCTGGAAGACACGCCGGCCAACCGCCGCTTCGTCGCCGATTGGATCGCGCGGCTGGTTTCCCAGCCCGGCGAGACCCTGACGCCCGACGACCTGGCCGGCATCAAGGACGCCGTCGACGCCAACTACGACCAGGCGCCGCGTTTGCGTCGCCTGCGGTTCTTCGCCGAGCTGTTCAAGGGCGCGCGCCGCCCCGACGCCGCCGACATCTCCGCCCGGCTGGCGCCGTGGCACGGGACCGGCGAGCACGCCTGGCTGTTCGACAACGCCGAGGATGGCCTTGATCTGTCGGCCGCCACGCTGGGCTTCGACATGACCCAGCTGCTGGACGACCCGACCCTGCGCACGCCGGCCATGATGTACCTGTTCCACCGCGTGGAGCAGCGCCTGGACGGCCACCCGACCCTGATCGTCGTCGACGAGGGCTGGAAGGCGCTGGACGACGAGGTGTTCGTCGCCCGGATCAAGGACTGGGAAAAGACCCTGCGCAAGCGCAACGGCCTGGTCGGCTTCGCCACTCAGTCGGCCCAGGACGCTCTGGAAAGCCGCATCGCCAGCGCCATCGTCGAGCAGGCCGCCACCCAGATCTTCATGGCCAATCCCAAGGCCCAGGCGAAGGACTACTGCGACGGCTTCGGCCTGACCGAGCACGAGTTCGAGCTGGTCCGCAGCCTGCCCGACACCGCCCGCTGCTTCCTGATCAAGCACGGGACCGACAGCGTCGTGGCCCGCCTCAACCTCTCCGGCTCGCCCGAGCTGCTGACGGTGCTGTCGGGCCGCGAGAGCACGGTGCGCAAGCTCGACGCGCTGCGCGAACGCCTGGGCGACGCGCCCGAGGCCTGGATGGCCAAGCTGCTGAAGGAGGCCGCATGACCCCGCCCCTTCTTGGCTCAGGCGCCTGCCCTTCTCCTGATGCGGCCCTGGTCCAGGGCCTGATCGGCTCGGTCGACTGCCAGGTGCATGGCCTGGCCCAGGCCGGCTATGCGGCCCTGTCGGCGCCCGGATCGCCGGTCTCCACCCTGCTGACCGTGCTGATGACCCTCTATGTGGGCTTCATGGGCTATCGGCTGGTGCTGGGTCGCGGAACCCTGAGGATCGGCGACGCCACCATCGCCGCCGTGAAGCTGGCTTTGGTCGTGGCGCTGGCCACCAACTGGGCGCTGCTGGAAACCCTGGCCTACGACCTGCTGTTCAAGGCCCCGACCGAGGTCGGCGCGCTGCTGCTGGGCCAGCTGGACGCCGGCCCCGGCAAGCTCGATCCCTTCGTGCGCCTGCAGTTTGCGTTCGACGCCCTGCAGGACGCCGCCCAGCATTTCGCCACCCGGGCCGGCGCCCGCGACGCGGCCCTGCAGGGCGGCCCCGGCTTCGCGGCCTTCGCCGCCAATGTCGGCGGCCTCGTCATGCTGCTGACCAGCCTCGGCGTCGTCCTGGCCTGCAAGGTGGTGCTGTCGGTGCTTCTGGCCCTGGCGCCGATCGTCGCCGGCCTCCTGCTGTTCGAGACCACGCGCGGCCTGGTTGAAGGCTGGCTGAAGGCGATGATCGCCCTCTCCGTCCTGCCCATGATCGCCACCCTGGCCCTGTCGCTGGAACTGGCGATGATGGCCCCGTCCCTGAAGGCCCTGGCGGCCATGAAGGACGTCCAGCAGTTCGCCGAGCTCGACATGGGTCCGGCGATCATCGTGCTGGTGCTGAGCCTCGTTTTCGCCGCCGTGCTGGTCGCCGCCGCCATAGCGGTGTGCGTGATCGCCGCCGGCCTGCGCCTGCCGCGCGAGCGCCAGATCGGCCAGGACGTCTCGCCCATCGCTGCGTCCGGCGTCTCGACCGCCGCGCCGCTGGAGCCGCCGTCGCGCGCCGCCCACGTGGCCGCCGCCGCCGTCAGCCTGGCCCGACGCGAAGAGCAGGCCGCCAGCGCCGCCGCAGCGTCCTCGCCCGTCGGCCCGCGCCGCCTGGTGGTGGTGTCCGACCGCACCGAGGCCACGCCCACGGCCGGCTCGACCACCACCTCGGCCGTCGCTGTCCCGCTGGGCGCCAGCTATCGCCGCCCGGCCTCGCCCCGCCTCGCCGCCTCCGGAGCCCGGAGAGACCAGTGACCCCGCTTACCTGTTCCGGAGTTTCGCCCGTGAAGCGCCCGCTTCTGGCCCTGTCGCTCGCCTGTGCGCTAGCTACGCCGGCCCTGGCACAGACCGCCCCTGCGCCGGCCGTCGCGGCCGACCCACGCATCCGCACCCTGCCCTATGATCCCGACCAGGTTTACCGCCTGAGCGGCGTGATGGGCTTCCAGACCATGCTGGAGTTCGCCCCCGACGAGCGGATCGAGAACGTCTCGATCGGCGACGCCTTGGGCTGGCAGATCACGCCCAACAAGCGCGCCACCCTGCTGTTCCTCAAGCCCGTGGACCGCGCCCCGGCCACCAACATGACCGTCGTCACCGACCGTCGCCGCTACGTCTTCGAGCTGTCGGTGTCGCCCGGCTCGGCCGACGCGGCCTATGTGGTGCGCTTCCGCTATCCGGCGGTTCCGGTCGAGATCGCCGCCCCGGCCGCCAAGCCGGCGACCGCAGAGCCGCCGCGCAACAACGCCTATACCATCAAGGGTTCGGCCGCCCTGGCCCCGGCCCAGGTGTTCGACGACGGCCGCGCCACCTACTTCGCCTGGCCTAGCCAAGCCGAGCTGCCGGCGATCTTCGTCATCGGCGCCGACGGTTCCGAGGGCCTGGCCAACGCCGTGGTCAAGGACGGCTACCTGGTCGTCGACCAGCTGGCCCCGCGCTTCGTGCTGCGCAGCGACAAGGCCAGCGCCACCGTCGTCAACGCCGCCTGGCAAGGTCCGGGGAAGGTTCAGGGGAAGGCCCGATGAGCCAGGACATCGACCCGCGCCTGTCGCCCCAGGTCCAGGACGACCTGGCCGCCGCCGACGCCCAGGCCCGCCCCGTGGTCGCCAAGGGCGGCGGGGTCTCCAACCTCGCCATCATGACCGGCTTCGGCGTGTTCGGCGTGGCCGTGTTCGCCTGGCTGTCGAGCCATCGCGCCGACGCCAGCCAGCGTCCGCAGGCCGCCCCGCCCGCCGCCGCCCAGCCTGCGCCCGTGGCCAAGCTCGCCCAGATGCAGGGACCGCTCTACGCCGTGCCCGCGCCGCAGTTCACGGTCGACAACAGCGCCCCGGCTGAGCCCGCCCCGCCGCCGGCGCCCGCCTACGCCCCGCCGCCGCCCGCCGCGGTCTTCGCCGGCCCCGCGGACGATTCCGGCCGCCGCCGCGCGCCGACCCTGGTCGTCGACCTCAGCGACCGGGGCCAGCCCGCCGCCAAGCCCGCCCCCGGCAGCCCCGCGGCCGTCGCCGGCGAAGCCACGCGCGTGGCCGCCCTCAATCCCGACGAGCGCTTCGCCGACCGCGTCGGCCTCGACGAGGCCGCGCCCGCCAAGGCCAGCGCCATGCAGGACCTCGACGCCGTGATCCCGCAAGGCGCGGTGATCCCGGCGGTGATGGAGACGGCGATCAATTCCGACCTGCCGGGCCTGGCCCGCGCCATGGTCACCCGCGACGTGAAAAGCTTCGACGGCTCCACTGTGCTGATCCCGCGCGGCAGCCGCGTCATCGGCCAGTACAAGTCGGGCCTGGCCCTGGGCGCCAGCCGCGTCTTCGTGATCTGGACCCGGGTGATCCGGCCCGACGGCGTGTCGGTGCAGATCGGCTCGCCGGCCGCCGACCCGCTGGGCCGGGGCGGCCTGGAGGGCAAGGTCGACCGTCACTTCTTCACCCGTTTCGGCGGCTCGATCCTGACCTCGGTGCTCAGCGCCGGCGTCGCGGCGGTCAGCAACAGCCGGGCCAATTCGCAGATCTATATCGGCTCGATGTCCGAGGCGGCCAACCTCGCCAACGCCGCCAAGGGGACCAACACCTCGCCGACCATCAAGACGCCGCAGGGCGCGCCGGTGACCATCTTCGTGGCCCGCGACCTCGACTTCTCCGGCGTGCGGGGCCTCAAATGACCCATCACGCCCCGATGGGGGTCTATCTGGAGGCCTATCTGGCGCCGCTGGCGCCGTGGCTGGCCGATCCGGCGGTGACCGACCTCTACATCAACCGGCCCGGCGAGCTGTGGGTCGAGCGGCTGGGCGGCGCGGTCGCGCCCGTCGCTGTGCCCGAGCTAGACGAGACCAACCTCTGGCGGCTGGCCCGCCAGGTGGCGGCGCTGGCCCACCAGGGCGTCAGCCGCGAGCATCCCCTGCTGTCGGCCGTACTGCCCGATGGCGCGCGGGTGCAGGTGGTGGCCCCGCCCGCCACCCGCGGCGGGATCGTCATGGCGGTCCGCAAACACGTGGTCTCGGACCTGTCGCTGAGCGACTACGCCCGCGCCGGCGCCTTCGACCAGGCGACGGCGCCGCAAGCCCGCCCGGACACGGCGCTGCGCGCCCGGCTCGACGCCGGCGACGTGCACGGCTTCCTGTCGGGCGCCGTGCAGGCGGGCAAGAACATCGTCGTCAGCGGCGGCACCTCGACCGGCAAGACCACCTTCCTCAACGCCCTCTTGAAGGAAGTTCCGCTCGACCAGCGCCTGGTCCTGATCGAGGACGCGCCCGAGATCCGTCTCGTCCATCCCAACGCGGTCGGCCTGGTGGCCGCGCGCGGCGAGCAGGGGCAGGCCCGGGTCGGGACCGAGGACCTCTTGCAGGCCAGCCTGCGCCTGCGGCCCGACCGGATCATCCTGGGCGAGCTGCGCGGGGCCGAGGCCTTCAGCTTCCTGCGCGCCGTCTCCAGCGGCCATCCGGGCTCGATGACCACCGTCCACGCCGACGACCCGCGCGGCGCCGTCGAGCAACTGGCCCTGATGGCCCTGCAGGCCGGCGCCAACCTGCGACGCCAGGACGTGGTCGACCATGTCGAGCGCGTCGTCGACGTCTTCGTACAGCTTCACCGACAAGGCGGCGTCCGCGCCGTCCGGGAGATCGTCTTCATCGACCGATAGAGACGGCCCGCTCCACCCTTTCCTTTGTTTTCGCGTTCAGCGCGCCCGCACCGCGGGCGTGATCGGGGACTTCTGCGCCATGCGTATCAAACTTCTAGCTTCGGGGTCCGGGATCGGCCTGGCCCTTCTTCTTTCGGCCTGCGGCGGCGGTGGAAACGGCGGCGGCGGTGGATCGCCCGCGCCCCAGGGCGGCGGCACGACCCCCACCGCTCCGCCCCCGCCGGTAGTGATCTCGGCCGCCGAGGCCTCGCGCCTGGCCAAGCAGGCGAGCTTTGGACCCACGCCGGAGCTGATCGACCAGATCGTCGTCGCCAAGAACGCCGGCGCCTGGATCGACCAGCAGTTCGCGCTGAACGCCAGCACCTACGCCGACATCGCCGGCAAGCCGGTGGCGACCAATTTCTGCTCGGCCCAGAACCTGACCGGCACGGATCTGAGCAACTGCAACCGCGACAACTTCGGCGCCCTGCCGATGGCCATGCGGTTCTATTCGAACGCCATGGGCAAGGACGACCAGCTGCGCCAGCGCACCGCCTTCGCCCTGTCGCAGATCGTGGTGGCGTCCGACCTCGAGGTGCACACCACCGCGGGCCTGGCGACCTTCAACCAGATCCTGCTGGGCAACGCCTTCGGCAACTACAAGGACATCCTGCGCGAGGTGACCCTGAACCCGTTCATGGGCAACTTCCTCGACATGGTCGACAGCAACAAGTCGGCCCCCAACGAGAACTACGCCCGCGAGCTGATGCAGCTGTTCTCGGTCGGCACGGTGATGCTGAACATGGACGGCACGCCCAAGACCGGCGCCGACGGCGCGGTGATCGCCACCTATTCCAACGCCGAGGTCAAGGAGCTGGCCCGGGCGCTGACCGGCTGGACCTACGCCCGCCTCGACGGCGCGCCGATCACCGACTACGTCAAGGTCGACTACACCAAGCCGATGATCGTCAACGCCGCCCGGTTCGACACCGGCGCCAAGACCTTCCTGAACGTGACGATCCCGGCCGGCGCCACCCAGCAGCAGAACGTCGACACGGTGGTCGACACTGTCTTCAACCACCCCAACACCCCGCCGTTCATCTCCAAGCGGCTGATCCAGCAGTTGACCCTGGCCAATCCCTCGCCGGCCTATGTGGGCCGGGTCGCGGCCGTGTTCGCCGACAACGGCGCGGGCGTGCGCGGCGACATGAAGGCGGTGATCAAGGCGATCCTCACCGACAGCGAGGCGCGCGGCTCGGCCGCCACGCCCGGCAAGGTCAAGGAGCCGGTGCTGTTCCTGACGGGCCTGGCCCGCGGCATGGGCCTGAAGTCCGACGGCTACGCCTTCTACTACCGCGACAACGGCCTGGGGCAGATGCCCTTCCGCGCCCCGTCGGTGTTCAACTTCTATCCGTACGACTTCCCGCTGCCGCTGGGCTCGGGCGAGTTCAGCCCGGCCAGCAAGCTGATGACCACCTCGACCATGGTCGCCCGTCACAACCTGGCCTGGGACTGGACCATGGGCGGCGAGGCCACCCGCACCGAGTTCAAGACGCAGCCGACCATCCCCGGCTCGGTTCCCGTGGAACTGCCCTGGGCCCAGTGGGAGGCCCTGGCCGCCGACGAGGGCAAGATGCTCGAGCGCATCGATCTGGTCTTCCTCAACGGGACCATGACCTCGGCCCAGCGCAGCGCGCTGTCCTCGGCCATGGCCGCCGTCAAGAACACCGACCCCGCCGTCCAGGCGCGCAAGCGGGCGCAGGTCGCCCTCTACATCGTCGCCTCTTCCCCTCACTTCCAGGTCGATCGCTGAGCCATGACCCTTTCCCGCCGTGATTTCGGCCGGCTGCTCGCCGGCGCTTCCGCCACCGCCGCCCTCGCCCAGATCGGGGTCTCGGCGGCCATCGCCGACACCTCCAGCTATCGGGCCATGGTCGGCATCTTCCTGTTCGGCGGCAACGACGCCTGGAACATGGTCGTGCCCACCGACGAGCGATACGCCGACTACGCCGCCAAGCGCGCGTCGATCGCCGTCAAGCAGGAGGCCCTCATGCCCCTGACCGGCACGGCCTTCGGCCTGCACCCGGCCATGGCTCCGCTGAAGAGCGCCTGGGACGAGGGCGCGCTCAGCGTCGTGCTCAACACCGGCACGCTGTTCCAGCCGCTGACCAAGACCATCTATCAGAGCCGCCCCGACCTGCGCCCGCTGAACCTGATGTCCCACGAGGACCAGCAGAACGAGTGGCAGGGCATGCGGATGCGCGAGAAGAACCTCGACGGGTTCATGGGCCGCATCCTCGACCGCGCCGAGGCGGCCGAGATCCCGCCGCTGGTCTCGATCGCCGGCTCGCAACTGGCCCTGCTGGGCAGCCGCAAGTCGCCGCTGATCCTGCCCTCCAGCGGCGGCATCTCGCGCGCCGGCTACAACGCCGCCAGCACCGACGCGGCGGTGATCGCCCGCCAGCAGGCGCTGAACGCGTTCTCGGACGCCTCGGCCTTCGGAGCGGTGACCGACTTCACCGGTCGCGGCATGTCGTCGGCCTACGCCCAGGCGGCGACGGCCAACACCATCGTCACCTCGACGACTTCTGTGGTGGACCAGTACTTCAAGAACCCGAACACGGGCGCGACCCTGACCAGCGAGATCTCGCGCCAGCTGCTGCGGGCGGCGCGGATGATCGAGGCCCGCAACACCCTGGGCCACGCCAAGCAGACCTTCTTCGTCAGCCAGGGCGGGTACGACACCCACAACGGCCAGGCCGCCTCGCACAACAGCCTGTACGCCGACCTCGCCATGGCCCTGGCCGGCTTCTACGCGGCCATGAAGGCGCTGGGCGTGGCCAACAACGTCACGGCCTTCACGATGTCGGACTTCGGCCGGGTCTACAAACCCAACGCCAATGCCGGCACCGACCACGCCTGGGGCTCCAACCACCTGGTGCTGGGCTCGGCCCTGGCCTCGCGCAAGGTCCACGGCCGCTATCCCGACACCACCTACGGCGGGGCCGAGGACGCCTATAACGACGGCCGCTGGATCCCCAGCATCGCCGTCGAGGAATATGTCGGCGCCATCGCCCAGTGGTACGGCGTCTCGCCCGCCGACATGCCGTACGTCTTCCCCAACTGGGCGACCTGGAACGGCGGCGGGCGCGGGCCGGTGCCGCTGTTCGGGTAGGAGGCGCCCGTTCCTCCCCCGCCTGCGGGGGAGGGGGACCACGAAGTGGTGGAGGGGGCGAGACTGGGCGCCGCGCTCCGTCACTCGCCCCCTCCGTCACGCTGCGTATCCGCAGCGCGCCACCTCCCCCGTTTTACGGGGGAGGAGCAAAGGCCAGCTCCGCCAGCCCCTGCTCGCGCGACACCACCGGCGCATAGCCCAGCGCCGCACGGGCCTTGGCGATGCTCACCGTCACCTCGACGGCCGAGGTGGCGTAGACTTGACGGCTCAGCGGCCCCTTGATCCGGCCGCCGCTGATCGCCGCCAGGGCGTCGCCGACGCCGGCGATGGTCTTCAGCAGGCCGCGCGGCACGGTCTTGTCCGGCGCGGTCAGCCCTTGCGTGGCCAGCAGGCGCGTGGCGAAGGCGCGGAACTCCACCGGCTCGCCGTCGGTGATGAAATAGGCCTGCCCGCCGGCGCCGTTCCTCAGCGTCAGGACCACGCCCTCGCACAGATTGGCCACGTGGGTCGTCGAGGTACGGTAGCGGCCGCCGTCGATCCAGGCGAAGGCGCCCGAGCGCACGGCGTCGGCCAGCTGCGGCAGGGCCGTGGTGTCGTCCCGCCCCCAGACGAAGCGCGGTCGCACGGCCATGACCTCGAAACCCGGCTCGCTCATCGCCAGCGCCAGGCGCTCGGCCTGCGCCTTGCTCTTCGAATAGGCCCCGGCCGGACGGCGGGGATAGGGATGGCCCTCGGTCGCCCCGACCAGAGGCGCGCCGTCCAGCAGCACCGACTCGGTGCTGATCAGCACCGTGCGCGACACGCCCGCCGCCCTGGCGGCGACCAGCACCGCGCGGGTTCCCTCGACATTGATCCGCGCAAGCCTGGCTTCGACGCCGGCCCCGTGGTCGGTGTCGGCGGCCGCGTGGACCAGGGCGTCGCAGCCGGCCATGGCCTGCGTCAGGCGCGGATCGAAGAGGTCGCCCTCGAAGGGTTCGGCGCCCAGGTCGCGGACGGTCTCGACGGCGGCCGTGCTGCGGGCCAGCGCCACTACCTGCACGCCGTCGGCGACAAGGCGGCGGATCAGGTTGCGGCCGACATAGCCGCTGCCCCCGGTGAGGAACAGGCGCGCGGGCGCGCGCCCGCCGGCGGCGGGTTCGTTGAAGCTCATGGTCTCAAGTCCTTGGGGTGGGGGTCTTCAGGTCGTCTTCGGCGACGGCAGGGGCGCCGCGTCGTCGGGGTTTGCGGTCACCAGCCAGTTGATCTCGCGCAGGATCCGGGTGCGCTCCTCGACCGGCCAGGCGTGGTAGTCCAGCGCCTCGAGCAGCTTCAGCCCCTCAAGCGCCAGATAGGCCAGCTGCGCGCCGCGCGGGCTGGCGGCGTCGGCGGTCAGGGCGGCGATGACCGTCTTCTGGTTCTCCTGGATGCGGCCGCGCAGGCCCGCGTCCTGGGCCAGGGCGGCGCAAAGGTTCAGGGCCACGGCGCGGAAGTCGTCCGGCAAGGGCGTCGCCGCCGCCAGGATCCGGCCGCGGATCACCGCGTCGCCCTGCCCGTCCAGGCTGTCGGTCATGGCGGTGTTGAAGGCGTTGTCGCGCGCCACGGCCCGCTCGACCACGGCGTCGATCAGCGCCGCCTTGGTCTTGAAGTCGTACAGCACCGTGGCCTTACCGATGCCGGCCTGCTCGGCCACCGCGTCCAGCGTCAGGCGCGCGGCCCCGTCGCGGGCGACCACCGCCTCGGCGGCGTCGAGCACCGCGTCACGATCGACGATCCGCTTACGACCCATCACCATCTCCATTTATAACCGACTGGTCGGATATAAATGGATACACCCTCCCGGGTCAACCGGCGCTGACGTCGAACCGTCATACGGCGCCGCTAGACAGGCGGCTTTCGGTTCGGAGAGCGTGCGATGCTGGGTCTGGTGGCGGCTATGGCGATGGCGGCGGGGGGCGAGGCGCCGCTGCGGATGAACGACCTTCAGGCCGTCGGCACGCACAACTCCTACAAGCAGGCGATCCCCGACGCCGAGCTTGCCGCCATGGTCGCCGCGCGCGGCCGACCCGTCCTGGGGCTCGACTACGCCCACCGCCCGCTATCCGAACAGCTCGACGCCGGCGCCCGCCAGCTGGAGATCGACGTCGTTTCCGACCCGCAGGGCGGCCGCTACGCCAGGCCTCTCACGGCCCTGGGCGGCGGGACCGTGCTGCCGCCGGCCACCATTCAGGCCCTGGCCAGGCCGGGCTTCAAGACCCTGCACATGCCCGATGTCGACTTCCGCAGTTCGTGCGTGACCTTCGTCGAGTGCCTGTCCCAGATCCGCGCCTGGTCGGACCAGCATCGCGACCACGCCCCGATCCTGATCATGCTCAACGCCAAGGAAGGCCAGGCCAGCCTGCCGGGCGGCGCCACGCCCCCGCCCTTCGACGAGAAGACCTTCGACGCCCTGGACGCCGAGATCCGGAGCGTCTTCGGCCCCGACCGCCTGATCACCCCCGACCTAGTCCAGGGCAAGAAGCCGACCCTGCGCGAGGCGGTGCTGGCCGGCGGCTGGCCGACGCTGGAAGCCTCGCGCGGCAAGGTGTTCTTCGCCCTCGACGAGGGCCCCGAGAAGGTGGCGATCTATCGCGGCAAGCGCGGGTCGCTGGAAGGCCGGGCGATGTTCGTCAACACCGACGAGGCCTCGCCGGCCGCCGCCTACCTGACCCTCAATGACCCCGTCGCCGACAAGGCCCGCATCACCGCGGCCGTGAAGGCCGGCTTCATCGTCCGCACCCGCGCCGACGCCGACACCTGGGCCGCCCGCGACGGCGACGTGACCATGCGCAGCGCCGCCCTCTCCAGCGGCGCGCAGTACGTCTCGACCGACTATCTGTGGGCCGACCCGCGCTTTGGCACGACCTACACCGTGCGCCTGCCGGGCGGCGAGGCGGCCGCCTGCAACCCGGTGCGCGCGCCCAAAGCCTGCGACGGCGCCATCGAGATGACCGCCGGCGCGCCGGCCAAGGGCTATCTCGACCCGGCCCAGCGTCCCGACCTGACCAAGGTCTTGGCCCCGCCGCCCAAGCCCGGCTCGCCCCGCGCCGTGGCCGACGCGGCCATCTTCGACGCCAGTCGCGCCCTGAAGGACACGCCCCGCTGGGCGCTAGCCACGTCGGACGTCACCGGCCACTTCTACGACCATTACGCGGCGGCCCTGGGCGTTCGCCTGACGCCGCAGGAGGCGCCGATCCTGACCGCCCTGCTGGAACGCTCGGGCGCCGACCGCTCGGTGGTGGGCGCCGCCAAGACCTTCTGGGGCACGGACCGCCCCTATGTCGGCAAGGAAAGCGCGCCGACCTGCGAGGCCAAGACCGCCCACCTGACCGGCAACCCCGACTATCCCTCCGGCCACTCGGCCCACGGCGAGCACGTGGCGATGATCCTGGCCGAGGTGGCGCCGTCGCGGGCCGACGCCCTCTACGCCCGCGGCCGCGAATATGCCGAAAGCCGCTGGATCTGCGGCTCGCACACGGTCAGCGCCACCGAGGCGGGTCTCCAGGCAGGCGCGGTGATCTACGCCGCCGAGCACCGCTCGCCCGCCTTCCGCCTCGACCTAGAGATGGCCCGCGCCGAGGTCGCCGCCGCCCTGTCCAGGGCAAACCCGAAATAGGCAAACGCAAGTCGCCGAACGGCGCTTGCCAAAACGATAGTTATAGCTAGCATCCTCCCCATACGGACATGCGGGGGGTTGTAGCTGTGTACAGACTGCAAGTGTTCGCCGGGGTCGCGGCCGTCGCCTTGATGGCGTCCGCGACCTCATCCTGGGCTCAGACGGCAAGTGAAGCCGCGCCCGTCGCGCTCGACGAGATCGTCGTCACCGCTCAGCGGCGGGCGGAGAACCTGCAGGAGGTGCCCGTCTCTGTCACCGCCATGACGGGCGCCCAGCTGCAGAACCAGCGGGTCGGCGACGTGCTGGCGCTGTCGGGCCTGGCGCCCGGCCTTCAGATCAAGACCGACGACAACGCCGCCAACCCGCGCATGTTCATCCGCGGCATCGGCGTCAACGACTTCAACCCCGGCACGGCCAGCGCGGTCGGCGTCTATGTCGACGGGGTCTATGTGGCCTCGCCGCTGGCCCAGCTGGCCGGCTTCTACGACCTGGAGCAGGTGGAAGTGCTGCGCGGCCCGCAAGGCACGCTCTACGGTCGCAACACCACCGGCGGGGCGATCAACGTCGTCACCAAGAAGCCGTCGAGCACGCCCAGCGGCGACTTCGCCATCGAGTTCGGCCGCTTCAACGCCGTCAACGCCCAGGGCGGCTTTAGCGGACCTATCGCCGGTGACGTGCTGTCGTTCCGGGTCAGCGGCCTCTACGACAAGAACGACGGCTATACGACCAATCGCCTGACGGGGAACAAGGGCAACGACGCCAACCGCTGGGCCACGCGCCTGGCGCTGCGCTATCAGCCCGACGACAAGCTGACCGCCGACCTTTCGCTCAGCCTCAACCAGTCGCGCGGCGGATCGATCTGGACCTACCATCGCTCGTTGATCGCCCAGACGCCCGAGGCGGCCGGCGATTTCGATCCCAGCCTCGGCTACGCCGTCTGCAAGCCGGCCTTCTACACCTCGGGCCAGTGCACGAACGTGCTGGGCTACGCCAACACCAGCAGCAACCTCTACGAGGGCGACTACCGGTTCGAGGGCAAGGACATCGTCAAGCTGTTCGGGGCGACGGCCAGCGTCTCCTACGACCTGGGCGACATGACGCTGTATTCGATCACCGGCTACCAGCGCGCCGCCCGCGACGACTGGGAGGACACCGACGCCAACCCCTTGCAGGTGATCAGCGCCCGCTACATCGCCTTGCAGGAGACGCTGAGCCAGGAGTTCCGGCTGCAGTCGAACGGCGCGGGTCCCACCCGCTGGGTGACCGGCCTCTACTGGGCCAAGGACGATCTCTCCAACGACAGCCGCTACGACGTGCTGGGCGACCTGCGCAGCCCCACGCCCGACAACCCCACCGGCATGGACCCGGCCGCCAGCATCGGCGTGTTCGGCTGGCCGCTGACCCAGAAGACCCGCAGTTGGGCCGTCTTCGGCCAGATCGACCGCGACCTGACCTCGCGCCTGACCTTCACGGCCGGCCTGCGCTATTCGGTCGACGACAAGAGCTTCCACTATGTCAGCGACGTCGACTACGGCCTGGTGACGCTGTTCACCTACGACGGCGACAAGACCTTCAAGTCGCTGTCGGGCAGGCTTGGCCTGCGCTACGCCCTGACCGACGACGCCAACCTCTATGCGACCTACAATCGCGGCTACAAGAGCGGCGGCTTCTTCACCGGCCAGACCACCGCGCCGGAAGACCTGGGCCCCTATGACGACGAGACCGTCGACGCCTTCGAGGTCGGGGCCAAGAGCGAGTTCCTCGACCGCCGCCTGCGCCTGAACGCCGCCGCCTTCTATTACGACTACCAAGACCTGCAGGTTTACACCGTGATCCAGCGCGGGGCCCTGTCGGTGCAGTACTTCACCAACGCCTCGGCCGCCCGGGTCTACGGCGCCGAGGCCGAGATCGAGGCTCGCCCCGCGCGCGGCCTGTCGCTCACCCTGGGCGCGGCCCTGCTGAACGCCGAGTACAAGGACTTCGTCTCGGTCGGGCAGGACTATTCGGGCAACCGCCTGCCCTCGGCCCCCAAGGCCAGCGTCAACGGCGTGGTCCGCTACGAGCACCCGCTGCCGGTCGGCGACTTCGCCGGCCAGCTGGACTTCACCTACCGCTCCAAGGTGTTCTTCGACACCGCCAACACCGAACGGCTCAGCGACAAGGGCCGGGCCTACGTCAACGGCCAGCTGGGCTGGAAGCTCGACGGCGGCCGCTACGAGCTGGGCGTGTGGGGCAAGAACCTGCTCGACGAGACCAACATCCTCGACATCACCGCCGTCGAGGGCCTGGGCTTCGACGTCTTCAGCATGGGCCCGCCGCGCACCTACGGCGTCTATCTGCGGGCCCGCTATTGAGCGGCCCGGACGCGTCGTGGATCGGCCCGCCGCCCAGCCTGACGCAGCGGCTGGCCGTTCTGTGGATCGGCATCGTCGGAGTGTTGTTTCCCGGCGTCGGGCCGCTGCTGCTGGGCGGGCTGGAAGCGGCCGGAAGGCTGACCGCGAGCGAGATCGGCCTGGCCGGCATGGCCGAGCTGGCGGCGATGGGGATCGGCGCGGCGCTGCTGGGTCCGGTTTTCGGGGCTAGGCGGCTGCGGCCGGCGGCGGTGGCCTGCGGCTGCTTCCTGGCGGCGCTGAATCTCGCCTCCACCTTCGCCCATGACGGGCTGCTGGTGCTGACCCGGGCGGCGGCGGGCCTGCCGGCCGGAGCGCTGATCTGGATCGTCACTGGCATGATCGTCCGCTCGCCCCGGCCCGATCGCTGGTCGGGGGTCTATCTCACCGTCCAGACCCTGGCCCAGCTGGCCGTGGTGGCGGGCCTGACGGTCTTCGTCATCGGCCAGTTCGGCCCCAATGGCGGCTTCATGGCCCTGGCCGGCGTCCTGATCCCCCGCGCCTGGGCCGCCCTGCCCCGGACCGAGGACGCCCCCAAAGGCCTGCCCAGCCCGCGCGGCTGGGTCGCCCTGCTGGCGGTGTTCTGCTTCCAGGCCTTCATCCTGGCCCTGTGGATCTATGCCGAGCCGCTGTCGCGCCAGGCGGGACACCCGGCGACCACGGCGGGCCTGGCCTTCTCGATCTCGCTGGCGGCCCAGGTGGCCGGCGGCGCGGCGGCCACGGCCCTGGCCGGACGGGTCTCTTGGTTCGTGTCGCTGACCGGCGGGGTCTGCGCGGCGGCAGCCTGTCTCGTGATCTTCGCGGCCCTGCCGACCGTCCCGCTGTTCCTGGCCGCCTCGGGCCTGTTCGGTTTCGCGTGGCTGTTCGCCTCGCCGTTCCTGACGCCCCTGGCCATCGAGGCCGACCCCAGCCGGAGGGCCGCCCTGCTCGGCCCCGGCGCCAGCCTGCTGGGCTGCGCGGCCGGGCCGCTGCTGGCCGCCCTGATCGTCGGCGAGCACGACGTGCGCGCCGCGGCGCATCTGGCCCAGGCCCTGGCGGTCGTCACCCTCGCCCTGATCGGCGGCCTGCACCTGACCCGCCGCAAGGATCATCGCGCCAAGTCGACCACACCCGACGCAATCCCTTTGGATAAAGCGAAGTTGGGCATTGCGAGCCCGCCCGACCTCTGATAGCCAGACCCCCTCTTCGCCGACGCAAGCGTGTCGACCCGGTGGCCCGGTGGCGGAGTGGTTACGCGCCGGACTGCAAATCCGTTTACCCCGGTTCGATTCCGGGCGATGGTGTCTTTCGGGAAGCACGAGCCGCCATAGCCGGGGCCGGCGTTGAGGAACTTCGACCCGATGCGCTTGTCCAGGCCGATGCCCTTGGCCACCTGCTGCACGTCGGCCCCGACCTTTTCACACAGGTCGGCCATCTCGTTGATGAAGGTGATCTTCATCGCCAGGAAGGCGTTGGCGGCGTACTTGATCAGCTCGCTGGTGCGGCGGCCGGTGAAGACGATCGGGGTCTCGTTGAGGCTCAAGGGGCGGTAGAGCTCGCGCATCACCGCCTGGGCCCGCTCGTCCTCGGCGCCGACCACCACGCGGTCGGGGCGCTTGAAGTCCTCGATGGCCGCGCCCTCGCGCAGGAACTCCGGATTGGAGACCACGGCGAACTGGGCGGCCGGATTGACCCGCTTGATGATCGCCTCGACCTCGTCGCCGGTGCCCACCGGCACGGTCGACTTGGTGACGACGACAGTAAAGCCGTCGATCAGGCCGGCGATCTCCTCGGCGGCGGCGTAGACGTAGGACAGGTCGGCATGGCCGTCGCCGCGGCGGGTGGGCGTGCCCACGGCGATGAACACCGCGTCGGCGTCCTTGATCGCCTGGGCGCCTTCCAGGGTGAACGACAGCCGGCCCTCGCGGACGTTGCGGGCCACCAGGTCGTCCAGGCCCGGCTCATAGATCGGGATCTCGCCGGCCAGCAGCCGCGAGATCTTGCGCGGATCCTTGTCGATGCACGTCACCACGTGACCGAAGTCCGCAAAGCACGCTCCGGACACCAGGCCCACATAGCCCGTGCCAATCATCGCTACGCGCATGTCATCCCCTGCTCAATAAGAGCCCCGCCCAGCCGGCGGTACAAAAACACCGAGTGATTTTAATTCGACATTCCGTGCCGAAGCGCAATCACCAACTGATGACTATTCAAAAGAAATTTTTATGTGGCCAAAGTTTGTGCCTGGCGACGACATCGCGGCCGAAAAACGCGACCGACCGTCCGGGATCGGAACACCCTTCAAACTTGACTATAAGGGGAATTAATCACCTTGATGACAAAAAGAGCACGGTTCGGGCAATAATTATACTTACCTTGACCGTAGCGGCGTCGCTCTATGCGGAAAATGCCGCCTGACTTATCAAACACGCATTCGAACCGCCCACCGAACATGCTTAACAGGCCCGTCGCATGAGCTCCCTCGCCGCCTATCTGCGCGACCTGAAGCGCTCGCGGTTCTTCCTGCCGGGGGTGGGTGTCGGGGCCTTGCTGGGCTTTGGCCTGTCGGCCGCATGGTTCCAGACCACCCTGCCCCAATGGCGCCCGACGGGCAGCGCGGCGGCCCGCACCGTGGTCAAACTGGAGGCCGCGGCGGGGGCGCCGGTCGTTCTCAAACGCGGCGCCGTCATCGTCTGCGAGGGCGACAGCCTGACCTACGGCTTCAAGCGCTGGGGCGAATCGATTCCCGGAATCAACGGCTCGCCCTCGCCGCGCAGCCCCACGCCCTACCCCGAAACCCTGCGCGGCCTGCTGGGCGACAGGGTCACTGTGGTCAATCACGGCAAGCCCGGCGACCAGACGCTGGACGGCCTGACCCGCTGGGCCCGCGCGCCGACCGGCGACCTGACGATCATCATGTACGGCGCCAACGACGCCAAGGTGCGCGGCAAGCCCGGCGCCCTGGATGTGAAGGTCTATGCCAGTCTGCTGGAGGCCCTGGTGCGCCGCCGGCTCGACGACGGCGGACAGGTCATCGTGCTGCTGCCGCCGCCGGCCTCGGCGCGCGACACGCAACCCCGGCTCGATCCGTTCCGCGAGGCCGCCGCCCAGGTCGCCGCCCGCACCGGGGTCAAGGCCGTCGACGCCGGAGAGGCCCTCGCCGACATCGGCGCGCCGCTGCAATACGACGGCCTGCACCTGAACGACCAGGCCAACCTGGCCATCGCCCGCGCCCTGGCCACGCATATCCGCGTCGAATAGCCCTCCCCGGACGACCGGCGATTCATCCAGAGGATGCTTGCGCCACGATCCGCCCGGACCCAGTCTCGCACAGCGAAGCTGGACGTTTTGCGATGCCCGCCCTGCCGACGCCGCTTCCCGCGACCGACGGCGCCGCCCGACCCAAGAGGCCGAACCGGCGGACGGGAGCCCTGCGCATCCTGATCGTCGACGACACCCCCGCCAACCTGATCCTGGCTCAAGCCGTGCTCGACGCCGCCGGCCATACGACGACCGGCGTCCCCGACGGCGCGGCTGGCGTGGCGGCCGTGCGAGACGGAACCTTCGATCTGGTTCTGATGGACGTGCGCATGCCCGGCATGGACGGACTGGCCGCCACCCGGGCGATCCGCGCCCTGCCCCCGCCGGCCGGCGCCGTGCCGATCCTGGCCATGACCGCCGACGCCCCACCTTCGGAACTCAAGACCTTCCGCGCCGCCGGCATGAACGGCCACGTGGCCAAGCCGATCGACATCCAGGCCTTGCTGGCCAAGGTGCGCGAGGCGGCGGCGAACTCTCCAAAGCAGACAGGCTAGGCGCATCAAATCCCTCTCTCATGGAGAGAGGGTCAAAAAGGGTCGTGACGCGAAGTAGGCTCCTGCACCGACTTCGAGCGATCAAATCGCGCGGACGCTTGAGAGATCGCCCCTCAGTCCCCGATGAAGCGATACCCCACGCCCGGCTCGGTCAGCAGGATCTTCGGGTGGGCCGGGTCGGCCTCCAGCTTCTGGCGCAGCTGGCCGACGAACACACGCAGGTACTGGGTGTCGTGCATGTGCGCGGGGCCCCAGACCGAAGTCAGCAGCTCCTTGTGGGTCAGCACCTTGCCGCGCCCCAGGGCGAGCCTGGCCAGCACCTCGTATTCGCGCGGCGAGATCTTCACCACCGCCCCATCGCGGGTGACCAGGCGCTTTTCGAGGTCCAGCTCAACCGCCCCGGCCCGGATCGGGCCGACCGGCGCCTGGGTGGCCGCCTTCTGGCGTAGGGCCACGCGCAGCCGGGCCAGCAGTTCGCCGACCCCGAACGGCTTTTCCACATAGTCGTTGGCGCCCCGGTCCAGGGCCTCGATCTTCTCGATCTCGCGATCGCGGGCCGACAGGATCAGGATCGGGCCGTCATAGAAGGCGCGGGCCTTTTCCAGCACCTCCTTGCCGTCCATGTCGGGCAAACCAAGGTCGAGGACGACGGCGTCGGGCGACCACAAGGCGATGCCGCGCAAGCCCTCCTGGCCGCCGTCGGCGCGCAGCGGGTCGTAGCCGGCCGCGTCGAGCGCGGGGCCGAGGAACCGGTGGATCTGCGGCTCGTCGTCGATGACCAGGATGCGGGGGCGAAGCGCGCTCATGACCGGCTCATAGCAGATGGTGCGGGGTGGCGACGCCCTTGGGCAGGCTGATCAGCATCCGCGTGCCCTTGCCGTCGTGGATCGGGCTGGCGGCGGCGATCCGTCCGCCCATGGCCTCGACGAAACCCTTGGCGATGGCCAGGCCCAGTCCGACGCCCTGGCTGGCGTTCGGCGAGCGGTCGCTGGGGTCCTGCAGGCGGCGGAACTTCTCGAACACCCGCACGAGGTCGGCGGGCGGGATGCCCCGCCCCTCGTCCTCGATGCTGATCACCACGTGGGCGCGGTCCTCGTAGGCGGCGACCTCGATGCGCGCGCCAGGCGGGCTGTAGGCGATGGCGTTCTCCAGGATGTTGACCGCCACCTGCTCCAGCAGGCTGGGGTCGGCCTGGACGAGGCTCAGCGTCTCGGGGAAGTCGCGCACCAGCACCCGGCCCTCGAGGCGGCGGGTCACCCGCTCGCACGCGGCCGCCAGCACGTCGCGCGCGTCGATCCAGTCGGTGCGCAGCTTCAGGCCACCGCCCTCGATGCGGGTCATGTCCAGCAGGTTGGCGACATAGCCGTTCAGGCGCTCGGCCTCTTCCTTGATGCCCAGCGCCAGGTCGGCGCGGCCCGGGGCCGACAGCTTGTCGCCATAGTCGATCAGGGTGGTGGCCGCGCCCAGCACCGTGGTCAGGGGGGTGCGCAGGTCGTGGCTGATGGAGTTCAGCAGGGCGTTGCGGAAGCGGTCGGAGCGGCGCAAGGCTTCGGCCTCGACCGCGCCGGCGGCCAGCTCGGCGCGCTGCAAGGCGACGGCGCCCTGGTCGAGCAGGGCCAGCAGCAGACGCTCCTCGTCCGAACCGCTGGCCAGAGCCCCGGCCTCGATCCCGGCCACCCCGGCGCGGGCGCCCAGGCCCTCCAGCGGCCAGAAGGTCCAGGCGGCCTGCGGCAGGGTGCCGGTGCCGGCGCCGGCCGGCTCGCCCTTCTCCCATGCCCAGCGGGCGGCGGCCATCGGGCCGGTCCCCAGATCCACGAGCTCGGGCGCGCCGGCCACGGCGACCAACTCGCCATCGACCGGCAGGAACACCACCGCCCGCGCGCCCGAGGCGGCGGCGGCCTGCTCGGCCAGGGCGCGGGCCACCGCGTCCTTGCCCGAGGCGGCCGACAGGGTGCGGCTGGCGGCCAGCAGGCTGGTCACGCTGGCCGCCCGGCGCTGCGAGCCCATGGCTTGGTCGCGCACCCGTCCCGCCAGCCCGCCGGTGGCCAGGGCCACGGCCCAGAACACGATCAGGGTCAGCACGTCGGTGGGCGAGCCGATGGCCAGGCTGTAGCGCGGGGCCAGGAAGAAGTAGTTGTAGATCAGGAAGGCCGCCGTCGCCGCCGCCAGGGCCGGACGCAGGCCGTGCATCACCCCGGCCGCCAGCACGGCGGCCAGGTAGATCATCCCCAGCTCGACCCGGTCGAAGGCGGTGTCCAGCGCCCAGGCCACCAGGCTGGCGGCCGCCACGAAGCCGCCGCCGGTCAGGTAGGCCGGCCAGTCGAAGCGGCGCGGCCGGGGCGCGGGCGGTTCGGCCGCCCCCTCCCCGCCGGCGCCGGTGACCACGTGGATCGCCTGCCCGCGCGCTTCGCGCAGCAGGGCCGCCGCCAGCGAGCGGCCGGTCAGTTCACGCCAGCGGGAGTCCCTGGATTTGCCGATGACGATCTGGGTGACGTTGTTGCGCCGCGCCCAGGCCATCACCGTGGCCACCACATCGGTTCCGGTCAGCACGACGGTGGAGCCGCCCAGCTGCTCGGCCAGCTTCAGCGCCTCGCGGGTGCGGGCGGCGGCGGCCTCGGGTGGCGGCGGACGATCGGGACGCTCCACATGGGCCACGGTCCACGGGGCGTCCATCATCATGTCCGACAGCCGCCGGCCAGCGCGCACCAGGCCCGCCGCCATGCCGTCGCCGCCGGCCAGGACGAGGATCCGCTCGCCCGCCGCCCACGGTCCCTCGACCCCCTTTTCGCGCATGGTCGCGACCAGCTGGTCGTCGACGGTCTGGGCCGCGCGGCGCAGGGCCAATTCGCGCAGCGCCGTGAGGTTTTCGACCTTGAAGAAGTTCTCCGAGGCCAGCCGCGCGGTCTCGGGCACATAGACCTTGCCCGCCGCCATTCGCTCGCGCAGTTCGTCGGGGGTGATGTCGATCAGTTCGATGTCGTCGGCGCGGGCGAGCGCGCTGTCGGGCACGGTCTCGCGCTGGCGGGCGCCGGTGATGCGCAGGACGACGTCGACCAGGCTCTCCAGGTGCTGGACGTTCAGTGTGGTCCAGACGTCGATGCCCGCCGCCAGGATCTCCTCGACATCCTGCCAGCGCTTGGGATGGCGCGAGCCGGGCGCGTTGGAATGGGCGTACTCGTCGACCAGCAGCAGCTTGGGCTTCCGCTCCAGCGCCGCGTCGAGGTCGAATTCCAGATAGCTGCGCCCCCGGCTGTCGACCGGGCGGCGGGGCAAGACGTCGAGGCCGCGCAGCAGGCTCTCGGTCTCGCGGCGGCCATGGGTCTCGACCACGCCGACCAGCACGTCCTGGCCCTCGGCCTTGCGGCGCCGGGCGGCGCGCAACATCTCGTAGGTCTTGCCCACGCCCGGCGCCATGCCCAGGAACACCTTGAGGCGCCCCCGGCGGGCCTTGTTGGCGGCCGCCAGAAGCGCCTCGGGGTCGGGGCGGCCCCTTTCGGGGTATGAAGAGGGGTCGCCCGCCAACGGCTAGCCGACCATCGGGAAGCGCGCGTCGAGCGCCCGATTGACGTCCAGCACATTGACCCGCGGCTGGCCGATGAAGCCCAGCAGCGGCGGCTTTACGGCCGCGTCGATCATGGCCAGCACCTCGCCACGCGGCGCGTTGCGGGCGGCGGCGATGCGTCCGGCCTGCAGGCGGGCATAGGCCGGCGAGATGTCCGGATCCAGGCCCGAGCCGGACGTCGTGACCGCATCGGCCGGAATGACCGCGCCGGGAAACTCCGCCCTCAGCGCGTCGGCGTCGGTCTTCTCGCGCTCGATCAGCTTGTCGTTCAGAGGACCCATGTTCGAGCCGCTGGACGCCGAGGCGTCATAGCCGTTCCCCGCCGCCGACGGGCGACCGTGCAGGTAGGCCGGCTTGGTGAACGTCTGGCCGATCAGTTCCGAGCCGACGACCTTGCCGTGGGCGTCGCGAACCAGCGAGCCGCCCGCCTGGGCCGGAAACGCGGCCTGGGCCACGCCGGTGATGGCCAGCGGATAGGCCAGGCCCAGCAGGATGGTGAAGAGGCCCATCGAAACGAGGGCCGGGCGAAGGTGCGAGATCATGACCTTCCAGCTCCTTTCCTAGAACCGCTTCGAGACGCCGACGTACAGTTGCGCGTCGGGGGTGTCGCGGTTCAATCCGAAATTGGCGCCGGCGTCCAGTTGCAGGGTCGGCGCGACGAGATAGGCGGCGGCGACGTCGGCCGAGACCTGGGTCACCGTATCGGCGGGATCGAAGTTCGTGCTGGTCCACAGCTCGCCGATCAGGCTGAGCTTGTCGGTGACCGGGCGGGCAAGGTTGACGACGTTGGTCACCGCCGCGTGGCGGCCGTCGCCGTCGGCGTCGAGCAGCACATCCACTTGAGGGCCGAAGGTCAGGGTGGCCCCATCAAGCGCGATGCTGATCGGCACGGCCACACCGCCCTCCACCTCGTCGTTGCCCAGGCCCTTGGCCGCCGTCGGGATCTTCACATAGGGCAGCAGGGCGACACTGACCTTGTCGCCGGAATGGACGCGGGTCTTGTACCGGATCCACACGTCGCCGACGCCGTCGGTCTTGTCGTCGACGCCCGGCCCCTTCACGCGGGCCTGGAGATAGGGCGTCCACGAGATCTGCAGGTCGCTGGTGTCGGTCAGGCCGTACTTCAGGGTCGTGGCGGCCACGGCGGTCGTCTCGGCCTTGATCCCCCCGGCCTTCACCTGGGTCCAGTTGACCCCGTCGGCCTCGACCTGCCAGGCGCCCTTCGGGACAGAGCACGTGCTGTTGGCCTTGGTCGGACGGTCGGTGCAGATCGGGGCCTCGTCCGCCCAGGCGGCGGTGGCGGCGAGGGTCGAGGCGGTGATCACGAGAAACGCAAACTTGCGCATTGGAATTCTTCGTCTTTCAGGAAGAGAGAAATCACTGGCCGCCGAGATTGGCCGCCAGGCAGACGATCCCGATCGCCACGAGGCCGAAGACCAGATCCCTGACGATCGAGCCCGGGGCGATCGGGGGTTTCATCAGGCCAGCCCCAGGGCGGAGACGACCATGTCGATGAGCTTGATGCCGACGAACGGGGCGACGAGGCCGCCGACGCCGTAGATCAGCAGGTTGCGCGACAGGAGCTTGCCGGCGCCGATGGCGCGGTACTTCACGCCCTTCAGGGCCAGCGGGATCAGGGCCACGATCACCAGGGCGTTGAAGATTACCGCCGACAGGATCGCGCTTTGCGGGCTGGCTAGCTTCATGATGTTCAGCCCGCCCAGCGCCGGCAGGGCGACCACGAACATCGCCGGGATGATGGCGAAGTACTTGGCCACATCGTTGGCGATCGAGAAGGTGGTCAGCGCGCCGCGGGTGATCAGCATCTGCTTACCCACTTCGACGATCTCGATGACCTTGGTCGGGTCGCTGTCGAGATCGACCATGTTGCCGGCCTCGCGGGCGGCCTGGGCGCCGGTCTGCATGGCCACGCCGACGTCGGCTTGAGCAAGCGCGGGCGCGTCGTTGGCGCCGTCGCCGCACATGGCCACCAGCCGCCCCTTGGACTGCTCGGCCCGGATCAGCCGCAGCTTGTCCTCGGGGGTGGCCTCGGCCAGGAAGTCGTCGACGCCGGCTTCCGAGGCGATGGCCGCGGCGGTCACCGGGTTGTCGCCGGTGATCATCACCGTGCGCAGGCCCATGCGGCGCAGGTCGGCGAAGCGGGCCTTCACACCGGGCTTGACTACGTCCTTCAGGTGGATGACGCCGACCAGGGCGCCGTCCTCGCTGACCGCCAGCGGCGTGCCGCCCGAGCGGGCGATACGGTCGACGGCGGCCATCACCTCGGCCGGGATGCGCTTGGGATCGATGGCCAGGCTCCGGTAGACCGCGTCCACCGCGCCCTTGCGCCACGAGCGGCCGTCGACATCCAGGCCCGACTGGCGCGTGGTCGCGCTGAACGGGATGGCGGTCGCGCCTTCGGGAGCCTCCAGGGCCAGGCCCTGCTGGCGGCCCAGCTCGACGATCGAGCGGCCTTCCGGCGTCTCGTCGGCCAGCGAGGCCATGACGGCCGCGCGCAGGGCCGCGTCGGGGCGCACGCCCGGGGCGGCGATCACCTCGGTCGCCATGCGGTTGCCGAAGGTGATGGTGCCGGTCTTGTCGAGCAGCAGGGTGTCGACGTCGCCGGCGGCTTCCACCGCGCGGCCCGAAGTGGCCAGCACGTTGACCTTCAGCAGGCGGTCCATGCCGGCGATGCCGACGGCCGAGAGCAGGCCCCCGATGGTCGTCGGAATGAGCGTGATGAACAGCGCGCCCAGCACCAGCGGGTCGAGCACGACGCCCGAGAACTTGCCCAGGCCCAGCAGCGTCACGACCGCGATCAGGAAGATCAGGGTCAGGCCGGCCAGCAGCACGGCCAGCGCGATCTCGTTGGGCGTCTTGCGGCGGTCGGCGCCCTCGACCATCGCGATCATGCGGTCGAGGAAGGTCGAACCCGGCGCGGCCGTGACCCGCACCTTGATCCAGTCGGAGACGACGGTGGTGCCGCCGGTCACCGCCGAACGGTCGCCGCCGCTTTCGCGGATCACCGGCGCGCTTTCGCCGGTGATCGCGGCCTCGTTGACGCTGGCCATGCCCTCGACGATCTCGCCGTCGGTGGGGACCACGTCGCCGGCCTCGACCAGCACGAGCTCGCCGGGAACCAGCTTGTGGGCCGGGGTCGGGATGATGGTGCCGGCCTGCTCGTCGATGATCAGCTTGGCCTTGGTGGTGACGCGGGCGGCCCGCAGGCTGTCGGCGGCGGCCTTGCCGCGGCCCTCGGCCACGCTCTCGGCCAGGTTGGCGAACAGCACGGTGGCCCAGAGCCACAGCGAGACCTGCACGGCGAAGCCGGCCGACTGCTGGGCGGCGATGGCCGCGACGGCCGAGACCGTCGACAGCAGCGCCACGATCCAGGTCGCGAAGATCACCGGATTGCCGGTCAGCTTGCGCGGGTCGAGCTTGAGGAAGGCGTCCTTGGCCGCGCGGGCCAGGATCGGCGTGGAGAGGCCGCCGGCGAGGCTGGCGGCTTTGCGCCGTCCGCCCTCGCCCGCCTCGATGTCATAGGTGGTCATGGGAGTGTCGCTTTCGGTCAGCGTTGGGCGACGAAGGCGAGCGCCTGGAAGTGCTCGACGATCGGTCCCAGCGCCAGAGCGGGGAAGAACTGCAGGCCGCCGAGGATCAGGATCACCCCGATCAGCAGGCCGACGAAAAGGCCGCCGTGGGTCGGCATGGCGCCGGCCGTGGGGGCGAGCTTGGGCTTGGCCGCCAGGGCCCCGGCGATGGCCAGCACCGCGACGATGGGTGCAAAGCGCCCGAACATCATCGCCAGGCCCAGGGTGGTGTTCCACCAGGGGGCGTTGGCGGTCAGGCCGCCGAAGGCCGAGCCGTTGTTGGCCGTGGTCGAGACGTAGGCGTAGAGGATCTCCGACAGGCCGTGCGGGCCGCCGTGCATCAGGCCTTTCAGGGCTTCCGGCAGGATGGCGGCGATGGCGGCGAAGCCCAGCATGAACAGCGGGATCACCAGCACGGCCAGCATCGAGAACTGGATCTCGCGGGCCTCGATCTTCTTGCCCAGGTACTCGGGCGTACGGCCCACCATCAGGCCGGCGACGAACACCGCCAGCAGGGCCATGACGACCATGATGGCGATGCCCGAGCCGATGCCGCCGGGCAGGATCTCGCCCAACTGCATCAGGAACATGGTCACCCCGCCGCCCAGCGGCATCAGGCTGGAGTGCATGCCGTTGACCGAGCCGTTGGAGGCGCCGGTGGTCATGGCCGCCCAGGCGGCGGTCGAGGGGGCGCCGAAGCGGACCTCCTTGCCCTCCATGTTCACCGAGGCGTCGACATGGGCGGCGACCTGGGCGGGAGGAGCCTGCGTCTCGGTGACGTAGATCGCGCCGGCGCCGGCGCTCAGCAGCACCGCGGCGGCGACGACCAGGGCGCGGACGTCCTTCTTGGCCAGCACGCTGCGCCCGAAGGCGAAGAACGCCGCCCAGCCCAGCACGTTGATCGACACCGCCGTGATCAGGTTGGTCAGCGGCGTGGGGTTCTCGAACGGGTGGGCCGAATTGACGTTGAAGATCCCGCCGCCGTTGATGCCCAGCTGCTTGACGGCCAGCTGGCTGGCGGTCGCGAAGAGGGAGATCTTCTGCTCGCCGCCTTCGAGCGTGTGAGCCGTGACGCCGGCGGCCAGGGTCTGGGGCACGCCCAGGGCAACGAGCACAATGGCCACGACCACGCACAGCGGCAGCAGCACCCACAGCGTGGTGCGGATGACGTCGCTCCAGAAATTGCCGACGTCCTGGCCCTTGTTGGCGATGAAGCCTCGCGCCAGGGCGGCGGCGATCGCGGCGCCGGTGGCGGCCGAGACGAAGTTCTGCACCGTCAGCACCAGCATCTGGCTGAGCGTCGACATGGTGGTCTCGCCGCCATAGCTCTGCCAGTTGGTGTTGGTCACGAAGCTGACGGCGGTGTTGAACGCCAGGTGCGGCGACAGGCCGGCGAAGCCTTGCGGGTTCAGCGGCAGCACGCCCTGCAGGCGCAGAACGCCGTAGACGAGAAAGAAGCCCACGGCGTTGAAGGCCAGCAGCGCGCCGGCATAGCCGATCCAGCTCTGGCCCTTGCGCGGATCGATGCCGCCGGCCGCGTAGAAGAGCCGCTCGATCGGCGCCAGCACCGGATCGAGCCAGGTGCGCTCGCCGTTCCAGACGCGCGACATGTACACGCCCAGCGGCCAGCCGATACCGACCGCCAGGCCAAGCGTCAGGGCGATCTCCGCCCATCCTTGCCAGTTCATTTGAGGTTATCCGAGGATCGTCAGAAACGGTCCGGCCGCATCAGGGCCGTGACCATGTAGGCCGCGACGACGATCGCCCCGGCCCCCCAAAGCGCGTTCACGAACAGGGTCATGCGCGCCTCAATGCGACGGCGAACAGGCCGAAGAGCACGAAAAGCCCTCCGCCCAGCGCCAGGAATGCGATGTCAGCCATATCGGCCTCCTTCCGGTTTCGCGCGGAAGGGACCACGGCGCCGCGTAAGGGCTCCATTCGGGAGACGTATGGGCGGCATAAGCGCCGCATAAAGACGGACGAATCCCAGGCCACGCTGCGGTGCAACACAAGATCAGCCTAAAAACTGCGCCGCCAAGCTTCACTGGAAACTAGGCCGCCAGCCTTCCGAACAAGGCGCTTTCGTGACCAGCGGGAGGCTTTGCAAGGATTATCGCCGGCTCGAAACTTTGTCCTTGTTTGCAGCGCAAAATCGCGAAACGGTGGAAGCCTTCACACATCGAACGCGTTCTTGGGTCATGTCGCCGCTGTTCCCCACCTTGGTCATCCTGGCCCTGCTGGCGCTGCTGGCCTGGCCCAGCATCGAACCCCGCCTGCGCCGCCGCCTGCGCGGCCGCGGCAAGCGTCGCGGGTATTTCAGGGACTAGATTCCTGATCCTCCCCCTGAAGGGGGAGGTGGCCCGAAGGGCCGGAGGGGGAAGTGTCTGATGAGGTCGACGCGCCCCGAACGGCAGCAACCCCTTACCCCTCAGTCGGCTTCGCCGACAGCTCCCCCTTCAGGGGGAGCATCTTGAGCCAGCCCCCTACGACTCCAGCTCGATGTCCCAGTAGAGATAGTCGAGCCAGCTGGCGTGCAGGTGCCCGGGCGGGAACCGGCGGCCGCGGTCCTGGAGCTCGTGCATCGAGGGCCGGCGGGCGGTGTGGAAGGGATGCATGCCGGCCTCGCGCGGGGTGCGCCCGCCCTTGGTGAGATTGCAGGGCGCGCAGGCGGTGACGATGTTCTCCCACGTCGTACGCCCGCCCTGCGAGCGCGGGATCACGTGGTCGAAGGTCAGCTCGTCGGGCGAACCGCAGTACTGACAGGAAAAGCTGTCGCGCAGGAACAGGTTGAAGCGGGTGAAGGCCGGCGGCCGCTCCTGCGGCACGTACTGCTTCAGCGACACCACGCTGGGCAGCTTCATCTCGAAGGATGGCGAATGCACCACGTGGTCGTAGGTCGAAACAACGTCGACGCGATCGAGAAACACCGCCTTGATCACCTCCTGCCAGGGCCAGAGGGACAGCGGATAATAGCTCAAGGGCCGATAGTCGGCGTTGAGCACCAGGGCCGGCATGCCGGACGGGGGACGGGTCAGGACCTGCATTCAGGACCTCCCGATCATGGGGCCGAAAAGGTCCCTATGGGGCTGGTACGCGGTCGGACTGAAGACGGGCCTCCTTCCTACGCAAATCAGGGAATCGCCATTCATTCCCGGACGCACAGAAAGGATGATCCCAATCGGCGACAGAACCAAGACGAAGCTTGCGAAAGTTCAGCCTCGCCTGCCTCGATGCTCGGAAACCCACCTCCCCGCCGACCATCCCCGCGAAGACGGGGACCCAAGCTGACTTTCAGGATGAGGCGAGGCCCGGGGGATCCACCCAGACTCCGTTTGGATCCCCGCCTTCGCGGGGAAAGACGGTGCTGGGCGGTACGCACCAGTCCATGTCGCTCAGCCGAGATTCCCCAGGCTGATCTCCCCGCGCCGAACGCCGCCATAGCAGGCCCAAAGAAGGTGCGCCGCCACGCCGCGATAGGGCTTCCAGGCCTCGGCCCGGACATAGGCCGCCTTCTCGGTCGGGCGCGCGTCCTGGCCGTCGGCCCAGCGCATGGCTTCCTGCAGGGCGATGTCGCCGCCGGGGAAGACGTCGATGCGCCCCTCGCAGAACATCAGGAAGGTCTCGGCGGTCCACCGTCCTATCCCCTTGATCGCGACCAGGGCGGCGACGGCCTCTGCGTCCGGCATGGCCTTCAGGGCGTCGAAGTCGCAGGCGCCCGACAGGTGCGCGCCGGCGATCTCGCGCAGATAGCGCACCTTGGGCCGCGACAGGCCAAGCCCCTGAAGCGCCGGATCGTCCAGCGCCATGACCGCCTGCGGCGTCAAGTCCGGCAGACCCGCCTGCACCCGCGCCCAGATGGCGGCAGCGGCGGCCACCGAGATCTGCTGCTCGACGATCATGCGGGCCAGACCCGGAAAACCGCCCGGGCGCAGGCGCCATTCGAAGACGGGGGTCACCGCCTCGAGACGGGCGAACATCGGATCGGCGGCGGCCAGGTGGGCGCGCGCGGCCGCGATCAGGTCGGGGGTGGGAGCAGAGGCGGAGATCACGCCGGCGAGGAAGCCCTCGCCGGGCTTCGACGGCAACCCGAAACTTGCGGTCCCGCCGCGCGGTCAGCCGATGGCGACGATCTCGACCTCGCCGCCGGCCACCGTGGCGGTGTCGCCGACGCCCTTGCCCATCAGTGCGCGGGCCAGGGGCGAGACATAGGACACCGAGCCCTTGGCGGGGTCGGCCTCGTCCTCGCCCACGATGCGGAAGGTCTGGGTACGGCCGTCCTCGCGATCGAAGGTCACGGCGTCGCCGAACTGCACGCTGGTGCGGCCCTCGTCGCGCTCGACCAGCTGGGCCGTGGAGCGGCGGGCCGACCAGTAGCGCAGGTCGCGGGTGGCGCGGGCCATGGCGGTGCGGTCGTCGGCCACGCCGCCGGCGGCCTGGGCGGCGGCATAGGCGGCGCGGGCGGCGGCGAACTCGTCCTCGATCATCGCCAGGCCCTGCGGCGTGACGAGATTGGGATGTTGCGAGATCGGACGATCGGGAAGGTCGGCGGCGAACGCTTCGGCGTCGCCTTCCTTGGTGAAGGCCACGCTCATCGGGGCGCTCGCGAAGACTGGAACAGGGAGATCATCGGACGGAAACCCGGCATGTCGCGGGTCGTTCCGCCGGCTCGGCTATGGCCGAGCCAGGCCTCCAGATCAAGATTGGCGCAAGAGCGGGATGGACAAGGCCACCCCGGCGGCCGCCCCCGGATCAGGCCGGGGCGGCCGCGACGGACATCTTCGTCCTTACAGCGCGATGGCCAGCACGGCGCCGGCGACGCCGACGGCGGCGACCAGGAAGTAACCGATGGCGACGCGGTCGAAGAGGCCTTCGAAGGCTTCGAAGCTACGGTTGGTCATGACACACATCCTTGCAGTTGGTTGCGCGCCGACCCCCTCGGCCGGCGTGGCTCAGTGGCGGTCTCTTGATGGCCGATCCATCTGAACAACGCTTAGATAACATGGATCTTAGCGACGTCAAGATATCTTGACGCTGCTTGGATGGATTTTCCCTACGTAAGGGATAGAGTGCGCCCCGATGACTCTCGCCCAGCCCGAAGCCCGCCCCTATCACCACGGCGATCTGAGCCGCGCCCTCGTCGAGGCCGCCCGCCGGATCCTGGAGACCGACGGCCCGGCCGCCCTGTCGCTGCGAGCCGTGGCGCGCGAGGCCGGCGTCAGCCCCGCCGCGCCCTACCACCACTTCAAGGACAAGGGCCAACTGCTCGACGCGGTGGCCCACGAAGGCTGGGTGGCGCTCGACGCGGCCCTGATGAAGGCCCGCCAGGACAGCGACGACGACCGCCGGCGGATGACCAGCCTGGGCGTGGCCTACGTGACCTTCGCCCGCGACAACCCCGCACTCTACCGCGTGATGTACGACTGCTCGCGCGACAAGGACGCCCTTCCCGACCAGATGAAGGAGGAAGGCGCCTACTGCCAGGTGCGCAACACCATCGCCCACGCGGCCGGCGACGGCGTCTCCGAGATCGACCTCGAACTGGCCACGATCGCCGCCTGGTGCGCCGGTCACGGCCTGGCGGAAATGAGCGGCTTCAAGCAGTTCGAAAGCCTCAAGGCCCTGCTCGGCGGCGAGGAGGCCTTCCTCAAGGCCGTGTTCGACCACCTGGGCATGTTCGCCAAGTTCGATCGCGGATGACCTCGCCCCGCGAATGACTTTCGCCACCCGCTTCGCCCCCTCCCCGACCGGCTACCTGCATCGCGGCCACGCGTTCTCGGCGCTGACGGCCTTTCAGGCCGCACGGCAGGCCGGCGGCCGTTTCGTGCTGCGCATCGAGGACATCGACGCCACCCGCAGCCGCCCCGAATACGACTCGGCGATTCTCGAGGACCTGGCCTGGCTGGGCCTTTCCTGGGAACAGCCGGTCCGCCGCCAGTCCGAGCACCTGGCCGACTACCACGCCGCCATCGAGGCCTTGCGCGAACGCGGTCTCGTCTATCGCTGCTTCAAGACCCGCAAGGAGCTCGACATCGGCCGCGCCCCGCACGAGCCGGCCGCCCCCTATCGCGGCGCGCCCCTGCCGCAGGCCGAGGAAGCCGAACGTCTGGCGCGCGGCGAGGCCTTCGCCTGGCGGCTGTCGCTCGATGCCGCCGAACAGGCGCTGGGCGGCTTCGGCGATCTGGCCTTCGTCGAAGAGGGCGCGGGCCCCGACGGCGAGACCGGCCGGATCGCCGCGCGGCCCGAGACGGCCGGCGACATCGTCCTGGCCCGCAAGGACGTCGGCGTCGCCTATCACCTGGCCGTGGTGCTGGACGACGCCCTGCAAGGCATCAGCCACGTGATCCGGGGCGTCGACCTGTTCGAGGCCGCCCATATCCAGCGGCTGCTTCAGGCGCTGCTGGGCCTGCCGACGCCGACCTATCGCCACCACCGGCTGCTGACCGGCCCCGACGGCAAGCGCTACGCCAAGCGCGACAAGGCCCAGACCCTGCGGGAACTGCGCGCCGCCGGCATGACCCCGGATGCGCTGCGGGCTGAAATGGGCTTCTAGGCGGCCGCCATCACGCCCCCGGCGTCAATCGCGGGCGGGCCGGCTCCAGTACCGATAGCGATAGGCCGTCGAAAACCCACGCGCCGCATAGAGGGCGATGGCCGGGGCGTTGGCGGCCTCGACCTGCAGATAGGCCGTGCGCGCGCCCAGAACGTCCGCCTCGGCGAGCAGAGCGTCGAGCACCCGGCGGGCCAGGCCGCGACGGCGGAAGTCCGGATCGGTACGCATGCCGAAGATCCCCACCGCACCGTCGTTGACGGCGCAGGCGCCGAGGGCGACCGTGCGGCCATCCACGGTCAGGCGGGCGAACCGGGCCGGCGCCGGGATCCGGCCCAGAGCCTGCAACCGCTCATTGGCGTCGGCGGCGTTACCCTTGGCCGAAGCGACCAGCAGGGCCTCGAAGTCGGGATCGGGCGTGGCCGACAGCTCGACCTCCGGATCGGCCAGGCCGGCGACCGGGCCGGTCATGACCAAGGTCTCGCCATGCGACGCATAGCCCCGGCCCGCCAGGCGGTCGGCCAGGTCGGCCGGCGCCGTCGCCCCGTCGGTCAGCTTGAAGCGCACCGGCAGCCCGCGCAGGCCATAGAAGGCCTCGACCGCGTCGATGGCCGCCTCGGCGTCGCGGTCCGGCTCGCCCAGCGGCCAGCAGGCGTTGATGCGCAGCGAGAAGCCGTCGGTGGCGTTCAGCCGCCAGCCGCCCAGGCGCTCGCGCTCCCGCGCGGGCCAGGCGACGTCGGCGATAGGCTCGAGGACGTCGGGGCTCATTTCTCTTTCAGCAGGGCTTCGACCAGGCCGCGGGCCTCGGGGCTGGACCAGTCGGCCTCGCCGGAGATGCGGGCCCGCTCACGGCCCTGCTTGTCGTAGATCACCGTGGTCGGATAGCCGGCGGCGCGCGGCTGGAGGTCGAACGACATCTTGTAGGACTTGTCGCGGAACGAGACGAGCGGCCGGTTGGCGGCCATCTCGGCCTGGATCAGGTTGACGTCGCTGTCGCGGTCGACGCTGATCGGCAGCACCTTCACCGGCTGGGTCGCGTAGGCGGCCGCCAGCTTGGCCAGAGTGGGCATCTCCTTCTTGCAGGGCGCGCACCAGGTGGCCCACAGGTTCATGACCACGACCTGGCCCTTGAAGTCGGCCAGGGTGTGGGGCTGGTTGTCCATGTCGGTGAAGACCGTGGCCGGCGCGGCGCGCGGCTGGGCCGGCACGTCCAGCTTGGCTAACGACCCCTTCTTGAATTCCTTGAGGTCGGCGAGCTCTGCGGGTTTGAACGAAGCCTGGGCGATGACGTATAGGACCGCGACGACGCCGACGAGCATGACGGCGCCGATCGCCCATTTCAGACCGTCGCGCTTTTGCGGCCCACCCGACTGGACTTCGCTCATATGACCGACAACGCCTCCAAAACGCCCGCCGCGAACGGCCAGGGCCAAGCCATGTGGGGCGGCAGGTTCTCGGCCAAGCCGGCCGAGCTGATGCAGGCGATCAACGTCTCCATCGGCTTCGACAAGCGCCTTTGGGCGCAAGACCTGGCGGGCAGCCGCGCCCACGCGCGGATGTTGATCAGCCAGGGCGTCATTGCAAGCAGCGACGGCGAGGAAATCCTCGAAGGCCTGGCCAGGATCGAGGACGAGCTGTCCACCGGGACCTTCCCGTTCCGCGACGAATACGAAGACATCCACATGAACATCGAGGCGCGGCTGCGCGAGCTGATCGGCCCGACGGCCGGCCGGCTGCACACCGCCCGCTCGCGCAACGACCAGGTGGCCGTCGACTTCCGCCTGTGGGTGCGCGACGCCGCCGACCGCTCGGCCGCCCAGCTGGTCGAACTTCAGAAGGCCCTGCTGGCCCAGGCCGAGACCTATGCCGACGCCCTGATGCCGGGCTTCACCCACCTGCAGCCGGCCCAGCCGGTGACCTTCGGCCACCACCTGATGGCCTATGTCGAGATGTTCGGCCGCGACGCCGGCCGCTTCCGCGACGCCCGCGCCCGCATGAACGAGTGCCCGCTGGGCGCGGCCGCCCTGGCCGGTTCGCCCTTCCCGATCGACCGCCACCAGACGGCCGCCTCGCTGGGCTTCGATCGCCCCACCGCCAACTCGCTGGACAGCGTCTCCTCGCGCGACTTCGCCCTGGAAGCCCTGTCGGCCGCCTCGATCACCGCCACGCACCTGTCGCGCCTAGCCGAAGAGATCGTGCTGTGGACGACGCCGATGTTCGGCTTCATCAAGCTGACCGACGCCTTCACGACCGGCAGCTCGATCATGCCGCAGAAGAAGAACCCCGACGCGGCCGAGCTGATCCGCGCCAAGGTCGGCCGCATCCTGGGCAGCCTGACCACCCTGACCGTGGTCATGAAGGGCCTGCCGCTGGCCTATTCGAAGGACATGCAGGAGGACAAGGTCCCGACCTTCGAGGCCTTCGACGCCCTGGAACTGTCCCTTCTGGCCATGGCCGGCATGATCGCCGACCTGATCCCGAACACCGACAAGATGGCCGCCGCCGCCGGCGCCGGCTTCTCGACCGCCACCGATCTGGCCGACTGGCTGGTGCGCGAACTGAACATGCCTTTCCGTGACGCTCACCACGTGACAGGCTCGGCCGTGAAGGCTGCCGAAACCAAGGGCGTGGATCTGGCCGAGCTGTCGCTGGCCGAGTTCCAGGCCATCGAACCGCGGATCACCGACGGGGTCTACGCCGTCCTCACCCCAGCCGCCTCGGCGGCCAGCCGCATGAGCTATGGCGGGACCGCCCCCGCCCAGGTGCGCGCCCAGATCGCGCGTTGGAAGGAAACCCTGGCATGATCCGTCCCGCCACCCTGATCGCCATCGCCGCCCTGGGCCTGACCGGCGCCGCCCTCTCCGCCTGCGGCAAGCAGGCTCAGCTGGAGCGCCCCGCGCCGCTGTGGGGCCCCGAGAAGAAGGCCGCCGAAGCCTCCAAGCGCCGCGAAGCCTCGGCCCGCGCCAACCAGCCGGCCCGCCCGAACGGCACGCAGGAGAACATCGACCCGGCGTCGAGCAACCGCACCACCCGTGCGGCCCCGCTGCGCAGCGCGCCGTCCGACCCGTTCGGCGGCCCGTCCGCCGCGGGCTTCCCGTCCTCGACGCCGAACTAGCCTTAGCGCGGGCCCCTCGCCCTTCGACAAGCTCAGGGTGAGGGTCCCGTGTCGAACACATTGCATTAGTCCTCATCCTGAGCCTGTCGAAGGACGAGGGCGGACCCGCCGATGCGGCCGGTCCCCGGAAGGTCTGAACGTGAACCACTTCGAATACGGCCCCGAGGGCCTGGCCTGCGAAGGCGTCCCCCTGGCCAGGATCGCGGCCGAGGTCGGCACGCCCGTCTACGTCTATTCCCGCGCCACCCTGGAGCGGCACTTCACCGTGTTCCGCGACGCCCTGGTCAAGGCCGGGGTCGTCGACCCGCTGGTGGCCTACGCGGTGAAGGCCAACTCGAACGTGGCCGTGCTGAAGGTGCTGGGCGACCTGGGCGCCGGCGCCGACACGGTGTCCGAAGGCGAGGTCCGTCGCGCCCTGGCCGCCGGCATCCCGGCCGAGCGCATCGTGTTCTCGGGCGTCGGCAAGAAGCGCGAGGAGATCGCCTTCGCCCTGAAGGCCGGCGTCGCCGAGATCAACGTCGAGTCCGAGCCGGAGATGGAGCTGATCGCCGCCGTCGCCGCCGAACTGGGCGTGCGGGCCAAGATCGCCTTCCGGGTCAATCCCGACGTCGCGGCCGGCGGTCACGCCAAGATCGCCACCGGCAAGTCGGAGAACAAGTTCGGCGTGTCGTTCGCCGAGGCCGCCCGCCTGTATGCGAACGCCAGCAACAACGCCGCCCTCGACCCCATCGGCGTCGCCTGCCACATCGGCAGCCAGATCACCGACCTCGAGCCCATGCGCGCGGCCTTCACCAAGATGCGGGGCCTGGTCGAGCAACTGATCGGCGAGGGCCTGTCGATCGAGCGCCTGGATCTGGGTGGCGGCCTGGGCGTGCCCTATTTCAATCACCCCGAGCCCCCGCCCCCGTCCGCCTTCGCCGCCATGGTCGCCGAGGTGACCAAGGGCCTGCCGGTGAAGCTGGCCTTCGAGCCG
This sequence comes from Caulobacter endophyticus, assembly GCF_029543245.1. Classification (GTDB taxonomy): domain Bacteria; phylum Pseudomonadota; class Alphaproteobacteria; order Caulobacterales; family Caulobacteraceae; genus Caulobacter; species Caulobacter endophyticus_A. The sequence continues at coordinate 52,228 of NZ_JARQWV010000014.1, forward strand.
GGCCGCGTCATCGCCGCCAACGCCGGCGTGATGGTTTCCGAAGTGATCCACGTCCACGAGCGTCCGGAAGGCCGCAAGTTCCTGGTCATCGACGCGGCCATGAACGACCTGGTGCGTCCGGCCATGTACGACGCCTTCCACGACATCCGCCCCGTTCACGCCAAGACGGGCGAGAGCGTCTACGACGTGGTCGGCCCGGTCTGCGAGACCGGCGACACCTTCACCCGCGACCGCGCCCTGCCGCCGTTCGGCCCGGGCGATCTGGTGGCCTTCATGTCGGCCGGCGCCTACGGCTCGGCCATGGCCAGCGAGTACAACACCCGTCCGCTGATCCCCGAGGTGCTGGTCGATGGCGACCGCTACGCCGTGATCCGCAAGCGCCCGACCTATGACGAGATGCTGGCCCGGGACCTGATTCCGGAGTGGGTGTAGGATCTCGGATCCGAAAACCTCGTCCTTCGACAAGCTCAGGGTGAGGTTTTCTACTGGTCCGCAGCGCCGGCCCTGGTCCTCATCCTGAGCCTGTCGAAGGACGAGGACCACGCACGGCGGCAAGTTCTTGCCGATTGGAGACCGTTGGGCCTCGCCGCCCGCAAAGTCTCGCCCCCAAACGCCCTTTGGGCTAGAAGCCTCGCCATGTCGCACAACACCTTCGGTCACCTGTTCCGCGTCACCACCTGGGGCGAGAGCCACGGGCCCGCCCTCGGCTGCGTCGTCGACGGCGTACCTCCGGGCATCCTGCTGACGGCCGAGATGATCCAGGGCTTCCTCGACAAGCGCCGTCCGGGCAACGGCAAGTTCGTCACCCAGCGCCAGGAGCCGGACGCCGTGCGCATCCTGTCGGGCGTGTTCGAGGACGAGCGCACCGGCGGCCAGCGCACGACGGGCACACCGATCAGTCTGATGATCGAGAACACCGACCAGCGCTCCAAGGACTATGGCGAGATCGCCCAGGCCTTCCGCCCCGGTCACGCCGACTATCCCTATTTCGCCAAGTACGGCGTGCGCGACTATCGCGGCGGCGGCCGCAGCTCGGCCCGCGAGACGGCCGCGCGGGTGGCGGCCGGCGCCGTGGCGCGGCTGGTGATCCCGGGCGTCACCGTGCGCGCGGCCCTGGTGCAGATCGGGCCCTACAAGATCGACCGCGCGAACTGGGACTGGGCCCAGACCGAGGAAAACCCCTACTGGTCGCCGGACGCCGCGATCATCCCGGTGTGGGAAGAGCACCTGGAGAAGATCCGCAAGGCCGGCTCCTCGACCGGCGCTGTGGTCGAGGTCGAGGCGACCGGCGTGCCGGCCGGCTGGGGCGCGCCGCTGTACGGCAAGCTCGACGCGGAACTGGCCGCGGGCCTGATGTCGATCAACGCCGCCAAGGGCGTCGAGATCGGCGAAGGCTTCGACAGCGCCGCCCTGACCGGCGAGGACAACGCCGACATGATGCGCCTTGGCCCGAACGGCGAGCCTGAGTTCCTGTCCAACCACGCCGGCGGCGTGCTGGGCGGCCTGTCGACCGGCCAGCCGGTCGTGGCCCGTGTGGCCTTCAAGCCCACCTCCTCGATCCTGATCCCCCGCCAGACCCTCAACGAGGCCGGCGAGGAGATCGACCTGCGCACCAAGGGCCGCCACGACCCCTGTGTGGGCATTCGCGGCGTGCCGGTGGTGGAAGCCATGACCGCCTGCGTGCTGGCCGACGCCTTCCTGCGCCATCGCGCCCAGACAGGCGGCGGCGCCTTCCTGCCGGGCGGCGGCGGCGAGCGGGTCTGAGGACGAAGCTGTGAACCTCCCCCGTGGGGGAGGCGATCGCGTGAGCGATCGGTGGGGGGAGTGGAGGATAACAGTCCCACGCTCCGGTAGCTGAAAACGTCCCCCCTCCGGCCCTCTGGGCCACCTCCCCCAGAGGGGGAGGATCCTGAAATGCTCCTCCTCTGGGGAAGCTGTCGCGGAGCGACTGAGGGGGATCCCTACCCGCGCCCTCTCCGCTCGCGCCAGTCTTCCGGGCGGGTGATCATCGATGATCTGAGGAAGGGCGACTGAACGCGGTCGTAGTCGGCGATGTCCGCGCCGCCGCAGATCATGTCCAGCAGTTCCGAACCGCTGAGGTCGGGAACCGGCTCGCCGCGCAGCTCTCGCCACAGCGCCTGGGCCTCTTGCTTGATCATGTCTTCGCGGCGGGGCATCGGTCAGGTCTCGATCATTCGACAGCTGAACCATCGAACTTTCGAACTCGTTCCTGATTTTTTTGTTTACGAATATTAATGCAGGCAAGCTGACGCAATTTCGCCACAAGAAATGTCGGCCGGCCGACAGCGTCTTACGGTCGCGGAGATCGTAAACCTTTGATCGGTTACAACACACGAACCTTCGTTCCGTGAGTTCCCTTCATGCGCGCCTCCCGCCTGCTTCTCGTTCCCCTCCTGCTGGCGATCGCCGCCGGCGCCCAGGGCTGCCTGGCCGTCGCGGCCGGGGGCGCCGTCGTCGGCGCGACCGGAGCCGTGGTCGGCACGGCCGGCAAGGTCGCCGTCGGGACCGGCAAGGCCATCATCCCGGGCGAAAGCAAGAAGGACCGCGAAAAGCGCGAGTTCCGCGAATGGAAGAAGGCCCAGCGGGACGGATAGGCGCTTCGCGCTATCCCTCCGGTCCTCCGCGCAACCTCCCCCTCGGGGGGGAACTGACGCGAAGCGACTGATGGGGGCTACTCCGCCGCTTGCGGGACCTGGCCGCCCACGGCCACGCCTTGCAGGTAGAGCGACAGCGGACGGATCTCGTAGGCGCCGGTCGGATTGGCCTCGCCCAGGGCGCGGGCCACGTCGAGCGCCTCGTCCATCGAGACGCAGTCGACGATGTAGAAGCCGAGCATGGCTTCCTTGGTCTCGGCGTAGGGGCCGTCCATCACCACTGGCGGCTCCTGGCCCTTGACCAGGGTCTTGGCCGAGCCGGTGAAGCCCAGGCGCCCGGCCGGCCCCAGCTTGCCCTCGGCATAGAGCCGGTTGTGGACAACAGAGAGGTTGGCCATCACCGCCTCGTCCTCGGCCTTGGTCCAGCCGGAAACCAGATCCTGATCGTTGTAGCAGAGGATGGCGTAGAGCACGGCGGGCCTCCCGGGTCATTCGGTGACGCAGGGGTATCGCGACCGTCGTTCTGTGGAAAGAGCCCTTCAGGCCTCGGGCGGCGGCTCTGCGACCGTTTCCGACGCAGGCTCGTCGATCACAGCCTCGGCCGGCTTGGGACGCGGACGGCCCAGGCGGACGATCTTCTCCTCGGCGGTGCGCACCATCCGGGTCTGGTCGTTGAATTGCAGCAGTTGGGCGCAGACCGGGAAGAAGCCGCCGGGCATGCGGGTGTCGACGCCCTCGCTCAAGCTCATCAGATAGATGCCGGCGGCCTGAAGCTTGCCCATGACCTGTAGCAGGTCGACGATATGGGCGGCGAAGGCGTGCAGGCTGGGAACCACCAGCAGGTCGCCCGGCTTGGCCGAGGCGATCGCCGCCTCCAGGCCCGGCTTGTGCACGGCCAGGGCGTAGCAGGCGTCGTGATGCAGCGCCTCGCAGCCGGCCGCCGTCAGCTTTTCCGCCAGGGGTCCGTCGAAGGTCGCGCCCCGAACGGGCGGGACCCGGAAGTAGCCGATCATGCGCATGGCGCGTGTGTGGCGAACTCCGCGCCGCCGCGAAAGGGGCGACGGCGTCAAAGTCGGGGATAAACGAACGCGACGACGAGGAACCTCCCCCTTTGGGGGAGGCGATCGCGCAACGATCGGTGGGGGGAGCATTTTCGAAATCGGCCGACGCGGTGGACGCTGAAAACTTCCCCCCACCGGCCTTCGGCCTCCTCCCCCACAGGGGGAGGTTCCCTGAAATCTAAAGCGTCAGCGCACAGCTCTCGCCGATGGTCGGGCGCGACAGCACCACGCGCGACAGCCCGGGGAACTGCGGCTTCAGGCGCTCGGCGAAATAGAGGCAGATCCGCTCCAGCGTCGGGCTTTCCAGGCCGGGGCGGTCGTTGAGCAGGCCGTGGTCGAGCTCGGTGGCCACCGCCTTCAGGGCGACGTCCAGGCTCTCGAGGTCGGCGACCCAGCCGGCGGGCTGCATGACGCCCTTCACGCTGGCCTCGACGCGGAACGAGTGGCCGTGCAGGCGGCGATAGCGGTGATCGCCGGGGCCTTGCTCAATGTAGTGGGCCGCATCGAAATGCGCGGCCTTCGTGATCTCGAAGACGGGTTCGGACATGGACTTCTTTTATGACTAGGCCTGGGAGGCTCTAGCGCGCGGTCCTGTCACCAAACCGAGCGCCCTATCCATCAGGGCAGGCCGAGATACTTGTGTGTCTGGACGCTTAAACGCCATTTGGGGTGGGCAAGGCAATAGGCGACGGCCAATTGCGTGTTCCTGTCGCGGTCCGGGCCGTCCATAGGCTGGAGATAGAAACGCTCGAAATCCATGTCCTCGAAGCGCTCGGGCATGGCCTTCTCCTGCGGGAAGACAAGCTTCAGCTCCTGGCCCGAGGTCTGCACCACCGGGGCGTCGGCCTTGGGGCTGACGCAGATCCAGTCGATGCCGTCGATGGCCGGCAGGGTGCCGTTGCTTTCCATGGCGATCTGGAAGCCACGCGCATGCAGGGCCTCGACGATGGCCGCGTCCAGTTGCAGCAGCGGCTCGCCGCCGGTGCAGACCACCAGCCGGTCGTCCGGGCCTCCGGTCCAGGCGGCCTCGACCGCATCGGCCAGGGCGTCGGCGGTGGCGAACTTGCCGCCGCCCTCACCGTCCGTACCCACGAAGTCGGTGTCGCAGAAGGTGCAGACAGCCTTGGCGCGGTCCTGCTCGCGGCCGGTCCACAGGTTGCAGCCCGAAAAGCGGCAGAACACGGCCGCCTTGCCCGCCTGGCCGCCTTCGCCCTGCAAGGTCAGGAAGATCTCTTTGACGGAATAGGTCATCGAAGACCTCCCCTCTCCCCTTGCGGGAGAGGGTGGCGGTCCGAAGGACCGTCGGGTGAGGGGTTGATGGCGATATCCGCCGCGTGGGGCGGAACGATCGGGCGCGGCGTCATCGGTTTGAGAGACCCCTCATCCGACGGCTTCGCCGCCACCTTCTCCCGCAAGGGGAGAAGGAAGCGGAAAGCGCCCAGCCGCATCCCACTCGGCATAGCCCTTCTCGCGCAGCTCGCAGGCCGGGCATTCGCCGCAGCCATGGCCCCACGGATGCAGCTCGCCGCGTTCGCCCTGGTAGCAGGTGTGGCTCTCGACCACGATCAGGTCGACGAGGTCCTCGCCGCCCAGCTGCTTGGCCAGGGCCCAGGTCTGCGCCTTGGTCAGGTGCATCAGCGGCGTCTCGACGCGGAAATTGCGATCCATGCCCAGGTTCATGGCGCTCTGCATGGCGTCCAGCGTGTCGCGACGGCAGTCGGGATAGCCCGAGAAGTCGGTCTCGCACATACCGCCGACCAGGGCGTCGATGCCCCGGCGGTCGGCCAGGGCCGCGGCGTAGATCAGGAACACCAGGTTGCGGCCGGGCACGAAGGTCGACGGCAGGCCGCGCTCGGTCATCTCGATGGCGCGATCGGCGGTCAGGGCCGACTGAGCGACGGCGCCGAAGCTCTTGATGTCCAGGACATGGTCCTCGCCCAGGCGGTCGGCCCAATGTGGGAAGCGGGCGGCGACCTGGTGACGGACGGCCTGGCGGGCCTCCATCTCGACCGAGTGACGCTGGCCGTAGTCGAAGCCCAGGGTCTCGACGCGAGCATAGCGCTCGAGCGCCCAGGCCAGGCAGACGCTGGAGTCCTGGCCGCCGGAGAACAGCACCAGGGCGGCGCCGGAGGGCGCGGAAGGCGTGAGTGATGCGGACATGCCCGCTCCTCTACACGACCTTGGCTTCGGCTGGAACGGCGGTGCGCCTGTCGCCACGGGCGACGGCGGTCGCGGAACATCGTTTTGCGCTGTACCTTTTACGGGAATAGGCCAAGATACGCGCCGTGGGGGAGCGGATTTCCTCGCTGTATTCAGCCCATCCGCACGCTTGACCTAAGGTCAGGCGATACACCCGTTTTTCTAATTTCGGCGAAAACGCTGACTCGGAACAATTGATTGACGTTGCGGAAAGTGAAAAGCCGTAACCTATCGCCGTTTACTTACAGCGCCGCCAGTTGACAGCTAAAGAACGCAAGTATGCAATCTCGCAAAGCCGAAGCAGGTCTGCCGGACACCTGCGCGCCGATCTCCGCAACGGAGATACGACAATGAAAACGTGCGGCGACGAGGAAACAACGGGACGCGGATAGGGGCCGCCCACAAGGCGTCATCGCGTCCAGGGAGGGATTTCGAATGACGCAGACTCCGCGCTTGCGGCGCCTTCTGGCTATGGGCGCTTCCGCCGCCGTTCTGACCGCCGTGGCCGCTCCGGCCGCCTTCGCCCAGACTCAGGTTCCGGCCAAGCCGGCCTCCGACAACGTGATCGAGGAACTGGTCGTCACCGCCCAGAAGAAGGAGGAAGCCCTCCAGGACGTGCCGATCGCGGTCTCGGCCTTCAGCCAGGACAGCCTGGAAGCCCAGAAGATCGACGGCGGCCCCAACCTGCAGCAGGCCATTCCGAACGTCAGCTTCGGCAAGAGCAACTTCACCAACAGCTTCAACTTCCAGATCCGCGGCATCGGCTCCAAGGGCGTCGGCGTCTCGGCCGACAACGGCGTCGGCGTGCACCTCAACAACGCCCCGCTGCAGGCCAGCAACCTGTTCGAGGCCGAGTTCTACGACGTCGAGCGGGTGGAAGTGCTGCGCGGCCCGCAAGGCACGCTGTATGGCCGCAACGCCACCGGCGGCGTCGTCAACATCATCACGGCCAAGCCGACGGATCGCTTCGAAGGGCTGCTGCGCGCCGAATACGGCAACTATGACAGCAAACGCCTGCGAGGAACGGTCAACATCCCGATCGTCGAGGAGAAGATGGCCCTGCGCATCGCCGGTGCGATGATCCAGCGCGACGGCTTCGTCACCAACACCTTCAACAACAACAAGGTCGACGATCGCGACCTCTATTCCACGCGGGTCAGCCTGGCGGTGAACCCGAACGAGCGCCTGCGCGTCAACCTGATGTGGGAGCACTTCAAGGAAGACGACAACCGCGCCCGCATCGGCAAGCAGCTCTGCACCAAGGACGACGGCCCGGCCACGGTCGGCGGCGTCGCCACCGGCACGGCGCGCCGCTACCTGACCCAGGGCTGCGCCTCGGCCAGCCTCTACACCAACGCCGCCTACGGCACGGTCAACACGTCCGGCACGCTCTACGGCGTCCTGGGCAACCTGGTGGGCTTCACCAGCGGCGACCTCAACGCCGGCGACACGGTCACCCGCGACCTGCGCGAGATCGAGACCCGCTTCGACCCGATCTACCGGTCGACCTCGGACAACTACCAGTTCAACTTCGCCTACGACCTGACCGACCAGTTGACCTTCACGTCGCTGAGCTCGATCACCACCAGCGACATCTATTCCAAGCAGGACTACTTCCGGAACATCTCGCCGGGCACGTTCAACAGCACAGCCCTGACGCCGGGCGGCAACTTCACCGATCCGCAGACCGGGACGGCCAACACCTTCCTGACCTACGACATCTCCAAATCCAACGCCAAGCAGATCAGCCAGGAGTTCCGCCTGCAGTCGGCCTTCGACGGGCCGATCAACTTCAACATCGGCGGCATCTATTTCGACTATCGCGGCGTCACCGACTACTACGTGGTCTCAAACGGCCTGACGATCTCGGCCCTGGCGCTGAACTTCCAGAACACCGGCAACCCGAACTGCAATCCGCTGACCACGGCCAACTGCATCGGGATCGACACCTCGGCCAACCCAACCGGCGAGGGCCACAACTACTTCGACAACCGCACGCCCTATCACCTGAAGGCCACGGCCCTGTTCGGCGAGGTCTACTGGCAGGCCAGCGAGGATCTGAAGTTCACCCTGGGCCTGCGCCAGACCCGCGACAAGAAGACCTCGGACAACATCTCGACCGCCCTGCTCGCCCCCGGCTACGGCCTGATCACCGGCACGCCGGCGCAGCAGAAGTCGGACTTCAAGGAACTGACCGGGCGCCTGGGCTTCGACTACAAGGCCAGCCTGCCGTTCACCGACGAGACCCTGCTCTATGCCTTCTATTCCAAGGGCTACAAGGGCGGCGGCGCCAACCCGCCGGGGGCCATCGGCGTGGCGGGCGTGGCGGCGACCTACCAGCCGGAGTTCGTCAACGCCTACGAGATCGGGGCCAAGAACACCCTGCTGGGCGGCAGCCTGCTGCTGAACGCCACCGGCTTCTACTACGACTACCAGGGCTACCAGATCTCGAAGATCGTCAACCGCACCTCGGTCAACGAGAACATCGACGCCAAGGTCTGGGGCGTGGAACTGGAAACCCTGTGGCAGCCGGTCAAGGGCCTGCGCCTGAACGCCAATGTCGGCTATCTGAACACCGAGATCGGCAAGGGCGTCAGCTCGATCGACGTCATGAACCGCACCCAGGGCGACCCGGCCCTGACCCTGGTCAAGGCCGCCCGGCCGACCGCGGCGCTGGGCAGCAACTGCGTGCTGACCACCGCCGGCGTGGCCACGATCATCGGAGCGGGTCTGGGCGGCACCCTGCCGCTGGCCTGCGCTGGCCCCGGCACCGGCACCAGCAGCTACTACAGCAACCTGGCCAACACCCTCTACACCCTGCCCACCGCTTCGGGCGGGGCGGGCCTGACCGCGGCACAGGCCACGGCGGTGCAGACCATCCTGGCGGCGGCCGGCGGCCCGGCGGCCGGGGCCTCGACCCTGGCCGGGGCCCTGATTTCGCAGGGCTTCACCCCCGCCCAGGCCACGGGCCTGGTCACCGTGGCCCTGACGGCCAACACCCTGGCCAACAATGTGGGCCTCTACAACTACGCCGCCGGCGCCTCGATCGACGGCCGCGCCGCCGACCTGACCGGCAATGAACTGCCCAACTCGCCGCACTGGACCCTGTCGCTGGGCGCCCAATACACCTGGGACCTGTCGTCCGGCTGGGCCGCCACCCTGCGCGGCGACTACTACCGCCAGAGCGAACAGTACGCCCGCATCTACAACACCGAGTACGACCGGCTGAAATCCTGGGAGAACGTCAACCTGACGCTGAAGATCGAAAAGCCGGAGCTGGGCCTGTCGATCGACGCCTATGTGAAGAACCTGCTGAACAAGACGCCGATCACCGACGCCTACACCACCGACGACACCTCGGGCCTGTTCACCAACGTCTACACTCTGGAACCCCGCCTCTACGGGGTCAGCCTGACCAAGACCTGGTGACCTGATCGGGCCGGATCGGCTCGAGACTGGGGGCGGCGGACACATGTCCGCCGCCCCTTTTGCTTTCAGTGCTGTGACTTAACGACTCTGCAAGGCCAAGTCGTCCAATCTGTGAATTCCCCGACGCCTACCCCCCGGCCGCATGGAAACGCTCGCCCGCCTCATCGATCGCCGCGATCCGGTCGACCCAGACACCCCCTGCCGGGCGGTGCTGGAGATCTTCGCGAGCGAACCGGCCCTGGCCGCCCTGGCGGTTACGCAGGACGGCGCGCCCATCGGCCTCGTCTATCGCGACGTCTTCGTCGGACAGATGCTGGTCGCCGCCGAGCACCTGAACGCGCGCCCCGTCTCGGAGGTCATGGACCCCGACCCGCGCAGCGTGCGCGTGGCGATGGAGCCTGGCGTCTTCGTCGACGCACTGGCCCAGAGCGCCACCCCCGTCTTCCGCACCGCCTTCGTCGCCACCGACGAGAACGGCCACTATGTCGGCGTGGGCGGCCTGGCCTCCCTGCTCGCCTCGCACCGCCGCAAGCAGCGCGAGGCCCGCGAGGCCATGGGCCTGGTCGAGCGCATGGCGCACGACATCGGCCTGCACCTGGAAGGCGTCCAGGCCTTCACCGACCGGCTGGAGCAGCAGCGCCTTGCGCCCGACGCGGCCGCCTGCGTGCGCGCCATCAGCGACACCAGCCGCGACATGAGCGAGATCCTCGGCCGGGCCATGGACCTGCATCGGGCCGCGACCGGCGGACTGTCGCTGTCGCCCGAACCGACCCGCCTGCGCGATCTGGCCGACGCCGTCGAGGCCCGATGGGCCCCGCGGGCCGCCGAAAGCGGCTCGACCCTGCTGTTCTCCTACGACGGCGAGCCCGAAGCCGCCGCCCTGGTCGACCCCTCGCGCCTGCTGCAGGTGTTCGACGCCCTGATCGACGGCGCACTGGCCCATGGCCGCGGTGTCATCGAGGCCAGCCTGAGGGCCCGCCTCGACGACGGCCGCCTGCGCCTGGAAGGCGACGTGCGCGACAACGCCGCCGCCGTCACCGCCGAGGAACGCCTGGCCCGGGTGTTCGACCCGCTCGGCGAAGGCCGCATGGACGACCGCGCCGAGATGGCCCTGGGCGTGGGCATGGCCCTGGCTCACCGCGTGCTGCGCGAGATGGGCGGCCAGGTGCGCGCCGAGCCCAATCGCGGCGCCGGCCTGACCCTGCGCTTCGCCCTCACCGCCCCGGTCGCCCAGGTCGATACCGACGACCACGAGGACCTCAGCGTCTCGGCCCGCCCGGCCCACATCCTGATCGTCGACGACAACGCCACCAACCGCATGGTCGCAGAGGCGCTGTGCGAGATGTTCGACTGCACCTCCGAGCAGGTGGTCGACGGTGTGGAAGCCGTAGAGGCCGCCCGCACCGGCCGCTTCGACCTGATCCTGATGGACATCAAGATGCCCCGCATGGACGGGGTGACCGCCACCCGCGCCATTCGCGAACTGCCCGGCCCGGCCGGCGCCGCGCCCATCGTCGCCCTGACCGCCAACGCCGGCCCCGAGGACGTCGCCGTCTACCTGGCCGCCGGCATGCAGGACGTGGTTGAAAAGCCGATCAAGCCCGAGCGCCTGGCCATCGTGCTGAGCGCCCTGCTGGGCGGCGAGGACGAACAGGAAGCCGCCTGATCCACCGGTCAGCGCACCAGTAGATCGCAGCTCAACTTACCCGAAAGCGTAACCCTGATAAGTTGCGCCAAGTGTTGGCTTCAGTAAAGCCCGCGACACATCGACGCCGCTACTGGCGCCATCGTTACAGCACCTCTAAGTTGATGGAGGAGCGGGAGACGATAGCGTCGTGTTGAATTCGGCCGAACAGCAGGCTTGGGAATTCCTGAGCAAGGCGCCGCATTACGGCGCCCCGGCCGAGGTCGAAGCCCATTTCGGGCGCGCCCTGGCCGCCTTCGGCTACGACCGCTTCGCCGCCACCCTGGTCAACGCCGAGCGCTACGGCAAGGAGCCGCCGGCCCTGTCGCGCCAGGACTTCGAGACCTGGGACGCGCGCTACTGGAGCGAGCGTCACGTCGTCCACGATCCCTGCGTCAAGCTGCTGCTGAAATCCTCCAAGTCGTTCGCCTGGAGCGACGCCAAGCCGCTGGGCGACCAGCGGGCACAGGCCATGTGGGGCGAAGCCTCGGAGTTCGGCATGAACGACGGCTACGTCGTGCGCGTGTTCGGTCCGGCCGGCCACGAGGTGCTGATCCGCATGTCGACCGCTGCGCCCGACACCGACCCGGCCAACCGCGCCGTGGTCGAGAGCCTGGCCACGGTGTTCGGCACTATCATGCTCAAGCACTGGGAATTGCAGGACGACAACCCCGACTACGGCGTGATCTCCGAACGCCAGGCCCAGTGCCTCTACTGGGCCAGCCGCGGCAAGACCGACTGGGAGATCGGGGCCATCCTCGAACTGTCGCCGCGCACCGTCCACCACCACATCGAGGCCGCCAAGAAGCGGCTGGGCGTGGTCAAGCGCCAGGAAGCGGTGATGAAAGCCGGCGAACTGGGCCTGCTGAAGGCCGGCTGAGCGCCCACGCGCGCCACGCTGGAATATGAAATTTCACAACCTTGAATGTGCACCGATCATCTGTTAGGTGTTCGACTTATCGCGTCGCATGCGCGCGGCATGGGCTGGCGCGATCCTTTTGCGCCGGGGTGTGCGCCAGCGCACAGAAGCGTTTTTCCCGATCATCGGTAATGCCCCCACGGACTGGGGCGGTGCGCGCATAGGCCGTTTGGCCTATCGGCGATTGGGCGGATCATACTGCCTAATGCGGGCTGTCCAGAACGGGGGACAGCCATGATCCACATCATCACCTGCGAAAACCGCCACCTCTACGGGCCCCAGCTCTGGGCCATGCACGAGGAACGCCGCAAACAGTGCGTCGAGAAGAACGGCTGGGTCGACCTGGTCGTGCTCGACGGCGGCGAGGTCGACGACTACGACGACGCCCGCGCCATCTACCTGCTGGGCTTCGACGACGACATGCAGCTCGAGGTCGGCCTGCGCCTGCGGCCCACCGACGACCGCTGCATGCTGGCCGACAAGTTCGCCCACCTGATCGCTCCCGGCGAGACGCCCAAGAAGGGTCATGACGTCTGGGAAGCCAGCCGCCTGTTCACCACCGAGGCCTATCGCGCCAAGAAAGGCCAGGGTCGGGGAACGCGCGTGTTCGAGGCCTGGGCCGCAGCCATGGAGCTGGCCCTGGTCAACAACGTCACCCGCTTCGTCGGCATGATCGACATGGCCCTCTATCCCGGGATCATGAACTCGCCGATCGACACCCGGCTGGTCGGACTGCCTCGCCCCTATGCGTTCGGTGTCGTCGCCGGCTCGGAAATTCTCCTGTCGCGAGAACTGCTTCAGCGGGTGCGCGAATCGATCGCCATCGAATCGACGGTCGGCTATCACGTCGACGAACTCGACCTGCGGGCCTTCGGCGATCTCGCCTCCGTTCAGCGTCAGGTGCTGCGGGCTATGACGCCCCAAATTCTTCCGGGTTCGGAGCGCGACGAAACCCTTTCCGCAGAAGCGCTGTACCGCTTGCACGACGCGAGCGGCCAGGCTCGGCGGATCTGGAATCATCGTGATCAGAAACCGGAGTTTCAGCTTAACGCTTAGGCGGAGCCCAAGCTCCACCTCAGCGACGTAGCGCCGCACCTGTCCTAGCTCGGCTTTCGCCAACGCCCCGGTCGTGTCATTTTACACAAACAACCGTTGGAGGCGAAAAAGTTGAGTGAAGAAACCGAAGGCCGGCGACCCAACCCGGTCGATCTGCACGTCGGCGGTCGAGTCCGTATGCGTCGCAAGCTGTTGGGCGTGAGCCAGGAACAACTGGCCGATTCCCTGGGCCTGACGTTCCAGCAGGTCCAGAAGTACGAGCGTGGCGCCAACCGCGTCAGCGCTTCGAAACTGTATGAGATCGCCCGCACCCTGCAGGTGCCGGTGTCCTTCTTCTTCGACGGCCTTGCCGACCCGATGAGCGGCGCCGAAGAGGACGAAGTCGGCCACCACGCCGAACGCGTCGTTCAGGAATTCCTGACCACGCCGGAAGGCCTGGAACTGGCCGAAGTGTTCCCGAAGATCAACCGCGGCCGCGTCCGTCGCCAAGTGCTGGACCTCGTCCGCGCCATGGCCGAGGAAGCCGCCCGCGCCGACGCCTGATCCTCGCGACCACCGAGTAAAAGCTTAGAAGAGCCTCGCCTCCCCCCAGGCGAGGCTTTTTCTATGGAAGACGCCTTAGCCGGTGCTGGCCCGGCTCTGGGCCGCCAGCCAGATCCGCTTAGCGGTCTGCAGGCTGGCGGGGGCGAGGCCCCGCAGGTCGTGGCTGCGCAGGAAGGTCACGCCCAGCTCGCGATCCTTGCGCCAGGCCACCTTCACGTCGTGGGCGAAGCCGCCGACCAGGTCGACCAGTTGCAGGCTAGCGGGCGGGGTCGAGCCCGAAAGCATCAGGATGCGCGCGCCGCCGTCCGAGACGTCCTTGATCACGCAGTCCCAGGCGAAGGCGCCGCACAGCACCTTGCCCGACCTGTTGGTGTTCAGGCGCGGCGCAGCGCGACGATCGGCCCCCGTGCCTGAATCAAACCTCGACATGACCTCAACAACGCACGGCGCGGTTAATCGGTCGTCGTTTTAGGTGGTTTTTCCGCCGTTTACCCAAGCTTGGCAGTGGATGAACGCGGGGACGGGTCAGGCCGCGTCGCGCCCGGGCTCTGGACGCCAGCCATTGGCCAGCAGGTCCAGCGCCATCAGGTGCGCCAGCTCCAGCACCTGGCCTTCCAGGCTGTCGAGCAGCTCCAGGCGGCGCGCCGGCGACGGCGTGTGGGCGTAGAGGGCGCACAGCACGTGCAGGCGGGCGCGGATGCTGGGCGGCTGGAAGTCCGAGTGCAGCACGGACGGCGCCGACAGCTCGGCCTCGGAGACCCCGAGACGTCCGAACGCTCCGGCGGGCGCGTCCTCGGGCGCCTCGCCCAGGCCCGGCCACGATTGCCCATGGCGCTGTCCGTGACCCTGCTGCTCGTACGACTTCCTGGACATGATCGAACTACGCTTTCCTTCCTCGGGGTTAGAACTCATCAGGCCACCAGGGCCGGGACGCCGCAGCGCATGCCGTTGGTCCTCACGTCGGCCTCGCCCAGACCCACGCCCACCAGGGCGGTCAGACGGTTGATCGCCACGTCGAGCGGCGCGGCGGCGGCCGAAAGCACGGGCTTGAGGGCCGTCAGGATCGCGGACTCGCCCAGGCCCAGTTGCAGGCCCAGCAGGTTGACGTCCAGCGACAGGTCGCCCAGCAGCGTCGCGACCGTGGTGGAGACCAGATCGTTGGTCTTGACGGTCTTGACCGTGCCGGCCTTCACGTCGGCGCTGCTGAACACGACATTGCGGAACGAGGCCCCGCCCAGGTCGACCTTGGACGAGCCGTCGACGGTGAACAGCGGCGCCTGGACGATCCGGGCCTTGGTCGGGCTGAGCCCCACCTTGAAGTTGGACAGCTTGCTGGTGTCGATCTGGCCGATGGTCAGCGAGCCGACGCTGGGCTTGACCGCCAGGGTGGTCGTGCGGGCCTTGCAGTCCAGCGCCGCCAGCTTGGCCTCGCCGGAGGCCAGCTCCACCAGCAGCGGGACCTTGACCTGCGCCAGACCGCCGAGGATGCCCGAGCCCAGCAGCTTGGCCTCGACATAGAGCCGGGTCTGGGCGGTGCGGATGACCACCGACTTGTCCTGCGTCACGGTCATGTAGGGCGAGTTGTTCATCGGCTCGCCGATGGCCAGCCAGGCGTCGACATCGGCTAGGCCCGGGATGGCGGTCCCCAGGTCGAGCTGGACCTGCCGGGCGCCGTTGCTGAGCATCAGCATGGCGTTGGCCAGTTGCATGGCGTCCGTGCCGATGCCCGCGCTGGAGCCGCCGGCCACATGGTCCTGGCCGCCGTAGGGACCAAGGTCGACCAGGGTGCTGAGCTTGACGCTCTCGCTGGAGGCCGTGGCCGAGGCCAGCACGGTGGCGGCGCTGGCCGCGCGGCTCTCGCCGGCGGCGTTGAGCACATCCGACAGCACCGACAGCGCCTTGCCGGTCTTGACGTCGGTCGCCAGCAGGTCGTCGTAGCTGGCGGCGTTGATCCCCAGCTTGGCGTCCAGGGCGTCGAGATAGGTGAAGAGGTCGACATCGGCCTGGGCCAGGGCGTCGTAATCCATCACCGACAGGCTGACCTTGCTGCCGGTCAGGCCGCTCAAGAGAGCATTGGCGACACCGGCGTCGAGGCTCGCCAGTCGCGTGCCGATCGAGAAACTGGCCAGGTCGGCCCGCGTGGCCGTCGCCTGGCGGCGGATCGGGACGGACTTCCGGCCAAGCAGGGCCTGGGCGAAGATCAGGCTGGCTTCGCCTTGCAGGGTGACGCGCACGGCGTCGGGTTCGGTCTCGCCGGGCTGGAAGCGCTTGTCGGGTCCGCCGGCCGCGCGCGGATCATAGCGGCCGCGGACGACGTTCGCCGTCACCGTCGCGCCGATCGGGTTGACCGCCAGCGTGGCGTCGGCGGCGGCCTGCGCCCGGGCGAGATCGCCGGCGGCGGCCAGGGCCGCCAGGTCGGCCACGCCCTGCAGGCGGCGCGACTGCAGATAGACAGAGCCGAGATCGACGGCCATGGCGGCCAGGCCGACGCCGCCGGTCAGCGCGGCCGCGGCGATGATCGCCACGCCGCCTTCCTGGTCGCGGAGCCAGCGGCGCAGCATTCAATAGCCTCCCAGGCGCACCGAGGCCTGGCGCGTGATCATGCTCGAGGGCATCGGCGCGATCTTGGCGAAGGCGAAGACCACGGTGTTGGAAGCGTCATAGGACACCGAAACCACGGCCCGGTCCGTGCGCTCGCTGACGGTGGTCTTGAGCAGGGCGGCGCTCAGTCCGGCGTAGTCGGCCGCGCCCTGGGTCGCGGCGGCCTTGGCCAGGGACTCGCGCTCGGCGCCGTTGAGGCCGGCCACGGCCGCCCGCGCGGCGTCGTTGGCGACCTGCTGCACCGAGTGAGCCATCCAGAAATAGGTCCCCCACCCGAGCATGCCGACCAGGAGAACGATAAGCATCGGGCAGACCAGCGCGAACTCGACCAGGGCCGTACCCGCCTGGTCGCCGCCGAACCTGCTGAAGAACCGCTGTCTGCGCATAGGCGCCTCCCGCACCTGTTCCTTGGTGGGACGAACCTAGGCCGTGGTTGGCTGCGGCGGAGTTTTTGCGGAAAATCCGCGTTATTTGAAGTTCGCGCATAAGGAAATGCGGCTCGCTGCGACGTTGTGCCACTGGGTCGGAGCCGTTGTTCCCAAACTCCCGTGGCGGTAACTTTAAGTCGCAACCGACCAACCATTCCGAGAGTTTGTTTCAGCGATTGCGTAGCGTCCGGATTTTGCGTGGATCTGGAGAAAGAGACATGAAGTCGCGCGACATCGCGCCGGCCCGGGTGACCGCCGGAGAGATAAGCAGAAACTTTGGCCAGTGGCAGGACGTGGCCCTGTCAGGCCCGGTGATCGTGACCCATCACGGCCGCCCCCGCGTCGTGATGATCTCGGCCGAGCACTACGCGGCCGCGGGTCTCGACGAGGGACCAGCCGGATTCGACAACGACTCCGCCCTGCAGACTGTCGAGACGGCCCGTTCGGCGATCCTTGGCCATCTCAACGAAGCCTTCGTGGCGCTGGACCCCGACCTGCGGATCACCGCGGTCAACACCGTCTTCGAGGACCTCAAGGGCGCCAGCGCCGCTCAGTTGGTCGGCCTGGCCTGGAACGAGGTGTTCAGCGCCCCGGTGCAGGCCCTGATCGGCGAGCAGTTCCGCCGCGTGCTGCGCACCGGCGAGACGCTGGAGTTCGAATCCGAATCCACCGTGCAGTCGGGGCGGTCGTTCGGCGTGCGGGTGTTCCCCTACCCCGGCGGCGTGGCGGCCCTGTTCGTCAACCGCACCGAGGAACGCGACCTGCGCGCCCGCCTCGACCGCGCCTCGGCGCTGGAGGCGGCGTTGTCGGTGCTGCCCGGCGTAGCCACCGCGCGCCTGAACATCCGAGGCGTGCTGGCCGCGATGGATGCCGACTTCCTGCGGCTGACCGGCTTTTCGGACGCCGAGCTGCGCGACTGCCGGCTCAGCGACATCGTGCGTCCGGCCGAACGCCGCGCCCTGACCCAGGCCATCGAGCACGCCTTGCAGGGCGAAGCCCCCGCCCGCCTGCCGGTGACCCTGCTGGTCAAGGACGGCGCCGAGCGCGTGGTCGAACTGGCCCTGGCCACGATCCGTCGGGACGGGGTTCCCGAGGGCGTGCTGGCGGTGCTGTCGGCCTGATCCGGCGCAGTTGAACTTGACCGGATGGAATATTCGCGCGGGCGAGCCGGCCTGAGCGCTTGTTTTTTCGACGCCCTCGGGGCAAAGCCAAAACGTTGATTTTCGTATACGGAAATAACGTCATGGCGGCCTCGCCTCCCACGCACCCGATCGACCGACATGTCGGCGCCATGATCCGCGCCCACCGGCGCGCCGCGGGCGTGTCGCAGGAAGAAATGGGCGCGGCCCTGGGCCTGACCTTCCAGCAGATCCAGAAGTACGAGACCGGCGAGAACCGCATCAGCGCCTCGAAACTGGTCGAGGTGGCCCGCGCGCTGTCGCTGCCCGTTGGCGCGCTGTTCGAGGGCGTCGACGTCGTGGCCGGCGGCGGCGAAAGCCTGGTCGCCCGCTTCATGAGCCTGCGCGACGCCGCCCCGTTCATGGCCGCCGCCGTCGCCCTGCCCGAACCGGTGCGCAACGAGATCTTCCGCCTCGCAACGGTCTACATGGCCGAGGAAGCCGCGGCCTCCTGAGCACGGGGCGTACCTAAATGATCGTCACCGAATGCGACGCCGTCAGCGCGCCGTCGAGGGTGCAGGCCGGTGATCCGGGAACGATCGTGCTCAAGAAACTGGCCGTGCTCGGTGATCCGTTCGTCCAGCCGACGGTCGTCGCCCCGGCGCAGATCGAGGGCGCGGCGAAGCCCATCCAGATCATGATCGAGGAGGTGCTGGTCGGCACGACGATCCAAGGCGTGCCGCTGGGCGTCACAAGCCAGCCGCATTGCCAACTGCCCGGCGCCACCTCCACGTCGGTGATCGTCGCGGTCGCGCCGCCGCTGGCGATATCGCCCGTCAGCCTGACGCTACAGTCGACCAACGTCGATTGAGAGATGGTGAGACTTCCATCCATCGTGAAACCCGAGACCGGGTTCGGCGTGAACGTCGCCGCCGAGGCCGAACCGGCGGCCGCCATGAGGACGGTGGCGGACAGAGCAACAACGCACTTCATCAGGCTTGTCTCCCCAATCGCAATTTATCGTTTATCGGCGATATTTACATAGACTTAAGTTGCGTTGCAATTGACCGAGCGGCCACATAGGCCCGACCACCGTGGAATCAGGACGGACACCGCGCCGAACGGCGGCGCAAACGCCGCCCTCACGGACGCGCCCAAACAGCAGCAAGCGCCCGCAAAGCAGCATTAATTCAAGGAATTGTCGGGAGAAACCGTTGGTGGCTGGGGGCGGGATCGAACCGCCGACCTGTGGGTTATGAATCCACCGCTCTAACCATCTGAGCTACCCAGCCGCCGAAGCGGAGCGGGCTTATAAGCGCAAACCGGGGCGGGCTTCAAGCCCGGTTTGCGATCTCATCCACAACTGCGCTCAAACGCCTGGCCAGACTGTCGGGACCATAGTCGGCCAGCACGTCGGCGCGCGCCTTGCGACCAAAGCCCACGGCGGCGGCGGGATCGGCGATCAGGTCGGCCAGGGCGTCGGCCAGGGCGGCGGCGTCGCCGGGCGGCAGCAGGCGGCCGCTGGCGCCCTCGACGATCATTTCGTCAGGCCCGGGAATGGCGCTGGCGGCGACGGGCAGGCCGACGGCCATGGCCTCCAGCAGCACCAGCGGGAAGCCCTCCTGGTAGGACGGGAAGGCGAAGAGGTCGCCCGTGGCCAGGAAAGCCGAGGCGTCGCGCCAGCCGACCAGCCGCACGCGGTCGCCCAGGCCGTGCTCGGCGATCAGGCCCTCGAGCTTGCCGCGCTCGTCGCCCTCGCCGGCGATCTCGACCTCGAACGAGAGACCGCGGTCACGCAGGAGCGCGGCGGCGGCGACCAGCACGTCGAAGCCCTTCTTGGGGTGCAGGCGGCCGGCGGCGACGATGCGCGGCGGCCGGCCGGGGTCGGCGAACGGCTGGGCCAGCACCGTCGGGATCTTCACGGCGTTGGGCACGAAGTGCACGCGGCTTGCCGGGACGCCCCGCTCGACCGCCAGCTCGGCCAGGTGGCGACCTACGCAGATATAGTCGGTGCGAGTGGTCTCGATGTCGAACACCGGCTTGTGCACGCAGATCGCCAGGCGGGCGGACTTCGGCGCGGCCTTCTCGAACAGGCGCGCCGGGCGCTGGCCATGGCTGAGGATGATCGCCGGCTTCACCGCCCGCACGATCCGGCGGGCCGCGCCCAGGGTCAGGGGGTCCCAGTCGGTATGGGCGGGCATCGACAGCAGCGGCGGGGTGCGGCCGCTCTGCGCCTTGGCCACCGCGCCGCCGCCCCTGACCACGCCGGCGCAGATCCCGCCCCGGCGCGCGGCCCAGGCCTCGAGGATCGGCTGGTAGTCGAGGAAAACCTGCTCCAGTCCGCCCAGACCCTTGCCCAGCATGGCGTGCAGGATGGCGGTCAAGGGCGGGCTCCGGGAAAGACGAGGGGAAGCGGCGGAAACTTCCCCGCGCCGCTCGCGGTGTCAATGGAGGGAGAGAAATGGGCCCCTCCCCCCTCGCCCGTGGGAGGAAAAGCCGGTTATGGTCGCTCCATGCGCTCTTCATTGCTCTTCGCCGCCTCCGCCCTGCTCGCCATCGCCGCCTGCGGCCCCGGCGAGGCTCAAGACAGCAGCGCCCCGGCCGTGACGGCCGACGGCGGCCCCGTGGAGACGCGCCCCGCCAACGCGCCCGACCAGAAACCCGCCTTCGCCGGCCAGACCCGCGCGCCCCTCAAGGCCGCCGGCGTCGAGTACCAAGTGCAGGTCGTGGCCAAGGGGCTGGACCACCCGTGGGCCATAGCCTTCCTGCCCGACGGCTCGGCCCTGGTCACCGAGAAGTCGGCCGGCCGCCTGCGGGTGCTGGGCAAGGACGGCAAGCTGTCGGCGGCCGTCGCCGGTCTGCCGGCGGTGGACGCCAACGGCCAGGGCGGCCTGCTGGGCCTGGCGATCGACCCGAACTACGCGGAAAACGGCCTCGTCTACTGGAGCTATGCCGAGCCCCGCGACGGCGGCAACGGCACGGCCGTGGCCCGCGGCAAGCTGGTTGCGGGCGCCGCGCCCAAGGTCGAGAACGTCCAGGTCATCTGGCGCCAGACCCCCACCCTGGCCTCGTCGCTGCACTTCGGCGGCCGCCTGGTGTTCGCCCGCGACGGCAATCTCTTCATCACCACCGGCGAGCGCTCGATCCTCGAAGGCCGCCGCCAGGCCCAGCACCTCGACGGCACGCTGGGCAAGGTGGTGCGGATCAAGCCCGACGGCGCGATCCCGGCCGACAACCCCTATGTCGGCCAGGCCGGGGCCAAGCCCGAGATCTGGTCGATCGGCCACCGCAACCTGCAATCGGCCGCCATCAATCCCAAGACCGGCGAGTTGTGGACCGTCGAGCACGGCGCCAAGGGCGGCGACGAGCTGAACATCCCCCGCGCCGGCAAGAACTACGGCTGGCCGTCGATCACCTACGGCGAGGAATATTCCGGCAAGCCGATAGGCGAAGGGATCACCGCCAAGGAAGGCCTGGAGCAGCCGATCTACTACTGGGATCCGGTGATCGCGCCCTCGGGCATGGCCTTCTACGAAGGCGCCCTCTTCCCGGCCTGGAAGGGCAGCCTGCTGGTCGGCTCGCTGAAGGAGCATCACATCGCCCGCCTGACGCTGGACGGCGACAAGGTGGTCGGCGAGGAGCGCATCGCCGTCGAGTTCGGCGAGCGTATCCGCGACGTCGTGGTGGGACCCGACGGCGCCGTCTGGGCCGTGACCGACGAGGACGACGGCAAGGTGATCCGGATCGCGCCGAAGGGCTGAGGCCGGCCCTCGGCCGGCTTCGCGTCAGTCCACGTCGCGGCGGGCGCGCCAGGCCTTGCGGGCCTCCGAGGGCTTGCCCTTGACCAGGGCGCCGGCCGCGAGGCCTGCCAGGAACGACGCGGTGGGATGGGCCAGGATGATGTCGGCCACCCGCTCCTCGATGGGGGCCTTGCGCTCCCTGGCCTGCTGGTTGGACTGGGCCAGGGCCCAGACCGCCACCACCGCCGCGGCGATGGCCGCCACTATGGCGTGGGCCCAGGCCGCCCCGACCAGCGCAGCCAGGAAGGCGAAGACCGCCATCGCGCCCGACACCGCCGCGATCGCCGCGGCCATGACCAGGCCCGCGCCGCGCACCAGGCGCGAAGTCAGCCTGTCGATGAAATCGTCCACCATCGCCCTCTCCGTCGAACAGCCTTCGGAGCTAACGCACGAAGCGGGGATTGGTGTCAGCCAGCCGACTCAAGCAGATCGGCCACCGCTTCGCCGATGGCCAGGCTGCTGGTCAGGCCGGGGCTTTCGATTCCGAACAGCGCCACCAGGCCGATCAGGCCGTGGCTGTCTGCGCCGCGCAGCTGGAAATCCGGCTGCGGTTCATCGGGGCCATGGATCTTAGGGCGCACGCCGGCGTAGTCCGGGGTGAGCGCCCCGTCGGGCAGGCCCGGCCAGAACTTGCGGATATAGGCGGCGAAGGCCTGCGCCCGGGCCGGGTCCACCGAATAGTCCGGCGCCGGCACGTACTCCAGGTCGGGTCCGAACACCGCCTGGCCGCCCATGTCATTGCGGTAATGGGTGCCCAGCGCCCCGTGGATCGGCGGCGGATATACGAGGCGCTGGAACGGCGCCTTGCCCATCAGGCGGAAATAGACGCCCTTGCCATAATGGGCCTTCGGGATCTGCTCTTTCGGGAAGCCCTCGATGCGGTCCGCCACGTCCTGCGCCGACAGCCCCGGGGCGGTGACCAGCAGGCGACAGGTCAGGGTCGTGGGCTCGGCGCCGCCGGCCCGCACAGAAAAGCCGCCGCCCTCCAGCGGGGCCGCGCCCTCGAAGGGCGTGCCGATCACCACCGCACCGCCGGCAGCCTCGATCTCGCCGTGCAGGGCCAGCATGTAGTCGTGACTGGCGAAGACCCCGCTCTCGGGCGACAGCAGGGCGGCGTGGGCGTTGAGGCCCGGCTCCAGCGCCACGGCCTGCGCGCCGGACAGTCGCTCCATGCCCTCGACGTCGTTGGCCAGGGCCTGGTCCCAGATGGCGTCCAGGCGGGCGACCTCGTCGTCGCTGGTGGCCACCACCAGCTTGCCGCACTTCTTGTAGGCGACCTTGTGGGCGTCGAGGAACGCATAGAGCCGCCGGCGGCCCTGCACGCACAGCCGCGCCTTCAGCGAACCGGTGGGATAGTAGAGCCCGCCGTGGATCACCTCGGAATTGCGCGACGACACGCCCTGGCCGATGTGCCCCTCGGCCTCCAGCACCGCCACCACAAGGCCCCGCTGCGACAGCGCATAGCCGCAGGCCAGCCCCACGGCGCCCGCGCCGACCACGACGGCGTCGAAATCGAAGTCTTGGGTCATCTGATGATCTTTGGCAGTCGCGCGCCGTGGATGACGCGCTCGACGAACACGGCCTTATTGGAAACGCGGTAGAGAAGGATGTAGGGCCTGACAGACAGGCCTCGGACACCCTCGCCGTAGACGGGCGTCAGCGGAGCCATCTCGGGCGTCTCGCACAGAGCCTGAGCGCTATCGATCAATCGGGCGACAAAGCGTCGGGCCGCGATAGGACGATCGGCGGCAATCCAGTCGCCGATACCGATAAGGTCGAGTTCCGCACGCCGCGAAAACCGAAGACGCCTCAATCCTCGCCCTCGCCGTAGCGCTGGCGCAGCCTCGCGAATACTGCCTCGGCATCCTGGTAGTCGTCTTCGGCGATCGACCTGTCGATGGAACGTCGAACCGCTTCGACATCGTCCGTAACGCCGAATTCGAGACGGTCGGCCAAGGCCTGCGCTGCGACAAACACCGCTTCGCTCACGCTTTCGAACTGGCCATCCTCGACGGCCGGGCGGAACCGTTCGGCGAGAGTCGGCGGGATGAAGTGCCTATCGGGATGTCGAACGGGCTTGTTCATGGCCCCAAGCCTACCACGCCCTGCTCGGCACGCCACCGCCCGAGCGGCAGAACCCCGGCGCATCCCTCGCGTTGCCTTCAAGGACACGAGGAAGCCTCGCCGATGACAGATCAGACCGCCGCCGCACCGCCCCGGCAGGAGCTCGTCCGAGCCATCGGACCGATGCAGATGACGCTCTATGCGGCCGGCAGCATGATGGGCGCGGGCATCTACGGCCTCATCGGCAAGGCGGCCGGCCAGGTCGGCGCGATGGTCTGGGCCTCGTTCCTGGTGGCGCTGGTCGCCGCCCTGCTGACGGGACTGTCCTATGCCTGCCTGGCGTCGCGCTATCCCCGGGCCGGGGGAGCCGCCTATGTCACCCATCGGGCCTTCGACCGGGGTCTGCTGACCCACCTCGTCGGCATGGCCACCGCCTGCTCGGGCCTGACCTCGATCGCCGCCGGCGCCTGGGTGATCGGCGAGAACCTCAATACCTTCGCGCCGCTGGCGGCGGCGCCGCCGGTCGTGATCGCCCTGGCCTACGCCCTGCTGATGGCCGGGATCGTCTTCCGGGGCATCAAGGAGTCGATCTGGGCCAATCTCGTCTGCACCTTCGTCGAGGCCGGCGGCCTGCTGCTGGTGATCGTGGTCGGCGCGCGGTTCTGGGGGACGCAGGACCTGTTCGAGGTCCCTGCCCCGTCGCAAGGCGCGTCGACCGGGCTGGTTCCCCTGCTGATCGTCCAAGGCGCAGCCCTGACCTTCTTCGCTTTCGTCGGCTTCGAGGACTCGATCAATGTCGGCGAGGAGGTGAAGAACCCGCGCCGCGACCTGCCTCTGGGCATCCTGCTGGCCATGGGGATCACCGCCCTGCTGTACATCGGCGTGGCGATCACCGCCGTTTCGGTGGTTCCCTGGCGCGAGTTGGGCGAGGCCAAGGCCCCGCTGGCCCACGTGATGACCACCGCAGCGCCGTGGCTGCCGGGCTGGGCCTTCGTGGTCATCACGGTCTTCGCCGTCGCCAACAGCGCGTTGGTCAACTACGTCACCGCCTCGCGGCTGCTCTACGGCATGGCCCGCGACGGACGCCTGCCCGCACCGCTGTCGAAGGTGCACACCACCCGCAAGACGCCGCACGTGGCCATACTGGTGCTGCTGGCGATCATCGTGGTGCTGGTCCTGTCGGGCGGCGTCGCCCAGTTGGGCGAGGCCACGACCCTGCTGCTGCTGGCGGTGTTCACCGTGGTCAACCTTGCCCTGCTGGTCCTTCGCAAGCGCCCGGGCGAAAGGAAGGGCGCCTTCGAGCCGCCGGCCTTCGTGCCGACCCTGGGTGCGATCGTCTGCCTGGGGCTGATCGTCGTGCGCGTCAGCACCGGCGCCCTGGCCGCGCCCCTGACGGCGGGGGCGCTTCTGCTGGCGGCGCTGGCGCTCTATGCGCTGATGAAAGGAAGGGCGAACGCCGAGTCAGGCTCGCCGGAACGTTGAGCGTCGCGACGAACCCGGCCATAAGGGCGCGGGGGATTTTCCATGACCGCGACGACACCTTTTCTCGCCCTGCTGATGGGCCTCGCCGTCGCCGGCTCCGTCGCAGCCGAGCCTGCGCCCCCGTCCAGGGAGCTCGTCGACGGCGTCGTGTGGCAGCGCAAGCCCAGCGCCAACGACATGTCCAACTATTATCCCGATCGAGCCCAAAGGCGGGATCTGGGCGGCTGGGCCCTGCTGCGCTGTCGTGTTCAAGCCGATGGCTATCTGGAGGCCTGCCGCGCCCCAGTGTCGTTCCCCAAGGGCGAAAACTTCGACGATATGGCCCTGAAGCTGGCTGACAAGTTCCGCATGGCGTCCACCACCGAGGACGGGCAGGCGGTCGCGGGCGCGATGATCACCATTCCGATCACGCTGTTGACCCCGAGCGGGCGAAACAATCCTCGGCTTCCCATGCCCGATCTGGGGCGCGATCCTGGTCCCCGATCCGGAGGGGATAATGCCCTGCGACTTCGACAACCGGACCGCGGCCCAGTGCGCCGTGCACGGGCTAAGCTGGAAGACCATGCCGACCGTCGGCCTCTTCGGCCCGCTCGCGGCGGCCATCGGCCCGGAGAACGGTCTGGCCAACCTGCAATGCACCGCCAAGGCCGGCAAGCTTATCGACTGCCGCGCCATGGGCGACAGCCTGACCCAGGCGGGCCGCGACGCGATGCTGTCGCTCGCGCCGCGCTACGCCCCGCCCGAGCGCACCTGGAACGGTCAGAAAGTGGACGGCCGTCAGGTGATCGCCATCTTCGACTGGGCGGCCCTGAACGCGACCTACGCTCCACTCTACAACGACGCGCCGAACTAGAGACTCGGGAGGGCCTCAGCCCTCCCACTGCCCCCACAGCCTGACGGCCGTCGCCTTGGCTTTCTCGACGGCGGCCTCCTTGACGTGGCCGTAGCCGCGGATCTCGGAGGGAACCTCGGCCAGCTTCACCGCCAGAGCCTTGTTCTCAGCCCGCAGGCCGGCGCCCAGGCGGTCCAGCGTGACCTCGTAGTCGGCGATCAGGCCGCGCTCCATCCGGCGCTCCTCGGTCTTGCCGAAGATGTCGAAGGCCCCGCCGCGCAGGCCTTTCATCCGGGCGATCATCGGGAAGGCCAGGTCCAGCATCCAGCCGCCGAAGGCGATCTTCTTCGGCCTGCCGTCCTTGCCCTTGGGCGCGATCAGCGGCGGCGACAGCCAGACCTTGGCCTTGCCGCCCTTGAAGGTTCCGGCCAGCTCACTTGCGAAGCGGCCGTCGGTATAGAGGCGGGCGACCTCGTACTCGTCCTTGTAGGCCATCAGCTTGTAGAGGTTGGTCGCCGCCGCGCGGGTCAGCGGCAAGTCAGCCCCCTCGCCCACCACCGCGACCTCGGCATGGCGCAGCTTGGCGATGCGCTCGGCGTAGCGGGCGGCGTAATGGGCGTCCTGGTAGGCGACCAGATCCTCGACCCGACGGGCGATCAGGGCGTCCAGCGGCTCGGTCTGGGGGGTGACGACGTCGACCGGCTTGTCGCCGGCCGCGGCCGGGTCGAAGGCGATCTGGCGGCCCAGTTCGAAGGCCTGCAGGTTGGCCTCGGCGTCCACCCCGTTCAGCTTGATGGCGCGATAGAGGGCGCGGCTGGAGACCGGGATCACCCCGCGCTGCCAGGCGAAACCGACCATGATCATGTTGGCGTAGATGGCGTCGCCGAAGCGGCTCTCGGCCAGGCGCTGGGCCGGGCAGGCGTCGAAGGCCTTGGTGGCGGCCTTCACCCGGCGGGCCATGGCGCCGCCGTCGAACTTCACGTCGCGGCTGGTGACGAAGTCGGCGGTTGGCGCAAAATCGCTGTTGCCGAAGGCCATGGTCCGGTCCTTGGCGTAGAGGGCCAGGGCCTCGGGGCTGGCGGCGACCAGCAGGTCGCAGGCGATCAGCACGTCGGCGCTGGCGGCCGGCACGCGGCCGCCGACCACCGTCTCCTCGGTCTCGCCGATCTTGACGTGGCTGAACACCGAGCCGCCCTTCTGCGCCAGGCCCGTCATGTCGACCACGCTGCCGGCGCGGCCGTCGACATGGGCGGCCATGGCCAGGATCGAGGCCACGGTCGTCACGCCCGTACCGCCAACGCCGGTGAAGATGATCCGGCGCACGCCGTGGAACTCTTCGAAGGCCGGCAGCGGCGTAGAGTCGGCCGACAACGGCGCGGGCTTGGCCTTCTCGCCGGCCTTTTCGGCCCCTTCCAGGGTGACGAAGGACGGGCAGAAGCCCTCCAGGCACGAATAGTCCTGGTTGCAGCTGGACTGGTTGATCTTGCGCTTGCGGCCGAAGGCCGTGTCGAGCGGTTCGACCGACACGCAGTTGGACTTCACCGAGCAGTCGCCGCAGCCCTCGCAGACCAGCGGGTTGATGAAGACCTTCTGGGTCGCCTTGGCCATGGTCCCGCGCTTGCGGCGGCGGCGCTTCTCGGTGGCGCAGGTCTGGTCGTAGAGCAGCACGGTGGTCCCGGGCGTGTCGCGCAGGGCCTTCTGCACGGTCATCAGCTCGGACCGCGGGAACACCTCGACACCGGGGGCCAGGCCGCTGACCCCGGCATAGCGTTCCAGCTCATCGACGACGATGACCGTCTTGGTCACGCCCTCGCTGGCCAGTTGGCGGGTGATCTGGGCCGGGGTGAAGCCGCTCTCGGCGCGCTGGCCGCCGGTCATGGCCACCGCGTCGTTGAACAAGAGCTTGTAGGTGATGTTGGCCCCGGCCGCGACGGCGGCGCGGATGGCGAGGGATCCCGAGTGGTTGTAGGTGCCGTCGCCCAGGTTCTGGAAGACGTGCTTCTCGGTGGTGAAAGGCGCGGCGCCCACCCAGGTCAGGCCCTCGCCGCCCATGTGGGTGTTGAGGTCGGTCGACGGGTCGTTGAAGCCGGCCATGTAGTGGCAGCCGATCCCCGCCAGCGCCCGGCTGCCTTCCGGCAGCTTGGTCGAGGTGTTGTGCGGGCAGCCCGAGCAGAAGAACGGCTTGCGGGCCTGGTCCGAGGCCAGGCTGACGGCGGCGACGCCGGCGGCAGAGACGCGGTTCAGATAGGCCCGCGCCCGCTCCATGTGCGGGCCGTCGGGCAGGCGGTCGTAGATGGCCAGGGCGATTTCGGCCACCGACAGCGAGCCCAACTCCGACAGCAGCGGATGGCCCTTCTCGTCGGTCTTGCCGATGATCCGCGGACGGGCCTGGGCCGGCAGGTCGTAGAGCGCGGCCCGGGCCTGGGGCTCGATCAGGGCGCGCTTGTGCTCGATGACCATCAGGGTTTCGAGGCCGGCGGCGAAGGCGCGCAGGCCCAGCGGCTCCAGCGGCCAGGGCATGCCCACCTTGTAGACCGAGACGCCCAGGTCGGCGGCTTCCTGCAGGCTCATGCCCATGGCCGAGAAGGCCTCCAGCACATCCTTGTAGGCCTGCCCCTGGCAGACGATGCCCAGGCGGGCCTTGCCCACCCGCACATGCGAGCTTCCCAGCACCACGCGGTCGATCTGGTTGGCGCGGGCGAAGGCCAGGGCCGCGGGGATCTTGTGGAGGCGGAGACGACGCTCCTTCTCCATCGGCTGGTCCTTCAGCCGGATGCCCAGGCCGCCGGGCGGCATGGCGAATTCGGGAATGACCGCCTGGTGGCGACCCAGCGAGACATCGATCGTGACGCCGCTGTCCATGGTGTCGGCCAGGGCGATCAGGCCGGTCCACAGGCCCGAGAACCGCGACATGGCGATGCCCAGGATGCCGTAGTCCAGCACCTCCTGCACGTCGGCGGGCGACAGGACGGGGATCTCGAAGTCCTGGAAGGCGAATTCCGACTGCGACGGCAGGGTCGAGCTCTTGCAGGCATGGTCGTCGCCGGCCACGGCCAGGACGCCGCCGGTCGGGAACGTGCCGGCGAAATTGGCGTGCTTGAAGACGTCGCCGGTGCGGTCGACGCCCGGCGCCTTGCCGTACCACATGCCATAGACGCCATCGTGCGTGGCGCCGGGGAAGAGGTTGGCCTGCTGGCTGCCCCAGACGGCGGTGGCGGCCAGATCCTCGTTCAGGCCTTCCTTGAAGACCACGTCGTGGGCGGTGAGCAGCTTCTTTATACGCGCGGCCTGCTGGTCGAGGCCGCCCAGGGGCGAGCCGCGATAGCCCGACATGAAGCCGGCGGTGTTCAGCCCGGCGAGTCGATCCAGGCGCTTTCTATCGAGCAGCACACGGAGCAGCGCCTGCACGCCAGTGATGAAGGCGCGACCATCTTCGAGCACATATTTGTCGTCGAGCGTGACTTCCGAGTGCCGCATGGCAAAAATTTTCCTCCCGGGTCTTTTCGCCCGTAAGGCAATATCTTATAGAAGCGCGGAAATTGTTTGCCCAAGGCGTGCCCGACTCGGGCGGGCTTTGCGCAAGATCGACGCGTCAAACACCCTCTGGGGGGAGGAATTCTTGTCCGAACAACTCGACGCCGTGGATGCCAAGATCCTGGATCTCATCCAACACGACGCCGGACTGTCCGTCGCCGAGATCGCCGAGCGAGTCGGGCTGTCTTCCAGCCCGTGCTGGCGGCGTATCAAGCGCCTCGAGGACGCCGGCGTCATCCAACGCCGCGTGACCATCCTGGACCGCGAAAAGCTGGGCCTGGGCTTTGAGGTCTATTGCACCGTGAAGCTGTCGCTGCCGACCAAGGAAAACCTCGAAACCTTCGAGCACGCGGTCGCCAAGTGGGCCGAGGTGGTGCAGTGCGCCACCGTGACCGGCGCAGCCGACTACGAGATGCGCATCGTCACCCGCGACATGCACGCCTTCGACGAATTCCTGCGCGACAAGATCCTGTCGCTGGGCCTGGTGTCGAACATCGAGAGCCGCATCGTCATCCGCGGCGTCAAGAACTCGACCGCCGTGCCGCTCGGCCTGGTCAGCCCCTACGTCAGCCCCCTGAGCTGAGGGAACTCGCCTCGAGGGCGGCGGGGGCCGCCCTCGACGAGACCTCTTGCATCCGGCGACGGAGCGTCCTCCACTAGGATCAAGGTCGGGCCATGTCGACCGGGAGGACACGCCCCATGGGCCAGCATCGCGTCGAGCACGCGCCGGGCGAAGAGCGCTACCGCTCGTTCGCCGACTTCTATCCCTTCTATCTCTCCGAACACGCCAACCGCACCAGCCGCCGGCTGCACGTGGTCGGCACCGGCCTGGTGATCATCAGCCTGGTGATGGGCTTCACGGTCAGCGCGTGGTTCTTCCTGGTCGCCCCGCTGGTCGGCTACGGCTTCGCCTGGGTCGGGCACTTCGTGTTCGAGAAGAACCGCCCCGCCACCTTCACCTATCCGCTCTACAGCCTGATGGGCGACTTCAGGTTGTTCTTCGAGACGGTGGCCGCCCGCCGCCGCTGGTGACGAGGCCAAGGCAAGATCGGCGCTGAGTGGGCGCTCGCCATCCCACACCGCGCATCCCCGCGAAGGCGGGGACCCAAGCTGAATCTCAGGATAGAGATCGGCAGCGAGCACCTCCCCAACCTCGGCTTGGATCCCCGCCTTCGCGGGGAAGGACGGGATTGAGCAGGTTGATCGATCTGATGTCGATCGAGCCCTGGATCCGAGACCGCGCTTTTCGAAACTGGCGCCGCACTTGCTCCACAGGGTGGCAAGCGACCCAATTCGAGAAAGCCGCCGCCTCATGTTCCAGAAGAAGAAAGACGCCCCCGCCCCGCTGGCCCTGGAGCCGCTGGCGGCCGCTCCGACGCCCGCCCCGCTGGCCCAGGCCGCCGCTCCGGCCCCGCCGCCGCGCCCCAAGCCCGCCTCGCTGATCGCCCAGGGCCTGACCATCCGCGGCGACGTCTCCGGCGACGGCGAACTGCACCTGGACTGCGTGGTGGTCGGCGACATCAAGGTGGGCAAGCTGGTCCTGGGCCCCAACGGGCGGGTGGAAGGCTCGATCGCCGCCCAGGCCGTCGAGATCCACGGCAAGGTGATCGGCGCCCTCGCCGCCCGCCAGGTGCGGCTCTACGGCACGGCCAAGGTCGAGGGCGACATCGCCCACGAACAGCTGGCCATGGAAAGCGGCGCCGATTTCCAGGGCCGCAGCGTCAAGTTCACTCGCCCCGCGCCGCAGCCGGTCCCCGCCCCTGCCCCGGCGCCTGCCGCCGCTCCGGCTCCTTACGCCCCCGCCGTCGGCTGATCCTCTGGCAACCGGGCGGCGCGTCCGCGTATTGTTGGGATCGAAGCGCTTCGCCGCGCCTCGCTTTTCGGGACAGTACGCCGATGACCACCGCCGCCCGCCTCGCCCTCCTTCTCGCCGCGCTGACGGCGGCCGCCGCCTGCTCGCGCAGCGACGACAAGGCCGGCGCCCCGACGGCCGGCGCGGCGACACCCTCTGCCGAAAGCGAAGCAGCCGCCGTGGCCGGCGGACCGCCCAAGCCCCTGCGAGCCGGCCTCTGGAAGACTACCGCCCGCTCGCCCAGCGGCGAACAGAGCACCACCCAGTGCATCGGCGAAGGCCACGACCCCGCCGCCGAAGCCGCCAAGGCCGCCCCGTGCGGCAAGCCGCAGGTCACCCAGGTCATCGACGGCTTCACGCTGGAACTGACCTGCCGCAAGGACGCCGTCACCTACAGCCTGGCCGGCGTGGTGAAGGGCGACTTCCAAACCCGCACCACCACCGATCTGGAGATGAAGGTGCAGGCCTACGGCGCCTCCAAGGTCATGCGGCTGCACACCGAAAGCGTCTATGTCGGCCCTTGCGAAGCCAGGGATGAACCGGCGCCTGCGCCCAAGACCTAGTCACCAAGCCTAGCTCAAACACCTTATGTGGCTCCCGAGCCACAAACGCCGAGCTTCGCAGGGAACGTCGCTTTTTTGCAGGAACAGCAAGGCTTGTAGGTTCATTGTCTCTGCATGGGGGTTCCGTGAGTTCGAGGAGCCGATGACGATGAGCGGTCCGCATCTGACCGTCGTGCCGGAAGAAACCGCCGGCGCCGAAGTCTACAACCTGACCCGGGGGCCGGAGACGACGGCCCAACGCCTGCAACGCCTGCAACAAGAAGCCCGCCAGCTGGCCCGCGAGGAAGTCGAGGCCCTGGAGCGGGACCTGATCGCCCTGGGCGAGCGGGCCATGCAGATCGCTCACGGGGGCGAGGCCTATGCGGTCG
Source organism: Caulobacter endophyticus (assembly GCF_029543245.1). GTDB lineage: Bacteria > Pseudomonadota > Alphaproteobacteria > Caulobacterales > Caulobacteraceae > Caulobacter > Caulobacter endophyticus_A. The sequence continues at coordinate 84,376 of NZ_JARQWV010000014.1, forward strand.
GCTTGCGGGAGATGGCCTCGCGGCTGTCGTCCGACCTGCCCCAGAAGGCCCAGTCGCTGCGCGCCATCCTGGAACGCACGTCCCGCGACTGAGCTCGAAAAGCAAACGGCCCGGAAGCAAAGCCTCCGGGCCGTCGAATTCCTTCCAGCCTGATCGGCTCCGGGCTTAGAGGCCCGGCAGCTTGATCTTGCCTTGCTTGTCGCGGCTGATGATCACCGCGCCGCCGCCGGTCAGCGTCTTCAGGCGCGCCTCTTCGGCGGCCGCGTCGACCGGCACGGGCGCCGTGGCGCCGGCTTCCGCCGCGGTCACCGCGCCGGCGGTCTTGTCGTCCTTGCGCCAGAACATGACCTTCTTGGCGAAGCTCTCGTCCTTGTGGGCCAGGTCGCCGTTCTCGTCGTCGACGACGAAGCGGATCAGCGGGTCTGCCTTGTCGACACCGGCCTTGGAGACAAGCAGCTTCTCGCCGTCCGTGCGGTTGGCGGCCATGCTCTGGCCCAGCAGCGCCTGGCGCGCGGCGCTTTCCGGCTGCAGTTCCTGCGGACGCGGCTCGCCGGGCGCCGGCGGGCGCAGGCTGTAGTCGGGCGGAACGACGAGCGGGGCCTTGGTGACGACGCGGAACTCGTCGGGGACCACCTTGCTCATGCCCAGGGCCTTCGAGGCCGACTGGCAGCCGGCCAGACCGGTGGCGGCCACGGCGGCCAGCACGCTCAGGGTCGCAACCCGGTTGAACTTCATGAACCCATGCTCCAGCGGCCGCCCCCGGGGCCGAAAATCGGACGCCCTCGATACGACATCCGAAGGCGGGCGCCAATGTCCTTCGAATTTGTGGCCTTGCTTGGGCGCTAAGCCCCGGTTTGGCCCCTATTCCGTCTGGTGCGACAGCTTCTTCTCTTCACCGATGAAACTGTCCAGCAACAGGAACGCCACCCCGACCGAGATGCCCGAGTCGGCGACGTTGAACACCCAGGGGAAGTAGAGTCGCGATACGTCGATGAAGTCGACGACGTAGCCGTAGATCACCCGGTCGATCAGGTTGTTGCCGATCGCCCCGCCGATGATCATGCCCAGGCCCAGGGCCGTCAGCGGCCGCACAGCCTTGCGCGCCCAGATTCCCAGGCCGACCACCACCGCCGCCGAAAAGATCGTCAGCAGCCAGCGCCCCCACTCGGCGTGGTCGCGCAGCAGGCCAAAGCTCATGCCGTAGTTATGGACCATGGTCAGCTTGACCGGACCCAGCAGCGAGGCGCTGGAGCCCTGGGCCGAGCCCAGCAGGCCCAGCACCCAGAGCTTGGAGATCTGGTCGAGCACCACCGTGGCGACGGCGACGGCGTAGGCGGTCCAGCCCAGGCGGGTGATCTTCAAGGCAGCCACGTTCGTTCTCTCATCCCCGGTCGTCCTTCTCCCCTTGTGGGAGAAGGTGGCCTGCGCAGCAGGTCGGATGAGGGGTCGCACCGGCCGAAACCGTACGCGGTTGAACGCGCCTTCAACCCCTCATCCGTCGCCTGCGGCGACACCTTCTCCCGCAAGGGGAGAAGGATCAATGCGGCGCTCTTAAGCCCTTTGCGCGTCCCAGAGGGCCACGGCGTCGGCGTCGCGAAGGCTAAGCTCCGGATAGCGGGGGTCGGTTCCCACTTCCGGCAGGATGCGCCACGAACGGGCGCACTTCTGACCTTCGGCCTTCACCGGATCCACCGACACGCCCTTGACCTCGTCGGTCGTGAACGCGCCGCCCTCGCCGGCGACCAGGGTCGCGGCGCTGGTGCGGAACACCTCGGCGGCGTCCAGGCCCTCGAACGCGGCCAGCAGATCGGCGTCGGCGACGTGGACGACCGGCGCGGCCTCCAGGGCCGAACCGATGCGCTTTTCGCGGCGCTCGACTTCCAGGGCCCCGGTGACGACGCCGGTGACGGCTTCGACCTTGGCCCAGCGTGCGGCCTCAGCCTGGTTTTCCCACGCGGCCGGCGTTTCCGGGATCACGCGCAGGGCCACAGGGCCCGCTTGCGGGAAGCGGGTGACCCAGGCCTCTTCCATCGTGAAGCTGGCCAGCGGGGCCAGCCAGATGGTCAGGCGGTCGAACACGTAGTCCAGCACGGTGCGATAGGCGCGGCGGCGCAGGGCCGTCGGCGCGTCGCAATAGAGGCTGTCCTTGCGGATGTCGAAGAACAGGGCCGAGAGGTCGCCCTGGCAGAAATCGACCAGCGGCCGGATCACGTCCGAGAAGCGATAGCTCTCGTAGGCGGCCTTCACCTGGCCATCCAGCTCCCACAGGCGGTGCAGGATGAACTTCTCCAGCGGCGGGAAGTCGGCGTAGTCGACGACGCGCTCTTCCTCGGTGAATCCGGCCAGGGCGCCCAGCAGGTAGCGCATGGTGTTGCGCAGCTTGCGATAGGCGTCGGTGGTGGTGGCCAGGATCGTCTTGCCGATCCGCTGGTCTTCCGAATAGTCGACCATGGCCGCCCAGAGCCGCAGGATTTCCGCGCCAGACTCCTTGGTGATGGCCTGGGGCTCGATCGTGTTGCCCTTGGACTTGGACATCTTCTCGCCGTTCTCGTCCATGGTGAAGCCATGGGTCAGGACGGCCTTGTAGGGCGCGCGACCACGCGAGCCGCAGCCTTCGAGCAGGCTGGACTGGAACCAGCCGCGATGCTGGTCGGAGCCTTCCAGATAGAGGTCGGCCGGCCAGGCGCTGTCGTCGCGGCCCTCGATGGTGAAGGCGTGGGTGCAGCCGCTGTCGAACCAGACGTCGAGGATGTCGACGACCTTTTCGTACTGGGCCGGATCATGCGCGCCCAGGAAATCGGCGTCCGGACGGGTGAACCAGGCGTCGGCGCCGCCTTCCTTGATGGCCGCCAGGATGCGGGCGTTGACCTCGGCGTCCATCAGCGGATGGCCGGTGTGCTTGTCGACGAACATCGCCAGGGGCGTGCCCCAGTTGCGCTGGCGGCTGATCAGCCAGTCGGGGCGGGTCTCGACCATCGCGCCGATGCGGTTGCGGCCGGCGTCAGGGTGGAAGGCGGTGTCGGCGATAGCCTGGACGGCGGTCTCGCGCAGGGTCTTGCCGCCCAGGGCCTCGACCTCGTGGTCCATGCGGATGAACCACTGCGGGGTGTTGCGGAAGATCACCGGGGCCTTGGAGCGCCAGCTGTGCGGATAGCTGTGCTCGACGCGGCCGCGGGCCAGCAGGTTGCCGGCCTCGATCAGCTTGTCCATCACCGCGCCGTTGGCGGGGCCGAACTTGCCGGTCTTCTTGCCCTCGGTCTCGATGACCTTGAGGCCGCCGAACAGCGGGACATGGGCGTAGTAGGCGCCATCCGGGTCGACCGTGTCGGGGATCTCGCGATGACCGTGGGCCAGCCAGACCTGATAGTCGTCGGCGCCGTGGCCAGGCGCGGTGTGCACGAAGCCCGTACCGGCGTCGTCGGTGACGTGGTCGCCGGCCAGCAGCGGCACGGCGAAGCCGTAGTGGCTGTCGAGATCGGCCAGCGGGTGGGCCAGCACCATGCCCTCGCAATCGACGCTTTCGACCTTCTCGAAGGCGGCGACCTTGGCGGCCTTGAAGACCGCCTCGGCCAGCTTTTCGGCCACGATCAGGCGATCGCCGACCTGGGACCAGGGCGCGAATTCGAGCCCCTCCTCCAGCGCCTTCACCTCGAAGACGGCGTAGGGAATGTCGGGATTGTAGGAGACCGCGCGGTTGGCCGGGATGGTCCAGGGCGTGGTCGTCCAGATCACCAGCTTGGCGCCTTGGGCGGCTTCAGAGCCCTCGACGACCGGGAACTTCACCCAGATCGTGGGCGAGACGTGGTCGTGATACTCGATCTCGGCGTCGGCCAGGGCCGTGCGCTCGACCGGGCTCCACATCACCGGCTTGGAGCCGCGATAGAGCTGGCCGCTCGAGGCGAAGCGGTGGAACTCCTCGACGATCTTGGCTTCCGAGGTGAAGTCCATGGTGGCGTAGCGGTTCCACCAGTCGCCCAGCACGCCCAGGCGCTGGAACTCGACCTTCTGGGCCTCGATCCAGCCGGCGGCGTAGGCGCGGCATTCGCGGCGGAACTCCTCGGCCGGAACCTCGTCCTTGCGGCGGCCCTGGCTGCGGAACTTTTCCTCGATCTTCCACTCGATCGGCAGGCCGTGGCAGTCCCAGCCCGGCACGTAGTCGACGTCGTAGCCGAGCGCGAAGCGCGAGCGGACCACGAAGTCCTTCAGGGTCTTGTTAAGCGCGTGGCCGATGTGAATCGCGCCGTTGGCGTAGGGCGGGCCGTCGTGCAGCACGAACAGCGGCGCGCCGGCGTCCTGGCGAGCCTTGCGGACCGCGCCGTACAGGCCCTTGTCGGACAGGGCCGCCCAGCCCTCCAGGATCTCGGGCTCTTTCTTGGGCAGGCCCGCGCGCATCGGGAACGGCGTATCGGGAAGAAAAACGGTTTCGCGGTAGTCGCGGGCGGGCGCGGCGTCGTCGGCCATGGGAAGGCTATCCAGCTCTGGAATGTCGGAAGAAGGCGGGTGGAACCCGGCGCGCGCTGGAGGTCTCGTCCGGCGGCGTCACGCCGGGCGGATAATTCGCGCGATCTTCCGAACGAAACTCATGGAGCGAGGGGATAGCAGAGCGACGTCCGCCCGCAAAGGGCGAAGCCGCAAAAGGAAACGGCCGCCTCGGTTTCCCGGGGCGGCCGCTTTTCTCGTCGATCCGCGAAGATCAGCCCAGCTTGGCCAGGTCTTCTTCGCTGATGTCGGCGCTGGAGTAGACGTTCTGGACGTCGTCGTCCTCGTCGAGCGCGTCGAGCAGCTTCATCAGGGTCGCGACGCTGTCGCCGGTGACCTCGTTCAGCAGCTTGGGCTTCCAGACGATCTTGGTCGACGAGGCTTCGCCGAACTTGGCCTCCAGGGCCGACGACACTTCGTTCAGGTCCTCGAAGGCGGTGTAGACGGTGTGGCCCGAACCCTCTTCGCCCATGTCGCTCTCGACGTCCTGGGCGCCGGCCTCGATGGCGGCTTCCATCATGTCGTCTTCGCTGGCCTTGGCGGCCGGATACTCGATCTGGCCCAGACGGTCGAAGTTGAAGGTCACCGAGCCGGTGGCGCCCAGATTGCCGCCGTACTTGGAGAACAGCGAGCGGACGTTCGAGGCCGCGCGGTTCTTGTTGTCGGTCAGCACCTCGACGATCACGCCGACGCCGCCGGGGCCCATGCCCTCGTAGCGGATCTCGGTATAGTCGGCCGCGTCGCCCATCTGCGACTTCTTGATCGCGCGCTCGATGACGTCCTTGGGCAGGCTTTCGGCCTTGGCGTTGTTCACGGCCAGGCGCAGGCGCGGGTTCATGGCCGGGTCGGGCAGGCCCGTCTTGGCCGCCACGGTGATTTCACGCGACAGCTTGGAGAACAGCTTGGAGCGCGCGGCGTCGGCGCGGCCCTTGCGGTGCATGATGTTCTTGAATTTCGAGTGGCCGGCCATTCGGAGGCTCTTCTCTGATCTGACGATGGAATGGGTTGGCGGCGCTTCTACCGCCTGGAGACGCATCTTGTCACCCCAGGCGGCGCTCTCGGCGCGTCCATTCCACCGTCGAAAGCCCGATCAGGCGACCTTCAGCTCCACCACCACGTTGCCGCGCGTGGCCTTGGAGTACGGGCACACCTGGTGGGCCTTGTGCAGCAGGTCCTCGGCCACGGCGCGGTCGACCTCGGGGGCATTGAGCGTCAGGCGCACGCCGATGTGGAAGCTGACGTCGTCCTCGATCAAATCGACCTCGCTATCGAGGCTGTGCTCGCCCAGCTTGACGCTCTGGCTGCGGGCCACCAGGCCCAGCGCACCCAGGAAGCAGGCCGCGTAGCCCGTCGCGAACAGCTGCTCGGGATTGGTCCCCTGCCCGTCGCCGCCCATCGACTTGGGATAGCCCAACTGGACGTCCAGGTGACCGTCGTCGGTCTTGGCGGTCCCCTGGCGCCCGCCTACGGCATGGGCCTTGGCGGTGTAGACGGCGGCGTCGGTCATGGAGGGCTCCTGTGCTTGCCTCGACGAGAGGTTGGGCCGCAGATCGTGACGGATGCAAGCGGGAGTGGATTGAAGCTTTTTATCCCTCTCCCGGAGGGGAGAGGGATCGCCAGGTCTCAGACTTCCGGCACGCTCTGCTTCAGCCGGCCGCCGACGCGGATCGGCTCGACGCGCACCGCCAGGCCCGTGCGGTCGTCGGTTTCGACGAACACGCCGCAGACCGTGGCCGGGCCACTTGCGGGCTGGTAGCGGCCGCCGCTGATCTTGGTGGTGAAGCGCCGCAGGGGCTCTTCCTTCTGGTTGCCGATGACGCTGTCGTAGTCGGCGCAGGCGCCGGCGTCGGTCTGGTAGGCGGTGCCGCCGGTCAGGATCTGGCAGTCGGCGGTCGGCACGTGGGTGTGGGTGCCCACCACCAGGCTGGCGCGGCCGTCGCAATAGTGGCCCATGGCCATCTTCTCGGAGGTGGCCTCGCAGTGCATGTCGACGATCACCGCGTCGGCGACCTGGCCCAGCGGAGCCTTGTCGAGCTCGCGATCGGCGGCGGCGAACGGGTCGTCCATGGCGTCCATGTGCACCCGGCCCAGCAGGTTCACCACGAAGACGGTCTTTCCCGAGTCCGTCTGGAACAGGTGGCTGCCCCTGCCCGGCGCGTCCGACAGGATCGGGTAGTTGGCCGGACGGATCAGGCGCGGCTCGCGCACGATGTAGGTCAGCGCCTCGCGCTGGTCCCAGCTGTGGTTGCCCAGGGTCAGGCAGTCGGCCCCGGCGTCGAACAGCTCACGAGCGGTGTTCTCGGTGATGCCGAAGCCCGCTGCGGCGTTCTCGGCGTTGATGATGACGAACTCGAGGCCCAGTTGGCGACGGAGGCCCGGCAGGTGGTCGGCCAGGCCGTCGCGGCCCGACTTGCCGACGACGTCGCCGAAGAAAGCAAAACGCATGATCGATCAGTCCTTTCGGACCTCGATATACTCGTTTTCGGTCAAGATCGCGTCCAATCGTTGATCGTGCCGTTCGTCGGGCAGGCCGTGGGTCTCCTGGCCCTGGTAGGCGAGACCCAGCACGAAGGTGTCCTTGCGGCCGCGCAGGGCCTCCAGCGCCCGGTCGTAATAGCCGCCGCCCTGCCCCAGGCGCCGACCTTCGCGATCCCAGGCCAGCAGCGGCGCGACCACCAGGTCGGGCTGGACGATCGGATTGTGGGCGACCGGCGCGACCATGCCGATGGCGTCGCGGGCCAGGGGCTCGCCAGGCGCCCAGGACCGGAAGACCATCCGCCCGCCCTTGCCGTGCGGATCGGCGCCCTCGACGCTGGGCAGGGCGAGACTCCAGCCCTCCCCCGCCAGCCAGTCGGCCAGGGCTCGGGCCGAAACCTCCGAGCCCAGCCCATGATAGAGCGCGGCGACCTTGCCCTTCGGATCAGGAAAGCGCGCCGACAGCGGCTCGCGCGCCACGTCCACCGCCATCCAGTCGGCCTCGGGGTGCTCCAGGGCCAGCTGCTTGCGGCGATTGCGCACGAAGACGCGCAGGGCGGTCTTGGCGGCGGCGGGGTCGGCGATGGTCATCGCGACCTTCTAGCCGAAGGACAGGGATAAAGGGAAAGGGTGGCGGCGCCGCGAAGAACCGTGAAGACGTTTCAATCCACTCGAACCTGTTAGATACAGGTGGGCTCCGTGTTCCCGCAGCCACGGCCACGGGAGGGAACAGATCCCGATAGAGAGATTAAGGTCCCTGGGATTAGAAATCTTCGACGAGAGCCGCAGCACGACCCGCCGTGGAGCAAGATAGGGGTTCTGAAGCGCCGGGGAAAGGGCTCCGCGCAAAGAGTCGCGGACGCTGGCGGCAATAGCGAGCACCATTTACGATCGAAGCGCTTACGCGGAGGGTGGGATGGACCGTGACGAAACACACTCCTCCACAATTGAGCGCTGGCTGATCGACCGGGTGGCCCCGGTCTACGACGCCATGCAAGCCGATCCTAACCGAGCCGTCCCGGCGTCAGAAGTCTTCACCGCGATCCGCGGCCGCCACGCACAGCTAGTAGGATCGCCGCCCCAAAGCGCTGATTAGATCCTCCCCCTCTGCGGGAGCATCCAAAAACCTACCCCGCCGCCAGCTTCTCGATGCGCTCGGCCGCGGCGTCGATGGCCTTGATGGCGCGGATTTCGACGCGGGTCTGTTCGTTCTGCAGGCGGGCCAGTTCCGACTGGTTGTGAGCCAGGCGCAGCTTCAGGTCCGACAGCTCGTCGGCCAGCAGCAGGGCGCCCATCAGGAACAGGCGCGTCTCGCCGAGCTGGCCGACCTCCTGGCTGACCTGGCGGACCTGGCGGTCGAACAGGCGCGCGATCTCCAGAAGATGGGCCTCCTGGCCGTCTTCGCAGCCTACGCTGTAGGGGCGGCCGTTCACGTGGATGGTCAGTTGCGCCATGGGCTCAGGCCTTCGCGGGCGGGTCGGGGTCGAACGGCGGGTCGTCCTCGTCGTACAACGCTTCGGGGTCGTCTTCGGCTTCGTCCGCGAACTCGGCAGGCGCGGCCCCCTCCTCGTCGTCATGGACGCCTTCGCCGATCAGGCTCTCGTCGCCCAGGGCGGCGCGGATCTCGGCGATGGCGCGGCCCAGGGCCTCGCTGGCCTGCTCGCCGGCCTCTTCCAGGGCGCGCTCGCGGACGCGGGCGGCCTCAAGATCGGCGGCCAGCTGGGCGGCCTTCTCGACCACAGCCGCGTCGGCGACAGCCGCCGGCGCCTCGAACAGATCGCCCGACGCCGGCTGGGCGGCGGCGCGCGCGCGCTCGGCCCGTTCGGCGGCGATCTTCTGCTCCAGGTTCGCGACGGCGCGCTCCAGCCGCCGAGCGGCCAGGTCGAGGGCGCTTCCTTCGCCCGGTATCATCGGCAAGTTCCCATCATGCGGCGCAACATATAGATCGTCGCCGACTTCGCCAGCCGGCGTGACCACAATTGGGCGATGTAACGAGCGTCACAACAATAGCTAATGTCTTGTGAGCGTTCCTGGGGTTGACTTCGCCGCTTTCGACCGCGAAACCCCCTGCAAAATCAAGGAACGCCGCTCGCTTCCGAGCGGGTCCGATCGTGAGGAGAAAGACCACATGGCCCTTCGCGTCGCCATCAACGGCTTTGGCCGTATCGGCCGCCTCGTGCTGCGCTCCATCGCCGAGCACGGCCGCCGTGACATCGAGGTGGTGGCGATCAACGATCTGGGCCCGGTCGAGACCAACGCTCACCTGCTGCGCTACGACAGCGTGCATGGCCGCTTCCCGGGCGTGGTCACCTCGGGCGAGGACTGGATCGACGTCGGCACGGGCAAGATCAAGGTCACCGCGATCCGCAACCCCGAAGAGCTGCCGCACGCCGAACTGGGCGTCGACATCGCCTTCGAGTGCACCGGCATCTTCACCGCCCGCGACAAGGCCGCCCTGCACCTGAAGGCCGGCGCCAAGCGCGTGCTGGTCTCGGCTCCGGCCGACGGCGCCGACAAGACCATCGTCTACAAGGTCAACCACGAGACCTTGACCGCCGACGACATCGTCGTCTCGAACGGCTCGTGCACCACCAACGCCCTGGCCCCGGTGGCCAAGGTCCTGCACGACCTAGTCGGCATCGAGCGTGGCTACATGACCACGATCCACAGCTACACCGGCGACCAGCCGACGCTGGACACCATGCACAAGGACCTCTACCGCGCCCGCGCCGCGGCCCTGAGCATGATCCCGACCTCGACCGGCGCCGCCAAGGCCCTGGGCCTGGTTCTGCCGGAACTGAAGGGCAAGCTGGACGGCTCGTCGATCCGCGTCCCGACCCCGAACGTCTCGGTCATCGACCTGAAGGTCGTCACCGGCCGCGAGACCACGATCGCCGAGATCAACGCCGCGCTGCAAGCCGCCGCCGACGGTCCGATGAAGGGCGTCCTGGCCGTGACCACCGACCCGCTGGTCTCGACCGACCTCAACCACATCGCCGCCAGCTCGACGGCCGCCCTGCCCCAGACGCAAGTCATCGAAGGCAAGCTGGCCCGCGTGCTCAGCTGGTACGACAACGAGTGGGGCTTCGCGACCCGCATGAGCGACACCGCTCTGGAAATGGCGAAGTTCCTCTAAGCCTTCAAAGCCCCCGCCCCTCCCCAGGAGCGGGGGTTTTCCTTGGCCTCTCTCGCGAGGCCGCCCTCGTCCTTCGACAGGCTCAGGATGAGGGCTAATGCGATGCCCGCTCTTGGATCCTCATCCTGAGCCTGTCGAAGGACGAGGATCCAACGCACAGACCATCAGGATTCCCGATGACCTTCCGCACCCTCGACACCGCCGATCTCGCCGGCAAGCGCGCCCTGGTCCGGGTGGACTTCAATGTCCCCGTCGACGGCGGCAAGGTGTCGGACGACACCCGCCTGCGCGCGGCCCTGCCGACCATCGCCTTCCTGTCGAAGGCCGGCGCCAAGGTGGTGCTGCTGGCCCACTTCGACCGCCCCAAGGGCAAGGTCGTGCCGGAGATGAGCCTCGGCTTCGTGGCCGAGCCGCTGAGCAAGCTGCTGGAGCAGCCGGTGGCCTTCGCCAGCGACTGCATCGGCCCTGAAGCCGCCAAGGTCGTCGACGGCCTGGAGAACGGCGGCGTGGCCCTGCTGGAGAACGTCCGCTTCCACGCCGGCGAGGAAAAGAACGACGCCGCGTTCGCCGCCGCCCTGGCCGCCAACGGCGACGTCTACGTCAACGACGCCTTCAGCGCCGCCCACCGCGCCCACGCCTCGACCGAGGGCCTGGCCAAGCTGCTGCCGGCCTATCCGGGCCTGGCCATGCAGCGCGAGCTGGAAGCCCTGGACGCCGCCCTCGGCAACCCCAAGAAGCCGGTGATCGGCATCGTCGGCGGCTCGAAGGTCTCGACCAAGCTTGATCTGCTCAACAACCTGGTCGCCAAGCTCGACCGCCTGGCCATCGGCGGCGGCATGGCCAACACCTTCCTGTTCGCCCAGGGCCACGACGTCGGCGGCTCGCTCTGCGAAAAGGACCTGGCCGACACCGCCCGCGAGATCATGAAGAAGGCCGACGCCGCCGGCTGCGAACTGCTGCTGCCGGTCGACGTGGTGGTGGCCAAGAAGGTCGCTCCGGGCGTCGAAACGGCCGTCCGCCAGCTGAACGAAGTGCAGGCCGACGACCTGATCCTCGACGCCGGTCCGGAGAGCGCCAAGAAGCTGCTGGCGGCCATGGACCAAAGCGTCACCTTGATCTGGAACGGCCCGCTGGGCGTGTTCGAGGTGCAACCTTTCGACGAAGCGACCGTTTCGGCGGCGAAACACGCCGCGTCTCTCGCTAAATCGGGTAAGATCGTGGCGGTCGCTGGCGGCGGTGATACCGTCGCGGCGTTGAACCACGCAGGCGTGTCGGCCGACTTCACCTTCGTCTCGACGGCGGGCGGCGCGTTCCTGGAATGGATGGAGGGCAAGACGCTTCCGGGCGTCGCGGCTCTCGAAGCCTAAAGGGAGGATCCCGGCGAGCCGAAGACGGCCACGGGACCATCGGAAAAGTCGGAACGCCCCGCCCCGAGCCTTTCGGGGCGCGGGCCTCCGCTCTCGGGACGCCGGACGAGGAACCGGCCCCGGGATCCAAGGGCAAAGAGCGCAAAAGCGCCGCGCCCCAAAAACAAGAACCAATCCAACGACTTCAAAGCTTGCAGGAGAAATACGTGGCGAGGATCACGCTTAGGCAGTTGCTGGATCATGCGGCGGAGCATGAATACGGGCTGCCCGCCTTCAACATCAACAACATGGAACAGGGCCTGGCCATCATGGAGGCCGCCGACGCGGTCGACAGCCCGGTCATCATCCAGGCCTCGCGCGGTGCGCGCAACTACGCCAACGACATCATGTTGGCCAAGATGATCGACGCCCTGGTCGACATCTACCCGCACATCCCGGTCTGCATGCACCAGGACCACGGCAATGGCCCGGCGACCTGCGCCACGGCGATCCAGTACGGCTTCACCTCGGTGATGATGGACGGCTCGTTGATGGAGGACGCCAAGACCCCCGCCAGCTACGAGTACAACGTCGAGGTCACCCGCCGGGTGGTCGAGATGGCCCACGCCTGCGGCGTGTCGGTCGAGGGCGAGCTGGGCGTGCTGGGCTCGCTGGAGACCGGCATGGGCGAGGCCGAGGACGGCCACGGCTTCGAAGGCAAGCTGTCGCACGACGAGCTGCTGACCGATCCGGATCAGGCCGTCGACTTCGTGCAGGCCACCGGCGTCGACGCCCTGGCGATCGCGATGGGCACCAGCCACGGCGCCTACAAGTTCACGCGCAAGCCGGACGGCGACGTCCTGGCCATGAACGTGATCGAGGAAATCCACCGCCGCCTGCCCAACACCCACCTGGTGATGCACGGCTCGTCGTCGGTGCCGCAGGACCTGCAGGACATCATCAACGCCTATGGCGGCGAGATGCCCCAGACCTGGGGCGTGCCGGTCGAAGAGATCCAGCGCGGCATCAAGCACGGCGTGCGCAAGATCAACGTCGACACCGACAACCGCATGGCCATCACCGGCGCCATCCGCAAGCTGCTGATCGAGAAGCCGCAGGAGTTCGACCCGCGCGCCTATCTCAAGCCGGCCAAGGAAGCCATGCGCAAGGTCTGCCAGGCGCGCTTCGAGCAGTTCGGTTCGGCCGGCCACGCCGGCAAGATCCGCGCGATCTCGACCGCGGCCATGGCCAAGCGTTACATCTCGGGCGAGCTGAACGCCAAGTTCGGCGCTCCGGCCGGCAAGGCCGCCGCCGAGTAAGCCTTTCCGCCCGCGCGGAAACGAGGGCCCTTCCGGTTCGCCGGGAGGGCCTTTTTCGTGGGGTCAGGGCCCGATCGGACGCGGCTGGGTCAGATCGCGGCCAGCCGGTTCAGGGCGGCGCCGGCGAGGCCGCACAACAGCACGCCGCCCAGGTACCACAGGCCCACGAATACGAAGGTCGAGTGCGGGCAGTGCAGGCCGTAGACGCTGGCGGCCAGGCCGCCGGCGAAGACGCCGGCCGCGAAGCCGGCCAGGATCGGCCGCTCGGTCTCGACGCCGCGCAGCACCGTCAGGGCCAGCAGCAGGGTCGGCAGGGCCAGGGCGACGATATTGAAGAAGCACGCCCCCACCGAGGCCGGCGAGAACAGCCGCGCCAGCTTGGCGGGCTCTAGCTGCGTCGCCTCGGTCACGCCGCCGACGGCGAAGACCAGCAGCGCGATGACGGCCACGACGATCGCCGTGGGCGCCGGCGGCCCCCGGCGGATCAGCCGGGCCAGGCCGTCGAAGCCCGCGGCCGCCAGGGCGGCGGTATAGGCCATCTTCAGCCAGAAGAACGGTTGCTGGTGCGCGGCCTCGATGTCCGGCCGCAGATCCAGCCAGAAGAGCACCAGCAGCAGGGCGGCCAGGCCGCCCGCGACGCCGATCTCGGCCAGGCGCCAGGCCGGCCGCGTGGCTGTCGGCCGCCACGTCGACGCAGGCGTCCGGACGGCGAGCACGCCGTCGTCATAGGTCGCGTCGTCGAAGGCCAACCGCTCCCCCCCCCCGCAACAGGCTTGTTCTGTCACCGCCCGTCCCCTGGCGGCGCGCTCGTGAGAGGCGATCTCAAAAGCCGGGCGAATGCGTAAAGGTTAGGCAGAGGAAGTCAATACCGCCGTTCTGCGAGAACTGTGGAGCGCCTGTGGACGCCATATCAATGCACGGCTGAGCGGCGCCAAACTTCGCGAGCGCACGCCCAGCGCCTCACGCGGAGGCGGAAACTGGCGGACGTCGACGCCGGTCGAGCAACACCGCCAGGCCGACGCCCGCCGCGTAGCACGCCAGGTCCTTGAGATCGAAAACGCCGCCGAACACCACCCGCGCCCAACGGCTGCCGCCCAGGCCGACGAGGTCGAGAACGTGAAGGGCCTGGCCGATCTCAATCGCCGCGCCCAGCCCGAAGGCCGCCGCAGCGGCCGCGCCTCGGCCCCGCGAGGTCAGGCCGCGCACGGCGAAATAGACCATCGCCGTGGCCAGCACGTCGCCCAGATAGGGCCGCACGAAGGCGTCGCGCACGAACAGCGCGATCACCACCTCGATGACGAACAGCGCGATGGCGATAGCCAGATGACCCGATCGAATCCGCATGACCTCTCCCGACGCGAAGCCGGGAGAAGGCCGCGCCGAGACGGTCAGTGCAAGGTGGGACGAACGGGCTGGCGACGCCACAGCTGGGCGGTCAGGGCGTTGGCCACGCCCAGCCAGCCCAGATCGGGCGCCGAGGCCCCGCCGACCTTGCGAGCCTCGACAGCGTAGGCGGCCGAGGCGCCCAGCGAGGCGGTGGCCACGGCCAGCTGCCCGCCGCCGCGCTTCGTGCCGAACGCCAGCCACAGGGCGTTGAAGCCCTGGGTCAGGCTCCACAGGGTGAGCGCCCGAGTGCGGGCCGGGCTGGACGGCGCGTTCCAGGTGCGAAGACCCGACAGGGTCATGGCGATGAACAACGGCGGCAGCAGCAGGCTGGTCAGCGGCTTGGGCTGATGGGCGACCGGCTCGTGCATCTCGGCATAGCCGACCGCATACTCCTCGTCGTCGATCACCCGCTCGTGGCGACGGCCCAGCAGCGTCGCAGCCAGGATCGCGCCGCCCGCCAGGGCCAAGCCTATGGCCAGCTGAGCGCCGGCGCTGTTGCCGCTGGTGTCCGGCTGGAACGCTTCGCGGCCGGCCAGGGCGCGGGGGGCGTACGGCTTGCCGGGGGTGATGCGCATTGACGGACTCCTCGTTAACTCGGAACCCTAAACCGTCCAGTTTCCGGCTTGGTTCCAGATGAACAGCGCCCCCGCGCCCATCCTGCAACGTCCCGCGCGCGTCGTCGAGGTCAAGGCGGAGCGATCGCAATTCAACCTCTAGGCGCACACCTCACGCATTGCTAAACCCCAAGCAAAAGGGGGACGTAGCGATCCGCAAAAAACGCCTGACACGATGGACCATCGTAAGCCTGGGCATGGCGGCTCTTGCCGTTGGCGGTGTCGCGGTGGCGGTCATTTTGCATGATCCCCTCGACGCCCCCGCCCATGCCTCCCGCGAGTGCGGCTTCATCACCGCGCTCGAGGCGAAACGCATGGTTCGTAGCGACGCAGGCGGACCGGTCCCGTTCGAGATCTGGCGCGCCGAGGATGCAACTGGCGGCCCGCCACGCCCCCGCCATACGCCAAGCCGCGACGCCCCCTGGTGGGCGAGCCTGGTTCTGCGCACGGCGCCCAGGTCGGCGCCGCCGATCAATTGCGCCGCCCAGATGAACGCGGCCGGGATCCCGCGCGTGCTGAAGTACAACGACGGCCCCACCCGGCAGATCGACCGCCAGCGGTACTCCCGCATCGTCTTTTCACCCGGCGATCGCTACGCCCTGTCGCAGGTCTCGTTCTGCCATCTCGACGACAATGGCTGGGACGAAGAGAGCCGGCTCTGGATCTGGCGTCGCGAGGGCGGGGGCTGGACGCCGATCCTCGGTGACAGCATCCAGGCCGTCTATGAAATGCCCCGGTTTCAGCCGCCGATGCGCTGCTTTCAGCGGCCGGACGGCTGAAACGCGCCTAACGCGGCAGCAGCGAGATCGCCGTGCTGGCCACGGTGCTGACCGGCAGGGCCTTGAGGTCTGGCGACTTGATCACCGCCACGTGGCCGCGCGGGCCGCACAGGGCCGGGTCCGAGGCGTCGGAGAACAGAGCGATGGTCGGCGCGCCGGCGGCGGCCAGCAGGTGGGTCGGGCCGGTGTCGTTGCCGACCACCAGGGCGGCCTTGGCCCCCAGCACCGCAAGCTGGGCGAAATCGGTGCGGCCGGTGAGGTCGCGGGCCTGGCCGGCCGCCTTCTGGATCTGGCGAGCCATGGCGCTTTCCTGCGGACCGCCGATGATGACGATGTCCAGGCCCTTGGACTTCAGGAGGGCCGCCAGCTGGGCGTAGCTCTCGACCGGCCAGCGCTTCTCGGGCCGGTGGGCCGAGCCGCCGGGCACCAGCAGCACGTAGGGCTTGGGCGTCACCGCGCCGGCGACCGGGCGGGCGTCCTTATGCTTGCGCAGGATCCACGACAGGTCCGGCGGCGGGGCGCTGCCCGGCTCGGTGGGCGCGTCGGGCCAGATGCCGGCCTGGCGCAGCTGGTCGGCGTGACGCTCCAGCGTGTGCATGTGCTGGCGGGCGCGGCCGCGCTGGGGCAGGCTGGCGCCCTTGGCGATGCCCGACCACTGCGGCGGGAACGGGCGCAGGGCCTGGAAGTACCAGCCGGTGCGGTTGTTGGTCTGCAGGTCGTAGACGCGGTCGTACTTGGCCTTGCGGATGCGGCCCAGCATCTTGAACAGGTCGCCCGCGTCGCTGGGACGGCCGTCCACCTCGACGGCGTTGAAATAGGGCGACAGGCGGGCCAGGGCCTCGAACGGCGGGGTGGTCAGAAGGGTGATCCTGGCGCGCGGATGCGCCTCACGGATCTTTTTCATCGCCGCCAGGGCCAGGACGAAATCGCCCAGCGCGCCCAGCTTGATGACCAGGACCTTCTTGATCTCCTTGCTCAACCCTTAGACTCCACAACCCCCGCCCCGTTCCCCCGGGCGGCCATGACGCGCGCATAGACCTTAAGGGTCGCATCGACCATCGCGTCCACAGAATACAACCGTCGCGCACGGGCGCGCGCCGCCATGCCCATCGCCTGGCGCCCGGCCGCGCCCGCCTCGCAGGCGTCGTTCAGGGCCTGGGCCCAGGCCTCGACGTCGCCGGGCGCGGCCAGCCAGCCGGTCTCGCCGGGGATCACCGTCTCGCGCGTCGCGCCATGATCGGCGGCGATCACCGGGCGGCCCATGACCTGGGGCTCCACCGCCGTGCGGCCGAAGGCCTCCGGCTCCAGAGACGGGGCGATGGCCAGGTCGGCCAGCAGATAGGCGGCCGGCATGTCGTCGCAGTGACCGACCAGCTTGACGCTGTCTTCCAGACCCGCCTGGGCGATCATGTGCTCCAGCTCGGCGCGGTAGCCCTTGCGTCCCTGGTCGTCGCCGGCCAGAAGCAGCAGCACGCGGGCGTCGCCCAGCGCCTTCAGCCGCGCCACCGCCTGGATCGCCAGGCCCTGGCCTTTCCAGCGGGTCAGGCGGCCGGCCAGCAGCACCTTCAGCCGGCGCTCGTCAGGGGCCACGCCCCAGGCCTTGCGCAGGGCCTCGACCCGCTCGGCCGAGACGAACCCGGGCTCGAAGCGGGCAAGGTCCACCCCGCGCGGGATGGCCACCACCTTGTCGGGGTGGATGCCGTGCTCGGCGATGACGTGGGCGCGGGTGAACTCGGAATTGGCGATCACGAGGTCGCCCTTGGTCATGACCGCATTGTACCAGCGCTTCAGCGCGGACTTGGCGTTGTAGACCCCGTGATAGGTGGCCACGAACGGCACCTTGGTGGCGTGCGCCGCCCACAGGGCCGGAAAGGCCGGGGCGCGCGAGCGCGCATGCACCAGAGTCACCTTCTCGCGGCGGATCAGGTCGATCAGGCGGGCGGCGTTGCCCAGCATGACCAGCGGGTTCTTCGACTGGGCCGGCATCTGGGCCAAACGGCCGCCATCTGCCTCCAGCCGCGCAGCCATGCGGCCGCCGCGCGTCGCCACCAGGGCCTTGCCGCCCTGGGCCACCACGCCGTGCGCGACGTCGATCGTGGTCTGCTCGGCGCCGCCGGTCTCCAGTTCCGGAGTCACCTGCAGCAGGGTGAATTCATCGGGAAGGATGGACACGCCGCGCTCTGAAGAGGTTAGGAGGGGTTAGTTAGCGAAACGAACAAGGCCGCGCCATGACCGAAGTCCGCGATTTCCACCCGCGCGAGGAAAATCAGCGTCTCGCGTACCGCAAGATCGACGGCGAGGGCCCCACGGTGGTGTGGCTGGGCGGCTTTCACTCCGACATGACCGGCACGAAGGCCCAGGTCCTGGCCGATCAGGCCCTGGCGACGGGCGGATCCTACGTCCGCTTCGACTATTTCGGCCACGGCGAATCGTCGGGCGCGTTCAGGGACGGCACGATCAGCCGCTGGCGCGCCGACTCTCTAGCCGTCATCGACGACCTGACCGAGGGTCCGCTGGTGCTGGTCGGCTCGTCGATGGGCGGCTGGCTGGCCTGCCTGGCCGCCATCGCCCGGCCCGAACGCGTGAAAGCCCTGGTGCTGATCGCCCCCGCCCCCGACTTCACCGACAAGCTGATGGCGCCCGAGCTGTCCGACGAGGCCAGGGCGGCGATCGCCCGCGACGGCTTCTGGATCCGACCGTCCGAATACGACGACGGCGGCTACGCCATCACCCGCGACCTGCTGGAGGACGGCGCCCGCTGGTCGATCCTGCCCGGCCCCGTCCCGATCGACGTTCCCGTGCGCGTGCTGCAGGGCGGCGCCGACGCCGACGTGCCGTGGACCCACGCCCTGGAGTTGGCCAACGCCCTGAAGAGCGACGACGTGGTCTTCTCTCTGATCAAGGACGGCGACCACCGCTTGTCGCGCCCGCAGGACCTGGAGCGCCTGGTCGCCGCCGTGGCCGAGGCCCGGGTGCTGGCCACGCCGGTGGACGACGACCCGGTCGCTCGCCGCCTCGCCCGCGCCGCCCGCGCCCGCTCGGCCGGCCAGGCCCCGGCGGCCGCCTGGGCCGCGGCGGACCTGGGGGACGAGGAGGAGTAGGCGACGGTCGACCCGCCTTGCGCTAGACTGCTCTGCGGAACCGGAAGCGCATGACCAAGCCGTTCACGATAGACCTCGAACCGGACCTCGACGATCAGGTCGCGGAAATCGCCCAGGCCATGGACCAGTCAAAGGCCTGGGTGGTCGAACAGGCCGTGCGCGAATTCATCGCTGTTCGTGATTGGCAGGCGGCGGCGATCGACGAGGGGATTCGTGCGGCTGACGCCGGTGAATTCGCCGAGCATGACGCCGTGGTCGAGTGGATCGCCTCATGGGGCGGCCCCGACGAAAAGCCCATGCCGAAGTGCGGTTAGTCTGGACCGCGCCTGCGTTGCGCGACCTTCGTTCAGCACAGGCTTGGATCACCGCCGACAGGCCCAAGGCTGCCGCGACCCAGGTCGTGCGAGTTCTTGAGAGCGCGACCGGCCTTGTCGCCTTCCCGGATCAAGGCCGCACCGGGCGCCGCCCGGGGACACGCGAAATGGTCGTCCCCAGGACACCCTTCATCATTGCCTATCGCGTTTCGAAAGACCGGATCGAAATCCTGCGCGTTATGCACGGCGCCCAACGCTGGCCCGACAGCTTCTAGCCCTCCAGAATCGCCGCCAGCCCCTCGCGATAGGTCGGATACTTCGGCCGCCAGCCCAGCTCGGCCTTGGCCAAGGCGTTCGAGACGCGCTTGTTCTCGGCGTAGAAGCGGCGGGTGGCGGGCGACAGGCCCAGGGCGTTGAACGGCAGGTCCGGCGGCGCTGGAACGCCCAGCAGGCGGGCGGCGTGCTCCATGACGTCCTGCGGCGGAGCCGGCTCGTCGTCGCACAGATTGTAGACCGCCCCGGCGCGGGGCCGCTCCAGCGAGGCCAGCAGGCCCGAGACGATGTCGTCGCGATGGATGCGGCTGAACACCTGGCCCGGCTTGACGATTCGGCGGCCCTCGCCGGCCTTCAGGCGGTCGAAGGCGCTGCGGCCGGGGCCGTAGATGCCCGGCAGGCGGAAGGTGGCGACGGTCAGGCCCATGCCCCGGCAGACCTGGCGCCAGTCGCGTTCGGCCCCGACCCGGCGCGCGCCCTCGACCGACTGGGCCTTCAGCGGGCTAGATTCGAACACCCAGCCGCCGTCAAAGTCGCCATAGACGCCGGTGGTCGACAGATAGCCGATCCAGTCGGGGAAGGCCTCAGCGGCGGCCAGGGCGGGAATCACCGCCTCCAGGGCCGGACAGCCCTCGCCAGTGGGGGGCGAGGTGACCAGCACCGCGTTCACCCCGCGCATCGCTTCGACCATGGCGGCCTTGTCGTCGGGATCGACGGCGGAAAAGCCCAGCGCCTCGACGGCGGCCCGCGCCTCGGGCGAACGCCCCGTGGCGCTGACCGACCAGCCGCGCGCAGCCAGAGATTCGGCGAAGGCGGCGCCGACATAGCCCAATCCGAACACGAACAGACGCAAACCCAGAGCCCCGCCCTCAAATCCAAGGGATCAATGAGCCGTCGAAACGGGCCTTTCCGCAAGTGCGGCATTCATCCCCAATGAAGTTGCGCGACAGTGCTTGCCAAGCGCGGAACGCTCTGCCATAAGCCGCCTCCTCGTCGCGGGGCGCTGTTTTCAGCCTCTTCGATGCGGGCGTAGCTCAGTGGTAGAGCGCCACCTTGCCAAGGTGGATGTCGAGAGTTCGAATCTCTTCGCCCGCTCCATTCCCTCCCTTGCGGAGACGGATGGACGAGACAAGAAAATCGGTGCGCGGGCGTAGCTCAGTGGTAGAGCGCCACCTTGCCAAGGTGGATGTCGAGAGTTCGAATCTCTTCGCCCGCTCCATTTTCTTCCTCTTCCCCACATTCTGATCCGGATGCGAAGCGGGGCCGTTTGGCCCGGCGGCAAATCCTGTTCTAACCTCCCGTCGGTTCATTCCGGGGAGCGTTCATGCGTCATCATCTTCTCCACCTCGCCGCCGGCGCGGCCCTGTCGGCCGTGCTGCTGGCGAGCGGCGCGCACGCCGCCCCCGCCGCGGCCTCGGCCCAGCTGACGCAGGCCGTGAAGGCCTACGAGTCGGTGTCGGCCATCGACGACGAGGAAAGCGGTTCCGACGCCGCCCGCTGGCGCCTGCCGCCGGTCGGCCCCAAGGCCGACGCCGACCGCAAGGCCAAGTACGAGAAGGCCAAGGCCCTGCTGGCGCAGGTCGACGCCTCGGCCCTCTCCGAAGACGAGAAGCTGACCCGCCAGATCCTGGACTGGAGCCTGGACGACAAGCTCACCGGCCTGTCGTTCGACGAAAGCCGCATGCCGTTCAGCAGCGACGGCGGCTTCGACGTCGCCCTGCTCTACCGCGCCAGCAGCGCCCGCCTGAAGAGCGAGGACGAGGCCAGGAAATGGATCGCCCTGCTGGCCCAGGCGCCCGACTGGTACGCCGCCAACATCGCCGAGGCCCGGCGCGGGATCGCCACCGGCTTCGTTCACACCCGCATGACCGCCCAGTCGGTGCTGGAGCGCGCCCAGCGCACGGCCGCCACGCCGCCGGCCGAGGATCCGCTGCTGGCCCCGTTGCGCGCCCTGCCCGCCAGCGTGCCGGCCGATCGCAAGGCGGCCCTGATCGCCGAGGGCGAGGCGGTGCTGAAGGCCAAGGTCGCCCCGGCCCGCGCCAGCTTCGTGGCCTTCATGCAGGACGAGTACCTGCCCAAGTCGGCCAGGAGCCTGGCGGCCGGCGACCTGCCCGACGGCAAGCGCTACTACGCCTTCCTGGTCAAGCGCTACACCACCACCGACATGACTCCCGACCAGGTGCACGAGATCGGCCAGGCCGAGGTGCGCCGTATCCGCGCCCGGATGGAGACGGTGATGAAAGAGGCCGGCTTCAAGGGCGACCTGCCGGCCTTCCTGACCTTCCTGCGCACCGATCCGCGCTTCTACGCCACCAGCCGCCAGCAGCTGCTGGAGAAGGCCAGCGAGATCGCCAAGCGCGCCGACGACCAGCTGCCGGCCCACTTTGGGACCCTGCCGCGCCTGACCTACGGCGTGCGGCCCGTGCCGGCCAGCATCGAGAAGGGCTACACCACCGGCCGCTATTTCGGCGGCGACCCGAAGACAGGCCGCGCCGGCGGGCTGATGATCAACACTTCCGACCTCGACCAGCGCGGGCTCTACGAGCTGCCGGCCCTGGTGCTGCACGAGGGCGCGCCTGGCCACCACGTCCAGACCTCGCTGGCCCAGGAGCAGGCCGGCCCCGAGTTCCGCAAGAACCTCTATTTCAGCGCCTTCGGCGAAGGCTGGGGCCTATATTCGGAGTGGCTGGGCGAGGAGATGGGCATCTATCGCGACCCCTACGAGCTGTTCGGCCGCCTCTCCTACGAGATGTGGCGCGCCTGCCGCCTGGTGGCCGACACCGGCATGCACTGGAAGGGCTGGAGCCTGGAGCAGGCCCGAGCCTGCTTTACCGAGAACAGCGCCCTGTCATCGACCAATATCGAGGTCGAGCTGAAGCGCTATGTCTCCTGGCCGGGGCAGGCCCTGTCCTACAAGATCGGCGAGCTGAAGATCCTGGAGCTGCGCAAGCGCGCCGAAACGGCCCTTGGCCCGAAGTTCGACGAGCGGGCCTTCCACGATCTGGTGCTGCTGGGCGGCTCCACGCCCCTGGCGGTGCTGGAGGCGCGCACCGACGCCTGGATCGCCGCGCGAAAATAACTCCAAGCTGCACCACGTCCCGGGGTTGACCCCATCATCGCCCCGGGCCGAACCTCCCGCCTGAATAAAAGGGAGGTTTCATGTCCTACGCCTCGAAGCTCGCTATCGGCGGCGCCCTGCTGCTGGCCCTGTCGGCCTGCTCCGACCAGAAGGCCGCCAAGACCGAGGCCCCGGCCAAGCCCGCCGGCGAAACGGCCACGGCCGCTGCGCCGGCCAAGCCGCCCGCCGACCTGCCGGCCGGCGACTACACCCTCGACAAGACCCACGCCGACCTCAGCTTCAAGGTCAATCACCTGGGCTTTTCCTGGTACACGGCGCGCTTTTCCGATTTCGACGCCAAGCTGACCCTCGACCCGAAGGCGCCTGAGAGCGCGCACATTGAGGCCAGTATCAAGACCGCCTCGCTGCTGCTGCCCGCCCCGCCCCCGGGCTTCACAGAGGAGCTTCTGGGCGCCCAATGGCTGGACGCGGCCAAGTACCCGGCCATCACTTTCCGCTCGACCAAGGTCGCCAAGACCGGCGACGACACCGCCGACGTCACAGGCGACCTGACTCTGCACGGCGTGACCAAGCCTGTGACCCTGAAGGCCAGGTTCAACGGCGCCTACACCGGCTACCCGCCGATGGACCCCAACGCCCGCATCGGCTTCTCGCTGACCGGCAGCTTCAAGCGCTCGGACTTCGGCGTCGCCTATGGCGTGCCCCAGCCCGGCTCGACCATGGGCGTGGGCGACGAGGTGCAGGTGGCCATCGAGGCCGAACTCACCAAACCCAACCCGCCGGCCGCCAACGCCGGTCCGGCGCCCGGCCAGCCCTAGAGCTGGCCGCTTACTGCGGGGCGGGGATCGCGATCGGCGGCGGAGGGCATTCGTAGGGAGAGCGGCTTTGCTTCGTCGCCGCGGCAAAGGCCTGCGCCTGTGCGCGTTCCCAACCTTCGAGACCGGGCAGCGCCGTCCTCGCCCGCGCCACCACCTCGCCATCAGCGGTGCGGGCCTCGGACACGATTTCGCGGCTGCGCATGAAGCGGTCCAGCAATTCGGGCCGCTCGCCGCCTCGCCCGGCGGCGGTGACGGTTTCGTAGCGATAGGCCTCACCACCGAACCGCGAAGGCTCGACCTGAGGATAGGGCTGCCTCGCAACCTCGACGCCATCGAAGAAGACAAGCAGCTCCGTCGGCGTCTCGCCTCCTGGCGACCGGACCGAACTGCGTACGCCAACACTCAAGCGGCTCAGCCTTGAGCTCCGCTCGGAGGTCGGCCGCAAGCTGGCCATGAAATACAGCGCCGGATTAGCGCCGGTCGGCCCCAGCGTGTCCCAACCGATGTGGGCGACCAGGGCGCCCTCGGCGTCCCGGACGAGATCGACCCGCAACTCCGAGTCCGCGGTCATCCTCACCAAGCCGCCGCCGCCATTGCAGGTGTCGGCCCACACACTCGTGGATACGAGCGCAGCCGCGAGCGCGGTCGCACCGATAAAAGTCTTCATGCTTCCCCCCAGGGACACAGGAAGGGCTCGTACACGCTGAAAATCCGCGCCGAAGCCGCCATCCCCGTCCGCCGAAGAGGATAGGCGACCAGTCAAGCCAATACAATCAAAGGTTTAAATTCCCGCTGGACGCGAGCCATAGGAAAGTTATCCTACGTGCGGAATATCAGCCTAGGCTGATGCTCATGGGCGTCATGGGGGCGCCGCTCTTGAGGGACCATCATGCTCGCTCAAATCCTGGAGGAAGCCTGGGCGATCTCGCCCGATCCGCGTCGCGACCGGCTCGCCGCGGCTTTTGTCACCCACGCCGTGGCCCTGGCCACCGGCGTCGCGCCGGTCGATATCACCTCGGACAAGCGCACCCACAAGTCTGCCGCTCGCGCCCGGCAGATCGCGATCTACCTGGCGCACGTAATCTTCCACTGGCCGCTGACCCGCGTGGCCTTCGCCTTCGGGCGTGATCGCACCACCTGCGCCCACGCCTGCCACCGCATCGAGGATTTGCGCGAGGACCGAGTGTTCGACGCCCGGATGGCCGCGCTGGAAGCCTGCGTGCGCCAGGCGCCCGAAACCATCCCCGATCTCGCCGGCATCGAATTCCAGCGCGCGGGGCTTGGGCGATGAGCGCCGCCGCCATCTTCGAACGCGACCTGGAGGCCGAGCATCTGGCCGACCGCGCCGCTCGTCTGCTGGCCAGGGCCGGCTCGGTGCTCGAGGCCAAGGGGGCGGCCTACGCCGTGCGCTTCGCCCGCGGTCGCCGCCCGATGCTGGTCATCGACGAAGCCGCCTTCCGCAAGCTGGCCGCCCGGCTGCTGCCGCGCGGCGACGGCGGCTGGCGATTGTCGCCCCAGGCCCCTTCCCCGCCGCCGGGCCGCCCGGGTTTCATCGAGGGCGAGAAGACCGTGGTCGAACCCGGCGGCCGCGCCGTCACGCATCGCGCCAATCTCGGCGAGGCGCCGCTGGAGTGGCTGCTGCGGCGCAGGCACATCACGCCCGCCGAGCACGCCGCCGGCGAGAAGCTGTCGGCCGACGCCCACGCTTCGGGCGTTGTCGGACGCCTGACCATGCGCTGGGATCCCACGCCCCGCTCCGGCGGCGTCTCCCGGCTGGAACCCATGGAGCGCGCCCACGCCGCCCGCCAGCGCCTGGGCCGGGCAATAGAGGCGGTCGGCCCCGACGGCATGCCGATCATCACTTTGATCTGCGTCACGGGCGCATCGCTGCAAGGCGCCGAAATCGCCCTGGGACTGAAGCCCAGAACGGGCAAGGCCGCCCTCAAGGCGGCCCTGCAGCGCCTGGCGGCGCATTACGGAATGGCGTGAACCGTCCCGTCTGTCTCTCACCGTCATCCCGGCCTCGGCTCGGCGCCGGGCCGGGATGACGACGATGCCGGCCCTTACGAGGCCAGCATGTGCTTGATGTCGCGCATCTGGTCGTGGCCGGCCTTGACCTTGGCGTAGGCCTCCTCGATGGCCCGGCGGGTCTCCGGCTGGATGTCGACGTCGCCCAGGGCCTTCTCGTACTTGGCCTTGATGTGGTCCTCGCCGTCCTCGACGGTCTTGACCACCGCCTCGTCGCCCTTGGTCAGGGCGTCGCGGACATTCAGGAACACGCGGTGGGCGGCGGCCAGAATGCTGCCGTCGTCGTCAGGCGTGCCGCCCAGGCGACGGACCTCGGCCTGGAGGTCGGAAACGATGGCGCGGCGCTCCTGGGCGCGCGACTGGAACAGGGTCTTGAAGCGGCTGCTCTGCGCGTCCTTGGCGGCTTCCTCGTAGCCGTCGGCGCTGTCGATGGTGATCTCGACCAGGCCATTGACGAGCTTGATGTGGTCTTCGTTCGTATGGGCCATGCTGGGGCTCCCTGAGCTTTCGAATGGAGGGACCGCAGCAACGCGGCCCCTCCGGGAAAGGTTCGAAGCTGCGCCTTACGGTTTCTTCGATTGCAGGAAGGTCCAGGCGGCGCCGGCGGCGGTGATCGCCGCACCGCGGGTGCGCTTGTTGATCAGCAGGCCGGCCAGCACCGCCCCTCCCAGCACTGCGACGGCCACCGGCACGGTGCGGCCGCCGATGTGAACCTCGCGGCCGGCGATGGTCAGCGGCCGCTTCGCCGCTCCACCAACGGCGTAGTCGGCGATCGGGGCCTGCGGATCGGCCGGCCTGGACTGGTGGTCGAGGAAGTTAGAGACCTTGTCCGACAGGGTGTCGATCAGGCTCTGGCGGGCGCGGGCCGGGCCGGCCCCGTTGGTCTGGCCGGTGTTCAGCGTGGGGTCATAGGCGACCATGGCGTCTGTCTCCATGTCCTTGGAAGGGGTCGGGACAGATAACGCCGTGCGGGCGAGGGCGATCCGTCAGGCCTCGCGCGGGGACTTCGGCGGCAGGCTCGCGCCCACGTGGTCGATGCCAAGCTCCAGGGCCCGCGCAGCCTGGCGCTGGCGCTCGGCATATCGGGCCTTCTGGTCGTCGGTGCGGCTGTCATGGCAACGCGGGCAGGCCACGCCCTCGACATACAGCGACGAGGCCCTGTCGGCCTCGGACACCGGCATCCGGCAGCCCCGGCAAAGGGCGTGCGTGCCCTGCGACAGGCCATGACCGACCGCGACCCGCTCGTCGAACACGAAGCACTCGCCGCGCCACAGGCTTTCGTCCTGCGGCACGGTCTCCAGATAGTTCAGGATCCCGCCCTTGAGATGGAACACCTCCTCGACGCCGCGCGCCTTCAGCAAGGCCGTGGACTTCTCGCAGCGGATGCCGCCGGTGCAGAACATCGCCACCTTCGGGGCCGGCGCGGCCGGGTCCCAGGTCTGGCGGAAGGCGTCGAACCAGGCGGGGAAGTCGGCGAAGCTGGGCGTCTTGGGATCGATCGCCCCCTCGAAGGTGCCGCAATCGACCTCGTAGCCGTTGCGGGTGTCGATGACGATCACGTCGTCTCGCGCGATCAGGGCGTTCCAGTCGGCCGGATCGACGTGGACGCCGTGATTGTGGGCCGGATCGAGGTCTGGCTCGCCAAGCGTGACGATCTCGGACTTCACCTTGACCTTCAGCCGGTGGAACGGCGCATGGTCGGCGTCGGCGAACTTCAGCTCCAAGGTCTCGCAGCCTGGCAGGGTGCGGATATGGGCGATCACCGCGTCGATCGCTGCTGGCGTCCCGGCGATGGTGCCGTTGATCCCCTCGCGGGCCAGCAGCAGCGTGCCCTTGACCTTCAGGCCGCAGCACAGCTTGGCGAGATCGGCCTGGATGGCTTCCGGGTCGTCGAAGGTCGCGAAGCGGTAGAGGGCGGCGATGCGCCAGGTCGAGGTCATGGGCGGGCCATAGAAGATCGGACGGGTCTGCTCAAGCACGGCCGGAACCAAGCGCGCATAACGCGGGTTACCGGGCCATGAGCATCCTGATCACAGTCATCATCGCCCTCGTGCTGCTTGGCCTGGCCCTCTACGCCGTCCAGCGCTCGCCGATCCCCTCGCCCGTGAACTGGCTGATCCAGCTTCTGCTGATCGTCGTGGCCATCGTGTTCATCGGCAACAGGGCGGGGTTCTTCTAGGCCCCCGCCAGAGCCGCCGCATCGCGCTGGATGCGGGCGACCATCGACTTGAGGCCGTTGGAGCGCTGCGACGACAGCGCTTCCGACAGCCCCAGGCGCGCCATGGCCGCCGAGGCGTCGAAGGCGGCGATGTCCCTGGCCTGGGCGCCCGAATAGAGCCGCAACACCACGGCGATCAGCCCGCTGACGATGTGGGCGTCGCTGTCGCCGCGGAAGCGCACGCTTCCGTCGCCCTGCGGCTCGGTGACCAGCCACACCTGGCTGGCGCAGCCGCGCACCTTGTTCTCTTCGGAGTGCTCCTCGGCCGTCAGCGGCTCGAGGTCCTTGCCCAGCTCGATCACGTAGCGATAGCGCTCTTCCCAGTCGCCGAGCATTTCGAACTCGTCGGCGAGGTCGTTGAGGGCGGCGTCGATGGGGCTGGTGCTCATGGCGCGGCATCTAGGCGGGCCGCGCCCCCGATGCAAGCCATCAAGGGCAAGCCGTCAGGCGCCGGGCAGGCTCACGATCGCGGTCAGCCCCTGCCCCGGCGCCGACTTCAGACGCAGAGAACCATTCATCGCCCGCGTCAGCAGGTCGACGATCGGCAGGCCAAGACCCACCCCCTCGCCGGTCCGCGTCAGCGACGCCCCGCCCTGCTCGAACGGGCGCAGAAGGCGCGGCAGGTCGGCGGCGTCGACCCCCTCGCCCTGGTCGCGGATCGAAATCTCGACCATGCCGCCGGCGACTCGCTCGGTCTCGATGGTCACCACCCCGTCGCGCGGCGAGTGGGCGACGGCGTTCTGCATCAGGTTGGAGAGGATGGTGCGCAGGCCCCGACGGTCGGCCAGCACGCCGGGCATGCCGACGAGATCGGGCGCGCTGAGCGCCACGCCCCGCGCCTCGCACTCGGCCCGCAGCTGGGCCATCACGTCCTCGACGGCCTCGTCCAGCGGCTCGGCGGCGACGTCCAGGTCGGTGACGTGGCCTTCCAGGCGGGCGATCTCGACGATCTGATTGACGAGTTTCAGCAGCTTGAGGCCGCTCTCGTGCACCAGCTTGGCGTACTCTTTGTACTGCGGCGAGCCGAGCGGACCGTAGAGCTCGCTGGCCAGAATCTCAGAGAAACCGATGACCGCGTTCAGGGGCGTGCGCAGCTCGTGGCTGACCATGCGCAGGAAGGAACGCTTCTGATCGTCGAGCGCGGCCTTGCGGCGTGCGCGGGCCGCGGCGCGGCGAAACGTCGCGGTGGGGCCTTCGGAGGGCCGCTGCACGCCGCGCGAATCAACCTCGACCCCGCTTTCGGCGAGCTCTTCGGCTGGGAACGAAGCGTCCGCGGACGCCGTCTGTGACATAGGGGACTCCCGGACCTTCTGTCCGTAAAGGCATTCTGTGCCACCCTGAACCAACCCGCTTACGAAACCGTTTCCGTCCACAAGAAGCTGGATTCGGCTGGTCGCCCCACAATTGTGCGCGCTTGGGAGATCGGGCGAAGCGGGGTTAGGATTCACCAATAACGAACCTTTTGAGGCGGACCCGCCAACTTGAACATCGACCCGGTGCAGCCCCGGCAGGATGAAGCCGCTCTACGCCCCGCGCTCGGCGCGGGCGAGACCGCGCGCGCCTGGCGTCTGGGCTGGCTGGCCGCGGCCCTGCTGGCCGGCGGAGCGGTGGCCTTCACCCCGGGCTCGACGGGCTGGCCGATCTGGACGGCCCTGCTGGCCGGCGCCCTGCCCGCCATCGCCGCCCTGCTGCTGGGCGACAGCGAGGACGAGCGCACCCAGTCGATTCTGCTGGTCGGCTGGGCCGCCGGCGGCGCGCTGGCCGCCGCCCTGACCGGCGGCGTCTCGGGCGCCATGAGCGCCTGGTGCCTGGCGCCCGTGGCCGCCGCCTCGACCCTGGCGGCCCCGCGCCGCCTGGCCGAGGGCGCGGCCCTGGCCCTGATCGGCGGCGCCATGGCCGCCCTGACCCAGCTGTCGGGCCTGGCCCCGCCGCCGCCCACCGGCCCCACCGCCTTCATCCTCGGCTTTCTGGCCGTCGCCACCACCGGCCTTGGCCTCGCCGCCGGCCTGATGCTGACCCACCGCCGGGCCGGCGAGCGCGACGTGCGCAATCTGTCGGAGCTGACCGCCCTCTCCACCCTGCTGGACGGCCTGCCGTTCCTGGCCTTCGTCGTCACCCTTCAGGGCCGGGTGCGCACCGTGCGCGGCGTGCCGCCCGAAGGGGCCGCCCTCGACAAGATCATGATCGACGGCCTGTCGCAGGCCGCCGTGGCCGGCGAGCGCGCCCGCGTCGACTTCGCCCTGGGCCAGGCCCTGCGCGAGCATCAGGCCGTGCTGACCTTCCCGGCCGCCGAGGCCCCGGAAAAGACCCTGTCGCTGACCCTGCGCCGCGTCGGCCCCGGCATGCTGGTGGGCGTGCTGCGCGACGTCACCGCCGAGACCCGCCACCTGCAGCAGCTGGACCAGGCCCGCGCCGACGCCGAGAACCTGGCCTCGGGCCGCGCCCGCTTCCTGGCCAATATGAGCCACGAGCTGCGCACGCCGCTGAACGCCATCATGGGCTTCTCCGACATCATGCGCGCCCGCATGTTCGGCCCCCTGACCGATCGCTATGGCGAATATGCCGAACTGATCCACGAGAGCGGCCGCCACCTCTTGGACCTGATCAACGACGTGCTCGACATGTCGAAGATCGAGGCCGAGCGCTTCGAGCTGTCGCGCGGCGAGTTCGACGCCCGCGAGGCCGTCAACGCCGCCATGCGCCTGCTACGCGTGCAGGCCGACAGCGTCGGCGTGCAGCTGCGCGGCGTGCTGCCGCCGGGCGAACTGGACGTCGACGCCGACCGCCGGGCGCTCAAGCAGATCGTGCTGAACCTGGTTTCGAACGCGCTCAAGTTCACGCCCAGAGGGGGCCAGGTGACGGTCACGGCCGACGGCCACGACGGCATGCTGGAAATCGTGGTGGCCGACACCGGCGTCGGCATCAGCCCGGAAGACCTCGAACGTCTGGGCCGCCCCTACGAGCAGGCCGGCGGCGTCGACCAGCGCGCCAAGGGCACTGGCCTTGGCCTGTCGCTGGTGCGGGCCTTCGCCCAGCTGCATGGCGGCGAGATGCACGTCGAAAGCCGCCTGGGCGCGGGCACCAGCGTCTCGGTGCGCATGCCCATCCTGCTGGCCGCCCCCAAGGCGCCGGAACAACCCGAAAGCCCCACGGCTACGGCCGACGCCATGGAGCCGCTGTTCGCGCCGTCTCCGGAAGCGTCCGAAGAGCCCTTCCTGGGCGAGAACGTCATCCGCTTCGCCCCGCCGCGCTGAGGCGCGCTTCGGCCCTCCCAAAGACGCTCCCCCTGAAGGGGGAGCTGTCGCGAAGCGACTGAGGGGGAAGGGATTGCCCACGCCGGCGCTTGGCTCAGGCTCATCAGACACTTCCCCCTCCGGCCCTCCGGGCCACCTCCCCCTTCTGGGGGAGGGTCTTTGGTGACGCCTCCCCCACAGGGAGAGGTTCCTTTGCGGAGTTGGTTGGAGATCCTTCTGGGCCCTACACCGCCACGCTGAGCGACGGATCGGCCCGCAAGCGCGCCATGTCGCGGCCCGGCGGGCGGCCGTAGAGGCGCGCATATTCCCTGCTGAACTGCGAGGGGCTGTCGTAGCCGACGGAGAAGCCCACGCCGGCCACGTCGCGGCCCTGCACCATCAGGAGGTTGCGCGCCTCCTGCAGGCGGATCTGCTTCTGGTACTGCAGCGGGCTCATGGCCGTCACCGCCTTGAAGTGCCGGTGCAGCGAGGTCTCGCTCATGCCCGCCACCTGCGCCAGCGCCTCGATCCGCATCGGCTCGGCATAATGCGCGCGCAGCCAGCGGATGGCCCGGCGCACCTGGTCCGGGCGGCCGCCCGACGAGGCGATCTGGCGCATCATGCCGCCTCGCTCGCCGTTCAGCAGGCGCCACATCAACTCGCGTCGCACCATCGGCCCCAGCACCGCCGCCTCGCGCGGACGGTCCAGCAGGCGCACCAGCCGCATCACCGTCTCGATCAGCTCGTCATCCATCCGGCTGACCGCCAGGGCCCGGGTCGGGGTGATCTCGGGCACGGCCTCTCCCGCCTCGACCAGCAGATCGGCGATCATGGCCGGGTCCAGCGGGATCCCCACGGCCAGGTAAGGCGCGGCGATCACCCGCCCGCTGACCGGCAGGTCGGCCGACACCACCAGATATTCGCCAGCGCGATACGGATAGCTCTCGGCCCCCAGGGTCGTGGTCTTGGACCCGTCGAGGATCAGGCACAGCATAGGCTCATAGACCAGCTGCTGGGCCTCGGTGACGGTCGTGCTGGCGATCAGGTGCAGGCCCGGCGCGACCAGCGGACCGACGCCGTCCGTCGAGTCCGTTCCCAGGTGGCCGCGGACCATGGCGACGAGTTCGGGCAACTTGTTCATGACGACATTCAACCGTTGAAGGCTTGGCCGAGCAACCACGATCGCCGCGATGGCAGGATCGTGCAAGAGGCTGGCGGCATCCGTCTACGCCCTCCGCTCAACCCGGGCCCATGCTGCAAGCTCCTCAGAAGGAGCTTCCCCATGACTTCCACCGCCCCCCGCACCTGGTTCGTCACCGGCGCCTCGCGCGGCCTCGGCGCCGACATCGTCCGCGCCGTCCTGGCCGCCGGCGACCGCGTCGTGGCCACCGCCCGCAACCGCCAGGGCCTGGTCGACACCCTCGGCCCCGACGCCGACAACCTGCTGTCGCTGGCCCTCGACGTCACCCGCCCCGACCAGGTGCAGGCCGCCGTCGACGCCGCCCTGGCGCGCTTTGGCCGCATCGACGTGCTGGTCAACAACGCCGGCTACGGCCACCTGTCGGTGTTCGAGGAGTCGACCGCCGCCGACGCCCAGGCCCAGTACGACACCAACGTCTTTGGCCTGATGCACGTCACCCGCGCCGTGCTGCCGGCCATGCGCGCCCAGCGATCGGGCCGGATCTTCAACATCTCGTCGGTGGGCGGCATCGTCGGCGGCGAAAGCGGCACGCTGTATTGCGCCTCGAAGTTCGCCGTGGAGGGCTTCTCGGAGTCCCTGGCCGGCGAGGTCCGCCGCTTCGGCATCCACGTCACGGTGGTCGAGCCGGGCTTCTTCCGCACCGACTTCCTGGAGCCGACCTCGGTGCGGCACGCCTCGCACGCCATCGCCGACTACGCCCAGGTCGCCGCCGACCTGAAGGCCTTCTACGACGCCCGCAGCCGCAACCAGGCCGGCGATCCCCTGCGCCTGGGCCAGGCCCTGGTGACGCTGGCGGGCGTCGAGCGGCCGCCCGTGCGCTGGTGCGCGGGCACGGACGCGCTTGGCATGGTGCAGGCCAAGATCGACAGCCTGCAAGGCGAGCTCGACGCCTGGCGTGACCTGTCGGCCTCGACCGACGGCGACTTCGAGTTCAAGCCGGAAGCCGAGACCACCACCGCCTGGCGCTGAGCCTCGCACCGAAAACCTCGTCCTTCGACAAGCTCAGGATGAGGTTTTCTACCGTACAGCCTCTACCAGTCCTCACCCTGAGCCTGTCGAAGGGCGAGGACCGCACTACCAAACCAGACCCCAGATACAGAAAAAGCCGGCCCGCGAACGCGGAGCCGGCTTTTCGTCGCCCTTACGGCGAGACTTGGAGGCCTTAGGCCTTCTTCGCGGTGAAACCGGCGAACTTGGCGTTGAAGCGCGAGACGCGGCCGCCACGGTCCATCAGCTGGGCGTTGCCGCCCGTCCACGCCGGGTGGGTGCGCGGGTCGATGTCGAGCGCCAGATTCGCGCCTTCCTTGCCGTAGGTCGAGCGGGTTTGGTAGCTCGAGCCGTCGGTCAGGGTGACGGTGATGAAGTGGTAGTCGGGGTGAATGTTCTGTTTCATCGGACGGTCCAACCGACTAGAGCGCGGCGTGAAATGTGGGTGAGCACCACCAGCGGGGTGGCCCTCGAAGACGCGCGGCTATAAAGAACCCGCGCGATTTTGGCAAGGACCCAGTTGATGACCGACGTTAACGGCGGCGAGATTTCGGCCGACGGCCGCCCGGGCGCCGGAGCCGAACTGGCCCAGAGCCTGAGCGAGGCGGCCGCCCGCCGCCCGCGCCGCAAGGACATCCGGCCTCTCGCCCACCTCCTGCCGTTCGTCCGCCGCCACATCGGCGACGCCCTGGCGGCGGGTTTCTTCCTGCTGTTCTCGACCAGCGCCACCCTGGGCCTGACCGCCGCCTTCAAGGAAGTGATCGACAAGGGATTCGCCAAGGGCTCGCACGGTTCGGTCAACAGCGCCTTCCTGCTGCTGGGCGGCGTGGCTTTGGTGCTGGCCGTGGCCACGGCCGCGCGCTTCTTCTTCGTCACGCGCCTGGGCGAGCGGGTCGTGGCCGACCTGCGCCGCGCGCTCTATGGCCACGTGCTGTCGCTGGACCCGGCCTATTTCCTCAAGACCCGCACCGGCGAGGTGCTGTCGCGGATGACCACCGACGTCACCCTGATCGACCAGCTGGTCGGCGCCTCGGCCTCGATCGCCATCCGCAACACCCTCAGCCTCGTCGGGGGCCTGGGCTACATGGCCGTGGTCAGCCCCAAGCTGGCGGGCTTCATCGTGCTGATGGTGCCGGTGGTGCTGGCGCCGATGTTCCTGATGGGCCGCAACGTCCGCAAACTCTCGGCGACGGCGCAAGACCGCTTCGCCGACGCCGTGGGCTATGCGGGCGAGAGCCTGGACGCGCTCGACACCGTCCAGGCCTTCGTGCGCGAGCGCGAGGCCGACCGCCGGTTCGGCTCGGCCGTCGAGACCGCCTTCGACGCCTCGGTGCGCCGCATCCGCGCGCGGGCCATGATGACCTCGGTGGTCATCACCCTGGCCTTCGGCGGCGTGACCCTCTTGCTGTGGTTCGGCGCCCAGCTCGTCCTGAAGGGCGAGATGACGCCGGGCACCCTGGCCCAGTTCGCCCTGCTGGCGATCATGGCGGCCGGCTCGGTCGGCGCCCTGGGCGAGGTCTGGGGCGACGTCCAGAAGGCGTCGGGGGCCATGGACCGCATCGCCGAGCTCTTGAACGCCAAGCCCGGCATCGCCCCGCCGGAAGCGCCCAAGGCCCTGCCCTCGCCCGTGCGCGGCGAGATCGCCTTCAGCGACGTGGCCTTCGCCTATCCGGGCCGTCCGGACCTGCCGGCCCTCAACGGCTTTTCCCTGACCGTGAAGCCGGGCGAGACCGTCGCCCTGGTCGGCCCCTCGGGCGCGGGCAAGAGCACCGTGCTGCGCCTGCTGCTACGCTTCTACGACCCGCAAGGGGGCGCGATCCGCCTGGACGGCGTGGACCTGCGCGAGGCCACGCCCGCCGAGGTGCGCGGGACCATGGCGCTGGTCGCCCAGGACTCGCCGCTGTTCTCGGGCTCGGCCATGGACAACATCCGCTTCGGCCGCGCCGACGCCACCGAGGAGGAAGCCCGCGCCGCCGCCGACGCGGCCCAGGCCACCGGCTTCATCACCGCCCTGCCCCAGGGCTTCGACACGCCCGTCGGCGAGCGCGCCAAGACCCTGTCGGGCGGCCAGCGCCAGCGCCTGGCCATCGCCCGCGCCCTGGTGCGCCAGGCCCCGATCCTGCTGCTCGACGAAGCCACCAGCGCCCTGGACGCCGAGAACGAGCGGCTGGTGCAGCAGGCCCTGGACGCGGCCATGAGCGGGCGAACCACGCTCGTGATCGCCCACCGCCTGGCCACCGTGCTGCAGGCCGACCGCATCGTGGTCATGGAGGAAGGCCGGGTGGTCGAGGAAGGCACGCACGCCGACCTGGTGGCCAGGGGCGGGCTCTATTCGCGTCTGGCCCGCCTGCAATTCGGCGTCGAGGCCGCCTGACCGCGCCCCGGGCGTTGACGCGACGCCCGCAAGCATCGAAAGCTCGCGCCCTTCATCCTGGGGGTGCGTAGATGATCGACAAGCTGGCCGTCCTGAACCCGTTCGCCAAGCTGCCCGACGCCGAGGCCGCGACCAGGGCCGCCAAGGCCGGCGCCGTCGGCGCCTGGCTGAGCGCGGTCGGCGGCGCCATCGGCGCGGCCTCGATCTTCTTCCGCTTCGACACCTATCTGGCCAAGATGCGCGAGGCGGCCCTGGCCAGCCCCAGCGCCCAGGACCCGGCCACGCTCGAAGCCAGCATGGCCATGATGGGCCCGATCCTGGCCTGGACCACCATCGGCTTCTCGGTGGTCATCACGCTGGTCTACGTCTGGCTGGGCTTCGTGCAGTGGCGGCGGCTGACGCGGATGATCCCGCTGCTGATGCTGCTGTTCGCCGCCTACGGCCTGCTGACCACCGTGCTGGCCTTCGCCAACGGACAGGCCGCACTGGGCCTGGTTCCGCCCGTACAGATGGCCTTCAGCATCGTGATGAGCGTGGTCGCCCTGCTGTGCTTCATCGCCGGCGTCCGCGGCGGCTTCCGCCTGCACGCGCTGCGCAACGCCGCCTAGCCGCCCTCGGCCTCGACGGCCTTCTTGATCAGGGCCACGTGGGCCACCTGGTCGCGCAGAGCCTGGAAGGCGGGGCTGGAGGGGCCGTCCGGTTGCTCCTGCGCCCAGTCGACCAGGGCCAGCAGCGCCTCGCTGATGCGGCCGATCTGGCGGCCGTAGCTGCCCACCTCGTCCAGCACCCGGGCCTCGACCTCGGGGCTGCGCGACTGGCCCAGATTGACGGTGAACAGCGAGAAGTCGCCGAAGCTCCACGACCACGGATTGATGGTCTGGGTCAGCTGGCGCGGCGCGAGGGAAAGCTGGAACGGCTGGGTCATGCGGGCCTCCCGATCTGGAGAGGCCAGCATGCGCCGTTTGCAACGCTTGCGTGTGACGTTCCGACGGACGGCATTGAGGAAACGCCCGTCTCGCCCAAGCCGTGATCAGCCGCGCGCCGTGACCGCCAGGCCCGGGAAGTCGCTGAACACGCCGTCGACGCCGGCGGCGTACAGCGCCTTCAGCACAGCGGCCACGTCCCCGCGCTGGGCCAGGTAGTCGGCGGCGCTCGCATTGCCCCGCCGCAGGCTGGCCGGCAGGAAGTAGTTCTCGGCCCGCACCGTCCAGGGATGCACCAAGAGGCCCGCCGCATGGGCGTCCTTCACCAGCGAGGTCGCCGGCAGCAGGGTCTGCTTGTCCTGCGGGATGATCATCGTCTTTTCCGGGCCCAGGCCGTCGGCATAGGCCGCCACGCCTTTCAGCCCCTCGGGCGTGACGAGCTCGGCATATTTCACGTTCGGCAGATCGGCCGGGCCGCCCTCGCCCGCCACCAGCAGAACGAGGCGCGCGGGCGTCTTCAGGCGCAGGGTCTTCAGCGGCCCGACCTCGAAGCACTGCACGAACACAGGCGCGGTCTTGGAGTTGAGGTCGTTGCGCTTCAGCGCCTCGACCATCCGCCCTTCGATCGGCAGGCCGATCGAGGCGAAATAGGCCGGGTGCTTCATCTCCGGATAGACGCCGATGGTGCGGCCCACGCGCTTGCTCTCGGACCGGGCGAAGGCGACCACCTCGTCGAAGGTGAGCACGCCGGCCTGACCGTCGAAGGCGGCGCTGGCCGGACGCAGCTGCGGCAGCCGCTCGCGGGCCCGCAGGCTCTTGATCTCGGCCAGGGTGAAGTCCTCGGTGAACCAGCCCGTCAGGCTTTCGCCGTCGATGGTCTTGGTCGCCTTGCGGGCGGCGAACTCGGGCCGCTGGGCCACGTCGGTCGTGCCACCGATCTCGTTCTCGTGGCGCACCACCAGATGGCCGTCCTTGGTGACGACCAGGTCCGGCTCGATGAAGTCGCAGCCCTGCTCGACCGCCAGACCGTAGGCCAGCAGCGTGTGCTCGGGGCGCTCTCCCGAAGCGCCGCGGTGGGCGATGACGATCGGCTTGCGCACCCCGGCGCGGACCATGGTCGGGATCATGCTGGCGCCCATGGTGCCGGCGAGGGCGGCGGTCGTCATGGCGCGGCGGGTCAGTAGGGTCATGGCGGCTGATTAGCGCGCGGGTGTGACGGTTTGGCGAGAGGCCGATGGCGGTTTGATGCCCTCTCCTTGCCTTTTGCCTTCCTGGGCCTTGTGCCCAGGATCCATGTCTCCGCAGCTCAAACACTGACAGGACGGCCAAGGTTTGAGCCGTCTCCGGCATGGGTCCTCGCCACAAGGGCGAGAAAAGCAAATAGGAGTCGTGCACCCACAAATGAAAAGGGCCCCGGATATTCCGGAGCCCTTCCAATCTCAGCAGCGAACCGCCTCAGCCGGCGGCTTGCAGGGCCTTCAGAACCTGCGGGTGCAGCTCGGGGTTCGAGGCCAGGATCGAGGCGCCCTGCACGGGGTCGCCGTGCTCTTCGATGGTGGTGACCTTGCCGCCCGATTCCTGAACCATCAGCACGCCGGCGGCGACGTCCCAGGGCTTGAGGTTGCGTTCCCAGTAGGCGTCGAAGCGGCCGGCGGCCACCCAGGCCAGGTCGAGCGAGGCGGCGCCGAAGCGGCGCACGCCGGCGACCTTCTGGCTGACCTGGTGCAGCTCCTTCAGGAACTGGCCATGGCCCGGCTTGCCTACGAACGGCACGCCGGTGGCCAGCACCGACTCGTCCAGGTGCTTGCGGGCGGCGACGCGCAGGCGCTTCTCGGCGCCGAGGAACGCGCCACGGCCCTTCTCGACCCAGAACAGGTCGTGGGTGATCGGATTGTAGGTGACGCCGGCGACGACCTCGCCCTCGCGCTGCAGGGCGATGTTGACCGCGAAGTGCGGGATGGCGTGCATGAAGTTGGTGGTGCCGTCCAGCGGGTCGACGATCCAGGTGTGGGTCTTGTCGGTGCCTTCGATCATGCCGCGCTCTTCGCCCAGGAAGCTGTAGCCCGGACGCGCCTTGGTCAGGATCTCGAACAGGGTCTGCTCGGCCTTGAGGTCGGCGTTGGTCACGAAATCGCCCGCGCCCTTCTTGGAAACCTGCAGCTCGGTGACTTCGCCGAAGTCACGGGCCAGACCCCGGGCGGCCTTGCGCGCGGCGTCGATCATCACGTTGAGAAGGGCGGAAGGCGTGGGCACGGGCAAGTATCCTATGGGTTTCCCTGCACCGGCGCGCAGAAGCGCGGCGGCGGGAGACGGACGATGGCAGTGGGAAAGAGCGGGCGCGGAACCTAGACGCGGCGCCGTCGGAAGGCAAGGCGGGGCAGATTGTCGCGTCTTGAGCGAGCCCTCTTGAAAAAAGGGACCGGTCGGTCAATTTTAAGGGCGGCGGTTGATCCAGCGCAAAGCGAGGGGTCGCGCCACGCGCAAACTCCCCTTAGCGCAAACAAGGAACGACCCCATGACCAAGCTCCCCCTGATCACCGCCGCCGCCTTCGCCCTGCTGGCCGCGGCCCAACCCGTCGCCGCCGAGACCCTGCTGAACGGCGCCTCGCAGCGCGTCTCGGTGACCGGCAAGTCCTCGGCCGCCGTAAGCGACGAGCTGACCCGCGCCGCCCGCCAGGTGTGCGTCAAGACGCTGAAGACCAGCCGCCACCCCAACTACGCCTCGTGCGTGGCCGAGACCCTCGGCCAGGCCCGCGCCGACTACGCCGCCCTGCGCTCGGCCGCCGCCAACGCGGCTGAATAAGGCCTCCCCCGCCACGCCGCCGGACCCCTCCTTCCGGCGGCGTGGATTTGTCGGGAAAAAACTTCGCGGCCATGTCACGTCTGGCGCCCTGGCCTCGTCCTGTCGGCGAGAACCCGAGGGATCCGCCGATGACCGCCGCCGACACGATCTTCGAAAGCCGCCGCCACGCCATGACCGGCCTGGCCTATCGGATGCTCGGCTCGCGGGCCGAGGCCGAGGACGTGGTGCAGGACGCCTGGCTGCGCTGGCGCGAGGTCGATGCGGCCGGCGTCGACAATCCGGGCGCCTTTCTTAACCGCGTGGTCTCGCGCCTGTGCCTGGACCGGCTGAAATCGGCCCGCGCCCGCCGCGAGCTCTATGTCGGCGAATGGCTGCCCGAGCCGGTGGTCGATGTCGACGAGACCTTCGGCCTGGGCGAGAACCTGACCGTGGCCTTCCTGCTGGCCCTGGAACGCCTGACCCCGCTCGAACGCGCGGCCTTCCTGCTGCACGACGTGTTCGACACGCCCTTTTCCGAGATCGCCGCCACCCTGGACCGCTCCGAGGCCGCCGTGCGCCAGCTGGCCGCCCGGGCCCGAGACCACGTCAAGGCCGGCAAGCCGCGCTACAAGCCCAGCGCCGACGAGGAGCGCCGCCTGACGCAGGCCTTCATCGCCGCGGCGATGAGCGGGGACGCAGCTAGCCTGCGCGGACTTCTCGCCGAGGACGTCGTCATGCACGCCGACGGCGGCGGCAAGGCCTCGGCCACGATGAACCCGGTCTTCGGCCTGGAAAACGCCGTGCGCCTGCTCGAAGGCATCGCCCGCAAGTGGCCCCACCCCGGCGACACCAGCGTGCGCCTGGCGCGCATCAACGGCCAGCCCGGCGTGGTGCTGTCGAACCGCGGCGTGGTGTTCCAGACCTGGGGCCTGGACATCGTCGATGGCCGCATCGCCGCCGTCTACACCATGCGCAATCCCGACAAGCTGGCGCGGATCCAAGCCTGAAACCGCGCCGAGGCGCACCCACGTCAAAATCGGTCACACATGAGAACAAAATGCGAACTTAGCGATTGCGGCGACAGCGCTGAAACCGCACTATCGCAGGGCATTTCAGCACTCAGGAATTTTCAGAATGCCCATTGTCAATACGACCCAGGTTTTCACCACCAACACCACCCTCGCCCGCGACCAGGTCTGGACCTTCGAGACCGGCGGTTACTTCGAAGTCGACGGCTGTACTCTGCGCATCGAAGGTTCGGTGATCGCGGGCTATCGCACGATCTTCATTCTCAAGAACGGCGGCAAGATCACCGGCCTTCGCCGGGTGTGCCCCGAGTGGTGGGGCGCCGGCTCGGGCGCGGCCAACAACGCCCCCTTCATCCAGGCCGCCATCAACTGCATGGAGGATGCTATCGACACCTCCAGCGGTCCGCTGGAACTGGTTCTGACCGGCCCCTATCCGGTGACGGAAGGCGTCAGCCTCACCCCCACCAGCCTCAACAACCTGCACGTCACCGGCGGCGGCGGCGGCATCGTCTCGCGGCTGATCGCCAGGGGCTCGAGCTGGCCGGCCACCCAGGCGGTCGTCACCATCAACGGGCGCAATGACGTCTCCAAGACCTCGGACTTCGAACTGCGCGGCTTCGCGATCGTCAACGAAGGCTCGACCGCCAAGATCGGGCTGCAGGTCGGCGTGGAAACCGACGGGTACGATGTCCAGGGCCAGCGCCTGAGCCTGGTCGAGGACGTGGTCATCCACGGCTTCCCGGTCGGGGTGCTGCTGCAGCGCACCCGCCTGGTGAAGTTCCACCGCCTGGGCGTGTGGCTCGAGAACCAGCCCAACGGCGTGGCCGTCCGGGTGCGCGTGCCCGCCGCGACCATCAGCCGGGCCGAGGTCGGCGACAGCGAGTTCGAGAACTGCGAGTTCGCGGGCCCCGCCTACAACGCCGCCAACAGCGCCTATGGCGTGGAGACCGTTATCGAGGCCTCGGCGCTCGGCGGCATCCAGGCCCTGCGCTTCGACAAGTGCATCTTCCACAAGTTCAACGACGCCTTCCATCTTGTCGACGGCGTGTCGAGCACCACCCAGAACGGCTACCGCTCCAACATCACCGACATCTGGATCACCAACTGCCAGATGGACGGCCCGTGCGGCCGCGGCGTCCTGCTGAAGTCGAACGGCTCGTCGGCGAACCCGTGCTGGATCTCCAACGTCCACATCTTCGGCTGCTACTTCCAGGGCAGCGCGCTGGAGTTCGTGAAGATGGAGTCGCCCAACGCCGACGATCAGATCCACCTCGTGAAGGGCGTGTTCGTCAGCAACAACTGGAGCAACGGCGGGTCGAAGATCTTCCTCGACGCCTACAAGGCCGCCGGCCTGACGGTGACCGACAACCAGATCTCCGACCTGACCTGGACCAGCGGCCCGGCCATCGAGTTCCACACCGTGCAGAACGTCGTGTGCACCGGCAACCTGATGCGCCGCCAGAGCGGCGAGACCGTCCAGCACATGATCCGGGTCGACCAGCCCAGCGACTGGTACGTCATCGCCAACAACAACAGCGGCGGCTGCGCCACGGCCGGGGCGGTCAACGCCGCGACCGGGACCAACCGGGTCGTGCAACTGAACGTCTAGGCCAAGCCTGGACGGGCGGAGGCCGACCGCGCGCGGACAGGCCTCCGCCGACGCCCCGGACTGTCCGGGGGCCGCCTCAATTACCGGGGCGACGAAACCCTATTCTTAAGCATGACGATTACGTCGCCTCGGCGGGCCCGCCGGGGCGGCGACTTCGCGTTTCAGGGCAAGGGCGTCTTGGGCAGGCTGTCCTTCGTCTCGCAGGCCAGCTTGCCGGCCTTGCCCGCCGCGCCGGAGATGTCGTCGACCTTGGCTTCCTGTCGCCAGTTCTTGGGCAGACCCTTGTCGCCGGCGAAGTCCATGCCGAGGTCCATCCACTTGTCGGCGGCGCAGTCGAGGGCGAAGAGCATGATCGGGCCCTTGCCGGCCGGCCAGGCCTTGTAAGGCCCGCCGCCCTTGCCTTCGGCGATGCGCAGCACCACCAGGCCGGTCTTCTCGTCCACCCTCAGAAAGTCGGCGTCATAGAAGGTCTTGGCCTCGCCGGGGGCCGGCTTCCAGGTCTCGGCGGCCGTCGGAACGGCGGCCATGACCATGGGTACGCTGAGCAAACACGCTACGAGCCGCTTCTTCATGGCGGTCCCTCCCCGTTATGGTTCGCGGGAAGGACGCTATGCCTCTCCTGCAACCACGGCAAGAGAACGCCGTTATGCGCGCCGGGCGACCTATCAGCCGCGCGCCGCGAGCCCTTGCGCGATGGCCACGTTCAGCGCCGCCACGGCCGCGTCGGGACCTCCGGGATGCGCCCACACCCCGCCCGAAACGGCCAGGAAGTCGGCGCCGGCGGTCGCCAGGCCCGAAGCGTTGGCGGCGGTGATACCGCCGATGGCCACGCACGGAACCTCCATCGTCTCCTGCCAGATCGACAGAATGTCGGGTTCGGCGACGATCGGCGCATCCTTGGTGGTGGTCGGGAAGAAGGCCCCGAAGGCCACATAGTCGGCCCCGGCCTCAGCGGCCTCCATCGCCAAGTGGCGGCTGTCGTGGCAGGTGACGCCGACCATGCGGTCCCTGCCCATCAGCTTGCGGGCGGCCGCATAGGGCGTATCGCCCTGCCCCACGTGCACGCCGTCGCAGTCGAGGCGGGAGGCCAGGTCGGGCCGGTCGTTGAGGATCACCGCCACGTCGCGGGCGCGGGCGATCGGCGACAGCGCCTCGACGGCCGCGGCGACCACATCGTCGGGCACGTCCTTGAGGCGGATCTGCAGGGCCGCGACGTCGCCGCCCTCCAAAGCGCGGGCCAGTTGGCGGCCGAAGGCGGCCAGGTCCGGCAGGGACGGCGGGGTGATCAGGTAGAGGCGGCAGTCGAGCGTCATGCGCCGCCTTTACGCCGATTTGACGCGCAGCGCGACTTTGGGGGTGCTTGGGCCGGGAAGGCTCTCTCCGATAGACCCCGTATACACCGTCAATTCCCCGCG
Organism: Caulobacter endophyticus; assembly: GCF_029543245.1. GTDB lineage: Bacteria > Pseudomonadota > Alphaproteobacteria > Caulobacterales > Caulobacteraceae > Caulobacter > Caulobacter endophyticus_A. Next base: position 127,293 of record NZ_JARQWV010000014.1, read on the forward strand.
AAGGCGGGGACCCAAGCCGACTTTCAGGATGAGGCTGCGCCGCGACAGATCCGCCGGATCAGCTTGGATCCCCGCCTTCGCGGGGAAGCTCGGGAAAAGGGGGGGCCAAGCCCTCGGCTGTTACTCCGCCCCCCTCCACTGCGACGACGCGCCGCCGTTCACTCGACTGAGAGTCAGTTGCAAACCGGTGGAAAACTGTTAGATGAGAATGACAATCATTCGGTAGGGCGTTCTTTCCTTGTACGTCTGCAATTGTAACGGCATCCGCCAACGTGAAGTCCGCGCTGCGATCGACGCGGGCGCGACTCGTCCGGCCGAGATCTTCCGCCACAAGGGCTGCCAGGCCCAGTGCGCCAAGTGCGTCTGCGAGATGCGCCAGATGATCCAGGAAGCCCAGGAAGCTCTGGCTTACGCGGCCGAATAAGGCTTCTTGCGACGCAAAGTCGACAATCTCAGGTTACCGCGAAGCACTCTCACGCTTTTCTGTGAGGCTGCGAAACACTTGCACACATTACTGTTGAAGCCCTGAAAAAGGCGGCTAAGGGTTCGGGCGAACTCGAACCTTAGGAGGCCGCCATGCAAGGCGATCCCGGCGTTATCCGCGTCCTGAACGCTGTGCTCACCAACGAGCTGACGGCCGTCAACCAGTACTTCCTGCACGCCCGCATGCACGACAACTGGGGCTTCAAGCGCCTCGGCCAGATCGTCTACCAGGAATCGATCGGCGAGATGAAGCACGCCGACAAGCTGATCAACCGCATCCTCTTCCTCGAGGGCCTGCCCAACCTGCAGGACCTGCACAAGCTGAAGATCGGCGAGACCGTTCCCGAGTGCCTGGCCGCCGACCTGTCGATCGAGCTGTTCAACCGCGAACTGCTGGTGCCGGGCATCGTCCAGTGCGAGCAGGCCCGCGACTACATCAGCCGCGAACTGCTGCGCGAGATCCTCAACGACACCGAGGAGCACATCGACTACCTCGAAACCCAGCTGTCGCTGATCAAGTCGCTGGGCGAGCAGAACTACCTGCAAAGCGCCATGGGCGAGCTGCCGGCGGCCTGATCCGCTCGACAGCCCGAAGACGTCGAACGGCCTCCCCGCCCCCGCGGGGAGGCCGTTCTGCTATTCGCCCAAACCTACTCGCAGAGGCCTATTCGCAGAGCGCTTCCAGCGCCTCGCGGTCGAGCAGATCCACATGGCGCACGGTCGGCAGGGCGATCAGCCCCTCCTGGAGAAAGCCGGTCAGGGTGCGCGATACCGTCTCGATGGTCAGGCCCAGATAGTCGGCCATGTCCTGGCGGCTCATCGGCAGGTCGAAGGCGGCCTCGCCGGTGCGGTCGGCCAGCAGCAACAAGAGCCCCGCCACCCGCTCGCAGGCGCTGCGGCGGCCCAGCATCAGCACGTGGTCCTGGCTGCGCTGAAGGCCCGAGATGGTCAGCTGGTAAAGCTGCCGCGCCACCTGCCCGTCGCGGGCTGCCAGGTCGCTGAGCGCCCGGCGGCGGACGATGCGGACCGTCACCTCGCAGACCGCCTCGGCCGTGGTGCGGCGCACCTCGCCGGCCTCGAAGCCGAAGGCCTCGCCGGCGAAGTGGAAGGCGTCGATCTGGCGGCGGCCGTCACGCAGCAGGCGTCCCGTGCGCACCGTGCCCTCGACCAGCTCGTAGACGTGGTCGGCGCGATCCCCCTCGGCGAAGATCTCCTCGCCGGCGGCGTAGCGGATCACGCTGGCGGCGGCGACCGGCAGGGCCGGCTGGGCGTAGGCGGGCTCGAAACGGAGGGGCGACAGCATCAGACGGCTCCCGAAGGAATGGGGGCGAAAAACGCCGCCCCGACGCCGGCACATTCTCCCTACTCTTCGTGCGGGTAAATTCGGGAGCGCCGCATAAGGGGTTCTGCGTAGGCGCCGCCCCCTCCACAGCCCGTCATCCCGGAAAGCGCGCAGCGCTTATCCGGGACCCAGGGGCCAAGCGCAGTGCGGCGGCCCCTGGGTCCCGGCTCTACGCTTCGCTACGGCCGGGATGACGACAAAAAGACAGCTACCGCTTGCCCTTCGCCATCCGCTCCAGCTCGACCGCCCGGACGGTGGTCATGCTGAGATGACAGCCGCCGATGTTGAGCATGTCGATGGTGCCGCCGGTCAGGTCTTCCCGGCACTCGGCGTCGCGGCGCTTGATCCAGGCCCGCTGAACGGTGCGCAGCTTGGCCTGGTCAGCTTTGGACCGGCCAGCCATCGCCGCCTTGTAGGCGCGGTTCAGGCGGGCGTCCTGTTTCTGGAGCTCTTCATTGGTGCAGCCGGCCATGGCCACGGTGACGCCCTTGATGGCGTCGCCGCTATTGAGGCAGCGGTCGTAGGCCGGCGAGTATTCCTTCTGGGGATCGATCGGATCCGAGGCGGCCAAGGCCGGCGGCGCGGCGATGGCCAGCAGCGCCAGGCCGAGCGTCAGTCGTCGAAGCAGCATGCGGATCCTCGCTTTCGGCGGCCAGGATGGCCCGCCGATCACGACGGCTTCAAGGCGCGGCGCCGCTAGAGGTTCCTGGCGATGCGGTCGGCCAGGGGCGACAGGTCGCCGCCGGCGTCGTCGAACACCCCCATGTCCTGGGCCGTCACCTGCGCGAACAGGTCCTGCGCCGCCTCCGACGTCGTCAGCAGGTCGAGCGCGGCCTCCGCCTCGTCTTCGGGCCAGCGGTCAAGCGCCGCGCCCAGCGCCTTCAGGCGCGCTTCGAACAGTTTCAGGTCCATAGCCACAGATCTTCTTCTGCCTCTGGAGTCTCGTCTTCAAGGTCTGCCGGCCCCGTTTCAGGAGCGAGCGGACCGCCTGTTCCGAACAGCCCATGGCGTCGGCGATTCTACCGACCTCGAGCTCTTCGAAATAGAACAAAGTCAAAGCCTGGCGCTGGGTGTCCGGCAGCTTGCCCAGGGCCTGCTGCAAGGTCACGGCGACTTCCGACCGTTCGAGGTTGGCCAGGGCGTCGGCCTGGGCCGCTCCTCGCACCTCGGCGTCGGCCAGGCGGGTGATGACCTCCTGGCTTTCCGGCACGGCCTTGCGAACGCGGCGACGGTCGATGGCCTTGTTAACCGCGATGCGGTGCAGCCAGGTCGAGAACCGCGCCTCCGGCGTCCAGCGTTCGCGGGCGCGCCAGGCGGCAATAAATGCCTCCTGGGCCGCGTCCTCGGCCTCCTGCACGTCACCCAGGACGTTCAGGGCCAGCCGCCGGACCATCCGCAGATGCCGGTCAACCAGCACCCGGAACGCCACCTGGTCACCGTCGCGGCAGGCCAGGAACAGGTCTTCGTCCGAGCGGGCGTCCACCAGCCCGAACTCACCCGTCACAGTCATCGCTGAATTCGCCATGGCGATTACTCGCCTCCATCGCTGTATCGCAATGGGATTGGCAAACAGCGTGCCACATGTCAGATAACTACATCACTGAATTCATCCGATACATTCGCAATACGTCAGCATATTTCTATTTTTCAGAACGGAGTTCTTTGCAGAACGGGCGCAACAAGTCGAGTACGATTTGATACGAACCGGACACATCTTTGCGGCGACTGGCGCGAACCATGCTGTCGAGCACGTACTGGTAAAAGCTGCGCAACGTCTTGCCGTCCGGTCCGGCGGCCGAGAAATCCAGGCTGGTCGACAGCACGGTGAGGATCTGGGTCGCCCGCATGGCGTGTCGGCACATTTGATCCAGCCGCCCCTGCTCGTGGGCGAATTTTGCCGAGCCGATGGCCCGGTAGAGCTCCTCGTGCACCGAGGCCAGCACGTCGCGCGGGCTGGCGGTCAGGCGGCTGGAGGCCGCATAGGCGCTGAACGCCTGGCTGTTAGTCGTCGTCATCACTGCTGGCTCCGAGGATGGCCTTGATCTGCTCTTGAAGGATCTGGGCGGCGTAGAGCTCTGTCTCCATCGCCGAGTACTTCGCGATCAGCTTGGTTCGGTAGGTCTCCGCGTTGTCGCGGATGGTCTCCGACTGTTCGGTCAGGCTGGTGTTGACCGTGTCGAGGGTGTTGATGCGCTGCTGGATCACGCCGGTGGTGGTGTTGGCGTAGTCGCTCATCAGGCTGGTGATCAGGTTGGCGAAGCCCTGGGTGATCTGCACCGAGATCGTGCCGCTGGTGGGGGTGGCCAGGGCGAAGGACAGGCCTTCGTAGATCGACCCAGTCGCGCCGATGATCCGGCTGCCCGAGATCGTGAACAGGCTCGAGTCGCCATCCACCGACACGCTGGAGATCGCCCCGTCTGTGACGGTGACCTCCAGGTCGAAGTCGTACGACAGGGTGGTGTCGTTCTTCAGGAGCTTGAGGTTGCTGTCGCTGGCCTCGAACTTGGTCTCGAAGAAGGCCGCCACGCTGGAGAGATCGGTCAGCAGCAGGTTGTCGAGCGAGGTCTCGTCCGACAGCTCCAGCTGGTTGGCGCTGTTGAGCGTGATGCCCAGGGCCGACAGGTCGGTCAGCTCATCGTCCGAACCCGACTTGCCGCCCAGGAGGGCGTTCAGCTGGCGATTGACGTCACGCAGTATGCCGTCGGCGAACAGCACCGCGTCGTCGGCCACCACCCCGCCCGAACCCACCGTCTGGTTGGTCACCACGAAGGCGCGCAGGGCGTTGTAGGCGTCGATGAAGTCGGTGATCGCCGTCTTGATGTCGTCGTAGTTGGCCTCGATGTCGAGGGTGATGGTCTGGCCGCTGGTGGCTTGCAGCAGCGAGATCGACAGGCCGGGAATGACGTCGGTCAGCTCGTTGCCGTCGCTCTCGATCTCGACCCCGTCGATGGTGACGATCGAGGGCTGGGCGGCCTGAAGCACGTTGGCGAAGGCGCCCGAACTGTCGGTCAGGCCCAGCGACTGACCGATATCGTCGCCCGAGACCGACGCCAGGCTGATCTGCTGGTTGGTGTCGCTGGTCGACATCACCAGGCGCGTGCCGGTCGAGCTGGTGATCAGGGTGGCGGTGACGCCGGTGGTCGAGGTCTTGGCGTTGATCGCCGCGGCGATGTCGCTGACGGTCATGGTCGAGGTGACGGTGATCTCGGCGGCGGTCCCGCCGTCGACGCCCACCGACATCACGCCCGACAGACCAAGCGCCGTGCCGGCGGTCTGGGCGGTCGACGTCACCTTCATGGCCTTGGCCAGCTGGGTGACGGTGATTTCGTAAGAGGCGGCCACCGCGTCGCTGTCGGCGTCGACGGCGATCACCGAGGTGGCGTCCGTGCCGTCAGAGGCGGTCAGATAGGCGCTCTTCTCGTCGAAGGCGTTGGTGGTGGTCGTGACCGAGCTGTAGGTCGTGCCCGCCAGCGCGGTCATCGAATCCGAAATCGCCTGCAGCAGGGTCTGCAACGACTGATACGAGGCGATCTTGGTCTCGTTGGCCGTGACCTTGGCGTCGATGGTGTCGGCGCGGGCGGTCTTCTGGGCGACGGCCGCCTCGATCAGGGAGTCGGTGTCGAGGCCCGAGATCGTGCCCGTCAGATAGGTCGTCGAACCCGAGGTCGAGACGCTGCTGGTGGTCGTCATGGCAATGTCCGGAAAGTCGGCGGGAGAGCCTTAAGGGGCTCCCCCGCCAGTCTGCAGGACGACGGGAGCCAGGCCCCCGCCATCGCGACACGAGCGACTACTGCAGCAACTTCAGAAGCGACTGGCTCATCGAGTTGGCCTGGCTGAGGGCCGAAATCGCTGCGCTGGTCAGGGTCTGAGCGTTGGTGAAGTTGGTCTGCTCGGCGGCGATGTCCACGTCGGTGATCGCCGACGCCGCCGACTCCAGGTTCTCGAGCGACGTGGAGATCACGTCGCCGCGGAACTCGAAGCGCGACAGGGTGGCGCCGACGTCGGCGCGCATTTTCGAGACCGCCGTGATCGCCGAGTCGATTTCGTCCATGGCAGCGACGGCGTCGCTGGTGGAGGTGATCGAGGTGACGGTCAGGCTCAGCCCCGTGGTGTTGGCCTCACCCAGCTCGACCTTGATGACATCGGTGCTGGACGTGCCGACCATGAAATCGACGCCCGTGCCTTCGGTGTAGTTGCTGTCACCGTTGAGCAGAGTGACGCCGTTGAAGGTCGTCGTCTTGGCGATGTCGTCGATTTCTTCGGTCAGCTGTTCGTACTCGGCGCTGATGTACGACAGGTCGGCAGTGCTCGACGTCCCCGACTGGGCCTGGGCCGTCAGGGAGTTCATGCGCTGCAGGATGTCGGCGATGTTCGACAGGGCGCCGTCCGCGGTGTTCAGCACCGAAGTGCCGCTGGTCACGTTGGTGGCGGCCTGGTTGAGCACGGTGATGTCGGCGTTCATGGACGTCGCGATGGCGAGGCCGGAGGCGTCGTCCTTCGCGCTGACGATCCGCGAGCCGCTCGACAGCTTCGCCAGGGATTCGCTCTGCGCCGCCGAATTGTTGTTCAGGTAGCGCAGGGCGGTGTTGGCGGCCGTGTTGGTGGAGATAACAGGCATGTTCTAGTCCGGTTCTCTGTCTGGAGTCCGCCCGGGGGAGAGTCCGGTCGGGAAGCTGTCCGCCGTTCTGACGGCCTGGCTTCGACGGGTTGAACGGGACGTCCGCCGACGATGGGGCGGATTATTTTTCGCTCTCCCTGTCCCCTCTCTCTTTGAGAGAGGGAGGGGCCCGCCGCGAAGCGGTGGGAGGGTGAGAGGTTTCACCGCTCACCGGAAAACCCACACGCGCGCGAGCAAAATTCAAATCACCGGAAGCGCGCGACGACCGCGCCTCATCCTGGGAGATTGTAACCTCTCACCCTCCCATGGCTGCGCCATGGGCCCCTCCCTCTCTCGATGAGAGAGGGGGCAGGCCAACTAAAAATAATCCGCCCCATCCAGCGCGGAGCCTCCGTTGAACCCGTCGATCGGCGCCCAGAGCGACCGGACCGACTTCACCGGAGGGCTTTCTCCATGACCACCGTCTCCTCGGCGACGAGCACCAGCACGACGAGCTCGAGCAGCTCGTCCGGCACGCTGCAGCTTGGCACCACCGACTTCCTGAAGCTGCTGATGACGCAGCTGACCAACCAGAACCCGCTCGATCCGACCGACCCGACCGAGTTCACCAGCCAGCTGGCGACCTACTCGTCGCTCGAGCAGCAGATCAACATGAACGACACGCTGACGACGATGTCGGACAACATGTCGTCGCTGCTGACCCAGGTTCAACTGCTCGCCTCGGCTTCGGAATAGGGGCCGCAAGCATGAGCCTGTCTTCCGCCCTCTCGACCGCCGTCTCGGGCCTTTCGGCCCAGAGCATCGCCCTGTCGGCGATCTCCGAGAACATCGCCAACGCCTCGACCACCGCCTACAAGACGACGGAAGTGTCGTTCCAGTCGCTGGTCAGCGGCGCCATGGGCACCAACACCTCGACCAGCTCGGTGGTGGCCAAGACCAGCCAGGCGCTGAACGTCACCGGCGCCATCTCGTCGACCAGCGTGGCGACCAACATCGCCATCGACGGCTCGGGCTATTTCGTGGTCGCGGCCAACGCCGGCGACACCGGTAGCGACCTGGTCTACAGCCGCAACGGCAGCTTCTCGACGGACGCCAACGGCTATCTGGTCAATAGCGAAGGCTATTACCTGATGGGTTATCCGACGGACTCCGACGGCAACGTCCTGGCGTCGAACACCAGCGACCTGACCAGCCTGTCGGCGATCAATCTCGACTCCATCAGCGGCACCGCCAAGGCCACCTCGACGGTGAGCATGGCCGCCAACCTGCCGGCCGACGCCACGACAGGCCAGAGCTTCGACACCAGCATGGAGATCATCGACTCCCTGGGCGTCAGCCACACGGTCGGCCAGACCTGGACCAAGACCGGCGACAACACCTGGTCGCTGACCCTGTCGGACCCGACCCTGACCAAGGACAGCGCCACCACCTCGGGCACGATCAGCCCCAGCACCGTGACCGTCACCTTTAACTCCGACGGCAGTCTGTCGACCACCGATCCGTCGCCGGTCAACATCAGCATCACGGGCCTGTCGACCGGCGCGGCCGACAGCGCCATCGTGCTCGACCTCGGCTCGTCGGGCGGCACCGACGGCCTGACCCAGTACGCCTCGACCTCCTCGACCCTGTCGATCAGCCCGACCTTCGAGCAGGACGGCGCCAACTACGGCGAGCTGTCGGGGATCACGATCGACGAGAGCGGCCTGGTCACGGCCAATTTCGACAACGGGGTGAGTCTCGCGATCTACCAGATCCCGGTCGCCACCTTCAGCAACCCCAACGGCCTGACCCACGTCTCGGGCACGGTCTATGACGAGAACACCGCCGCCGGCCAGGTGCACCTGAACCTGCCGGGCGAGGGCAACGCCGGCAGCCTGGTGGCCAGCGCCCTGGAAGGCTCGACCACCGACACGGCGACCGAGTTCAACAAGATGATCATCGCCCAGCAGGCCTATTCGGCCGCCTCGCAGGTGATCAGCGCCACCAGCGACATGTTCGACACCCTGATCCAGGCCGTCCGGTGAGCGTCATGGGCACGATCGAACGCCTGCACACCCGCGCCCAGAAGGCCCGCCGCGATCCCGCCACGCCCGTGGTCTCGTCGGTCGAGGAGGCCCGCGCCCTGGCCCGCAGCATCGCCGAGGGCCTGTCGGCGCTGTCGGACGACCAGCGGCTGCTCATGCTGTCGAACCTGCACGAGGTGCAGGCGACGCTGGAAGACCGCATGGCGACCCTGGAGACCGAGATGGCCCAGGACCGCGTGCGCATCCAGGCCGTCAATCGCGGGCTGAACGCCCAGGCCGGCTATCGCGGCGGGGTGGCGTCGCTGCGCGACCATCGCCGCCGCAAGGACTGACGCCATGTCGCTGTCGTCGATCATCAGCTCGGCCTCGTCGGCCCTGTCGACCGCCCAGATGCAGATCGCGGTGGCCAACGCCAACGTGGCCAACGCCGACGACCTGACCTACAGCAAGAAGACGGTCAGCACGACGGCGACCACCGCCCTGAACTCGGCCTCCAGCGCCACCGTGCAGCGGGCGGCCGACACCTATCTGGCCAAGACCGTGGTCAAGACGGCGGCCGCCTCGGGCTACGCCTCCACCATCGACACCTACATGCAGTCCTACGACGCCGCCCTCGGCTCGGTGGATAGCGGCGATGACCTTTCCAGCCTGCTCGACGCCTTTTCCAGCGCCCTGACCGCCCTGTCGGCCAGCACCGACAGCGACACGGCCAAGGCCGCGACGGTCTCGGCCGCGTCCGACCTGGCCGCGGGGATCAGCAGCCTGTCGGCCTCGATCCAGGACCTGCGCACCCAGGCCAACGCCGAGATCGCCACCACGGTCGACACCATCAACTCGACCCTGTCGACCCTGGCCTCGCTGAACGACCAGATCGTCTCGGTCACCGCCCAGGGCGGCGATGTCACCGCCCTGCAAGACCAGCGCGACGCGGCCCTGACCACCCTGTCGAGCCTGATCGGGGTCAGCAGCTACACCACCTCCGACAACCGGCTGGTGGTCTACACCACCGGCGGCGACCAGCTTCTGGGCACGACGGCGGCCAAGCTTTCCTACACCGCCTCCAGCGCGCTTTCCTCGACCAGCGCCTATCCGACTTCGATCGCGGGCATCACGCTGAACGGCAAGGACATCACCGAAAGCCTCGATTCCGGCCAGCTGGGCGCGCTGGTCACCCTGCGCGACACCACCCTGCCGGGCGAACAGGCCGAACTCGACGCCCTGGCCTCGACCTTGATCGCCCAGGTCAACGCCATCACCAACGCCGGCTCGGCCACGCCCGCGCCGACCGCCCTGACCAGCGCGTCCACCATCTCGGGCGCCGACGCCTTCTCGGCGACCGGCACGCTGCGGGTGGCCGTTGTCGACGCCAGCGGCTCGACCGTCTCGACCCAGGACATCGACCTTTCGGCCTATTCCAACCTCGCCGACCTGGTCAGCGCACTCGACGCCGTCGACGGCCTGTCGGCCAGCATCGGTTCGGACGGCAAGCTGTCGATCACCGCCGACGACAGCGCCAACGGCGTCGCCCTGGGCGACATCGCCGCCTCGGTCGGAGCCTCATCGCAGGGCTTCTCGGACTATTTCGGCTTCAACGACCTGTTCTCGGGCTCGACCGCCGCCGACATCGCCATCTCATCCAAACTGTCGGGCGACTACAGCCTGCTGGCCACCGCGGCCCTCGACACCTCGACCACCCTGGCGGCCGGCGACCGGGCCCTGTCGACCTCCGACAGCGCCACGATCGACAAGCTGTCTTCGATGCTGTCGGGGACGCTCAGCTTCGCCGCCGCCGGCGACCAGGCCGCCAAGACCGTCAGCCTGTCGTCCTATGCCGCAAGCTTCGTCTCGGGCGCGGCCGCCCTCGTTTCCAACGCCTCGTCCAGCGCCGCCAGCGCCCTGTCGACCTACGAGGCGGCGACCACGCGCTTGCAGAACACCACCGCCGTCAATGTCGACGAGGAACTGGCCCTGCTGACCACCTACCAGTCGCAGTACGAGGCCAACGCCCAGCTCGTCTCGATGGTGCAGGAGCTGTTCGACACCCTGATCCAGATGGTGAACTGACCATGATCAGCCGCATCGCCACCTTCGGCCATTCCACGACCATGCTGGCCGCCAGCCTCAAGGTGCAGGCCAAGCTCGCCGACCAGCAGGCCCAGACGGCCTCCGGCCTGAAATCGACCACCTACGGGGGCCTGGGCAGCAACACCGGCAGCCTGCTGCGCCTGTCCAGCCAGAGCAGCGCCCTGACCGCCGAGAACGCCGCCGCCCAGACCGCCACGGCCTACGTTAACGCCGCCTATTCGGCGCTGGGCGACATCGCCGACCTCGCCACCACCATCAAGACCCAGCTGGCCTCGATGATCTCCAGCACCACGATCGACTCGGCCACCACCGCCCAGTACGCGACCAACTGGCTCAATGACCTTCAGGCGCTGATGAACAGCACCTCCGGCGGCACCTACCTGTTCTCGGGCACGGCGGGCGACACCGCAGCCGCCGACTTCAGCGATGCGGACTGGGATCCCTCGGCCGGCGTCGACGCCGACTATTACCAGGGCTCGTCGGCCACCCGGACCTTCACCACCACCGACGGCCAGACCATCGACCTGTCGGTCTCGGGCGGCTCGGCGGCGTTCGAGAAGCTGGCCCGCGCCCTGTCGATGATCGTCGCCTCGCCCAACGACAGCGACGTGGTCTCGGCCGCCTACGACCTGGCCGGCGAGGCCCTGACCGGCATCGGCTCGCTGCAGGAGCAGGTCTCGATCCAGGCCTCCACCCTCGACCGCCTGATCGAGCGCAACGAGGCCAAGATCGAGAGCATCGACACCCTGGCCTCCAACCTCAAGGACGCCGACCTGGCCGAAACCGCGGTGCTGGCCACCCAGTACGAGACGCAGCTGGAGGCCATGTACTCGATGATCTCGACGCTCTCGTCGCTGAGCCTGACGAAGTATCTGTAGGGCGACGCGAGGAACCTCCCCCTCTGGGGGAGGCGGCCGAAGGCCGGTGGGGGGCCGCTTTCAGCTTCCAAGACACAGGCCGATCTCCCCTCACTCCCCCCACCGATCGCTTCGCGATCGCCTCCCCCACGGGGGGAGGTTCCTCGCACTCGCGCCCCACATGCGACGTCCACCATTGCAAACCCGCAAGACCTCGACATACGCCGGCAGGATCGCCCGGCCACAAGGGCGGCTCACGTTTCGGAGTCCCGATGCCCTCGCCCGTTTCCCCCAGCCGCCGCGGCCTGCTGGCCCTGGCCGGCGCCGCGCCGTTCGCCGCCATCGCCGCCTCAGCTCGGCCGGTCGCCGCCGCTGAAAGCGTCTGCGCGCTGACGCCCCAGGTCACGCAAGGCCCCTACTGGTTCGATCCCAAGCTCGACCGCGCGGATATCACCGAGGGCAAGAAAGGCGCGCCGGTCACCGTGGCCCTGACCGTCGTCGACGGCGCCTGCCGGCCGCTGAAGGGCGCGCGGGTCGACATCTGGCACTGCGACGCGCAGGGCATCTATTCGGGCTACGAAGGCCAGGGCGACGACCACCAGGCCGCCGCCAAGGGAGCAACCTTCCTGCGCGGGGCCCAGACCACCGACAGCGCCGGCAAGGTCGCCTTCAGGACCATCTGGCCGGGCTGGTACGAAGGCCGCACCCCGCACATCCATATCAAGGTGCACCTCGATCAGCGCACGGCCCTGACCGCCCAGCTGTTCGTGCCCGACGCCCTGTCGGAGTTCCTTTACGAGAACCTCCCGGCCTACAAGCGGCCCCGGGACCGGGACATGTTCAACCGCCAGGACGGCATCGCCCTGCAAGGCGGCGAGGCTATGGTCGCCAGCGTCAAGGAAGGGAAAGACGGCTACGTCCTGGCCCTCGTCCTGGGCGTCGATCCCGCCGCCGACTGGAAGGACGATGCGGGGATGGGTCCGGGTGGTCCTGGCGGTCCCCCTCCCGGAGGCATGGGCCCGCCTCCCGGCGGCATGCCGCCCCAGGGCGCCAACAGCCGCCCGCCCGGCCCGCCGCCCGGCGGCTTCCCCAATGGCGGCCCGCCCCGCCACGAGGCCCCGACCGGCGAAGCGCGTCTGAAGGCGATCGTGCCGGGGATTTGATCTGACGGGTTAGCCTCCTGCTCCTCCCCCGAGAAACGGGGGAGGTGGCGCGGCGCTATCAGCGCCGTGACGGAGGGGGCGACCACCGGCACGGAGCCCAGTCTCGGCCCCGCCCCCCCCACCCCGGGCCCCCCCCCCCGGTACCCGGGGGGGGCGGGACTTGAGCGAGACCCGCAACTACAA
>NZ_JARQWV010000015.1 GCF_029543245.1 Caulobacter endophyticus
ACGCTTGGGCCGGTACCAAGAGCCCTCCCCATGGCGGGGACGGGTTTGATTATGCGGGCGGTTTGAGCGCGTCTGATTGAATTGGATGAGAAAGTTGTAAGGGGCTGAGTTCGTTAGGTTCTTTTGTGAATTCGCCGTGGATAGACGCTGCTCCATCCCCGTCCGGTCCACTTTTTGAGCCTAACCCAACTCACGCCTTCCTCGCCCTTGTGGCGAGGATCCATCGGTCAACCTGCTCAGACCTTCCGCGTTCGGCCGCCGTTTGAGCAGCGGCCGGCATGGGCCCTCGCCACAGGGGCGAGGGAGGCGGGACTTATTGGTTGGTGGGGATGCACTGACCTCATCAGGAACTTCCCCCTCCGTCGCCTTTGGCGACACCTCCTCCAGAGGGGGAGGGGGCAACGAAAAAGCCGCCCGGATCGCTCCGGGCGGCTTCTTCGCGTCTCGGGGACGAGGCCTTGGCCTTACGCGTAGCTTTGCAGCGGGCGCACGTCGAGGGACTCGGCCGGGGCGCCGGCGATGGCCTGGGCGGCGGCCAGGGCGCCGGCGCTGGTGGTGTAGTAGGGCACCTTCATCATCAGCGCCGTGCGGCGGATGTCGAAGCTGTCCTCCAGGGCCTGCTTGCCTTCGGTGGTGTTGAAGACGAGCTGCACGCCGCCGTTCTTCATCACGTCGACGATGTTGGGACGGCCTTCCAGCACCTTCTTGACCAGCTCGACCTCGACGCCTTGCTCGGCGAGGTAGGCGCGGGTGCCGACGGTGGAGATCACCTTGAAGCCGGCCGCTTGCAGCAGCTTCACCGGCTCGACGATCCACGGACGGTCGCTTTCCTTGACCGACACGAACGCGGTGCCCGAGGTCGGCAGCTTCACGCCGCCGCCCAGCTGGCTCTTGGCGAAGGCGCGGGCGAAGGCCGGGCCCAGGCCCGTTTCGCCTTCACGGATCCAGTCGAGGCCCATGACCTCGCCGGTCGAGCGCATTTCCGGGCCGAGCACCGTGTCGACGCCGGCGAAGCGGGCGAACGGGAAGACGGCTTCCTTGACCGCGATGTGGTCGTAGGGCTCGTCCTTCAGGCCGAACTCGGCAAGCTTGGCGCCCGCCATCAGCTTGGCGGCGATGGCGGCCACCGGCTGGCCAATGGTCTTGGCGACGAACGGCACGGTGCGCGAGGCGCGCGGGTTCACTTCCAGCACGTAGATGCGCGGGGCGTCGCCGTGCGGCTCCTCGATGGCGAACTGCACGTTCATCAGGCCGCGCACGTTCAGCGCCAGGGCCATCTGCACGGTCTGGCGCTTCAGTTCCTCGATGGTCTCGGCCTTCAGCGAGAAGGGCGGCATCGAGCAGGCGCTGTCGCCCGAGTGGACGCCGGCCTCTTCGATGTGCTCCAGCACGCCGGCCACGAACACGTTCTCGCCGTCGCACAGGGCGTCGACGTCGACCTCGGTGGCGCGGCTCAGATAGTGGTCGAGCAGGATCGGGTGCTCGAGCGAGATCTCGCCGGCGCCGGCGATGTAGCGCTCCATGGCCTCGTGATCACGGATGATCTCCATGCCACGGCCGCCCAGCACGTAGGACGGACGCATCACGAACGGGAAGCCGATCTTCTCGCCTTCGGCGCGGGCCTCGTCCCAGCTGCGGGCGATGGCGTTTTCCGGCTGGGCGATGTTCAGACCGTTCAGCAGTTGCTGGAAGCGCTCGCGGTCCTCGGCCAGGTCGATGGCGTCGGGGCTGGTGCCCAGGATCGGCACGCCGGCCTCTTCCAGGGCGTGGGCCAGCTTCAGCGGGGTCTGGCCGCCGAACTGCACGATGACGCCGGCCAGCTCGCCCTTGCTCATCTCGACATGCAGCAGCTCCAGCACGTCTTCGGCCGTCAGCGGCTCGAAGTACAGGCGGTCGGAGGTGTCGTAGTCGGTCGAGACGGTCTCGGGGTTGCAGTTGACCATGATCGACTCCACGCCGATCTGGTCGAGCGCGAAGGCGGCGTGGCAGCAGCAGTAGTCGAACTCGATGCCCTGGCCGATGCGGTTGGGACCGCCGCCCAGGATGACGGCCTTCTTGGCGCCCGACGGCTCGCTTTCGCACTCGGGGATCTGGCCCAGGGCGCCGAACTCGTAGGTCGAGTACATGTAGGGCGTCGAGGCCAGGAACTCGCCGGCGCAGCTGTCGATGCGCTTGAACACCGGGCGCACATTCAGGGCCTGGCGAGCGGCGCGGACGGCCTTCTCGGTTCCGTTGGTCAGCTTGGCCAGGCGCGCGTCCGAGAAGCCCTGGGCCTTCAGTTCGCGGAAGCCTTGGGCGGTCTTGGGCAGGCCGCCGGCGCGCACGAGGCCTTCCTGGCGGACGATCTCGGCGATCTGGCGCAGGAACCAGGGTTCATACGAGCAGGCGGCGTTGACCTCTTCCACGGTCAGGCCGTGGCGGAAGGCCTGGGCGATGACGCGCAGGCGGTCCGGCGTCGGCACGCCCAGGGCGCGGACGACGGCGGCCTTGCCGGTGTCGGGGTCATCGGCGCCGTGGATTTCCACTTCGTCGAAGCCGGCGAGACCGGTCTCCAGGCCGCGCAGGGCCTTCTGGACGCTTTCCTTGAAGGTGCGGCCGATAGCCATCACTTCGCCGACCGACTTCATGGCCGTGGTCAGCAGGGGCTCCGAGCCCGGGTACTTCTCGAAGGCGAAGCGCGGGATCTTGGTGACGACGTAGTCGATCGACGGCTCGAACGAGGCGGGGGTGGCGCCGCCGGTGATGTCGTTTTGCAGTTCGTCCAGCGTGTAGCCGACGGCCAGGCGGGCGGCGACCTTGGCGATCGGGAAGCCGGTGGCCTTGGACGCCAGCGCCGACGAGCGCGACACGCGCGGGTTCATCTCGATGACGACCATGCGGCCGTCGGCCGGGTTCAGGGCGAACTGGACGTTCGAACCGCCGGTCTCGACGCCGATCTCGCGCAGCACGGCGATCGAGGCCGCGCGCATCCACTGGTATTCCTTGTCCGTCAGGGTCAGGGCCGGGGCGACGGTGATCGAGTCGCCGGTGTGGACGCCCATCGGGTCGATGTTTTCGATCGAGCAGACGATGATGCAGTTGTCCGCGGTGTCGCGGACTACTTCCATCTCGTATTCCTTCCAGCCCAGGACGCTCTCTTCGATGAGCACCTCGGTGGTCGGCGACAGGTCCAGGCCGCGCTCGACGATCTCCTTGAACTCTTCGAGGTTGTAGGCGATGCCGCCGCCGGTGCCGGCCAGGGTGAAGGACGGACGGATGATCGCCGGCAGGCCGACGAAATCCAGGCCTTCCATGGCTTCGTCCATGGTGTGGGCGGCCTTGGACCGCGGGCTCTCGAGGCCCAGCTTGTCCATGGCGTCGCGGAACTTCTGGCGGTCTTCGGCCTTGTCGATGACCTCGGCCTTGGCGCCGATCATCTCGACGCCGAACTTCTTCAGGACGCCGGCTTCCTCGAGGGCGAGGGCGGTGTTGAGGGCCGTCTGGCCGCCCATGGTCGGGAGGAGGGCGTCGGGGCGCTCCTTCTCGATGATCTTGGCGACCATGTCGGGGGTGATCGGCTCGATATAGGTCGCGTCGGCCACGTCCGGATCGGTCATGATCGTGGCCGGGTTCGAGTTGACCAGGATGATCCGGTAGCCCTCGGCGCGCAGCGCCTTGCAGGCCTGGACGCCCGAATAGTCGAACTCGCAGGCCTGACCGATGACGATGGGCCCAGCGCCGATGATCAGGATCGAGGAGAGGTCGGTACGTTTGGGCATGGCTAACTCGCGCAAAGACACGGTCGCGCACATCCGCGCGCCCGCTGTCGACCATCTTGCAGGTTAAGCCGCCCCTTTAGAGACGGAGTCAGGCGGGCGCAACCCCAGAGTCGGGGAGACTGGAAAAGCGCTGTTAGCGGTGTGGCTTAGCGTCCGCTCTTGGCCGGCGGCGCGGCGACGTGCGGGGGCTCGGCGGGAGCGGCCGCCAGGCTCCAGGCCCAGCCGGCGACGGCGCGGTCATAGCCCATGCGGTAAAGGGCCTTGCGGTTGCCGGCGGCGAAGTCCAGGCCCGAGGTGTCGGCCTCGGCGGCGTCCGGGATGGCGCTGTAGAACAGCTGGCCGCCATTGCGCTGGGCGAAGCCGGCGCTGGCGGCCAGGTGGGTGCGGATCAGGGCCTTGCTCATGGTCTGCCACGAGCGGCCGACGATCGACAGGGCGCCGCCCTTGGTGAAGCCGAAGACGCCGCCGACCTGGCCGTTGACGACGACGAAGATCCGGCCGGGCTTGGCCTTGCCGCGATCGGCAGTCCATAGCAGGAGCGACTCCGGCGCGACGAAGAACGGGATGGTCACCCCGCCGTCGACATGCATCTCCGACAGGCGCCGGCCGTGGCCCTCGACCTGGATCAGGGCGGGCGGGAAGACGCCGGGGATGCTGGCCGAGGCGACCAGCACGTCGCGGAACAGCTCCCGCGAGGCCTCGTCGCCCTTGCTGGCGATGGCGCCCATGTCCCAGATCACCGTCTCCTCGGTGTCGAGATTGGTGGTGGCGATCAAGAGGCGGCGGCCGCGGGCGTGCTCGGCGGCGATGGCCTGCATCATGTTGGCGTCGGCGTACTTGTCGACGAGGCCGCTCAGCGCCCGGCTGTCGTAGAAGCTGGGGTGGAAGAGGACGCCCAGGCCGCGCGGCTGGAGGATCCGGTCGGCGGCCTCGCCGGTATAGACCTCGGCCAGGCGCGCGTCCCAGGTGGGGCCGAGAAAGGCGAAGGGGGCGGTCAGCGCGCCGGTGGAGACGCCGGTGACGATGTCGAACTCGGGCCGCTCGCCGGTCTTGGTCCAGCCGGTGATGACGCCGGCGCCATAGGCTCCGTTGGAGCCGCCGCCGGAGAGGGCCAGCACGTCGAAGGTCTGCTGGTGGCGGGCGCGGTTGCGGGCGGCGTCGGCGAAGCGGATGCCCGCGGCGCTGTCGCTGGCGTTGAAGCGGATGTCCGACAGGCCCGACGGCGGCGGACCGGCGAGATCGCTGGCCTTGAAGGCGTCGCGCGAGACCGAGCCGCAGGCGGTCAGGGCCATCAGGGCGAGGGCGGCGAGGGCGAGGCGGATCGGAAGCATGGGAAGCCGGCGGTGCTTGAACGGCGCGAACCTAGGCGTGGCCGGGCCTCGCGTCCACTCAATGGCGTGCTTGTTCAAAACTGAACGCCGAAACGCAAAACGGGCCGGCGCAGGGCCGGCCCGTTCGCGGGTCGCTTATGCAGCGGGCCTATTAGGCCGACTGCAGCTGGCCGGCCGAGACCTTGCCGCTGCGGCGGTCTTGCTCGAGCTCGTAGCTGACCTTCTGGCCTTCGTTCAGCGTGGTCATGCCGGCGCGCTCGACGGCCGAGATGTGCACGAAGACGTCGTTGCCGCCGTCTTCAGGCTGGATGAAGCCGAAGCCCTTGGTGCCGTTGAACCATTTCACGGTGCCGATAGCCATTGGGGTAGTCCTTATAGATCGTAGTGCAGGGCGCCTCGCGGCGTGCGCCGGGAAGCGATCAATTTCGTTGGAGGTCGGAGGGCTGGCCCGGCGCTTCTTCATCAAAGAAGCATGGAATAGCAGATCGAGCGGCAGCGAATTCGATGGGCTTCTTTTAGTCGGTCGTCAAACTACATGCAAGCGATATATCGGAATTTTATTTTTCGATCTTCAAGCATGACCTTCGTAGCTCTTCGGGCGTTGTGGTTATCGACATTGCTGAATTGAGTGGAACGTGGCCATGACGTTGATCGACCGTATCCCCAATCTGAAGGACGCCGAGCTGGCGCAACTGCTGAGCAATGTGCGCCGCCTGGATGTCAGCGGGACCCCCGAGGAACGTCGCCGCGCCGCCGAGGTTGCCCCCCATCTCGAGCGCGAAGCCTCGCGTCGTCGCGAGCGCGTGTTGATGGCGCGCCGCGCGGCGACCGCGCGTTTCTAGAGGAGAAGCGGCGACTTAAGGGCGTCCTGGGAACCTCGGGCATCGAAATCGTCTTGATCAGGTCGTTATTGCGAGTCAATCTCAATAACGACCTTGAGTCCTGGAGGCGATCATGGTGTTGCGGATGACGGGGACGCGCTGGCTGGCCTTGATGATGCAGGCCGAGCGAGCCGGCGGCGAGGAGCGGCCCGACAGCGAGTGGCTGATGTACGGCCCGTCCGAAGAAGAGGACGACGGCGAGATCATCGCGGGCGAGTAGAGCTCACTCCGGCGCGAACGCCAGCGTCCGTCCGAAGAACGGCAGGGCGCGGGCCTCGACACGGCCGTTGGGCGTCCAGTGACGCTCGCCCCACCAGCCGCGATATTCCTCGGCCTCGTTGGAGACGCCGAACTCTTCCAGCAGGCCGGCGAAGGCGCGGTTGGCGACCACATGGTCGGCGTTGCCGTCGAAACGGCCCCAGTCGAACATCAAGCCGCGCAAGGCCTTCAGGTCCGCCGCATGAGCCGGCAGCAGCCGGTCCAGTAGAAAGGCGTTCTGCAGCTTCGCGGTCAGGACGGGATCGGTCGCGAGGCTCTCGCCGCGACCGCTGGCGGGCAGGTCGGCATAGAGCGGGGCCTTGTCCGGATTGGGCAGGAAGGCCTGGTACATGCCCAGGAACACCCGTGAGAAGCCGTCGTCGCCGAGGTCGTCCAGCGACCGGGCCGCGGCCAGTCGCTCGAAGTTGGGGCGCGAGTTCATGGTCTGAAGCCCGACGCCCGTACCGACCGGATGCAGGGCGTATACCGCGCCGAACACCCCCGGCGCGACCATGGCGGTGCGGATCGCGCCATAGCCGCCCATGCGATCGCCCAACAGGCCGCGAGAGCCCGGGGCGGGCAGGGTGCGGAAGCGGCCGTCGACGGCGGCCACGAGGTCCTTCGACAGAAAGCCGGTCCAGTCGCCGGTCACCGGCGAGGTCGCGTAGAACGAACTGCCGGCCGGGGTGGAGAAGTCGGCGCTGACCAGGATCAGCGGCGGGACGGTTCCGTCGGCGATCGCCCGGTCGAGCACGGCCTTGGCGCCGTCGCGGTCGAAGACGGCGCGATGGCCGTCGAACAGGTTGGGCAGGAAGTAGACGACCGGGTAGCGCCGCGATCCGGCCTCATAGCCGTCGGGCAGGTAGGCGACGACCTTTCGGATCGGCGAGATCGCGACCTTGGCGCCGTCGAAGCGCCGGGACGCGACCTCGAAATCCACCAGCCGCCCCTCCGCCCGCGCGGCCAGGGGCGCAAGCGGCAGCAGGAACACAACGCACGACCACAGCACGCCACGCATCGCACCGCCCCCGTCGCAGGTGTTGGGAGAACGATGGTCGCCCTATGCGTGTGTCGGATTTGGGGCGGTCAGGACGCGTCCAGGCGCCACGGGTTTATCAGCGCCACACCGGTAGCGGTGAAGTCCGCTGTATTGCGCGTAACCACAGCCATCCCGTGGACAAGGGCCGTGGCGGCGATCAGCGCGTCTCGTTCGGCGCGAGGATCCGGCACGTGCAGGTTCGCGCAGCGTTTGGCGACGGCTGTGTCGATCGGCAGGACGCGATCCTTGAACTCGGTCAGCACCTGCTGGTCGAGCCAGGCGCGAAGCGCCGCGCCTTGCTGCGGGTCGCAGCGCTCCATCCGCAGGACCCCGGCTTCGAGCTCGAGGACGGTGATCGCCGAGATGTAGAGGACGGCGGCGTCGACCTGCTCGGCCCACGCTACGACATTGGGATCGGCCCGGCCGTGCCGCGCCTTGCGGAGTTCTGAGACGACGTTCGTGTCGAGGATGAACATCAATCGAAATCGGCCGGGCGGCTGCCGATGGCTACGCGCGGAGGTTCGAACTCGACGAAGTCTGAAACGGGGGTCTCGGCGTCGGGCTGGGCCAAGGCGTCGACGATGCTGCGCCGGTCGCCGGTCAGCCGGCGATACTCCTCGATGCTGAGCAGCACATGGCGAGGCTGGCCGCGATCAGTGATGAACACCGGGCCGTTGGCAGCGGCTTTCTTGGCGCCGCTGGCGTCCTGATTGAACTCGCGGCTCGAGAGGGTGGTGATGGGCATGTCGATCTGCCTGACAGGATGTAGTTACGTTACTACAACCTGTCAGGCGGAACAATGACGCCGGCTGGCGATCAGGTCAGCGCCTTGCGGGCGGCTTCCCAGTATTGGGCGCCGGTGATCAGGGTGACGATGGCGGCGACGCCGAGCAGGCCATGAACGGCCCAGGAAACGGGCTCGATGATCGCCGGGTCCTGCGGCAGGTTGAAAGCGCCCCAGGAGACCACCACCAGCTCGCCGCCGATCGCCACCAGTTGCAGGGTGGTCTTCCACTTGGCCAGCAGGGTGACGGGCAGCTTGATCCCCTTGCCGGCGCCGACCTCACGCAGGGCGCTGACGGCGAATTCGCGGAACAGGATCAGGCCGGCAGGCAGGATGACCAGCGGATTGGGGCCCAGGGCCATCAGGCCCAGCAGGGCGCCGCAGACCAGGATCTTGTCGCCGATGGGGTCGAGGATCGCGCCCCAGATGCTGACGGCGTCGAGCTTGCGGGCCAGCCAGCCGTCGAAGAAGTCGGTGATCGCGGCCACGGCGAAAGCCCAGAACGCCCAGCGCTGAAGCGAGAACTGCTGGTCGCCGGTGAGACGCTCGCTGAGCCACGGTACGCCGCCGGCGGCGGCGGCCAGGGCCACGAACATGAAGAGGGCGATGACCAGGCGGGCGGAGGTCAGGATGTTGGGCAGGGCTTTCATGGCGCCGTTCTTAACGCATGAGCGCGGGAGAGGGCTATGGCGCATGCGCGGTTGCGGCCAAGCCTTTCGCCTCAAGCAGGGATTGGACTTCACCAACACTGACCCTTCTTCCCGAGCTTCCCGCGAAGGCGGGGATCCAATCTGCATTTCAAGAGAGGGAGGGGCCTTGAACGAACCGCAGGCGCCGCTTGGGTCCCCGCCTTCGCGGGGAAGGACGGTGTGGGAGTTGGTGGCCGTACGAGTGTCGATCCGCCCTAAGGGATGAAGACCTCGCCGTTGTCCATGCGCACGTCGCGGATGGCGCGCGAGGCGTCCTGGGCCGTGCGATCGCCTTCGGGCAGGAAGTTCAGCAGCAGCGAGCGCCGCCGCGCGCCCGAGACGTTTCGAGTGGCGCCGTGCAGCAGGTCGGCGTCGAACACGAGGATGTCGCCGGCCTCGCCCGCCAGGGTCAGGGAGAGGGTCTCGTCGGGTTCGCCGGTGTCCAGACGTCGTGGCAGCACGCGGGTGGCGCCGTTGGCGGGGCCGTAGTCGTCGAGGAAGACCATCGCCGCGACGGCGCGCAGGCCCGCACCGTCGCGGTGCAGGGGCTGGTGGCCGCCGCCCTCCAGCGGTTCGCGGCCCTCGACCTGGGCGAGGAAGAACGGGCCCTCGAGCATGTGCGCCGCCACCGTCAGCAGGGCCGGCAGTCGGCAGGTCTTGCGCACGGTCGGATCAAGGTCGATCTGGGCGTAGCGCCAGCCGGGCGCCTTTGGGGCGGTCCATTGCTCGCCCGTCCCAACGCCCGCGTCGAAGGCCGCGCGCAGAAGATCGCGCCAGGCCTCGGGTACGGCGCCGCGCAGCAGCAGATAGCCGTCGTGGTCAAAAAGGGCGGCCTGATCCGCGGCCAGCGAGCCGACCTTGGTCGACGTCAAAGCGGTACTCATCAGGTTGCGTAGAACTCAACCCCTAGGCTCGCAAGGGCGTCGCGTACGTAAGGCGCGAGGGGAAAAATGGGCGGCGGCGGTGGTGGCGCTTGGGACCGTGCGGTCCCAAATAGGACGCGGGGCGTATAGTGTAACACTTAGTGGAGTAGAGCCTCATGAGCACGGAATTCGCGAACAAGGTCGCCCTGGTCACCGGCGGCGCCTCGGGCATCGGCGAGGCGGTGGTGCGCGAACTGGCGGCCGGCGGCGCCAAGGTGGTGATCGCCGACTTCAACCTCGACGCGGCGCAAGCGCTGGCGAAGGAGGTCGGCTCGGCCAGCGCCTTCAAGGTGGATGTGGCCGACCCCGCCCAGGTCGAGGCGATGGTCAGGTTCGCGGTCGACACCTACGGCGCGCTGCACCTGGCGGTGAACAACGCCGGCATCGGCGGTCCCAATCTGCCGACGGCCGACTATCCGCTCGACCAGTGGAAGCGGGTGGTCGATGTCGACATGAACAGCGTGCTCTATTCGATGAAATACGAGATCCCGGCCATGCTGGCGGCCGGCGGCGGCTCGATCGTCAACATGGCCTCGATCCTGGGCACGCACGGCTGGGCCGGCTCGGGCGCCTATGTCGCGTCCAAGCACGCGGTGGTCGGCATGACCAAGACCGCGGCCATCGAGTACGCCCCCCAGGGCGTGCGCATCAACGCCGTCGGTCCTGGCTTCATCGAGACGCCGTTGATCCATTCTGAAATGACCGACGAGGCCCGCGCGGGCCTGATCGGCCTGCATCCGGCCGGGCGCCTCGGCCGCCCGGAAGAGGTTTCGGCCCTGACCTGCTTCCTGCTGTCGGACCGCGCCTCGTTCATCACCGGCAGCTATCATCTGGTGGACGGCGGGTTCTCGGCCCGCTGAGGATACGGCCCCGTCGCGGACGCGGCGGGGCAATCCTCTTCCTTGAAACGAGGTTCGCGCGAAGAAATCTGATTGGTTCGCGCCAATTTCCTGTTTCTGTCGGGTGATTTTCTTCCCTCTGAAGGTTGACGTAGCGGGCGCGGGGAGCCAAGCCGTGGTCAAGTTTCCGAGGACGACATGACCGCCAGCGCCGCACCGACCAGCAACTCCTCCCGCCGCGTGCTGCTGGCCAGCCTGGTGGGGACGGCGGTCGAGTTCTACGATTTCTACATCTACGCCACGGCCGCCTCGCTGGTGTTCGGGCCGCTGTTCTTTCCGTCGAGCTCGGCGTCGGCCCAGCAGATGGCCTCGTTCGCCACCCTGGCGGTGGCCTTCTTCGCCCGGCCGGTGGGCGCGATCGCCTTCGGTCATTTCGGCGACCGCATCGGCCGCAAGTCGACCCTGGTGGCGTCGCTGATGCTGATGGGCGGCTCGACGCTGCTGATCGCCTTCCTGCCTACCTACCAGATGGCCGGCTGGCTGGCGCCGGCGCTGCTGTGCGTGCTGCGGTTCGGGCAGGGTTTCGGCCTGGGCGGCGAGTGGGGCGGGGCGGCGCTGCTGGCCGTCGAGAACGCTCCTCCCGGCTGGAGGGCGCGGTTCGGCATGTTCCCGCAACTGGGCGCGCCGGTGGGCTTCATCGCCGCCAACGGCCTGTTCCTGATCCTGGGGCTTCTGCTGAGCCCGGAGCAGTTCATGGCCTGGGGCTGGCGCCTGCCGTTCCTGGCCAGCGCCATCCTCGTCGGCCTTGGCCTGTGGGTGCGGCTGAAGCTGACCGAGACCCCGGCCTTCGCCGCCGCCCTGGCCCACGAGCCGCCGCCGGCGGTGCCGTTCGCCGAGCTGCTGAAGCTGCACTGGAAGGAAACCCTGGGCGGCACCTTCGCGGTGGTCTGCTGCTTTGCGCTGTTCTACCTGACCACGGCCTTCGCGCTGGCCTTTGGGGTTCAGACCCTGGGCTACGATCGCGAGGTGTTCCTGGGCGTGCAGCTGCTGGCCATCCTGTTCATGGCCGGCGGCATCGTCGCCTCGGGCTACTGGTCGGACGCCACGACGCCGCGCCGGGTGCTGATGGCCGGCTGCGCCATGACCGTGGCCGCCGGCGCGTTGCTGCCGCTGATGATGGGCGCCGGTTCGCTGGTGCTGATCTGCGCCTTCCTGTCGCTGGCCCTGCTGGCCATGGGCTTCGTCTACGGACCGCTGGGCTCGTGGCTGCCCGAGCTGTTCCCGGCCCGGGTGCGCTATACCGGCGCCTCGATGGCCTTCAACATCGGCGGGGTGATCGGCGGCGGGCTGACGCCGATCATCGCCAAGGGTCTGGCGGACCAGGCGGGTCTGGTTCCCGTCGGGATCTATCTGGTGGTCGCCGCCGGGATCAGCTTCATCGCCCTCGTCGTGCTGAAGACGCGCACCGAGGCATAACGCGGGTTTCTTACCGGGTGACAGCGGCGACGCATCGCGTAAGGTCGCGTCATCCGGGCAGGGGAGCAGGGCATGGCGGGGCTGACGAACGGCGCGATCCACGGGGCTGTCCGCAACCTCCTGGCGCTCGCCGCGTAAATCCGCCCATGGCGCCTACTTCTTCCGAGACCCCGGCCGCTTCGCACCGGGGCCTGCGCGGCTCGGTCCGCGGCCTGCTGGTGCTGCTGACCGTCAGCCTGCTGGTGCCGGCGCTCGCCGCCACGGCCCTGCTGCTCGAGCGTTCCAACCGCCAGAACCGCGACCAGTTGGAAGTGCAACTTCTGGCCACCGCGCGGGCCTTGTCGGGCGCGGTCGACCGGCAGGTGGCCGAGGGCGTCGCCGTGGCCGAAACCCTGGCCACCGACCAGGCCCTGCTGAACGGCGACTGGAAGGCCTTCGACATCCGGGCCAGGCGCGCCACCGGCAATCGGCCCGGCTGGGTGGCCGTGACGCGCGGCGACGGCCAGCAACTGGTCAACACCCTGGTCGCCTGGGGAGAGCCGCTGCCCAAGACCCCGCCGCCGGCCTACATGGCCGCCGCCCGCGCGGCCGGCCGCACCCAGGTGTCGGATCTGCGGATGGGGGCCCTGGCCCAGCGCCCGGTGATCACCGTCGGCGCGCCGGTCGACATCAAGGGCGAGGCCTATGTGGTGTCGTACGTGGTCGAGGCGGCCAGCTTCACCTCGGTGTTCCGCCAGCAGCGCGCGCCCGAAAGCTGGGTGGCCACCATCCTCGACAACCAGCGCAAGGTGATCGCCCGCTCGGTGCGCAACGAGCGCTTCACCGGGGCCAGCGCCTCGCCGGACATGACCCGCAACCTGGCCCGCTCCAACGAGGGGGTCAGCAAGAGCGTCTCGCTCGACAACGTAAAGACCCGCGTGGCCTACACCCGATCGCCCCGCACCGGCTGGACGCTGGTGGTGGCCATCCCCCGGGCCGATGTCGCCAAGGTGGGGGTGGCGGCCGCCTGGGGCACGGCGGCGATCTTCCCGCTGCTGCTGCTGCTGGGCATCAGCATGGCGCTGTTCTTCGCCAACCGGATCAATCGCGAGGTGGTGGGCCTGGTGGAGGACGCCGGAGCGATCGGCGAGGGGCGGCCGCTCGAGGCGAGCAAGGCCGGCGGCCTGGCCGAGATCGTCGCCGTGCGCGAGGCCCTGGTCGCCGCCTCGCACGAACTGGAGGCCCGCGAGGCCCGCCAGGCGGTGATGATCAACGAGCTGAATCACCGCGTGAAGAACAACCTCGCCACCGTGCAGTCGCTGGCCCGCCAGACCTTCGCCAAGCTCGACGCCGAGCAGGTGCGGATCTTCACCGAACGGCTGGTGGCGTTCTCGGCGGCGCACGACCTTCTGACCCGCACCGGCTGGAACGAGGCCGACCTGTCCGACGTGGCGGCGATCTGCGTGCGCGCCCACGGCGAGGGCATCGACGCCTCCGGACCCGGCGTGGCGCTGAGCCCGCACGTGGCCGTATCGCTGTCGATGGTGCTGCACGAACTGGCCACGAACAGCGCCAAGTACGGCGCCCTGTCGGCGACGGGCGGGCGGGTGACCCTGCGCTGGAGCCTCGACCAGGACGCACGGCAGCTGCGCCTGACCTGGAGCGAGAGCGGTGGTCCGGCCGTCAGCGAGCCCGAGCGCCTGGGCTTCGGCGCGCGGCTGATCGAGAACCTGACCCAGCGAGAGCTGAAAGGGCGCTCGCGTTTCGATTTCCGCGCCGACGGCCTGGTGTTCGAGGCGTGGCTGCCGCTGGCCTCGGTGCAGCGCTGGAACAACGATTTCTGAATGGGTCGCGGAGGGCTTGAGCCCCCCGCGTCGCCAGGCTCAGAGGGCCTGTTCTATCCAGCCGGTCCCGCTGGCCGCCTTGCCCTGGAAACTGCCCTCGGCCGAGGCGATCCCCTCGTAGATCGAGCCGGTCGGCAGCGGGAACTCCTGGTCGGCCAGCAGGGCCTTGAAGTTCAGCACCGCGTCGAAGCCGGCGATGTCGAGCTGGTAGTCGAGATAATAGACCACGCCGGAAGCCGGGCTGGTCCACGGGCGTTCGGCGGTCATGACGCCGGGCACGACGTACATCTGGCCCTCCGGGTCCTGCAGGGTGACCTCGCAGACGACCGGCTCGCCGGGATTTGGCCGCTTGTTGCCGCCGGCCAGCACGTAGTGGTTCGACAGCGACCAGCCGTTGTCGAGCTGGGCGTTCTGCAGGATCCACTTCACCGGGTTCTGGGCGGTGCCGAAGAAGCCGTACTCGTGGTCCATCCAGGTCTTGCCCGTGACCTCGAAGATCTCGCCGTCGATGGTGATCGTGCCTGAAGCGGCGATGTTGGTCAGCGAGTAGTAATAGTTGCCGGTCTGCAGGTGCGAACCGCTGGCCGGCGGCAGGATCTGGGTGACGCCGGTGCCCCAGACCACGAACGGCGCGCCCTTCTGCGACAGGGTCAGGTCGAAGACGATCTCGGTGTCGGTGGCCTCGTCGGTCAGCTTGGAGACCACGGCCATGTTCTGGGTGGGATCGCCCCAGGCGGCGTCCATGGTGATGAAGGTGTGCACCGCCTCGGCCGTGGCGCCCGAGCCCTTGCCGTTGATGACGATGTGCGGCGGCGAGGTGTAGCCGCGGCCCGGATTGGTCAGCTGGATCGACAGGATCGCGCCGGTGGCCGGGTCGACCAGCGGCCAGGCGATGGCCTGCGAGCCGCCGCCGCCGGTCACGGTGACCGTGGTGGCGATGGGATCGTAGCCCGAGCCCGGATTGGTCACCTTGATCGCCGTCAGCCGGCTGTTGGGGTCGCCCAGCCGCACGCGCCAGTCGCGGTTGACGTCGTGCTCGGCCCAGGTGGCCGGATCATAGCCGGCGGGCGGGGTGAAGGTTGTGGTGCGCTGGTAGTGCTTCTGGGTCGCGACGTCGGTCAGCATGATCTGCGAGAAGCCGAAGCCCCGGCCCTGGAACGAGGCCGCGTTGATCTCGAAGCCGAACACCCGGTCGCCGGCCTTCAGCGTGCCGATGTGCCACCACCATTCGGTGGGGGCGTCGCGGTGCAGGTAGTGGTCGGCCGGCAGGCGGATCACCGACAGCTCGCGCGGGATCGGCTGGGGCGCGTCGCTGTCGGCGCATGCTTGGGCGAGCGGGCGCGCGAAGCCGCGGCCCCGCAGGAACGGCAGAATGGTCATGGCGATGTTTCCCCCAAACGGCTCCGGCGCGGCGCGTAAGTCGCGCTGCGTGGCAGGTTGAATGCTTTTCCAGAGCGGCTTGAGGTTGTGTTCAGCGAACGTTGTTGTCAATCGCGCGGGGCGCATTTTGGGTAAGGGGGCTCAGCCCTTGCGGAAGAAGGCGTGGATGCGTTCGGCCAGGGCCTGGCTGACGCCGTCGACCTTGACCAGGTCCTCGACGCTGGCCCGGCCGACGCCCTTGGCCGAGCCGAAGGCGTGCAGCAGGGCCTTCTTGCGGCCGGGGCCCACGCCCTCGATCTCGTCGAGCGGGTTCTTCTTCAGGTCCATGCTGCGGCGGGTGCGGTGGGCGCCGATGGCGAAGCGGTGGGCCTCGTCGCGCAGGCGTTGCAGGTAGTACAGGACCGGCGACTTGGGCTCGAGCATGAACGGCGTCTGGCCGGGGATGAAGAACCGCTCCAGACCCGCGTCACGATCAGGACCCTTGGCCACCCCGATGACCGTGATGTCGTCGACGCCCAGGTCGGCCATGATCTCCAGCGCCGCGTCCAGCTGGCCCTTGCCGCCGTCGACCAGCACGAGGTCGGGGCGGTTGGCGTCGTCGCCCTCTTCCTCTTCCTTGACCAGGCGGGAGAAGCGGCGCTTCAGCACCTCCTTCATCATGCCGTAGTCGTCGCCGGGCGTGAGCTCGGTCGAGCGGATGTTGAACTTGCGGTACTGGCCCTTCATGAAGCCTTCGGGGCCGGCCACGATCATGCCGCCCACGGCGTTGGTGCCCTGGATGTGGCTGTTGTCGTAGACCTCGATCCGCTCGGGGGGAGCGTCCAGCTTGAAGGCCTCGGCGACGCCGGCCAGCAGCTTGGTCTGGGCGCTGCCTTCGGCCATGCGGCGGCCAAGGGCCTCGCGCGCGTTGGTCAGGGCGTGGCCCACGAGGTCGGCCTTCTCGCCCCGCTTGGGCACGGCGATCTCGACCTTGCGGCCGCTCTTAAGCGCGAAGGCCTCGCTCAGCAGCTCGGAGTTGGCCGGCTGGACGTTGGCCAGGATCAGGCGGGGGATCGGCTTGTCGTCGTAGAACTGGCCCAGGAAGGCGGTGATGACCCGCTGTTCCTCGGTGACGCCTTCCTCCTCGTCCTCGGCCGCGCCGGTGATGCGGGGGAAGTAGGCGTGGTTGCCCCAGTTCTGGCCGGCGCGGAAGAAGAACACCTGCACGCAGGCCTGGCCGCCCTCGACGTGCAGGGCGACGACGTCGGCCTCTTCCACGGTCTCGGGATTGATCTGGCTTTCCTGGGCCACGGCGGCGAGCGCTCGGATGCGGTCGCGCAGGCGCGCGGCGCGCTCGAACTCCAGTTCCTCGGCCGCGGCCTCCATCTCCTTGGCCATCTGGCCCATGACTGCGCGGGACTTCCCCCTCAGGAAAGCCTCGGCCTGGTCGACCAGGCCAGCGTAGTCATCCAGGCTGATCAGGCCGGTGCAGGGGGCGGCGCAGCGCTTGATCTGGTGCAGCATGCAGGGCCGGTCGCGCGTCTCGTAGACGCTGTCGCTGCATGAACGCAGCAGGAAGGCCTTCTGCAAGGTGTTGAGCGTGCGGTTCACCGCCCAGGCGCTGGCGAACGGCCCGAAATAGTCGCCCTTGGTGGTGTGGGCGCCGCGGTGCTTGCGAAGCTGGGCGGCGTCGTGGTCGCGGCGGATCAGAATTTCGGGAAAGCTCTTGTCGTCGCGCAGCAGCACGTTGAAGCGCGGCTTCAGCTGCTTGATCAGGTTGATCTCGAGCAGCAGGGCGTCGGCTTCGGTGCGGGTGGTGACGAACTCCATGGCCCGCGTGGCGTCGACCATGTGAGCAATGCGGTTGGTATGAAAGCGCCCCTGCGCGTACTGCACCACGCGCTTCTTCAGGCTCTTGGCCTTGCCGACATAGAGCACCTCGTCGGCCTCGCCGATCATCCGGTAGACGCCAGGCGCATCGGGCAGGCGCGTGACCTCGTCCTTGATCAGGGCGGCGCCGGCGAGCTTGGCCGGTTCGGCGGGGGAGGGGATGTCGGCGGTGGTGTCGGTCACGAGGCAGATATAGGCGAGTCCGGCGGAGTCAGCGACGTTCGAGGCTGTGATGAACCGTCGCGATGATGATGCGGTCCGGCTCGACGCGGTAGCGGATGATGTAACCCCGTGAGCCGAAGGGGACGAAGAGTTCGCGACCTCGAAATCCGGCCGCCTTTCTGCCGCGCTCTGGAAACTCCTCCAAAGACTTCATCGCCGCGAACAGTGCAGGGCCGACCCTTAAGGCAGCCTTTGGCGCGCGCCCGGCAAGCCAGAGCTCCAAGTATCGAATGTCGCTGTAGGCGCGAGGCGAAACCTGGACAGGTTTCATCTTGGCGGCGGTGGTCCGTCAGGCTTGCCCCAGCCGTTCATCCAGTCGCCAAGCTCACCCAAAGGTATCCCGTCGCCTTCCGCAACGACGGCGTCGCAGATGGCGTCCACCTCGGTCCAGACCGCGGCATCGTCCTCCTCAAGGCGATGGCGAACATAGTCCTCAACGGATCGGCCAGCTGCTTCCGCGCGAACCCGCAGGCTCTCGGCGAGCGCTTCGTCGATCTCTACGGTCATTCCGTCACCAGCCATGTTCCCATGATGTTCCATTCGCTGTTTGTCGTCAATCGCAGTGGGCTGTATGACCCCGCCCCATGACCACCCGCTCGCTCTTCGTCACCCCGCTCTATGAAGCCACCCTGTCCGGCGAGAAGGGGTTCGAGACCTTCATCGACGACCTACACGACGCCTGCATCGCGGTGGCCGAGGACGACGAGGCCGGCCAGGCCTGGGCCGAGCGCAAGGGCTATCTGGGCTACACCTCCTACGCCTCGCTGGACGACCTGGCCCAGCGCGACAGCCTGTTCGCGGACCTGAAGAAGAAGCTCGACAAGCACGCGGCGGCCTTCGCCAAGGACCTGCGCTTCGACCTGGCCGGCGGCAAGCTGGTGATGGACAGCTTCTGGATCAACATCCTGGATCCGGGCGGCCAGCACACCGGCCACATCCATCCGCACAGCGTGATCTCCGGCACGGTCTACGTCACCATTCCAGAGGGGGCCTCGGCCCTGAAGTTCGAGGATCCGCGGCTGCCGATGATGATGGCCGCGCCGACCCGCCAGGACGACGCGCCCGAAAGCCTGCAGCCGTTCGTCTACGTGCAGCCCGCGCCGGGCACGATCCTGATGTGGGAGAGCTGGCTGCGCCACGAGGTTACGCCCAACCAGGCCGAGGAACAGCGGATCAGCCTCAGCTTCAACTACGCCTGGCGCTGACGCACGCGTCGGCTGTGCGAAAGATCACAAAAATTTAGCCTTCACCTTCAGTATCGTCCAGGTAGTATCCAGCCTCGGGGAACGCTGTTCGGGGAGGCTGCGATGAGCGGTGCTGGTTGGCGCGCGCGTGAAGCGCGCTTGACGTTGACGCTAGGGGCGGCCCTGGCCGCGATCGGCCTGCAGGCGGGGACCGCCGCGGCGCAGGACCGGGTCGTTGACAATCCCCGCCTGCTGGGCGCGCCGATCGAGGCGACGGCCCAGGCGGCGCAGAAGGGAACGACCAGCCTGCTGGCCATCACCGGCACGGCCTCCGGCGACAAGAGCTACGTCATCCCGCCGTCGACCGCGGCGATCACCGCCGACAAGCGTCTGGCCCTGAACATCGTCTACACCGACGGGCGGCTCTACAACCCCGCCAACGGCCGCTACGACAAGGTTCACCTGCGCAGCTACAACGGCACCGACGTCTCGCCGACCACGCCCTATGTGGCGCCGACGATCCTGACGCGGCCGGGCGAGACGGTGCGGGTGGCTCTGGACAACCGGCTGCCGGCCGATCCCAGCTGCACCGACCCCAACTGGCTGATCAACGTGCCGCACTGCTACAACGGCACCAACCTTCACAGCCATGGCCTGTGGGTCAGCCCCACCGGCAACAGCGACAACGTCCTGCTGTCGATCAATCCCGGGGTGAAGTTCGAGTACGAGTACAATATCCCCCGCGACCATCCGGCCGGCACCTTCTGGTACCATACCCACCGGCATGGTTCGACGGCTCTGCAGGTCTCCAGCGGCATGGCCGGGGCCCTGGTCATCAAGGGCGACCGCAAGCCGACCCCGAGCGCCAACGGCGACCTCGACACCCTGCTCTACAAGAACGGCGCGCCGATCCCGGAGAAGCTGCTGGTGTTCCAGCAGATCCAGTACGCCTGCCTGGGCAAGGACGGGAACATCAAGGTCAAGACCGACGCCAAGGGCAATGTGGTCGAGTGGGTCTGCGATCCCGGCGACACCGGGGTGATCGAGTTCTACAGCGACGCCAACGGCAACGGCTTCGGGCCGGGCAGCTGGGGGCAGTCGGGCCGCTACACCAGCATCAACGGCCAGGTGCTGGCCACCCTGCCGGCAAGGCAGGGCGAGCTGGCCCGCTGGCGGATGATCCACGCCGGCGTGCGCGACACCATCTCGCTGCAGTTCGTGAAGATGGCCGACGGCGGTCCGGCGGCGATGGAGCGGCTGGCGGCGGCCGACGGCCCGGCCTTCCAGAAGACCTACTGCATCGGCGATCCCGTGCCGTTCTACATCGTGGCCGACGACGGCCTGACCGACGCCCAGGCGCGCAAGACCACGGTCGCCACCCTGCAACCGGGCTATCGCAACGATCTGCTGGTGGTTTTCCCCAAGCCGGGCAACTACTGCATGCTCGACGCCGACACCGCGCCCAGCGCCACGGTCAACAGCATCGCTGTCGGCACGCGCCTGCTGGGCAAGGTCAGCGTCTCGCCCGGCCAGGAGGTCAGGGACATCCCGGCCTTCGTCACCAGCGAACTGGTGGCTGCGGCCAACGCCCAGATGCCGGCCGACGTGAAGGCCAGCGTCATCGCTGACCTGCGCAACGGCCTGAAGCTGACCCGCTTCGTGCCCCACCCGACGATCACCGAGGCCGAGATCAAGGGTTCCGAGACCGAGAAGGTGCTCTTCAACATCGCCATTCCCGGCCAGAACACCAACATGCCGGTGCAGTTCGAGGTGGGCTCGCAGGACTATGCGCCGCGGCCCTACGCCCCCGACCGCGTCGACCGCACCCTGGTGCTGGGCACGGCCCAGGAGTGGGAGCTGCGCTCGGAGTTCGTCAGCCACCCGTTCCACATCCACGTGAACCCGTTCCAGATCGTCAAGATCCTGGATCCGAACGGCAAGGACGTCAGCGCGCCCGGCGCGGTCGATGACTTCGGCCCCGGCCCGCCCGACCCGCAGTATCCGGGCCTGAAAGGCGCCTGGAAGGACACCCTGTGGGTCAAGAGCGTGCAGAAGACCGACAATGGTCCCTACCTGCCCTACACCCTGATCGTCCGCACCCGCTACCAGCGCTATATCGGCGAGTACGTCCTGCACTGCCACATCCTCGACCACGAGGACCAGGGCATGATGCAGAACGTCCAGATCGTGCTGCCTGACGGCGCCGGCGGCGTATCCCACGGCCACCACTGACGATCCGCCCGGCGCGGCCCCTCGCGGCCGCGCCGCCTGCCTTCCCGCGCTGCGCCAAGCTCAGGCCGGCGCCGCCAAGCTTCCGATCCCAAGCAAGCCTTCCGATCCCGAGAAAGAGTCCGTCACATGACCCAGGATCCCATGGCCACCGGCCCGTTCTCAGCTCCCTCGCGTCGCGACCTGATGGCCGGCGGCGCTGCGATCGTGGGCGCCGTGGCCGCCGGCCAGGCGCTGGCCCAGCCCGCCGCGCCGACCAAGGCCCGCTGGCGGCGCTGGAACGTCAGCAGCCCCGAAGGCAAGCGCGCCCTGGCCAGCTACGCCCGGGCCATCGACATCATGCTCAAGCTGCCGCCCGAGCATCCCTACAACTGGTACAACCACGCCCTGACCCACACCATCGACTGCCCGCACGGCAACTGGTGGTTCGTGGTCTGGCACCGCGGCTATGTGGGCTGGTTCGAGCAGGTGGTCCGCAAGCTCAGCGGCGACAGCAGCTTCGCCTTCCCCTACTGGGACTGGACGGCCAACCCGCAGGTTCCGGCCGAGATGTTCCAGGGCGTGCTGAACCCCAGCACCTATCCGGGCTACATCCAGAGCCTGGACGCCTTCAACAAGACCTTCGGGCCGGTGCTCGAGAAGTTCTGGGGCGGCCTCAGCCAGGCCCAGAACCAGCAGCTGCTGATCCGCGGCCTGCGCTTCCCGGCGGACCTGCTGTTCGACATCGGGCCCCAGGGCGGGCCGATGTTCTTCGCGCCGCCCAAGTCGCGCGGATCGACGCCGCAGCGCCCCGGCTTCGACGACGTCACCAGCCGCGCCGTCTCGTCCTGGATGCTCGAAAACGCCCTGGCGCCGCGCGACTTCATCGGCTTCGCCAGCCCCAAGTCGCAGTTCCACAGCAGCATCACCGGCTTCGGGGTGATGGAAGGCCAGCCGCACAACAAGGTGCACAACTGCGTCGGCGGCATCTGGACCGACCCCAACGGCAACACGACCTATGGCGACGGCTTCATGCAGTCGAACCTGTCGCCGGTGGATCCGCTGTTCTTCCTGCACCACGCCAATATCGACCGCATCTGGGACGTCTGGACGCGCAAGCAGCAGGGCTACGGCTATCCGACCCTGCCGGACGACAACCCCAACTATCTCAACCCGCGCGGCGACCTTGGCCAATGGCGGGCCGAGCCGTTCCTGTTCTTCCGCAACGCCGACGGCCAGCCGCTGCCGCCGGCCCAGCAGATGGCGGGCGCCTACGAGACGATCGGCGCCTTCGACTACGACTACCAGCCGGGCTCGGGCGAGAACGTCGTGCCGCCGCCGCGCCCCGCGGGCAAGCTGAAGGCGGCCGTCGCGGCCAAGCCCCAGCAGTTCTCGGCCAAGCTGAAGATCCCCGGCAACGCCAGCCTCGCCTCGGGCGACGTCGCGGTGCCGCAGGCGCTGCTGACGCAGTCGGTCAAGGCCGACGGGCCCAAGCTGCTGGCCACACTGACGGTGGAGCTGCCGCCGTTCGAACACGGCCACGACCTGGCGGTGGTGGTCAACACCCCCGAGAGCGAGGCGGTGGGCGTCAATTCGCCAGGCTTCGTCACCACGCTCTCGATGTTCGGCCAGCATCTGGTCACCCGACCGGTCACCTTCACCGTGCCGCTGTCGCCGCCGCTGGCCAAGCTGGCCATGGCCAAGGGGCTGAGCGCCGCGGCGCCGGCCTCGGGACTGAACATCCGGCTGGTGCGTCTGAAGCCGCCGATGCTGGCCAATGCCGCGCCGGGCCACGATCACGGCGCGGCGACGGGCGCCACGCGGGCCGAGCCGGAACTGCTGGGCGTCGAGGTTCACGCCTACTGAGGGCGGAGCGGAAGGGAGAGCAGCCATGCAACTGGCCGGCAAGTGGACCTATCGCAGCTACCTGAACAATCCCGAGCTGGTGGGCGACGACGCCCAGACGGCGTTGAGCCTGATCTTCGGCGAGGGGGTGTTCACCTTCGAGACCCCGACGCCGCGCACGCTCGTCGGCACGCTCGACATGGGCGGCGGCTACGTGCTGGACCTGAAGGGCGAGGTCGACCCCGAGTGCGAGGGGCCGACCACGCTCGTCATCCGGGGCTTTGGCCGTGACGGCACGCCCACGACCGGCTGGGAGTACGACTACTACGGCTGGCCGGGCTATATGTGGCCCGACGGCGTGGACCAGGTTCCGTCCATCGTCGGCACAATCGTCCGGGCCAAGCCGCACAACGGCGAGCCGGCGGGCGTGACGGCCTCGTTCATCGCGGTGTGGCAATGACCGCCCAGGGGCTTCCGCCGTTCACGGTGGGCATCGTGCTCTATCCGGGCGTCGACATCCTCGACGTCGCCGGCCCGCACGAGGTGTTCGCCTTCTTCGACGGCGAGGTGATCGGCCGGACGATCCAGGTGGCGACGGTGGCGGCGACGACCGATCCGATCCAGACCTCGGGCGTGCTCAAGGTGGTGGCGCAGTATACGTATGACGCCGCCCCGCACATCGACATGCTGTTCGTGCCCGGCGGGGGCTATGGCCTGCAGGATGCGATCGGCGACACGGCGCTGCTGGATTTCCTGAACGATCGGGCCGGCAAGGCGCGCTATGTCGTCTCGGTGTGCACGGGCGGCCTGCTGCTGGCGTCGGCCGGCCTGCTGGACGGCTACAAGGCCACCACCCACTGGGGCTTCATCGAGTGCCTCAAGCTGTTCCCCAGGGTGACGGTGGTCAACGGCTGCCCGCGCTGGGTCAAGGACGGCAACCGCATCACTGGGGCGGGGATCTCGTCGTCGATCGACGAGTCGCTGTTCATGGTCCAGACGATCGTCGCCGACCTGGCCGGCGGTCCGGACGCCGATGAGAAGGCGCAGCTGGCCGCGCAGCAGGCGCAGCTGTCGATCCAGTACAACCCCGATCCGCCGTTCCCGGGCGGGGATCCCTGCTCGGTCGGCTTCGAGGTGTTCGAGCCGGTGAACACCGGCATGGTCGATTTCCGGGCCAAGCTCGACGCGGCGATCGAGGCGCGGCTGCATCCGGTCGCGGAGAGCGCCTACAAGGCGACGGTCGACGCCTGAGGACGGGGCAGGGCGCGGGCCCCGCGGGCCGCGCACATTGTCGCAAGCGGCGTTTTGCGGAAGGGCGGCCCTTGCCAGGGCTATGGTCGCGCACGATCTGCGCTGATATGGCTCGTTTCGAGTCGTGCTCTCGCCCTTTTCACCCCCGTCTTCGCCGCCGTCTTCGCGGCGCGCCCGAGTTTTCGCCATGCAGTCGCCGGTCAAAGCCATCATCCTCAGCGCCGGACAGGGCAAGCGCCTGTCGCCGCTGACCGACACCCGTCCCAAGTGCCTGGTGGACCTGTCGGGCCGCTCGGTCCTGGAATGGCAGATCCGCCACCTGCACCGCGCCGGCGTCACCGAGGTGGTGGTCGTCACCGGCTTCAACGCCGACCTGGTCGAGGCCGAGCTGGCCAAGCTGCGCCTGCCGGGCCTGACCCTGCGCACGATCTTCAATCCGTTCTACAGCGTCAGCGACAACCTGGCCTCGGTGTGGATGGCGCGCGGCGAGATGCAGGGCTCGTTCCTGCTGCTGAACGGCGACACCCTGTTCGAGCCGGCCATCGCCGAGCGTCTGCTGTCGGCCCCGTCGGCCCCGATCACGGTGACCATCGACCGCAAGGACGGCGGCTACGACTCCGACGACATGAAGGTGCGCACCGAAGGCGACGCCCTGCGCGAGATCGGCAAGACCATCACCACCTACGACGCCGAGTCGATCGGCTTCCTGCGCTTCGAGCCGGAAGGCGCGGCTTTGTTCACCGACATCGTCGAGCGCTCGCTGCGTACGCCCGAGGGTCTGCGCCGCTGGTACCTGTCGGCCATCGACCAGATCGCCCGCGCCCACGACGCCGTGGCCGTGCGTTCGATCAAGGGGCTGGACTGGGCCGAGATGGACTTCCCCGAAGACCTGCCCAAGAACCGCGAACTGGCTGCGCGCTGGGCGGCGGCCGAGGCGACACCGGCCTGAGACGGCCGGCTCTTGCGTCTCCAAGCGTCACCACCCGCCCGCGCCGTGCGCAGGCGGGCGATTGGCGTGGCGATCCGGTAGATCGGCGTTCCCTCAAAGAATGTGTCATGCGCTGATGCGATCATAGGTTGCGCGAGCTTCGTCGCGCCGCCCAGATCGAGGATGCGCTCATGCAGCAAACCGGCGCCCTGAAACTGACGGTCTACAAGCCCGACATCGTGGCCGACGGCCAGGTGGGCTTCGAATACGAGCTGACCCTGGATATCCCGGAGGGGAAGAGCCTCGCCAGTAGCGACGCCGCGCTCGAGGCGACGTCGACCGCGCGCTGCGAGGTGGTTCCGGTGACGGGGACGCTGTCGTTCCCCAATCCGGCCGCGCCGGTGATCTCGCCGTTCACCGGCGCGATGTTCATCTACGACAACGCCCCGGCCATCGGCTTTCCGCTGTCGATCATGGCCACCAGCACCAGCGACGAGTTGCTGAAGTTCAGGCTCAACCTGTGCTTCCCGTCGATGTCGAGCGACCCGCTGTCGGGCTCGATCGTGTTCGGCGACTGGCCCGGTCCGCTCAGCAACGTCGCGGCCAGTTTTCTTTCGCCCGGGTTCTAGGGCGGATCGGCATTCACTCGATGGGCGTCCCAAGATCCGTTTTTCCCCGCGAAGGCGGGGACCCAAGCGGACTCTGCGGGTCACTCACGACCGCGCCTTTTCCTGGGCCGCAGCTTGGATCCCCGCCTTCGCGGGGAAGCTCGGTGGAAAACGGCAGGATTGCTGAATGTCGAACTTGCTGGAGGGGCAGGCCCTACGGCGCGCTAAGCATCCGCACGCCGATCTGGTTGGCGACCGGGCGCTCGCGGCCGGGCACGCCGGTGTGGATCGGCGAGTTCAGCACGCGAGGGCGGCCAAAGCCGTCGTCGACGGCCAGGGTGGTCGAGCCGCCGCCGTCGAGATTGATGGCGTCGGCCGCGCCCAGGTCGCGGAAGAAGGCGGTCAGCTCGACCAGGGTCGCGCCCTCGCTGAGCACGGACTGGCGGCCGTCGACCACTACCAGCCAGCCGGTGCGGCCGTCGGCCGAGACGCCGAAGGCGGTGCGCGGGTGGCGGTCGCGAGCGTATTTGGGGCCCGCGTTCTGGAACGACTGCTCGGCGCCGTCGACCAGCATCACCGGGCCGGCGGCCACCGCGTCGACCACGTCCCAGCGGCAGGTGGCGCCCGAGCGGATCTCGACGAAGGACGGGTGGATGCAGAGGATGGCGTTGACCCGCGGGTCGACCTCCGGATCGTCCGGCGGGGCCACCTCGCGGCCGCCGACGATCACCTTGCCCACCGGATCGACGTGCTGGCCGGCGTGGGGCACGAAGTCTTCGCCGCCCGGCGAGCCGGCCTTGAACGGCACGAAGTAGCTGGCGTTGACGGCCAGCAGGGCGCCCGAGGCGGTGACGAATTCCGAGGTGGTGCGGGCGTGGTACTGGCCCGCGCCGTCATTGGGCGGCGAGACAAAGAGCTCGACCTTGGGATCGGCCAGATCCAGCTGCACCACGTGATAGACCTGCCGCAGCGGGTTTTCGCGCGTCTCGCTCCTGTAGGTCACGCCCTGGGACAGGCTGCTGGAGGCGCTGCGGCTGAACGCGGCCTTGGGCGAGGCGGGCAGGTCGACGCTGGCGCAGGCCGACAGCAGGAGCAGGGCGCCCAGGGCGGCGGCGTGGCGGAGAAAAGACGACAAGGGACAGACTTCGAACGGACGAAACAAAAGTCGCCGCCGATCGCGGGAACCGGCGGCTTTCGCCCGGCACATAGGTCCGGCCGTCGCCGCATGCAAAGCCGAACGCCGTGTTTTCTCGCGCTGTGGCGTGAAGGCCTCAGCTTGCCTGGGCGAACAGCCGGTGCAGCACCTCGGGCTGACGCGAGATGTCGGCGACGCTGTAGCCGTCGAGCACGGCGAGGAAGGCTCGTGTCGCCTCGGCCAGCATCCGCGGCAGGCCGCAGCCCGGCGCGGCCAGGCAGGACGAGCAGTCGACGAGGTCGAAGCCGCCCTCGGTCTCGCGCACCAGGGCGCCGACATTGATCTGGTCGGCGGGGCGGGCCAGGCGCAGGCCGCCGCCGCGCCCGCGCACCGTCTCGACGAAGCCTGCGCTCGCCAGCTGCTGCACCACCTTCATCAGGTGGTTCTGCGAGATGTCGTAGGCGCGGGCGATCTCGGCGATCGAGGCCAGGCGGCCGTCGTTATTGGCCAGGTAGATGACCGTGCGCACCGCGTAGTCGGTGTAGCGGGTGAGCTTCATGGGCTCCCCTTAAGGGTTCGGCGTCGCGGATAAATCATGCATTCTGATTGCATGTTTTCGGTCGCGGGAATAGATGCATTCTAGATGAATGAATTGAGGGCGTCATGTCCGCCAACCCCGTCTTCGACTTCGACGACACCGTCCTGCCGGCGCTGCTGACCAGCTTCTACGCCGCCGTGCGCCAGGATCCGCAGCTTGGCCCCGTCTTCGCCGATGCGGTGGAGGACTGGGACGAGCATCTCGACCGGCTGGCCGACTTCTGGTCGTCGGTGATGCGCGCCTCGGCCCGCTACAAGGGCAATCCGCTGGCCGCGCACATGAAGCATGTGGAGCGGATCGAGCCTGAGATGTTCGACCGCTGGCTGGCGCTGTGGCGCCAGGCGACCGACACCTTCGTGCCGCCCCGGCACGCGGCCGAGCTGCAGGAAAAGGCGCAGCGCATGGCCCGGAACCTGAACGGCGCGCTGGAAAGCCGCCGGCCGGCGCCGGACGCGCCGTACCGCTCGACCCCGGTGTTCGACGAGACGACGCTGCCCGATGGCCTGCGTCGCGACCACAGCACCCGGGCCGGCGTCTGGGGCGTGATCCGCCTGATCGAGGGCCGGCTCGTCCTGCACTACGACGACGCCGACCTCCCGTCGGTCGAACTGAGCCCCGGCGTGTCTGGGCTGGTGCGGCCGCAACAGATCCATCGGGTCGAGCCGCTGGGGCCGATCCGCATGCAGGTGGACTTCTACGACCGCGAACCCGCGCTCGCCGCCTGATCCCTGACATCTGAGTTTTCCAAGGAGCAAGACCATGCCCAAGCCGCTGAGCGCGGAAACGATCGCGCACGTCAAGGCCACCGCCCCGGCTGTCGCCGCGCGGGCCACCGAGGTGACCAAGGCGATGTACTCCCGGCTTTTCCAGGACGACCACATCAGGGCGCTGTTCAACCACGCCAACCAGGCCAGCGGTCAGCAGCACCATGCCCTGGCGGGCGCGATCGTCGGCTACGCGCTGAACATCGAGAACCTGGAGGCGCTGATCCCGGCGATCGAGCGCATGGCCCAGAAGCACGTCGGCTATCACGTACTGCCCGAGCACTATCCCTATGTGGCCAAGGCCCTGCTGGGCGCCATCGCCGAGGTGATGGGCGAGGCGGTGAACGAAGAGATCCTGGCCGCCTGGGGCGAAGCCTACTGGTTCCTGGCCGGCCTGCTTCAGGAACGTGAGCACGGCATCCGCGAGGCGATCGAGGCGATCGACGGCGGCTGGAACGGCTGGCGCGCCTTCGAGATCGCCGAGCGCACGGTCGAGAGCGCGGTGATCACCTCGTTCGTGCTGCGCCCCAAGGACGGCGGCAAGGTGCTGCCGCACAAGCCCGGCCAGTACCTGACCCTGCGCTTGACGACGCCCGACCAGGGCGAGATCCGCCGCAACTACACGATCTCGAACGCGCCCAATGAGACGGCCTACCGCATCTCGGTCAAGCGCGAGGAGGGCGGGCAGGGCGGTTCGCGCTTCCTACACGACGTGGCGCAGGTCGGCACGGAGATCCTGCTGACCCCGCCGTCGGGCGACTTCTTCCTGCCGCAGGCGCAGGAGCGGCCGGTGGTGCTGCTGTCGGGCGGGGTGGGGCTGACGCCGATGGTCAGCATGCTGGAAACCATCGCCGACAAGCATCCGGAGCTTCAGACCGCCTTCGTGCACGGCGCGCTGGACGGCGCCAGCCACGCCATGGACGGCCACGTCAGGGCCCTGGCCAAGGCGCATGGCAAGACCTCGGTGGCGACCTTCTACGCCCAGCCGGCGGCCAATGACGAAGCCGGCCGCACCCATGACCACGACGGCCTGATCACCGTCGACTGGCTGAAGGCCAATACCCCGTTCGAGACCGCCGACTTCTTCCTGTGCGGGCCGCGCCCCTTCCTGAAGGCCTTCGTCGGCGGGCTGTCGCGGGCCGGGGTGGCGTCCGAACGGATCCACTTCGAGTTCTTCGGCCCGGCCGACGAGGCCCTGGCCGTCTGAGTGCGCGTGTTTCTCCTCCCCTGAACCCGGCCGCCGAGCGGCCGAAGGAGCCTGTCATGGACTATGTCTCCACCACCACGCCGCTGACCTACGCCTTTTATGAAGGCCCGTCCTGGGAGCCGCCCGCGCCTCGCGCGCGGACGGTTCCGGCGGCGGTCGAGCCCTCCGCCCGGACGCCCCAGGCGCCCGAACCCTCGACGCCCGACCTGCCCAAGGCGGTGGGCTGGATGATCGTCGGCGCCTACGGCGCGATCCTCGGAGCGTTCGCCCTGGCCTTCCTGGGCGACGCCGAGGTGGGCCTGGTGCTGGGGGTCTGCGCGGCCTACCTGGCGGTCTATCTGGGCGTGCCGGCGGTGATCCTGCGCATGGAGCCGAAGGCGGAAACCCGTCCCGACCTCGCCGATTTCCTGCGTCAGGGGCTTTCCACCTGGACGGGGCGGGTCAGCGCGGGATCGGCCCTGGCCCAGATCCTGACCATCCCCGTCGCGCTGGCCATCGCGGCGGCGGGTCTTGGGGTCATCGTCAGGCTCAGCGCCTGATGTCTTGGCGCGATTGGATGGAACGGTGGAGCTTTCCGTCCAATCGTCGCGGCGACCCGGCGGTCTAGCTTTCGGGCGCAACAACGCGAGCGACGCCGATGCCGACCTGGCTGCCCAGCCTGATCACCGCCACGCCCGAGGAGGGCTACGACCTCGCCGTCAAGCTCTCGCGCATGGCGGTCAAGAAGACCCAACCCTCCGATGAGGTTCGCGCCCGGCTGCGGGCGATCTACGAGAACGACGCTCAGGCTCTGACCGCCGTCTCGCACGTGGTGGCCGTGAACTTCGCCACCGTGGCGGCGGCGAACGGGTACTGGCGCTAGGATCCACAGTCACCCCGCCACGGTCCCCAAATCCGTTCTTCCCCGCGAAGGCGGGGACCCAAGCTGAATCTGCGGGTCGTTCACGGCCGCGCCTCGCCCCGAAACGCGGCTTGGATTCCCACCTTCGCGGGGAACCTCGGTAGAAAACGGCTAGAGTTCCGACCTAGGCCGTCTCGCCGACGATCCTGCGTACCAGGTCGAGGTCGGCGGGCTTGTCGACGTCCACCGCCGCCAAGCCGTCCTGGGCGCGCACGGCGGCGGCCCTGACCCCGGCCAGGGCGCCCAGGCGGGCGATGGCCTCGTCGAGGGTGAGCAGGCCCAGCAGATAGCGCATCAGCAGGCCCGGGCCGAGCATGGCGGCGATCTTCCAGGGCTGCTTGCGGTTCTGCTCGACGCGTCGCCACAGGGCGATCGCGGGCAGGGCGGCTTCCGAGCGGAACAGGAAGAGGTTGCAGCCCGAGAAACGGCCGTCACGGAACTTCAGATAGGTGCGCTTGGTGTCGGGCGCTGCGGCGCGCACGCGCTCTTCCGGGGCCAGCATCAGGCAGACGTCGGCGTCGGCCGGCGCGTCGGCCAGGAACTGGG
Organism: Caulobacter endophyticus; assembly: GCF_029543245.1. Lineage (GTDB taxonomy): Bacteria > Pseudomonadota > Alphaproteobacteria > Caulobacterales > Caulobacteraceae > Caulobacter > Caulobacter endophyticus_A. The sequence continues at coordinate 30,448 of NZ_JARQWV010000015.1, forward strand.
TGATCCACTCGGGTTTCAGCAGCGCGTGGTCGACCGTGGTGATCAGCAGGGGGAAGCCCAGCGCCTTCGCGCCTTCACGCACGCTCTGGCTGGGGCCTTCGGTCGAGGCGGCGATAGCCGCGACGCCCTTGGGCAGGGCCGAGACGATGGCGGCGTCCGAGGTGGAGACCCCGATCGCTTGCGCGCCCGCCGCCTGAACCGCGCCGAGCACGCGGTCGAGCAGCGTGGCGCCCTGTAGCGTGATCAGGCCCTTGTGGGAGACGCCGGCATAGGCCGCGGCGCTGTCGATCTCGCCCGGCCGCGAGCCGGCCAGGACGAGGGCCTTGAAGCTCTGGGTCACAGCGCCTTCTCGTAGATCCGGTAGGTCTTGTAGATCTCAGCGCCCAGCGACTCGGCGATGCGGCGCATGGGCATGTTCTCTTCCAGCACCCACGAGATCTCGAACCGCTCGTAGCCAAGGGCGATGGCCGAGGTGCGGCCGGCGTGCATCATCTGGAACGGCAGCATGCGGCCGCGGATGCTCTCGGCGAACTTGCGTTTCACACCCATCAGCGGGATGCGAGCCGACTTCACGCGCTTGACCTTCAGCCGCCACAGGAGCTTGGCCCAGCCGAACGGCAGGAGCTTGCCGCCAAGATCGCGGATCGCCTCGTTGACGTTGGGCAGGAACACCAGGAAGCCGGCCGCCTCGCCGTCGATCTCGGCGAACCAGGTCAGGCGCTTGTCGATCACCGCCTTGAGGGCCTTTGCCAGCTGGGCGGTCTCGGCCTCGGTGGTGGGGGTGAAGCCCCAGTTGTCCTTCCAGGCGTCGTTGAGGATCTCGGTCAGGGTGACCACCTCCTCGTCGTAGCGGCTCATGTCGAGCTGGCGCAGCACGACGCCCTCGGCCGGCGGGCGCTCGGCGCGGCGGCGCACGGCGGGCGGCAGGTCGGCCTGCATGGGGGCGTAGTAGGCGTAGACGTCCTTGGCCTTGGCATAGCCCTGCTGTTCGACGCGGCCGCCGGCGTAGGCCGGGTCGTGGCCCATCATCACCATCGGCGGGGTGTCGAAGCCGTCGACCAGCAGGCCGACCTCCTCGTTGATCGACAGGTTGAACGGACCCATCACGTGGGTGCGGCCACGCTCGCGCAGCCAGGCTTCGGCCGCGCGCAGCAGGGCGGCGAAGACCTCGGCGTCGTCCTCGGCGGCGATCAGGCCGAAGTGGCCGTCCAGGCGCCCGGGGGTCTTCTGCGGGGTCAGCTCGTCGATCTGAGCGCTGATCCGGCCGACGTCGCGGCCGCCGCGCACGGCCAGGAACAGCTGGACCTCGGCGTGCTGGAAGAACGGGTTGGTCTTGGGCGAAAGGGCCTCGGTCCGCTCCAGGAAGAGCGGCGTGATCCAGTTTGGATCCTTGGCGTTCAGGCGCGCGGGCAGGGCGATGAAGCGCTTCAGCTCTTCAGGCGTGCGAACGGGCAGGACCGAGATCGCCTCGGCCGCGGAATCGAAAGGCATCATCCCTCCAGGGATACGAAGGCGCGCACGGCGAGGGCGGCGAAGACGACGGGGGCGGCCCAGGCGGCCAGAAGCGGCGACAGGGCGCCGGACTCGCCCAGGGCCGACAGCAGGCCGTCGGCGACCAGGAACACGAGGCCGGCGGCCAGACCCGAGGTCAGCAGGATGGCGCCCTGGCCGCTGCGGAAATTGGCCCAGGCCACGGGGGCGCTGAGCAGCAGCATGACCAGCGCCGCGATCGGCCCCGAGAAGGCCGTCTGCAAGCGGGTGGCGTAGAAGCTCTGCGGGCGGTCCGAGCCGCCGTTCTCCAGCGCCCGGCGGGCCGAGGCGGCGGACGGGGCGGGAGCGTCGGCGAACAGGGCCTGGACGTCGGCCGGGCGAAGCGCCGTGGGCCAAGTGGCCGAGGCGGCGGTCATCGGCTCGACCCGGTCGCCGAGATAGCGGGTGGTGACCGGGTTTTGCAGACGCCAGGCGCCGGCCTGGAACTGCGCCGACGGAGCGACGACGCGCTCGGTCAGGGCGCCGGAGTTGTCGCGGCGATAGATGGTCAGCTCGGTCAGGCGCGCGCCGTTGGGGCTGGCTTCCTTGGCTGTGACCAGGTCCTCGCCGGCCCGGAAGGTGCGCGAAGCCGGGGCCTTGCGATCGGCGACGGGGGTGGTTGCGGCCCACCAGGCGCTGAGCGTCGGGTCGGTGCGGGGCGAGACGACCTGGGCGCACAGGGCGTCGAGCGCCAGCACGGCGATCGCTACGGGCACAGCCATGGCGACGATGCGGTAGCCCGAGATGCCGGCCGCGCGCATGGCCACCACGGCGTTCTCGCGGGCCAGCTGCGAGAAGGCGAACAGGCCCCCCGCCAGCACCGCCAGCGGCGCGACCTGCTGGAACAGGGCCGGGGCGCGCAGGGCGGCATAGTAGAACACCCCGCCGACGCCCAGGCCCCGGTCGAGGATGTCGGTGGTGACTTCCAGCAGGTCGAGGATCTGCAGGATGGCCATCAGGATCAGCACGGCGCCGAGGACGCGCGTGGCCACCGTGCGCAGGACGTAGAGCTGCAGCTTCATGCGGCGCGCTCCTTGCGCTGGAACGGCTTGAGGGCGCGGCGGAACTGGGCGCTCATGGCCAGGACGAGGCGCGATATCGGGGTGTCGCCGGGGCGCGTGCGGCTGCCGACGAACAGCCAGACCGCCAGGCCCGTGAAGATCAGGAACGGCAGGCCGACGGCGGGCAGGGAAGCAATGCGGCCCGACTCCGCCAGGCTCTGCCCCAGCAGCAGGCTGTGCTGGAAGGCCAGCAGCAGCACGCCGGCCAGCAGCAGGCCCGGCGCGCGGTTGCCGCGCTTGGCGGCCAGGCCCAGCGGGAAGGCCAGCAGCGGCAGGAACGGCAGGAAGGCCGCGCGGGCGATGCGTCCGTAGAACTCGGCCATCAGGGTGGCCTTGGGCACGACCGGGTTGGGCGACTTGGCCTGATGCAGCAGTTCGCCCAGGGTCAGCTCGCGCTCGTCGCCGCCGCGGGCGCGCAGCAGGCTGGCGGCGGCCTTCAGCGGCGCCTCGGTGGTCAGGTCGTCGAAGGCCAGGCTGCGGTAGTTGCCGCGTGCGTCGCTGCCGATGCGGCGTCCCGACTTCAGGCGCATGGTCACGGTCTTGCCGTCGGCCGAGACCTGCAAGGTGGCGCTGGCGGCGGTGATCAGCTCTTCGTGGCCGGCGGCGTCGGGGCGGCGGATGAAGACACGGGTCAGGCTCTGGCCCGCCAGGTCGGCGGCGTCGGCGGTCATCAGCGAGCCGTCGTCGTCGATGAAGGCTCCGCCCGACAGGCGGCCGTTCCAGCCGGCGTTGACGGCCGCGTGCATCACCGCGCGATAGGCGTAGCGGCTGTAGGGCTGGACGTAGCCGAACACCGCGACGCTGAAGATGCTGAGCGCCAGGCCCACGCACACGAAGGGCGCGGCGATCCGTTCCAGCGACTGGCCGCCGGCCAGCAGGGCGTCGATCTCCGAGCCGTCCGACAGCTTGCTGATGACGATGAACAGGGCGACGAAGAACGCCACCGGCAAGGCCAGGCCCAGGTAGTGGGGCAGCAGGTTCAGCGCCAGCTGGGTGACGTAGTCGAAGCGCGCGGCGCTCTGCGACAGCAGGTCAAGCAGGCGCAGCACGCGCTCGAGCAGCAGGGCCACCACCGTCAGGCCAAGGCACCCGGCCAGCGGCCAGCCCAGCAGGCGCAGCAGGTAACGGTCGATCAGGCCCATGGCCGTGATGCGCCGCACGTCGAACTTCTTCTTCAGCTTGGTCACGCGGCGGCCCACGCAGCTGCGAAGTCCTGGGCCAGGCGCTCGACGGCGGCGTCGTCCAGCGCGACAGCGGCGCCCAGCGCCGGAGCGGCGGGCCAACCGGTGTCAGGGAAGCTCTGTCCCTTGTGTTCTCTGGCGCCCTCGTAGCGGGGCAGGACGTGGAAATGCACGTCGCGGTCGACCATCATCAGCATCAGATAATTGATCTTTTCGTAGGCGACCTTGGCCTTCAGGACGCGCTCGATGCCGGCCACGGCCACCTGCATGTCGGCGAAGGCGGCGGCGCTCAGATCCGAGAAGGCCTGCACGGGTTCCTTGCATACCAGGACAAGAGACCCGAAAGTCGGCTGCTTGGGACGTACAAGGACCAACCAGTGGTCGGTCTCGGCCACTTTCGAGCGCGGAAAGCCGAATGCGAGGGCTGTGGGATTGGGCATGCGGCAACCGATACTTCAGGCGAGTCTGCGGGCGCTGATCGCGTCGGGGCGACAATAGGGACACGGCCTTTTACATGGAAGCACGAACCGTTCTTCCAGGCCTTGCAGCGCTAGGGACGCTGCTGGGTTTGCTGGGGATGGCGGCGCCGGCGGCGGCGAAGCAGGATTGCGTCGGTCGAGACACAGGCGTGCGGCTGACCGTGGAGGTCGGCCGCCTGAAGTCCGAGACGGGCGAGGTGACGGTTACGATCTATCCGTCTGATCCGAGCCGGTTCCTGGCGCCGCGCGGCAAGCTGCTGCGCCTGCGGGTGCCGGCCAGCGCGCCGACGACCGAGGCCTGCTTCAACCTGCCCAAGGCCGACATCTACGCCGTGGCGGTCTATCACGACGCCAATGGCAACCACGATTTCGACCGCAACGCCGTGGGCCTGCCCACCGAGGGCTATGGCTTTTCCAACGACGCGCCGTCGCGGTTCGGCGTGCCGTCCTTCGATTCGGCGCGCATCAGCGTGAAGTCGGGCGAGAACACGATCCGGGTGCGGATGCGCTACGGGAGGTAGGCATGAATTCCTCCCCCCGAAGGGGGAGGTGGCCCGGAGGGCCGGAGGGGGAAGTCCCTTCTGAATTCTGTTCGGGGGCTGCTTCAGCAGTCACGTCCCCCTCCGTCGGCTTCGCCGACACCTCCCCCTTCGGGGGAAGGTCTCAAATCAGCGAATAGCGTCCGAGCTCCCTGATCCCGCCCGTCTGCGGATCGAGCCCCCGCGCGATCACCCGCAGCGAAAAGCCGCCGCCTTCTCGCGGTTCGATCTCCAGCGCGTGCCAGCGGGCCGGCGAGTGGCCGCCGACCCAGGCCGAGGCCGAGGGCACGCCCAGTACGGGGATCGATCGGCCGCCTGGGCCCGGAATGGTCGCGGTCAGCGACTCGTGGGCGTGGCCGTGCAGCACCAGGTCGACGCCGCGCTGGGCGAGGACGTCGCGCAGGGGGCCCTGATCGTCCAGCGACTTGCGGCCCGAGACCGCGCCGGCGATCGGCGGATGATGCAGCAGCACCACCTTGAACCTGTCGGCGAAGGCGGGGTCGGCCAGCAGGGCGTCGAGTTTCTCGAGCTGCTCGGCGCCGAGGCGTCCGGTGGCCAGGTGCAGGGCGGTGGGCAAGGCCGAGCACAGGTTGAAGAGCGCGACAGGGCCGCGCAGCCGCACCTGCGGGAAGGCGGCCTGTTCGTCGTCGCCCAGCCAGGCGGTCCAGGGGGCGAAGCGGGCCTGGGCGGTCTCGCCGACCAGGGCGTCGTGGTTGCCGGGGCTGACGGTGATGGTCTCGGCCGGGCCCAGCCCTTGCAGCCAGCGCGTGGCCGCCGCGATTTCCACCGGCGAGGCGAAGTTGGTGAGATCGCCGGTAATCGCCACATGGTCGGGGGCGTGGGCCTTCAGGTCGGCGACCAGGGCTTCGAGGACTTCGGGACGATGGATCTTGTGCTTTCGACGCCAGGCGATGCGGCTGAGCAGCCGCTTGGAGGCGAGATCGCGCCAGCCGAAGGCGCCCGGCGGCGGCGGCAGGTGAGGGTCCGACAGATGGGCGAGGCGGAATATCGACAAGAGGGACCGGCGCGATTGTGGCGAATTTCGGCGAAGCTGCTTATCAATCGCCTCGGCTTTCAAGGGGTTTAAAGTACCGGTGACCGGCGAAATCAATCCAGTCGCTTCGCGCGCCGTGACGGTGGGCGACAGCGAGGCGCGCATCTGGGGCATGACCTCGGGCGAGCGGCTGTCGCGCATCTATCGCCGGATCGGCGTGTCGGAACAGTCGGGCGCGGGCGGCGACGCGATCGCCGTGCACGCCGGCTGGGTGTTCGACGAGTCGCTGATCAAGGCCCTGGCCGGTCGCCCCTGGGCGGTTCTGGTCGACGAGGCCGGCGCCCCGACTGCGGTGAACGCCCCGGCCGAGGTCGCCGAAGCGGCGGTCGCGGCCCTGGCCGAAGGCAAGGATCCCTCGACGGTCGATCCCCGTTTCGTGCGCCTGACAGCGCTGGAGCTCGGCTCGGCCTACAACAGCGCGCTGCGCAAGCGCGAGCCGCCGGTGCTGGAGCGCCTGACCAAGGACAGCGTGCGCGCCGTCGAGAAGCGCCTGTTCCAGGGCTCGTACAAGGGCGTCACCGACCTGGTCACCAAGTACGTCTGGCCGACCCCGGCGCGGATCGTCACCCGCTGGTGCGCGCTGGCGAAGATGACGCCCAACCAGGTGACCTTCATCGGTTTCCTGCTGACCATCGCCGCCTTCGTGCTGTTCTGGCGCGGCCAGTTCGGCTGGGGCCTGGTCTGCGCCTGGATCATGACCTTCCTCGATACGGTCGACGGCAAGCTGGCCCGGGTGACCCTGACCTCGTCCAAGTGGGGCAATGTCTTCGACCACGGCATCGACCTGGTGCACCCGCCGTTCTGGTGGTGGGCCTGGTACGTCGGCGTGTTCGCCGTCGGCCTGTCGATGCCCTATGCGCCGTGGCTGCTGGCCATCGTTGTCGGCGGCTATGTGGCCCAGCGGGTCGAGGAGGGCATCTTCCTGGCCCTCTTCAAGCTGGAGATGCACGCCTGGCGGCCGTTCGACAGCTTCTTCCGGCTGATCACCGCGCGTCGCAATCCCAACCTGATCCTGCTGACCGGCAGCGTCCTGGTCGGCCGTCCCGACGTCGGCTTCGTGCTGGTGGCGGCGTGGACGGCGATCTGCTTCCTCGTCCACGCCCTTCAGATCGTGCAGGGCGCCCTGGCCCCCAAGGGCTCGATCCAGTCCTGGCTGTCGCGGTGATGCGCGTCGGCGTCGTCCGTAACCCGCGCAGCCACGCCAACCAGGGCCGGGTGCATGCACCCACGCCTGAAGGCGTGCGCGTGGTCGAACCGGCGACGCGCGAAGCCCTTGGTGAGGAACTGGCCCGCTTCGCCGAGGAAAAGATCGATCTGCTGGTCATCGACGGCGGCGACGGCACCGTGCGCGACGTGCTGGGCCTGACGCCGTCGACCTTCGGCGACGACATGCCGATGCTGGCGATCCTGCCGTCGGGCAAGACCAACGTGCTGGCCATCGATCTTGGCGCGCCGCGCGACTGGCGGCTGGATGAGGCCCTGGCCGCGGCGGCCCAGGCCGAACCGCGCATCAAGATCCGGGCCCCTCTGGAGGTGCGTTTCGCCGACGGCCGTCCGCCGCTGCGGGGCTTCTTCTTCGGCCTGGGGGCCTTGGTGCGGGCCACGGCGCTGTCCAAGCGCGTCAACCGCATGGGCGTGTTCCAGAGCCTGTCGGTGGCCGTGACCCTGGCCGGCGCCACCCTGGGCGCGCTGTTCGGCGGCGCGCGCGACCAGTGGCGCCAGGGCGTGGCCGTGAAGGTGGCCATGGACGGCGAGGTCCAGCCCGAAGGCGAGCGCTTCGTGCTGCTGGCCACGGCGCTGAAGCGCTTGCCGTTCAATCTCAAGCCCTTCGGGCCGCCGCGCGAGGGGCTGAAGGTGCTGGACGTCGACGCCCCGCCCAAGCGCCTGCTGCGCATGGTGCCCACGGTGGTGTCGGGCAAGGACAAGCCGATCCTCGAGGCGCGCGGCTATCGCCGGCGCGACCCAGCGGCGCTCTACGCCTCGGGCCAGTTCGATTTCGTGCTCGACGGCGAGGTGTTCGAGGGCGGCAAGCTGGCGCTGGCCCTGGGCGCGCCGCTGCGGTTCGTGGTCGGATGAGCGCGGTCCGGCCGCTGGTCGAGGCCGAGCTGGCGCAGGCGATCCCGGCGCCGATCCGCGCCTTCGCCGAATACCTGACGGGCCTTTTCCCGACCGCCCAGGCGGTGCTGTTCTACGGCTCGATCCTGCGCACCGGCGACCTGTCGGGCGTGCTGGACTTCTACGTACTCACGCAGCGGCCGCCGCGCGGCCTGCGTGGCGTGGCCACCCGCATTCTCTGGCCCGACGTCAGCTATCACGAGCTGGAGCACGAGGGCGTCACCCTGCGGGCCAAGGCGGCCTCCATGACGCTGTCGCGGTTCTCGCAGGCGGTGAAGGGCCGGGGGATCGACACCACCCTCTGGACCCGCTTCGTGCAGCCCTCGGGCCTCGTCTGGGCCGTCGACGCGGCCGCGCGCGAGGCGGTGGTCGAGGCCGTGCGCCGCGCCGCCCGCACCGCCGCGCGCTTCGCCACGGCCCTGGGACCCGAGGAGGGGCCGCCCGAGGCCTATTGGACGGCGCTGTTCCAGGAGACCTACGCCGCCGAGTTCCGGGTCGAGAAGGCGGGGCGCGAGGCCTCGATCCTGGCCTTCGATCCGGCGCACTACCAGCGCCTGCTGCCGGCCTGCTGGGCCGACGACGGGCGCTTCGACGGCGAGGGGCGGCCGGCGCCGCAGATGTCGGCCATTGAGCGCAAGCGCCTGAAGGCCGCCTGGCGGCTGCGGCGCAATCTCGGCAAGTCGCTGAACGTGGCCCGCCTGATCAAGGCGGCCTTCACCTTCCAGGGCGCGGCCCGCTACGCCGCCTGGAAGATCGAGCGCCACACCGGCTTCAAGGTCGCACTGACCCCCTGGCGCGAGCGCCACCCGGTCCTGGCCGCGCCCGGCATCCTGCTGGGCCTGTGGAAGTGGCGCAGGGCGAGAGAGCGCTGAGCAAAAGAAAAAGCCCCGGACCTTGCGGCCGGGGCTTCGTTCTTTGGCGGTGCGCCGCGCCTTTAGGCGAAGGCGCGTTGCTGGCCGTCGATGACGCCGAGCGCCGTGCCGACTTCGGCGAACACCTTGAGGACCTGGTCGATCTGCTCGTGGGTGTGGGCGGCGCTGATGCTGGCGCGCAGCAGCGGGCGGCTGTCGGGCGTGGCCGGCGGCAGGGCGAGGTTGAGGTAGACGCCCGATTGCAGCAGGCCGTTCCACATGGCGATGGCGCGCTCGACGTCGGGCATGGTGGCCGCGACGATCGGGCTGGCGGCCGGGCCGGTGACGAAGCCCAGGGCGGTCAGGCCGTCGTACAGGCGGCAGGCGTTGCTGTTGAGCTGTTCGCGCAGCTGCGGCTTGGCGATCATCTGCTCAAGCGCAACCAGGGTCGAGGCGACCACGGCCGGCGGCAGCGAGGCGGTGAACATGTACGGACGGCAGATCACCCGCATGACCTCGAAGTCGTCGAGGCTGGAGACGCAGAAGCCGCCGATGGCGCCCAGGCTCTTGGAGAAGGTGCCGACGATGAAGTCGACGTCGTCTTCCACGCCCGCGGCTTCGGCCAGGCCGCGGCCGGTGGCGCCGAGCACGCCCATCGAGTGGGCCTCGTCGACCAGCAGGTAGCCGCCCATCTCGCGCTTCACGGCGGCGATTTCCTTGAGCGGCGCGGTGTCGCCGATCATCGAATAGATGCCTTCGACGACGATCAGGCGCTCGCCGGGCACGTCCTTGAGGCGACGCAGGCGCTTGGCCAGGTCTTCAGGGTCGTTGTGGCGGAAGCGGATGACCTCGGCGTGGCCCAGCCGCGAGCCGTCGTAGATCGAGGCGTGGCTGTCGGCGTCGAGGATCAGGTGATCGCCGCGGCCCACCAGGGTCGACAGGACGCCCAGGTTGGCCTGGTAGCCGGTGGTGAACACCATGGCGTGCTTGCGGCCGTAGAACTTGGCGAGCGCTGTCTCCAGGGCCACGTGGGCCTCGAAGCTGCCGTTGGCGATGCGGGAACCGGTGGTGCCGGTGCCACGTTCCTGGACGGCCTTGACCGAGGCGGCGATCGCCTTCTCGTCAAAGGTCAGGCCCAGATAGTTGTTGGTGCCCAGCAGGATCGTGGGACGCCCCTCGACGACGCCCTCGGTCGGCGAGACCACGGCGTCGAAGCGGACGGTGAACGGGTCGGCGCCCGCTTGCTGGATGGCCTTGTACGCGTCGCGATAGGCCAGGTGCTTGTCGAACAGACCCATCGGTCAAGCCTTGGTTCGGAGATCGTTGATCAGTTTGGAGAGGTCGCCGGCGGTTTCCACCGCGGCGAGGCGATCGAGCGGGATGGAGATGTCGAAGGCGTCTTCGAGCTCCATCACGATGTTCATCAGGGCGAGGGAGTCCACGGCCAGGTCGCGGCCGATGTGGGTGTCATTCGTCACCTCGACCGTGCGGCCGAGCACCTTGCTCGTCGCCAGCCCGATCTCACGCAAACTCAGATCTGTCACTGTATCCATGCCAAACGCCAGACGCCCCCGTCAAAGCACTGTGACCGCACCGTAACAGTGTCTCTGTCAGATATCTGCCACAATTGAACTAGTCGCTGTATTTTTTCGACAACCATCCGACCGACCGGTACCAGCCGACGGTGTCGCCGAAGCCGCGGGCAACATCGTGACGACTCGGCGACGACGCAAGGGATGGATCGTCCGAAAACGCCCAATCCGCATGCGACAGTTCGCGCGCCTTGCCCGGTCCGAACACCGATGGTTGTCCTGACAGCTTACTCGCCAGATCGGCGACGCCGCCGGCCGCGCGTATGAGGCCTTCAGGCACGCGCAGCAGACGAGGCGGCGGAGCGCCGACGGCGGCCGCCGCGGCGGTCATGATCTCGGTCCATCCATAGCCGTCCGGCCGGGCGTCGCAGATCGAGGCCAGGCCCGAACGGCCGCTCTCGACCAGGTCCAGGATCTGGGCGGCGGCGTCGCGCACCTCGATCATCGCCACCCGCGAGGCGGGCGACAGGACCGGAAGGACGCGGCTGGCCTGGGCCGCGGCGAACAGGCCGACGGTTTCGCGGTCGCCGGGGCCGTAGATGGCCGGCGGGCGGATGATCAAGGTCTCAGGCGCTATGGCTCGTACCGCATCTTCGCCGGCGCGCTTGCTGGCGGCGTAGTCGGAAAGCTGGGGTTCGCGGGCGGCCAGGCTGGAAACCAGCACGAACCGGGCGCCGGCGGCGGTCGCGGCCTGCGCTACCGCTCGCGCGCCGTCGACATTGACCTTGTCGAAGGCGGCGCGGTCGGCGGCCTTGATCAGGCCGGCCAGGTGGATGACGACGTCGGCGCCGTCGCACAGGCGGGCGAGGGCTTCGGGCCGGGCGAGGTCGCCCAGCACCACTTGCGGCTCGATCCCGCGCCAGAACGGCGAGACTGGATCACGGCGCGACAGGATGCGCGGGACAAGGCCCCGTTCGGCGATCTCGCGGACGAGGTGCTGGCCCAGGAAGCCGGTCGCGCCGGTGACGGCGACGACGCTGGGTCCCGGGCTCTTCACCTCAGGCGCGCTCGTAGGCGCCGGCCAGGTAGGCGGCCTTGGCCTTGGAGCGGCTGAGCTTGCCCGACGAGGTCTGGGGCAGGGCGTGGGCGCCGACCAGCTTGACCTGGGTCTCGACGCCATGCCGCGAGCGCAGCACGCCGGCCACGGTCTCGACCAGGGCCGCGCGGCTGTCGGCGTCGCCGCCGCGGGCCTGGACCAGGATGGTGACGATCTCTTCTTCCGCCGCGTCGCCGGGCACCGAGAAGGCCGCCACGTCGCCGCTGCGCAGGCCGGGGACTTCGCGCTCGGCGGTCCATTCCAGGTCCTGCGGCCAGATGTTGCGGCCGTTGAGGATGATCAGGTCCTTGGCGCGGCCGGTGATGACGATCTCGCCCTCGACCAGGAAGCCGAGGTCGCCGGTGTCGAGCCAGCCGTCGGCGTCGAGCACGCGGGCGGTCTCCTCTGGCTGTTCGAAATAGCCGCCCATCAGGCTGGGGCCCTTGGCGAAGATGCGGCCGACCTGGCGCTCGGCCACGGGCTTGCCGTCGGCGTCGCGCACTTCCAGCTGGTGGTCGGGCAGGGCGGGACCGCAGCGGGCGAAGGCCCGGGCGCGCGGCGCGTCGGCGCCGACCGTGACAGCCAGGTCGTCGCGCTCCAGGCGCTCGATGTCGAGGATCTCGACGCGCAGGCCCTTGCCCAGCGGGGCCATGGAGAGGGCCAGGGTCGCCTCGGCCATGCCGTAGCTGGCCACATAGGCCTTTTCCGAGAAGCCGACGGCGGCGAACCGTTCGGCGAAGGCCTCGACGGGCGCGGTGCGGATCATGTCGCCGCCCAGGCCGGCGCTGCGCCAGCGCGACAGGTCGAGGTGGTCGATCGAGGCGGCCTCGGCGCGGCGGGCGCACAGCTCGTAGCCGAAGGTCGGGCTGTAGGCGATCGTGCCGCCGTTGCGGCTGATCAGGTCGAGCCACAGCAGCGGCCGGCGCACGAAGGCGCCCGTGGGCAGCAGATCAACGCTCATCTGGCTGGTCAGGGGGCTGAGCAGGAAGCCGATGAGGCCCATGTCGTGATAGAGCGGCAACCACGATACGGCGCGGTCTTCCGGCTTCACCTGCAGGCCGTCGCGGGTGATCGCCACGGCGTTGGCCATCAGGGCCTTTTGCGTCACCAGCACGCCGGTCGGGAAGCGGGTGCTGCCCGACGAGAACTGCAGATAGCAGGGATGCTCGGGCGTGATCTGCGGCAACTGCGCACCGGCGTCTTCCGGCAGTTCCGACAGAGGGGCGGCGAAGGCCAGGCCGGCGGCGTCGCCGATCTGCTTCAGCCATTCTGCCATGCCGGCCGGGCCGATCAGGATCTTGGCATGGGCAGAGGCGCACATGCGACCGATCTGCTCGATATAGGCCTCGCGGCCGCCCAGCGGCGCGGGCAGGGGCAGGGGGGCGGGAACCAGGCCCGCATACTGGCAGGCGAAGAAGGCGCGCACGAAATCGCCGTCGGTCTCGGCGATCAGGGCGACGCTGTCACCGACCTTGGCTCCGGTGGCCAGCAGGCGGCGGGCCAGGCCTTGGGCCTGTTCGCGCAGGGCGGCGTAGCTGAGGGCCTCGACCAGTTCGCCGCGCAGCGAATGCAGGTTGATCCCGGTCTCGCCGGTCGCGGCGAAATCCAGGGCGGCGGTCAGGGTCGGAAAGTCGGCGAGACGGACGGTCCTGCCGGAAGCGGTTGGCGTATTCATTGCGGATCGCCTTTGCGCTCGTTCAGGGGTTCCGCGCAAGTCTGTTCAAGCATGACGGCGCTTTTGTCCTCGCGCTCTGCGGCGGCTTCCGCAGCGAGACGCGACCGGAGGGTGATGAACATGCCGATCGCCATGCAGGTCGAGGCCAGGACCAGGGCCGCGCCGGCGCCGGTCAGGTCGAAGATCTGCAGCAGGGGCACGAGGGCGGCGAAGTAGATGGCGATGACGACGATGCGCACCCGCAGGGCGGCGCCGGCCGCGTGCATCGAGACCAGCATCGGCTCGATCGGCAGGGCCATGATGCTGATCGCGGCGGCGGCGACCTGCCAGCTCATGATGCCGGCGGCCGAGGCGTACTCGGCGCCCATGATCACGGTCAGCAGCCAGGGACCGGCCAGCAGGCAGACCAGCAGCAGCACGCCTGCGACGCCGCCGCCGATCAGAGCGATCTGACGGGCCAGGCGCAGCATGGCCGCGTCGTCCTTCTGGGCGCGCAGGCGGGCGAACTCGGGATGCAGGGCCGGCAGCATCAGGCGGGCGGGCTTGGCCATGCCGTCGGCCACCTGTCGGCCGACGCGCCACATGGCGGCCGGCGCCGGGCCGACCAGGGCGCCGATGGCCAGGGTCAGGACGTGGGTGAAGCCGACCTCGATGGTGCTGCTGAAATTGGTCGCCCAGGCGAAGCGCCAGACGCCCGGCAGCCCGGCGCCGAGCGGGCCGAACAGGCTGAAGCCATCCAGCAGGCCGCGCTGCAGCAGGCTCCAGACGGCGATGACGGCGACATAGAGGAAAGAGGCGACGGTGCCGGCCGCCCAGGCCAGCAGGAACATCTCGATCGGCGCGTCCGTCGCCGCGGCGATCGCGCAGCCGATCAGGCGGACGATGGACGACACCACCTGCTCGGCGGCCAGCATGCGGAAGCGGTCGAACAGGCGCAGCAGGCCAACGCCCGTGGCCGAGGTCATGACCCCGATCGACAGGCAGTAGAGCGCGGCCTCCGGCGCCAGCTCGTCGGGCCAGCCCATATAGTGGCTGAACAGCAGGCTGCCGGCCACGCCGATGGCGACGCCGACCAGCGCTCCGATGCCGTCGAGCACCAGGGCAAAGCGCATGACCTGCTGGAAGGTCTTGCGGTCGCCGTCCATCAGCGGCTTGGCGCCGTACTGAACGACGGTCTGCCAGGACTGGAACTTGGCCATCTCTCCCAGGGCCTGGGCGAAGGCGTTGATCAGGGTGAGAAAGCCGAAGACCTCGATGCCGAGGCTGCGGGTGGTCACCGCGATATAGGCCAGGCCGACAATGGCGTTGAGGCCGCGTCCGCTCAGCAGCGCTCCGACATTGGCCAGCATCCTGGCCAGGGGATTGACCTTGGCGGCGTCGTTTGTCGCCGCACCCTTGCGATCCGCGGTCATCGGTCGAGGACGGCCAGGCGGTCGACGATGGCGCGGGCGGCGCGCTGCGACGAAGGGACGGAGGTGATGTCGAAGGTCTGGGCCACGCCCGTCTTCTGCGCGTCCAGGAAGTCGCCGTGGCCGGCGATGGCGGCGCTGACCGCGTCGCAGATGCCGTCGGCCGTCTCGCGCACCGGCCCGTAGAGCCAGTGATGGAAGCTCTCGTCGCCCTTCCAGTCGGCGCGTGACGGGTTGAGGAACAGGCAGGGCTTGGGCGTGCGCAGGAACTCGTAGACCTGGCTGGAGACGTCGCCGAGATAGAGATCGGCCAGCCGCGTGTAGGTCATGTCGAAGGCGGCCGGACCGCCAAGATCGACATGGATGCGCGGATGCCCTTCGAAACGGGCGATGGCGCGGCGGTCGGCCTCCGAGGCGGTCTCGAACAGGCGCACGTGCGGGGCGAAGATCAGGTTGAACCGCTCGTCGGCGGCGAACTGCTCGAGGATCGACAGCCCCAAGGCGCTCCACGAGCCGAGGGTCTCGTGGAAATGGGGGTTGTAGACGACCGTCGGCAGGGACTGGGCGAAGGCCGGGATCACGCTGGGCGGCAGGGCGTCGACCAGGTCGAACTTCGGATAGCCGACCATGGCGCAGGCCTCGGGGCGGACCCAGCCCTCGTCGATCATCCGGTCGCGCTGCTTGAGGCCGGCGGCCATGACGAGATCGAAGGCGCGCAGGCGGGGCTCGAACGGACCGCCGCGATCGCCCGCGCCGTGTTGGGTGTAGACCAGGGCGGTGCGGCGGACGCCGAACTTGCGGAGCAGGGCGGTGGTTCGCTCGGGCGTGACCACGGCGTCGTAGGCCGACAGTCGGCCCGCGTTCAGGGCCAGCATCAGCGCCTTGGGCGGCGGGGCGGTCCTGGATATCCGCCGAAGCCAGGCCGGCGGCAGCAGGCGCAGGGTGAGAGGCGCGCCGCCCAGGCCGTCGAGCATGCCCTGGATGTAGTCGAGGTGACCGGCCGAGGTGGCGGCGATCTCGACCCGGATCTCGGGCCAGGCGCGGGCCATGGCGACGGCGATCGACAGGCTGTGCCAGACCTGGTGCGGCTGGGCGATGTAGAGAAAGCACACGCGCGTCGCGCGGGCGCGCTGCTGGTCCAGGAGGCCGAGGCCGTTCATCGGTCGGCTGGCCTAGTTGGTGGGCTGGACGCGGGTGCGGACGCGGCCCTTGAAGACCACGCGATCGCCCTTGTCGCTGACGCTGTAGCTGTCGGCGCTGACATTGCCGCGCGGACCGGCGCCGGAGACCGGGGCGCCGCCGACGACCTCGCCGGTCTTGGTGTCGATGCGGGCCTCCTGCGAGGCGAACTGATAGCCCTGGCCGTTGTCGATCTGCACGTCCTTCGTCAGCACCAGCAGGTTCTGGGCTTCCTGGTAGATCCCGTCCTTGGAGGTCACCTTGCTGGCGTCGGGCGCGCCATAGCCGCGCACCAGGGTCGGCTCGACCAGCTTGACCTTGTTTGGATCGGCCGCGTCGCGTTCGGCGCGGCGGGCGGTGATCAGGAAGGCGCGGCCGTCGCGCATGGCGCCGGTGAAGCGCGGATTGTCCATGGCCAGCGGCGCGGCGGCGGCGACCTTGGAGGCGTTGTGCGTGTCGAGCATGCGCAGGGTCGTCTGGCCGATGACCACGCCCGACACGCCGACCGCCAGCACCAGCAGGCCCGCGCGCGCCCAGCGCGCCGAGCGCCGACGCCGGTTGCGGCGAGGCTTCTTGGCGGGGGCGGCGGAGAGGGCGGCGGTGGTCATGCGGGCGGACGATCCAGAACGGACGCCATGGATAGTCTTCAACGCGCCCGACGCCAAAGGGGTTTTTCTGAAGGCGATGGCGCGCTGTTACCGCGACCGCCCGCGCGCCGTGACCGGCCAGATGGCGACCAGCGTGTCGCCGTCGACCACGTGGTAGGCGTCGTAGAGGTTCACGGTCGGGTCGCAGTGCGGGGCGGCCAGGGTGACGCGGGCGCCCAGGGGCGGCGGCGAGCCCGACGACGGAACCAGCGCCCCGTGCTCGTCGCCCATGAAGAAGTAGCGTGAGCCCTCGGGCGCGCCGGCCACGACCTGGGGCGGCTCGGCGTCGGTGGACATCGCCTTGAAGCCTGCGTCGAGTGTGACCATGCCGGGGCTGTTGGCGCTGACCACGCGGGCGTCGATGAACAGCGAGCGCTGGTAGGGGCTGGCGTCGGCGCCTTCGCCCGCCAGGTCGCAGGCCAGGTACTGGTCGTCCATGAAGACGTAGGAGCCGACCTGGAGCTCGGTGAAGAGGCCGAGTTCGGCGTCGATGCGGTGCGAGCCGGTGCCCGAACCGCTGACGATGGCGGGCGCGCCGCCGGCGGCGGCCAGGGCGTCGATCACCTCGCGGATATAGGCCCCGCGGTCCTCTAGCGCCGTCTTGCGGACGTCGAAGGCCTCGATGTGCTGCTGGACGCCGCAATAGCATTGCAGACCGGCGTAGCTGAGCCCGGCTTCACCCTGGATCGCCTCGAACAGGGCGACGGCGGCGCCCGGCGAGGCGACGCCCGTGCGGTGGATGCCGGGATCCAGATCGATCAGCACCTCAAGCGGCTTGCCGCTCGCGCTGGCCGCGGCGCCCAACGCGGCGACGTTGTCCGGATGGTCGACGACGACCTTCAGGCCCTCGGTCGTCAGGTTCAGCGCGGCCAGCCGGGCGATCGCCGGGGCGGAGACGACCGGCGAGGTGATCAGCAGGCCGCTCGACACGCCCTGCGCGGCCAGGGCCTCGGCCTCGCCGATCTTGGCGCAGCACAGGCCCACCGCGCCGGCTTCCAGCTGCAGGCGGGCGATGTCGGCGCTCTTGTGGGTCTTGGCGTGGGGGCGAAGCTTCAGGCCCTTGGAGGCGGCGAAGGCGGCCATGGTCGAGATGTTGGCGCACAGGGCGGCGCGATCGACGACGAGGACGGGGGTGTTGAGCTGCTCGCGCGAGCCTTGTTGGCCGACGAGGCCGGCGTGCAGGGCGATGTCGGTCATGGATCAGATCCCCAGCAGCTGGGTGAGGTGGGCGTTGGCGAACTTGGCGGTCGGGTCCCACGTCTTTCTCACCCGCAGGAAGTCGCCGGCGCGGGGATAGAGACGGTGGACGTCGGCGGGAGTGAGGGTATGGCGCTTGGCCCAGTGCGGTCGACCGCCGCCGGCGGCGAGCACCGGCTCGACCTCCGCGAAGGCCGCTCGCCAGGGCATCTTGGCGTACTGGTGGAACGAGATCGAGGCGCCCGCGCCGATGTTGAACGGGCTCATCCAGATATCGTCGCCGGCCACCAGGCGGAACTCGAACGGGAAGGTGATCGGCAGGCGGCGCTTGCGGATATGGGCCATGGCCGCCTTCAGGGTGGGCAGGCCGGCGGCGCGCGGCATCTCGTACTCCATCTCCTCGAAGCGGACGTTCCGCTCGGAGGGGAAGACCTCATAGGCCGGACCGGCGCGGCGGGCGGGCTTGCCGGCGACCTTCATCATCAGTTTCTGCAACGGCGCGGTCAGGACGGGCAGGGCGGCGCACAGGTCGCAGATCGTGCGGAAGGTGTCCTCGTCGCCTTCGCCGCTCTTGCCCAGGGTCTGGTCGGCCGCCTCGGGCGCGACGGGGTGCAGGGTCTTGAAGATGACGTCGTCGCTGTAGGGAAAGACCCAAAACTCCATGTGGCGGGTGGCGGCCGCCAGTTCGTCGAGACGCTCGGCGACCTCGGCGAGCGGCATCCGGCTGACCCGTTCCTCAAGATAGTAGGCCGGGACGACGTTGATGCGGATGGCGATGGCCACGCCCAGCAGACCGAGCGAGACGCGCTGGGCCTGGTAGAGTTCGGGCTCGAGGTTGGGGCCGCATTCGACCAGCCGGCCGTCGGCGGTCATCAGCCGGAAAGCGCAGGCCTGGGCCGACAGGCTGCCGAGCTCCGCCCCGGTGCCGTGGGTGCCGGTGGCCGTGGCCCCGGCCAGGGACTGCGGATTGATGTCCCCCTGATTGATCAGCGACAGCCCTTCGGCCCACAGGGCGGCGGTCAGACGCTTGAGGCTCCAGCCGGCGGGGGCCCACACCGTCTTGCGGTCGGGCGCGATCTCGACGGCGCCTTCCAGGTCAGAGAGGTCGAGCAGCAGGCCGCCGGTCTCGCACAGCGGCATGAACGAGTGGCCGGCCCCGACGACGCGCACCTTGTCGGCCTCGCGCACCAGCCTCGACAGCTCGTCCAGCGTGCGCGGTCTGGCGATCCTGCTGGGCGTCGCTGTGACGCTGCCCGACCAGTTCTTCCAGCCCTCCATCGGCGTTCCCCCGCTGCGATGGACTGACGATAGTAAAAACTATCGTTATTGCAAGTCTACTCCTCCCTCGCGAAGCGGGGGAGGTGGCGCGCTGCGAATACGCAGCGTGACGGAGGGGGCGAGTGACAGAGCGCGGCGCCCGGTCTCGCCCCTTCCACCGCTTCGCGGTCCCCCTTCCCCGCAAGCGGGGGAGGAGCTAAAGCTCAGCGTCGAACGTCTCGAAATAGCAGTCGAACAGCCGCCCGATCTCTTCGGCCAGGGCGCGGGCGTCCTGGCCCGGCTCCTCCACCGCCATTTCGGTGGCGGCGTAGGTCAGCTCGACCATCATGCGGGTGGCGGTGCGGATCCGGATCGGCGACACGCTCGGGAACCGCGCGGTGAGCACCTCGCCGAACTGGCCGGCGACCATGTCGCGCGAGGCGAAGCGCAACTGTTGGAGCATGGGCACCGCCCGCAGGGCCCGGCCGATGGCCGCGCCGCCGGGAAAGCGGCGGGTCATGTCGATGACGTCGGTCAGCAGGGCGGCGGTCTTGGCCACGCGCTCGGACGCCGTCTCACCCTCGAGTCCGCCCGCCTCCATCCAGGCGAACACGGCCTCGTCCTGGAGGCGCATCAGCCGGTCGCCGAGCTCTTTCAGGATCGCGTACTTGTTGGGAAAGTAGCGATAGAGCGCGGGCGGGGTCAGGCCGGCGCGCTTGCAGATGGCGTTGGTGGTCAGTTGCTCGAAGCCGGACTCGATCAGCAGTTCGCCGGCGGTGGCCAGCACCACCTCGTAGGTGTCCTGGGCGCGGGCCTGGGTCGGCCGCAGCTTGGCGTCGAGCGGGATGTCGGCGGCCGGTTCGACCGTCGGCTTGGGCATCGGGGTCTCCTGAAGTCCCCACCAGACCTAGAGCGCTTCTCGTCGAATGCCAATGTTCGCTCATTGCCAAAGCTTAACGGGACTTGGGCGCCGCGCTGCGCCAGGGTCGCCGCCATCGCTGGGGCGGCGGTGTGTGGGGAGTTTTCCGATGATCGATCGTCGCGGCCTGTTCGCCGCCGCCGGGGCGCTGTGCGCCGCGCCCGGCCTGTCCCTGGCGGCGCCGGCCAGGCTCGGCGCCGACAACCCGGTGGTCGACGCCTTCGTCGCCGAGCAGAAGTTCCAGGGCGTGGTGATGATCGGGCGCAAGGGCAGGGCGTCCTACGTCCGGGCCTTCGGCATGGCCGATATCGAAGCTCAGAAGCCGGCGACGCGCGACACGGTCTATGCGATCGCTTCGATCTCGAAGTGGCTGACCACCATCGCCGTGCTGCGGCTGGTGGAGCAGGGCAAGCTCTCTCTCGACGCGCCAATCGCGACCTGGCTGCCGAGGCAGCGGCCCGACACCGGCAAGACGGTGACCCTGACGCATCTGCTGTCCAACACCAGCGGCGTTCCGAACGGTTTCACGCCGGCCCTGAAGATTGATCCGGAGATCCTGAAGCGCGAGCTGTCGGCGGCGCAGGCGGTGATCCTGTTCTGTCAGGGCGATCCGCTGTTTCCGCCGGGGAGCAAGTTCGACTACGCCCTGACCAACTGGTTCGTGGTGACGGCCATCGTTGAGGCCGTGACGGGCAAGCCGTTCCAGGCGGTGGTCGAGGAGCTGGTCACCGGGCCGCTGAAGATGAGCCATACCCGCGCGGGCCGGATCGACGCCGAGGCCGGCGTTGCGGCCTCCTACTATGCGGGGCCGCCGCTTGCGCGCCGCGAGAACCCGCGGCTTTCGGTGATGGCGGCCGGCGGCGGCTATTTCAGCACCGTCGACGACCTGCTGGTCGCGGCGCACATCGTCTTCGACACGCCGTTCCTGTCCGAGGCCTCGCGCAAGGCCCTGACCACGATCCTCGTGCCCGAGCAGGACTATGCGCTGGGCGGGCGGGTGCGCAGCCTGACCATCGACGGCCAGGTCAAGCCGGCTGGCTGGGAGACCGGCCGCACGGCCGGCTACCGTTCGGTGCTGGGCCACAGGCTCGATACGGGCGATACGGTGGTGATCCTCAACAACACCGACCTGTCGCAGAAGGCGCTGGATCTCTTCGCCGACAAGCTGCTGGGCGCAGCGCCAAGGGCCTGAGTGGGCGATTTTCGCACTGGCTGACGGCTGCTGACAAAAGTGGGCGCCGGGCGGGGTTCTCCACCGGGAGAGCAGTGCTATGACAGCTGCCTCTTAGGGGAGAATCCTGCTCATGATCCGCAGCCTGCTGACCGCCGTCGCCGCTTCCGCCCTGCTCGTGGGCGCAGCCCAGGCCCAAGACGTCAAGACCGCCGAGGCGCTGCGCGACAAGGCCCTGACCGATCGCCTGGCCTGGAACATCACCGAGGACCTGACCACCAACATCGGTCCGCGCCTCGTCGGCTCGCCGGGCATGGAGCGCGCCAAGGACTGGGGCGTGGCCAGGTTCAAGGCCCTGGGCTTCACCAACATCAAGGTCGACCAGTTCGCCAAGCCGTCGTGGACGCGCGGTGAAGAAAGCGCCGAACTGGTCGCGCCCTATCCGATGAAGCTGTCGATCGTGGGCCTGGGCCGCACGATCCCGACGCCGGCCGAAGGTATCGAGGCCGAGGTGGCGCTGTTCTCCACCTATGCCGAGATGGTCGCCGCGCCCGCCAGCGCCATCAAGGGCAAGATCGTCGTCATCACCCAGCCGATGGTCCGCGCCCAGGACGGCGCCGGCTACGGCGTCGCCGGCATCTCGCGCCGCGCCGGTCCGGTCGAGGCGGCCAAGCGCGGGGCCGTGGCCCTGCTGATCCGCTCGGTCTCGACCTCCAGCTCGACCGTGCCGCACACAGGCGTGACCACCAACGGCGCCGACGTCGTCACCATCCCCGCCGCCGCCCTGGGCGTGCCGGAGGCCGAGCAACTGGAGCGCCTAGCCAAGAAGGGCCCGCTGCGCATCAAGCTGAAGCTGGCCTCGACCCTCGACGCCGGCGATGTGGCCTGGAACATCTCGGCCGACATCAAGGGCTCGGAAAAGCCTGACGAGGTGATCGTCATCGGCGGCCACCTCGACAGCTGGGATGTCGGCACCGGCGCCTTCGACGACGCCGCGGGCATCGCCATCACCACGGCCGCCGCCAAGCTGATCGGCGAGCTGCCAAAGCACCCCAAGCGCACCATCCGGGTGGTGATGTGGGGCTCGGAAGAGAGCGGCGGTTCGTCCGACGCCTTCCTGGCGGCCAACAAGTCCAACCTGGAGAAGCTGGTCCTGGCCGGCGAGAGCGACACGGGCGCGGACCGTATCTACAGCCTGCAACTGCCCAAGGGCTCGGAAGGCCATCCGGCCATGAAGGCGGCGATCCAGACGCTCAGCCCACTGAAGATCTATTTCGACAAGAACCCCGCCGCTCACGGCGGGGCCGACATCGGCGGCATCGAGGGCGCGGGCGTACCGGTGGTGAACCTGAACCAGGACGCCAGCCGCTACTTCGACTACCACCACACCGCCGACGACACCCTGGACAAGGTGGACCCGATCCAGCTGGCCCAGAACGTCGCCGCCTGGACGAGTTTCATCTACCTCGTCGCCGACAGCGACATCGACTTCCGCGCCCTGAGCGCGGCGGCGCCGGCGTCGGCGGGGCACTAGCCCTTCCTGCCCATCTCCATCGTCATCCCGGAAGCCGCGCAGCGGCTATCCGGGACCCAGGGGACTGGGCTTTGTGGTTGGGCTGGGCGCCCAGCGGTCGCCGACGCACAGCGGCGGCCCCTGGGTCCCGGCTCTACGCTTCGCTTCGGCCGGGATGACGAGCGAAGCTAAAACACTCCCCGCGCGTGCGGCGCGTCGCCGCGACCGTCGGGTGAGTCAAAACGCCGCAAAGCGCGCCGTTCATACTTTATGTGCTCATCCACAGATTTGCGGCGCCGCATCATCGGGCCGCAAACGCCTCCCGCAACAGGGAAAACGCGCCGTAAACCCTGATGGCGCAAGGCGGCGAGGCGTTAACGCCTGTCCCAGAATGGTGCGCGTCTTGGTTGCCGAGGCGTAACGCGACCGGCGCTTCGTTATCCCGGCATTAACGACCTTCGGGCCTTTCTACGCCTCCGTAGGCGCTTCGCCCGAAACCGCTCCGTCGTCGAACGACGGTCGGGCTTCGGAGAAGAGCCGAAGGGTTCCGTTTTTCCAGTGTCTGATGGTGGAGGACGCTTATGCCCGCGGCAGTGCGGGGGGGACCGCGCAAGCCAGCGCGCCCCCGGGCCGAAGCGCCCGCAGGTCCGAACAAGGCTCGACCGGCTCAGCAACAGCCGGCGGGGAAGCTGCATGCCGCGCGCGGCGGTGTCGGCGTGTCGCCGACCCTGGCCCTGGGCGTCGCCGGCGGCGCGCTGGCGCTCGCCCTGATCGTCACCCTGGCCACCGGCCACCGCGCCGAGCGCCTGGGCCAGGCCATGGTCCACGGCGTCGACGGCGAGTTCGCCAACCTGGGCTTCAAGCTGAAGGCCGTGCACGTCACCGGCGCTTCGCCGACCGCCCAGGCCGATATCCTGAAGGCCAGCGGCCTCTATCAGGACCAGCCGACGCTGGGCATGGATCTGGTGGACCTGAAGACCAAGGTCGAGGGCGTGGGCTGGGTGAAGTCGGCCAAGGTGGTCCGCCTGCTGCCCGACACCGTGATGATCGCCGTCGAGGAGCGCCCGGCCCTGGCCGTGTGGCAGCACTCGGGCCGTCTGAAGGTGATCGACGCCGAAGGCCGCATCATCCGCGAGGCCGACGCCGCGCGCTTCCCGCACCTGCCGCTGGTGGTGGGGCAGGGCGCCGACCAGGCCGCGGGCAACATCCTGCCGGCGGTCAACGCGAGGCCGCGCCTGCGCGATCGTCTCGAAGCGCTGGTGCGCGTCGACGACCGCCGCTGGGACCTGAGATTGAAAGATGGCTCGCTGATCCAGCTGCCGGCCATTGACGAAGAATCCGCGTTGATTCAATTGGATCAACTGGATCAGCGGCAACGCATCCTCGATCTCGGCTTCGCGCGCATCGACCTGCGCGATCCCGAGATGGTGGCGATCCGGCCTCGAGACACCGCGCTGCCCGGGCAGCTGGTGGCCAACGGGGCTTAAGAACAGAAACGATGGACTGAGGTGACCCTGACCATGTCGCGACTTGAGGACCGGAGACAGGCCCGTGACGGCCTGAAGGCGACGCTCGTGCGTCAGCCCGCGGTCGCGGCCGTGGACCTGGGGGCGTCGAAAGTCACGTGCTTCATCATGAAGGCGGACGGCGTCCACCGCGACAACCGCACCCTGACGACCGCCGGGGTCGGCTATGTGCAGTCGCGCGGCGTGCGCGGCGGTGCGATCGTCAATCTGGACGAGGCCGCCCAGGCCATCGCCCAAGCCGTGGAGCGCGCCGAGACCGTCGCAGGCGTCAGCGTCCAGGGCGTGTCGGTCTGCACGGCCGGCGGTCAACTGGCCAGCCATCGCGTCCAGACCCAGGTTTCGCTGGGCGCCCGGCCCATCGCCGACGGCGACCTCTCGCGCGCCATCTCCTCGGCCCTGGCCCAGGTGCGCCTGCCGGGCCGCAAGCCGATCCACCTGCTGCCGATCGCCTGGTCGGTCGACGGCCAGAAGGGCATCCGCGACCCGCGGGCCATGTTCGGCCGGTCGCTCGGCCTGGAGCTGCTGGTCGTCTCGGTCAACGAGAACATCTTCCACACCCTGGCCCACTGCGTCGAACGCGCCCACCTGTCGTTCGAAGGCATCGTCGCCGCGCCCTTCGCCTCGGCCCTGGCGGCCCTGGAAGAGGACGAGATGGATCTCGGCGCCGTCTGCATCGACATGGGCGGCGGCTCGACCTCTGTGGCGGTGTTCAACAACGGCGCCCTGTGCCACGTCGACAGCCTGGCCGTCGGCGGCGGACACGTGACGCAGGATATCGCGCGGGGCCTGCAGACTTCGGTCGCCGGCGCCGAGCGCATCAAGACCCTTCACGGCAGCGCAATCGCCTCGGCCAACGAGGACCGCGAGATGATCGAGGCGCCGCCGCGGGGCGACGATCCGGGCGCGGGTCCGGTGATCGCGCCGCGGTCCCTGCTCAAGGGCATCATCCAGCCGCGCGTCGAAGAGACGCTGGAACTGCTGCGCGAGCGCCTGAAGGCCTCGGGCGCGCCGGTGGAGCCGGGCGCGGGCATCGTCCTGACCGGCGGCGCCAGCCAGCTGGCCGGCGTGCGCGAGGTGGCGGTGCGGGTGTTCGACCGTCCGGTGCGCCTTGGCCGTCCGCGCCGGGTGCCGCATCTGGCCGACGCCGCCTCGGGTCCCGCCTTCTGCGCCGCCGCCGGCGTCCTGCACCGCACGGCCTTCGGTCCGCGCGAGGTGGTCTCGCCCAAGGCCCTGACCGGGGCCCAGATGCGCAAGCGTCCGATGGACCCCAACGCCTCGCCGGTGGCCAAGGCCGCCGCCTGGCTGCGCGACAACCTCTAGCCCTGGCATTCCGCTGAATGGCTTGCGCCGGCGCGCCTGGAGCGCGACGGTGCCTTGTCGTGTCCGGAGGCGGGGGCTTTCCATGATCGAGGCGTGCGAGCGTTGCGGTAAACGGATCCCGGGCCCGCGCCTGGATTCCGTCTGCGAGACCTGCGAGATCGTCGGCGCCTGGCCTTGGGGCTTCGTGAAGTGGGGGCTGCTCGCCCTCACGGCGGGCGCGATCGTGACCTTCCTGCTGCGCTGACGAGGCTGTTTCGGCGCGGGACGGGTCTCAAACCCCCGCGAACATTGGTGGCGGCTAGGCGCGTCCAGCCAAATCACCCCAGGGGTGAATTAACCCTGTCGTTTAACTTTCTAAGTGCCTGAATGGCCAAACAGTGTAGTTTCGCGCCCCCGAATCCGAGGGTCTGGACGCAAAAAACGCGCCAGCGGCGTTCCGCCGCACAGGGGGTGCGGCCCAGCTTGGAAACCAAGGAGTTCCAAGCAATTCCTTTGGATAACTCGCTTTTTTCGGGTTAAGCGGGATCGACCTGCAGCCGACTCAGATTATGGCTTTAACCGCCAGTTAACGATGGTGGTTGTTCTGTTAACCCGATCGTCGAGGCGTTACCGACTTGCGGTCGGTTGATTTGGCGAATTCGGCGTAAGGACGCGAGGGTCCCCATGGCTATTTCTCTTTCGGCGCCGCGCACCACCGAGCTGAAGCCGCGCATCGTGGTCTTCGGCGTTGGCGGCGCGGGCGGCAATGCCGTCAACAACATGATCGAGGCGGGCCTCGAGGGTGTTGAGTTCGTCGTCGCCAACACGGACGCCCAACAGCTCCAGTTCGCCAAGACCGATCGCCGCATCCAGCTCGGCGTGCAGATCACGCAGGGCCTGGGCGCCGGCGCGCACCCCGAAGTGGGCATGAGCGCCGCCGAAGAAAGCTTCCCCGAGATCGGCGAGCACCTCGAAGGCGCTCACATGGTGTTCATCACCGCCGGCATGGGCGGCGGCACCGGCACCGGCGCGGCCCCGATCATCGCCAAGTGCGCTCGCGAACGCGGCATCCTGACCGTCGGCGTGGTGACCAAGCCCTTCCACTTCGAAGGCCGTCACCGCATGCGCCTGGCCGACGCCGGCATCCAGGAGCTGCAACGCTACGTCGACACCCTGATCGTCATCCCGAACCAGAACCTGTTCCGCGTCGCCAACGAGCGCACGACCTTCGCCGAAGCCTTCGGCATGGCCGACCAGGTGCTGCACTCGGGCGTTCGTTCGATCACCGACCTGATGGTCCTGCCGGGCCTGATCAACCTCGACTTCGCCGACGTCCGCACGGTCATGACCGAGATGGGCAAGGCGATGATGGGCACCGGCGAGGGCACCGGCGAAGACCGCGCCCTGATGGCCGCTCAGAACGCCATCGCCAACCCGCTGCTCGACGAAGTGTCGCTGAAGGGCGCCAAGGCCGTGCTGGTCAACGTGACCGGCGGCATGGACATGACCCTGCTCGAAGTGGACGAGGCCGCCAACGCGATCTCCGACCAGGTCGACGCGGAAGCCAACATCATCTTCGGCGCGGCCTTCGATCCGTCGCTGGACGGCGTGATCCGCGTGTCGGTGGTCGCCACCGGCATGGACGGCGCCTCGATCCAGCAGATCGAGCCCAAGCCGGCCGCCCGCAACACCCATGCCGCTCCGCTGCTGGCCGAGACCTCGCGTCCCGCCCCGCAACCGGCGCCGCAACCCGCCCCGGCCCCGCAGCCGGTCGCCCAGGCTCCGGCCCAGCCGGAAATCCGCCCGGGTTCGCGCTACGAGGCCCGTCCGATCGAGCGCCCGACCGCCACGGCCTATCCGGAACCGGCCTACGAGCCGGCCCCGCAGCCGCACGCCCAGGCCGATCTCTACGCCCAGCCGGAAGCCGCCTACGAGCCGGAACCGGTCTATGAGCCGGCCCCCGCGCCCCGCGTCACCCGCATCGTCGACCCGATGGTCGCCGAGGCCGATGACGAGCCGCTGTACAGCGATCACTACGAAGATCGCCGTCAGCAGAAGAGCGGCGGCTGGATGAGCCTGTTCGGCGGCGGTCGCCAGCAACGCTACGAGCCGGCCCCGCAGCCGCAGGCCCGCCAGACCGGTTCGGCCCGCCCGCAACTGCAGCCGATCGATCCGCCCCAGGCCGACGATGGCGAGGATCTCGAGATCCCGTCCTTCCTGCGTCGCCTGGCCAACTGAAAGTCGAGTTAGTACCAGTAAGCGTAACAGTAAGCGTAAGCGTAAGTCGAAGCGCCCGGGGTCTCTGCCCCGGGCGTTTTGCTTTTTCATCCTCCCCCGCTTGCGGGGGAGGGGGACCGCCCCCGGGTCGCGCGAAGCGCGCGCCCGAGGACAGGCTCCGCGGTGGAGGGGGCGAGTTCAAGCTCGGAGCTCTGTCACTCGCCCCCTCCGTCACGCTGCGTATTCGCAGCGCGCCACCTCCCCCGTTTCTCGGGGGAGGAGTAGGGGCACCTCCCCCTTCTTGGGGGAGGATTGCTGAGCAAGATCGTCATATACTGCCGGTAAATCACCTGATCCGGTCACGATGAAGCTCACCCGCACCGACAAGAAGATACTCGACGTCCTGCAGCGCGACAGCGGGGTCACGAACGTCGAACTCGCCGAGCGGGTGGGGCTGTCGGCCAGCCCGTGCCTGCGCCGGGTCAAGCAACTGGAGGCCGCCGGCCTGATCAGCGGCTATGTGGCGCTGCTGGACCGGCGCAAGGCCAAGCTGGACCTGCTGGCTTATGTCGAGGTGGCTGTCGACCGTCACAACGAGACCGCTGCCGAGGCCTTCAAGGAAGCCGTGCTGCGCGAGCCGATGGTGGTGGGCTGCCACGCCATGACCGGCAGCTATGACTATCTGCTGCGGGTGGTGGCGCCCAATCTCGACGCCTATGCCGAGTTCACGATGAAGCGCCTGCTGAAGATGCCGGCGGTCAAGGACATCCAGTCGAGTTTCGTGCTGGAGACGATCAAGGACTCCACGGCGCTGCCGCTGGATTATCTGGAGTAGGGACTTTCTCCCGAACAACAGAAACCTCTCCCATAGGGAGAGGGAGGGGCCCAGGCGAAGCCTGGGAGGGTGAGGGGTTTAGACCTATCCGGACGAGGCGCGGATCAATGGTGATGGGACCGCTGGCGGCGTACGCCCTCACCCTCCCACCGCTTCGCGGCGGGCCCCTCCCTCTCCCCACGGGAGAGGTGCTTTAGGCGCGGCCTCGGAAACTTGGATGACGCCCTTGAAAGGTCATAAAATGACCCAATGGGCATCAAAGGCGGTCATCATAGCCACAACACGTCTCCGCGCCTGACCTATACTGACGTCCGTATCCCCGACTCCCGGAGCGGCCGCCATGCTGGTTCTCGATCGCAAGCCTCAAGCCGCCGCGCCCATGCGCGCCGCCCTCGATGGCGTCGTGGCCTACAAGGCCGGCATGACCCTGGCCGAGGCCGGTCGCCGCACGGGTCTGTCCGATTTCGCCAAGCTGGCCAGCAACGAGAACCTGCTGGGCGCCAGCCCCAAGGTCGCCGACGCGGTGATGGCCGCCGTGGCCGAGCCGCAGATCTATCCCGATCCCTACTGCGAGACCCTGCGCGCCGCCATCGGCCAGCGCCTGGGCGTGCCTACCGGCCGTCTGCTGGTGTCGCCGGGCTCCGAAGCTCTGATCGACTACGTGTTCCGCGCCGTGCTGGCGCCGGGCGATACGATCCTGCTCTCCTCGCCGACCTTCCCGGCCTACGACATTTTCGCCAAGTGCGCCGAGGCGACGATCGTCGACGTGCCGCGCCTGGCCAACTTCGACCTCGACGTGCCGGCCGTGGCGGCGGCCGCCGCCAAGGGCCCCAAGCTGCTGATCCTCTGCACGCCCAACAACCCGACCGGCAATGCGCTTTCCAAGGAAGCGGTCGAGACGGTGCTGGCCGCCACGCCCAAGACCACCCTGGTGTTCGTCGACGAGGCCTATCGCGAGTATTACGAGGCCTACGACATGCTGGCCGTTCTGGAGACCTGGGGCGGCCCGTGGATCGCGGCGCGCACCTTCTCCAAGGCCTATGGCCTGGCCGGCATGCGGGTGGGCTACGGCATCGCCTCGAGCGAAGAGCTGATCGCCTATCTCGACCGTCTGCGTCCGCCGTTCAACGTGACGGCCGTCAGCCAGGCCGCGGCGCTCGCCGCCTGGGAGGATCGTGAGCATCTGGCGTCAACGGTTGCTCTGACCCTTTCCGAGCGCGCCCGCGTAGAGGCGGCGCTGGACGAGATGGGCGTCGAGCACACCCGCTCGGAAGCCAATTTCGTGTTCCTGCGCACCCCCGCTGGCCCCGAAGCCACCGCCATGCGTTTGTTGCACGAAGGGCTCATCGTCCGCCCCACGCCCGTCAAGGGCGGCTGGGTGCGCATCACCATCGGCAGGCCCGCCGACAACGACCGCCTGATCGCCGGCCTGCCGGCCGCGCTGGCCAAATAGTCAAATCAGAACGAGCCTTAGGGAGGCTTCCATGCCCGTCACGACCGACAACCCCCTCGGCCTGAACGGCTTCGAGTTCGTCGAATTCACCAGCCCCGATGCGGCGGCGATGAAGGCGATCATCGAGCAGCTGGGCTTCGTGCCCGCCAGCACCCATCCGACCAAGGCCGTGACCCGCTACAAGCAGGGCCGCATCAACCTGCTGGTCAATGAGGAAGCCGCCGGCCAGGTCGCCGACTTCCGCGCCGCCCACGGCCCGTCGGCCAACGGCATGGCCTTCCGCGTCGACAACGCCGAGCAGGCCTTTGCCGACGCCCTGGCTCGCGGCGCCAAGGCCGCCGACGCGTCGCGTTCGGTGCTCGGTGCGGACGCCAAGGTGCTGGAAGGCATCGGCGGCTCTCTGCTGTACCTCGTCGAAGGCGAGGGGAGCATCTACGACGCCTGGATGCCGGTGCTGGGCGCCGAGCAGGCCGAAGCCGCCAATTCGGTGGGCCTGGATCTGCTCGACCACCTGACCCACAACGTCAAGCGCGGCCAGATGCGCACCTGGTCGACCTTCTACAACCAGGTCTTCGGCTTCGAGGAGCAGAAGTACTTCGACATCAAGGGCCAGGCGACGGGCCTGTTCAGCCAGGCGATGATCGCGCCGGACAAGGCCATCCGCATCCCGCTGAACGAAAGCCAGGACGACAAGAGCCAGATCGAGGAGTTCATCCGCCAGTACAACGGCGAGGGCATCCAGCACCTCGCCCTGACCACGGAGAACATCTACGACACCGTCGAGCGCCTGCGCGCCCGCGGCGTGAAGCTGCAGGACACGATCGAGACCTATTACGAGCTGGTCGATAAGCGCGTGCCCGGCCACGGCGAGGATCTGGAGCGCCTGCGCAAGAACCGAATCCTGATCGACGGCAATGTCGGCGACGAGGGCCTCTTGCTGCAGATCTTCACCGAGAACCTGTTCGGGCCGATCTTCTTCGAGATCATCCAGCGCAAGGGCAACGAGGGCTTCGGCAACGGCAACTTCCAGGCCCTGTTCGAGAGCATCGAGCTGGACCAGATCCGCCGTGGGGTGATCACGGTCGACGCGTAAGGCGCACCCATACCCCACGCCCGTCATCCCGGCCGTAGCGCATAGCGCGAAGAGCCGGGACCCAGGGGCCGTGCGCACCGCCCCTGGGTCCCGGATCGGCCTTGCAGGCCGTCCGGGATGACGATCTAGTTGCACCCGAAAGTACGAGAGGGGCGTCGATGGACCTCCGCTACCAGACCGGCTTCGGCGCTCACTTCGCCACCGAGGCCGTGACCGGCGCCTTGCCGGTCGGGCAGAACTCGCCGCAGCACGTGCCGTTCGGTCTCTATGCCGAGCAACTGTCGGGCACGGCCTTCACCGCGCCCCGGCACGAGAACCGCAGGAGCTGGCTCTATCGCCTGCGGCCCAGCGCCGGGCACGGGCCTTACAAGCCTTACGACCAGCCGCGCCTGGCCAGCACGTTCGACGGGCCGGTGACGCCCAACCGCCTGCGCTGGGACCCGATCGAGATCCCGGCCGAGCCGACCGACTTCGTCGACGGCCTGATGACGCTGGCCGGCAACGGCGACGTGGCGGCCCAGGCCGGCATGGGCGTGCATCTGTATCTGGCCAACGCCTCGATGAAGGACCGGGTGTTCTACGACGCCGACGGCGAACTGCTGATCGTGCCGCAGCAGGGTGTGCTGACCCTGGTCACCGAGATGGGCCGCCTGAAGGCCGGTCCCGGCCACATCGCGGTGATCCCGCGTGGCGTGCGCTTCCGGGTCGAGGTGGACGGGCCCTCGCGCGGCTATGTCTGCGAGAACTACGGCGCGGCCCTGCGCCTGCCGGAGCTGGGGCCGATCGGCTCCAACGGCCTGGCCAATCCGCGCGATTTCGAGACGCCGGTGGCGGCCTTCGAGGACGTCGATGCGCCCACGCAGGTGATCCAAAAGTTCCAGGGCGAGCTGTGGAGCGCGCAGTGGGACCACAGCCCGCTGGACGTGGTGGCCTGGCACGGCAATCTCGCGCCCTATCGCTACGACCTGTCGCGGTTCAACACGATCAACACGGTCAGCTATGACCATCCCGATCCGTCGATCTTCACGGTGCTGACCTCGCCCAGCGACACGCCGGGGACGGCGAACGTCGACTTCGTGATCTTCCCGCCGCGCTGGATGGTGGCCGAGCACACCTTCCGCCCGCCCTGGTTCCACCGCAACGTGATGAGCGAGTTCATGGGGCTGGTGCACGGCGCCTACGACGCCAAGGAGGGCGGCTTCGCCCCCGGCGGCGCGAGCCTGCACAACTGCATGAGCGATCACGGGCCGGACGTGGCCAGTCACCGCAAGGCCACCGAGGCCGAGCTTGGCCCGCACAAGATCGACAACACCCTGGCCTTCATGTTCGAGAGCCGCTGGGTGATCGCCCCGACGAAGTTCGCGCTGGAGCATCGCGCGCTTCAGGTCGACTATGATGCGTGCTGGGACGGGTTCCCCAAGGCCCGCCTGCCGTAACCAGAACAAGAAGAGGAAGCGCCGAATGAAGCTCGCGTCTCTGAAGGGCGGCCGCGACGGCCGGCTGGTCGTGGTGTCGAACGACGTGGCCTGGTGCTCAGACGCCGGGACGATCGCGCCGACGCTGCAGGCCGCGCTCGACGATTGGGAGCGCTGCGAGCCGCTGCTGCGCGGGTTGGCCGAGAGCCTTGAGCACGGCGGCGTGCCCAAGGAGCGCTTTCACGAGCACGACGCCTTGAGCCCGCTGCCGCGCGCCTACCAGTGGGTGGACGGCAGCGCTTACGTCAATCACGTGCAGCTGGTGCGCAAGGCGCGCGGGGCCGAGATGCCCGACAGCTTCTGGACCGATCCCTTGATGTACCAGGGCGCGTCGGACGGGTTCCTCAGCCCCCGCGACACCATCCCCCTGGCCGACGCGGCCTGGGGCTGCGATCTGGAGGGCGAGGTGGCGGTGATCGTCGGCGACGTGCCGCTGGGCGCCAGCCGCAAGGAGGCCCTGGAGGCCATTCGCCTTGTGATGCTGTGCAACGACGTCTCCCTGCGCAACCTGATCCCGGCCGAACTGGCCAAAGGCTTCGGCTTCGTGCAGTCAAAGCCGGCCAGCGCCTTCTCGCCGGTGGCGGTTTCGCCCGACGCCCTGCCGGGCTGGAGCGACGGCAAGCTGCACGGCGCGCTGCTGATCGAGCTGAACGGCAAGGACTTCGGCAAGGCGGACGCCGGCGTCGACATGACCTTCGACTTCGGAACCCTGGTGGCTCACGCGGCCAAGACCCGCGCCCTGGCGGCCGGCACCATCGTCGGCTCGGGCACGGTTTCGAACCGCGACGCCGACGGCGGTCCGGGCAAGCCGATTTCGCAAGGAGGCCTTGGCTATTCGTGCCTGGCCGAGGTGCGCACCGTCGAGACTATCCTGCACGGCGCGCCCCAGACGCCGTTCCTGCTGGGTGACGACACCGTGCGCATCGAGATGAAGGACGCCAAGGGTCACACCATCTTCGGCGCCATCGAGCAGACGGTCGAGCGGGTTTGAACGACGAAGTCGAAACGGTTGGACGAGTCTGGTCGACGCGCGCCGGGATCAATCTCGGCCCGCTGGACCTGATCGCCGACGGCGCGGCGCGCAACTACGTGCTGCAGATCGGCGCCAATCGTTTCCATGGCTTCGTGGTGCGCAGGGGCGAGGCGGCGTTCGGCTATGTCGACCGCTGCCCGCACGCCGGCCTGCCGCTGGCGCAGCAACTGGATCAGTACCTGACGCCTGATGGCGGCATGATCGCCTGCTCCTGGCACGGCGCGGTCTTCGCCATCGAGGACGGCGCCTGCCTGGGCGGTCCCTGCGCCGGCGGGCGGCTTACGCCCTGGCCGGTGCGGGTCGAGAACGGGCGCCTGCTGACCGCGTAAAATACGTATAAGCACGTCCAGGTTGATTTGCGCCGATCCCGGTGGTTTCGTGAAGCGGGATCGGGAGAAGGGCATGACCGGACTTTCGGGGATCGTCGACGATCTCGAAGGCGTCGCGCTCGAGGTCGCGCAGCGCCAGCCGCCCGTGGTCTCGTCCCGGGTGCTGGCCTTCCTGTCCAAGGTCGCCCACGTCGTCGACCAGGCCTATCGCGATGTCCTGGCCCTGCTGATCGACGTCAAGTACGTGGGCGATGACGCCTTTCAGACCGGTGAGATCAGGGACTTCCAGCGGCGCGCCGAGCGGATTCTGGAGACCAGCCATTATCGCGACGCCGAAGAGATATGCAGTCGGCTAAGAACGCTGCGCGACGCTCACCTTTCGGATCTGCTGGGCCTGGTGGGCCAGGACGCGGGCGGTCAGTGGCGGGCGCTGTTCGACCTGATCGAGGATCGGGAGGGCGGCATCATCCGGATGATCCGCGAGGAACTCTGGCGGTTGTCGCAGGCGCTGGATCACGCTCGCGGTCCCGCCGACCTGGAATCGCTGCGGGAGATCGCCTCGGAGGCGGGCGCCCAGGTCAGGCGCGACCTGGCCGATCTCAGCGCCTTCACCAATCGCATACTCGGCCTCAGCGGCCAGGCCGGCCTGATGGAGATGCTGAGGGACGGACGGCCGCCGTCCCTCGTGGTCAAGGAGATCTCGCTGATGGTCGATCAGAGGCAGCAGCATACCTACACCACCGGCGATAACTCCGTGCTGATAGGGGCGGGCGCGACGACGGGCGACGTCAGCCTCCAGCAGGGCGCGCCCATCGATCTGGCCGCCCTTGCCGCGGAACTGGACACGCTGCGCGCGGCGATGAAGGCGCAGGCGACCGGGGCGGCGGAGGAAGACGTGGCCATCGGCGCCGTGGCGGCGGCCCAGGCGGCCGCCAAGGCGGGCGACGAAAGCGGCGCGCTGAAGGCCTTGAAGAGCGCGGGAAAGTGGGCGCTCGGCGTGGCCGAGAAGGTTGCGGCGCCGATCGCGACCGCGGCGCTGAAACCCCTGCTGGGTCTGCCGTGACGCCGGAGCCTGCGGGCAAAAGAAAAGCCGCCCTCCAGGAGAAGAAGGCGGCCCAGTGAATTGGGAGGAAACGCCCAGGAAGGGCAGGACCTATATAGCGGCTTCGATCGCGCGTGACAACGTTGTCATGAATTTTTCGGCGAAAATAGTTGGTCAGCGTGGCGTCGGCTACTTCCGACGGCGCGCCGTAGCGACCTCGGCCGGGGTGACGGCCTTGCCCGTATTGCCCCAAGAGGAGCGAACATAGGTCAAAAGGCCCGCGAGATCGGCGTCGGTCATGTCGTCCCTGAAGCCCGGCATCTCGTTCTTGCCGTTCAGCACGATGGAGAGCAGGGGCTTGGCGTCGCCCTGGATCAGCGGCGTGCCCGCCAGGGCGGGGTAGGCGCCCTTGACGCCCTTGCCGCTCGCCTGGTGGCAGGCGGCGCAGTTGTCAGCGTAGAGCGTCCGGCCAGGGGGCGGAGCGGCCAGGGCCGAGGCGGCCGGAAGGGCGGCCGCGGTCAGGGCCAGGGCGGTGAAAAGCGTGTTGCGGTACATCAGGTCTCCCCGGGGAGGGTGTCGTCGACTCGACGGCGTCGGCTCCGTCCGGCGCAGGGTAGCCGAGGCGGGCTGTCCGGAGATAGGCGCTGGACCTTGCGCCGTGTTCCAGGGGGGCTATGTCCGACGGATGACCGACCTGATCCTGCGCCTGGCCAAGCCGGAAGACATTCCCGCCCTGACCGCGCTGATGAACGCGGCGATCGCCGAGCTGTTGACGCCGTTCCTGCCGCCGGAGGGTGTGGCGGCTTCGTTCGAGGTCATGGGCTTGGACAGCCAGCTGATCGCCGACGGCACCTATTTCGTCGTGGAGGATGAGGGAGAGATCGCCGGCTGCGGGGGCTGGAGTCGGCGCGCCACCTTGTTCGGCGGCGATCATTCGGCGGGGCGCGACGCGGCCATGCTGGATCCGGCGCGCGACGCCGCCCGGGTGCGGGCGATGTATACCCACCCCGACCATGTGCGCAAAGGCGTCGGCCGGATGATCCTGGCCGCCTGCGAGCAGGCGGCGGCCGGCGAGGGCTTCACCCGCGCCGAAATGGCCGCGACCATGGGCGGCGTGCCGCTGTACGAGGCTTGCGGCTATCACCTGATCGAGCCGTTCACCGCGCCGACCTCCAAGGGCTACGACGTGCCGCTGGCGCGGATGGGCAAGGCCTTGGGACCGGCCCCGGCGCGCTAGGCGCCGGAGCCGGCCGCCGGCTCATTTCACGAAGAGCTTCTGGTTGCTGGCGATCATCAGGTCGAGCAGGCCTTCGGGTTGGGTCATGAAGTCCATGGGCAGGGTCCCGTAGGGGGTGACCCCGTTCTCGATGATGTAGTCGAAGATGTGGGCGTTGATCATGTAGAAGCCCTCGGCGACGCCGCGCGGGAAATCCACCGCGTTCGAGCCGCTGAGGAAGTTCAGGAACCACGCGCCCTTTTGCCAACCGGCCAGGTACTTCTCGATCAGGGCGACCTTGTCAGGGACCAGGAACGAATTGAGGCCGTATCGATCCTGGATCGCATAGGGTTCGCCCGCCGAGTTGAACAGGTATCCGCCGGCTTCGGTGAAGCTGTCGCTGTCGTCGGGCCATTTGAAGGTGTCCGAGCCGGTCTGGTTCTTGAACTCGATCATCTCGATGCCGCGGCAGTGGAGATACTTGGTGCTGGCCGTGTCGAAGGGATAGCGGCGCATGAAGACGATCTTCTGCCGCAGATCCTTCAGGGGTTTCTGGTGGGTGTCGATCTCGAAATGGTCCAGCCAGTTGTCGCCGCCGAAGGTGTTGTTCAGCGCGCGGCGCACCAGACTGATGACGCTGTCCTGGAAGTAGTTCTCGGCGTCGGAGTTGATGCACATCACGATCGTTTCCTTGGTTCCCCGGTGCTTGAGGAACTCGGCCATCGGCGCGAGGCAGTCCTTTTCGAAGTACTTCCCGGTGTTCGATCCGCCGTGGACGATTTCGAGCGGGTAGGTGGAATCCAGGCGGATGTCGAAGTAGCGGGCGCCCTTGTCGAGCTGTTCGGCGATCGACAGGTCCTGGCAGCGGCTGAGGCCGAGGATGTAGGCGGCGGTGCCTGCGTCGTGGGAGCCAGGGAGGGTGAGGTCGCGCAGATAGAGGTCGTCGGAAAGCTTCGACATCCAGGTCCTGGGATCGATCTTCGGGATCAGGACGATGGTCAGCTTGCCGTCGTTCCCGTCCGAAGAGGCGGGGTGCTGGGCTTCCAGCACCTGGAAATGGGGCGCGGCGTCACCGAACGTGGGCAGGTAGCCCTTCCGGCAGCCCATGTTCTTCGCCAGATCGGGCGCGGTGACGGGGCGTGCGTCGGCCAGCGTGCCGACTTCGCCGAACGGCGTGGAGAAGCTCAGGCGGAACTCGGCGGAGTTGTGGCCTTGGGCGAGCGTCTGGGGGCTGGCGGCCGTCCTTCCGTAGGGGGGAATCTGGCCGCCGCTGAACACCAGGGGATTGCGCTCTCCCGGTGAGGCCCAGTCCCCGGCGTGAATGAGCGTGGTCGTGATCTCGACCGGCTGATCGGTCATGTTGATGATCTGCAGGGTGCAGTCGATGCTCATGGGCAGCTCCACTATGCCGACGACCACAGGGACGTGGTCAGAGGCGTCGATCCGCCGTCGGTTTTCGGGCATCGGTGCGGCTGCTCGCTATGCAAGAAGCGTCACGAAATACAATTTATGGAAAAAGTTTGGGCGAGCCTTGCTCAAGCCCAGTCGCGCCCCGGCGCGAAGAGTGGGGCGAGCCATAGCGGCTCGCCCCGGTAGTCTTGGTCGCAGGTCCGCTTAGCGGAACAGGCTCAGGATCGAGCTCGACGACTGGTTGGCGATCGAGAGCGCCTGGATGCCCAGCTGCTGCTTGGTTTGCAGGGCTTGGAGCTTGGCGCTTTCCTTGGCCAGGTCGGCGTCGACCAGGTTGCCCACACCGGCGTCGAGGCTGTCTTGCAGCTTGCCGACGAAGTTCAGGTGGGTGTCCAGACCGGTCGAGCTGGTGCCCAGCGAGGCCAGCTTGTTGGTCGCCGTTTGCAGGGCCGTGTCGATGGTGGTGATCATCGTCTTGGCCGCGGCGGCGGTCGTGAAGGTGGTCGTGGTCGACAGACCGATGCCGGCCAGCGACAGGGTCTTGGAGTTGACGGTGATGCCCGAGCCGTCAGAGTTGGCCAGGTAGGTCAGCTTGGCGGTCTTGCCGTCGATGATGCTGGCGCCGTTGAACTTGGCGTTCGAGACGGCCTTGGTGATCTGGTCGCGCAGCGAGTTGAAGTCAGCCTTCAGCGCGTTGAACGACGCGGTGTTCAGCGAGGTGTCGGAAGCGGCCAGGGCCTTTTCCTTCATCTTGCCGAGCAGGTCGGTCACCGTGTCGCCGGCCGCCAGCGCGACGTCGATCGTGGACTGACCGCGCTGCAGCGAGTCCTTCACGGCGTTGATCGAGGACGAGGTGGCCGATTGGTTCTTGGCGGTGGCCCAGATGGCGCCGTTGTCCTTGGCGGAGCCGATCTTCTTGCCGGTATTGATCCGCTGTTGCGAGATCTGCAGCTCGCTGTTGGTCGAGTTCAGGTTCTGCAGGGCGATCATCGCCCCCGAGTTCGTGTTGATGCTGTTCAGCGCCATTACGAAGACTCCTTCTTGAGGTGTCCGGCGTCATTTTGACGGCCGGAGGGCTTTTTGCCCCACTGCAATGTTTCGTAATCTTCTTGACATTGAGTGAAAATGTCGCGGTTACCGCAGCGTTTACTGTAGTGGTTCGTTAACTGAAATTGACGCAGTCCCGCGACTGAATCGAATGCTCGGGCCGGGCGAGGCTTTGAGACTCTTGGGCGCGCCGTCTAGTCTCTGGAAGCATTGTCCTGAACGACGAAAGCCGGGCGTACGACCCGGCCTTCATGATCGATGATTCAAACTGTCCTCGACGCGGAGCGCCGATAAAGTCACGCGCAGAGGCGGGTGGGCTCGGCCTCGGGTTCGTCGGCGTCGAACATGTCGAAGGCCTCTTCCCATGCGGCCAGTCGGGTTTCACGCAGGGCCGCGTCGTCGATCACCCGCACCAGCTGGTCCTCGCGGTCGTTCCAGACGAGACCGACATCGGTCGCTCGCTCGGCGTCGCCGCCCAGCAGCAGGATCACGTCGGCCTTGGCCGCCCGTTCGGGGCTCAGTCGCATCAGGGTGCGGCCGCCGCCCATGTCGCGGTGGATGTCGGCGAAGGCCAGCACGGCCGAGATCATCGCGGCGCTGACCGGGCGGACGTGCCAGGACTGGCAGGCGAGGCGGCTCATGTCGGTTTCTCCGAACGATTGCGATGATCTCTTTTCCACGTGCGTTGCGTCAAAAACGGTCGTAATGATCCGGAATGAGACATGAGAAGGCTACGAAGCTGCTCGACCTGGCCCGTCGGCTGGCCAGTTCCTCCGAGGGCTTGACCCTCGACGAGATGGCCCAGGCGATGGAGGTGGGGCGGCGGACCGCCGAGCGTATGCGCGATGCGGTATGGGCGGCCTTCCCGCAGATGGAGTCGATCGAGGATCCGCCGACCCGGCGCTTTCGCATTCCGTCAGGGCTCGACAGCCTGTTCCAGACCCCGACCGCCGAGGAACTGGCGGCGTTGCGCACGGCGGCCGACTCCAACGCCGCCGCCGGCGCCGAAGCGCGGGCCGCGGCGCTGTACGCCCTGGAGGGAAAACTATTGTCGGCCCTGAAGGGCTCGGCCCGCCGGCGCGTGGCCCCAGACGTCGAGGCGCTGGTCCAGGCCGAGACCATCGCCGTTCACGCCGGCCCTCGCCCGTTCGAGGACCAGGGCGTGCTGGCCGAGATCCGCTCGGCGGTTAAGGGGCTGACGGCGCTGTCGTTCCGCTATGAGGGCGGAAGTCAGCCTGGGCGGACCCGCACGGTCACGCCGCTGGGCATTCTGTTCGGCCGCAGCAACTATCTGGTCTCGCTGGAGGGGCAGAGCCCGCGGCCGCGCACCTTCCGCCTGGACCGGATGAGCGAGGTGGTGGCGCTGGACAAGCCGGCCTCGCCGCCGGCGGACTTTTCGTTGCAGGCCTTCGCCGACGAAAGCTTCGGCATCTATCACGGCGAGATCGAGGACGTGGTCCTGCGCATCAAGCCCGAGCGCGCCGAGGACGCCCTGCGCTGGCGTTTCCACTCCAACCAGACCGTGACGCAAGGGGCGGACGGCGTGGTGACCGTGACCTTCCGGGCCAGCGGCATGCTGGAGTTGGCCTGGCACCTGTTCACCTGGGGCGACGCGGTCGAGATCGTCTCGCCAGAGAGCCTGAAGCACAGGATGGTCGAAGAGCTGGAGAAGGCGTTGGCGGCGCATCGCCGGGGATAGGCCTCAGCTCGTCACCAGCCTCAGCAGCGCCAATTCTTGCGCCCTAGCCGAACTGGCCCGGCGTCGGGGCAGGGCGCTGGCCTCGAAGGCTTCGAGGACGCGGGGGTGGATGTAGGCCGCCCGGCAGACGGCAGGGGTGTTGCCCAGGAGGCCCGCGACCGCCTTGATGCAGAGATTCAGGGCCTTCTTGGCCTCGGTCTTCGTCGCCGGGGCGGGTTGCAGGCTCAGCGCCTCCAGGGCCGCCAGCGAGCCGTACCAGGTGCGGAAGTCCTTGGCCGAGAAGTCCTCGCCGGCCGCGGCGCGGATGTAGTCGTTGACGTCGTGGCTCTCGATCGAGCGACGCTGGCCGTCCTCGTCGAGATACTGGAACAGGCGCTGGCCTCGCAGCTCCTGGCAGGCGCCGATGATGCGGGACAGCCGTCGGTCGCGAAACCCGGTGCGGTGGACCTTGCCGCTCTTGCCCTTGAACTCGAACACCGCGCCGCCGCCGGCCAGCTTCAGGTGGCGCTTCTGCATGGTGGTCAGGCCGAAGCTCTTGTTGGCCCTGGCGTATTCGTCGTTGCCGACCCGGATCAGGGTCAGCTCCAGGAGGCGCACCACGGCGGCCAAGACCTTTTCGCGCGGCAGGCCGCGGCGCGAAAGATCGGCCTCTACCCGCTTGCGCAGCCGGGGCAGGGCGCGTCCGAAGGCGGCCATGCGCTCGTACTTGCGCGCGTCGCGATCGGCCCGCCAGTCGGGGTGATAGCGATACTGCTTGCGGCCCTTCTGGTCGCGGCCGACCGCCTGGATGTGACCGTTGGGGTCGGGGCAGATCCAGACGCTGGTCCAGGCCGGCGGGATGGCCAAAAGGCGGATACGTTCCAGCGTCGCCTCGTCCTTCACCCGGCGGCCGTCGGCGTCGGCGTAGGAGAACGCGCCGGGCCTGCCCAGGCGGGCGAGGCCCTGCTCCTGATCATTGACATAGGCCAGCAGCGTCTTCTCGGCGGCGGGGGTCTCGGTGGTGTCGCGGGCCATGGCGCTCACCGGCTCGGGTCATGGGCTGAGAGTTCGGATTCCGATTTCAGAACCCGGCCGCCATCCGCCTGGCCGACCAGGTAGGCCGGCTCTTCGGGGCTGCCGTTGCGGGTGATCTTCTCGCCCTTGATGGTGCGGGTGACCCTGCGGTCGAAGCGTTGGAGCACCTTGCCCCGAGCCTCGTGGGCGCCCCAGCGCCAGGTCACTGTCGCGCGCTCGGAAAAATGCCGGGCCATGCGTTCGCTCCCAACCTAATTCCGGCCAACGTGATAGACGGAGCCTCTGTTCCGGGAGCGTCACGCCGCAATGAACTACCGCCACGCCTTTCACGCCGGCAACTTCGCCGACCTGCAGAAGCACGCGATCCTGCTGGCCCTGCTCGAGGCCCTGACCGTCGACGAGGCGCCGCTGGCGGTGATCGACACCCATGCCGGCGCCGGGGCCTACGACCTGCGCGGCGACATGGCCCAGAAATCCAAGGAAGCGGCCGCCGGTATCGGCCGGCTGCTGGCCGAGGGCGATGCGCCCGCGCCGTTTGCCCCGCTGCTGAAGGCGGTGGAAGAGCTGAACGTCGGCGCGGCCGATGCGCC
The DNA here is from genome assembly GCF_029543245.1 of Caulobacter endophyticus. GTDB lineage: Bacteria > Pseudomonadota > Alphaproteobacteria > Caulobacterales > Caulobacteraceae > Caulobacter > Caulobacter endophyticus_A. Next base: position 72,131 of record NZ_JARQWV010000015.1, read on the forward strand.
GCTCTATCCAGGCTCGCCGCTGCTGATCGCCCGCGCCCTGCGGCGCAGCGACCGCTACACCGCCTGCGAGTTGCGCGACGACGACTTCGACCAATTGCGCAAGGTGCTGGGCCCCTATGCCTTCGCCCAAGGCCTTAAGGCCGATGGCTACGCCACGGCCGAGGCGCGCGCCGGGCGTGGCGGTCGCACCTTCGTGCTGATCGATCCGCCGTTCGAGCGGCCCGACGACTACGCCCAGTGCGTGGCCACGGTGCGGGCCGTGCGCAAGGTCGATCCCGCCGCCGTCCTGGCCATCTGGACCCCGCTGAAGGACCTGGAGACCTTCGACGCCTTCGTGCGCGCGCTAGAAAACGTCACCGACGACGCGCTAATCGCCGAGCTTCGCCTGAGGCCCCTGCGGGATCCGATGAAGATGAACGGCAGCGCCATGGTGCTGGTCGGCGCCCCGGCGGCGATCGAGCCGAAGGTCAGCGAGATCACCACCTTCCTGGCCGAGCGCCTGGGCGAGCCCGGCGCGGCCGCCCGCGTCTGGCGCGCCTGACAACATGAGCGGCGCGCCCAGCCTCAGGCAGGCCTGCGCCGTCTGGCTGAAGGTCGGCTGCCTGGGTTTCGGCGGGCCGGCCGGGCAGATCGCCCTGTTGCACCGCGAGGTGGTCGAAAGGCGCGGCTGGGTCGACGAGGACCGCTTCGCCCATGCCTTGAGCTTCTGCATGCTGTTGCCCGGCCCCGAGGCCCAGCAGTTGGCCACCTGGCTGGGATGGCGGCTGCACGGCGTGCGTGGCGGCCTGGCCGCAGGCCTGCTGTTCGTGTTGCCGGGCCTCTTGGCCATGCTGGGCCTGTCGGCGCTGTATGTCGTTCACGGGCAGGCGCGCTGGGCCGCGCCGGTGCTGCTGGGGCTGAAGGCGGCCGTGGTGGCCCTGGTGCTGCAGGCCCTGCTGCGCATGGCGGGACGCGCGGCGCGGGGGCGGGCCGGCGCGGTGGCGGCGATCCTCGCCTTCCTGGCCCTGACCTTCACCATCGCGCCGTTTCCGCTGGTGATCCTGGTCGCCGGCCTGGGCGGCTGGCTGTGGGGCGGGCGGAACGGGCCGATCGCGGCCTTTGTCGAAACTCCGCCGCTGAAGGGCGCGCGGAGGGCGGCGCTGGTCTGCCTGGCGGCCTGGCTGGGCCCCGTGGCCCTGGCCTTTCTGCTCGCGCCGGGCTCGGCCCTGGCCCAGATCGGGGCTGCGTTCAGCGGCCTGGCGGTGGTCAGCTTTGGCGGCGCCTATGCGGCCCTGGCCTATGTGGGTCAGGTGTCAAGCGAGCTCGGCTGGCTGACGCCGGGCCAGATGCTGGACGGCCTGGGCCTGGCCGAAACCACCCCGGGGCCGCTGGTGCTGGTGTTCGTCTTCGTCGGCTTCGTGGCCGCTTGGCGCGACGCCGATCCGGCGCTGGCCTGGCCGATGGCGGTGCTGGGCGGGCTGATGGCGGCCTGGGCGACTTTCGCGCCGTCGTTCTTGTGGATCTTCGCCGGAGGGCCGTTCGTCGAGCGCCTGCGCGGTCATGCCCGAGCGGTCGCTGCCCTGTCCTGGGTGGGGGCGGCGGTGGTCGGTGTAATCGCCAGCCTGGCCCTGTGGTTCGCCGTTCACTTGCTGTTTCGGACGGGGAACGAGGCGGCGTGGGGACCGTTCAGGGCGACGCTGCCCGACCCCGCCAGTCTTGATCCGGCCGCCCTGGGCCTGGTGGCGCTGGCCTGCGCCCTGACCTTCGCCATGCGGCTGCCGATCCTGGTCCTGGTGGCGGTGATGACGCTTGCTGGCGCGGCCTGCTCGATGCTGCTGGGAGGCTGACGCAAGGGTAGCATTTTTGCGCTTGCGAAACGGCGTTCCATGCTATGCTGCGCCGCACAATCTCGATCGACGGAGTGAACGGCCATGGTTTCCTCGTCCTTCCCGACCTCGTCTTCCGAAAATTCCCAGACTCCTTCGACCAACCTGCTCGTCGGTGCGGCCTCGCCCCTATGGGCGGTGTTCGGCGGCGCGGCCGCCGCGGGTGCCGCCTGGTGGTGGTGGTCCAGCCGCTGGCGCGAGGCGGTGAACCTCGAGGCCCTGATCGCCATCGCGCCCGAGCCCGTGTCGCGCGGCGTGATCGACGAGCCCGCTCCGGCGCTGGTCGAGACGCCGGTCAAGGCGGTCGAGGCCGTGGTGGCCGAGGTCGAGCCGGTCGTCGAGACCGTAGCCGCAGCGACCGCCGAGGTCGTCGAGGCCGCCGCCGAGGTTCCGCCGGCCGTCGTCGAAGCCTCGGTCGAGGTGGTCGAAGCCGTCGTCGAGAGCGTTCCCGAGCCTGTCGCCGAGATCGTGGCCGAGCCCGTCGAGGTGGTCGAAAAAGCCGCCGCGCCGGTGGTCGAAACCGCCAAGGCCGTAGCCGACGACCTGACCCTGCTGGTCGGCATCGGGCCCAAGCTCGCCGCCTCGCTGGCCGACCTGGGCGTTACTCGCTTCAGTCAGATCGCCGCCTGGAGCGCCGACGAGCTTGACAGCTACGACAAGCTCCTGAGCCTCAAGGGCCGCGCCGAACGCGACGCCTGGGTGGCCCAGGCCAAGCGGCTGGCGGATGGGGCCTAGGCCGGACCGCCCATCGTCCAGATCTTCTTGATCACGCCGGAGAAGGTCAGCATCGGCTGGCCGCCGGTGGACAGCAGGCCGCGCACGAAGATCATCGAGCCGCCGGCGCGGACCACCTCGCCTGTCGCCTCCACCAGGTCGCCGGCCTTGGCCGGGCCGACGAAGTCGCCGTTCAGCGAGACGGTGACGGCCTTGGCGTTGTCGAGCTCGCGCCAGGCGATGGCGAACAGCGAGAAGTCGGCGAAGGTCAGCATGCAGCCGCCGTGCATGAAGCCGCCGCCGTTCATGTGGCGCGGCTCGGCGCGAAAGGCGCAGCGCACCTTGCCGTCGTGCTCTCTGAAATAGAACGGCCCGGTCTGGTCCTCGAACGGATCCAGCCCCGCCCAGGTGCGCCAGCCGGCCCACTCGCCGTCCTCGATCAGCCTTGGCCCGCTGACGATCTCGTTGCCGCCGTCCATGCCCTGCGCTCCCGTACTTTCTCGTTGTTATTGCGGCTCAGCTAAGCCCCCGCGGCGCGTTGAGGCAAGCGGCCCGCTTACGTCGAGGCCCGAACCGTGGCATGGCTTTCCCATGACCACCCCGATCCAAGACACCATCCTTTCTCAGCTGGCCGCTGTACCGGCCGGCAAGTCCATCGACCCGATGTCGGTGGCCAAGGCCCTCCAGCCTGAGCGCTGGCAGCGCCTGCTGGGCCACATCCGCACCGACGCCGTCGAACTGGCCAAGCAGGGCAAGATCGTCATCCTCCGCCACAACAAGCCGGCCGACCCCGACAAGTTCCGCGGCGTCTATCGCCTGCGCCTGCCGATGGAAGGCGATCCGACCAGCTTCCCGGACGTGGCGGACGACGGCGCAGACGACGCCGAGGACTGATCGCTTCGAGGCCCGCCGAAAGGTGGGTCTTGAAAAGAAACCCAATCGGTGAACTATGAGCCTCCCAAATACATCAGGGGAGGTTCGCTCATGATCGTCTTCGGTTCGTCGCTATCGCCCTATGTGCGCAAGACCCTGGCCTTCGGAGCCGAGAAGGGCCTGAAGCTGGAGAACCGAGTGTCGCCGCCTGGGACCCTCGACCCCGAGTTCGCCGAGTGCAGTCCGTTCCGGAAGATTCCGGGCTTCCAGGATGGTGATTTCCGCATCTCGGACTCCACGGCGATCATCACCTATCTGGAAGCCCTGCATCCGGAGCCGAACCTGATCCCGGCCGACCCGCGCGCCCGCGCCAGGGCCGTCTGGTTCGAAGAGTACGCCGACACCATCCTGGTGGCGGCGGGCGGCAAGATCTTCTTCAACCGCATCGTCGCGCCGCGCTTCATGCGCCGGCCCGGCGACGAGGCCGTGGCCGCCAAGGCCGAGGCCGAGGACCTGCCGCCGGCCCTCGACTATCTGGAGCGCATCGTGCCGGACGCCGGCGGCTTCCTGCTCGAGGATCGCCTGACCCTGGCCGACATCGCCGTGGCCAGCCCGTTCGTCAATCTGCGCCACCTGAAGCTGGATCTGTCGCGCTGGCCGCGCACCAAGGCCTATACCGACGCCGTCCTGGCCCGGCCGGCCTATGCCGCCCTCATCGCTGGCGAGGAAGCGCTGCTGGCGGCCTTTGCGCCGCCCGAGGCCGCCTGAAGCCTTGCCAAGTCCGGCTCGGCTATCGGAGGTTGCGACGTCGAGTATGGAGTAGCTTCGATGTCGCAACTTAAGACCCCGGGCGTGTACGTCCAGGAGATCGCTCCGGTCCGGCCGATCGTGGGCCTGCCCACGGCGGTGACGGCCTTCGTCGGCCGGACCGGCCAGGGGGCGGCGGGCGTCGCCGCGCCCGTCGATGGTCAGGCGGCGTTCGAAGCCGCCTACGGCCCGGTTGATCGGGCCTATCCCCTGACCCTGGCCGTGGCCGACTTCTTCGCGAACGGCGGCGAGGCCGCGGTGATCGTCCGTCTGCCGGAGGACGCCATCACCCAGAGCGCCCTGGACAGCGCCCTGGCCGCGCTGAAGAACACGCCGTTCAACATCCTCTACCTGTCGCCCGACCAGATCGAAGGCGATGTCCCGGTCTTCGCCCGCGAGACCGCCGCGGCCTTCGTGCTCGAGCGCGAGGCGATGATGATCCTCGAGGCCCCGGCCGCCTGGGCCACCGCCAAGATCGACGAGATGACGGTCGACGCGCTCGGCTACTTCTCCGAACCGCAGCAGTCGCGCATGGCCTGCTATGTCTCGCGCCTGCTCGACGAGGGCGGCCCGCGTCCGTCGGGCGGCGCCGTCGCCGGCATCTGGGCGAGGACCGACCGCAAGGACGGCGTCTGGACCGCGCCCGCCGGCATCCGCGCCGATTTTGTCAGCGGCGTTCCGCAGCGCTTCCTGACCGACGGCGACAACGCGGCGCTGTCGGCGCGCGGGCTCAATGCGCTTCGAAGCTTCCCGGGCCACGACGCCGTCATCTGGGGCGTGCGAACCCTCTCGTGGGTCAGCGACACCTTCCGCTACGTGCCCGCGCGGCGACTGGTCGATCATATCGAGGACAGCGTCGAGGCAGGCCTCGCCTGGGCGGCGACCGAAGCGCCGTCGCCGGCGCTGTTCGTCACCGTGCAGCAGCAGGTGTCGGCTTTCCTGAGCGACATCTGGAAGGCCGGCGGCCTGATCGGCTCGAAGGCGACGGAGTCGTTCTATGTCGTCTGCGACATGAGCAACAACGGTCCCTACATGGGGCAGGGCAAGCTGCGGGTCGACATGGGCCTGGCCGTGCAGCACACCGCCGAGTTCGTTCCGGTCTCGGTGCTGGTCGAGGTCGCCGCGACCTGACCCTTGGCGCGCGGCCGGCGGCGTCCTAACTGCCGGCCATGTCGCTCGACGCCCTGCTTTCCGAGATCCGCGCCTGCCGGGCCTGCGCCGGCGAGATCCCGCAGCCGCGTCCGGTGGTGCGGGTGGGGGAGGGCACGCGCCTGCTGATTTGCGGCCAGGCGCCGGGACGGCTGGTTCACGAGACCGGCCTGCCGTTCAACGACCCCTCCGGCCACCGTCTGCGCCAGTGGATGGGCGTCGATCGCGACACCTTCTACGACCGCCCGGAGATCGGCGTGGCGGCCATGGCCTTCTGCTTTCCGGGCACCAACCCCAAGGGCGGCGACTACCCGCCGCCGCCCCGCTGCGCCGCCCTGTGGCGCAAGGACCTGCTGGGCCTGCTGCCAAATGTCGAGCTGACCCTGCTGGTCGGCGGCTACGCCCAGGCCTGGGCGCTCGGCGCAGCCATGAAGCCCTCGATGACCGAGACCGTGGCCGCCTGGAGCGAATACGCCGCCCAAGGCGTTTTGCCCCTGCCGCACCCTTCGTGGCGTAACACCGCCTGGCTCAAGCGCAATCCATGGTTCGAGGACGAGGTCACGCCCTATCTTCGCCGCCGTGTCGCGGGCATTCTTGGAGCATGAACCGCCGGAGCCTTCTTCTCACCGTCGGGGCTTCGGGCCTCGCCGTCGCCTGCGCCCCCATCACCCAGCGCCCCGCCATTGCGCCGCTCGGCCTGCGCGGCGCCCGGCTGCAGGATGACTGGATGGTCGCCTTCGACGGCGCCAAGCTGGGCCTCAAGCGCTGGCTGCCGCAGGACGGACAGGTCACCCACGTGGTGGTCGGCCTGCACGGCATGAACGACTATTCGAACGCCTATCACCTGGCAGCCGACTGGTGGGCGGGACAGGGCATCGCCACCTATGCGCTGGACCTGCGAGGCTTTGGCCGCTCGCCGCGCCGGGGCGTCTGGGCCTCGACCGACCTGATGATCGAGGATGTCCGCACCCTGGTGTCGCTGGCGCGTGAGGCGCACCCAGGCGCCAAGGTCTCGCTGGCCGGCGTCAGCATGGGCGGCGGCCTGGCCATCGCCGCCATGGCCACCGACAATCCTCCGGCCGCCGACTCTCTTCTGCTGTTCGCCCCCGCCGTCTGGGGGTGGTCGGCCCAGCCTCTGCCCTACAAGACCAGCCTGTGGATCAGCGCCCACACCGCCCGCAGCTGGGTGGTCAAGCCGCCCGAATGGCTGGTGCAGAAGGTGCTGCCGACCGACAACATGGAAGAGCTGCGGCGCATGGGCCGCGACCCGCTGATGATCTGGGGCGCGCGGTCCGACACGCTTTATGGCCTGGTCGGCCTGATGGAGCGGGCCTGGGCGTCGCTCGGCAAGGTGCGGGTCCCGGTCGCCTACTTCTACGGCGAGCGCGACGAGATCATCCCCGAGGAGCCGACGAAGCAGGCCGCCCGCCGCCTGAAGCCCGACGATCGTTCGGCCTTCTACGCCAACGGCTACCATCTGCTGCTGGTCGACAAGCAGGCTGAAGTCGTCTGGCGCGACGCGGCCGCGTTCATGAAGGATCCGCAGGCCGACCTACCATCGGGCGCGCCGCCGATCCCGGGTGCGCCGACCGCGCCGAATGTCGTCAAAGTTCAGGGTGTTCCGGCCGGACGCTAGTCGAACGTCCGGCATATTGCAGTGCGGTATGAACGATCATCGGTCTATGTGACAAAAAGCCGATGAAGTGATCCTTGCGGCGGCGCTCGGGGCGGCGTACACCCCGGCGCACTGTTTTCCAGGCTCAGGCGAGGCCCACGGCAATGACCTTGTTCGATCTGCCCGATTTCGAAGGGCATGAAGGCGTCCACTCGTTCTACGACGAAAAGACGGGCCTCAAGTCGATCATCGCCATCCACTCCACCGCGCGCGGCCCGGCCGCCGGCGGCTGCCGGATGTGGGACTACGCCAGCAGCGAGGCGGCCCTGACCGACGCCCTGCGCCTGTCGCGCGGCATGTCGTACAAGAACGCCATGGCCGATCTCGACTTCGGCGGCGGCAAGGCCGTGATCATCGGTGATAGCCGCAAGCAAAAGACGCCGGAACTGTTCGAGGCCTTCGGCCGCGCGGTCGACAGCCTGGGCGGTTCGTACTGGACGGCCGAAGACGTCGGCGTCTCGCCGGCCGACCTGGAAAGCACCCGCAAGACCACCCGTTACGTCGCCGGCCTGGAAGGCCACGCGGCCGCCTCGGGCGATCCCTCGCCGGTCACCGCCGAGGGCGTGTTCCGCGGCGTGCGCCTGTGCGTCGAGCGTGCGCTGGGCCGTGACCTGACGGGCGTGAAGGTCGCCATCCAGGGCGTCGGCCATGTCGGCGCCTATCTGGCCGAGAAGCTGCACGCCGCCGGCGCCAAGCTGATCATCGCCGACGTCAACCAGGTGGCCCTGAACGAAGTGGCCGCAAAGACCGGCGCCGAGATCGTGTCGACCGACGCCATCTTCGACGTGGAAGCCGACGTCTTCGCCCCCTGCGCCCTGGGCGGCGCGATCTCGGCCGCGACCCTGCCGCGCCTGAAGGTCAAGGTCATCGCCGGCGGCGCCAACAACCAGCTGGCCGACGCCATGATCGGCCAGACCGTGTTCGATCGCGGCATCCTCTACGCCCCCGACTACGTCATCAACGGCGGCGGCATCATCAACGTGGCCGCCGAGATCCGCGCCCTGGAAGCCGGCGGCGCCTTCGATCCGCAATGGGTGGCGACCAAGCTCGATCGCCTGGCCCTGACCCTGGGCGAAGTGCTCGACCAGTCGCTCGCCGAAAAGCGCCCGGCCAACCTGGTCGCCGACGAGATCGCCCGCGCCCGCATCGCGGCGGCGCGTTCCTGATCCTGATGGAACCTCCCCCTGTGGGGTAGGTGATCGCGAAGCGATCGGTGGGGGGATCGGTTGCCGTATTGGCCAATGCCGCGGCAGCTGAAAACGGCCCCCCACCGGCCTTCGGCCGCCTCCCCCAAAGGGGGAGGTTCTCTATCTACCGCTCAAACTCGCCCCCGCGTCCTTGTCCAGCCGCAGATAAACCGGCAGAGCCAGCAGCGTCACCACGCCGATCGCCACGAACGGCCAGACAAAGCTTGCCGGCGTCAGGGCGTGGTCGCCCGCGCCGCGCGTCAGGTGCAGCATCAGGCCGCCGAAGCTGACGCCCAAAGCGAGGCCCACCTGCTGGCTGACCGCCGCCAGGGTCGAGGCGGCCGCCACGCGCGGCTGGGGCACGTCGGCATAGGCGATGGTGTTGGCGGCGATGAACTGGCTCGACCGCGCGAAGCCGCCGACCAGCAGCAGCACGATCATCAGCCACATCGGGGTCGCGGCCGTGAAGAAGCCCGGCACGGCGGTCATCAGCGCCGTGGCGACCACGAAGACCGCCAGCGCGGTGCGGAAGCCGTAGCGCTTGAGCAGCGCGCCGGCGAAGGGGCGGGCGACGAGTACGCCCAGGCCCGTGGCGATGGTCACGCCGCTGGCCTTCAGCGGGCTCCAGCCCAGCGCCACCTGCAGCAGCAGCGGCATCAGGAACGGACTGGCCCCAATGCCTAAGCGAACGAAGGTGCCGCCCACCAGGCTCGCCCGGAAGGTCGGATAGCGCAGCAGGGTCAGGTCGAGGATCGGCTTGGCCTGGGCCCGGCAGTGCTTGAGGTACAGCCAGCCCGCGCCCAGTGACACGGCCAGCAGCAGCGCCTGCACCGGCGGCGGCAGCAGCGACAGCCCCGCGGTCTCGGCCAGGCCGATCAGGCCCGACAGGGCGATCGCGCTCATCACGAAGCCCAGGGTGTCGAAGCGCCCGGCTTCCGGGTCTGGCGCGCCCTTGGGCACGAAGCGGCGCACGGCGATGGCGCCGACCACGCCGATCGGCAGGTTCAGGTAGAAGATCCACGGCCAGTCGGCGACCGACAGCACGAAGCCGGCGATCGGCGGGCCGATCAGCGGCCCGACCATGGCCGGCATGGTGAACCAGCCCATGGCGCTGATCAGCTTGTCCTTGGGCGTCGAGCCCACGACAATCAGCCGGGCCACCGGCGTCATCATCGCCCCGCCTATGCCCTGGACGATGCGGGCGGCGACCAGTTGTCCGAGGTTCTGCGACAGGCCGCACAGCGCCGAGCCGGCCAGGAACACCAGCATGGCGATCAGGAACACCCTTCGTGCGCCATAGCGCTGGGCCGCCCAGCCGCTGGCCGGGGTGAACACGGCCAGCGCCAGGATGTAGGAGGTGAGCGCCAGCTTCAGGTGGATCGGGTCCGCCAAGAACGCCTGGGCCAGGCGCGGCAGTGCGGTCGACAGGGCCGTGGAGTCGATGAACTCCATCAGGAGCGCGCTGGCGACGGCCAGCGAGACGAGGCGGGTGGTCCAGGGCGAGATCGGCGCCTCTCCCGTCTCGGTTTCGGTGAGGGGCGGCTGGCGGGGATCTGAAGCGAGGTCGGACACGGAGGTGGGGGTTACGCCCCTCCTGGCCAGGCTTCAACCGCGCGCCGTTCACGAGCGCGGGAGCGGTCGCCGTTGCGTCGGAGGGCGGAAGGCTTCATCCTGCCAAACAGACGTTCGAGAACCCCGCAATGTTCCTTCGCTTCTTCTCCGAGCTGCGCCAGGCCAAGGTGCCGGTGTCCCTGCGCGAGTACCTCCTGCTCATGGAGGCGCTGGACAAGGGCGTCATCGACCGCTCGATCGACGACTTTTACTTCCTGTCGCGCGCCAGCCTGGTGAAGGACGAGAAGAACCTCGACAAGTTCGACCGCGTGTTCGGCCACGTCTTCAAGGGGCTGGAGACGGTGGGCGAGGGGATCACGGCCGACATCCCGGAAGAGTGGCTGAAGGCCCTGACAGAGAAGTTCCTCACCGACGAGGAGAAGGCCCAGATCGAGGCCCTGGGCGGCTTCGAAAAGCTGATGGAAACCCTGCGCGAGCGCCTGGCCGAGCAGAAAGAGCGCCACCAGGGCGGCAGCAAGTGGATCGGCTCGGGCGGCACCTCGCCGTTCGGCAACAACGGCTACAACCCCGAAGGCGTGCGCATAGGCCAGGACAAGGGCCGTCACGGCCGGGCCGTGAAGGTCTGGGACAAGCGCGAGTACAAGAACCTCGATGACTCGGTCGAGTTGGGCACCCGCAACATCAAGGTCGCCCTGCGCCGCCTGCGCAAGTTCGCCCGCACCGGGGCCGCAGAGGAACTCGACCTGCCCGGCACGATCCGCGGCACGGCGGAGAAGGGCTATCTCGACATCCAGCTGCGCCCCGAGCGCCGCAACGCCATCAAGGTGCTGATCTTCTTCGACATCGGCGGCTCGATGGACGGCCATATCAAGCTCTGCGAGGAGCTGTTTTCCGCCGCCAAGACCGAGTTCAAGAACCTGGAGTTCTACTACTTCCACAACTGCCTCTACGAAGGCGTGTGGAAGGACAACAAGCGCCGGCACACCGAGAAGGTCGCCACCTGGGAGGTGCTCCACAAGTTCCCGGCCGACTACAAGGTGATCTTCGTCGGCGACGCCACGATGAGTCCTTACGAGATCACCTATCCGGGCGGCAGCGTCGAGCACTGGAACGAGGAGCCCGGCGCCATCTGGATGAGCCGGGTCACCGACATCTACCAGAGCTGCGTCTGGCTCAACCCCACGCCCGAGCGCCACTGGGATTACACCCAGTCGATCGGGGTCATGAAGCAGCTGATGAACGACCGCATGTTCCCGCTGACCATCGACGGCCTGGACAAGGCGATGCGGGAACTGGTGCGGGGGTAGAAGAAGAACCTCTCCCATAGGGAGAGGGAGGGGCCCATGCGAAGCATGGGAGGGTGAGGGGTTTCAAAGTCGGCGGTCCCATCACCTCGCCTCGAATGAATGCCTTGGGTAAACGGTGAGCGGTGTAACCCCTCACCCTCCCGCGCGTTGCGCGGGCCCCTCCCTCTGGGAGAGGGAAACAAGATACCCCGCGATCGCCGTCCGTCGCGCGTCCAGCGCCTCCAGTTGCGCCCGCAGCCGGGTCTTCAGGCGATCCGGGCACGCCCCATCCTCGCCCAGCAGGTCGACGATCTCGGAGATCGGCAGACCCAGCGCCTTGAGGTCGGCGATCGCCGCCAGCCGCGCGCGGGCCGAGGTCCCCAGGGTGCGGACGTTCTTTGGGCCGCGCCCGCAGGTGATCAGGCCCATCTCCTCGTAGTGGCGGATGGCCCGCAGGGTCAGGCCCAGCTGTTCGGCGACGACGCCGATCGGCAGTTCCGACGACCGCAGCGAAAATCGCGGGGCGGTCGCGGCGGCGCTGGCCTTCGAGGGGGCGGTGTGGACGGCTTGCATCTGAACTCCCTTGCGAATGGTCGTCTGGGCCCGGCGGCGGCGTTCGGCGAGGGCGAGAGCTGCCTTTGTCCGTGGACCGGGGATGGCGAGGTCGGCGAGGCTCACTGGAACTCCACCAGCACCTGGTCGGCGGCGACGGGGTCGCCGGGCCTGGCGTTGACGGTCTTGACGACGGCGTCGCGCTCGGCGCGCAGGATGTTCTGCATCTTCATGGCCTCGAGCACGCAGACGACCTCGCCTTCGCGAACCTGCTGGCCGACCGCGACGTCCATGGAGACGACAAGGCCGGGCATCGGCGAGAGCACCAGCTTTGAGGTGTCGGCCGGGGCCTTGGCGGGCAGCTTGTCGTGCAGCTCGGCGCTGCGGGCGGTGAGCACCAGCACCCGGGCCTTGGCGGCGCGGTGGCGGATGACGAAGCCCTCGGGCGCGGGGGCGACTTCCGCCGTGAAGGCGGTTCCGCCGAGCACGCCGCGGAAGGTCGGCAGGCCTGGCCGCCAGGCGATGTCGGTCAGGGAGAGGCTACGGCCCTCGTCGAGCAGGTCGACGGTCAGGGACTGGCCCTCGCCGGACAGATGCACCCGCTGCTTGCCGTGGCCGACCACCACGGTCCAGTCGGCGCGGGCTCGGCCCAGTCGCTGGGCCTGAATACGCTGCATGGCGCAGCCGACGGCGGTCAGCAGGTCGGCCTGGAAAGCGGTGGGCTCAGTCCCCGAGAAGCCGTCGGGGAACTCGTCCTTGATGTAGCTGGTGGCCAGCGCCCCGGCGACGAAGCGGTCCTGGTCCATCACCGCGGCCAGGAACGGCACGTTGTGGCCCGGCCCCTCGATGTGGAAGTCCTCCAGCGCCCGGGCCATGCCTTGAACCGCCTCGATGCGGGTCGGGGCCCAGGTGCAGAGCTTGGAGATCATCGGGTCGTAGAACATCGAGATCTCGTCGCCCTCGCGCACCCCGGCGTCGTTGCGCACGGTGTACGCGCCCTTCTCGCCCTCGGCGGGCGGGGCGTAGCGGACCAGGCGGCCGATGCTGGGCAGGAACTTGCGGTAGGGATCCTCGGCGTAGATCCGGCTCTCGATCGCCCAGCCGTTGATGGCCAGATCGTCCTGGCCGAAGGCGAGCGGCTCGCCATAGGCCGAGCGGATCATCTGCTCGACCAGATCAAGGCCGGTGATCAGTTCGGTGACCGGATGCTCCACCTGCAGGCGGGTGTTCATCTCCAGGAAGTAGAAGCTCTTGTCCTGGCCGGCGACGAACTCGACGGTGCCGGCTGAGTCATAGTTCACGGCCTTGGCCAGGGCGACGGCCTGAGCGCCCATGGCCGCGCGGGTCTGCGGATCGAGAAGCGGGCTGGGCGCCTCCTCGATGACCTTCTGGTTTCGCCGCTGGATCGAGCATTCGCGCTCGAAGAGGTGGACGACGTTCCCGTGCTTGTCGCCCAGCACCTGGATCTCGATGTGGCGCGGGCTTTCGATGAACTTCTCGATGAAGATGCGGTCGTCGCCGAAGGCGCCGGCCGCCTCGGCCCGCACGGCCGGGAAGCCTTCCTCGACGTCCTGGCGGCTCCAGGCGACCCGGATGCCCTTGCCGCCGCCGCCGGCCGAGGCCTTGATCATCACCGGATAGCCGATGGTCTCGGAGACCGTCAGCGCCTCGGCGGTGTCGGCGATCTCGCCGATATGGCCCGGCACGCAACTGACCCCCGCCGCCGCGGCGAACTTCTTGCTCTCGATCTTGTCGCCCATCGCCGAGATGGCGCCGGGATTGGGGCCGATGAAGACGATCCCTTCGTCGGCGCACCTCTGGGCGAACTCGGCCTTCTCCGACAGGAAGCCGAAACCCGGATGCACGGCCTGCGCCACGGTCCGTTTACAGGCCTCGATGATCTTGTCGGCGACCAGGTAGGACTGCGCGGCCGGCGAAGCCCCGATGTGCACGGCCTCGTCGGCCATCTCCACCGCCAGGCTGTCGGCGTCGGCGTCCGAATAGACCACCACCGTGGCGATCCCCAGCCGGCGGCACGTCTTGATCACCCGCACCGCGATCTCGCCCCGGTTGGCGATCAGGATCTTGTTGAACATCGGCGGCGGTCCTTGGAACCAGATCCTCCCCCTGAAAGGGGAGGTGTCGGCGAAGCCGACGGAGGGGGAAGTTGATCGGGCGGTGGCGGGGTCTTCCCCCTCCGGCCCTTCGGGCCACCTCCCCCTTCAGGGGGAGGATCTTCGATCACAGCGGAATGTTGTCGTGCTTCTTGTAGGGGTTGGTCAGAACCTTGCCCTTCAGCGAGTGCAGGGCCCGGACGATGCGCTTGCGGGTGCCGTGGGGCATGATGACGTCGTCGACGTATCCGCGTGAGGCGGCCACGAACGGGTTGGCGAAGCGGTCCTTGTACTCGCCCTCGCGGGCGGCGAGGGCTTCGGGGTCCTTGGCCTCCTGGCGGAAGATGATCTCCACCGCGCCCTTGGCCCCCATCACCGCGATCTCGGCGGTGGGCCAGGCGTAGTTGAAGTCGCCGCGCAGGTGCTTGGAGCTCATCACGTCATAGGCCCCGCCATAGGCCTTGCGGGTGATCAGCGTCACCTTCGGCACGGTGGCCTCGGCATAGGCGAACAGGAGCTTGGCGCCGTGCTTGATCAGGCCGCCGTACTCCTGCTTGGTGCCCGGCATGAAGCCCGGCACGTCGACCAGGGTGACGATCGGGATCTCGAAGGCGTCGCAGAAGCGCACGAAGCGGGCGGCCTTGCGGGAGCTGTCGATGTCGAGCACCCCGGCCAGCACCTGCGGCTGGTTGGCGACGACGCCGACCGTCTGGCCGTCCATGCGGGCGAAACCGCAGACGATGTTCCTGGCCCACTCGCTGGAGATCTCGAAGAAGTCGGCCTCGTCGACGATCTTCAGGATCAGCTCCTTCATGTCGTAGGGCTTGCCCGGGTCGGCGGGGACCAGGCTGTCGAGGCTGGCTTCCTGGCGATGCGGATCATCGAAGCTTTGGCGGATCGGGGCCTTCTCGCGATTGGACGAGGGCAGGAAGTCGACCAGGCGGCGCACCTGGGTGAGCGCTTCGAGGTCGTTCTCGAACGCCCCTTCGGCCACGCCCGACTTGGCCGCATGCACGCGCGCCCCGCCCAGCTCCTCGGCGGTGACCACCTCGTTGGTGACGGTCTTCACCACGTCGGGCCCGGTGACGAACATGTAGCTCGTATCCTTCACCATGAAGATGAAGTCGGTCATGGCCGGCGAATAGACGTCGCCGCCGGCGCAGGGGCCCATGATCACGCTGATCTGCGGGATGACGCCCGAAGCCAGGGTGTTTTCGAGGAAGATGTCGGCATAGCCGGCCAGGCTGTCGACGCCCTCCTGGATGCGCGCCCCGCCGGCGTCGAACAGGCCGATGATCGGGGCCCCGGCCTTCATCGCCTGGCGCTGGACCTTGACGATCTTGGCCGCGTGGGCGCCCGACAGGCTGCCGCCGAACACCGTGAAGTCCTTCGAGAAGACGTAGACGACCTTGCCGTTGATCGTGCCCCAGCCGGTGACCACCCCGTCGCCGGGCACCTTCTGCTCGGCCATGCCGAACTCGGTCCCGCGGTGCTCGACGAACATGTCGAACTCCTCGAACGAGCCTTCGTCCAGCAACAGATCGATCCGCTCGCGCGCCGTCAGCTTGCCTTTCGCATGCTGGCTCGCCACCCGCTTCTCGCCGCCCCCCGCCCGCGCCTGCTCGCGACGACGCTCCAGCTCTTCCAGGATGTGTTGCAAGGCTTACTCCGACCGGACTGTGAACGTCGCAAAGAACGGATTTTGCGTGGTATCGGGTTCCAGTCTCAAGGAAATTGAGGCTGTGGCGAGGGCTTGCGAACTTGCATCTTGTGAAATAGCAAAGTTGCGAAATGGGCGAGAAGCTGTTCATCGGGCCGCGCCTGCGGCTGTTGCGCCAGGCCAAGGGCTGGAAGCTGGAGGCCTGCGCCGCACAGTTGGGGCTGTCGGCAAGCTACCTGTCGCAGATCGAGGCCAACCAGCGGCCGGTCACCGCCCGGGTGCTGATCGACGTCATGCGGGTGTTCGAGGTCGACGCCGCCTCGCTGGACGCCGCCGACGACCAGCGCCTGATCGCCGACCTGCGCGAGGCCACGGCCGACGCGCCCGTCGGCGGTGACGCGCCGGCCTTGTCGGAGATCAAGGCGGCGGTGGCCAATACGCCGAATCTCGCCAAGGCCTATCTCGACCTGCACCGGGCCTATCGCCGCCTCGACGAACGGCTGAAGGCGACCGAGGAGGCCGTGTCGCTGGACGAGCGCGGGGCGGCCAGCGCGCTCTTGCCTTACGAGGAGGTCCGTGACTTCTTCCACTACAAGAACAACTACATCCATAGCCTGGACGTCGCCGCCGAAGGGTTGGCGACCGAGATCGGCGGAGGCGGCGAGCGGGCGCTGGAGGCCTATCTGGCCGACCGCCTCGGCGTGCGGGTGGTGCGCGGCGCCGAGCCCGACCTGCTGCGTCACTGGGACGTCGCCAGCCGCACGGTGACCATCGGCGCGGCCCATCCGGAGGCGACGCGCAGCTTCCAGCTGGCCTATCAGATCGCCGCGCTCACCTTGCCCGACATCGTCGAGGCTGAACTGGCGGCGGCCGGCTTTCGCAGCGACAGCGCCGCCAAGGTCTGCCGTACGGGCCTTTTGAACTACGCCGCCGGCGCGCTCGTTCTGCCCTACGAGCGGTTCCGCGAGGCGGCGCGGACGGCGCGGCATGACATCGAGCGCTTGGCGCTGTCGTTCCAGACCAGCCTGGAGCAGGTGTTCCATCGCCTCAGCACGTTGCAAAGGCCGGGCGCCCGGGGCGTGCCGTTCTACTTCGTGCGGCTGGACCGGGCCGGCAACATCACCAAGCGCCACAGCGCCACGCGCCTGCAGTTCGCCCGCTTCGGCGGGGCCTGTCCGCTCTGGAACGTGCACGACGCCTTCGCCCGGCCCGACGCGTGGCTGGTGCAACTGGCGCAGATGCCCGACGCGGTGCGCTATGTCTGCATCGCGCGCGGGGTGGTCAAACCGTCGGGCGCCTATCGCCAGGCCGAGCGGCGCTATGCCCTGGGGCTGGGCTGCGAGGCCCGCTACGCCGACCAGCTGGTCTATGCGGACGGGCTGGATCTGGCCGGGCCGTCGGCGCCGATCGGCGTCAGCTGCCGGATCTGCGAGCGCGACGACTGTTCCCAGCGGGCCTTCCCGCCTGTGGACCGGGCCTTTGAGGTGTTCGAGGACGACCGCCGCTGGGTGCCGTTCTCGCTGCGGGGATAGGAAGCTTCAGTCGATACGGTCGAGCAGGGCCTGGCCCGCTTCCGTCCAGGTTCCGCCGCGCCCCGACGGTGCGACAAGGCCATAGTCGACGAGGAGCCCGACGGCGCGTTCGCCGGCGGACATGCTGAGATGGTCGAGTTCGCCGCCGCGGTCTTCAAGATACTGGGCGCACATCCAGGCGAGGGCGGAGAGCAGGCGCTGTTCTTGGCTGGTCATCCCGAGAGGATGTCGCCGAGAGACAGCGCCCGCAAGGTTGCTAGGCCTCGATGTCGACGTCCTTGGTTTCCTTCAGGAACAGCATGCCGATGATCGCCGTCACGGCGGCCACGACGATGGGGTACCAGAGGCCGTAGTAGATATTGCCGGTAGCCGCGACCATGGCGAAGGCCGTGGTCGGCAGGAAGCCGCCGAACCAGCCGTTGCCGATGTGGTAGGGCAGGCTCATCGAGGTGTAGCGGATGTTGGTCGGGAACAGCTCGACCAGCATGGCCGCCACCGGGCCGTAGACCATGGTGACGTAGATCACCAGCAGGGTCAGGACGAAGATCACCAGCGGCTTGTTGATCTTGGCCGGGTCGGCCTTCTCGGGATAGCCGGCGGTCTTCAGGGCCTGCGCGAGCTTGGCTTCCCAGGCCTTCTTCTCGACGGCGAACTGCTCCTTCGACAGGGTCTCGCCGCGGAACGAGGGCAGGGTGGTCTCGCCGATGCGGACCTCGGCCACTTCGCCGGCTGCGATCGGCTGGTTCTCGTAGCTGACGCCGGCCTTGGCCAGATACGACTTGGCCAGGTCGCACGAGGTGTTGAACACCGTCTTGCCCACGGGGTCGAACTGGAACGAGCAGTCGTCCGGATCGGCGATGACCGTCACCGGGGCCGAGGCCGTGGCGGCGGCCAACTGCGGGTTGGCCGCGGCGGTCAGCGTCTTGAACAGCGGGAAGTAGGTGAGCGCGGCCAGCGCGCAGCCCAGCATGATGATCGGTTTGCGGCCGATCTTGTCCGACAGCCAGCCGCAGACCACGAAGAACGGCGTGCCGATCAGCAGGGCGACGGCGACCAGGGTGTTGGCCACGGCGCCGTCGACCTTGAGCATCTTCTCGAGGAAGAACAGCGCGTAGAACTGGCCGGTGTACCAGACCACGGCCTGGCCGGCGGTCAGGCCCACGAGGGCCAGGATCACGATCTTCAGGTTGCCCCAGCGGGCGAAGCTGTCCTTCAGCGGCTGCTTGGTGCCCTTGCCCTCGCTGACCATCTTCTGGAACGACGGGCTTTCCGACAGTTGCAGGCGGATCCACAGCGACACGCCCAGCAGGGCGATCGAGATCAGGAACGGGATGCGCCAGCCGAAGGCCTGGAAGGCGTCCTCGCCGACGGTCGAGCGGGTGGCCAGGATCACCACCAGGCTCAGGAACAGGCCGAAGGTCGCGGTGATCTGGATGAAGCTGGTGTAGAAGCCGCGCCGCCCGTGCGGGGCGTGCTCGGCGACATAGGTGGCCGCGCCGCCGTACTCGCCGCCCAGGGCCAGGCCTTGCAGCAGTCGCATCAGGACCAGCGCGATGGGGGCGGCGACGCCGATCTGCTCGTAGCTGGGCAGCAGGCCGACCACGAAGGTCGACAGGCCCATCAAGAGCATGGTGACGAGGAAGGTGTTCTTGCGGCCCCACAGGTCGCCCAGGCGCCCGAACACCAGCGCGCCGAACGGACGCACGGCAAAGCCGGCGGCGAAGGCCAGCAGGGCGAAGATGTAGCCCGTGGTCTCGTTCACGCCCGAGAAGAAGTGGTGGGTGATGTAGGTGGCCAGGGAGCCGTACAGGTAGAAGTCGTACCACTCGAAGACCGTGCCCACCGACGCCGCGCCGATGACCAAGGCGTCCTTGCGCTGAACGGTCTCTCCGTTCTTCGCGCCTGACGTCGCTACGGCGTCCGCCATACTCGTATCCTCCTCAAAGCGTCGCCGCTTTGCGCGGCTGATCGTTGCGGGGGATGATGGCAGGCGCCTCGCGACTTACGTAAAGGGGAACTTTCGTGGAACGCAGGGTTGCGAACGACGATTTTCGGGGATTGGCCCGGGCGATGCTGCCACCGGTGGCATGACGAGCCCGCCGGGAGGTCAGGCCAGGGCGTAGATCCAGGCATCAACGGGACCGGCGCCGGTCTCGACCGTGACGCTTACCCTGCGGTAGCCGGCGCCTTCGAAGGCGTCGAGGCGGACCCAGTGAGCGTCCAGCGCGTCGCTCTCCAGCATCTGCACCGCGATCGCCTCGCCGTCGGGATCGAGAACGAGACCGGGGAAACCGATGGCCGCGCCCCAGCCCTCGGCGACCAAACGGCCGCGCACGACGCCCGGGGTCCAGGTCCCGCCGAGCGGCGCCAGGTGATGGTGATTGGGGCGGCCGGGGGCGAGCGAGCCGTAGACCGCCAGGCGGGGCGTCGTCATCTCAGGTCTCCGTCAGCCATGCGCGCAGCAGGCCGGTCGTTTCGTCGGGGCGTTCCATGGCCGGCAGGTGGCCGCAGTCTTGGAAGACGTGCAGGCGCGAGCCGGGGATCGCCGCGTGGATCGCGCGGGACTCGGCCGGCGGGGTCAGCTGGTCGCTGTCGCCGACGGCCACCAGGGTCGGCACGGTGATCGACGGCAGCAGCGGGCAGGAGTCCGGCCGGCCGAGGATGGCGCGCTGCTGGCGCAGGAAGGCCGGGCCGCCGACGCGGGCGGCCATCGCCTTGACCTCGGCGCCCAGCGGCTCGTCCAGGCGCGAGGCGTGCAGCAGCTGCGGCAGCATCCGCTGGGTGACGCCCAGGAACCGGCCGACCTCCAGCGCGGCCATGGCGCGGCGGCGGTTTTCGGCGCGGGCGGGGGTGTCGGGCGCGGCGCTGGTGGCCAGCAGCGCCAGGCGCTCTACGCGCTGCGGCGCCTGGCGCTGGATTTCGAAGGCGACGTAGCCGCCCATGGAGAGGCCGGCCAGGGCGAAGGTGGGCGGGGCGGCAGCCAGCACGCGCTGGGCCATGGCCGCGACGCTGTTGTCCAGGGTCAGGTCGGCGATGATCGGCTCGGCGATGTCGGCGAGGCCCGCCGCCTGATCTCGCCACAGTCGGGCGTCGCACAGCAGGCCGGGCAGGAAGACGAGGGTCTGGCGGTCGGTCATGACGGGTCTTCCCGAGGAATGCGCAGGGCCAGGGCGACGCCGGCCAGGACGAGAGCGGCGGTGAAGCCGGCGACGGCGGGCCAGGCGCCGTGCCGCCAGAACCAGCCGCCGACCGCGCCGGCCAGGCTCGAGCCCGCATAGTAGAACAGCAGATAGAGCGCCGCCGACTGGCTCTTGACCGGTCCCGCCAGTCGCCCGACCCAGCCGCTGGCCACCGCATGGGCGATGAAGAAGCCGGTGGTCACCAGGGCGATGCCGGCGATGATGGAAACAAGGCTGGTCGGCAGGGTCAGGACGATCCCGGCCAGGATGACGGCCAGGCCGATCAGCAGCAGGCGACGACGGCCGTAGCGCTCGGCCAGCCGCCCGGCGGTCGACGAGGACCAGACGCCGAAGGCGTAGACCAGGAAGATCAGGCCGACCTGGGTCTGGCTCAGGTGATAGGGCGCGCTCTCCAGCCGGAACTCGACAAAGTTGAACAGGGCCACGAACACGCCGGTCAGGCAAAAGCCGAGGCTGAACAGCGCCAGCAGGCCGGGGCGGCGCCAGGGCTCGCGCCAGGGCTCGCGCCAGGTCGACAGACGATCGGAAAGGCGCTCGGGCGCGGTGGCGCGCACATGGCGGGGCCGGGGCAGCAGGGCGAAGAAGGCGAGGGCGGCGACAAGGTCGATCGCCCCGATGGCGGCCATGGCCATGCGCCAGTCGAAGCTCGCCAGCAGCAGGCCCATGCCGACGCGGCCGGCCATGCCGCCGAAGGCCGTGCCGGCGACATAGAGGCCCATGGCGGCGGCCAGGTCCGAGGCTTCGGTTTCCTCGGCAAGGTAGGTCATGGCCACGGCGGGCACGCCGCCCAGCAGCAGGCCCTCGGCGGCGCGGGCGAGGAGCAGCAGCGGCCAGCTCGGGGCCAGGGCGGCGGCGAGGTTGCAGGTGGCGGCCAGGACCATGGAGCCGAACATCAGCGTCTTGAGGTTCAGCCGCTGGGCCGCGCCGCCCGCCATCAGGATGGCGACGGCGAGCGTGGCGGTGCTCAGCGACAGCGCCATGGCGCTCTGGGCTGGCGACAGGCCGAAGGTCCGCGCGAAGGTCGGCAGCAGGGGCTGCACGCAATAAAGCAGGCTGAAGGTCGAGAAGCCGCCGAGGAACAGCGCCAGCGACATCCGGCGCAGGCGCCCGGTGTCCCTGGCGGGCAAGGCGGCGATGGTGGCGGCGGCGGTCATGGCGGTGATCTAGAACTCCGCCGCCTGACAGTCCAATATATGACGATCGGATTTTCGATAGCTTTTGGAGATGATGTGGAGCTGCGTCACATCCGCTACTTCCTGGTCGTCGCCGAGGAAGGGCACTTCACGCGGGCGGCGGCGAAGATCGGCATCGGCCAGCCGCCGCTGAGCCAGCAGATCAAGGATCTGGAGGCCGAGCTGGGCGTGACCCTGTTCAAGCGCCTGCCGACCGGGGCGGAGCTGACCGAGGCGGGCAGGGCGTTCCACGCGGCCGTCCGCAACATGCCCGATCAGGCCAGGGCGGCGGCCGTCCAGGCCCAGAAGGCGGCGAGGGGCGAGAGCGGCTCGCTGCGCCTGGGCTTCACGGGATCGGCTGTGCTCAATCGCGCGGTGCAGGCCTCGGTGCGCGCCTATCGCCGGCGCTATCCGGACGTCGAGCTGTCGCTGAGCGAGACCAACAGCACCCACCTGGCGGCCGAGGTCGCGCAGGGGGCGCTGGATGCGGCCTTCCTGCGGCCGGGGGCCGTCGACCTGGCAGGACTGCGGGTGCACGACCTCGACGGCGAGGAGATGGTGGCGGTGCTGCCGGCGTCGCATCCGGCGGCGGCCGGCGAGGCGGTCGATCTTCATGACCTGAGGAGCGAGGCCTTCATCCTTACGCCGCGGGGGCTTGGCCCCACCGTCTTCGACGCGGCGGTCGAGGCCTGCCGGCGCGCCGGTTTCGAGCCGATCCTGGGTCAGCCGGCGCCCCAGATGCTGTCGCTGGTGGCGCTGGTCGCGGCCGAGCTCGGGGTGTCGATCGTGCCGGTCTCGATGGCGCGGCTGGCGCTGGACGGGGTGGTCTTTCGGCCCATCGCCGGCGGAACGCCGATCGCGCAACTCAGCCTGGTGACTGGGAAAACGCCGTCACCCGCCCTGCAAAACTTTGTCAGGATCACGCTCGGCTCCGAGGGTTGATTTGTAATATCAATACGAAGATATTCCGCCTCGAAATCCCGGCCGGGCCTTCATTGGCCGGGAAAGACAGAACGGGAGTATTCGCCATGTCGGGACATCTTCGGAAGCTGGGCCTGGGCGTCATCGCCGGCCTGATGGCCTCCACCGCCGCTGTCGCGGCCGAACCCGCCAAGGGGCCGAAGACCTATCTCGGCGTCGACATCTCCTACGCCAACGAGATGGACGACTGCGGCGCGGTCTATCGCTCGGGCGACAAGACCGTCGAGCAGTACCAGTTCTTCAAGGACGCCGGCTCGAACATCGCCCGCATCCGCCTGTGGAACGACCCGCAGTGGACGAACTATTCCAACATCGCCGACGTCACCAAGAGCATCAAGCGCGCCAAGGCCGCCGGCCTGCAGGTGCTGCTCGACTTCCACTATTCGGACGACTGGGCCGACGGTGAGAAGCAACTGGCTCCCAAGGCGTGGGAGAAGCTGTCGACGCCGGAGCAGGCCAAGGCCCTCTATGCCTTCACCTACGACACCCTGACCAAGCTCGACGCCCAGGGGCTGATGCCTGACCTGGTGCAGGTGGGCAACGAGACCAACGGCGAGATCGTCTCGACGCTGGCCAAGGCCAAGGACCCGATCAACTGGGAGCGTAACGCCCTGCTGTTCAATGCCGGCATCAAGGCCGTGCGCGACGCCGGCGCCAAGGGCTCGAAGAACCCGCGCGTGATGCTGCACATCGCCCAGCCCGACACCGTCGAGGACTGGTTCGCCGCGGCCGCCAAGGCCGGCGTCACCGACTACGACATGATCGGCATCAGCTACTACAGCAAATGGACCAAGCGCTCGATGGCCCAACTGGGCGAGACGATCAACCGCCTGCGCCACACCTATCCGGCCGACGTGGTGGTGGTCGAGACGTCTTATGCGTTCACCACGGAGGGCGCCGACAGCTCGCCCAATCTGCTGGGCGAGGATTCTCTGATCCCGGGCTATCCGGCGACGCAGGAAGGCCAGAAGAAGTACCTGATCGACCTGACCCAGCTGGTTTTCGCCAACGGCGGCACGGGCGTCTTCTACTGGGAGCCGGCCTGGGTCTCGACCAAGTGCAAGACGCGCTGGGGCACGGGTTCGAACTGGGAAAACTCGACCCTGTTCGACTTCAAGGGCCAGCCGGTCGAGGGGATCAAGTGGCTGTCGACCACCTACGCCATGCCGGTCGAGACGACCTTCAAGGTGGCGGCGGGCGACAAGGCCACGGCCTTCATCGACGGCGACTTCCTGGGCGGGGCCGGGCCGCGTCCGATGGTTCGCGAGGGCGCCGATTTCGTGTATCGCACGCGCCTGATGCCGGGGGCTTCGGTTACCGCCGCCACGGCTCCGACGGCTGAGGCCGTGGGCTCGGCCTCGGCGGTTACCGCGACCATTTCCAGCAAGCCCAGCGCCGTCCGCCTGCCGGTTCAGCCCTGACGGCTTGTCAGATACGATTGATATGATAAATAGCACTGGCGCGACGGTCCGCAGAGCCGTCGCGCCAGCGCCCGTCAGAGGCGCGGCTCTCTTTTGGCGCGGACCGTCGCGCCCCACTGATCCGGCCGTTTGACGCCGGTCCTCTCCGCAAAACCAGAAGACAGCCACGCCCGCAGAAGGCGTCGCGTCCGAATTGGGGGAACTAGATGACCCGACAATCCATGCTGCTCGCCGCCGCCAGCGGTCTGAGCCTGCTCGCCGTTTCTTCCGCCGCCTGGGCGCAGGAAGCCGCTACCGCCGATACCCAGGTCGAAGAAGTCGTCGTCACCGGCGTGCGCAAGAGCCTGCGCGACGCCCTGGGCGTGAAGCAAGGTTCCGACAAGGTGGTCGAGGCGATCTCGGCCAAGGACATCGGCCAACTGCCTGACGTGACGATCGCCGAGTCGATCGCCCGCCTGCCCGGCGTGAACGCCACCCGCGACCGCGGCAACGACAGCCAGGCCGTGGTTCGCGGCCTCGGCGCCCGCCTCGTGCTGGGCACCATCAACAACCGTGAAGTCGCCTCGTCCGAGCCCGACCGCAACGTCCGCTGGGAAGTCTATCCCTCGGAAGTCGTGCAGGGCGTGCAGGTCTACAAGTCGCAGTCGGCCGACCTGATCGCCGGCGGCGTCGCGGCCACCATCAACATCCAGACGATCGACCCGCTGGACTATCGCGGTCCGTCGGTCGTGCTGCGCGCCGGCCCCGTCTATTACGACGGCGGCAAGGACATCCCGGACTACGGCCAGACCGGCTACCGCGCCAGCGGCTCGTTCGTGCACAAGTTCAACGACGACCTAGCCATGGTGCTGGGCCTGACCTCGCAGAAGCAGAAGAACGGATACGTGTCGTTCCAAGGCTGGGGCTGGAACGACTCCAACATCCGCACCCCCGTCGGCGCCAGCGACTATAGCGGCGACCTGAACGGCGACGGCGTGGCCGACGCCACTCCGTGGGGCCTGCAACTCGAGGTCAAGAAGCTCGAGCAGAAGCGCGACGGCGTCTCCACTGGCCTGCAGTGGAAGCCGACCGACAACTTCGAACTGAAGTTCGACGCCCTCTACTCGAACATCAAGATCCGCGAAGACCAGGACCAGGCCGTCTACGCCCGCAACCGCGGCAACTGGAACAACGGCAACTGGGGCGACTACAACGGCGCCGGCGCGTCCTACACGCTGGAAAACAACGCCGTCGTCGCCGCGACCCTGCCTTACGGCTCGATCACCTCGGTCCTGGCCCGCTACACCGAAGACAAGACCCTGTTCGCCACCGGCCTGAACGGCAAGTGGAACAAGGACCAGTGGGTCATCGCCGGCGACATCTCGTACTCGAAGGCCGAGCGCGAGAACAACTGGCGCGCCGTCCGCATGGACAGCTGGCCTTCGTCGCTGAGCTATGACGTCCGCGCCGGCGCCAAGCCGTTCGTGACCGCCTCGCAGGATCCGATCTCGATGGTCCAGACCGCTCAAGCCGGCAAGGCCGGCGAGAACGGCGGCCAGAACGACGGCCTGGAGCAGCTGAACGACGAACTGGTCGCCGGGGCCCTGGACTTCACCCGCGACCTGGGCGGCACGTTCAAGAGCCTGCAGTTCGGCTTCCGCGTGTCGGACCGCACCAAGGACCACAGCCAAGGCCAGTGGTTCGTCTGCGCCAACCCCGGCAACCTGAGCAACATCTACGACGCCAGCCTGCAGGACGAGTGGGGCAACTGCCTGCAGTCGACCACCGTGCCGGCCAACCTGCTCAGCTCGTACAACATCGGCGGCTTCAACGTTCCGGGCATCATCACCGGCGACCTCGACGCGGTTGCTCGTGCGATCTACGGCGACAACGCCTTCAACTACTCGAACGCTCGCGACAACCTGGCCCAGCGCTGGAAGGTCAACGAGAAGGTCGGCGAGGCCTACGCCAAGCTGAACTTCGCGGCCGACAGCTTCGCCGGCTCGTGGCTGACGGGTAACGTCGGCGTGCGCGTGGTCACCACCAAGACCAGCAGCGACGGCTATCGTCAGGACGCCGGCGCCAGCACCTTCACCGCCGTCACGGTCGACAACGACTACACCGACATCCTGCCCTCGGCGAACGCCAAGTTCGACTTCGGCGACGGCAAGGTCGTGCGCGTGGGCCTGGCCCAGGTCGTGGCTCGTCCGCCGCTGGACGAACTGCGCGCCAGCAAGACCCTCAGCACCTGGGCGCCGTACACCGGCTCGGGCGGCAACCCGGACCTGAAGCCGTTCAAGGCCGTCCAGTTCGACCTGTCGGGCGAGTGGTACTTCCGTCCGGAAGCCCTGTTCGCGCTGGCCTACTACTACAAGGACGTCGACACCTACATCGGCTGGACCCAGACGCCTGAGACCTACAACGGCACGACCTATGCCGTTGCGACCCCGGTCAACGGCGGCGGCGGCTACATCCAGGGCGTCGAGGCGACCTTCCAGACGCCGTTCTTCTTCCTGCCGTCGGGCCTGGACAAGTTCGGGATCTACTCGAACTACGCCTTCGTCGACTCCGACCTGAACGAGATGACGCCGTCGACCAAGCCGCTGTCGCTGACCGGCCTGGCCAAGCACACCGCGACGGTCGACCTGTGGTACTCCAACGGTCCGATCGAAGCCCGCCTGGGCTACAAGTACCACAGCCCGATGACCGTGATTTACGGTTGGAACGGCTCGGAACTGCAAACCCTGGGCACGGAAAAGACCCTGGACTTCAGCACCTCTTACCAGATCAACGACATGGTCGGCGTGCGCTTCCAGGCCAACAACCTGACCAACCGCGCCATGCGCACCTACCGCGACGGCGACGAGAACCGTCTGGGCCGCTACGACATCTATGGTCGTCGCTTCCTGATGGACGTCACGGTGAAGTTCTAAGCTTCGCCTATCATTCCCCTCGCTTCGGCGAGGGGCTCTTTCCAGGACGTCACTCCTCCCCGACGATCCTTTGCTGGGGGAGGGAGCCTCGCCGGCTTCCTCCCTTCTTTTTTGCTTTGAGAGGTCCCCGATGGTCGAGTTCAGCCGCCGGCAAGCCCTGGCCGCCACCGCCGGCGTCGCCGCCTTCGCCGCCGCGTCTTCCGCCCGCGCCGCCAAGCCCGCCGCCGCTCCCGCCAAGAAGGCCGCGCCGGTCGTCGTCGACCTGGGCCCGCGCGAGCGCACCAGCCTGGACTTCGACTGGAAGTTCCACCTCGGCCACGCCCAGGATCCGGCCCGTGACTTCGGCTACGGCGCCAACCAGCGCACCTACGCCAAGGCCGGCGCCGACGCGCCCAACTGGTGGGTGGCCGCCGCCGCCCAGAAGGACTTTGACGACAGCGCCTGGACGCCGGTGACCGTGCCGCACGACTGGGCCGTCACCCTGCCGTTCGAGAACAACCCCGACTACAAGCCCAGCGGCAAGCCCGATGACGAGGACCTGCGCGCCGCCCACGGCTACAAGGCCATCGGCCGCGAGTTCCCCCAGAACAGCATCGGCTGGTACCGCAAGAAGTTCACCCTGCCGGCGGTCGAGACCGGGACCCGCCTGTCGATCGAGTTCGACGGCGTGATGCGCGACGCCGTGGTGATGGTGAACGGCTACGTCCTCGAGAGCGAGGAAAGCGGCTACGCCAGCTTCCGCGTCGACATCACCGACATCGCCAATGTGGGCGGTGAGAACCTGATCACCGTCCGCGTCGACGCCAGCCTGGGCGAAGGCTGGTTCTACGAAGGCGCGGGCATCTATCGCCACGTCTGGCTGGTCAAGACCGCCCCGGTGCACGTGCCCCAGTGGGGCGTGTTCGTGAAGTCGAAGGTCGACGGCACGCTGGAGATCGAGACCGACCTGATCAACGAAGGCGACGAGGCCGTCGAGTTCAACCTGGTCCACACGGTGCTGGACGGCGCGGGCAAGCCGGCCCTGGCCGTGGCCCCGGCGGCCGGCCGCCTGCCGGGCTGGCAGCGCCAGTCGCTGTCGCAGACCGTGACCCTGGCCAATCCGGTGCTGTGGTCGCTGGAGAACCCGCACCTCTATACCCTGGCGACCGAGGTGAAGGTCGGCGGCGTCGTGGTCGACCGCTACGCCACCACCTTTGGCGTGCGCTCGGTGCGCTTCGACCCGAAGGAGGGCCTGTTCCTCAACGACAAGCACGTCAAGCTGCAGGGGACCTGCAACCACCAGGACCACGCCGGCGTCGGCGCGGGCATTCCTGACACCCTTCAGACCTGGCGGATCGAGCAACTGCAGTCGATGGGCTGCAACGCCTATCGCGCCTCGCATAACCCGGCCACGCCCGAGCTGATGGACGCCTGCGACCGCCTGGGTATGCTGTTCATCGCCGAGACGCGCCGCATGTCCAGCGATCCGACCTCGCTGGACGAAATGGAGCGGCTGATCCGTCGCGACCGCAACCACCCCTGCATCATCCTGTGGTCGATCGGTAACGAGGAGCCGCAGCAGGGCACGGCGCGCGGCCGCAAGGTGGCCAAGACCATGCGTCGCCTGGTCAATCGCCTCGATCCGACCCGCGGCGTCACGGCGGCCATGGACAGCGGCTTCGGCGACGGCATCACCGCCGAGCTCGACGTCATCGGTTTCAACTACCGCCACGAGAAGATGGACGACTTCCACGCCCGCTTCCCGAACCTGCCGATCATCGGCAGCGAGAGCGGCAGCACGGTCACCACGCGCGGCGAGTACCTGCGCAGCGACGCCAAGAGCTATGTCCCGGCCTATGACACCGACCACCCCTGGTGGGCGACCACGGCCGAGAAGTGGTGGAGCCACGCGGCCGACCGTCCGTGGATGGCCGGCGGCTTCATCTGGACCGGCTTCGACTATCGCGGCGAGCCGACGCCCTTCAACCGCTGGCCCAGCATCAGCTCGCACTTCGGCGCGCTCGACACCTGCGGCTTCCCGAAGGACAACTATTACTACTACCGCGCCTGGTGGCGGAAAGAGCCGCTGCTGCACCTGTTCCCGCACTGGAACTGGGATGGCCAGGAAGGCAAGCCCGTCCCGGTCTGGGTGCACAGCAACTGCGACAAGGTCGAGCTGTTCCTAAACGGCAAGAGCCAGGGCGTGCGCGAGGTCAAGGCCAACCATCACGTCGAATGGTCGGTGCCCTACGCCCCGGGCGTGATCGAGGCTCACGGCTACAAGGACGGCAAGGTGATCCTGCGTCAGCGTCGCGAGACGGCCGGTCCGGCCGCTGCGGTGCGCCTGACCACCGAGCGTTCCACGCTCGCTGCTGACGGTCAGGACGTCGGCATCCTCAAGGTCGAGGTGGTCGACGCCAAGGGCCGCGTCGTGCCCAAGGCCGAGGATCTGGTCACGTTCTCGGTGACGGGCCCGGGCGAGGTGATCGGCGTCGGCAACGGCAACCCGACCAGCCACGAGAGCGATGTCGCAAGCCAGCGCAAGGTGTTCAACGGCCTGGCCCAGGTCATCGTGCGCACCAAGCGCGGCCAGACCGGTGAAGTGCGGGTGCTGGCCTCGGCTCACGGCCTGAAGCCGGCCTCGCTGGCGCTGAAGGCGGGCTAAGGGCTCCGCGCAAGATCCTTGCGCGAGGCGTGGAATTAGGGGTGGACGCTGGGCGCGAGCGCGGCAGTATCCACCCCTTCTTTCGCAAGCTTCGCCAGGATCGCCCATGCGCCGCCCGACCAAACTGCTGCTCGTTTCGCTGCTGGCCCTGGCGGCGGCGAGCCCGATGGCCAGCGCCGCGGCCGTCCGCGAGGCGCCCCAGGCCCTGTTTACGGGCCGCGACCTGTTCGGCCTGGAAGTCGCCTCCGATCCGCAGATCCGTCCCGACGGCGACCTGATCGCCTATGTCCGGGCCTCCAACGACATCATTGTCGACCGCGCCGTGCGCTCGATCTGGCTGATCGACACCAAGACCGGCGCCCAGACGCCGCTGGTGGCGGGGCAGGGGTCCGCCATGTCGCCGCGCTGGTCGCCTGACGGCCAGCGACTGGCCTATGTGCAGGTCACGCCCGACGCCGGCGCCCAGCTCTACGTGCAGTGGGTCGCTACCGGCCGCACCGCGCGCCTGGCCACCCTGGTCGAGGCGCCCAGCGACCTGACCTGGTCGCCCGACGGCAAGACCATCGCCTTCACCATGCTGACGCCCGACGATGGCGCGAAGCTGGGCTCGGCTCCTGAGGGCAAGCCCGAGAACGCCAAGTGGGCGCCGCCTTTGACCGTCGAGACTCGCGTCACCTTCCGGGGCGACGGCGAGGGCACGCTGAAGACCGGTTTCTCGAAGATCTACACCGTCTCGGCCGAGGGCGGCGCGCCGCGCCAGCTGACTTTCGGCAAGTTCGACGACCGGGGGCCGCTGTCCTTCACCAAGGACGGCCGTTACCTGCTGTTCTCGGCCAACCGCGCCGAGGGCTGGGAGCGCAATCCGGCCGAGGCCGAGGTCTGGCGCCTGACCCTGGCCGACGGCTCGCTGAAGGCCTTGACCACCCGTGTGGGTCCGGACGCCAATCCGGTGGTGTCGCCCGACGGCCGCCAGGTGGCCTATGTCGGCTATGACGACGCCCGCCGCCGAGGCTACGAGAACACCCGCCTCTATGTGATGGACATCGACGGCGGCAACAGCCGCGTGCTGACCGGCGATCTCGACCGCTCGATCGATAACCCGGTGTGGTCGGCCGACGGCCGCGGCCTCTATCTTTCCTATGACGAGAACGGTTCGGTGCGCGTTGCGCGGGTGGACCTGTCTGGCAAGGTCGAGACGGTGGTGACCGGCCTGACCGGCGCGGGCCTGGACCGCCCCTATAGCGGCGGCGCGTTCAGCGTGGCCCGCGACGGGACGGTGGCCTTCACCCAGGGCTCGACCAGCCGCCCCTCCGATATCGCCATCGCCCGCAAGGGCGGCGAGGCCAAGCGCCTGACCGCGCTGAACGCCGACCTGCTGGGCGCCAAGACCCTTGGCAAGGTCGAGGCCCTGCCGGTGAAGTCATCCTTCGACGGCAAGGACATCGGCGCCTGGATCGTCACGCCGCCCAACTTCGATCCCGCCAAGAAGTACCCGCTGATCCTTGAGATCCACGGCGGTCCGTTCTCGGCCTATGGTCCCAGCTTCTCGACCGACAACCAGCTCTACGCGGCGGCCGGCTACATCGTGGTCTACGCCAATCCGCGCGGCTCGACGTCGTACGGCGAGGCTTTCGCCAACGAGATCGACCGCAACTATCCCAGCCACGACTATGACGACCTGATGAGCGCGGTCGACGCGGCTGTCGCCAAGGGCTTCGTCGATACCGACCGGCTCTATGTCACCGGCGGCTCGGGCGGCGGCGCCCTGACGGCCTGGATCGTCGGCAAGACCAACCGCTTCGCCGCGGCCGCCACCCAGAAGCCGGTGATCAACTGGTCCAGCCAGGTGCTGACCACCGACGCCTACAGCTTCATGGCCTCGTACTGGTTCGGCAAGATGCCGTGGGAGGACCCGCAAGGGTACTGGGCGCGCTCGCCGCTTTCGCTGGTGGGCAACGTCAAGACCCCGACCCTGGTGGTCGTCGGCGACCAGGACCTGCGCACGCCGGTGGCCGAGTCCGAGCAGTACTATCAGGCCCTGCAACTGCGCGGCGTGCCCACGGCCCTGGTCAAGGTGCCTGGCGCCAGCCACGGCGGCCTGGCCGTGCGGCCCTCGCAGTCGGCGGCGAAGGCTTCGGCGATCCTGGCCTGGTTCGAGAAGTTCCAGTCGCCGCCGAAGTAATGATCCTCCCCCTGAAGGGAGAGGTGGCCCGAAGGGCCGGAGGGGGAAGGTCCTGATGAGGTTGAAGCGGCCGCAGCGGCGGCGTTCACTTCCCCCTCAGTCGCTCCGCGACAACTCCCCCTTCAGGGGGAGCATCTTGTTTCCGAAGAAAAAGCGGCGGGGCCTTTCGACCTCGCCGCCTGATCTCGTCCTAGACCCGAAGGCTTAGAACTTGGCCTTGATCGCCACGTAGAAGCGGCGGCCGAGCACGTCGTAGGTCGACGGATCGGTGTTGGCCTGCACGTTCGAGGTGAAGTACGGCGGCTGCTTGTCGGTCAGGTTGGTGACGCCGCCGCGGATGGCGTAGGTGTCGTTGATCTGCCAGTTGCCGTTCAGGTCGAGGTAGTCGACGGCGTCGATCTTCTCCGAGGCGTCGGCCGCGTCGACCATCTCGCCGATGTGGCGCCAGCGCACGCCCAGGTCCACCGGACCCAGCGCCCAGCTCGCCGAGGCCGCGAACTTCCACTCGGGGTGGGAGACGGCGACCGAGCTGATCGAGGTGTTGCCGATCGTGCCCTTCAGCTCCTGGAACTCTTCGCCGGCCAGGCTCTGGACCTTGAAGCTGTCGAGGTAGTTGCCCACCACGTTGAACTTCAGCGAGCCGTACTTGTCGTCGAGACCGACCGCGCCCAGGCCGAAGGCCCAGTCCGCCTGGAAGTCGACGCCCGTGGTCTTGTAGCGGGCCAGGTTCAGTTTGGTCAGGGTGAGGGTGTCGATCTCGCCCGTCGAGCTGTTGCGCGAGAACAGGCTGCAATAGTAGGCGCTGTTGGCGTCGCCGTTGTAGCACTTGTCCAGCACGGTGGCGGCGTCGATGGTGCCGATCGCGTCCTTGATGTCGATCGAGTAGTAGTCGATCGACAGCGACAGGCGCTCGAACAGCGGGTTCTCGAAGCGCGGCGTCCAGACGAAGCCGACATTGTAGGTGTCGGCGGTCTCTTCCTTCAGGTCCGGGTTGCCGCCGGTCAGGGCGTTCACCTGGCTGTTGGCGTAGGTGTAGCTGTCGATGATCGCCGTCGGCACGCCTTGCGACAGGCAGAGCGCGCGGACGGTGGCGGCGTTGGCGCCGGTCCGGTAGCTGCTGTTGTAGGCGCAGGGGTCGCCGCTGATCGACGGATAGTCCTGGTTCTGCGGCGAGTAGAGCTCGCCGATCGACGGGGCGCGGACGGCGCGCTGGTAGCCGCCGCGGACGCGGAAGCCGTCGACGATTTCCCAGTCGCCGTCGACCTTGTAGGCGCCGACGGTGCCGATGGTCTCGTAGTCCGACATGCGGTAGCCGGCGTCGAGGTTCAGCGACTTGACGAACGGCAGGTCCTTCAGGACTGGCACCAGGATTTCGCCGTACAGCTCGTAGACGTCGCTCGAGGCGTTGATGGCGTCGGCGGCGTTGAAGCCGACGACGTCGCCGGTCGAGAGCAGGCTGTCGGGCACGTACTGGAAGCTGTCGAACTTGTAGTCCGCGCCCCAGGCGCCGCGTACTTCACCGGCCGGCAGGTTGAACAGGCCGCCCTGGAAGTTCAACTCGACCATGCGCTGTTCGGCGGCGGTCCAGTTCTTGGTCGTACGCGAGATGTACGAGCGGCACGAATCCGTCAGGGCGTTGTTGCCGAAGGGGTCGTAGCCGCCGTCGCAGATGCTGGCGCCGCCGTCGGCCGCGTTCAGCAGGGTCTGCACCGCCGAGTGGCTGACGTTGCCCGACTGGGTCTCGTTCTGTTCGGAGCGGCCGAACGAGGCGTAGAGGTCGTAGGTCCAGTCCTTGAAGCCGGTGGCGCCGCGAACCCCGCCCGCCAGCTGGAACACGTTGAAGGTGGTTTCCGAGATGCGGGCCCCGACGTCGGTGAAGCGCTTGCGCAGCAGGAAGTCGGCGGTCGGGTCGGCGCGGCTGGCCAGGATGGTCGACAGGTCGTCCGGGATGAACGGGTTGGTCACGGGCACGGTAAAGCCCGTCGAGCTGGCGGCCGGCGACGGCGCCAGGATGGTGCGCGAGTCGTAGTGGGTGAAGTTGAACGAGCCGTAGACTTCGGCGTGCTCGTTGATCTCGTACTCGGTGGCCGCATAGGCCGAGTAGCGGGTCAGCGGCAGTTGAAGCAGGTTCAGGGCGCCGGTGTTGTAGGTGCCGTCCACCGGGATCGTCGAATAGTCGATCGCGTCCGAGCCGGTGTAGTTGACTCCGTTGTAGAACAGCGTGCCGTCGTTGTTGAAGCCGAGGTTCGAGGCGGCCTTCACCGTACCGGCGGCATATCCGTACTTGGCGAACACGGCGTCGACGGCGGCCTGGGTCGGCAGGTTCGTGCCGGTGGCGTCATAACGGCCGTACGGGGTGGTCGACGAGGCTCCCGAGATCTTCGCAAAGTCGCGGGCGGCGTTGTAGACCTCGCCGCGCTGCGAGTAGCTGACCGAGAACACGGCGTGGCCCTTGTCCTCGGCGTACTTGCCGCCGGCGGTCAGGCTGAGCGAGCTTTCCTTGCCGTCGCCCTGCTCGGTGACGCCGTACTGGGCGTCCATCTGCAGGCCGGTGAAGTTCTTGTTGAGCTTGAAGTTCACCACGCCCGACAGGGCGTCAGAGCCATAGGTCGCCGAAGCGCCGCCCGAGATCACCTCGATGTTCTGGATCAGGGCCGAGGGAATGATGTTGACGTCGACCGTGCCGTCCGAGTTGGACGGAACCACGCGGTGGCCGTCGATCAGCACCATGGTGCGCTGGGTCCCCAGACCGCGCAGATCGATGTTGGCCTGGCCGCCGTTGGACGGGTTGTTCGAGGTGGCCGACACGGCCGGCACGAACTGCGGCATCTGGTTGAGCAGGGTGTCGACCGTGACCGAGCCGGTTTTCTCGATCGCGTCCTGGCCCATGGTCATGATCGGGCTGTTGGAGACGTAGTCGCGGCGCGCGATGCGCGAGCCGGTGACCACCACTTCTTCGACGGCGGAGGTGTCGTCGGTCGTCTGGGCCTGCGCCAGCACCGGCGCGGTCGTCATGGCGATGACGAGCGCGGAAGCGCCCAGCAGATAGGTATTTCTAGCCATTCATAGTCCCCAGTATTCGCCAAGGCTTCGCGGCCAAGGCCATGGTGGCGGAATAAAATTTCGCCGTGGGGCAGGGATGGGCGGGGTTTGTTTCGTGATTGTGAGGTGAAAGTTCTGTAACGTTCGGATGAATTACAGGAACGGCGGAATGTGATTTAGCTCCAATCGTATACCGGAGACTTGCAGTGGGATTGGATATCGGGCGGCAATCTGTCGTCCTGTCTTTGAAGCAAATCGCCGTTTTATGTTGTGCTTGACGCAAACTGTCCGCGTGGCTCGGCGGCCACACACCGTGTTCGTCTTTCGCCATGGCGGCGGCGGCGCCCAAACTGTAGTCTTTCGGCCATGTCCGATGCTTCCGCCCGCCTTCGATCCGCCCTGGAATGGCGCGCGCCGGGGCGCGCCGCGCCGACCGACCGCTGGACCCCCCAGGAAGTGGCCGTAGGCC
The DNA here is from genome assembly GCF_029543245.1 of Caulobacter endophyticus. Lineage (GTDB taxonomy): Bacteria > Pseudomonadota > Alphaproteobacteria > Caulobacterales > Caulobacteraceae > Caulobacter > Caulobacter endophyticus_A. The sequence goes on from NZ_JARQWV010000015.1 coordinate 107,140, forward strand.
TGTCCTTCGACGGCCGGCCCCACACCGTGCTGATGGCCACCCCGGCCCAGGTCGAGGATCTGGCGCGCGGGTTCACCATCACCGAAGGCGTGGCCCGGGCCGACGAAATCGTCTCGGTCGAGGCGCGCACCGAGGACCTGGGCATTCTGGTCGACGTGCGCCTTTCCGAGGGCGTGGTCCGGCGCAAGGCCCGTCCGCGCAACCTGGAAGGCCGTTCGAGCTGCGGCCTCTGCGGCGTGCAGCGCCTGGCCGACGCGGTGCGGCCGCTGCCGGCCGCCGTCGAGGGCGTGCGCATCGCCCACGAGACCGTACCGGCGGCCCTGGCGGATCTCGAAGCCGCCCAGGCGCTCGGGCGCAGCACCCGCGCCACCCATGCGGCCGCCTTCTGCGACCCGGAAGGACGTGTCGTGTTGCTGGCCGAGGACGTCGGTCGCCACAACGCGCTCGACAAGCTGGCCGGGGCCATGGCCCGCGAGGGCCGAGACGCCGGCGTGGGCTTCGTTCTGGTCACCAGCCGCTGCTCGTTCGAGATGGTCGAGAAGGCCGTGCGCATGGGCGCGGGCATGATCGTCGCGGTGTCGGCCCCTACTGACCTGGCCGTGCGCCGGGCCGAGGAGTCGGGCCTGACCCTGGTCGCTTTGGCGAGGGCCGACGGCCACATGGTGTTTTCCCGTCCCGACCGGCTGGTCGAGGCGGCGCTGGAGGTTGCGTGATGGCCGATGATTCCAACTCCGCGCCGGGCAAGATCCCGGGCGTGAAGCCCTATGACGCCCCCGCCGGCGGCTGGGGCGCGCTGAAGGCCGTGGCCGGGGCCCTGGCCGACCAGGAAACCATCGTCGAGGGCGGCAAGACCCTGATGCGGGCCAACCAGCCCGAGGGCTTCGACTGCCCCGGCTGCGCCTGGCCCGATCCCAAGCACACCTCGTCTTTCGAGTTCTGCGAGAACGGCGCCAAGGCCGTGGCCTGGGAGGCGACGGCCAAGCGCGCCACGCCCGAGGTCTTCGCCGCCCACACCGTCAGCGAGATGCTGACCTGGAGCGACCACGCCATCGAGGATCTGGGCCGCCTGACCCATCCCATGGCCTATGACGCCGCCAGCGACCGCTACCTGCCGATCGAATGGAGCGAGGCCTTCGCCCGCACCGGCGCGGCGATCCAGGCGCTGGAAAGCCCGCACCAGGCCGAGTTCTACGCCTCGGGGCGCGCCAGCAACGAGGCGGCCTTCCTGTTCCAGCTCTTGGGGCGCAAGGTCGGCACCAACAATTTCCCCGACTGCTCGAACATGTGCCACGAGCCGACCAGCGTCGGCCTGCCGGACTCGATCGGCATGGGCAAGGGCTCGGTCAGCCTGGAAGACTTCGACCACGCCGACCTGATCCTGTGCTTCGGCCATAACCCGGGCACCAATCACCCGCGGATGATGGCCACCCTGCGTGAAGCCTCGCGGCGCGGCGCGACGATCATGGCCTTCAACCCGCTGGTCGAGCGGGCGCTGGAGCGGTTCGCCTCGCCGCAGGACCCGGTCGAGATGGCGACCCTGTCGTCGACCCCGATCGCCTCGCGCTACTATCAGGTGAACGTCGGCGGCGATGCGGCCGTGGTGCAGGGGCTGATGAAGGCCATCCTGGCCTTCGACCGCGCCGCGCGCGGCGCCGACGAGCCGGCTGTGCTCGACGACGACTTCATCGCCGAGCACACGGCGGGCCTCGACGTCCTTGCGGCGCACCTTGATGCGCTGTCCTGGGACGAGGTCGTGGCCGTCGGTGGCCTGTCGCGGGCCGAGATCGAGGAAGCCGCGGCCATCTACGCCCGCTCCAGCGCCACGATCCTCTGCTACGGCATGGGCCTGACCCAGCACCGCAGCTCGTCCAGCACCGTGCAGCAGCTGGTGAACCTCCTGCTGCTGCGCGGCAACATCGGCCGGGCGGGGGCGGGGATCTGTCCGTTGCGGGGCCATTCCAACGTCCAGGGCGACCGCACGGTCGGCATCTGGGAGAAGCCGTCGACGGCGCTGCTCGACTCTCTGGCCAAGGTGTTCGGCTTCGAACCGCCGCGCGACCACGGCCACACCGTCGTCGAGGCCATCGAGGCCATGGGCGCCGGCGAGACCAAGGTGTTCGTCGGCCTGGGCGGCAACTTCGCCGTCGCAGCGCCCGATCCGGTCCGCACCCACGTGGCCATGCGCAAGGTCGATTTCGTCGCCCACATCGCCACCAAGCCCAACCGCACGCACCTGCTGGTCGGCCGCGAGGCGCTGCTGCTGCCGTGCCTGGGTCGAACCGAGATGGATCTGCAGGGCGGGGTGCGCCAGTCGGTGACGGTCGAGGACTCGATGTCGATGGTTCACGCCTCGCGCGGCCTGAACCAGCCGGCCTCCGAGCATCTGATGTCGGAGCCGGCCATCGTCGCCGGGATCGCCCGGGCGGCGCTGGGCCCGGACGACGCGGTCGACTGGGAAGGACTGACGGCCGATTACGACAAGATCCGCGACCTGATCGAGCAGGTCTTCCCGACCCAGTTCACCGACTACAACACCCGCATCCGCCAGCCGGGCGGCTTCCGCCTGCCGGTGCCGCCGGCCGACCGCAAGTGGACTACGCCGTCGGGCAAGGCCAACTTCCTGCCGCACACCGGGCTGGATGATCCTCGCCGGGGCGACGCCTCGGCGATGCTGTTGACCACCCTGCGCAGCCACGACCAGTACAACACCACTATCTATGGCGAGAACGACCGCTATCGCGGCGTCTTCGGGCGACGCGACGTGGTTTTCGTCAATCCCGAAGACCTCGCGGCGCTGGGCGTCGAGGAGGGGCAGCGCATCGACCTGGCGGCCGCCTTCGATGAAACCGGCGCGCGAGTTGTGCGCGGCTTCACGGCCGTGGCGCGAAAAATTCCGCGCGGGTGCGTGGCCGCATACTATCCGGAAACCAATGCTCTAGTAGCACTTGAGGATCACGACCGGCGTAGTGGTACGCCGGCCTACAAGTCGGCGCCTGTGAGGTTAACCCTGCACGGCGCCTGACGGAGGGCCGCTGATCCACGCCCGGCGTAGTCCGCGAGGACGGGGAGCAGGGTGCTGGATACGGGTTTGCAGGCGCGGGTCGTCGAGGCCGCCGAGCTGAACGCCGCCGAGCGTGCGCGCTGGAACGTCCTGCGCGACGCCGAGCCGGTGCTGGGCGGCCCGTACTTCGATCTCCGTTACATCGAGGCGGCCGCGGCCTGCGCGCCCGGCTCGCGGATCGCCGTGCTGGAGCGCGGCGGTCGCATCGTCGGCTTCCTGCCGTTCCAGCGCCGGGGCTCGGCCATCCAGCCGCTCGGCGCGCCGATGAGCGATTTTCACGGCCTGGTCGCCGAGCCCGACGTCTGCCTGCCGGCCGTCCTGGCCCTGCTGGGCGTCGAGCGCATGCGGGTCAGCGGTCTGATCTCGCCCGTGCCCTTGCCCGAGCTTTCAGTGCGCTACGCCATGGCGGCAGACCTGTCGGGTGGCTTCGAGGCCTATCAGGCGACCCGCAGTTCCGCCTTCCTGAAGGACAAGCGCCGCCGGGCCCGCGCCCTGGAGCGCGACCACGGCCAGATGGTCTTCACCTTCGAGCGGCCGGCGCTCGACCTGCTGGCCTGGCTGGTCGCCCAGAAGCGCGCCCAGATCCGCCGGACGCACCAGCACGACATCTTCGCCTGCGGCTGGACCATCGAACTGCTCAACCGCCTGGCCGAAAGCGATGCCCCGGACTTCGGCCTGCGCCTGGCCGTGCTGCGCGCCGGCGGCACGATCGTGGCGGCCGAGCTCGGCCTCACCGCCGGCGATCGCCATCACCTGTGGTTCCCGATCTACGACCCGGCCTTCGCCCGCTACTCGCCCGGCGCGCTGATGACGCTGGAGACCCTGCGGGTGGCGGCCGGGCGCGGGATCGTCCGCGTCGACTTCGGGCCCAGCGAGGAAGCCTACAAGGAAGACTTCGCCGTGCCGATGGAGCCGGTGCTGGAGGGGGCGGTCGCCATGCGGCCGTCGCTGATGACCCACCTGCGCGGCGCGCCCGGCGCTGACCGCATCGACGAGGTCGGCAAGCGCCTGGCCCGCCGTCTCGACCGCATCGCCGCCTGCGAGCCCGGCCTGATCGGCCAGGTCAAGGGCGGCGCCAGTTTCGTCACCGGCCTGGGCCGGCGTCATCCGGCCGTCGGGGCCGGGATCGGCGTCGGCATCGGTCTTGGTTTGAGCATCGGCCTTCTGGCCGACTGAGGGAGGAGCAAGGCTTATGACCCGTCTCGTCGCGCCCTGGTCGGACGACCAGGTCCAGGGCTTCCGCAAGAGCCCGATCACTTTCCGCCATAACCTGGCCGAGACCGGCCTGTTCGACGACGACGCGCTGGCGCGTCTGCTCGACGCCTATCCGGCCGAGCTCTACGACATCAACCTGTTCGACTTCGACGCCGAGGGACAGGCGACCATGCGCACGGGCGCTCGCGGCCGCCTGCCGGGCCGCGAGGTGCTGGAAGGCGTCAAGGAAGGCCGCATCTGGGTGCAGCTGCGCCGGGCCGAGGCCTGGTATCCGGCCCTGACGCCGCTGATGAAGCAGGCCTTCGCCGAGATCGCGGGCGAGGCGAGGGGCTTTTCGCCCGTCCAGCTGAACGGCCAGCTGATCATGTCGGCCCCCGGAGCCAAGGTGCCGTTCCATGCGGACGCGCCGGGCGTCATCCTGTTCCACCTGCGGGGCCGCAAGCGGATCTGGATCTATCCGGTCGACGAGGATCACATGCCCCAGCAGGGCATGGAGAACATCATGCTCAAGCAGCAGACCGAGGACCTGCCTTATCGCCGCGACATGGACGCGGCCGCGGCGGTGTTCGATCTCGAGCCGGGCATAGCCGCCGGCTGGCCGCTGCACGCGCCGCACCGGATCGAGAACCTCGGCACCTTCAACGTCTCGCTGTCGGTGGACTATCAGACCTGGGGATCGCGCCTGACAAACGGCGCCCACTACGCCAACGGCGTGCTGCGTCGCTGGGGCCTGCCGGTGGCGGCGATGGACAAGACGCCGATGGCCGCGCGGGCGGGCCTGTGGGCCGCCTCGCTGGGGCTCAAGCGCATGCGGCTGGTCGAGGACCGGATCAAGGGCTTCGAGCGCAGCTTCGAGATCGGCGACACTCAGAAAGCCGCCTGATGAGGACGTGACAACCGCGTCATGACCTCGAATTAAGTCGTGTACGGCGGTCCCCGCGACTAGCGTTCCCCTCAACGCAAGCCATCCGAGGGGACTTAAAAGATGCGCGCAATCATCAGCCTGGCCGCCGGCGCGGCCGTCCTGGGCCTGGCCGGAACGGCGGCCGCCGCCGAGCCCTCGGTGAAGATCAAGGACGCGGTGGCCCGCGTCGTGATCATTCCCGAGGCCCGTGGCGACGTGAAGGTCGAGCTGCTCACCACCAACGCCAGCCTGCCGCTTGAAGTGCGCAAGGTCGGCGGCCAGACGATCGTCGACGGCAACCTGCGCCTCAAGCGCATCCAGGGATGCGACGGCAAGGGCGACAATGTCGGGGTGCGGGTTCGCGACCTCGGCGTCGTGCGCTGGCAGGACATTCCGCAGGTCGTGGTCCGCGTTCCGATGAACGTCACGGTCGGCGCCTCCGGCGCGGTCTATGGCAGCATCGGCCGTAGCGACAGTGTCGAGCTGGCCAACGCCGGTTGCGGCGACTGGACCGTGGCCAACACCAGGGGCAAGCTCGAGATCAGCCTGGCGGGCTCGGGCGACACCAAGGCGGGTAAAGCCGCCAAGGCCGAGATCAATCTGGCCGGCGCAGGCGGCATCAGCCTGCAGGAAGTGTCGGACCTGGAAGTGTCGATCGCCGGCTCGGGCGACGTGAAGGCCGCGGCGCTGCGCGGCGGCGACATCGATGTCAGCATCGCCGGCTCGGGCGGGGTCAAGATCGCCGGCGGCCGGGCCCGCGACATCGACGTCAGCATCATGGGCTCGGGCGGGGTGAACTTCGGAGGCGAGGCCGATCGCGTGTCGCTGTCGGTCGCCGGGTCGGGCGACATCCGCGTGGCTAAGGTCAACGGACCGGTCAAGAAGTCGGCCATGGGCTCGGGCAACATCTATATCGGCCAGAGCCGATAAGCCCGCGCGCCAGGGCCGCCGTTCGGCGCACGCCGATACATATATAAAGAGAACGCCCCCGGAGCTTTCGCTTCGGGGGCGTCTTGCTGTTCGACGGGCCCGCCGCAGGAGGGGGAGGGCGGATCCCTGAAAAGCAAACTCCGTGACCTTCCGGTGGGCGCCGGAAGGTCACGGGGCTTCGGCTCTTAGCGAGCCAGGAAGCCGAACAGGTCGCTGCCGGTGGCCAGGTCGGCGCCGGCGGCGTTGCGGGCCTTCAGGCTGCCGCCGAAGGTGTAGCGCAGGCCAACCTTCACGGCGTCCGACTTCAGGTCGGCCAGGTCGTCGGCTTCGCTGTGGGTGTACTTGGCGAAGGTCGACCAGCCGGTGTTGGCGAACTTGTATTCGCCGCCGACGTTGATGTCCCAGATGTCGGCGTCGACGAGGCCGTCAACGTTCGACCAGCCCAGGCCGGCGTCCAGACGGAAGTCGTCCGAGACGAAGTAGTTGGCGCCGGCGCGGACGGTCCACAGGTCGGCGTCCAGGTCGTTCGACTGACCGTAGGCGGCGAGACCCGTCAGGGTCACGTTGCCGAGGTACTTCTGGGCTTCGCCACCGACGGCCCACAGGGTGTCGTTCGACGGACGCGACAGGGCGGTGAAGCCGCCGATGCGCAGGCCGTTGCCGACGACGGTCGTGGCGTGCACGGCGCCCGAGGCGACGGTGTTCTGCGACAGGTCGTTGTCGGCGATCGAGACGTCGGCGGCGCCGGTGATGGTCCACGAACCGGTCGGGATGGCGACCGAGCCGTCGATCACGACCGAGGTGCCTTCGGCGTCGCCGAAGCTGGTGTCGACGTTGTTGTAGTCAACGGCGGCGCCGACCGAACCGATGTTCTGGGCGAAAGCGGGAGCCGAAACGGCCACGGCCAGAACGGCGGCGGCGGCGAACAGTTGGGTCTTCATAGTGGGTAATCCCCTTACTCATGTGGTCTCGACGGCGGGCGGTCGTTTTGGGGAGGGCCTCCCTTCCGTCGAGCGGGGCGGACTTATGAAGGTTCGATGACGGCCGCAAGGCTCTGTTCGACCGTTCGAGGCGGTATGGTGCGCAAATACTACACTTGCAGGAATGAATTCGGTTTCTATACGCGCGGGTCGCGCACAAAGATTGTGTGTATCGGGGCAAAATCGGTGAACATTGCTTTTTGGTAGGCCGCGTTTCGGCCATAAACGTTAAGCCGCCCCGTTCGCGTCAAAGGCTTCACACCTTGTTAAGCAAGCTGTCGCGAAAGCCCGCCGGGACCGCTTGACGAAACCGATTCAGATACGTAAAAGCGCCCCTCTGTTGGACCGGCTGTGAGCTCTAGGGCTCAAACGCGGTTCGCAAGCGACCCGTACCCTAGCGTCCTTCTCATCCAGAGGAGGGTTCTCCTCGGAGGACGGCGAGGTTGTGGATCACCGGCCTTCGTGGGTAACCGCGCGGGCCAATTTGTTTTGCGGACGCTGCGTTCGGACGTCTCGAAAGAGGAGTCCGGGTTGGTCTTTGAAATGGTTCGAGACGCGGGCGCAGCCCACTAGGAAACCGAGCGATATGGATCGTCAGAACATCCGCATCCGGCTCAAGGCCTTCGATCACCGCGTGTTGGATCATTCCACGCGCGAGATCGTGAACACGGCCAAGCGCACGGGTGCGACGGTGCGGGGCCCCATCCCCCTGCCCACGCTTATCGAAAAATTCACCGTCAACCGTTCGCCGCACGTCGACAAGAAGTCGCGCGAGCAGTTCGAGATCCGTACGCACAAGCGCGTCCTCGACATCGTTGACCCGACTCCGCAGACCGTGGACGCGCTGATGAAGCTCGACCTGTCGGCCGGCGTTGACGTCGAAATCAAGCTGTAAGGAGGGCCGAACTGATGACTCTCCCCGCTAACCGCACCGGCGTGATCGCCAAGAAGCTCGGCATGACCCGCTTCTTCGACGAAGCCGGTCAGCACGTGCCGGTCACCGTCCTGTCGCTCGATGGTTGCCAGGTCGTTGCTCAGCGCACCGTCGAGAAGGACGGTTACACCGCCCTGCAACTCGGCGCCGGCGCCAAGAAGCCCAAGAACACCTCGAAGGCCGAGCGTGGCCACTTCGGCAAGAACTCGGTCGAGCCCAAGCGCATCGTCGCCGAATTCCGCGTCGATGAAGCCGCTCTGATCGAAGTGGGCGCGGAATTCACCGCCGACCACTACGTCGCCGGCCAGAAGGTCGACATCCAGGGCGTCACCGTCGGTAAGGGTTTTGCCGGCGCCATGAAGCGCTGGAACTTCGGTGGTCTGCGCGCCACCCACGGTGTCTCGGTCTCGCACCGTTCGCACGGTTCGACCGGTAACCGCCAGGATCCGGGCCGTACGTTCCCGGGCAAGAAGATGGCTGGTCACCTGGGTCAAGAAACCGTCACCACCCTCAACGTCACCGTCTGGAAGGTCGACGTCGAGCGCGGCCTGATCCTGGTCAAGGGCGCCGTCCCGGGCCACGAAGGCAGCTACGTGAAGATCCGCGACGCCGTGAAGAAGGCCGCTCCGGCCGACCTGCCGCGTCCGGGCGCCTTCCGTAAGGCTGGCGAGGCTGCTCCGGCTGCTGAAACCCCCGCTGAAGAGGCCCCCGCGGCGACGACCGAAGAGGGCGAAGGCTAATGAAACTCGACGTCATCAAACTTGACGGCGGCAAGGCCGGCTCCGTGGATCTCGACGACGCCATCTTCGGCATCGAAGACATCCGCGGCGACATCCTGCAGCGCGTCGTCACCTGGCAGCTGGCCAAGCGCCGCTCGGGCAACCACAAGATTCAAGTTCGTAACGAGGTCTCTCGTACGGGCAAGAAGATGTACAAGCAGAAGGGCACCGGCGGCGCTCGTCACGGCTCGCGTCGTGCGGCTCAGTTCGTCGGCGGCGCCAAGGCTCACGGCCCGGTCGTCCGCAGCCACGCCTTCGATCTTCCCAAGAAGATCCGGGCCCTGGCCCTGCGTCACGCCCTGTCGTCGAAGGCCAAGGCCGGCTCGCTCGTCGTTCTCGACAGCGCCGTTCTGACCGAAGCGAAGACGGCCGCCCTGCGCGCCAACTTCGACAAGATCGGTCTGAAGAACGCCCTGGTCATCGCCGGTCCGGAAGTGGACGCGAACTTCAAGCTCGCCGCCCGCAACATTCCGAACGTGGACGTGCTGCCGAACGCCGGCCTGAACGTCTACGACGTGCTGCGTCGCCAGACCCTGGTCCTGACCAAGGACGCGGTCGAAGCGATCTCGGCTCGTTTCGCTGAGAAGGAAGCCGCGTAATGGCCGCTACCGCCCGCCACTACGACACGATCCTGTCGCCGGTGATCACCGAAAAGACGACCCTGCTCAGCGAGCAGAACAAGGTTGTCTTCAAGGTGGCCGCCGATGCGTCGAAGGACGAAATCGCCGCCGCAGTCGAAGAGCTGTTCAAGGTCAAGGTCACCAAGGTCAACACCCTGGTCGCCAAGGGCAAGACCAAGCGCTTCCGTGGCATCGTCGGTCGCCGCACCGACGTCAAGAAAGCGATCGTGACCCTGGCCGAAGGCCAGTCGATCGACATCACGACGGGGCTCTAAGACATGGCCTTGAAGCACTTTAACCCGACCAGCCCCGGCCAGCGCGGCCTGGTGCTGATCGATCGCAGCGAACTCCACAAGGGTCGCCCGGAAAAGAAGCTCGTTGAGGGCCTCTCGAAGTCGGGCGGTCGTGGCGGCAACGGCCGTATCGCCGTTCGCTTCCGCGGCGGCGGCGCCAAGCGCCTGTACCGTCTGGTGGACTTCAAGCGTCGTAAGCAAGGCACGGCCACGGTCGTTCGCCTCGAGTACGATCCGAACCGCACCGCGTTCATCGCCCTGATCAAGTATCAGGACGGCGAGCTGGCCTACATCCTGGCCCCGCAACGCCTCAAGGCCGGCGACGAAGTCGTCACCGCCGAGAAGGTCGACGTGAAGCCGGGCAACGCCTCGCCGCTGCGCACGCTGCCGATCGGTACGATCATCCACAACGTCGAGCTGAAGCCCGCCAAGGGCGGTCAGATCGCCCGTTCGGCTGGCGCCTACGCCCAGCTGGTCGGTCGTGACGCCGGCTACGCCCAGATCCGCCTGAACTCGGGCGAGCTGCGCATGGTCCTCGACACCTGCATGGCCACCGTCGGCGCGGTTTCGAACCCCGACCACATGAACGAAAACCTCGGCAAGGCCGGTCGTGTTCGTCACATGGGTCGTCGCCCGCACGTCCGCGGCGTCGCCATGAACCCGGTCGACCACCCCCACGGTGGTGGTGAAGGCCGCACCTCGGGCGGTCGCCACCCGGTGACCCCGGCTGGTAAGCCGACCAAGGGCGCCAAGACCCGCGTCAACAAGGCCACGGATAAGTTCATCATCCGTTCGCGCCACAAAGCGAAGAAGGGCCGCTAAGCCATGACCCGCTCCGTCTGGAAAGGCCCGTTTGTCGACGGGTACCTCCTGAAGAAGGCCGACGCCGCTCTGTCGTCGGGCCGCAAGGACGTCATCAAGACCTGGTCGCGTCGTTCGACGATCATGCCGCAATTCGTCGGCCTGACCTTCGGCGTCCACAACGGCCAGAAGCACGTCCCGGTCTCCGTGTCGGAAGACATGGTCGGCATGAAGTTCGGCGAGTTCGCTCCCACGCGTAACTTCCCGGGCCACGCCGCCGACAAGAAGGCCAAGAGGAAGTAATCATGGCCAAGCAAAAGCAAGCTCGCCGCCTGGAAGGCGTTGAGGCGATGGCCAAGGTGCGCACCCTGCGCACCAGCCCGCGCAAGCTGAACCTGGTCGCTCAGTCCATCCGTGGCCTGAACGTCCAGCGCGCTCTGAACGAGCTCGAATTCAGCCACAAGCGTATCGCCCAAGACGTCCGCAAGGCGCTGTACTCGGCCATCTCGAACGCCGAGAACAACCACAACCTCGACATCGACTCGCTGGTCGTCGCCGAGGCCTATGTGGGCAAGAACCTGGTGATGAAGCGCTTCTCGCCCCGCGCCCGCGGTCGTGCGACGCGCGTGGAAAAGCCGTTCTCCGAGATCACGATCGTGGTCCGCGAACTGGGTGAGGCCGCCTAATGGGTCAGAAAGTCAATCCGGTCGGGCTGCGGCTCGGCGTCAACCGCACCTGGGACAGCCGTTGGTTCTCCGACGGCGACCAGTACGGCAAGATGCTTCACCAGGACCTGGCCATCCGCGCCGCCCTGAAGAAGCGCCTGTACCAAGCTGGCGTCTCGCGCATCATCATCGAGCGCCCGCACAAGAAGTGCCGCATCACGATCTATGCCGCCCGTCCGGGCGTCATCATCGGCAAGAAGGGCGCTGACATCGAGAAGCTCCGCAAGGACCTCTCGGTGATGACCGAAGGCGAAGTCCACCTGAACATCGTCGAGATCCGCAAGCCGGAAACCGACGCTCAGCTGGTCGCCGAGTCCATCGCTCAGCAACTCGAGCGCCGGATCGCCTTCCGTCGTGCGATGAAGCGTTCGATCCAGTCGGCCGTGCGTCTCGGCGCCAAGGGCGTCCGGATCAACGTCTCGGGCCGCCTCGGCGGCGCCGAAATCGCCCGCATGGAATGGTACCGCGAAGGTCGCGTTCCGCTGCACACCCTGCGCGCGGACATCGACTACGGTTTCGCTGAAGCCAAGACCACCTACGGCATCATCGGCGTGAAGACCTGGATCTTCAAAGGCGAAGTGCTGGAGCATGACCCGATGGCGCTGGACAAGCGTCTCGCTTCCGAATCCGGCCCGGCCGGTGAAGGCGGTGGACGTGAGCGCGGCGATCGCCCGGACCGCGGCGACCGCGGCCGCCGCAATCGGGACTAAGGATAGAGCGCTATGCTGTCACCGAAGAAAACCAAGTTCCGCAAGCAGTTCAAGGGCCGTATCCACGGCGCCTCGAAGGGCGGCACCCTGCTGAACTTCGGCTCCTACGGCCTCAAGGCCGTTGAGCCGGAGCGCATCACGGCTCGCCAGATCGAAGCTGCTCGTCGCGCCATCACCCGCCAGATGAAGCGTCAAGGCCGCGTCTGGATCCGCATCTTCCCGGACGTGCCGGTCACCGGCAAGCCGGCCGAAGTCCGGATGGGTAAGGGCAAGGGCGCCGTCGATTACTGGGCCGCTCGCGTGGCCCCCGGCCGCATCATGTTCGAAATCGACGGCGTGCCGGACGATATCGCGCGTGAAGCGCTGCGCCTCGGCGCGGCGAAGCTGCCGATCCGCACTCGTGTCGTCACCCGCCTCGACGCGGGCGTGGCCGTGGAGGCTTGAGGCTCATGAAGATCGCCGACATCCGGGGCCTGACCCCCGATCAACTCGCCGAAACCCTGCTGAACCTGAAGAAAGAGCAGTTCAACCTGCGCTTCCAGGCCGCCACGGGTCAGGTCGAGAAGACCCACCGCGTGAACGAGATCCGCAAGGATATCGCGCGGATCAAGACCGTGCTGCGCGCCAAGGCCGCGGCGTAAGGAGAACGATATGCCCAAGCGTATCCTCGAAGGGGTCGTCGTCTCCGATAAGGGTGACAAGACCGTTGTGGTGAAGGTGGAACGCACCATCGTTCACCCCCTTCTGAAGAAGATCGTGCGCCGCTCTAAGAAGTACCACGCGCACGACGAAGCCAATGTGTACAAGACGGGCGAAACCATTCGCATCGTCGAGTGCGCTCCGAAGTCCAAGCTGAAGACCTGGGAAGTGCTTCCCAAGGCTTCGGCCTAAGTCTGGAAGGTCTAAACCATGATCCAGATGCAAACTAACCTGGACGTCGCCGACAACTCTGGCGCTCGCCGGGTCATGTGCATCAAGGTGTTGGGCGGCGCTGGCCGTCGCTACGCCAGCGTTGGCGACGTCATCGTCGTCTCCGTGAAGGAAGCCATCCCGCGCGGTCGCGTGAAGAAGGGTGACGTTCTGCGCGCCGTCGTGGTTCGCGTGAACCAGGGCCTGAAGCGCAAAGACGGTTCGATGATCCGCTTCGACAAGAACGCGGCCGTCATCGTCAACAAGCAGAGCGAGCCGGTCGGCACGCGGATCTTCGGCCCGGTTCCCCGTGAACTGCGCGCCAAGAACCACATGAAGATCATCTCCCTCGCGCCGGAGGTGCTGTAATGGCTGCTAAGATCAAGAAGGGCGACCGCGTCGTCGTTCTCGCCGGCAAGGACAAGGGCAAGCAAGGCGCTGTGACCCAAGTCCTGCCGAAGGAAAACCGGGTTGTCGTGGAGGGCGTGAACATGGTCGCCCGCCACACCAAGCCGACCCAGGCCGACCCCCAGGGCGGCATCAAGCACAAGGAAGCCGCGCTGCACGTCTCGAACGTCGCCGTCGTGGACTCCAACGGCAAGCCCACCCGCGTCGGCTTCAAGATCGAAGGCGACAAGAAGGTGCGCGTCGCCAAGACGACCGGCGAGGTGATCAATGGCTGATCAAGCTTACGAGCCCCGGCTGAAGACCGTCTACCGCGAGCGCATCCGCGCCGCGCTGAAGGAGCAGTTCGGCTACACCAACGAGATGCAGATCCCCAAGCTGGACAAGATCGTCCTGAACATGGGTATCGGCGAAGCCGTGGCCGACTCCAAGAAGGCCCAGCTGGCTCTGAAGGAACTGGAAGCGATCGCCGGCCAAAAGCCCGTCGCGACCCGCGCCCGCAAGTCGATCGCCGGCTTCAAGCTGCGCGAAGGCATGGTGGTCGGCGCGAAGGTCACCCTTCGCAAGGACCGGATGTTTGAATTCCTCGACCGCCTGGTCACGATCGCGCTGCCGCGCGTGAAGGACTTCCGTGGTCTGAACGGCAAGAGCTTCGACGGCCGTGGCAACTACGCCATGGGCCTGAAGGAGCACCTGGTGTTCCCGGAAATCAACTATGACCAGATCGAACAGATCTGGGGCATGGACATCATCGTCTGCACCACTGCGAAGTCCGACCAGGAAGCCAAGGCTCTCCTGAAGGAATTCCAGTTCCCGTTCGTCAACTAAGAGAGCGGGAAGGGAAAGAAACCATGGCCAAGAAAAGCGCCGTCAACCGCAACGAAGCCGTCAAGGCTCTCGTCAAGCAATACGCCGAAAAGCGCGCCGCGCTGAAGGCGATCGCCAACGACGAGACCCTGCCGCTCGAGGAACGCTTCGAGGCTCGCCTCAAGCTGGCGAAGCTGCCCCGCAGCAGCTCGCCGATCCGCATCCGCAACCGCTGCGAAGTCACGGGCCGTCCGCGCGCCTATTACCGCAAGCTTAAGATGAGCCGTGTGGCCCTTCGCGAACTTGGTTCGCAAGGCCTGATCCCCGGCCTCGTCAAGTCGAGCTGGTGAGGACGATCAGATGTCGATGAACGACCCCCTGAGCGACATGATCGCTCGCATCAAGAACGCCGCCCTGCGCAAGCGCAACAAGGTCTCGACGCCGGCTTCCAAGCTGCGCGCCCGCGTCCTCGACGTGCTGGCCGACGAGGGCTACATCCGCGGCTACTCGCTGGTCGAGAAGCCCGGTGCGTTCCCCGAATTCGAGATCGAGCTCAAGTACTTCGACGGTGAGCCCGTGATCGCCGAGATCAGCCGCGTGTCCAAGCCTGGCCGTCGCGTCTATTCGTCGATCAAGGACCTCAAGCCGATCAAGAACGGCCTGGGCATCTCGATCCTGTCGACGCCGAAGGGCGTCATGTCGGACACCGCTGCACGCGACGCTAACGTCGGCGGCGAAGTCCTCTGCCGCGTCTACTAGGCGCGGGAGGGAAAGAGCATGTCACGTATCGGTAAGAAAGCCGTCGCAATCCCCTCGGGCGTGCAAGTCACGCTCGCGGGTCAGACGGTCACGGTGAAGGGCCCGAAGGGTCAGCTGTCGTGGACGATCGCCGACGAAGTCGAAGTCAAGCAAGAGGGCGCTGAGCTCCTGCTGACTCCGCGCGTCGACACCAAGCGCGCCAAGGGCATGTGGGGTCTGTCCCGCACTCTGGTGGCCAACATGGTGCACGGCGTCACCGCCGGCTTCGAGGAAAACCTCGAGCTGGTCGGCGTCGGTTACCGCGCCGCCATGAAGGGCACCGCCCTGAGCCTCCAGCTCGGTTTCAGCCACGATGTGGACGTTGAGGCTCCGGCCGGCGTCACCTTCGCTGTGCCGAAGCAAACCGAAATCAAGATCGCCGGCATCGACAAGCAGGCGGTCGGCGAGATTGCCGCGAAGATCCGCCGCATCCGTCCGCCCGAGCCCTACAAGGGCAAGGGCGTGCGCTATGCCGGCGAGAAGGTTCGTCGCAAGGAAGGCAAGAAGAAGTAAGCCATGGCGCTCTCTCCTCGTGAATCGGCGGCCAAGCGCGCTCAGCGCAACCGGACCCGCCTCAAGTCGCTGGCCAACGGCCGTCCGCGTCTGTCGGTCTTCCGCTCGTCCAAGAACATCTACGCCCAGGTCATCGATGATGAACGCGGCGTGACCCTGGCGTCGGCTTCCACCCTGGAAGCCGAAGGCAAGGGCGCGGACAAGGACGCTGCGGCCGCCGTCGGCAAGCTCGTCGCCGAGCGCGCGATCGAAAAGGGCGTCAAGGACGTCGTCTTCGATCGTGGCGGCTACATCTTCCACGGACGGGTGAAAGCCCTGGCCGACGCCGCGCGCGAAGCCGGCCTGAACTTCTAAGGGAAACACAATGGCTCGTGGTGACCAACAGCGCGGTGAAGGCGGTCAACGCCGTGACCGTCGCGACCGCAACGCCCCCGAAGAGCGGGTCGACAGCGACATCGTCGAAAAGCTCGTCCACATCAACCGCGTCGCCGCCACCGTGAAGGGCGGCCGTCGCTTCAGCTTCGCCGCTCTGATGGTCGTTGGCGACCAAAAGGGCCGCGTCGGCTTCGGTCATGGCAAGGCGCGTGAAGTGCCGGAAGCCATCCGCAAGGCGACCGAAGAAGCCAAGAAGACCATGATCCGCGTCCCGCTCCGCGAGTCGCGCACCCTGCACCACGACGGCGCTGGCCGTTGGGGCGCCGGTAAGGTCATGATGCGCGCTGCCCCTCCCGGCACGGGCGTCATCGCCGGTGGTCCGATGCGTGCGGTTCTCGAAACCCTGGGCGTCCAGGACGTCGTGGCCAAGTCGACGGGTTCCTCGAACCCGTACAACATGGTTCGCGCCACGTTCGAAGCCCTGAAGGTCCAGTCGTCGCCCCGCCAGATCGCCGCCAAGCGCGGCAAGAAGGTTGGCGACATCCTCGGCCGTCGCGCCGACGGCGCTTCGTCGCCGGAAGCCATCGAGGGCTAAGTCATGGCTGAAGCTAAGCAAGTCACGGTCCGCCAAACCGGCAGCCCGATCCGTCGCGAAAAGGACCAGCGCGCCACGCTCGCCGGTCTGGGTCTCAACAAGCTGGGCCGCGTGTCCACGCTGGAAGACACCCCGTCGGTCCGCGGCATGATCCGCAAGGTCGCGCACCTGCTGGAAATCGTCGAGTAAGTCTGTTACACGACGACCCAAGATCGCCACCCCGGTGAAAACCGGGGTGGCTTTCGTTTGAAGTTCCGTCTTCGCGGCGGGATTTCACCAAGAGTTTTCAACGCCGAGTCCGGCCAGGCGGCCGGGCGCAGATCTCCAAGGAGAGGCACATATGACCAAGCTGAACGAACTGGCTCCGGCTCCCGGCTCCACCAAGGGCCGCATGCGCGTCGGCCGCGGCCCGGGCTCGGGCAAGGGCAAGACCGCCGGTCGCGGTGTGAAGGGCCAGAAGGCGCGCTCGGGCGTCGCCATCAACGGCTTCGAAGGCGGTCAAATGCCGCTGCACATGCGCATGCCGAAGCGCGGTTTCAACAACCCCTTCCGCCTCGAGTTCGCCGAAGTGAACCTGTGGCGCCTGGAACAGGCCGTCGAAGCCGGCAAGCTGAAGGCCGGCGCTGAAGTCTCGGTCGCCGACCTGGTCGCCGCCGGCGTCATCCGTCGCGAACTCGACGGCGTGAAGCTGCTGGGCAAGGGCGAGATCAAGTCTGCCCTGAAGCTGACCGTCTACTCGGCCACCGAAGCCGCCATCAAGGCCGTCGAGGCCGCCGGTGGTTCGGTCACCGTGACCAAGAAGGCCAAGGCGCAAGCCGAAGCCTAAGACCACAGAGTCATCCCGAGCCGTCCCGCCGGATCGTCCTGGCGGATGGCCCGGGAGCCGGGCGGGGTAGGGGCCTTTGCGCACCAACTCGCCATAAAGCCCCATCGGGATGACGTTCTTTCGAGGCTCGCCGTGACATCACGGCGAGCCTCACCTATGTGTGGCTCCGCACTGGGGCCTAAGCCATGAGCGTCGGCGATTCCGTCGATCTCCGGCCAGGCCCCGTACAATACTTGGAGCGCGCTCCGCCTCGTCGCCTTCGACGATCCGGCCGCGCTCTCGTCGTGGGGAATTGAATGGCCTCGGCCGCCGAACAGCTCGCAGCCAACATGAACTTCGGGTCCTTCCAGAAGGCCACCGAACTTCACAAGCGCATCTGGTTTACGCTCATCGCCCTGGTGGTGTTCCGCCTGGGCACCTACGTGCCGATCCCGGGCATCAACCCGGAAGCCTTCGCCAGCGCCTTCGCCGGCCAGTCGAAGGGCATCCTGGGCATGTTCAACATGTTCTCGGGCGGCGCCGTCGAGCGCATGGCGATCTTCTCGCTGAACGTGATGCCTTACATCAGCGCCTCGATCATCGTGCAGCTGATGGGCTCGGTGTATCCGCCGTGGGAAAAGCTGAAGAAGGAAGGCGGCGAAGCCGGCCGCAAGACCCTCAACCAGTACACCCGCTACCTGGCCGTCATCCTGGCCCTGGTGCAGTCGTTCTCGATCGCCGTCGGCCTGCAGAGCCAGCCGAACCTGGTCTATTCCGAGCTGCCGGGTTGGTTCTTCGTCCTGTCGACCGTGGTCTCGCTGACCGGCGGCACCCTGTTCCTGATGTGGCTTGGCGAGCAGATCACCAGCCGCGGCGTGGGTAACGGCGTGTCCCTGATCATCTTCGCCGGCATCGTCGCGGCCCTGCCGCGCGGTCTTGGCCAGCTGTTCGTGACCGCCCAGAACACCGGCAACTACTTCCCGCTGATGGTGATCTTCGTGCTCGCCGTGGCGGTGATCTTCGCCATCGTGTTCATGGAGCGCTCGCAGCGCCGCCTGCTGGTGCACTATCCCAAGCGCCAGCAAGGCAACCGCATGGTCGGCGGCGACAGCTCGTTCCTGCCGCTGAAGATCAACACCGCGGGCGTCATCCCGCCGATCTTCGCCTCCAGCTTGCTTCTGCTGCCGACGACCGCGATGCAGTTCCTGAACCCGGCCAACCTGCCGAACTGGGCTCAGTGGCTGCCGCCCGTGGTCGGCGCCATGCAGCACGGCCAGCCGCTGTTCATGCTCAGCTATGCGGGCCTGATCATCTTCTTCTCGTTCTTCTACACCTCGGTGGTGTTCAATCCGGACGAGACGGCCGAGAACCTGCGCAAGTACGGCGGCTTCCTGCCGGGCATCCGTCCGGGCAAGCGCACGGCCGAGTACCTCGACTACGTGCTTACCCGCCTGACGGTGATCGGCGCGGCCTACATCACCGCCGTCTGTCTTTTCCCGGAATTGTTGATGGGCGCTCTTGGCAACAAGAACTTCGCCCTCGGCGGCACCTCGATCCTGATCGTGGTGACGGTGACCATGGACACCGTGGCGCAGATCCAGTCCCACCTGCTGGCGCACCAGTACGAGGGCCTGATCAAGAAGTCGAAGTTGCGCGGCGGCCGCGGCGGTCGCTGACGCAAGCGTGAAACCACCCGGAAGCCGGATTGTCACAATCCGGCTTCCGTTTTCTTTGAACGCATTCTAGGTCTGCCCACGGTGAGGGGCGTCAGACCCTGGGAAACGCGTGAAGGGGCTTTTATGAACTTGATCCTGTTTGGCCCTCCCGGGGCGGGCAAGGGCACCCAGGCCAAGCGACTGGTCGAACAACGCGGCATGGTCCAGTTGTCGACCGGCGACATGCTGCGCGCCGCCATCGCCTCGGGCTCCGAGCTCGGCCAAAAGGTGAAGGGCGTGCTGGATCGCGGCGACCTGGTCACCGACGAGATCGTCATCGCTCTGATCGAGGAGCGCCTGCCCGAGGCCGAGGCCGCCGGCGGCGCTATCTTCGACGGCTTCCCGCGCACTGTGGCGCAAGCGCAGGCGCTCGACGTCATGCTGGCCAAGCGCGGCCAGAAGATCGACTCCGTCGTGCGACTCGAAGTAGACGAGCCCGCCTTGATCGAGCGGATCACCAAGCGTTACGCGGAGCAGGGGCGGTCGGACGACAATCCCGAAACCTTCGTGAACCGTCTGGCCCGCTACAACGCCGACACCGCGCCGCTGCTCCCGTACTACCGCGAGCAAGGCAAGCTGGTGGAAGTGGACGGCATGGGGGCGGTGGAAGCCGTCGCCGCTTCGATCGACGCGACCCTCACGGTCGTGGCGTAGGTTTTAATGGAATCCGTTCCCAGAACGGATTCCGCCATTGACGGATGCGCAACGATCCCTATAACGGGGCGCTTCCGCGAAAGGGCGCGATCTGTGCGCGTCGGTCTGGGTCTTCGGATCGGGCCGAGCGCGCCGTTCGCGTCTTTGGTGCGTGACTAGGAGAACATTAGACGTGGCCCGTATCGCAGGCGTCAACATCCCGACGAACAAGCGCGTTGTCATCGCGCTTCAGTACATTCACGGCATCGGCCCGAAGTCCGCGCGTGACATCGTCACGACCGTGGGCATCGAGGACGCCCGTCGCGTCAATCAACTGACCGACGCGGAAGTGCTTCAGATCCGTGAAACGATCGACCGTGATTTCACCGTGGAAGGCGACCTGCGTCGCGAAAACTCGATGAACATCAAGCGTCTGATGGACCTGGCCTGCTACCGCGGCCTGCGTCACCGCAAGGGCCTGCCGGTCCGCGGCCAGCGCACCCACACGAACGCTCGTACCCGCAAGGGTCCGGCCAAGCCGATCGCCGGCAAGAAGAAGTAAGGTAGCCTGACCGATGGCCAAGGAACCGGGTCGCGTTAAAAAGCGCGAACGCAAAAACATCACCTCGGGCGTGGCGCACGTGAACGCCTCGTTCAACAACACCATGATCACCATCACGGACGCTCAGGGGAACACCATCTCCTGGTCGAGCGCCGGCATGATGGGCTTCAAGGGCTCGCGCAAGTCGACCCCGTACGCCGCTCAGATGGCCGCCGAAGACGCGGGCAAGAAGGCTGCGGAACACGGCGTGAAGACCCTGGAAGTCAACGTTTCGGGTCCGGGTTCGGGTCGTGAATCGGCTCTGCGCGCTCTGCAGGCCGTCGGCATGACCATCACGACGATCCGCGACGTCACGCCGATCCCGCACAACGGCTGCCGTCCGCCCAAGCGCCGTCGCGTCTAGTATTTTTTAGATCCAATTCTCCTTCGCCGGCTGCGTCAAACGCGGCCGGCGAGTCGCGTTCAAGGGACACCACGTGATCGAAAGAAACTGGAACGAGCTGATCCGTCCTGAGAAGCCGCAGATCGAAACCGGCGCCGACGCGACCCGCAAGGCTCGCATCGTCGCTGAACCGCTCGAGCGTGGTTTCGGTGTGACGCTCGGCAACGCCCTGCGTCGCGTTCTCCTCTCGTCGCTGCAAGGCGCCGCCGTCACCGCCATCCAGATCGATGGCGTGGTGCACGAGTTCTCCTCGCTCGAGGGCGTTCGTGAAGACGTCGTCGACATCGTTCTGAATATCAAGCAACTCGCCGTGCGCATGCACGCCGAGGGCCCCAAGCGCATGACCCTGCGCGCATCGGGCGCCGGTCCGGTCACTGCTGGCCAGATCGAAACCCCGGCCGACATCGAAATCCTCAACCCCGACCACGTGCTCTGCACGCTGGACGAGGGCGGCTCGGTGCGCATGGAATTCACGGTCAACACCGGCAAGGGCTACGTCCCGGCCGACCAGAACCGTCCGGAAGACGCGCCGATCGGCCTGATCGCCGTCGACGCCCTGTACTCGCCGGTGAAGCGCGTGGCCTACAAGGTCGAGCCGACCCGCGAAGGCCAGCGCCTGGACCGTGACAAGCTGACCCTGGAAGTCGAGACCAACGGCGCCGTCACCCCGGTGGACGCCGTGGCCTACGCCGCTCGCATCCTGCAAGACCAGCTGCAGATCTTCATCACCTTCGAAGAGCCCAAGGCCAAGGCCGCGGACGAAACGAAGCCCGAGCTGCCGTTCAACCCGGCCCTGC
This sequence comes from Caulobacter endophyticus, assembly GCF_029543245.1. Taxonomy (GTDB): domain Bacteria; phylum Pseudomonadota; class Alphaproteobacteria; order Caulobacterales; family Caulobacteraceae; genus Caulobacter; species Caulobacter endophyticus_A. The sequence continues at coordinate 128,448 of NZ_JARQWV010000015.1, forward strand.
TCAAGAAGGTCGACGAGCTGGAACTGTCGGTCCGTTCGGCCAACTGCCTGAAGAACGACAACATCGTCTACATCGGCGACCTGATCCAGAAGACCGAAGCCGAGATGCTCCGCACCCCGAACTTCGGTCGCAAGTCGCTGAACGAAATCAAGGAAGTGCTCGCCGGCATGGGTCTGCACCTCGGCATGGACGTGCCGAACTGGCCGCCGGAAAACATCGAAGACCTGGCCAAGAAGTTCGACGACCAGATCTAAGATTGAGACTTTCGCGCTGAATCCGGGCCGCCTTTCGATCCCTCGGGACCGGAAGGCGGCCTGGGCCTTTTGAAGCCGCTACGCGGTGGAGGGTCCCGGCGCATCGCTCTGAACTCGGCCGGGACGAGGCTGGGATTGGTGACCACCAGGCGCTTCATTCGCGCCGCTCGGGCTTAGAGCCCAGGAGAAAAGAAAATGCGTCACGGCTACGCCCACCGCAAACTCGGCCGCACCTCGGCCCACCGCACCGCCATGTTCGCCAACATGTCGGCCTCGCTGATCAAGCACGAGCAGATCGTCACCACCCTGCCGAAGGCCAAGGAACTGCGTCCGATCGTCGAAAAGCTGGTCACCCTGGCCAAGCGCGGCGACCTGCACGCTCGTCGTCAGGCCATCAGCTCGGTCCGCGACGTCGAACAAGTCGGCAAGCTCTTCGCCGTGCTCGGCCCGCGCTACAAGGACCGTCAGGGCGGCTACATCCGCGTCCTGAAGGCCGGCTTCCGCTACGGCGACAACGCCCCGATGGCCGTGATCGAGTTCGTCGATCGCGACGTCTCGGAAAAGGGCAAGGACTCGGGTCCGGTCTACGCCAACGAAGCCGAAGACTAATCTTCAGCCCAGGCTGAAACGAGAAGGCCCCGGAGCGATCCGGGGCCTTTTTGCTGTCTGGAACATCTCCCCCTTCTCTTTGAGAGAGGAGGAAGGCCCGTCATCGACTGACGATGATCCCGTCGAACTCGGGCAGGGCCAGCTTCAGCTTCTCGCGCGAGAAGGCGCCCGCCGTCAGCGGGCCGTGCACCTTGCCCGGACCGTCGGACTGGGCTTCGACATAGTAGAATAGCGGCGTCTCGTCGGGCGCGTCGTGGCGGGCGATGACGACGTAGCGCTCGTCGCCGCCGTACTGGTCGATGCGGGGCCCCATCACCGTCTCGCAGGTCAGGGCGTCGCGCTCCCAACACAGGCGCAGCGTTTCGCCCCGTGCGTCGGAAGCCAGCCGATAACGGCCGGCGACGATCTCGTAGGTCCCCTGGAAGTCCAGCCAGCCCACGCCGCCCGCGCCGCGCACATAGCGGACGTCGCGCTCGACCCACTTGCCTTGCAGCTTCACCTTCTCGCGACACAGCGCGACGTCGGCGATGGAGGTCATCCGGCAGGCAGCGGGCTTGCGCTCGGCGGGGGAGGGCGGCGGCATCGGCGCAGGCAACTTGCGCGCCTCGGCCAGGGCCGCCTCGCGGGCGATGGCGGCCTTCTCGATGGTCGCCTGCTGCTCGGGCGAGAGCGTGAAGTTCGGCTGGGCCGCGCAAGCGGCGCCGGCGATCGCCATGAAGGCCGCCGCCCACGAAAGCCGGGCGGCGGGGAAGGAAACCGATTTCTTCATTCCCGCGTCAGGTCCTGTCGCTGGAAGAGGGCCAGGGCCGCCGCCGACAGGCCCGCCAGCCACGCCACGAGAAAGCCGAGGGCCAGCGCCCAGGGCGCCGGCTCGTCGACGACGCTGCGCGGGGTCAGGAGCACGGTCTTCAGGAGGTCGCCCGAGAAGGCCGGGATCGCCAGGGCCTTGAGGCTAGGCTCGTGCATCTGGCTGGCGACGATCGACTGGATGACGGCGAACACCAGCCCGACGATCAGTGCGCCCATGGTCGAGCGCGTGACGACTCCCACCAACGCCGAAAAGGCCACCAGCACCATCAGTTGCAGCCAGCTGACCGCGAAGGTCCCGACAAGATCAGTGACGGCCGCGCCGCGATAGCCGACGAGGGGCGCGCCGCTGGTCGCCGCGCTGAACAGGCCGCCGGCCGCCGCGGCCAGGGCGTAGAGCACGAGGCTGACCGCCACCGCGCCCGCCACCGTCGCAAGCTTGGCCAGCAGCAGGCTTGTGCGCCCGTTGCGCGGGGTCAGCAGTCGCCAGGTCTCCCAGCGGTAGTCGCCGGCCAGCACCGCCGTTGACAGGATCAGCACGAACAGCCCCACGACGGGCGAAGCGCCGCCGACCAGCGCCTTGACCATGCGCCCGACTAGGTCGACCGGGATCGGCGGCATGCCCTTCATCATCCCGCGGGCGAAGAGCTCGCCGCCCACGCCCATGATCAGGCCTGCGATCGGCGCGAACAGCACGCCCCAGAACAGCGTGCCCCGGTCCTTGAGCAGCCGGAAGCGTTCAGCCGAGATGGCGTCAGCGAGCATCGGCCGGCTCCTTGGCTTGCAGGATGTCGAGATAGGCGCTTTCCAGGTCGGCCTCGCGCCAGCGGGCTTCGTGGATGTCGACGCCGGCGCCGACGAGGGCGCGGATCAGGGCGGGGGCCTCGTGGCGTTCGATCTGGGCCAGGACGGCGTCGGGGCCATCGAGCGCGCCTTGGTCGCCGAGCAGTTCGAGCACCTGGGCCGCCGGGCTGGCGACCAGGCGCAGGGCCGGCTTGCGGCCGGCCAGGGTCTCGACCGGGCCCTCGGCCACCAGCTTGCCCTTGGCCAGGATCGCTACCCGGTCGCAGACGCGCCGCACCTCGTCCAGCTGGTGGCTGGCCAGGATGATGGTCACGCCTTCCTCGGCGGCCAGGCGACGGATCAGCTCGCGGATCTCCTGGATGCCAGCCGGGTCCATGCCGCTGGTCGGCTCGTCCAGGATGGCCAGGGTGGGGCGGGTGAAGAACACCGCCGCCAAGCCCAGCCTCTGCTTCATGCCCACCGAATAGGTCGAGGTCTTGCGGTCGGCCGCGCCCGACAGGCCCACGCGGTCCAACCAGCCGTCGATGTCGACGTCGCGGGCGCCGCTTTGCAGGGCCAGCATCTTGAGGGTGTCGCGCGCTGTCAGGTAAGGCGGATAGCGCGGCGTCTCGATCATCGCGCCCACCTGGCGCAGCGACGAAGCGTGGCCGGCCGGCGAGCCCGACAGCCGCGCGACGCCCGAGGTCGGCCGCACCAGGCCCATGGCGATGCGGAAGAGGGTGCTCTTGCCCGCGCCATTGGGGCCCAGCACGCCGAACACACCGCCAGCGGGGATCCTCAGGGTCAGGTCGTCCAGCGCCCGCACGGCGCCATAGGTCTTGGTCAGCCCTTCGGCCTCGAGCGCGAAACTCATGCGGCGCAGGCCTGGCGCGGCGACATCGGACGACTCCCTTATGAACTTGCCGCGACTATGGGCGATGGAACGCAGGTCGGCCAAGTTGTTTGGCGGCTGCAATACGAATTGTCGCCAAGCTGTCCTATAGGGGCGGGTCTCTTTGCTTCAGGGCCCGGCCATGACCGTTCTTTCCCGCTTCGCCGCATTCCTGGCGATCGCCGTCCTTTCGGGATGCGCGACCGCGCCGCGCCCCGTGGCCGAGGGCCCGTCGGCCCAGGCATCTGCCACCAAGGCGCCGCTGACCATCCTGATCTCGATCGACGGCTTCCGCGCCGACTACCTGGACCGCGGCGACACCCCGGCCATGAAGGCCCTGGCCGACGACGGCGTGCGCGCGGCCATGCGTCCGTCGTTCCCGTCTCTGACCTTCCCCAACCACTACACCCTGGTCACCGGCAAGCGCCCCGACCACAACGGCATCGTCGGCAACACGATGGAGGATCCGGAGATCCCCGGCGTGACCTTCACGCTCAGCAACCGCGACGCGGTGACCGACAGCCGCTGGTGGGAGATGGCCAAGCCGATCTGGGTCAGCGCCGAGCAGCAGGGCGTCAAGACCGGCACCATGTTCTGGCCGGGTTCGGAGGCCCAGATCGACGGCGTGCGCCCGACCAAGTGGGCCGTGTTCGACCAGAAGAAGCCTTCGAATGATCGCGTCGACACCCTGCTGTCGTGGATCGACGAGACCAAGGACGCGCCTCTGGGCCTGGCCACCCTCTATTTCGACATCGTCGACAGCGCCGGTCACCGCTACGGCCCTGACTCGGCCGAGGTGCGCAAGGCCGCCGCCGAAGTGGATGTGGCTATCGCTCGCCTGGTCGAGGGCCTTAAGGCCCGCGGCCTCTATGACCAAACCAACATCGTCATCGTCGCCGACCACGGCATGGCTCCGCTGCCGGGCAAGCAGCGCGTCGTGCTCGACGAGGCGGTCGACCTCTCCAAGCTGCGCTATGTGGGCCTGGGCGCCATCGCCGGCATCTATCCCAACAAGGGCGAGGAGGCCGCCGTCGCCGCCGCCCTGACCAAGCCCCAGGCCCACATGACCTGCTGGGAGAAGGCCAAGATCCCGGCCCGCCTGCACTATGGAACCAACCGCCGCATCGCCCCGATCGTCTGCTCGGCCCAGACCGGCTGGTACATCACCACCGCCGAGTCCCAGGCCAAGCGCACCAGCCCCGAGCGCGACGGCGGCGCCCATGGCTTCGACAATGCCGACCCGCTGATGCAGGCGGTGTTCGTGGCCCACGGTCCGGCCTTCCAGTCGGGCAAGACCCTGCCGGTGTTCGACAATGTCGACGTCTATCCGCTGCTGGCCAAGGTGACGGGCGTGCGTCCCGAGAAGGTCGACGGCCAGATGGCCCCGGTGGCCGGCGCGCTGCGCTGATCGATCAGGCTTGATCGAGACGCAAAGGGCGGGGCTCGAGGCTCCGCCCTTTCTGCTTGCCCAGATAATTGCGTTATGCGTTAAATATTGCGTCTCAATGCAAGAGGAGGCGCGCATGGCCCGCCTGACTTCCGCGCTTTGCTACAAGGACCCCAGGGCCGCCCTGAAGTGGCTGGAGGCGGCGTTCGGTTTCGAACTGGTGCTGCTGATCGAGGATGGCGACGGCAACCTCGCCCACTCGCAGATGACGCTGGGCGAGGCCAACGTCATGGTCGGCAACGAGTGGAGCGCCGACCACGCCAGTCCCGCCTCACTGGGCGGCAAGAACACCCAGACCGTGCACATCCATATTGAAGAGGATGTCGACGCCCACTGCCAGCGCGCCCGAGCGGCCGGGGCCGAGATCCTGATGGAGCCGGCCACCCAGTTCTACGGCGACCGCACCTATCGCTGCCGCGACCTCGAGGGCCACATCTGGACGGTCGGCCAGACGGTGAAGGCCGTCACCCGCGAGGAGGCCGAGGCCGCCACCGGCCTGAAGATCCAGGGCTGGGCGTGAGCCCCGACGGCTTCCGCCGGCTGGCGCTGGCCTTGCCCGGCGTGGTCGAGGGCGCGCACATGGGCACGGCCGATTTCCGGGTCGGGCGGATCTTCGCCACCCTGGGCTATCCCGACGCCCGTTTCGGCATGGTGCAGTTGACGCGTGACCTGCAGGAAATGCTGGTCGCCGCCGAGCCGGCCGCCTTCGTACCGGTCAAGGGCGGCTGGGGCCTGAAAGGGGCGACCAATGTCGTGCTCGACGCCGTCGACGAACCGACGCTGAAGAGCGCGCTTGAGCAGGCCTGGCGGCTGAAGGCCGGCAAGCGGTTGCGCGCCGAGCTGGACGCCTGCGCATGAGCCTGGATCGCACGCTGGCGGCCCTGGCCGAGCCGCATCGCCGGCGGACGGTGGAATTGCTTGCTGACGGCCCGCGCCGGGCCGGCGAGCTGGCCGACGCGCTCGGCCTGTCGCCGCCGGCCATGAGCCGCCACCTGCGGGCCCTGCGCGAGGCGCGGCTGGTCGAGGAGAGCCATCCTCCGTTCGACGCCCGGGTGCGGGTCTACGCCCTGCGGCCCGAGCCGATGGCCGAGCTGAAGGCCTGGGCGGCCGCCGCCGAGGCGCTGTGGAGCGAGCAACTGCTGGCGCTGAAGGCCCATGTGGAGGCGGAAGGCGCATGAGCGCCCGCATCCTCGTAGCCCTGCGCATGAAGGCCTCGCCGGAGCGGGTGTTCGACGCCTTCGTCGGCGAGATCGGCGCCTGGTGGCGGCCCAATCCGTTGTTCTCTTTCACCCCGCGCTCGCCGGGCGTGCTGGCCTTCGAGGGGGAAGGGGAGGGCGCGCGCCTGGTCGAGCGCCTGGTCTCGGGCAAGACGTTCGAGATCGGTCGGGTGCGGGTCTGGACGCGCGGCCAGCGGCTGGTGTTCGGCTGGCGTCAGGCGGCGTTCGCGCCGGGCATGGACACCGAAGTCGAAGTCACCTTCGAGGCCGTCGGCGCGGAGACACGGGTCACCGTCCAGCATCGCGGCTGGGAGACCGTTCCCGCCGAGCATGTGGCCCGGCACGGCTTCCCCGATCAGGTCTTCCTGTTGCGCCATGGCCAGTGGTGGACAGGGCTGCTGGAGGGGGTGGCCGGCCATCTAACTCCTCCCCCGTAAAACGGGGGAGGGGGACCGCGAAGCGGTGGAGGGGGCGGCCGCGCGCGGCGCTCTTTCCCGCGCCCCCGCCGGCACGGCGCGTGTACGCCCCCCGCCCCCACCCCCCGTGGCCGGGGGGGGAACGAGAGGCCCCTGCCCACAAACAGACAGGC
>NZ_JARQWV010000016.1 GCF_029543245.1 Caulobacter endophyticus
CGAAGCCGAAACGCTAAACAAACACACGGTCTCCGGGCTCCGCCCGGCCGCTCCGCGCCTCCCCGACCTAACGCGTGCGAACGCGGGAGACTGCGAACCCGCGCCCAACCTCAAGGAACCTCCCCCTGTGGGGGAGGTTCGTCGCCTCAGATCCTCCCCCTGAAGGGGGAGGTGGCCCGAAGGGCCGGAGGGGGAAGTGTCTGATGAGGTCCGAGCATCCCCAACGCCAGCAACACCTTCCCCCTCAGTCGCTCCGCGACAGCTCCCCCTTCAGGGGGAGCGTCTGGAAGGACGCCCCCCGCACGCCCCCAAAAGCCAAAGAAACCGCCCTTCCCGGCTGTCGCCATCTTGACACAGGCGTCACCCACGGCCATTTGCCGACTCAAGGATTTGCCACGCAGCTGATTTGACATCGATCGGGCCGCCAACGCACAGCGCGCGCCCTCTTTGAAACAGGATGTCATCCTCGCCGCGCCAGGTCCCAGCGGTCGTCGATCAAAAGATCGACGTTCATGAACGCCGCGCTCGATGCCGCCACCCTCCGCCCTTTTTGTGCGGAGCGTTACCCCGTGGCCTTTCGTGCGTTAGTTCACAGAACGTCGAAAATTTTTTCGCCGATCCTGCTGGAAGCTTGGAGCGCCTGCGCAGCGGGGTCCTAACCCTTGAGGAAGCAGTCGACGGCCCGAACTCGCGAGGATCCGCGGAAGGCCGATGACATGTTGAGGCATTCTCGGCCCGTCCCCCGTCGCAAAGGGGCCGGCGCCGATTTCGGAGAGCTTGATGAGCAACAATTCCACGGCCGAGACCGAAGCGCCCGAAGCCACCGGTGGTGATGGTCCGCTGCTCGACCTGACCGATGCCGGCGTAAAGAAGTTCATCAAGCAGGCGAAGGCCCGCGGCTACGTCACGATGGACGAGCTGAACAAGGTGCTGCCCTCGGAAGAAGTCAGCCCCGACGCCATCGAAGACACGCTGGCCATGCTCAGCGAGATGGGCGTCAACGTCGTCGAGGCCGAGGAAGACGCCGAGAACGCCGAGGGCGGCGAAGTCGCCACGCGCGACGAGAACACCGCCGTCATCACCAGCGACAAGCCCGCCGCCTACGACCGCACCGACGACCCGGTGCGCATGTACCTGCGCGAGATGGGTTCGGTCGAGCTGCTGAGCCGCGAGGGCGAAATCGCCATCGCCAAGCGCATCGAAGCCGGCCGCGACACGATGATCCGGGGCCTGTGCGAAAGCGCCCTGACCTTCGAAGCCATCATGGTGTGGCGCGAGGAACTCTCCACCGGCCGCATCCTGCTGCGTGAAGTCATCGACCTGGAAGGCACCTACGCGGCCATCAACGGCGGCGCGGCCCAGCCCGCGGCCGATGACGACGAAGGCCCGGCCGAGCCCGTCGACGACGAAGCCGGCGAAGCCAAGCCCGAGGGCGAAGGCGAAGACGAAGACGACTTCGACGATGGCGCCGGCCCGACGGTCAGCGCCATGGAAGGCGAACTGCGCGAAGGCGTCATGGCCATTCTCGACGCCATCGCCAGCGAGTTCGAGACCTTCCGCAAGCTGCAGGACAAGCTCGTCGGCAGCCGCCTGAAGGGCGAGGACCTGTCGGACGCCGACCGCAAGGCCTATGAGGGCCTGTCGGCGACGATCATCCAGCACCTGAAGACCCTGAAGCTGAACAACAACCGCATCGAGGCTCTGGTCGAGCAGCTCTATGCGATCAACAAGCGCCTGATCGGCCTGGAAGGCCGCCTGCTGCGTCTGGCCGACAGCTACGGCATCAGCCGCGCCGAGTTCCTCAAGGCCTATTTCGGCTCGGAACTGAACCCCACCTGGGTCGACCAGGTGAAGGGCATGGGCGTGCGCTGGACCAAGTTCGTCGAGAACGACACCAGCTCGGTCAGCGATATCCGTCAGGAAATCGCCGCCCTGGCCACCGAGACCGGCGTGCCGATCGACGACTATCGCCGCATCGTCCAGACCGTGCAGAAGGGCGAGCGCGAGGCCCGTCAGGCCAAGAAGGAAATGGTCGAGGCCAATCTGCGCCTCGTGATCTCGATCGCCAAGAAGTACACCAACCGCGGCCTGCAGTTCCTGGACCTGATCCAGGAAGGCAACATCGGCCTGATGAAGGCGGTCGACAAGTTCGAGTACCGCCGTGGCTACAAGTTCTCGACCTACGCCACCTGGTGGATCCGTCAGGCCATCACCCGCTCGATCGCCGACCAGGCGCGGACCATCCGCATCCCGGTCCACATGATCGAGACGATCAACAAGATCGTCCGCACCAGCCGCCAGATGCTGCACGAGATCGGCCGCGAGCCGACTCCGGAAGAGCTGGCCGAAAAGCTGGCCATGCCGCTGGAAAAGGTGCGCAAGGTCCTGAAGATCGCCAAGGAGCCGATCTCGCTCGAAACGCCGATCGGCGACGAGGAAGACAGCCACCTGGGCGACTTCATCGAGGACAAGAACGCGGTCCTGCCGATCGACGCGGCCATCCAGTCGAACCTGCGGGAAACCACGACCCGCGTGCTCGCCTCGCTGACCCCGCGTGAAGAGCGCGTGCTGCGCATGCGCTTCGGCATCGGCATGAACACCGACCACACGCTGGAAGAAGTCGGCCAGCAGTTCTCGGTCACCCGCGAACGCATCCGTCAGATCGAGGCCAAGGCCCTGCGCAAGCTCAAGCACCCGAGCCGCTCGCGCAAGCTGCGCAGCTTCCTCGACAGCTGATCCAACGACAAACGCCCCGATCCATGATCGGGGCGTTTTCCTTGTTAGCTGTTCTTGGTGTCGCGGCCGTCCGGCTCTCGAGCCACGCCCTTGAACGGACCCTCGCTCGACTTGCGCTCCATGAACTGACCGGAACGCTCGTCGCGCTTCTGCCAGTCGCCGTTCGAATGTTGAAACTGGGTGCGAGCCGTCACCGCGCCGCGCCGAAATCCGTTACCCGTATTCGTGGCCATGGGCCCCTCCGATGCAGGAACATACTAGCAACATTCTCGAAGAATCGCAGGTTCGTCAAGGGGCTCGCTCGATGGCTCTTCTTGAGCACGGAAAGGGGCGGCCGAAGCCGCCCCTCCCAGTTCGAGGGGAGCAAGCCGGCTCAGTTGTTGCCGGTCTTGATGTCGGCCGAGCCGGCGCCATTGGCCGAACCCGAGACGCCGCTGCGCGAGGCCGAGCCCGAGAGGCCCAGAGAGCCCGACTGGCCGGCGCCGCCCTTGCTGGTCGAGGCGCTGGACGAGCCCGAACCACCGGCCGAGCCCGAGGCGCCGTCGCGGCTGACCGAACCGCCGCCGGTCAGGGCGCCGCCTCCGGTCGCATTGGTCGAGGCGGCCGCGTCGCGGGCCGAGCCGGCGGCGTTGCGAGCGACGCCCGTGGCGCGACCGGCCGCTTCCGCAGCCCGGTCACGCGCCGAACCGGCGGCGCCCTGGGCGCGGGTGGCGGTCCCCGAGACGGTCGAGGTCAGGCCGCTCGTATCGGGCGTCCCGACCGAACCCGCGCTGGAACCCGAACCGGCCAGAGCGCCGGTCAACTGGCCGGCGGTCGCAGAGGCCGAGCCCGAGCCGGAACCTTCGGCCGAACCGCTGGCGCTCGAGGCGGTGTTGCGGGCTGTCGAGGCCGCCCCTTCGGCGGCGCCGCGGGTGCGGCCGGCGGCGTCGCGGGCCTTACCGCGGACAGTCGAGGTCGTCTCGCCGGCTCGGTCGCGGATCCGGCTGGTGGTCCCGCGGACGCCCGAGCCCAGGCCGCTGGTGTCGGGTGCGGTCAGGCCGCCGCCCAGGCCGCCGGCGCCGCCGAGCTGGCCGCCGAGGCCGCCCATGCCGCCGGTGAGGCCGCCGGTCAGACCGCCGCCGCCCGAGCCGCCCAGCAGTTGGGCCTGGGCCACCGGCGCGGCCATCAGCACGGCGACCGAAGCGGCGGTGACGAGGAACGAGATCTTACGCATGGGACGTCTCCTTGAGGGTCATTTCGCGGGGCGTCTTTTCCGCCTCCTGCCCCGTCCAACGACGCCGCTCGGGGCTTTCTTCCATCGCCGTCGAATTTTTTTCAGCGGCCTGCGTCGACCTCGCCGACGCCGAACGTCCGGTCGGGCCCCGGCGCGCCCAGATCCTTGGCCGAGCGGCCCAGAGCCGCCACCGCCGCCCTGGCCTTGGCCGGATCGGGGCTCGCCGTCAGCCGGGCCAGCCGCCCGGCCACCACCGGCGCGGCGAACGAGGTGCCGCGCAAGGTCGCCTTGCGTCCGCCGAGCGCGGCGGCACGCACCTCGGCTCCCGGCGCGGCGAACGCCACCTGGCCGTTGGCGCTGGCCTCGGGCAGCGCCCTGCTCCGCTTGTCCACGCCCGTGACCGCCACCACCCCCGGATACGAAGCCGGATACAGCGGCGGCGCGGCCGGACCGTCGTTGCCGACCGCCGCCACCACCAGCACGCCCTGGCCGACCAGCGCCTTCACCGCCGCCCGCAGCGCGCCGTTGTCAGGCCCGACGAGGCTGACATTGACCACCGGAACCTTGGCCGCGCTCATCCAGGAGAGCGCCCCGACGATCGCCGAGGCCGAGCCGCCGGTCGGTCCTACGCCATAGACGTCGGCGGCCAGCAGCCGCGCGCCGGGTCCCGCCGATCCGTAGTCGCGCGCCGCGATCAGCGAGGCCGCCGCCGTCCCGTGCGCCCCGGCCTTGGGCGCGCCCCTGGCGAACCCGCGCTGCTCGATGGAAACGCCGCGAAAGTCCGGATGCCCGGCCTCGACTCCGCCGTCGACCAGCCCCACCCGTGGGCCGCCCCCGGCAGCGCCAGCCGAAGCAGCGGCCGCGAAGCCGGCCACATTGGCCACACCCGCGCCGGCATAGATGTGATTGAAATCGTAGTCGCCCGACGGGTCCAGCGCCCGCAGGCGGCGGACGGCCTCGCGCGCGTTCATGCCGCGCGGCGGCGTCAGGGTCACCAGTTCGATGCCGAGCTCGCCCGAACGCTCGCGCCGCGCCTCGACGAAGCCGGCGGCCAGGGCCCGCCGCTGGGCTTCTGGACTGGGCGAGACGGCCAGCACCTCGCCCCGGACGACCGGCCGGCCCTGGTCGTCGGGCTCCAGCACGCGGGGATTGGCGCGCAGCAAGGCCTTCAATCGGTCCAGCCCCGCCAGGTCCTGCACGCCCCGCGCGGTGCGCGTGGTCAGGTCCTCGGCCCCGTCGACCACGTCGGAGACCACCGGCAGGCGTCCGGGCAGCGACGGCAGGCCGCCCGGCAACAGCTGCGCATCCGCCGCCGGTGCGAGAGCCAGGGCGCAGACCGCGACGACCAGGACGTGGACTTTCTTCCGCAACGCGATCTCCGTGGCTTGCCGCGCGAGAACGATGGCCGGAACCCGCGCGGAGTGGAATAATTATCCGGTTCATGGATTAAACGCCGGAAGCGGCGCGTTTCTTCCCTTAGGCGACGTAGGCGGACCTTGGATTCTTTTCAGAAGGACATGCTGGACCTGCTGCCGCGGCTTCGCCGCATGGCGCGGGTGCTGGCTCGGGATCCCGCCGACGCCGACGACCTGACGCAGCTGACCGTGGAACGCGCCCTGGCGCGCCGCGACCAGTGGCGGGAAGGCACGCGACAAGACAGCTGGATGTTTCGGATCATGCGCAACGCCTGGATCGACGAGAGCAGAAGCAGGGCCCGCCATGGCCGTGTCCTGGCCCCGCCCGAGGCCGGCGTGCACGCCGCCGATCCGGCCGCCCCGTCGCTGGACGGACGCCTGGCCCTGACCGCCGTCGAGGCGGCGCTGGACGCCCTGCCCGAGGACCAACGCATCGCCGTGGCCCTGGTGCTGATCGAAGGCCTGTCCTACCAGGAAGCCGCCGATAGTCTCGACATCCCGATGGGGACCCTCACCAGCCGCCTCGCACGCGGCCGCACGGCCCTGCAGGCCGCGCTGATCGACCAAGGAGCCAGGCCATGACCGTGAGCGACGAAGAGGTCTTCGCCTATGTGGACGGCGAGCTCCCGCCCGAGACCATGGCCAGGATCACCGCGGCCATGACCAAGGACCCGGCCCTGGCAGCCCGGATCCAGGCCCAGCGCGACCTGCGGCGCCTGCTGTCGGGGGCCCATGCCGGGGTGCTGCGCGAACCGGTCCCGCCCGGCCTGAAGGCGACCGTCACCGCCGGGAGCAAACCGGCCGAAGTGATCGCCTTCCCGCAGCCCAAGCCCAAGGAAAAGCTCAAGGACAAGGCCAAGGCCCAGAAGCCCGCCGCGCCGATCGCCGGTCGCCCGGCCTTCCGCAAGCCTCCGGCCTGGGCGGCCATGGCCGCCTGCCTGGTGGCGGGCCTGGCGATCGGCCGCCTGGCCCTGCCCTCGCCGCCGACCGCCGACGGTCGCGCCGCCGAGCTGCCGATGGCCGTCGGACCGCTGGCCCGGGCGCTGGAGGACGGCGCGGCCGCGCAGGGCCAGGGCCCGGTGCGGATCGGCGTGACCTTCAAGAGCCAGGCCGGCCGCTGGTGCCGCACCTTCCAGGGCCAGGACCAGGCGGGCGTGGCCTGCCGCGCAGACGGCGCCTGGCGGGTGCTGGCCTCCTCGCCCGCGACGGCTCCGGCCGCCGGCGGCGAGTACCGCCAAGCCGCTTCGGAAACGCCCACGGCGGTGATGGCCGTGGTCGACGGCATGATCTCGGGCGCGCCGCTGGACGCGGCCGGCGAGGCCCAGGCCCTGAAGAGCAACTGGCGCTGAACTGAACTCAAAGGCGGATAGGGTCGCCGCCTCCTGGAAAGACTAGGGGAAAATCCAGGAGGCGGCGTATCCGCGCCCTTCGCAGGGGGGGACGCGAGGCGGGCGCGGACAATGACCGGAGGACTGCTAGGCCAGAAGGTCGAGCAGGACGCCGGTCATGGCGTCGGCGGTGCGAAGCACCGCGGCGTTGGCGGAGAAGTCGGTTCGCGCCGAGATCTGCTCGACGCGCTCGGCGGCGAGATCCGTCTTGGCGGAAAGGCCCGCATCGCTCCCCACGCGCTGGGCGCTGGCGGCCAGACGGCCGGTCGCGGCGCCCATGCCCGCGGCGGAGATCGAGAAGGCCTGCATGAACCGTTTCCCCTGTCGTATCGCGAAGCTGACGGGGTTCGGTTAAGCGGATCTTCATAAATAGGGTGAATTTCCATCGACCTTACCAAATCCTATAGATTATTTTTCTCGTTAAGGTTACCCGGACGAACAGTCTGATCGCCGGCAAAGTGTCGCGTCCAGGCAGAGCTTGCTCGACAAGCCCCGCCGGCCTCTGCAAGGTCGCCGGCCCGGTGGATCCGCCGCCTTTGGAATCTGACGCATGCCCTTTTCGCGCCGCGCCGCCTGTCTTGGCGCAACCTGCCTGAGCGCCGCCCTCCTGCTCGTCGCCTCTCCCACGCTCGCCGCCGCCAAGGACGCCTTCGTTCCGTCGTCCGAGGCGATCCGCGCGCACATGACCTTCCTGGCCGACGACCTGATGGAGGGCCGCGAGGCCGGCACGCGGGGCTATGACCTGGCCGCCAACTATGTGGCCGCGCAGTTCGCCCTTCTGGGCCTGAAGCCGGCCGGCGACAGCGGCTCGTATCTGCAGACCGTGCCGCTGGTCGCCTACCGACCCGCCGGCGACGGCGAGATCAGGATCAGCGAGAACGGCGGCGCGGCCGCGTCGCTGGTGTTCGGCGAGGACTTCCTGCCCAGCCCGCAGGCCGACAAGGCCGAGTTGACCCTGAACGCCCCGCTGGTGTTCGTCGGCTTCGGGATCAGCGCCCCCGAACGCGGCCGCGACGACTTCGCCGGGCTGGACGTGGCGGGCAAGATCATCGTGGTGCTGTCGGGGGCGCCCAAGGGCTTCCAGACCGAGGAACGGGCCCACTACGGTTCGGTGGGCGTCAAGCGGGCCGAGGCAGCCCGTCGCGGCGCGATCGGCGTTCTGACCCTGGGCACGCCCACGGGAGAAAAGCGCCGTCCGTTCGCCCGCGGCGTCGCCGGCAACCGCGACTGGCGCATGACCTGGAGCACGCCGGAGGGCGCGCCCTTCGTACGCGGCGGCTCGGCGCCCAGCCTGGCCTCGATCAGCGTCAAGGGCGGCCAAAAGCTGTTCGGCTCGGCCGCCGCGCGCCTGGAAGCCATCTATGCCGCCGCCGAGACCCCCGAGGGCAAGGTCCAGGGCTTCGCGCTGCCGACGACCGCCAACTTGGCCCTCAAGAGCGAGATCCAGCAGCGCCGCAGCAGCAACGTCGCCGGCCTGATCGAGGGCTCGGATCCTACGCTGAAGGCCCAGACCATCGTGCTGAGCGCCCACCTCGACCACGAGGGGATCAGGGAAAACCCCAAGCCCGGCGAGGACGCGGTCTATAACGGCGCCCTCGACAATGCGAGCGGCATCGCCACCCTGCTGGAGGTCGGTCGCGGCTTCATGCAGGGCAAGGCCCGGCCCAAGCGCTCGATCCTGCTGCTGGCGGTCACCGCAGAGGAAAAGGGCCTGATCGGCTCGGAATATTTCGCACACAATCCGACCGTGCCGAGGGCGGATCTGGCCGCCGACGTCAATCTGGACATGCCGGTGCTGCTGTATCCGTTCACCGACGTGGTGGCCTTCGGGGCCGACCGCTCGAGCATCGGCCCGATCGTGGCCAAGGCCGCCGGCCGCGTCGACATCGCCCTGTCGCCCGACCCGATGCCGGAAGAAGGCCTGTTCACCCGCAGCGACCACTATCGCTTCGTCGAGCAGGGCGTGCCGTCGGTGTTCCTGATGACCGGCTTCAAGAACGGCGGCGAGAAGGCCTTCAAGGACTTCCTGGCCACGCACTACCACAAGCCAAACGACGACCTGAAGCAGCCGATCGACTACCAGGCGGCCGCCAAATTCGCCCTGGTCAATTACGAGATCGCCCACGACCTGGCCGACGCCGATGAGCGTCCGGTCTGGAAGGCCGGCGACTTCTTCGGCTCGATCTTCGCGCCCAAGGGGCATCCGTCCTCGGCTTCGCGCTGAGGGAGCCATTGACCGAAAGGACGGAGGAGCCGATTTTGGAGCTTCGTCCTTATCGAGAGGGAATCTGGTGGCCAGCGTGGGCGCGCTCCTGAGGCTCGGCGTGATCACGCCGCTGGTGATGGTGGCCGACGTGTGGCTGGCCCAGAGGCTGTTCCCCGGCTTCGACCCCGGCGCCCAGTTCATCAGCGAGTTGGGCGGCCCGGCGGCCCCGACCCCCGAAATCTTCAATCTAGGCATGATGCTGGCCGGCGTGGCGGGGCTGTTCGCCGGGGCCGGCTTCGCCCATGCCCTGGAGAAGGCGGGCGGCCGCCGGCAGGTCTCGGCCTTCGCCGGGCTCTGGGTGGCGATGACGGGCCTGGGCGCCTTCTTCGCCGGGATCTTCCACTGGCCCGACCCCATGCACCGCGCCTGCGGCGTGGGCCTGGCCATCCAGTTTGCGCCGCTGTTCACCGCCTGGGCCCTGTGGGGTAAGCCGGGCTACCGGCGGCTGGCGCACTTCTCGCTGGGCTGGTTCTTCGGCCTGCTGCTGGTCCTGGCCCTGCTGACGGGCGTGTGGAACGTGCGCACGGGCAACGACGTCGGCTTCTGGCAGCGGGGACACGCGTTCCTGGGCCTCCTTTGGCTGGGCATAGCCGCCTGGAGCCTGGAACGCGGCTGGCGGGCCAGACCGGTGGAGCTGGAGCCGGCGGCGGCTTAGCCGTCTGTGACGGCCCCTCCGGCCCTCCTCCCCCAGAGGGGGAGGATCTGGCGACGAACCTCCCCCTCTGGGGGAGGCGGCCGAAGGCCGGTGGGGGGCCGGTTTCAGCTTTCGGGGCGTGGGTCGGTTTCGTGATCACTCCCCCCACCGATCGCTGCGCGATCGCCTCCCCCATAGGGGGAGGTTCCTTGTGGGTGGGCACGGCTTGGCGGCCTCTCGCGCGATTGCGCAGAGTTGATCGGAGAGGGCGCGGGGCGTCCGGGCTTCGCCCGGATGTGTGAGTTTCAAGTACCGTTTCGACGAAGCTTAGACGCCCCGCGCGATCGTTATCCCTCAGGCCGGGGCGCGCAGGCCTCTTCCGCCTTTTACCCCTTCCCCATGCAATGCGCCCCGTTTCTTGGCGGCCAGGCGTGCATGGCGGCGCGGACCCTTGGACGGGCGGGAGCCTATTGGGCAAGCTCCCGATGAATGGGTTTACGTCCCCCATCCTCATTTAAGCCTGGCCCGGCCCTGCTCACGCAGCTCCGGCGGCCCCGCTCGATCGCATCCACGTCGCCGCTTCGGGCCGGATCCTTGCGCCCTCTCCCTGCGACGGGACCCGATGATTATGCGGCGGGTTTGAGCGCGTCTGATCCAGGCGCGTGAGAAAGTTGCAAGAGGTTGATTGCGTTCGGGTCTTTTCCCCAAACGCCGGGGATCCACGCGGCTCTATCCCCGTCCGGGCCACACCAAACCACGCCTTCCTCGCCCTCGTGGCGAGGATCCATGGTTCAGCCCGCTCAGACCTTTCGAGTTCGCCCGCCGTCTGAGCAGCGGCCGACATGGGCCCTCGCCACGAGGGCGAGGGAGGCGGGGGTGTGGTGACTTGGGCGGGAGCACTGAACTCATCAGAAACTTCCCCCACCGGCCTTCGGCCGCCTCCCCCACAGGGGGAGGATTTAAAAGAAAAGGCCCCGGAGGTTTCCCCCCGGGGCCTGATCTCAGATCAGCTTATCGCTGGATCGATCGATTACTCGACGATCTTGGCGCGCCAGAAGCGCATGCGCTTCTGGCCTCTAAGCCTTGTCGTGAAAATCGTTATTCAACGATTTTCGCGACGACGCCGGCGCCGACGGTGCGGCCGCCTTCACGGATGGCGAAGCGGAGCTTCTCTTCCATGGCGATCGGGGTGATCAGCTCGACGTCCAGCTCGGCGTTGTCGCCCGGCATGATCATTTCCACGCCTTCGCGCAGCTTGATGATGCCGGTCACGTCGGTGGTGCGGAAGTAGAACTGCGGACGGTAGTTCGTGAAGAACGGCGTGTGACGGCCGCCTTCTTCCTTGGTCAGGATGTAGGCTTCGGCCACGAACTTGGTGTGCGGGGTGATCGAACCCGGCTTGCAGAGCACTTGGCCGCGCTCGACGTCTTCACGCTTGGTGCCGCGCAGCAGCACGCCCACGTTGTCGCCGGCTTGACCTTGGTCCAGCAGCTTGCGGAACATTTCGACGCCCGTGCAGGTGGTCTTTTGGACCGGACGGATGCCGACGATTTCGACTTCTTCACCGACCTTCACGATGCCGCGCTCGACGCGACCGGTGACCACGGTGCCGCGGCCCGAGATCGAGAACACGTCTTCGACCGGCATCAGGAAGGCCTGGTCGATCGGGCGTTCCGGCTGCGGGATGTAGGCGTCGACCGAAGCCATCAGCTCGAGGATCTTCTCTTCGCCGATGTTGGCGTCGCGGTTTTCCACGGCGGCCAGGGCCGAACCCTTGGTGATCGGAATGTCGTCGCCCGGGAACTGGTAGGACGACAGCAGCTCACGAACTTCCATTTCGACGAGCTCGAGCAGCTCTTCGTCGTCGACCATGTCGACCTTGTTCATGAACACGACCAGGGCCGGCACGCCGACCTGACGGGCCAGCAGGATGTGCTCGCGGGTCTGCGGCATCGGGCCGTCGGCGGCCGACACGACCAGGATCGCGCCGTCCATCTGGGCCGCGCCCGTGATCATGTTCTTCACGTAGTCGGCGTGGCCGGGGCAGTCGACGTGAGCGTAGTGACGGTTGGCCGTCTCGTACTCGACGTGAGCCGTGTTGATCGTGATGCCGCGGGCCTTTTCTTCCGGCGCAGCGTCGATGTCGGCGTAGTTCTTGGCGGTCGCGCCGCCCGACTTCGCCAGCGTGATCGTGATCGCGGCCGTCAGCGTCGTCTTGCCATGGTCAACGTGACCGATGGTGCCGATGTTGCAGTGCGGCTTAGTACGTTCGAACTTTTCCTTGGCCATCGTCTCTACCTTCGCGCCGGCGGCTGGTTGTTACGGATATCGTCTTGGGGGAGCTGGAGCGGGTAGCGGGAATCGAACCCGCATCCTCAGCTTGGAAGGCTGCTGCACTACCATTGTGCTATACCCGCCCTCGATAGCTAGAATTGGGCCTAGCTAAAACTGGCAGCGGGGTCGCGATCGGCTCCCGTCTCTTGGCTCGGGGGCCTTCAGCCCTCATTCCGGGTTCATCGCGCGTGGTGGGGGAAGAAGGACTCGAACCTTCGAAGCTTTCGCAGCGGATTTACAGTCCGCCCCCTTTGCCGCTCGGGACATTCCCCCACGGCGCGATGTGAACTCCGGAAGAGGCGGCCATATCTTCGATCTTCGCGGCCGTGTCAAACGGCTACTGTGGATCGAGGAACAAAAGCTCTTTGAGCAGGAACGGACGGTGCTAAGCAGCGCCGGACCGGCTCGCGGAACCTCGTGGCCCCCAAATCGGAGCGCGTCTTATAGTGTCCTCTCATTCTGAACGCAACGACCGTAGAAGGCCAAAAGCGCCAGAACGTGAAATTCGCGCCAAGCCTCAGAAAACCAAGACCTTTTCCAAGCCCGCGGGTGACGACAAGGAGTGGATCTGGGGGAATCACGCGGTCGAAGCGGCGCTTTCGAACCCCGCCAGGCCCCCCGCCAAGCGCCTTTTGGTGACCCCGGACCGGGCAAAGCGACTCGCGCCGAATCTTCAGCGCCACCCCGCGCTGCAGGTGTTCGAACCCGGCGACATCGCCCGGCTTCTACCGCAGGGCGCGGTGCACCAGGGAATCGCCATGAAGGTGGCCGAGCCCGAACCGCTGTCGCTGGCCGAACTGGGCACGCCGGCCAAGGGCGTCATCGTCATGCTCGACCAGATCACCGACCCGCAGAACGTCGGCGCCATCTTCCGCTCGGCCGCCGCCTTCGGGGTGAAGGGCGCGGTGCTGCAGGACCGCCACGCCCCCGCCCTCTCCGGCGTGCTGGCCAAGACCGCCGTCGGCGCGGTCGACAAGGTGCCCTACGCGCGCGTGGTCAATCTTTCTCGGGCCCTGGAGGAACTGGCCGAGCTGGGCTGGCGGGCCGTGGCCCTGGCCGGCGAGGCCGAACACAGCCTGGAAGAGGTGCTCGACGGCGGCCCGACCGTGCTGGTGCTGGGCTCGGAAGGCGAAGGCGTGCGCCGCCTGGTGGCCGAGCACTGCGACGCGATGGGAAAAATCCCCATGCCGGGCGGCTTCGAGAGCCTGAACGTGTCCGCCGCGGCGGCGATCGCGCTCTATGAAACGTCACGAGTTCGCGTCACGGGGGAAATCGGTTCGTGAATCCCGATTAACCGTTTTGATTTCGTCGCAACGACGTGTTTTCCTCGCGGACGAGTAACTCCGCGAGCCTTGCTCGCGGAGGATTTGAAGCATGGGATCGGGGGACCCGATGTTGCAGGTGAAGTTCCGGACGGCGGCCCTGGCCTCGTCCGCCGTTGTCGTGCTGGCGCTGGCGGGGTGCGGCGCCAAGCAGCCGGCCGACACGTCGTCGACTCTCAACGAGCCGCCGCCGCCGCCGCCGGCCGAGAAATCCGAACTGCTGGGCGCGCCGCCGGCCACGGCCGAGGCGCCGCCCGTCGACGGCCTGCTGGGCGGTCCGATCGCCCAGCCCAAGCCGGTCGCCGTCACCACCGACGATTCGCGCCTGAAGACCTGGCGCCGGGCCGACGGCACGCTGGTCACCGCCATGCGTCCGATCGCCAATCCGCGTGAGGGCAAGCCGGCGGCTCGCCCGCACGCGCGGCCGCATCACGCCCGTCCGGCCCAGGTCGCCGCCGCGCGTCCCGCGCCGGTCGCGGCCAAGCCGGCTCCGATCGTGGCCAAGCCCGCCCCCAAGCCCGTCGTGGTCGCCGCCAAGCCCGCTGCGGCGCCGGTGAAGACCGCGCCCGTCGCGCCGGCGCCCAAGGCCGTCGCCCAGGCCCCGGCCCTGAAGCCGGTCGCCCCGCCCGCCAAGCCGGCGGAATTGGCCAAGGCCCCGACGCCCGTGGTCGCGCCGGTCGCCGCCAAGCTGCCGCCCAAGGTCGAGAAGCTGCAGGCCGCCGTCGCCCCCGCCGCCACCAGCGGCGCGGTGCTGGCCACAGCCGAGAGCCTGAAGACCGGCAAGGAAGGCCAGGTCACCCTGTCGCTGCCCGCCACGCTGGGCGACATGATCAAGCAGCAGGCCGCCAAGCTGGGCATCGGCAAGCCGGCCAAGAAGGTCAGCGCCTATGCCGACCTGGAAGGCCAGGGCTACGAGATCACCCCGAACGGCCGCCAGACCGCGACCGTCAAGCCGGGCGAGCCGACCACCTTCGCCTGGCAGGTCAAGCCGACGGAAGAGGCCAAGGGCCAGCTGACCACCTCGTTCGGCGCCTCGCTGGACGGCGCCAAACCGGCCCAGCCCTTCTCGCTGGGCACGATCAGCAAGCAGGTCGCGGCCGTGCCGGAAAAGGCCAAGGAAGCGGCCGACGGCTTCAAGCTGCCGGCCTTCCTGGACGCGCAGTACGACGTGCCGGGAATCGGCAAGGTTCCGGGCAAGTCGCTGCTGGGCGCGGGCCTGGTGCTGCTGGCCCTGATCATCCTGGTCGCCATCTCGCGCAACGCCGCCAAGGCCAAGGAGCGGGCCGAGCGTCGCCGCAAGTTCCGCACCCTGCACGACTACGGCCGCAACGAGCCGGAGTTCGACACGCCCAAGTCGCAGGACGTGGCCTATGTGAACCCGATGGTGGCCGCCGCCGGCGGCGCGATCGCGGGGGCCGCGGCCACGGCGATGTTCAACCACCACCAGGAAGCCAAGGCCGAGGAGGCCGCCGCCCAGGCGGCCGAGCACGAGCCCTTCCCCGCCCCTGCCGACGACAGCCCCCAGGTGCAGCACGTCAGCGAGACGGCGCACGTGGAGCCGGCGCCGGAAACGGCCGCCGAAACCCATCGTGAGCCCGAGCCGGTCCACTAGGATCGGCGCTCTTCGACAGCCTTAAGCGGCGCGTCCTCCAGCAGGGCGCGCCGCTTTCGTTTCCGGCCCGCCTTCCCGCCCTTGCCAGGGCGCGCGGCCTGCCTCATTGAGACCACATGCTCGAAACGCTCTTCACGCCCGACGGCCCCGCCGCCGCCTTTCTCCAGGTCTTGATGATCGACCTCGTCCTGGCCGGCGACAACGCCGTGGCCGTGGGCCTGGCGGCCGGCGGCCTGCCCGTGAAGGACCGCAAGAAGGTCATCCTCTACGGGCTGGGCGCGGCCGTGGTGCTGCGCATCGGATTCGCGCTGATCACCACCTGGCTGCTGGGCGTGGTGGGCCTCTTGCTGGCCGGCGGCTTCCTGCTGCTGTGGGTGTGCTGGAAGATGTGGCGCGAGATGCGCGACCAGGCGCACCACGACGAGGCCGACGCGGCCGCCGTGCTCGACAGCGACCCGACCACCGAGCCGCGCGCCCGCCCGGCCAAGAGCTTCAAGAGCGCCTTCCTGCAGGTGCTGATCGCCGACGTCTCGATGTCGCTGGACAACGTGCTGGCCGTGGCCGGCGCCGCCCGCGAGCACCCGGGCATCCTGGTGTTCGGCCTCTTGCTGTCGATCGCCCTGATGGGCCTGGCCGCCAACGCCATCGCCAAGCTGCTGCACAAGCACCGCTGGATCGGCTTCGTGGGCCTGGCCATCGTGCTGTACGTCGCCCTGCACATGATCTGGGAAGGCCACCGCAGCGTGGTCATGGATCTGCACAAGACCGAGCAATACAACGCCGCCGCGCCGAACGTGATCGACATCAAGCCCGATGAAGTGACCCAGCACGAGAAGCACCGCTAAGCCCATGAGCCTCTGGACCCCGAAGCTGTACCTGCGCCTGGCCGCCCTCAGCGGCTTCGTCTCGGTGGCCGTCGGGGCCTTCGCCGCGCATGGCGTGCACGAGGCCCGTCCGGCCGAACTCCTGAAGACCGGCGCCCTCTACGAGATGACCCACGCGCTGGCGGTGTTCGCCGCCTTCGCCGTGGCCCGGGCCACGGGACGCTCCAGCGGTCTGGCGGCCGGCCTGTTCCTGCTGGGAACGCTGGTGTTCTCGGGCACGCTCTACGCCATGGCCTTCGGCGGGCCGCGTATCCTGGGCGCGATCACCCCGATCGGCGGCGTCGCCTTCCTGGCCGGCTGGCTGGCCCTGGCCTGGAGCGCCGGCAAGGTCGCCGACCAGGCCTAGCCACGCTTGCAAAGGCGCGGATAGATCATTCTAAGTTGCATGAAGTGACATGAACTCCACCCAGGGAGGACAGGCTTCATGCGACCGATCCGGACTTTCCAGGCCAGCGCCGTCGCGCTGCTGGCCGCCAGCGCGCTGACCACCCAGGCCTGCTCGCAGGCCGGGCCCGACGTCCAGCCCCCCAACTTCCAGCCCTATGACCAGGGCCGCTTCATCCCCTTCACGCCCTGGGCCGCCGGACAGGCGCCGTTCGACGCCCCGCCGACGGTTTCGCTGCGCCTGGACGGGCCGCTGGGCGCCTATGCGCCGCCGCCGGTGGTGATGGACACCGGCTCGACCGGGGTGGTGATCTCGGCCGCTGACCTGCCCGGCTGGTCGCCCGACAAGGCCAAGGCCTATCCGCGCGGCTGGGAGTTCCTGAGCAGCAGCAAGCGGCTGTGGGTCGGCCACTGGGTCCCGACCAGCGTCGCCTTCGTCGATGCCGGCGGCGCCGAACTGGCGCGGGCCCAGGTTCCGATCCTGGTGGTCGACATCGAGCACAAGTGCCCCGGCTACGACGTGAAGACCTCGCCGGGAACCTGCGCCGCGCCCAAGGCCACGATCAACATGCCCAAGGGCATCGCCTATATGGGCGTCGGCTTCGGGCGGGAGGGCAACGGCCAGACGCAGGGGACGCCGCAGAAGAACCCGCTGCTGAACCTTTCCGCCATCGACGGCCGGCCGATCGCATCGGCCAGCTATCGGCGGGGCTATGTCGTCACCCGCGACGGCGTGCATGTGGGCCTGACACCGGCCAACACCGGCGGCTTCCGGTTCGTGAAACTGGGCAAGCCCGGCCCCAACGGCGCCATGGACTGGCCGCAGGCACCGATGCAGGTGGCCGCCGGCGGCCTGCCGGCCCAGCCAGGCGCGCTGCTGATCGATACCGGCATCCCGACCATGTACCTGGGCGTGGCCGATCCGGCCGCGCTGCAGACCCAGACCCAGACCAACAACAACGACAAGGCCAAGTCGACGGTGCTGGCGGCGGGCCAGACGGTGAGCATCACCGTGCCGACCCAGCCGGCCACGACCCTGGCCTTCACGACCGGCCAGGGAGATGCGATCGCCCCCACCCAGGTGCTGGTCAATTCACCGATGCCGACGGCCTTCGTGAACACCGGCCGGCACGCGCTGCGCCGCTTCGACGTCTTGTTCGACGCCGAGGGCGGCTGGTTCGGGTTGCGGCCGACGGCGCCTTAGAGCCCCTCAGCCGTCATCCCGGCCGGAGGTTCGCGTAGCGGACCTTAGAGCCGGGACCCAGGAGCGGCCGGCAATGCTTCAGCCGTCGCCGGGTGGAGGATCCATATGCAGAGCCCAGTCCCCTGGGTCCCGGCTCTTCGCTTCGCTGCGGCCGGGATGACGACGGATTTTGAGCTTTGTCCTCTAACGGTTCTTAGGCCGAAGCCGCCGCCTTCTTCGGAACCGCCAGCAGGAAGATCGCCAGGCCCGAGCCGACGAGGCAGGCGAACATCACCGCCGCCACCGGGCGCGGGGTGCCGTCGTGCAGCAGGCCGGCGGCCCAGGCGGCCACGGCGCCCGCCCCGAACGAGACCCCGCCCATCAGGGCCGAGATCGAGCCGGCCCGGCGCGGGTCGACGCTGAGGGCGCCGGCCATGGTGTTGCCCGACATCAGGCCATAGGTCGACAGGGCCAGGAACAGCAGCGGCAGAACGGTCCATTCGCCGCCCAGCCCGGTCCAGGCGAAGAAGGTTAGGACCATCGCCAAGACGGTCGAGATCAGGCTGGCGCGGGTCAGCACCTCGTCGGGCTTGAACCGTCGCAGCAGCAGGCGGTTGACCTGGCTGGCGCCGATGATGCCCACCGCGTTCGCCGCGAAGACGATGTTGAAGACCAGCGGCGAGTGGCCGTAGGTCCCCATCACGAGGTCGGGCGAGGTCGAGATGTAGGTGAACAGCACCGAGCCGTTCAGCGCCCCGGCGATGCCGTAGCCCAGCAGGCGCTTCTTGCGCAGCAACAGGCCGAAGGCGCGTAGCGGGTTCTCGGCCCGGGCCTGGGCGGCGGTCTCCTCGGAGCGCGATTCCTTGAGGCCGAGCAGCACCCACAGGCCGATGGCCAGGCCGAACAAGGCCATCACCCCGAACACCGCCCGCCAGCCGGCCAGGGCGAAGATCAGCCCGCCCAGTTGCGGCGCCAGCACGGGCGCCAGGCCCATGATCAGGGTCATCAGCGACAGCACCCGGGCCGTCTCGGCATGGTCGAAGCGGTCGCGCACCACCGCGCGGGCCACCACCGCCCCGGCGCAGCCGCCCAGGGCCTGCACGAAGCGGGCGCCCAGCAGCACCTCGATGTTGGGCGCGATCGCGCAGGTCACCGAGGCGACGGTGTAGATGACGACGCCCAGCAGGATCGGCGCGCGGCGGCCCAGGCGATCCGACGCCGGGCCATAGAGGAACTGGCCGATGGCCATGCCGGCGAAGAAGGTCGCCAGGGTCAGCTGCACCTCTTCGGGACCCGCCTTCAGCGTCTGGCCGATGGCCGGGAAGCTGGAAAGGTACATGTCGATCGACATCGGCGCGAAGGCCGTCAGCGCCCCCAAAAGCAGGACGAGCCGCCAGGGCGTGGCGGAGGGAGAAGCTGTAGCGGCGGAAGTCATGGGCGCCTTCTACTCCCGTACGCTCCGACGGGAACCCTTTATCGCTTGCCCGGTCGATCACGGCCCCGCAATCTGACCACTGATAACATAACAAGGGAGACGCCGATGGCCGCCGCGCAGACCTGGCCGCAGCCGCAGTTCGCCGACATCAACGGCTTGCGGATGGCCTATTACGAGGCCGGACCGCGCCAGGGCGTTCCCATCGTCTTCTCCCACGGCTTTCCCGAGCTGGCCTATTCGTGGCGACATCAGGTCGCAGCCCTCGCCCAGGCCGGCTACTGGGTGATCGCCCCCGACCAGCGCGGCTATGGCCTGACCGACAAGCCCGCCGCCGTCACCGACTACGACATGGAGCACCTGACCGGCGACCTCGTCGGCCTGCTCGACCACCTGGGCGTGGAGAAGGCGATCTTCTGCGGCCACGACTGGGGCGGCATCGTCGTCTGGGCCATGCCGCTGTTGCATCCGACGCGCGTGGCCGGGATCATCGGGCTGAACACCCCGTTCGTGCCGCGCCTGCCGATCGATCCCATCGAGATGTTCAAGGCCGCCTATGGCCCGGACATGTACATCGTGCACTTCCAGACGCCCGGCGCGGCCGACGCCCTGTTCGCCCAGGACGTGGACAAGACCCTGCGCTTCTTCATGCGCCTGCCCGGCGACAGCGTGGTCGGCTTCTCGTCGCGCCCGGCCGAGCGGCGCTCGCTGGCCCTGCAACTGGCGCTGGAGAACTACGATCCCAAGACCGACGACAAGCAGTTCCTCAGCGACGAGGAGCGGGGCGTCTATGTGGAGGCGTTCGAGAAGGGCGGCTTCACCGGCCCGATCAACTGGTACCGCAACTTCACCCGCAACTGGGAAAGGTCCGAGCCCCTGCCCCGCCGCATCGACGGCATCCCCTGCCTGATGATCATGGCCGAACACGACGTGGTGCTGCCGCCCTCCCTCGCCGACCGCATGGGCGACCAGATCGACGACCTGGAGAAGGTGCTGATCGAGGGCAGCGGCCACTGGACCCAGCAGGAGAAGCCGGAGGCCGTGAACGCGGCGATCATCGACTGGCTGGGGAGGCGATTTGCCCAGTAGGAACCTCAGTCACTTCGCGACAACTCCCCCAAGGGGGGAGGTGGTCCGAAGGGCCGGAGGGGGAAGTTTCCTGCCGTCGCCGAGAAAGCCGCCCGCTCGGAAGTCACGTCCCCCTCCGTCGGCTTTGCCGACACCTCCCCCTTCGGGGGGAGGATCTAGTGACAACGGCCACGCTGCGCTCTAGCGTCCGCGCCATGATCCGTCCCTCGCTCATGGCCCTTTCGGCCTGTCTCGCCCTGGCCTCTCCCGTGATGGCCGAAAAACTCACCCCCGAGCGCCTGTTCTCCGATCCGGACATCAACGGTCCGACCGCCAAGGGCGTGGCCCTGTCGCCGGACGGCAAGCGGGTGACCTATCTGAAGGCCAAGCCCGAGGCGGCCAACGTGCAGGACCTGTGGGCGGTGGACGTGAAGGGCGGCGAGCCCTACCGGCTGATCGACGCCAACGCCCTGTCGTCGGGCGACAAGGCGCTGTCGGAAGCCGAGCTGGCCCGTCGCGAGCGCGCCCGGGTGCTGGCCCGCGGCGTCGTCGAATACAGCTGGGACAGCGAGGGCCGCTTCGTGCTCGTGCCGCTGGACGGCGACCTCTATGTGGACAGCGTCGCCGACGGCAAGGTCACCCGCCTGACGCAGACCCCGGGCGACGAGGTCGACGCCAAGGTCTCGCCCAAGGGCAGGTTCGTCTCCTATGTGCGCGACCAGAACCTCTATGTGCGTCCGCTGACCGGCGGCGAGGAGACGGCCGTGACCGCTGAGGGCAAGGGCGCCCTGTCGTTCGGCGTGGCCGAGTTCATCGCCCAGGAGGAGATGGACCGCGACACCGGCTACTGGTGGTCGCCCGACGAGCGCCTGATCGCCTACACCCGCGTCGACGAGAGCGGCGTCGACATCGTGCCGCGCGCCGACATCGGCCCGGCGGGCGCGACCGTGATCGACCAGCGCTATCCCCGCGCCGGCCGGCCGAACGCCATCGTCGACCTGTTCGTCAAGGACCTGGCCTCGGGCAAGGTGGTGCAGATCGACCTGGGCGCCGACAAGGACATCTATCTGGCCCGCGTGGCCTGGGCCAAGGACGGCAAGACCCTCTATGTCCAGCGCCAGAGCCGCGACCAGAAGACCCTCGACCTGATCGCCTTCAGCCCGGCCAGCGGCCAGGGCAAGACGATCCTGACCGAGACGGACCCGCACTGGGTGGAACTGCACGACGACTTCCGTCCGTTGGCGGACGGCTCGTTCCTGTGGTCGTCGGAGAAGTCGGGCAACAAGCACCTCTATCACTACGCCGCCGACGGCAAGCTGCTGGCGCAAGTGACCAAGGGCGACTGGCCGGTCGACAAGGTCGAGGCCGTCGACGAGAAGCGCGGCCTGGTGTTCTTCGGCGCCTCGATCGACACGCCGATCGAGCGCCGGCTCTATTCGGTTTCGTACGCCAAGCCCGCCGCGCCCAAGGCCATGACCCCGGCGGGCGGCTGGTGGACCGCCAAGGTCGCCGCCACCGGCGCCTTCGTCGGCTCTTACTCGGACCCGAAGACCCCGCCGCAGACGGCGCTCTACGACACCGCCGGCAAGCGCGTGCGCTGGATCGAGGAAAACAAGCTCGACGCCGCCCACCCCTACGCGCCCTATGCCGCCGACCACCTGGTTCCGGAGTTCGGCACGCTGAAGGCCGCCGACGGCCAGGTGCTGCACTACTCGCTGCTGAAGCCGGCGAACTTCGACGCGGCCAAGAAGTATCCGGTGATCGTCTCGGTCTATGGCGGCCCGCACGCCCAGCGCGTGACCAAGAGCTGGGGTGTCAACGACGAGGCTTTCGCCAATGCCGGCTACGTGGTGTTCAAGCTCGACAACCGCGGCTCGTCCAACCGCTCGACGGCGTTCAAGACGGCGCTGGACCGTCGCATGGGCACGGTCGAGGTCGAGGACCAGTTCGCCGGCGCGGCCTTCCTGAAGACCCTGCCCTACGTCGACGCCGAGCGCCTGGGCGTGATGGGCTGGTCGTACGGCGGGTTCATGACCCTGATGATGCTGAGCGCCGAGGGCACGCCCTTCAAGGCCGGCGTCTCGGGCGCGCCGCCGACCGAGTGGGGCCTCTACGACACCCACTACACCGAGCAGTTCATGGGCAAGCCGGACGAGAACAAGGCCGGCTACGCGGCCTCGGATTTCCTGGGCCGCATCGACAAGCTCAAGCCCGGCAGCCTGATGCTGATCCACGGCATGGCCGACGACAACGTGATCTTCGAGAACAGCACCCGCGTGCTGGCGGCCTTGCAGAAGAAGGGGATCGCCTTTGAGACCATGCTGTATCCGGGCGAGCGCCACAGCGTCATCCGCAGCCGTTCCAAGGGTCTGCACGTGATGAAGACGCATCTCGACTTCTTCGATCGCAAGCTCAAGGGCGAGTGATCGGCAAGCGGCCCCGACTTCACGGTCGGGGCCGTTTTCGTATCCGGCAGGGGGATTGATCGTGGAGATGAAGCGTCTGTTGCTGGCCGGCGGGGCGATGCTGCTGCTGGCCGGGCCGGCCCTGGCCGCGCAGGAACGACCGAAGGCGGAGACGCCGGCCGAGTTCCTCGCCTCGCTTTCGAAGGACGCCGAGGACGAGATCGGGCACGTCGCCTTCGTCGGCCCGCAGATGAGCCTCGCCGACGAGCAGGCGCGGCAGACCTCCGGCGAGCAGACCGCCGAGGACGCCGTGCAGGGCCGCCTGATGGTGCAGCACCTCTTCGGCGCCAGGACCAACGCCGTGCTGGCCTTCAATCCCGACGCCCTGAAGATCGCCCGGGCGCTCGACGCCGAGCGCAAGGCGGGCAAGGTGCGCGGTCCCCTTCACGGCCTGCCGGTCCTGATCAAGGACAACATCGAGACCCTCGACCCGATGGCCACCACCGCCGGCTCGCTGGCGCTGAAGGACAATGTCACCGGCCGCGACGCGCCGCTGGTCGCCCGGCTGCGGGCGGCGGGCATGGTGGTGCTGGGCAAGGCCAACCTGTCGGAATGGGCCAATATCCGCTCGTCGCGCTCGACCAGCGGCTGGAGCGCCGTCGGCGGCCTGACCCGCAATCCCTACGCCCTGGACCGCAGCGCCTGCGGCTCATCCAGCGGCTCGGGCGCGGCGGTGGCGGCGGGCCTGGCGACGGCCGCGATCGGCACCGAGACCGACGGTTCGATCACCTGCCCGGCGGCCATGAACGGCCTGGTGGGCCTGAAACCCACCGTGGGCCTCGTCTCGCGCACCCACGTCGTGCCGATCAGTCAAAGCCAGGACACCGCCGGCCCCATGACCACCACGGTGCGCGACGCGGCCCTGCTGCTGACCGCTATGGCCGGTTCCGACCCCGCCGATCCGGCGACGCTGGAGGCCGACGCCCGCAAGGTCGACTACGCCGCGGGCCTGTCGAAGACGTCGCTGAAGGGCGTCACCCTGGCGGTGGCGCGGTTCTACACCGGAGATTCCCCCAAGACCGACGCGGTGTTCGAGCGGGCGCTGAAGGACCTGGCCGCCCAGGGCGCGACCCTGGTGGAGGTCAAGGCCTTCGACGAGGGCCCGGTCGGCAAGGCCGAGGGGCTGGTGCTGTCCACCGAGTTCAAGGCCGACATCGCCGCCTACCTGGCCTCGACCGATCCGAAGAAGGTCAAGCCGCGCACCCTGGCAGACCTGATCGCCTTCAACGCCGCCACGCCGGAGGAGCTGCGCTGGTTCGGCCAGGAGACCTTCGAGAAGGCGCAAGCGACCAAAGGCCTCGATGACCCCGAATACCTGAAGGCCAAGGCCGACGCCAAGCGCCTGGCGGGGCCGGAAGGGATCGACCGGATCCTCAAGGAAACCGGCGCGGTCGCCATCGTCGCCCCGACCACCGGTCCGGCCTGGACCATCGACCCCGTCAACGGCGACCACTACGGCGCCTCGGCCACCACCCTGCCCGCCGTGGCCGGCTATCCGCACCTGACCGTGCCCATGGGCCTGGTCGAGGGCCTCCCGGTGGGGCTGTCGTTCATCGGCCCGGCCTGGAGCGAAGCCCGCCTGCTGAGCCTGGGCTACGCCTACGAACAGGCGACGATGCGGAGGAAGCCGCCGGAGATGAAGGCGAGCGTGGGGCCTTAGAGCGAACCCTCTCTCTTTGAGAGAGGGAGGGGCCCATGGCGCAGCCATGGGAGGGTGAGAGGTGACAAACTCACCGGATGGGGCGCGGCAGTGTCCCAGCCTCCTGAAACTCAAAAGCGCTCACGTCGTCATCCCGGAAAGCGCGTAGCGCTTATCCGGGAGCCAGGGGGACTGGGCTCAGTCGACGGCGCGGCAACTTGACGGCCGCAAGCCCGGTGCGGCGGCCCTTGGGTCCCGGCTCTACGCGCTGCGCGCTTCGGCCGGGATGACGACACGGGGGAGCGGAAAAGGCCGCGACCATCCGGCCAATGGTGAAACCTCTCACCCTCCCACCGCTTCGCGGCGGGCCCCTCCTCTCTCTCAGAGAGAGGGTTCTTAGCGCCGATCACACCTTCGGGCGGATCGCTTCGATCGGCGGTGGGGGCGGCGTGACTTCCGACGGGTGCGGCGGCGGGGGCGGACGGTGGCCGTGCGGGGTCGTGCAGGCGGCCAGGACGGCGGCGGTCAGGCCCAGCAAAGCGAGGCGGCTCAGCATCCGCGGGCGCCGGGGAAGATGCCCAGGCTGCCGCGGAAGCAGCGATGCTCGCCGCGCGGATCCCAGTATTCGGTCGTGCCGTCCGAGCGCTTGATGGCCCAGCGCTCGCCGGTCTGGCCGTCGCGGCCGACCACGGCGATGTCGCCCGGCCCGCGCGAGGTGACCGCATAGCCGTCGCCGGTCAGGGCGTCGGAGGCGCAGGTCTCCGTTACACCGGGCCTGGACAGGTCGCCACGCATGCCGGCCGACGAGCCGGTGCGCTGGTTGAAGGCCGAGACCTCGGTCCCGCCCTGGCCGCTGACGAACACCTGGGTTCCGGTGGCGCGATCGTAGGTCATGACGTCGGGCGCCTGGCCGGTCAGGGGCGCGCCGCACGGAACGCGACCGGGCGGACCGGGACGCTTGGCGGGGCCGCCCGGCTGGGCCTGGGCCGCGCCGGCGACGAGGGCCACGGCGAGAACGCTGGACGCAAGCAGGCGGATCATCGCGGGCTCCCTTGAGGACCGACAGGCGGGCCGACCGGACCACCGGCGGCGGCCGAGGCGTCGTATGGATCGGCGGGACCGCCGGCCAGGGCGCTCGACGGCGGCCCCGACAGAACGGCCACCGCGCCGGCCGGCCAGTAGCTGTCATAGTCGGCGCGGGCCCGGTCGCGGGGCGTGCGGAACAGTTCCGGCGCCTCGAACCACGGACGGCAGGTCAGGGCGCCGTCGAAATAGCCGGTGACCAGGGCCTCGCAGCCGCCGGGGCGGGCGAAGACGCGGTTGTCGCGGGCGCGGATCTGGGCCCCGCTGTCGGCGAACAGGCCCGCGCGCATCACCCCGGCGATGGCGTTATCGGAGGCGTAGACCACGCCCGAGGCGGCGTAGATGCCGACGTCGGCGGCTTCCAGTTGACCGTCCAGCACCCGCAGGTCGGCGCCCTCCAGCACCACCGCCCAGTCGCTGTCGCGGACCACGGGCCGTTGCAGGGTGGTCTCGCCGCCGCTGACATAGATGCCGCGCGAGAAGCCGTCGGTCGCCAGGCCGTCGATCTGCACCAGCTGGTCGCGGTTGACGCCGGTCAGCACGAAGCCGGCCGAGTTGCGGGTGCGCGAGGAGCCGCTCCAGTCGCCGAGCCGGACGACGCGGATGTCGCGCAGGCGGCTGTCGCGGCCGGCCTCGACAGCCATGCCGATGGCGGTGGCGGCCACGTCGATGTCCTGGGCTTGCAAACTGCCCGACAGCTTGACCACTGGGGCCCGCGTGCGTCCGACGAAGGCCGCCTGGATCATCTCCACCCGGCTGTCGGCGACGTCGATGGCCGAGGCCTCGCCGTCGTAGCGCACGACCACGCCCTTCAGGGCCAGCTCGGTGGCGCGGCCGACGATGCACGAGGCGGTTCCGCCGCGCGAGGCTTCCAGGCCCAGGTTCTGCAACACCACGAAGGCGACGCCCGGCGCGATGCGGATGCAGGGCTGGTCGGCCGGCGCCACCAGGATCGGCCGGGTGCGCGAGGGGCTGTAGTCGCGGGCGGTGATCAACACCGAGCGGGTGACGCTGAGCGACTCCACGCAGGCGCCGCCGTTGCGCGAGACCAAGGTCAGGGTGTCGCCTTCATAGAGCCGGGCCAGCACGTCGTTCACCTCGCCCGGATAGGCGATGTCGCAGTCGACGACGGTGCGGTACGGCCCGTAGCCGCCGCCGGGATAGTAGGGCCGGCGCGGCGGCTTGCGCTTTATGGGGCGCCGCACGCCGCAGCCCTTGGACAGGTTGGGCTCGAGCAAAAGGCCGAAACACGGGCGGATCTGCTGGTCGACCTTGGCGTCGGGCGAGGCCAGGGCGACCTGCGGCGCGGCGCCCACGAGGCCCAGGACGACGAGAGCCGCCGCGAAGGAGGCGAGGCGCTTCATCGATAGTCCCTTTCAGCGTCAGGACGAGCGGCGTTGACCGGCACGGCGTCGACGGGGCCGGCGCTGGCCGGCGCCACGTAAGCCCGCGCCGCATAGGGCTGAGGCCGCTCGCCCGGGCCGCGCGGCGGGCGCGAGACCTGGGCCAGCAGCTGTTGCAGCCGCCAGGCCGACGGCTTGAAGCCGGCCAGGGCCGCGTCCAGCTGGTAGACCACCGCCTTGGCGCGGTCCTGGTCGGCCACGCCCTGCAGGCCCAGCGAGAAGAAGGTCGACATGGCGTACTTGGCCTCGGGCGAGCCCTGGCGCTCGGCCTCCTCGTACCAGTGGTAGGCGCGGGCGTAGTCGCGCGGCACGCCGACGCCTTCGGAGTACATCACCGCCAGCACCAGCTGGGCCTTGGACGAGCCGTTGACGGCCGCGTACTGCACCGCCCTCACCTTCTCGATCGGCGACAGGCGGCCGGTGGTCGGGCGGCCGATCGAGGCCTGAAAGGTCTGGGCGTCGTTGAGGGAAAGCAGCCGCTCGTCGAGCAGCGGCGCGGGGATGATCCGCAGATAGGACAGCGCCTCGCCGATGTGCACGAACGGCAGCTCGTGCAGGCGGGCCAGCGCCGCCTCCTTGGCCTCGCCGGCCGGATCGCTCTCGTCCGAGTGGGGCACGCCGGAATCCGGCGAGTCCGGCGGATAGAACTCGTATGGCGGGATCCAGCGCTTGGCCTTGGTCTCGACGAAGGTTCCGTACGAGGCCCGCTGTGGCGAGGAGCGCTCGAAGTCCTTGAGCATGACATAGGCCGACACGTCGCCGGTCTGCACCGCCAGGTAGTTGTAGAGATAGGCGTCGATGTCGTTGCGGCGGAAGAGATCCAGCGCCGCCGGCGCGCCCACGTGGCGGCGGTCGCCATAGGCCTCGACGGCCTGGAGGTTGTCGGACGGCTCGCCATAGGGTCCGAAATAGCCGTCGTGCATCCGCGCCAGGGTGCGATAGCCGTCGGCGCCTTGCGTCGACAGGATGTAGATCACCCGGTTCCTGACCTGCTCCCGCTCCTCTGTCGACATCCGCGACAGCTGGCGGTCGAGAGCGCCATAAGCGGCGTGGCGCTCATAGGCGCGGCAGTCGTCGAAGCGCGAGACGGCCTTGCCCGGCTTGCCGCGCGGCTCGTAGGCGGCGATCGGCGCGTAGCCGGACGGATTGGCCAGGGCCATGGCGTACCAGGCGGCCGCCTCGACCGGATCGTCGAGGTTCTTGTCGCTGCTGCGCTGGCCCTCGTAGCGGCGCGCCAGCTCCAGCTGGGCGAAGAAGTCGCCCCGGAAGCCGCCCTGGCGCAGGTTGCGGATCTCGATCTGCTGCTGGTTGAACTGGCCCGAGCCGCCTTGCGCCACCTGCGGGCGCGGGCAGGCCGTGGCCCGCTTGGCGAACAGCTGCGGGGCGGAGAAGTCGCAGCCGAACAGCGGCAGCACGGCCAGCGCCGCCACCACGCCCAGCGGCGTGCGACGCGCGATCCTATGGCGATTGTCGAGGAGATGGACGCCCGCGCGCCTCAGCCTGCGGAGGAGCGCAACAGCATCGCCGGCCTCGTGCATCGCTCCCCCTCCAGCACGCCGTTAACCATGATCGGAAACCCGTTCATGAGCCGCCGGAAGCGAGACTGTCAAGCTCGTCGACCGACGTTCATCAACTCTTGTTTGACGTGCCTGAAATGGGACGGGTTTTGGGGAGGTGCGGGCGAGGAAGTATGTGTATTTTCACGGTTTTCCCAACCCAGCATTCAGTCGCCGCATCGTAGTTCAGCCCGCTGAAGCCGTATCGATTCTATTCACCCTCCATGCCGGAAATCACCCTTCGTCGAAGCCGACGAGCATTGGCGCACCAAGGAAAAAACCCTCATAGATTGCATGTTGACTTGTCGTTTTACACTTGTGACACTCGCAAACTACATATGTGATACCGGGATGAGGGGGAAGCGATGAAGATCGTTCTCGGGCTGTGCTTAGCAATGATCACGGCCTCCGCCATGGCCTCACCGCTTACTCCGGACCAGAAGATCCGCATTCGGGCCATCGTCACGGAGGCGCGCTCCAAATCCCCTGCTCCATCGACCTCGGTGGCAGTCGTCGTCGATGGCCAGTTGGCCTATGCTGAAGCGTTTGGCCTAGCCAACCTCGCTCTTATGCAACCGGCGACGCCGGAGACCCGCTACGACATCGGCTCGGTCAGCAAGCAGTTCACGGCAGCGGCGGTGCTGCTGATGGTCCAGGACGGCAAGCTGTCCCTCGATGACAAGATTGGACGCTTCTTCCCGAATGTTTCCGGCGCGGAGAAGGTTACTGTCCGGCACCTGCTGTCTCACGAAGCGGGCTATCGTGACTCATGGCAGGATACGGCTGAGGAACGCCGCCGCCCCATTGCGCCACAGGCCATCGTCGACCGCTGGGGGGCAATGCCACTAGCCTTCGAGCCGGGCTCAAGTTGGGACTACAGCAACACCAACTACGCGATCGCCGGACGCATCGTCGAAACTGTATCGGGCCGCCCGCTCGCCCAAGTATTGACCGAGCGGATCTTCATACCGCTCGGCATGACCAGCGCCATCGACAACGAGACCTCGCCACCGACCAGACAAGACGCCAACCGCTATGGCCGTAACCTACTGGGGCCCGCACGGCTGACCGAGCCGGCTGCCCGAGGCTGGGCCTATGGTGCTGGAGGCCTTTCCATGAGCGCAACCGACCTTGCGCGCTGGGACGCCAGCGTCCTCAGCCGCACTCTCCTGTCACCTACCTCCTATGACGCAATGATGCGGGAGACGATGCTCACAACCGGCAAAGGCTCAGGATATGGCCTGGGGCTCTATGTAGATGGTGTGGTTGGCCATCGTCGCGTTCATCACAATGGTTTCGCACCTGGCGTCATCACCGAAAGCCGGATTTACCCAGATGACGGCGTCGCCATCGTCGTGACCAGTAACGCCGAGTTCGGCATGGTCGTGCCGGAGATTGTCGACGGTATCGAGAGGCTGCTGCTGCCTGCCGCCTTCCCCCGCCCAGGCGCCTATGACGAAGGCAAGAAAATCGCCAAACCGCCCTCACCGCTGATCCGGCGCTCTTTATCCCAACTACGCGCAGGCGACGTCGATCGACGTCGCCTCACGCCCGAAGCTAGCGCTTATCTCACGCCCGAGGTCCTGGCCGACTATCGGGAGAGTCTCGCGCGCCTCGGCCCCCCAAGGACCTTCGTCGTCACACGTGAGGAGCGCGTGGGCGAAGTAAATAGCGCCATGTTCGAGCTGAGCTGGCCGAGCCAGAGGGTGATAGGCGGTCTTCAGGTTCGCGACGACGGCAAGATTTCAGATCTCTGGCTAATGGCGTTCTAGCGTCGCCACCTCGCCCCCTACACCCCTGCCTCTCCCCCTCACCTTCCCGTCGGCATATCCTTGAACGCCACGTCCTTGTCGACCCGCACGTCGCCCGGCAGGCCCAGGACCCGTTCGGCGATGATGTTCTTGAGGATCTCGTCGGTGCCGCCGGCGATGCGCAGGCCAGGCGCCCACATCAGGCTTTGCTGGAAGGCCGCACCGGCGGCGGCTTCGGGGCCAATGAGGACGCCGTACTCGCCCTGCATCTCGACGGCCGTGTTGGCAAGGTCCTGAAGTTGGTTGGCCGAGATGATCTTGCCGATCGAGCTTTCCGGGCCCGGGGTCTGGCCGCGCGACAAGGCGGTCATGGTGCGGAAGCGGGTGAACTTCAGCCCTTGCGAGGCCACGAACCAGTCGGCCAGCTTCTCGCGGAAGGCGTCGTTGGAAAGGGCCGGACCGTCCTCGCCCGGCAGGGCGCGGGCCAGTTCCATCACCTCGCGGTAGTTGGGCCCGGCCGAGCCGCCGACGGCCAGGCGCTCGTTCATCAGGGTGACCAGAGCCACCTGCCAGCCCTGCCCGACCTCGCCCAGGCGCTGGCTGTCCTTGACCCGCAGGTCGCTGAAATAGACCTCGTTGAACTCGCGCCCGCCCGACATCTGGTGGATGGGGCGGCATTCGACGGCCGGATCGCGCATGTCGATCCAGAACATGGTCAGGCCCTTGTGCTTGGGCACGTCGGGATCCGTCCGGGTCAGCAGGATGCCGAAGTCGCTGTAGTGGGCGCCGGTGGTCCAGACCTTCTGGCCGTTGATCACCCACTCGTCGCCGTCCTTGACCGCGCGGGTGCGCAGGGCCGCCACGTCGGAGCCGCCGGCCGGTTCGGAGAACAGCTGGCACCAGATCTCCTCGCCCTTCACGGCGGGGGATACGAAGCGCTTCTTGGTGTCGGTGTCGGAGAAGGCCATGACCGTGGGCACGCACATGCCCAGGCCGATGGTGAAGTAGCCGTAGGCGACGCCGGCCTTGCCCTCTTCCTGGCCGAAAATCACTGACTCTATAGGCGTGCCGCCGCCACCGCCCACGGCGGCGGGCCAGGTGATGCAGGCGTAGCCGGCGGCCGCCTTGCGGGCCTGCCATGCCTTGGCGGCGGCCATGTGCTCGGGGGTGTTGGCCTTGGGCTCGCCATGCTCGGCGCGGTGGGCGGCGGCGGCCTCGACCAGCCAGGCGCGGGCCTTCTCGCGGTAGGCGGCTTCTGTGGGGGAGTCGTTGAAGTCCATCTTGGATCTCCTTCCTTCTCCCCTTGCGGGAGAAGGTGTCGGCGAAAGCCGACGGATGAGGGGTTGAAAGGCCGATCCGGAAAGGTCTGAGAGACCCCTCACCCGACCCTTCGGGCCACCCTCTCCCGCAAGGGGAGAGGGATCGCGGGGCTCAAGCCGCGTTCTTCTTTTCGAGCTCGCTGACCAGCCGCTCCTTCCAGAGCCTCGGCGAACCGGCGACCAGGGAGAGCTGCCGCGAGCGGCGGTAGTAGAGGTGGCAGTCCACCTCCCAGGTGAAGCCCATGCCACCGTGCACCTGGACGCTTTCCTTGCTGGCGAACCAGAAGGCTTCGGAAGCGGCGATGCGGGCGGCGGCGGCGGCCGTGGGCAGTTCGGGCGCGTCGTCATTGAGGGCCCAGGCGCCGTAATAGGCGTTGGAGCGGGCGACCTCGTTCTTGACGTACATGTCGGCCAGCTTGTGCTTGATGGCCTGGTAGCCGCCGATCACCCGGCCAAAGGCGTAGCGGCCAAGCGCGTATTCCTTGGCCATCTCCAGGCAGCGGTCGGCGCCGCCCAGCTGTTCGAAGGCCAGCAGCACGGCGGCGCGGTCGAGGATGGCCTGCACGAGGTCGAAGCCCTCGCCCGCCCCGCCCAGCCGCTCGGCGGCCGCGCCGTCGAAGGTGAGGCGCGCGACGCTGCGGGTGGGGTCCAGGCTTTCGAGCGTCTCGCGCTTCACGCCAGCGCCGGTCAGATCGACTAGGAAGAGGCCAGGCTTGCCGCCCTCATTGGCCAGCACGATGGCGACGTGGGCGATGTCGCCGTCGGTGACGGGGATCTTCACGCCGGAAAGCTTGCCGCCCTCCACCCGGGCCGACAGGGCCGAGGGGGTGAGCACGCCGGGGCCCTCGCTGACGGCCAGGGCGCCGATCAGCGCGCCGGCGGCGACGCGAGGCAGGATGGCGGCCTGCTGGGCGGCCGTGCCGTGGGCCATGACGGCCTCGGCCAGGATGTAGACGGTGGAGGCGAAGGGGATCGGGGCGACGGCGCGGCCCAGCTCCTCGGCGATGGCGCACAGCTCGACACGGCCAAGGCCCAGGCCGCCGTGCTCCTCGGGGATGGCCGCGCCCAGCCAGCCCTGCTCGGCCACGGCGGCCCACAGGGGCGCGTCATAGCTCTTGGCCGGATCGTCGAGCACGCCGCGCACCACCGCGGGCGGACAGCGGCCGCCGAGGAACTTGCGGGCCTCGTCCTTGAGGAACTTCTGGTCGTCGGAATAGTCGAAATCCACGGCCGTTTTCTCCCTTGGCCGCTCTTGTCGACGGCCGTTGGAAACGACGATGAACCACGTTTACGTGCGTGGAAAGATTGACCCGGCGTCAAGAATTTCAGGTTCTTATGGCCGCCGATTATTTGGAGCCGTTCGAGATCCCATGGCCAAGACCGTCTTCCAGCGGAACCAGAAGGTTTGGGTCGAGAGCGTCGGCGCCTGGGCGACGATCGAGAGGATCGTGCCCATCTGGGCCAAGGGCTTCGACGAGCCGGTGCGGGTGACCTACGACGTGGGCCTGGGCCGCGAGTTCCTGGCCCATGAGCTGAAGCCCGAGGACAAGATGGATCCGCAGGAAGGCGGCGTCCTGTCCAACTGGCGGGTCCTGCGGGCGCGCAACAAGTGGCAGCAGGAAAGCGACTGCCTGCACCACCCCTTCCCCGGCACCTATCCGGTGGTGGTCACCGATCCCAACGACTGGGGCGGCTGGCGCACGCCGGGGGCCGAATACGACCGCGACCCGCGCAAGATCGAGTTCCAGGCCAGGCTGATCGCCGCCGCCCCGCGCCTGCACGCCCTGTCGCGCGAGATCATGACCCTGGTCGGCGACCATCCCGAGGACGCGCCCCCCGCCTTGCTGGCCCTGGCCCAGAAGGCCGCGGCCATCGAGCGCGAGTTGCACGAGACCCCGGCGGCGAGCGGGTCGGTGGAGGGCTGAGCCGCCCCAACCCTTCCGTTGATCCGGGATGGAAATGCGACCTTAGCGAGATAAAGTGGCCGGATCACGCGACCCGCCAGAGGCCTGCATGCTGGAAAAAATCATAGCGCTTCGACACCAGTGGCTGGCCGATGCGCGAGAGATCATCCAGACCCCGAAGGTCAGGGATAACCTCGAGCTTTTCCTGCAGAACGCCGGGGACATCTTCCGGTACAATGTGGAACTGGGGCTGATCGCCTGGCGCGGAGGCGAAAACCCAAAACCGTACTTCGTCGAGGCCGTCGACGACCTCAGCGACTTCTGCCAGGCGCTGGTCGACAGGGGCGACAGCATCGCGCGCCTGCCGCTGGGCGCTGCTTGCCTCGTCGCGTCGCTGATCGGGCGAGGCTTCGCCTTCGCCCTCGATGGCGAGCCCGGGGAGGCCGAGGATCTCCATCTTGATCGTCTACTGGCCGCCGAGATCCGCGGCGAGGCCGCAAACGGCGCCCAGGAGGGGATCGCCAGGCTCGGCGCCGTGAAGCGGCAGGCGTTGGCGGCGCGCTCCTACAAGGGCTACTTCGAGATCCTGAAAGCCGGACCGAACGCCGCCGGGCTCGCCGCCCTGGTGTCTTCGGCGGACGGGGCCTATGCCGCCCGCGCCAAGGACAGCTTCTTTTCCGGCGGGAACGCCATCGATGGCGGCGGCCGCTACAACGATCTGGTCGTGGACTATCGGTTGGGGGCGATACTCAAGCACCTGGGCCACGAAAGCCCGAGCATGCACGCCTGGAAATGGTGATCGCCCACCGCCCCTGGGACTTCCCGCCACAAGGTCGGGAATGACGGGAGTTCCGGGATCTCCAGCGGCTAGAACCGCCGGCCGACGCCCACCGACACCACCATCGGGTCGAGGTTGACCTTCGACTTCAGGGCGCCGCCATTGATCTTGGCGTCGGTCTCGAACCACACCTTCTTGACGTCGAGATTGACGACGTAGGGGCCCTTCACGGCGATGTCGGCGCCCGCCTGCAGCGCGTAGCCGAAGCCGTCGTCGAGATCGACGGTGAAGCCGTTCCTGTCCTTGCCGCTGTAGAACAGCATGTAGTTCAGCCCTGCGCCGACATACGGGTTGAAGCGGGCCTTGGGCGCGAAGTGGTACTGGGCCGAGACCACCGGCGGCAGCACCCAGGTCTTGTGCACGACGACGTCGGTCCCCGGCCCCACGGCCTTGACGGTGTGCTGGGTCGTGCCGGCGATCACCTCGATGGCGAGCTTGTCGGTGAGGAAGTAAGAGACGCCCAGCGTCGGCATCACGTCGTCCTTGACGTCGGCCTTGAGGCCGCTGACCGCGCCGGCCGCGGTGACGATCGGATCGCCCGCGTCGGGCGAGACGCTGGTGGCGCGCAGGTTGACCTGCCAGGTCCCCTTGCCGGCGGGCGTGAAGGCTTCCTGGGCCTGTGCGCCCGTGGCGACGGCGGCCAGCGTCAGACCGGCGATGAGGGCGAGGCGGCGGGCGGTCATGTCTTATCCCCTTGGAACGCGACGCATCGAGGCGTCGCCAGGGGTGATGCGCCCGCCCGCGCACCCGAACATTGATCAGGCTCAAGCCCTCGAGAAGCAGCCCTCTTTCCAGGCCCGCCAGGTCAGGAAGGCGACAGCGAGGACGCAGCCCGCCAGCAGCATGATCGAAGCTTCCGGACCCTCCGTCCCTTTCAGCCAGGCTATCAGCACGCCTCGCCCCGGTTCATAGATCGACGCCTCTGTGGAATCATCCAGCGCATAGCTGCCGATGACGGCGCCCGACAACGCGCCCCATCCCATCGACAGGCCAAGTCCCAGCCACAGCGTCCGACGACGCAGCCAAAGAAGGCCGAGCACGGCTCCGCCCAGCGCCGCGTTCACGCGCTGGATCGGCGGAAGCACCCACTCGGGCGCCACCAGCCAGGCGGCCGTCAGGGCCGCGAGCACGACGCCCGCGACCGGCAGGAGCGCCAGGGAGCCCAGCCGCGCGATAGCCCCCTGCGCCACCAGCCCTAGCAGCAGGCCACCGAACGCGCCCTGGGTCAGACCGTTCGTCAGCGCCCAACGCCAATCGGCGGACGCCAGGGGGCGCCAGACAATGGCGCCGCTCAGCGTCAGCAAGCCCATCAACAGACCAAAGGCGAGTATGGCCAGCGCCAGCCCTTGCCCCAATTCGCGACCTGCGCCTTTTAGCGTCAACTCGGACGGCCAGCGCCCTTCGGCCAGCCGAACCAGCAAGGCGTAGGTCACGAACACGGCCACGGTCGCAACCAGGGAGGCCAGGGGCCAAAAGCCCAGAATGAAAACACCGAAGGTCCCGCGAACCGTAATCACGGCCGCACCCGCGAGGCAGGTCGCCAGCGCCAGGAGCATCGCCCAGCCCAGGATGACGATCCGACGGCCCAGCGTCGTCCGGCGAGGATTGTCGGCAAGGGCATCGGACACGACTGTAACCTCCGGCTGAGCTTCGTAACTTAACCGATAAATCGACAAGTCGCGCAACCGCCGGCCTCGCCGTCGCGCGGGCGGGCGACTACATTGCCGTGATGCGCACCGAAACGCCCCAGCCGATCCGGCTCTCCGACTATCGCCCGTTCCCGTTCGAGATCGAGACGACGCATCTGTCTTTC
Source organism: Caulobacter endophyticus (assembly GCF_029543245.1). Classification (GTDB taxonomy): domain Bacteria; phylum Pseudomonadota; class Alphaproteobacteria; order Caulobacterales; family Caulobacteraceae; genus Caulobacter; species Caulobacter endophyticus_A. The sequence goes on from NZ_JARQWV010000016.1 coordinate 35,643, forward strand.
CAGCTGGAGCCGTCCGCCACGCGGGTGACGGCGACCCTGAAGGTGCGCCGCACGGGCGACGCCGGCGAGGCCCTGGCGCTGAACGGCGAGCGGCTGGCGCTGAAGTCGATCGCCATCGACGGCCAGGCTCTGAGCCCCAACCAGTACGTGCTGGACGACGAGCGGCTGGTGATCGCCGAGGTCCCCGACGCCTTCGAGCTGGTCACGCAGGTCGAGATCGATCCGTCGGCAAACAAGGCCTTGATGGGCCTCTACATGTCGGGCGGCCGGTTCTGCACCCAGTGCGAGGCCGAGGGCTTCCGCACCATCACCTTCTTCCCCGACCGGCCGGACGTGCTGTCGCGCTACACCGTGCGGATCGAGGCTGACCAGGCGTTCGAGCACCTGCTGAGCAACGGCAACCTGATGGAGGCCGGGCAGCTCGGCAACGGCCGCCACTACGCCGTCTGGAACGACCCCTTCCCCAAGCCCGCCTACCTGTTCGCCCTGGTGGCCGGACGACTGGACGTGCTGGAGGACAGCTTCGTCACCATGAGCGGCCGCACCGTGGCTCTGAAGGTGTTCGTCGATCCGGGCCAGGCCTCGCGCGCGGCCTATGCGCTGGACGCCCTGAAGCGTTCGATGAAGTGGGACGAGGAGGCCTTCGGCCGCGAGTACGATCTGGACCTCTTCATGATCGTGGCCGTGCGCGACTTCAACTTCGGGGCCATGGAGAACAAGGGGCTGAACATCTTCAACAGCTCGCTCCTGCTGGCCGAGCCGGAGACGGCGACCGACTTCGACTACGAGCGCATCGAGAGCGTCGTGGCCCACGAGTACTTCCACAACTGGACTGGCAACCGCATCACCTGCCGCGACTGGTTCCAGCTGTGCCTGAAGGAGGGCCTGACGGTCTTCCGCGACCAGTCGTTCAGCGCCGACATGCGCGGCGCGGCCGTGCAGCGGATCAAGGACGTCAAGGCCCTGCGCGCCCGGCAGTTCGCCGAGGACGCCGGCCCGCTGGCCCACGCCGTGCGGCCGTCGAGCTATCTGAAGATCGACAACTTCTACACCGCGACCATCTACGAGAAGGGCGCGGAAATCATCCGCATGCTGAAGACCATCCTGGGCGCGGACGCGTTCCGGGCCGGCCTTGATCTCTATTTTACGCGCCACGACGGCGAGGCCACTACGGTCGAGGCCTTCATCGCCTGCTTCGCCGAGGCCTCGGGGCGTGACCTGACCAGTTTCTTCGCCTGGTACGAACAGGCCGGCACGCCTTCGGTGTCGCTGACCCACGCCTATGACGCAGCCGCCAAGGTCCTGTCGATCACCCTGACCCAGAAGACCGCCCCCACCAGCGGCCAGCCGGTGAAGAAGGCCCTGCCGATCCCGGTCACCATCGGCCTGCTGGCCCAGGACGGCCGCGCCATCCGCGACAGCGAGGTGGTGGTGCTGGAGGGCGAGAGCCTGACGGTCCGCTGGGAGGGCGTTGCGGAAGCGCCGGTGATCTCGGCCCTGCGCGGCTTCTCGGCCCCGGTGACCCTGACCACGGACGCGCGCCCCGCCGACGCCTATGTGCTGTTCGCCGCCGATCCGGACCTCTTCAACCGCTGGGAAGCCGGTCAGGGCCTGGCTCGGGGACTTATCCTGGGTCGCGCCGCCGGAACGCCCGACGAGGTCGGCGAGGAGCGCTACGCGCAGGCCCTGGGCCGGGCGCTGGACGATCCGGACGCCGATCCGGCCTTCAAGGCCTTGCTGCTGGCCCTGCCCAGCGAAGGCGACCTGGCCCTGGCCGTCGATCCGGCGGACCCGGTGGCGATCCACGAGGCGCGCGGGCTCTTGCGCGCCCGCATCGCCGTACACCTGGGCGAGCAACTGGCGCGCATCCACGGCGCCATGCAGGGCGACGGCGAGTTTTCGCCGGACGCCGCCTCGGCCGGCCGCCGGGCGTTGCGCAACGCCTGCGTCGACCTGCTGGCCGCCGATCCGCACGCCGACAACGTGCAGCGTATCGTCGGCCACTTCGAAGCCGCCTCGGCCCTGACCGACGCCATGGGCGGCCTCTCGGCCCTGCTGGCCGTCGGCGGCGAGCCTTGCGAGACGGCGCTGGCCGCCTTCCACGCCAAGTGGCGGCACGAGCCGCTGGTGCTGGACAAGTGGTTTTCGGTCCAGGCCCGCGATCCGTCGCCGAACGCGCTCGGGCGGGTGCTGGCCCTGACCGCGCACCCCGACTTCGACGCCGGCAACCCCAATCGTTTCCGGGCCCTGGTGCAGGGCTTCGCCAGCGCCAACCCGGCCCGCTTCCACGACCCCAGCGGCGCGGGCTACCGCTTCCTGGCCGACCAGATCCTGGCCGTCGACGGCTTCAACCCGATGACGGCGGCGCGCCTGGTCGAGCCCCTGGGCGGCTGGCGGCGCTATGTCCCGGCCCTGGGCGAGCTGATGCGCCGCGAACTGGAGCGGGTGAAGGCCGCGCCGGGCCTGTCGAAGAACGTGCTGGAACTGGCGACGCGGGCGCTGGAGTAGGTGTGCACGCCCTCTCCCCTTGCGGGAGAGGGTGGCCCCGCGCATGCGGGGTCGGGTGAGGGGTCGAAAGGCATCTCCACCGCCACAGCCGACCGACTTGGCGCGGAAGCTGGACGTTCTGAGAGACCCCTCATCCGACGGCCTTCGCCGCCACCTTCTCCCGCAAGGGGAGAAGGACGCGCTCCTGGCGAGAGCCTGGGGTGATTCCTCCGCGCAACGGTTGCGACCAAAGCGCTCATCCCCCGCTTATTCGCCTCTCCCCCGGGTGACGGCGCACGAACGGGTACGGTAGATTCACCATAGTCGGCGAACTGACTCGCCGTCTGAATCGGGCCTGCCCATGTCGGGTCGGCCCTGGGGTGCTGCGGAGCAATCGGCGTTGCGAATTGGCGGGGCGAAACCCGGAAGGCCGGCGAAGGCCGGACTTTCGGCTGCGGGCGCGGCCCGCATGCGCGCCGCCGGGTCGTCGCAGGCCTATGTCCGCATCGTCATTCTGGCCGCGCTTCTGCTGCTGGCCGTCTACACCGCTCTGGGGGCCCACAAGCTGCAGAAGGAGGCGTCCTCGCCTCCCGGCGGCGCGGCCCTGGCCGCCGAAGCCCAGATCCTGGCAGGCAAGGTCGAGACCAATCTGGCGGCCCAGCGCGCGGGCCTATCGGCCGCCGCCGACCTTCTGGAACGCGATCCGACCTCCGGCATGGACGCGGCCGAGACCGCCCTGCGCGCCGCCGGCGGCGAAGCCATGGCCGTGGCCGTGACCACCAACACCGAGGTTCTGGCCGTCGCGGGCCGCGATCCTTCCACCGACTGGCGCATGGCCGCCAAGGCCGCCGCCGCTTCGGGCCGCAGCGTCTGGGTGGGCGGCGTCGGCCGCAGCGGCCGCCTCTATGTCGCCATGGCCGCCCAGACCAGCGCCGGCCGCGGCTACGTGGTCGCCGCCGGCGATCCCTCGCGCCTGCTGGGCGAGCCGGGCAAGGAGCGCTCGGTGGCCCTGTTCCTGGCCGATGGCGGCCTGCTGGTCGGGGCCGGCCGCGCGGTGCAGGGCGCCGCCAGCCTGAGCCAGGCCTACACTCTTTCCGTCGAGGACCTGCAGGGCGGCGCGGCCGCCCTCACCGGCCGGGGCGTCGACGGCTCCAGCCTCGACGTCGCTTTCGAGCCCCTGGCGCAAGGCGCCCTGATCTCGGCCGTCAGCACGCCCAGCCACACCGTCGCCAATGTGGATCGCCGGCTGATGGAGGGGGCGCTGGCCCTGCTGATCCCGCTGGCCGCCGGCATCGCCCTGGCCCTGATCCTGATGCTGCAAAGCCGCCGCGCCGAGGCCGCCCAGCGCGAGTTCATCGACAGCGAGCAGCGCTTCCGCCTGGCCGTCGAGGCCGCCCGCTGCGGGATCTGGGAATGGGACCTGCGTTCGGACGAGGTCTACATGTCCGACGTCACCGGCGCGATGTTCGGCTGGGGCGGCGGCGGCGTCGCGCCCGGCCAGGACCTGGTCGAGCGGATCTCGGCCGACCACCGCGACCGGGTGCGCCAGGCCCTGGCCAACGCCGCCCAGTTCGGCGCTTTCGACGTGTCGTTCCGCATTCCCGCCCGCGAGCACGGCGGCCGCTCGATCTGGGTGGACGCCCGCGGCCAGGGCTTCGGCAAGCCCGGCGAGGACGGCTATTCGCGGATCATCGGCGTGGCCCTGGACGTCACCGAGGAACGTCTGGCCCAGGCCCGCGCCCAGGCCGCCGAGAACCGTCTGCGCGACGCCATCGAAAGCGTGTCGGAGGCCTTCGTGCTCTGGGATCGCCAGGGCCGCCTGCTGATGTGCAACAGGAACTACCGCAGCGTCTTCTCGCTGGAGCCCAAGATCCTCAAGCCCGGCGCGGCCCGCGCCGAGGTCAATCGCTTCGCGGCCCTGGCCATCCGCCAGGAGATCCCCGACCCGACCGGCGCCAAGGGCGTGCGCGAGGCCGAGCTGAACGACGGCCGCTGGATCCAGATCAGCGAGCGCCGCACGGCCGAGGGCGGCCTGGTCATGACCGCGGCCGACATCACCGCCATCAAGACCCAGGAAGAAGCCCGCCGCCGCAACGAGGAGCAGCTTCAGAACGCCGTCACCGGCCTGGAGCGCAGCCAGGAACAGCTGGCCGAGCTGGCCCGCAAGTACGAGATGGAGAAGGTCAAGGCCGAGGGCGCCAACAAGGCCAAGAGCGAGTTCCTGGCCAACATGTCCCACGAGCTGCGCACGCCGCTGAACGCCATCAACGGCTTCTCCGAGATCATGATGAACGAGATGTTCGGCCCGCTGGGCGACCAGCGCTACAAGGGCTACAGCCTCGACATCCACAACAGCGGCCAGCACCTGCTGGCCCTGATCAACGACATCCTCGACATGTCGAAGATCGAGGCCGGCAAGATGGCGCTGAAGTTCGAGCCGCTGCACCTGGAAGACGTCACCGAGGACGCCGTGCGCCTGGTGCGTAACCGCGCCGAGGCGGCGGGCCTGAAGCTGGAGGTCGACTTCCCGCCCCTGCCCGAGATCGAGGCCGACTATCGCGCGGTCAAGCAGGTGCTGTTGAACCTCCTGAGCAACGCCATCAAGTTCACCCCCCGCCAGGGCCGCGTCACCGTGCGCGCCGAGATTCGCCGCGACCCGCTGGGCGAGCGCGTGAAGGTCTCGGTCACCGACACCGGCATCGGCATCGCCGCCGAGGACCTGGCCCGCCTCGCCCGCCCGTTCGAGCAGGTGGAAAGCCAGCACTCCAAGACCACGCAGGGCACCGGCCTTGGCCTGGCGCTGACCAAGTCGCTGGTCGAGATGCACGACGGCGCCCTGGAGATGGTCTCGACCCCCGGCGACGGCACCACGGTCAGCTTCACCCTGCCGATCAGCCAGAGCAGCCCGATGCAGGTGCGCGACTACGCGGTGGCGTAAGAGCGCGCGTATAGCCCAAACGGATCATGAAGTTTCGGGAAAGCCCGACCATACATGCAGGTGACGAAGTCGCTTGATGCGGAGAGTTGACGACGACCGAGCTTGAGCAAACGCGCCCTATGGGAGACCCGATCAGCAGGCTGTCATGGGACGACCTGCGCATTGTCCGGGCGATCGCCGAGACGGGCGCGCTGGCGGCCGCAGCCCACAGGCTTGGGATCAACGGCTCGACCATCGCGCGTCGCCTGTCGAAGGTGGAAGAGGTGCTGAGCGTGGCCCTCTTCGATCGGCGCCGGACGGGCTATGTCGCCACCGCTCAGGGCGAAGAGATCGTCGCCCTCGCCGAGCGCATGGAGCTTGATGTCGTCAGTGTCGCGCGGCGGGTTTCCGGCCACGCACAGGGCCATGCGGGCGAGCTCAGGATCACCACGAGCGATTCGATTCTGCTCTACTTCCTCACGCCCATGATCGCCTCGTTCCAGGCCCTGAACCCGGCGGTCCGGGTTGAGGTGAGCGTCGGCAACGGCGCCATGAACCTGGCGCGCGGCGAGGCTGATATCGCGATCCGGGCCACGGAGGCTCCGCCTGAGAACCTGTTCGGGCGGAAGGTCGCCACGATCGCCTGGGCCCCGTACTCGGCGTGTCCAGGCTCGATCGGCGGCGCCTGCCCCATCGCCGAACGCCAATGGGTGTCCTACGGGGGAAGGCTTTCGGGCCTGAAGGCCGCCGACCTGGTCGCCAAGCGCGCGCCAGCAGACAACGTGGCCTATCGCACCGACTCGGTGGCCGGCGCGGCGGCGGCGATCGCCGCAGGCCTGGGCGTGGGATATCTGCCTTGCATGATGGGCGACCTGTCGCCGGACATCGAGAGGGTCGGCCCCATCGAACCGGTGCTCAACGACGACCTATGGCTGCTGACCCACCCGGATATCCGCCGGTCGGGCCGGATCTACGCCTTCATGAGCCACTGTGTCGAAGCGATCAGCCAGCAGCGCGACCTCGTCGAGGGCCGCCTGGGCGCCGCCCACGACCCGCGAGCGACACCCGGCGGCCCCTGGCGTCCGCTCAGATTTCCGGCAGCACCGCGGTAAAGGTGATCTCGATGAGCTGCTCGGGGAACGCCAGCCGCGTCACGCCGATCAGGTTGCTGGCCACTTGGGGCCGCGCGACGTCGTAGGTCTCGCCCCGAACCTTGGCCGCTACGGCGAATGCGGCGTCCACGTCGAGCACGAAGAGCGTCTCCTCGACCACATTGTCCAGGCTGGCCCCGAACTGCGCCAAGAGCTTGGCCACATTGGCGTAGGTGGTCCTCATCTGCGCTTCCATGGCTGAAAACTCGGCCGGCTTGCCCTGGTCGTTCAGCGGCGCAGGCGCGACCAGCTTGCCGGCGCTGTCGTGGCTGAACTGGCCGGAGACCCGGATGACGTTTCCAACCTTGATCGCCTGAGCGTAGCCGTAGGCGTCTTCCCACGGCACGCCCAGATAGGCGGTTTCCTTCTTGATGGCTGCGGTGTTCGTCATGCCCGTCTCCTTGCAGTCCTGGCGTCCCGTTGCGGGGCTGGTCGGCAAGTGATGGCAAGAGTTCGGGGCGGCGCTCAAACTGCATTTATGCCGAATTGGTCGCGCTGAATTGCCGTTGGCCAGACGTGCGGGCGCTCCCTAACCATCCTGTCGACACGAGGCGGTTGGCCTCGCCTTGACTGGAAGCGTGGGTCGCCATGATCGCTGAATCTCTACCTCTTCGCACGTCGGCCCCGACTGAATTCGGCGCCGCGCAGCGACCCTTTTCCGGTTCGCTCATCGACGAACGCTGGCTGGAGGTGGAGCGCCGGGGAGCCGTTCCGGGACAAGCCCCGGATCTGGCGACGATCGACCTTCTGGTGCGCGAAAGCCTGGAACGTCTCGAAGACGACATGTCGGCGGCTCGCCGCTACCTGGCGGCCGCGCGGCGCCTGCTTTCGCCTGACGACGACAGCCGACCTGGCGGTCTTCTGCCTTGGCAGGTCAAGCGTGTCGGCCGCTACATCGACGAGCGGATCGAACGCCGGATCACCCTGGCCGAGGCGGCCGAACAGGTGCGGCTGAGCACGAGCCATTTCTCCCGCTGCTTCCGCGTCAGCTTCGGCTTGCCCTTCACCAAGCATGTGACGCGCAAGCGCATCGAGCGTGCGCGCTGGCTGATGATCACAGGCGACCACAGCCTGGGCCAGATCGCGCTCGCCTGCGGCTTCGCCGATCAGGCCCATTTCACGCGCGCCTTCAACAATCTGACTGGAGAGGCTCCGGGCAGGTGGCGCCGACAGGTGACGGAAGGCGAGCATCTGCGGCAGTGAGGGTCTCAGCGCGCCGCCGCCTCGCCCAGCCTAGCCACCAGCGCTGAACCCGCCTCGTCCAGGCCCAGCACCTCCACCGCCGCGCCCTGGCGCCGATAGCGCAGCACCACCTTGTCGAGCGCGCCGACGGCGGTGAGGTCCCATAGGCGCACACCGGTCATGTCGATCTCGACGCGCTCGGGATGACCATGGAACTCGAAGCCGGCGGCGAACAGCTCGGCCGAGACAAAGAACAGCTGGCCTTCCACGACGTAGCGGCGGGCGGTCTGCGTGCTGTCGGCGCGCTCGGTGACGCTGATCATCTTCCCCACCTTGCGGGCGAAAAACAGCACGCTGAGCAGCACGCCCAGCACGACGCCCTTGGCCAGGTCGTGGGTGATCAGCACCGTCACGGTGGTGGCCAGCATGACGATGGTCGATTGTAGGGGCGTCGAGCGCAGCTTGCGCACCGAGTTCCAGTCGAAGGTGGTGAAGGCGACCATGATCATCACCGCCACCAGGGCGGCCATGGGGATTTTCGCCACCCAGTCGCGCAGGACGAGGATCAGGATCAGCAGGAAGAGGCCCGCCCAGAAGGTCGACAGGCGCGAGCGGCCGCCGGATTTGACGTTGATGATCGACTGGCCGATCAGGGCGCAGCCGGCCATACCGCCCAGCAGGGGCGAGACGATGTTGGCGATGCCCTGCCCCCGGGTCTCGCGGTCCTTGTCGGACGGGCTATCGGTCAGGTCGTCGAGCAGGTTGGCGGTCAGCAGGCTTTCCAGCAGGCCGACGAAGGCCAGGGTCAGCGAGACCGGGGCGATGATCTTCAGGGTCTCCAGCGTCAGCGGTACGGCCGGCAGGTGGAAGTGCGGCAGGGCCGTGGGCAGCTGGCCCATGTCGCCGACGGTGCGCACCGGCAGGTTCAGGGCGATGGCCACGGCGCTGAGCGCCAGGATCGCCACCAGCGACGACGGCACGGCCTTGGTCAGGCGCGGGAACAGATAGATGATCGCCAGGCCCGCCCCCACCAGGGCGAAAGTCTGCCAGTTGCCGCCGATCAGCTGGGGCATCTGGGCCATGAAGATCAGGATGGCCAGCGAGTTGACGAAACCGCTCATCACCGACCGCGACACGAACTTCACGTAGCGGCCCAGGCGCAGCAGGCCGATGACGATCTGGATGACGCCGGTCAGCAGGCTGGCGGCGAACAGGTACTCGACGCCGTGCTCGCGCACGAGGCCGCCCATCAACAGCGACATGGCCCCGGTGGCGGCCGAGATCATCGCCGGCCGGCCGCCGACGAAGGCGATGGTCATGGCGATGACGAACGAGGCGTAGAGGGTCACGGCCGGATCGACGCCGGCGATGAACGCGAAGGCCAGGGCCTCGGGGATCAGGGCCAGGGCGACGACCGTGCCGGCCAGCAGGTCGCGGCCAGGATTGGCGAGCCATTGCTGGCGCGTCTTGGCGAGGAAGCTCATGGGATCGGTCTTGCGTGGTGCGGCGGCGCGCGATCGCGCCGCGAAGGTTTCCCGAGGGATCGGCGCCCGGGGTAGCCATCCGGCGAGGCCGGATCCGTTGTGCGGCTTGGTGATGCCGCATCCGGCGGCGCAGGGCAAGCACCCCGCCGGCGAACTATTTTTGCGCCTGCGCTGGTCCAACTTGCGGTTTCGTGCTCCGCCTGCGTCAAGCTTAGGGGGCCGGCGAAAAAGCGCGCCCCGCTTTGGTGGATGGGGAGTGCGATGACGCGACACGTAGCGATGGCCGGGGCCGCCCTGGCGCTGGTGATGAGTTTCGGCGGAACGGCCGCCTATGCCGCCGGCGAGATCACCCCGCCCGCCAAGGCCTTCGCCCAAGATCCGGGCAGCGACTACTTCCTGGCCGACTACACCGCCTACGAGGCCTATCTGAAGACCCTGGCCGGCCAGTCCGACCGCATGAAGCTGGTCGATATCGGCAAGTCCGAGGAAGGCCGCACCCAGTGGGTGGCCATCGTCTCCTCGCCCGCCAACCTCGCCAAGCTGGACGAGTACAAGGCCATCGCCCGCAAGCTGGCCAAGGGCGAAGTCAGCAAGGAAGAGGCCGAGAAGCTGGCCGCGACCGGCAAGGCCGTGGTGTGGATCGACGCCGGCATGCACGCCACCGAGACGGTGACCTCGCAGGGCCAGATCCAGGTGCTGTACCGGATGCTGACCAAGACCGATCCCGAGACGATGCGCATCCTCGACGACGTCATCGTGCTGTTCGGCCACGACAATCCCGACGGCATGGAGCTGGTCTCGGACTGGTACATGCGCAACGCCGACCCGCAGAAGCGCGAGTACAACTCGATCCCGCGCCTCTATCAGAAGTACGTCGGCCACGACAACAACCGCGACAGCTTCATGTCGCAGATGTCGGAAACCACCAACGTCAACAAGGTGCTGTTCCGCGAGTGGTATCCGCAGATCATCTACAACCAGCACCAGCCGGCCCCGAACGGCATGGTGGTGTTCGTCCCGCCGTTCCGCGACCCGTTCAACTACAACTACGACCCGCTGGTCATGACCTCGCTGCAGGAAGTCGGCATGGCCATGCACAGCCGCCTGGTGGCCGAGGACAAGCCGGGCTCGGGCGCCCGCAGCGCCGCCCCCTACTCGACCTGGCACAACGGCATGGAACGCTCCATCGCCTACTTCCACAACGCCGTGGGCCTGCTGACCGAGATCACCGGCGGTCCGACGCCGATGCCGCTGAACCTGGTGCCGGACGTGCAGCTGCCCAACGGCGATCGCCCGATGCCCGCCCCGCCGCAGACCTGGCGCCTGGCCCAGACGGTCGAGTACCAGTGGAGCCTGGACCGCGCGGTGATGGACTACGCCTCGCGCAACCGCGAGCGCATGCTGTTCAACATCTGGAAGATGGCCAGCAACTCGATCGCCAAGGGCAGCAAGGACAGCTGGACTATCACCCCGACCGAGATCGACGACCTGAAGGCCGCCGGCGCCAAGGTGAAGTTCGAGGGCAAGGTCACCAGCTCGCCGACCTCGGCCTCGGTTGATCCGTCGCTCTACAAGACCATCCTTCAGGCCCCGGAGAAGCGTGATCCGCGCGGCTACATCCTGACCGCCGACCAGGCCGACAAGCCGACGGTGGTGGCGTTCCTGAACGCCCTGATCAAGGCCGGCGTCGACGTCGACGAGGCCACCAAGCCCTTCACCGTGGCCGGCAAGACCTATCCGGCCGGCTCCTATGTGGTGAAGACCGCCCAGGCCTATCGCCCGCACATCCTCGACATGTTCGAGCCGCAGGACCACCCGCACGACGCCGAGTATCCGGGCGGCCCGCCCAAGGCGCCCTACGACGTCACCGGCTACACCCTGGCCTACCAGACGGGCGCGAAGTTCGACCGCGTGCTCGACGGCTTCGACGGGCCGTTCCAGCGCGTGCCCGACCTGATCGCCGTCAAGCCGGGCGCCGTGAAGGGCTCGGGGAAGGCCGGCTGGCTGATCGACCACGCCCCCAACAACGCCTTCACCCTGACCAACCGCCTGCTGAAGGCCGGCGCCCAGGTCTCCTGGCTGAAGGACGGCGCCAAGGCCGGCAAGCAGAGCTTCGCCGCCGGCGCCATCTGGGTCCCCTACTCGCCCGCCGCCGCCAGCGTGATCAACGCCGGCGTCAAGGAACTGGGCATCGACGCCTGGGCCACGGGCGCGAAGCCGGGCGGCTCGGCCCTGCCGCTGAAGCCGATCCGCGTCGGCCTGGTGGACGTCTATGGCGGCTCGATGCCGTCGGGCTGGAACCGCTGGATGTTCGAGAAGTTCGAAGCGCCCTTCCAGGTCGTCTACCCGCAGCGCCTGGACGCTGGCGACCTGGCCAAGGACTTCGACGTGCTGGTGTTCGCCGACGGCGTGGTTCCGGCCACGCCCGGCGGTCCGTTCCGCGCCGGCCGCGGCTATCCGCAGCCCAAGGCCGAGGACATCCCGGCCGAGTACCATTCGTGGCTGGGCACGGTGACCGACGAGACCACCATTCCGCAGCTCAAGGCCTTCGCCGAGAACGGCGGCACGGTGATCGCCATCGGCGCCTCCACGCGCCTGGCCACCGCCTTCGGCGCGCCGGTCGAGGTGGCCACGGCCAAGACCGAGAACGGTAAGCTGGTGGGCCTGTCGACCAAGGAGCTCTACATCCCCGGTTCGGTGCTGCGGGCCAAGGTCGACGTCACCCAGCCGCTGGCCTACGGCATCCCCGCGGACGTGGACATCTTCTACGACCGCTCGCCGACCTTCACCCTGAAGTCGGACGCCAAGGGCGTTTCGAAGGTTTCGTGGTTCGATACCGACAAGCCGCTGCGCAGCGGCTGGGCCGTCGGCCAGGAGCGCCTGAAGGACACCACCGCGATCCTCGACGTCGACGTGGGCAAGGGCAAGCTGTTCGTCATGGGCCCGGAAATCACCCAGCGGGCGCAGTCGTACGGGACCTTCAAGTTCCTGTTCAACGGCATGCTGTACGGGCCGGCGGTCAGCGCGGGGAAGTAGGCCTTCGGCCCTTCTCCCCTTGCGGGAGAAGGTGTCGCCGCAAGGCGACGGATGAGGGGTAGCACCCACGAAAAACGCCGCGACAGCCGATCGGCCGTCGCGGCGTTTGACGTTTGAGAGACCCCTCACCCGACCTCCCTCCGGGAGGCCACCCTCTCCCGCAAGGGGGAGAGGGATCGGGATCAGCGAATAACCCGAGCCCCCGCGCCCTTCACCAGGGCCTCGACCTCCTTCAGGCGCACCATCGAGGTGTCGCCCGGGGTGGTCATGGCCAGGGCCGCGTGGGCCGCGCCGTAGTCGACGGCGGCTTGCGGGCCGAGGTTCTCCATCAGGGCGTAGGCCAGGCCCGAGGCGAAGCCGTCACCGCCGCCGATGCGGTCGTAGATGGCCAGGCCGTCGCGCATCGGGGCCTCGTAGAAGGCTCCGTCGGCCCACAGGATGGCGCCGAAGTCGTTGACGCTGGCCGAGCGCACCGCCCGCAGGGTGGTGGCCAGCACCTTCAGGTTCGGGAACGCCTTCACCGCCTGCGGAGCCAGGGTCTTGAAGTTCTTGGGGTCGGTGGGCTCGAGACCCTTCACCAGACCGTCGATCTCCATCCCCAGGCACACGACGAAGTCATGATCGTTGCCGATCATCACGTCGGTCATGGCGGCGATCTTGCGGTTCAGGGCCTGGGCGGCATCGAGGCCGCCGCGGTCCTTCCACAGCGAGGCGCGGTAGTTCTGGTCGAAGCTGACGATAACGCCGTACTTCTTGGCGACTTCCAGGGCCTCCAGCACCACCTCGGCGGTATTGCTGGCCAGGGCCGTGAACACGCCGCCGGTGTGGAACCAGCGCACGCCCTCCTCGCCGAACAGCCGCTCCCAGTCGATCTCGCCGGGGCGCAGTTGCGAAGCCGCCGAGTTGGCGCGGTCGGAAACGCCCAGCGCCGGGCGCACGCCGAAGCCGCGCTCGGTGAAGTTCAGGCCCACTCGGGTGTTGCGGCCCAGGCCGTCGAACTCGCGCCAGACCACGTGGGACATGTCCACGCCGCCCTGGCCGATCAGGTCCTGGACCAGCCAGCCCAGGTCGCTGTCGGGCAGGGCCGTGGCGACGGTGGCGCGCTTGCCCCAGCACTTGCTCATGCCGCGGGCGAAGTTGTACTCGCCGCCGCCTTCCCAGACCTGGAACTGGCGGGCGTTGCGCACTCGCCCGTCGCCGGGATCGAGCCTCAGCATCACCTCGCCGAGGGCCGCGCAGTCCCAGCGGGTCTCGGACGCCGGGCGAAGCTTAAGGATCGGATCGCTCATCAGGCCTTGCCGCGCACCTTGGCGATCAGGTCGACCGTCTCGCGCACCTTCTTGGCGATGCCGGCGTAGTCCTTGGCGTCGAGGGCTTCCTGGGTGATCAGCTTGGAGCCCATGCCGGCGGCGACGATGCCCGCGCCGAACCACTTCTTGATCGAGGCCTCGTCCGGATCGACGCCGCCCGTCGGCATGATCTTGGTCCAGGGCATCGGGCCCATCACGGCCTTGATGAAGTCCGGGCCGCCGACCGACGAGCCGGGGAACACCTTGACGATCTCGCAGCCCAGTTCCTGGGCGTAGGAGATCTCGGTCGCCGAGCCGCAGCCGGGGCTGTAGGGGATCATGCGGCGGTTGCAGAGCTTGGCCACGTCGGCGTTGACGATCGGGCTGACCATGAACTTGGCGCCGTTGGCGATGTAGAGGCCGGCGGTCGGCGCATCGACGATCGAGCCGACGCCCATGATCACGCGCGGATCGGCCGAGGCGAAGTGCTTGGTGACTTCGTAGAAGACGTTGGCCGCGAAGTCGCCGCGGTTGGTGAACTCGATGCAGGGCGCGCCGCCGTCGGCGCAGGCCTGGATGACGTTCTTACAGATCTCGACGTCCGGGTGGTAGAACACCGGCACCACGCCTTGGGTCTCAAGGGCCTGCAGCACCGCCATACGGTTCTTCAGCATTCTCGTACTCCTCCCGGAAAGGGCCGTTCTTGCGCGAGGCGCCGCCGTGGCGCGCCGCGCGTGGAAGATCTGTTCGGGCGATCCCTTAGCCCGCGCGCGCGACTTGCGCCACAGGGCGTGGCTGCCGCCGCGTCACTTTCCGCCCGCCCCCTGCCCCCGACGAAATAAAGGGCGCCGAGCCAAGGCCCGGCGCGCACCCCGAGGTAAAATGAAGGGCGTCGAGCTAAAGCTCGACGCCCTTGGAAAGTTTGCGCAGGAGCGAACTCAAAGAGCCGCAGGACGCCGGGTCGGGGGAGCCGACCCAAAACGTCGTGACACCGGTATCAATCAGAGCCCGGCTCGTTTTGTCACCGGTGTCATAGACAGATAAGCGCAGTTTCGACATTTGAGCAAGCCCGTAGAAAACGCAGGTTCGCGAGCGGGGCGTTTTTGACGAGTGCGCGGAATTTCGCCGGAGCGTGGCAGCCGAAAGTGGCGACGGTTTCGGCGCCCGCCACGCTCCAGTCTATTGATCCGCGCCCGCGCTCCTCGATCAACCTGTGTTGCGCAGGCCCGCCGCGATGCCGGCCACGGTCAGCTGGATGGCCAGACGCACGTCCTCCGCCTGCTCGCCGCCGCGACGGCGGGCCAGCAGCTCCAGTTGCAGGTGGTTCAGCGGGTCGACCGAGTGGCCGGCCAGGGCCACCGACTCCGCCAGCTCCGGCTGGTTGTCGAGCAGGCTCGCGCCGCCGCGGATGGCCAGGGCGATCTCGGCGGCCTTGTCGTGCTCGCGCTTGATCGTCTCGAAGATCCGCTGGGCGTTGGCCTGGTCGGGCGACAGGGCCACGTAGCGGGCGGCGATGCCCATGTGGCTCTGGGCCAGGGCCAGCTCCATGTTCGACAGCAGCGAGGCGAAGAAGTCGAAGTCGCCGGCCAGGTCCTGCAACTGGCCCGTCGACAGGCCCGCACGCTCGACGCCCGAGGCGAAGCCGTACCAGCCCGGCAGCATGAAGCGGGCCTGCGACCAGCTGAACACCCACGGGATGGCCCGCAGGTCCTCGATCTTGCGGCTGGCGGTGCGCGAGGCCGGGCGGCTGCCGATGTTCAGGCCCACGATCTCGCCGATCGGGGTGGCTGACCAGAAGAAGTCCTCGAAGGCCGGATCGTCATAGACGAGGGCGCGGTAGCCCTCGAACGAGGCCTGGGCCAGGGCGGTCATGGCGCTCTCGACCTTGGGGTCGGGGCGATTGACGTCGCGCTGGCTGGACTGGACCACGGCGGCGGCCAGGCCGTCGAGGTTGCGGCGCGCGGTGGGCTGGTCGCCGAAGCGGCGGGCGATCATCTCGCCCTGCTCGGTCATGCGGATGCGGCCCTGCACGGTGCCGGCCGGCTGGGCCAGCACGGCCTCGGCGGCCGGTCCGCCGCCCCGCCCGACGCTGCCGCCGCGGCCGTGGAACAGCTGGATGCCCACGCCCATGCGGTCAGCCTCGAACGCCAGGGCCGAAGCGCCGCGCGCCACGCCCCGACGCGAGGCGACATAGCCGCCGTCCTTGTTGCTGTCGGAGTAGCCGAGCATGATCTCCTGCACCGGCCGGTCGCCCAGGATGGTGCGGCTGATCGGCAGCTCCAGCCACTGGCGCAGCACGCGCGGACCGTTCTCGAGGTCTTCGATGGTCTCGAACAGCGGGGCGATCTTCAGCGACGAGCGCGGCGCGGCCCCGCCCCAGACGAGGCCCACCTGCTTGAGCAGGACGAGCGGCTCGAGGATATCCGACAGGGTGGCGGACTTGGAGATGATGTAGGCGCCGATGCAGGCGTGGCCGTAGTCGCGCACGGCCTGGGCGGCGGCTTCCATCGTGGCCAGTTCCTTGGCCGTCTCCTCGCCATAGGCGGTGAACGGCGAGACCAGGGGCCGCTGGTGCGACAGCTCCTCGATCAGCAGCTTGGAGCGGGCTTCCTCGTCGAGGTCGAGGTAGCGCACGCCCGAGCCCGAGCGCTGATAGAGCTCGTGGATGGTGCGCTCGTGGACGTCGGCGTTCTGGCGCAGGTCCAGGCTCATCAGGTGGAAGCCGCAGGCCTTGGCCACGGCGACCAGGGTGCGCAGCGAGGCGCCGACCAGGCGCTCGCCGCCGTTGGCTTCCAGCGACTCGATGATGATCTGCAGGTCGGCGACGAAGGCGTCGGGGTGGGCGTAGGGCTCGACGTCCGTGCGGCTGGTGGCGTAGGCCACCCACTGGCCGGTCAGCTTCTGCGACACGGCGGTGAGGCGGTCGAAGATCAGCTCCAGAGCCAGGCGGTAGGGCTCGTCCAGGCGGTGCACCGACGGATCCTTGGCCTGGGACGCCAGGGCCAGCAACTCGTCGGAGACGGGGGTGTAGGCGGTCGAGACGGCGAGGTTCGACCACAGCTTGCGCACCTCGCCGGCGTACCAGTCGAGGATCACCCGCGACTGCGACGACAGGGCCAGCTTCAGGGTGTCGCCATTGACGCCGGGGTGACCGTCGCGGTCGCCGCCCAGCCACGAACCCATCTTCAGGAGCGGGGCGATATGGCCGTGGCTGCCGATCTTGCCCGACCATTCCTCGTAGAGATCGACCATGGCCGGCAGGATCGAGGTGCGGACGATCGACAGGGCGTTGCGGATCTCGTCCTTCACGGTGATCCGCTCGGGGCGATAGAGGCGCGTGCGCCACATCAGGGCGATCTCGCGGAACAGGCGCTCGCGGATGTCGGCTTCCAGGTCGGCCGGCAGGTGATGGCGGCGCAGGGTCATCAGGCGCGAGATCTCGGTCTCGCGGTCGACCATGCTGCGACGGCGCACTTCGGTCGGGTGGGCGGTCAGCACCGGCACCACGTTCATGGCGGCGAAGATCTTGGCGAGTTCGGCGTCGGTCTTGCCCGAGGCCTTCAGGGCCGCGACGGCGTCGACCAGGGTGCGGGCGCGCTCGTCGCCGGGACGGGCGTCGGCCTCGGCGTGGCGGCGGCGGCCGGCGACGTCCTCGCCGATATTGGCCAGCAGCGAGTGGCTGGCGAAAGCCCGCGCCAGGAACACCGCCTGGTCATTGGAGAGGCCTTCGAACAGATGGTCGAGACCCGGGGCCTCGCCCTCGTCGGTCTCGTGCGCGGCGGCTTTGCGGGCTTTGCTGACAAGGCCGGCGGCCTCCTCCCCTTCCAGATAGCCGATGGCTTCAATCAGCAGGTCGCCAAGCAGATTGGCGTTCTGCCGGACATCACGGCTGGTGGGACGGCTGGCGCCGAGGGAGAGGGCCGAGTCGCGCATGCGCATGCTCCATCACCACCGCCAGGGAGAGCGGTGGATCGTCGGGACTGTAAGAACTGATCTAACGGTTCTCGCGTTCAGCCCGGCCCGGTCGAACGCTGTGCGGGCTCTACAGGCCTTCTTCGCCTTGGGGAAGCGGCGCGATGAAATGGTTGCGCTACCATCGTTCGACGGCGCGCTTTTTATGCGTGAGGCGTATTGATCCCGCCTCGAAACGAAAATCCCCGCGAAGTCGCCTTCGCGGGGATCGTTCGGTCTGGTGACGGCCCGAACGCCGCCAGCCTTAGCGGGCCAGCCAGCCGCCGTCGACCGGCAGGGTCACGCCCTGGACGTAGTCGGCGGCCGACGAGGCCAGGAACACGGCAGCCCCGCCCAGGTCTTCCGGACGACCCCAGCGGCCGGCCGGGATGCGGGCCAGGATCGAGGCGTTGCGGTCGGCGTCGGCGCGCAGGGCCTCGGTGTTGTTGGTGTCGAAATAGCCGGGCGCGATGGCGTTGACGTTGATGCCCTTGGTCGCCCACTCGTTGGCCAGGATCTTGGTCAGGCCGGCCAGGCCCGACTTGGCGGCCGTGTACGACGGCACGCGAATGCCGCCCTGGAAGGACAGCAGGCTGGCGATGTTGATCACCTTGCCGCCGCCCTGGGTCAGGGCCTGCTTGGCGAAGGCTTGCGTGAGGAAGAAGACGACCTTGAGGTTGGTGTCCATCACCGCGTCCCAGTCGGCTTCCGAGAACTCGATCGAGTCGGCGCGACGGATGATGCCGGCGTTGTTGACCAGAATGTCGACCTTGCCGAAGGCGGCGACGGTTTCGTCGACCACGCGCTGCACGGGTTCGGTAGTCGAGAAGTCGGCCTTGATCGACACGAACTTGCGGCCCAGCGCCTCGACGGCGGCCTTGGTGTCGGTCGGTTCGCTGCGGCCCGCGGCGGCGATGTCGGCGCCGGCTTGAGCGAGCGCGATGGCGATCCCCTGCCCGATGCCGGTGTTGGCGCCGGTGACGAGCGCGACCTTGCCTTCGAGGCTGAACGGATTGGCCATTTTATCTGCTTCCTGATCCCAATTGCTTCATCCCGGACGGCTCGAAAGCCGATCGGGACCAAGGGTGGCGCATGGCTGCGCCCCCAGGGTCCCGGCTCTACGCTTTGCTCCGGCCGGGATGACGGCCGGAGCAGCGCGGGTGGCGTGCTTACGCCTACTTCAGCTGGCAGATGTCCAGCACGTTCATGTCGGTGTAGTCGAGGTTCTCGCCGCCCATCGCCCAGATGAAGGTGTAGTTGGCGGTGCCCGAACCCATGTGGATCGACCACGGCGGGCTCATGACGGCTTCTTCGTTGGCCATCACGATGTGACGCATTTCGTCCGGCTCGCCCATGTAGTGGAACACGCGGTCGTTCTCGCCCAGACCGAAGTAGAAGTAGGCTTCCGAGCGGCGGTCGTGCAGGTGGGGCGGCATGGTGTTCCAGACGCTGCCCGGCTTCAGGACGGTCATGCCCAGCAGCAGCTGAGCCGACTTGCAGGTGGTCGGGACGATGTACTGGTAGATGGTGCGCTCGTTGCTGGTCTCGAGAGCGCCGCGCTCCAGCGGGATGGCGTCGGCGAAGGCCAGCTTCTTGGTTTCGAACGAGGCGTGCGCCGGCAGGCTGACCAGGTAGAAGCGGGCGGCTTCGCCATTCACGCCTTCGAAGGTCACGTCCTTGGCGCCCATGGTGACGTACAGGCCGTCACGCGGAACGATGTCGTAGACGACGCCGTCGACGGTGATCTTGCCGGTGGTCTCGCCGACGTTGATCACGCCCAGTTCGCGGCGCTCCAGGAACGGGTGGCCGGCGGCCGAGGCGGGCTCGGTCTGGTCGGGCAGCTTCACGGCGGTCGAGGCGACGACGCCGCCGATCACGAAGCGTTCGGCGTGGTTGTAGTTCAGGACGATCTCGCCTTCGACGAAGAGGTCCTGCATCAGGTAGCGGTCGCGCAGGTCGTCGTTGCTGACGGCGAACATCATGTCCGGATGAGTGGCGTGGTAGGTCTTGGCGAACATCGTTGTTTACTCCGGAAGTGGTGTTCTTATTCGGCAGCGAGGGCCGGGGCCGGGAGAGGCCGCGGCTGATCGAGCTTGTAGGCCTTCTTAGGCAGATTGTACGTCAGGTCTACGATGAGCTCCTGAGCTTCCACCAAATCCATGCGGTGCTCGCTCACCATGCGCGCCAGGAAGGCGCTGTCGACGCGACGGGCGACATCGTGGCGGGCGGGGATCGACAGGAAGGCGCGGGTGTCGTCGTTGAAGCCGACGGTATTGTAGAAGCCCGCGGTCTCGGTGACCTGCTCGCGGAAGCGCATCATGCCTTCCGGGCTGTCGTGGAACCACCAGGAGGGGCCCAGCTTCAGCACCGGATAGTGGCCGGCCAGCGGGGCCAGCTCGCGGCTGTAGGTCGTCTCGTCCAGCGTGAACAGGATCACCGACAGGCGCTTGTCGTTGCCCAAGCGGGTCAGCAGCGGCTTCAGCGCATCGACATATTCCGTGCGCATCGGAATGTCGGCGCCCTTGTCGCGGCCGTGCGATTCCAACAGGCCCACGTTGTGGTTGCGGTGCGAGCCGGGGTGGATCTGCATCACCAGGCCGTCCTCGAGGCTCATCTTGGCCATCTCGGTCAGCATCTGGGCGCGGAACAGCTCGGCCTTCTGCGGCGTGACGTTCCCCTTCACCAGGTCGGCGAACAGGGCTTCCGTCTCGGCGTCCGACAGGTCGGCGGTGGCGGCGGTCGGGTGGCCGTGGTCGGACGAGGTGGCGCCGGCCTCGATGAAGGCCTTGCGGCGCAGGCGGTGGGCTTCGAGATAGCCCTTCCAGCTGTAGACGTCCTGGCCCGAGATCTCGGCGAAGCGTTCGAAGGCGCGCGGGCTGCGCTCGTCCTCGAAGTCGATGACCGCGTCGGGGCGATAGGCGGTGATGACGTGACCGCCCCACCCGCTCTCGCGGATAGCCTTGTGGTGCTTCAGCGGATCATGGGGCCCCTCGGTGGTGGCCAGGGTCTCGATGTTGAAGCGGTCGAACAGGGCGCGCGGACGGAAGGCGTCGGTGGCCAGGGCCTCGTTGATGCCGTCGAAATAAGCGTCGGCGTTGTCCTCGCCGAGGAACTCGGTGAAGCCGAACACCTTGCTGAACACGTGGTTCAGCCAGATCCACGACGGCGTGCCGCGGAAGAGATGGAAGTTCTGGGCGAACAGCTTCCAGGCCGCGCGCGGATCGGTGGCCGGCACGCCCGACTTGCGCGGCACCTTCAGGTCGTCCAGCGCCACGCCCTGGCTGTAGAGCATGCGGAAGACGTAGTGGTCGGGCGCCAGCAGAAGGTCGGTGGCGTCGCGGAACGGCTCGTTGGTGGCGAACCAGGCCGGATCGGTGTGGCCGTGCGGGCTGATGATCGGCAGGGCCGCGACCGTCGAGTAGAGCTCGCGGGCGATGCCGCGGACGGTCGGATCGGCCGGGAACAGGCGATCGTCGTGCAAAATCAGGGGCCGGGCCATGGCGTGTCTCCTCGTCCCTTCGCCGGCGGCTGCTAGACGGCCGCTTCGTGGCGCTTGGTAACCGGTGTCAAAGTTCGGTGCAAGGTGCAGGGCGCGCGGCGCACCCTACACTTTCTTCGGTGGGGCGGAAGACTCGCGCGTCACCAGATAGGGGATGGTCTTGGCCGGATCGCCCGGCTCGTAGCCCTCGCGGGCGATCAGCTTCTCGGCGGCCATGCGGCCCACTTCGCGCGTCGGAATGTGGATCGTGGTCAGCGGCGGCCAGACGGCCTGGGCGATCTGGAAGTCGTCGAAGCCGACGACGGTCAGGTCTTCCGGCACCGTCAGGCCGGCGCGTCGGGCGGCCTGCAGCACGCCGGCGGCCATTTCGTCGTTGCCCGCGAAGATGGCGGTCGGGCGCGGGGTCTTGGCCAGCAGCGCCTCGCCGCAGGCCAGGCCCGATTCGAAGGTATAGGCCCCCTGCACCACATAGTCGGGGTCGAGCTTCACGCCGGCCTTGGCCAGGGCGTCTTCGAAGCCCCCTCGCCGCTCGTGCGACGAACGGAAGCTGGGCAGGCCGGTGATGAAGCCGATGCGCTCGTGGCCAAGCGACACCAGGTGCTCGCCCATGGCCTGGGCGCCCAGCCGGTCATGACCGACAATCATGTGTTCTTCTTCGTCGAGCGGGACCGAGGCGATGCGGATGTACTCGCAGCCGATGTCGCGCAGCAGGTCGGCGACGCGCTCGTCTTCCGACACCGACGGGGGCAGGACCACGCCGAACAGCTTCTGCCGCTCGATGAACATCCGCACGTCCTGCAGGAAGGTGGGGCTGGAGCGATCGCACGGGTGAACCACCAGCTCGAAGCCCGAGCCGCGCATGCCGTCCAGCAGGCCCAGCTGCATGTTCACGACATACTGCGGATTGGGGTTGTCGTAGATCATGCCGATCAGGAACGAGCGGCGGAACGCCAGGCCGCGGGCCTGGGGATCGGGGGCGTAGCCCCACTCGGCGATCACCGCCTCGATCCGCACCCGCGTCTCTTCGCGGACGAACGGCGACTGGTTGATCACCCTCGAAACGGTCTTCTTGGAGACCCCGGCCAGGCGGGCGATGTCGTTGATGGTGGCGCGGCGTCGGCCGCTTTCCAGCGCGGCGTTCACATCCGACTCGTCGGCGGACTTGTTGGGCGTCTTTGACGAGGTCACGGCGTTTCCATGCGGCGGATGTTCTTTTCTTTTGTCATACTCCAGCGTCGAAAGCGTCGCCAATCTGCGGCTGAAAGCGCGCTGGCGAAGCCCTTGACACCGGTTTCCACTCCCTTAGGACCGGATGGCAACACAAAAAGTCGCAAAGACAAAGACCCCAGATGAGCGAAACGGCCACTCTTCCCGGCGAATCGATCCACGGCGTCGATCCGCGCGACCACGTCGCCACCGCCTTGCGCCCCTTGTCGGCCGGCGAGACCGTCGACCTGCACGGCCAGGCGATCCAGGTCCGCAGCGATATTCCCAAGGGCCACAAGATCGCCGTCCGACCGGCGGCCAAAGGCGAGGACGTGCTGAAATACGGCTGGCCGATCGGCCGGGCCACGACCGACATCGCCGTCGGCGACCACGTTCACGTCCACAATGTCGAGACGCGGCTCTCGGGCGTCGAAGGCTATGACTACGCCCCGGCCGAGACCGACAACACCGAGGTGGTCGGCGACCGCACCTTCCTGGGCTATCGCCGCAAGAACGGCCGGGTGGGAACGCGCAACGAGATCTGGGTGCTGTGCACCGTCGGCTGCGTGGCCAACACCGCCCGCCGCATCGCCGAGAAGGCCAATGCCCGCTTCGCCGGCCGCGTGGACGGCGTCTTCGCCTTCCCCCACCCGTTCGGCTGCTCGCAGCTGGGCGATGACCTGTCGCACACCCGCCAACTGATCGCCGGCCTAGCCGCCCACCCCAACGCCGGCGGCGTGCTGATCCTGGGCCTGGGTTGCGAGAACAACCAGTTGAAGGCGCTGCTTGAGAGCGCCCCAGACCTGGATGCCGAGCGCCTGCGCTCGTTCACCACCCAGTTCGTGGAAGACGAGTACGAACAGGGCCTGGAGGCCATCGAGGCGCTCATCGAGATCGCCGAGAAGGACCACCGCGAGCCCGCGCCGATCTCCGAATTGGTGGTCGGCCTGAAGTGCGGCGGCTCGGACGGCTTTTCGGGCGTCACCGCCAACCCGCTGGTCGGCCGCATCGCCGATAAGCTGGCCGCTGCGGGCGGCACGCCGGTGCTGACCGAAATCCCCGAGGTGTTCGGCGCAGAGAACGTGCTGCTGCAAAGGGCTGCAAGCCGCGAGATCTTCGACGAGGCCGTCGAGGTGATCGACGACTTCAAGCGCTACTTTATCGACAACCACCAGCCCATCTACGAGAACCCCTCGCCCGGCAACATCGCCGGCGGCATCACCACCCTGGAAGAGAAGTCCCTGGGCGCGGTGCAGAAGGGCGGCCGCGCGCCGCTGGTCGAGGTGCTGCGCTACGGCGAGCGGGTCGGCCCGCACGGCCTGACCTTGCTGGAGGCCCCCGGCAACGACGCGGTGTCGTCCACGGCCCTGACGGCGGCCGGCGCTACCGTGATCCTGTTCACCACCGGCCGCGGCACGCCGCTAGGCTTCCCGGCGCCGACACTGAAGATCGCCTCAAACAGCGGCCTGGCCGCCCGCAAGCCGTCGTGGATCGACTTCGACGCCGGGGTGGTGCTGGACGGCCAGACCATGGACCAGGCCGCCGACTCGCTGCTCGACCTGGTGGTCGCCACCGCGTCGGGCCAGGAGACCAAGGCCGAGCGCAACGGCGAGCGCGAGATCGCCATCTGGAAATCGGGCGTGACCCTCTAGCTAGGGCAAACGCGGCGCCGGCGTGTTCTGGCCGTTCTGGTGCAGGGTCACGCTGCTCGCGCGTCCATCCGCGCCGATGGTGAAGGTCAGCTGTGCGTCGACCACCCTGGTGAAGAAGGCCGTCGGCCCCTCGGCGAATATCTCGATACGGGGCTGTCCGGTCAGTTGGCCGAACATCCGCTGGTCCTCCCGCGTGATGGTCAGCACCGCGCCAGGCGCCAGCATGTAGCGCCCGGTCAGCCCGTCCAGCACGGCCGGCGGCAAGGTCTTGGCCTCGCGGACCTTGAGCTTGGGCGCGGTCTTCAGCGGCCCGCCGGTCAGCAGGTGCAGGCCCAGGTCCTCGACGCCCATGACGCCGGCGGTGTTGCTCAGCACCACCACGCCCAACCCGGTCAGCCGGTCGAAGCCGACGAAGGTCTGGAAGCCCATGGTACCGCCGCCGTGGCTGACGATCTCGCCCTTGGGCGTCATGGCGACGTGCCAGCCGAGCGCGACCTGGACGTCGCCGCCCACCGCACGCCGGGGAACCAGCTGGTCGGCCATGGCGGCCCTCAGCGGCGTGTCGACATAGCCCAGCTCGGCGGCCAGCAGTTTCAGCAGGTCGTCGGCCGACGACCGCAGGCCGCCGGCCCCCGCCAGGGTCGTCAGATCCCAGTGCGGCGTGATCGCCAGGCCCGCGGTGTGGCCCGGCGAGAAGCGGGCCTCGAGCGCCGGCGACAGCCTGATCGCCGTGCTCGACATGCCCAGCGGCGCCAGCACCCGCTTGTGCAGCACCGTCTCGTAGTCGCCGCCGGCGCGCTGGCCCAGCGCCCAGCCCAGCAGTCCGACGCCCAGGTTTGAGTATTCGTAGGTCACGCCGATATCGCGCGTCAGAGTGTGACTCCGCAGGAAGGCGTCCAGCAGGTCGGGGCCGTAGTCGGCGTAAGGATTGAGCGGATCGGCCATCGGCATGTTGTCCGCCAGCCGGGGCAGGCCCGAAGTATGGGTCGCCAGGTCGATCAGGGTGATGGCCTTGCCGTTGCGCTCTGGCGCGACCGAGCCGGCGGGCAGAAGCGCGACGACGGGTTCGTCCAGCCGAACCTCACCGCGCCGGACCATGTCGGCCAGCAGCAGGCCGGTGAAGGCCTTGGTGACCGACCCGATCTCGAACAGGGTCGCGCCGTCGACAGGGCGGGGATCGGCCCCGTCGCGGACGCCGTGGGCGACAACCCGCCGCCCCTTGGCGTCGATGACCCCGACGACGATGCCGGCGGCCTGCTTGTCGACATCGACCCGCTGGACCAGCAGTCGGCGGATGGCCGCGTCGGACAGGCGCGTTTCGGCGGCTACGGGGGCGTCGGCGGTCTGGGCCACGGCGGGCATGGCGCCGAGCAGTACGGCGGCGGCCAACCTCCTGGACAGGACGACGCTCAAGGCGGCCACGGCGACTTTCCGCATGTTTCCCCTTCCCCCGCGCCTGCACGCGCTGGAGCCACGCTCTCACTATGGTTGTGGAGCCCCTGCGAGGAAAGGTCGTTCGGCCATGGGACCGGAGGCCGGACGGCGGCTCACCGCCGCCCGGACCAGATCAGTGGGCGGCGTCCTTGGCCTTCTCACCGGCGTCCTCGGCCTTGTCGCCGGCCTTCTCGGCCGCCTCGCCCGCAGCGGCGGCGGCGTCGCCGGCCGCCTTGGCGGTTGAGGTGTCGCCGGCGGCGGCGGCATCGGCGCTGGCGTCGGCGGCCGTGTTGGCGGCGCTCGACGCCTGGGCCGCGGCCTCGGCCGCCTTCTGGCTTTCGACCGAAGCCTCGGCGGCCTTCTCGGTCTTGTTCTCGCAGGCGGTGACGGTCAGGGCGACCGCGGCCAGGCCGACCAGCAGGGCGTGACGCATGTGGATTCTCCCAAGCGAGCTTCGCCGGTCTGTCGCCGGCTAGGGCTCAACCACATGCGCCGTGGTTCGTTCCCTGCCGCTACCTGGCCTCGGCGATCTCGTACATCAGGTCGACATAGCTCATCGCGCCGCCAACCAGCCCCTGAACCTTGGGGTTGCTGCTCTCGATCACGTAGTACTCGTTGGGCGCATGAGCGCCGCTGCCGTGGCCCAGGCCGAACTGGCCGGCCGGCAGGCTGACGGGCGCCGAGGTGAACACCGTGCCAGGCCACGACCCCGCCGAGCGCGGATAAAGCGTGGCCGGCACGCCCGCCCGCTCGTAGACCTTCAGCTGGGCGCGGATCAGGCGGCTGTTCTCGTCGGTCTCGGTGGGATCATAGCCGCCGCTGACATTGACCTCGATGTCGGGGAAGCCCCGCTTGTCGAGATGCGCCCGCAGCTTGGCCACGGCGTCGTCCTTGGTCATGTTCGGCACCAGGCGCAGGTCGATCTTGGCGACCGCCCGGCCCGGCAGCACGGTTTTGCCGCCGGGGCCGGTATAGCCGGAGACCAGCCCCTCGATATTGACCGTCGGCTGCGAGGCCAGGCGTTCCAGCGCCTTCTCCCACGGCAGGTCATCGATCCAACGGTCGACGCCCAGGATGCGCTTGGCCTCGGCCTCGTTGATGCGCTGGGCGGCCAGGCCGATCAGCTCCTTCTCGCGGGCGGTCAGCGGACGCACCTTCTCGAACCAGCCCTCGATGGCCGGGGTGTTGCCGTCCGGCGTGACCAGGGTGGTCAGGGCCTGGACCAGCCGCCAGGCGGGGCTGTCGACGCGGGCCTTCTCGCTGGAATGGATGTCGGTCTTGGGGCCCCGGCCCCACTTGGCGCCGCTGGACACCAGTTCCAGCTCGACGATGCCCTTGGCGCCCAGGTTGACGCTGACGCCGCCGTTGCCCGGGCTCTGCCAGCCGGCCGGGATGATCACGCCCTCGCACTTCTTCAGCGCCGCAAGCACGTTGGGCTTGGTGACGACCTGGCGGAAGTGCGGGCTGCCGATCTCCTCCTCGCCCTCGCAGACCAGGACGAGGTTCACCGGCGGCTTCTTGCCGGCGGCGCGGATGGCGTGCAGGGCGGCCAGCAGCGAGGCCTGCGGCCCCTTCTGGTTCACTGCCCCGCGCCCGACGATCACCTTGCCGAAGCCGGGCTTGTCGACGATCCGCGCCTCCAGCGGCGGCGAGCTCCATTCGGCCGGGTCGTACTGCTTGACGTCGTACATGAAGTAGATGGCCAGCCAGCGCTTGGCGCCGACGTCGAGCACGCCGAACACGCCCGGCGCGCCGTCGGTGGGGATCTTCTCGACGCCCGTGAAGCCGGCGTCGCTGGCCAGGGCCATCATGTAGTCGGCGCCCTTGTCCATGTCGCGGTTCTCGGCGGCGATCGACGGCAGGGCGATCCAGTCCTGGATGCGCTTGACCGCGGCGTCGTAGCCGGCCTCGGCGGCCTTGCGGATCGCGGCCGTGTCGGCGTCTCGAGCGGACGGCTTGGCGGCGGCCAGGCCCGGGGCCATGAGGGTGGCGGCGGCCGCGCCGGTCATCAGCGCGCGGCGGCTAGGAGCGTCGAACATCGGATTCCCCACTGAACTCTGCGTGGAGACGATAGGAGGGCACGACTCGCCGGCGAGCAAGCGCTCGGCTTCAGCCCCGGCCGCGCACCCACGGCATGATGCGGTCCTGCACGGGCTGGTCGACATAGGTGTGGAACAGCCAGGCCGCGCCGATGGCCAGCGGGAAGCCGGCCAGCCACATCAGCCACTGCCAGCCGATGCCGATCGGCACGGTGTCGATCAGCTTGTGCACGGCGCTCCAGTAGATCACGCCGACCAGGATGTGGGTGATGAACAGGGCGAAGGAGAGCTTGGCGCCCTCCTCGATCCAGGCCTTGGGATGCTTCACCGGCAGGCGGCCGGCGCCGAGGATGATCGCGGCCAGGCAGGTCAGGCTGGGCAGGTCGAAGCGGCCGATGACTTGCAGGATGACCAAGCCCATGCAGCCCAGCGTCAGCAGCACCTTGGCCTGGCGTTCCGACGGCCAGGAGAGCTCGACCGCCCGCGCCAGGCACAGGCCCAGCAGGAAGAGCGGAATGGCCCGCAGCACGCCGATGCGCAGCGGCAGGTCGGAAAGGCCGATCGGCACCTCGGCGAAACCGAAGCCGTTGGTGCGGCGGGCGGCGACGTCGAACAGCACCACGACCACGGCGGCCAGAACGATCGGCAGCCAGGGGCGGCGGGTGGCGCTGGCGGCGCGCCAGAACCAGGGAAACAGGGCGTAGCAGACGATCAGCGCCGACAGCGACCAGCTGGGCAGGTTCCAGCCGTCGCTGTTGAAGCCCCAGGCGTGCATCAGCATCGCCTGCAGCGGCAGCTGGTCCCAGGCGAAGCGCGAGGGCTTGTGGGCGTCGGTGCCGACCAGGTTCAGGGCGAAGACGAGCCCGGCCATGGCCGCCAGCACCATCAGGTGGCCCGGCCAGACGCGGGTGGCGCGGCGCAGCCAGAACTGGAAGTGGGTGATGCGGCCGGAGATGGCCGAAGGTCCGTAGGCGCGACCCAGGACGTAGCCCGACAGCATCAGGAAGAAGTCGGTAGCTAGGTAGCCGCGCGCGAACACCGGGTGGAAGCGCTCTATCCGCAGCGGGCTCTCGGCGCCGAAGTGGTAGACCACGATCAGCAGGGCGGCCAGCAGGCGAAGCAGGTCCAGCGCGCCGCCGCGCGTAGCCGGCCGGGTCGAATGGCTGACCGAAGACGCGACTGGGGCGACCGACGAGGCCGACTCCGGGGATGACTGGGAGGTGCTCACGACCGCAGGCCTTAACAAAGCCGAGCCTCGGGGGGAAGCGGCGGAAGGTCGCGCTGTGGCGTGCTTGACCACCGAGGCGCGAGCGCCCATCTGTAACTGCGTAAGTTTCTATTCGGATATCCGCCGCCATGACCCGCATGCCCGTCCTCTTCATCGGCCACGGCTCGCCGATGAACGCCATCGAGGACAACGCCTGGAGCCGCGCCTGGGCGCAGCTGGGCCGCGACCTGCCGCGCCCCAAGGCCGTGCTGATGGTCAGCGCCCATTGGGAGACCATGGGCGGCACGGCGCTCAGCGCGTCGGAACGCCCAGAGACCATCCACGATTTCGGCGGCTTCCCGCAGGCGCTGTTCGACGTGCAGTATCGGGCGCCGGGCGATCCGGCCCTGGCGCAGCGCGCCGCCGAGCTGCTCGCTCCGCAGCGCACCGTGCAGCATCCGACCCGCGGCCTCGACCATGGCGCCTGGAGCGTGCTGGCGCCGATGTATCCCGACGCCGACGTGCCGGTGGTGCAGCTCAGCATCGACCGCGGCCAGCCCAACGCCTGGCACTACGAGGCCGGCCGCAAGCTGGCGGCCCTCCGCGACGAGGGCGTGCTGATCATCGGCAGCGGCGACATCGTCCACAATCTGCGGGCCGTGAACTTCCGCACCGGCGAGACACCCGACTGGGCCCCGCGCTTCAACGAAGCCGCCAAGGCCCTGATCACGGCCGGCGACCACCAGCCGCTGATCGACTGGGAGAGCCTGGGCCCGGACGCGGCGCTGTCGATCAACAGCGCCGAACACTATCTGCCCCTGCTCTACGTGCTGGGAGCGCAGGGCAAGGACGAGCCGGTGTCGTTCTTCGCCGACGACGTCTTCGCGGCGATCTCGATGACGGGCGTGCAGGTGGGCTGAGGGCCAGCGTGATCCCCGCCCTTCGACAAGCTCAGGGTGAAGATCATTGCTAAGGTCGTGCAATAGAAACCTCATCCTGAGCTTGTCGAAGGAAGAGGTTTCGGCCCCTCAAGCCCTCTCCAGCGCCCCCTTCCCCAACCTCGCCGCCGCCGCCACGGCCGCCGCGCGGCGCTCGTCCATGCCGTTGTCGTAGATGCGGCGAACCCGGGCCAGGATCTCGGGCGGGGCCAGTTCGGGCCGTCCCGACTGGAACGGCGGGTCGGGCGCGTATTCCACCGCCAGCTGGATGGCCTGGGCGACGGTCGGGCCGGCGATCTCGGCGACCAGGGCCAGGGCGAAGTCGACGCCGGCCGTCACCCCGCCGCCGGTGACGAAGCGGCCGTCGCGGACCACGCGGGCCTCGTCGGGAATGGCGCCGAACAGCGCCAGCTGGTCGCGCCAGGCCCAGTGGCAGGCCGCCCGCTTGCCTTCCAGCAGCCCGGCCGCCGCCAGCACCAGCGAACCGGTGCAGACGCTGGTGACATAGCGCGCGCTCCAGGCCAGCCGCTTGATCTCTTCCAGGAACGCGAGATCGCCCATGGCCTGCGTCGTGCCGAAGCCGCCAGGCACGCAGAGGATGTCGCACGCCTCGATCTGGTCGAGCCGCGCCAGATGGGCGAAGATCAGGCCGTCGGCCTCGATCTCGCCGCCGGCTAGGCTGGCGACGGTGATCTGGGCGCCCGGCAGCCGCGCCAGGATCTGGTGCGGGCCGGTGAAGTCGAGATGGGTCACGCCCGGGAACAGGGCGAAGACGATGCGGATCGGGTCGGCCATGGGCGGGGCTCCTGGTTTGACGACCGATGCTCTCCCAGATAGCGTTCGGCGGAAATGACGGAGATCCCTCGATTTCCGCCACCATTCGGGGGAATGCCATGCCTCGCGCCGTCGGCATGCTGGTCTATCCGGGCTTCCAGCTTCTGGACGCCGCTGGGCCCATCTCGGCCTTCGAGATCGCCGCGCGGTTCGATCCCGGCGCCTATGGCCTGACGGTGGTGTCGCGCGACGGCGGCTGGACGGCCAGCAGCTCGGGCGCAGCCTTCGACACCGTGGCCTTCGACAAGGCCCCAGCTTTCGACACCCTGCTGGTCTCCGGCGGCGACGGCGTGCGCGCGCCCTCCACCTGCGAAGCGACGCTGGACTATGTGCGCACGAGCGCCCGCACGGCCCGGCGCACGGCCAGTATCTGCTCGGGAACCTATGTGCTGGCGGCGGCGGGCCTGCTGGAAGGCAGGCGGGCGACCACCCACTGGAGCCGCACCAAGGATTTCCAGAAGCGGTTTCCCAACGTGCGGCTCGAGGCCGACCGGATCTGGGTGCAGGACGGCGACCTGTGGAGCTCGGCCGGCATCACCGCCGGCATCGATCTGGCCCTGGCGATGATCGGTGCGGACCTCGGCGAGGCGATCGCCAAGCGCACGGCCCAGCAGCTGGTGGTCTATCACCGCCGTCCGGGCGGCCAGTCGCAGTTCTCGGCCCTGCTGGAGCTGAAGGGCGGACGCTTCGACGCCCTGTTGGCCTGGGCCCGCGAGAACCTCGCCCTCACCCTGTCCGTCGAGGAACTGGCCGAGCGCGCGGCCATGAGTCCGCGCAACTTCGCCCGGCTGTTCGCCGCCGAGACCGGCTCGACGCCGGCCAAGGCCATCGAGCGCCTGCGGGTCGAGGCCGCCCGCGCCCTGCTCGACAGCGCCCCGCTGCAGGTGGAGGACATCGCCCTGGAGGCCGGCTTCGGCGATTCCGAGCGCATGCGCCGGGCCTTCATCCGCGTCTACGGCCAACCGCCCCAGGCTCTGCGCCGAGCGGCCAAGGCCAGCTAGGCGCCCCGCAGCGCCTTCACCTCGGCGCGCAGTTCGTCGAGGCAGGCGGTGTTGGCGCGGGCCATCTCGGACAGCTCGGCCATGCGCAGGGCGTCGAGCTTGTCGTGCAGGCGCATGATCTCGAGTTCGGCGCGCAGGTTGACGACGTAGTCGTGCTCGGCCGCCTCGCGATCCTTCGCCGCCTGACGGTTCTGGCTCATCATGATGATCGGCGCCTGGATCGCCGCCAGGGTCGAGAGCACCAGGTTGAGGAAGATGAAGGGATAGGGATCGAAGGCCTTGTGGAACGGCATGAGGGCGAGGTTCAGGATCACCCAGGCCGCCAGCACTGCCGAGAAGCCGCCGATGAAGCCCCAGGATCCGCCGATCGCCGCCACCCGGTCGGCCAGCCGCTCCCAGAAGCCGCCTTCCTTCTCGGCCAGGCCAGGCGCGAGCCCAGTGGGGGCCTCGGCGGCGATCAGGTCGATGACGCTGCGCTTGATGTCGGAAAGCTCGGCATAGGGTTCGCCCAGCAGGGTGCGCGAGAGGTGGTCGAGTTTGTCCGCGCTCATGGGTCCGTCCGGCTTGATTATCCGCCATCATTCCGTGCGTCGGGCTTCACCGCAACGCGGTTGACAGGGTCGCGCCCGGAGCGCGAGGGTCGCTACGTCGGCTCGTCGACCAACGACCAGTCATCATCCCGGGAGCACCACCAGATGGCCCACAAGTTCCTGATCAAGAAGAACAAGGCTGGCGAGTTCGTCGCCTACTTCACCTACAACGGCGAGAGCATCTTCTGGACCGAAGGCTACGCCTCCAAGGCGTCGGCCAAGAACGCCATCGAGTCGATCAAGAAGAACGGCCCCGACGCCGAGGTCGACGACCAGACCGACTGACGCGCGCGTGAACTTGACCCCTCCCCGTCGGTCGCTGTCTGATCGGCGATAATCAACGATAACGACGGGGAGGCGGACATGTCGGCTCGCAAGGCCATCTTCATCACCGGCGCGGCCAGCGGCATCGGCCTGGCCAGCGCCAGGCGCTTCGCGGCCGAGGGCTGGTTCATCGGCCTGTCGGACATCGACGAAGCCGGCCTTTCCCGCGCCCTGGCCGACATCGGGCCGGACAACGGCTCCATCCACCCCCTGGACGTTCGCGACCGCGAGGCCTGGACGCCCGCCCTTTCCGCCTTCACCAAGGTTTCGGGCGGGCGGCTGGACGTGCTGTTCAACAATGCCGGCGTCGCGCGTTTCGGACCGTTCGCCGACAGCGATCCCCAGGGCGACGACCTGATGCTGGCGGTCAATGTGCAGGGCGTGCTGAACGGCGCGCGGGCCGCCCTGCCATTCCTGAAGGCCACGCCCGGCTCGCGGCTGGTGAACATGGCCTCGTGCGCGGGGATCTACGGCTCGCCGGGCCTGGCGGTCTATTCGGCGACCAAGTTCGCCGTTCGGGGCCTGTCGGAAGCCCTGGACGCCGAGTTCGCCGCCTTCGGCGTCAGCGTGGCCTGCGTCATGCCTTGGTTCGTCGAGACGCCGATCCTGCGCAACTCGCAGCCGGGCAAGAACGCCGACATGGGCGAGGAACTGCGCAAGAGCGGCCTGCCGGTCTACGGCGTCGACGAGGCCGCGCAGACGGTGTGGCAGGCGGCCCATGGCCGCGAGCTCTATTATCTGGTGGGCAAGCGGGCCAGGCAGATGCGGTTCATGGCCCGCCTGGCCCCCGGGTTCCTCAGGAACCAGCTCCGGTCGCGATCACCGACGACGGCTTGACGGTCTCGGCCTTGTCGACGCCCTTGGCCGGATGCATGGCCGGGGCGGAAGCCGGCTCGGGGCCGACCTTTTCCGGACCGCCCATGCCGCCTTCCTTGGCGATCGCCATGGCGCTGGCGACATAGATCACCGGCTTGCCGTCGGCGCTGGGGGCCTGCGGCAGGGCCGTCAGGACCGGCGCGTTGGGCAGGTCGTCGATGGTCGACGGGCGCGGCTTGTCGGTGAAGGCCCCCGGCATGCCGGCGCGGCCGCCGAAGCGATAGAACACGTGCATGCCGACCTGAGCGACGCGCATCAGGCGCGGGCCCCAGTTGGGCGCGACGCCGGTGGTGTGGAAGTGGGTGGCCGAACCGACCTCGGACATCACGCCGCCGGCCAGGGCGCGCGAGGCGACCTTGCGGGCCCGCGTCCAGGCGGCGCGTTCGGGACGGGCGCGCATCGAGCCGTCGCAGGCGAAACTGAACTGGCAACCGGTGCGGGCCGAAGCGCCCTGGAACACCACGCCGCAGATCGACTTGGGGAACGAAGGGTGGCGTACGCGGTTTAATACGACTTGAGCCACCGCGGCCTGGCCGCTGGAGGTCTCGCCCCGGGCTTCGTAGTAGACGGCCTGGGCCAGGCACTCGAGTTCGCGCGAGCTTTCGAGGGCGTTGACGAGGTGGAACGGCGCGGCGGCCGGATTGAACGAACCGCCAAGGGTGGCCCGCATCAGGAGCGGCCTTTCCTCGGTCTTGTCGCCGCCTTCGAGGCGGGCGGCGAGCAGCGAAGCCTGGCGGTCGCGCTGGGCGTCGCCGGACACGGTGTAGGGGTCATGGCGACGGGCGATGGCGAGCGCCCCGGCGTCCATGCGCGACGCGGCCTGATGCAGCGCCGCTTCGGAGTAGCTCCCCGCGGCGCTGTCGGCCAGGCGCGTAACCCGAGCGTGCTGAGCGGCGGTCTGGGCCATGCCCCCCGCCAGATAGACGCCGCCAAGCGCCAGGCCCGTGACGGACCCGACCAATACGGCGCCGATCAGCCCGCGCGCGTCAGCGCACGTCTGCGACTTGATATTCAAAACTTGCGTCCTGCGCGACGAGGGCGCACCGGCCCCCCGACAAAAACGCTCCCAAGACACCCGGAAAAGCACTATCGGGCCGGTCTGGCAGCGGAGGTTCGACCGTTCGCAATAAGGTCGAGATCCTGCTTATGCCTCGCCTTATGACCGAACTATGACCGAGTCGCAAGCGCCTGCTGCACCGCAGCATGGATTTTGCCCGCGTTTTCGGCGACCGATACCGTTAACACTTTGATTCACAGGAAAAACCTGGACGGCCGTCAAAACGCCGCAGCAGCGGGACTTTTGCGCCGCTCGCGCATCCATGTCGGAACCCCGACCAAGCGGCGCCGTTAACCGCAACACTTCCGCCGGCCCCGCGCCGGCGCGTTTGGAGACCTCCATGCCCCGCCTCTCGCCGTCCGTCCCGCGCCTAGCCGCGATCCTCGCCCTGGCCGCCCTGACCACGGCCTGCGGCCACAACATGGAGCAGCGCGCGGCCACCGGCGCCATCGCCGGCGCGGTCGTAGCAGGGCCCTTCGGCGCCGTGGTCGGTGCGGGTGCGGGGGCGGTCGTGGACAAGACCTCCAAGCCGGCGCCGCGTTCGAAGAAGCGGCGGTAGAGCCTGAGCTTCTGGCCCTTAGATGCTCCCCCTGAAGGGGGAGCTGTCGCGAAGCGACTGAGGGGGAAGTTGGTGCGAACCTTCAGGCTCTGCGGCAGCTGAAACCGTCCCCCCTCCGGCCCTCCGGGCCACCACCCCCAGAGGGGGAGGATTTCTACGCCAGCGTCACGAACAGTTCGTTCTCGATGACCCACTGGCCGGCGACCTTGCGCCAGGTGGCTAGGTAGGTTCCGCTCTGGGTGGCCCCCTCGCCTTTCCAGGTTCCGATCCAGCGGCCGCTTTCGGCCGCACGGACGCCGTCGGCGTCGATCTCGATCAGGTCGCTGGTGCGGACATAGGCGACGAAGTCACGGTCGGCGAACTGGCCGGCGAAGGCCTCGATGATCTGGTCGCGGCCCAGCAGCAGCGAGCCGTCGCCGGCGATGACCTTGGCGTCGGTCGTGAAGAAGGGAACCAGGCGTCCCGCATCCTTGCCGGCGATCAGCCGGTTGGTGAGCTTGCGGCGGGCGGCGACGGCGTCCTGCGGCGCGATCATGAACTGACGGGTCCCTTCTTCATGAAGGTCGATATAGGCTGCGCCGTCGCCCCTCAGCAAACCCGGACCCCGATGCCGCCGCTTGACGACCTCGCCGCCCGCGCCGCTTCCCTGCCCGTCCTGACGACGCCGCGCCTGACCCTGCGCCCGCCGGAGACCTCGGACTTCGAGGACAGCGTGGCCATGTGGTGCGAGCCGGAGGTCTATCGCTATGTCGGCGGCCGCGCCTCGACCCGCGAGGAAAGCTGGGCGCGGCTGCTGCGCGCCCGGGGCCTGTGGGCGCTGCTGGGCTACGGCTACTGGGCGGTGCGCGAGACGGCGACGGGGCGATATGTCGGCGAGGTGGGCTTCGCCGACTTCCACCGCGACATCGAGCCGTCATTCGAGGGCGTCCCGGAAATGGGCTGGGTGCTGGCCAGTTGGTCGCACGGCCAGGGCTTCGGGACCGAGGCGGTGAGCGCGGGCCTGGCTTGGGGCGAGCGGCGCTGGGGCCAGGATCCGGTGGTCTGCATCATCCACCCCGACAACGCAGCCTCCCTGGCCCTGGCGGCCAAGACCGGCTTCGTCGAAGAGACCCGCACGACCTACAAGGAAAGCCCGACGGTCTTGTTGCGACGGAGGTGATCAGGGATCGCGATCTTCGAGCGCATGGAATATGCGCAGCACCAAGACAATTTCCGGCTCGACGCGATACTGGATCACGTAGCCATCGCGGCCGAAGTCCACATTCAGTTCCCTCAGGTCGCTGGCCGTCACTCGCCCACGCAACGCGAAAGTCTCCAGCGACCGAACAGCAGCCTTGATCGCGTCAGCAGAACGCCGAGCCGCTTGAGGACTCTTGCCAGCAAGGAAATCGGACAGTCGCACAAGATCGCGCTCGACGGCGCGCGCAAGAACGACCCGCCGCTTCAAGCCGGCCGCGTTCCGTGTCCGGCGAGAGACGCATCGAAGAACTCGAAAGCCTCTTCGATGGACATGACCCCTCCGCCACGATCCACGTCGTATGCTCTGGCTCTCGCGATCGTAAAGCGCGGTCCGCCCTTGCTATCCTGCTCAAGCACCGCAAGAGCATAAGCCTCACGCGATACGCCGGCCTCCGCCGCAGCAGCAGATAGCTGCTCGGCGAGTTCAGCATCGATATCGAGGGTGAAACCATCGGCCATGGCTAATGATAGCCCAACGAGCCGCTTCTGTCCTCGCCGCATCCCACCCGCACCATCCCCGCGAAAGCGGGGACTTGAGGTGTTCTATCGTCGAGCGTCGCGCGTTTCAGAAAAAGCCTGGGTCCCCGCTTTCGCGGGGATTTTACGGGTGATGGGGCCAGGACGGCGCTCTAGGCCGCCTGGAGCTGCTGCTTCACGCGCTCGGCCAGGGTCTTGATGTCGATCGGCTTGGGCAGGAAGGTCACGCCGGTCTCGCCTTCCAGCAGGTCGCTGAACTCGGCCTCGGCATAGCCGGAGATGAACATCACCGGGGCGTTGCCCAGATAGCCGCGGGCCTTCTTCAGCAAGGTGGGGCCGTCGATGCCGGGCATGATGACGTCGCTGATCAGCAGATCGATCTGGCCGGCGTTCTCCTCGGCGATGATCAGGGCCTCCTCGCCGTCGCTGGCCTCGAGCACCTCGTAGCCGCGGGCGCGCAGCAGGCGGGCGGCGACGCCGCGCACGGCGTCCTCGTCCTCGACGAACAGGATGCGGCCGGCGCCCGACAGGTCGCGGGCGGCGCGGGGCTTGGGCGGCTCGACGACGGCTACGGCGGCCGCGGCGGCCTGGGCCGGGGTCGGCTCGTGAACGGGCAGGAAGATGCGGAAGGCCGCGCCCTCGCCCGGACGGCTGTGGACGTGGATCCAGCCGTCGCTCTGCTTGACGATGCCGTAGACGGTGGCCAGGCCCAGGCCCGTGCCCTCGCCCACCGGCTTGGTGGTGAAGAACGGGTCGAAGATCTTGCCCATGACCTCGGGCGGAATGCCGGGGCCGTCGTCGCTGACCTCGATGAAGGCCTGGTCGCCCTCGGCGCCGGGGAAGCCCAGGCTCTTGGCCTCGTCCTCGTTGAGGCGCGCGGTGCGGATGCGCACGACGCCGCCGCCCTTGGCCGCGCGCACGGCGTCGCGGGCGTTGACGGCCAGGTTCATGACGGCCGTCTCAAGCTGGCTCTTGTCGGCCCGCACCTGGGGCAGGTCGCGGCCGTAGTCGGTGATCAGCTTGACGTCTTCGCGCAGCAGGCGGCGCAGCAGCACCTCGAACTCGGAGATCAGCTCGCCCAGTTCCAGCACCTCGCGCTGGACGGTCTGCTTGCGGCTGAAGGCCAGCAGCTTGCGGACCAGGTCGGCGGCGCGCACGCCGGTCTGGCGGATCTCGTTGAGGCCTTCGTAGGACGGGTCGCCCACCGGGTGGCGGTGCAGCAGTTCGTCCAGGCGCAGCTGAATGGCGGTGAGCAGGTTGTTGAAGTCGTGGGCGACGCCGCCGGCCAGCTGGCCGATGGCCTGCATCTTCTGGGCCTGGGCCAGCTGCAGCTCGATCTGCTTCTGCTCGGACACGTCGATCAGATAGGCCACGAGGCGGCCGTCGGCGCGGTAGAGATAGAGATGGGCGATGCGCGAGGGATCGCGGGCCAGGCGCACCTCGAAGGGGCCCGCCTTGCCCTCGGCCAGCCGGGTCTCGGCCTCGGCGCGCGAGGGCGGGTCGATCAGCTCGCCCAGGGTCATGCCGGCGCGTACGGCGCCGGTCATGGCCGACAGGGCCGGATTAGCCTCGAGGATCGGCGAGTTGAAGGGATCCAGGCCTTCCAGCAGGGCCGCGCCGAACGGCGAGGCGCCCGAGAAGGCGTCGAGCGCGCGCGGCGGCGGCGCGGCCTGGGCGGCGACCGGGGCGACCGGCGGCAGCGGCGCGGCGACCGGTTCGGCGACGACCGGCAGGCGGACCAGCAGGCGACCGCCCGAGACACGCGAGGCGATGGCGGGACGGTCCTGGCCGGCGACCGCCACGACGGCTTGCGCGGCCTCGCCCTTGCGGGCGCGGACCAGGGCCGAGAACAGCGAGGCGTCCTTGGGCAGGCGGCGGGCCTCGCCAAGCGTGTCGCGCCACGCCTGGTTGGCGACCAGGATGCGGCCGTCGGCGGCAGTCAGGGCCGCCGGCTCGCCCAGGGCGTCGATGAAGCTGTCGACCACGTCGAGGCTGTTGTCGTGGGCGGCCGAGCCGCGGATGGCCACAAGGCCAAGGATCGCAACGCCCGCGACGCCCGCCAGCAGCAGCAGCCCGGCCAGGGTGGCCGGACCGGCGCGCAGGGCCGGAGCCGTGGCGAAGCCGGCGGCGAGAACGAAGAAAACGGCCGCGCCCCAGATCAGGGGGTCGGCGCGGCGGCGGGTCGCCGTCATGTCTTTTCCGGGCGTCTCGGCCATGCCGACCGAAATCCTTCTGCAACCTGGTCGGGTGGAAGGCCCGACGATTCGTCCGGTAAGGATACTCCTTACGCGGCCCTAGAGCGCGTTTATCAAGCAGGCTGCTGATTCTACGGCGGAAATGTGATTTCCCGGCGGCTTTGTACCAGGCCGAAAAACGATCCGTTCACCGTCAATCGGCCCAGGCGCGGCGCTTGGACTGCTTGTTGCTGAGCACGAAGCCGATGACCTTGGCGACGGCCTCGAAGTGCTCGGCGGGGATCTGCTGATCGACCTCGACAGCGGCGTAGAGCGCCCGCGCCAGGGGAGGATCCTCCAGCACGTGGACGCCGGCCTCCTCGGCCACGGCGCGGATCTTCAGGGCCAGGTCGTCCAGGCCCTTGGCCACGCAGATCGGAGCGGGCGTCTCGCCCTGCTCGTACTTCAGCGCCACGGCGTAGTGGGTCGGGTTCATGACGACGACGGTCGCCTGGGGCACGGCCTGCATCATCCGCTGGCGCGAGCGCTGCATCTGGATCTGGCGGCGCTTGGCCTTGATGTGCGGGTCGCCGTCGCTGTCCTTGTGCTCGTCCTTGAGCTCCTTGAGGCTCATCCGCATGCGCTTGTTGAAGCGCATGCGCTGCCAGAACCAGTCGAAGCCGGCGGTGACGACCAGGAAGATCAGCACCGCCCAGAACAGCTTCTTGCAGAGGTCGACGGCCAGCGGAAGCATGGCGGCCGGGTCCATGCCGACCAGGCCGATCACCACATTGGCGTCGGGCTTGAGCACGAACCAGGCGATGACGCCGGTGACCAGGAACTTCAGGGCCGACTTGGCGAACTGCATCATGCCGTCGGGCCCGAAGATCCGGCCAAGGCCCTTGATCGGGTCGAGCTTCTTGAAGTCGGGCTTCATCTTCTCGGCCGAGAACAGGAAGCCCGACTGGGCTATGTTGGCGGCAGCCCCCATCAGGCCCGAGACCACCATCACCAGCACCAGCGGCGGCAGGGCCGCCAGCAGCACCTTGCGGGCGATCATGTTGGCGCCGCCTTCAACGTCCATCTGGCCGGCGTGGGCGATGAACGGCACGAGGGCCTGGACCATGTCGCGGGCCAGCCAGCCGCCGGCGATGGCGATGACGCCGAACGCGCCGGCCAGCGAGGCCAGCTGCGAGAAGTCCTGACTTTTAGGGACGTCGCCTTTCTTGCGGGCGTCCGCAAGTTTCTTGGCTGACGGTTCTTCTGTCTTCGATTCCTGGTCCGTATCGTCCGCCACGGCGCGCTCCTAGTTGAAGACGCCGAGCAGATCGCGATAGCGATCGCTCCACACCATGGCGATGCCGCCCAGGGACAGGGCCAGCAGCGAAAGGCCCAGGATCACGCTGAGCGGCGAGGTGACGAAGAAGATCTGGAACGAGGGCATGACCCGGCCCACCAGGCCGGTCGCCAGGTTGAAGACGATCGAGAACACGATGACCGGCGCGGCCAGCTGGACGCCGAGCATGAAGCTCTGAGCCACCGTGCGCACGGCCAGGGCGGCGGCGTCGTTGACCGGTACGCTCTTGGTGAACGGGAAAAGCTCGTAGGAGCGGGCCATGGCGCCGATGAACAGGTGATGCAGGTCGGTGGCCATCACCAGGGTCAGGCCCAGCATCGACAGGAAGGTGGCGATGGCGGTGCTGGAGGGCGCGCCGGACGGGTTGGTGGTCTGGGCGAACGACAGGGTGGTCTGCAGCGAGATGATTTCGCCGGCCGTGGTCAGGGCGCTCATGAACAGCTTCAGCACCGCGCCGATCATCAGGCCAATGAGGATCTCGTGGATCACCTGGCCGGCCAGGCCGCCCAGGGTGGTGGGCAGCGGACCGACGGTCTTGGCCACCACCGGGGTCAGGACGACGGCGATCAGCAGGGCGAAAGCCAGGCGGATGCGCGGCGGCACGGCCTGCTCGCCGATGCCCGGCATCAGCATGACCATGGCGCCGATCCGGGCGAAGACCAGACCGGCGACATAGACCTGGGCGGTCGTCGCGAAGCTGTCCACGCCCCGCCCTTCCCTACATCGCCGCGATGCGGGCGGCGATCTGGCGCATGAAGCCAGACATCAGCGCGCCCATCAGCGGCAGGAACAGCAGCAGCGAGATGAAGATGGCCACGATCTTGGGCGCGTAGACCAGGGTGGCTTCCTGGATCTGGGTCAGGGCCTGGAACAGGCCGATGGCGACGCCGACCACCAGGCCGACGATCAGCACGGGCGCGCACAGCTGCAAGGTCAGCCAGATCGCGTCGCGACCCACGTCGAGGACTTCGGCTCCGGTCATGAACGGGCTTTCTGCGTACGCTCTGGACGGTGTTGGTGTGAGGCGCACCCTGCGCCCGACATGGTTAACAGGGAGTTAGGGACTGTTAACATCGCGCCCGGCCACGGGCGAGCCGGGCGCGGCGCATGGTCGCTGCCGCGGGCCGCCCTGCGACGCCCCGTCGCACAGGTAGTGCATCCATGCGTCGTTTTGGTTGCTGGCGAAACTATCTGACGACATGCAAGCTTCACCGATCTGTCGGGAAAGCGTCATGCGTACGGAATCGAAGTGGCATTGGTGGCAGCGCCACCCCTTTGTGGGCCTGGTCGTGGGCTGGGCGGTCATCGCCATGGCCGCAGACTTGGTCGCCCTGGCCTTGCGCCATTGAAAAAGGGCGCGGACCACAGGTCCGCGCCCCTCTCAAGCGTCGATCAGGAACAACCTCAGCAGTCGTGGCCGGCGCCTAGCGGGCGGCAGCGGCCGTCGATCGCCTTGGGGATCGGCACGCCGGTGACGGCGGCGATGGTCGGGGCGATGTCGACGGTCTCGATCGGCAGGATGCGCTCGCGGGCCTGTGCGTTCTTCCACCAGAACAGGATCGGCACTCGGCGGTCGTAGTCCCAGGGCGTGCCATGGGTGGCGACATAGGTGTTGCTGGCGGTGGCCGGCACCAGGTTCGGCTTGAAGGCCACCAGGATGTCGCCCGAACGGCCCGGATAGGCGCTGCGGCGCAGGCGTTCCTTGACGCTGATGGTGTCGGGCGAGGTGCCCTTGGCCACCGGCGGCGTGGTCAGCAGGTCGTTGATCTCATAGGCCTCGGCGACCTCGCCGCGCGAACGGACCAGGGCCAGGGCGGCCGAGGCGATGCGGGCGCGCTCGGTCGCCGGCGGGGTCTTCCTGTCGGCGCCGACGATCACCAGGGTGTCGATGCCGCCCGGGGCGACCAGCGGGTCGTAGTCGAGCGCCAGGTCCGTACGCAGCTGCTGGTTCAGACCCTTCAGCCAGGCCGAGGTGGCGATGCGCGAGACGTCGTAGCCTTCGTCATGCAGGCGCTCGGGGAAGTCCGAACCGCCGTGGTCGGCGCTCAGCACCACCAGCACCTCGCC
Source organism: Caulobacter endophyticus (assembly GCF_029543245.1). Taxonomy (GTDB): domain Bacteria; phylum Pseudomonadota; class Alphaproteobacteria; order Caulobacterales; family Caulobacteraceae; genus Caulobacter; species Caulobacter endophyticus_A. The sequence goes on from NZ_JARQWV010000016.1 coordinate 77,670, forward strand.
CTTGGCCTTGCCGATACGCGACAGGAAGGTGTCCAGGCGCGCGTCCAGGCGGCTGAGGTGGTCGCACATCTCCGGCCCACGGGTGCCGTAGCGGTGGCCGATGAAGTCGGTGGCCGAGAGGCTGACGGTCAGGACGTCGACCTGCGGGCCGTCGCCCAGGCCGAACTCGTCGCGCAGGGCGGCGGCGGCTTCCAGGGTGACGGCGTCGGTGTAGGGGCTGGCCGACAGGTCGCGCAGGGTCTCGGCGGCGTTGGTCGGCAGCGGACGGGGAAGCTTGGCGTCCCAGGTGCGATCACCCGTGGTCCAGGTCTTTTCGAGGGCGGCGCAGGCCTTGTTCTCGTAGGTCCAGACGAAGGGCTTCTTCTTCTGCTCGGCGGCCAGGCGCGCGTTCAGCGCCGCCACGGGCTTGAGCTTGGTGGCGGCGTCCTCGCCCGGCTTGACGTAGGTCGTGAAGCCGAAGCCCGCCTGGTACCAGAAGGCGCCGTCCGGATCATGGCCGGCCATGGTGATCGCGCCGCGATCCTTGCCCGAGACGCCATAGACGCGGCTCTTGGGCGAAACGGCCTTCAGCCATTCGCCGTAGGTAGGGACCATCAGGTTCTTGGGGCTGACCGGGTCCTGTTCGGACGGGGCGGCCAGCGTCACCGTTTCGTCGAGCAGGCAGTAGGACTTCTTGCCGGTCGTGGCGTCGTACCAGTTGTTGCCGACGATGCCGGTGCGGTTGGGATAGGAACCGGTGAGCAGGCTGGAGTGGCCCGGGCAGGTCTCGGTCATGCCGTGCGACTGGTAGCCGTTGGGATAGGTCACGCCCTCGCGGCCGAGCTTGCCCAGGCCGCCCTTCCACTGGCCGCGCCACTGTTCGAACAGGTTAGCGCTGAACTGGTCGATCGAGATCACGACGACCAGCTTGGGGTTGGGCTTCACCTGGTCGGCCGCCTGGGCGGGCGCGGAGGCGAAAAGGGCGACGCCGGCCAGCGCCGACAGCGCCGTCTTGGGGCCAAACGGGGAGGTAAGCTTGCTCATGGCGCGCAACCTGCCTCAATGGCCGGGCGGTCGCAAACAAAGCTTCAGCGGACGAAGTTCACCGAGCCGCGCCGCCCAGTTCGCGCGCGGCGGCGGCGGGCGACTGCTTGCCCGCGTCGCGATCGACGGCGTAGTTGGCCCGGCGCATGGCCTCGACCGTCAGCTTGCCCGACAGCGACGACGCCAGCGCCTTCAGGCCCGGATCATCGGCCCGCCCCGGCGAGAGCAACAGCACCGCGTCGTAGGGCGGCAGCGCGCCTTTCGGATCGGCCAGCACCACCAGGTCGTCGGCGGCGATGCGGCCGTCGCTGGAGAAGGCCGAAATGACATCGGCCTCGGCCGAGGCCAGGGCGCGGTACATGAAGGTGGGCTGGAACTGGCGGCGGGCCTTGAAGCGCAGGCCATAGGCCTTTTCCACCGCCGCCCATTCGGGCCGAGAGAAGAACTCCAGGTCGCCGCCCATGACGAGGTCCGGGGCCTTGGCGGAAAGGTCGGCCAGGCTTTTCACGCCCAGCTTCTCGGCCCGCTCGCGCTTCATGGCGAAGGCGTAGGCGTTCTCGAAGCCCAGGGGAGCGGCCAGGACAACGCCGTCGCGGCGGGAAAGCTCGGCTCGCAGCGTGTCCAGCACCGCCTCGCGCCCGGGATTGTCGGTGCGATGCAGGACGTTGGCCCACAGGGTGCCGGTGTAGTCGACATAGGCGTCGATCTCGCCCGCCGCGAGGGCGCGGTAGGCGACGGCCGAGCCAAGATTGATGCGCCGCTCGACCCGCGCCCCCTGCCCTTCCAGCCGCTGCGCCATCAGTTCGGCCAGCACGTACTGCTCGGAGAAGTTCTTGGCCCCGATCACATAGGCCTGGGGGCGCGGCGTCAGGGCCGGGACCGCCAGCGGGGCCAGAGCGGCGGCGAGGCCAAGGCCCAGCATAGCCAGCGCCCCGCCCCAGAGGATGGGCCTGCGTTGCTCCAATCCGCGCCCGACCAGGCCCAGAAGCTGGTCGACGACGAGGGCCAGGCCCGCGGAGGCGGCGCAGCCGACCAGCACCATGTCCCAGGCCTCGGTCTGAAGGCCTGAGAAGATGTAGTCGCCCAGCGAGGTCTGGCCGACGGGCGTGGCCAGGGTCGCCCCGCCGATGGTCCAGACGGCGGCGGTGCGCACGCCCGCCAGGATAACCGGCGCGGCGAGCGGCAGTTCGACCTTCACGAGGCTCTGGCGCGGGGTCATGCCCACGCCCCTCGCCGCCTCGGTCACGGCCGGGTCGACGCCGGCCAGGCCCGCGGCGGTGTTCCGCAGGATCGGCAGCATGGCGTAGAGCGACAGCGCCAGCAGGGCCGGCAGGAAACCCAACGCCGGAAAGCCGAAGCCGAGGCTCGCCTTCGCCAGGTTCGAGAGCAGCAGCAGCAGCGGATAGAACAGGGCCAGCAGGGCTAGGCTGGGGATGGTCTGGACCAGGCCCGTGACCGCCAGGGCTATCCAGCGCAGGCCCGGCCGGCGCGCGGCGGCGAAGCCCAGCGGCAGGGCGACGGCCAGACCCAGCGCCAGGGCGGCCGCCGACAGGGCCGCGTGCCACGCCAGGCGCTGCGGCAGCAGGGCGAGCAGCTCAGCCATCCAGCAGCGCCCTCACCCGCTCGGCCTGTCGGCGTGGGGCCGCCATCAGGGCCTCGACCCGCGGGTCGTCGTGACCGGCCATCAGCGCGCGCGGGGCGGCGTCGGCGATGATGCGCCCCTGATCGAGCACCACGATGCGGTCGGCCAGCAGCAGGGCCTCGGCCACGTCGTGGGTGACCATCACCGTGGTCAGCGACAGCGCCTGGTGCAGGCGGCGGACGTCGTCGCCCAGGGCCTGGCGGGTGATCGGGTCCAGCGCGCCGAACGGCTCGTCCATCAGCAGGATCGCGGGGCGAGCGGCCAGGGCCCGGGCCACGCCCACCCGCTGGCGCTGGCCACCCGACAGCGCGGCGGGCCTGCGTTGCGCCACGGGGCGCGGCAGGTCGACGAGATCGAGCAGTTCATCGACGCGGGCGGCGATCTCGTCCTTCCCCCAGCCGAGCAGGCCCGGGACCACGCCGATGTTCTCGGCCACGCTCATGTGCGGGAACAGGCCGATCTCCTGGAAGACGTAGCCGATACGACGGCGCAGGACCGGTCCGTCGAGCGCGTTGACGGCCGCTCCATCGATCCTGACGACGCCCGTGGTCGGTGGCGAAAGGGCGTTGATGGTCTTGAGCAGCGTGGTCTTGCCCGCGCCCGATCCGCCGACCAGGGCGACGAACTGGCCAGCCGGGATCGACAGGTCGACGTCCGCCAGGACGGCGGCGCCGTCATGCGTCTTGCCGACCTGTTCGAGGGCGATGGCGGGGATCATGCGCGCTCACCTTTCCCGCTACGCGGCGCTGCGACAAGCCGTCCCGCTTGCACCAAGCCAAATCAGACGCGTTAATAGTGATTAACGGGGGTAGTTTTGGCTGGCGTGGAGCATGACGATGGCCGCAACCCTGACCGCCGCCCCCTCGACAGGGAGCTTCAAGGCCCGCAAGCGCCGCAAATTGGTGCAGCGCCGCCTGCGCGTGGCCGTGGCCTTGATGGTGCTGCTGAACCTGGCCGTCTGGGCCGGGGTCGTGGCCGCGCTTCGGGGCGTGGACGTGGCGGGGTTGGTTCCGCTTCTCGGACAGACCCTCTCTCTTTGAGAGAGGGAGGGGCCCGCCGCGAAGCGGTGGGAGGGTGAGAGGTTTCGGCGCTTACCGCTAAATCCCCGCTCGTCCCCTCAAGCCGTCATCCCGGCCGCAGCGCGTAGCGCGAAGAGCCGGGACCCAGGGGCCGCCGACGAGGCCTTGACGACAGCAAACCCCGCCATCGCGCCCAGTCCCCCTGGGTCCCGGATAAGCCCTGCGGGCTTTCCGGGATGACGATTGTTATAGCGCTTTCGGCTGAGCTTCATTCTGAGAGATTGTAACCTCTCACCCTCCCGCGCCTGCGGCGCGGGCCCCTCCCTCTCTCTTTGAGAGAGGGATTTTTAGTCCTTGGCGTCCTTGGCCGCCGCCTTGAGGTCTTCGCCGGCTGACTTCACGCCGCCGACCACCTCGTCCTTCTTGCCTTCCTTCTTCAGGTCCTTGTCGCCGATGGCCGAACCGACGGCGGACTTGATCTCACCTTCAGTCTTCTGGGCGTGGCCGGAATCCTTGTCGCCGCAGGCGGTCAGGGCGAGCGCGGCGGCGGCGATGGCGACGAGGGAGAAGGGACGCGTGAGGTTCATGCGGTGGAGCTCCTTGTTCGAGCTCTCAACGCCCAGTGACGAAGATCGGTTCGATCGCCGTAAGCCCCACTCACGCCGTCCTTCCCCGCGAAGGCGGGGATCCAAGCTAACTTTCAGGGAGAACCACGGCCTTAGACCGACGGCGACCTCGGCTTGGATCCCCGCCTTCGCGGGGATGCACGGAGAGAAGGCGGTTGAAACCAGAGACGAACGGCGACGGCCAGGCCGTCAGATCGACATCCGCATGATCTCTTGATAGGCCGAAATCACCTGGTCGCGGATCGAGATCACGGTCTCAAGGCTGGCTTCGGCCGACGAGATGGCGGTGACGACGTCGATCAGTTCGGCCTTGCCGGCCGCCTGCTGGGCGATCTTGTGCTCGGCCTGGCGCGAGGCCTGGACCGTGTCGGTCATCGCCGACTTCAGCATGTCGCCGAAGTCCATTTTCTTGGGCTCGCCCACGCTCTTGCCGAGCGACAGCGGGGTCGCGCCGGTGGCGGCGTAGGCTTTCGAGGCGGCCAGAGCGGTGATCATCGCCTAGGGCCCTTACTTCTTCAGGATGTCGAGCGTGCGCGACTGCATGCTGCGCGCGGTCTCGATCACGTTGAGGTTGGCCTCGTAGGCGCGCTGCGCCTCCTTCATGTCGAGCGCCTCGACCAGCGTGTCGACGTTGGGCAGCTTGACGTAGCCCTTGGCGTCGGCCGCCGGGTTGCCGGGGTCGTACTCGGTCTTGAAGTCCTTCTGGTCGCCTTCGACGCGAGCCATCTGCACGCCTTCCGCGCCCTCGATCCTGGCCGGACGGAACACCGGCACCTGGCGGCGATAGGGGTCGCCGCCGGCCGTGCGGGCCGTCGAATTGGCGTTGGCGATGTTCTCGGCGATGATGCGCATGCGGCCCTGCTGGGCCTTGAGCGCGCTGGCCGCCACGGCCATCGCCGCCGCCGACTGGGATCGGATCTCAGCCATCTAGACGTCCTCTAGCCGTTGGGGCGACGCGCGGCGGTGCGCAGCATCGACATGGAGCGTTGGTAGAAGGAGACCGCCGCGTCGTAATTCATGCGCGCGTCGGTCATCTTGAGCATCTGGTCCTCGAGCGTCACCGAGTTGCCGTCGAGAGTGGTCTCGCTGTCGGGGCCCTGGGGCGAGCGGAACTGGCTCACCGGCTTGGACGGCGCCAGGTGACCGGCGCTGGTGGCCAGCATCTGGACTGGACGGCCCGCCGGGGCCGCACCGTTGCCGCGATAGGGCGCGGCGGTCGTCTGGGCGTCGAGCGAGGCCTGGAAGGTGAAAGGCTTGAGGTCCCGCGGCTGGTAACCAGGGGTGTCGCCGTTGGCGACGTTCTGGGCGACCACCTTCTGCCGCTCGGTCAGATAACCGAGCCGGTTCTTCAGCATCGAGAACAGAGGGATGTCGTCGGGACCCATGCGAGCATGGTGAAGAAACAGGGTTAATCACGCATTAAGGACAGTGAGGCACACCAGGGATGCGGCGCCTCGCCGCGGCTCTTTCCTGTGGAATCCAGTCCGCGCATGGACGTCTTTCTTCTGATCCGCGCCGTGGCGGCGCTGGCCGTGACCCTGGGCCTGATCGGCCTGGCCGCTGTCTTGCTGCGCAAGTTCGGACCAGAGGCCCTCAATCGCCTCGTCTCGCAGCGCCGCGAGCGGCGGCTGCAGGTGGTCGAGACCCTGGTGCTGGACCCCGCCCGCCGCCTGGTGCTGTGCCGGCTGGACGGCGAGGAGCGCCTGGTGCTGCTGGGCGACGGCCGCCTGCTGGACTGGACGCCCGCCGGTGCCCCCTCGCCGTCTTCCGCCCCTTCCCCCGCCCCCATCGCCGAGACCCAGCCGGAGCCCGTGGTCTGATGCGCCTGCTCAACAGCCTCACCGGCGCCACGCCGCAGGAACTGCGCCGCGCCGCGCTCATCGCCGTGCTGGCGGGCCTGGCGACGACGCTCGGCCCGTCCCTGGCCATGGCCCAGTCGGCGGTCAATGTCGACCTCGGCACGGGCGCGGGCCTGACCGAGCGGGTCGTCCAGCTGGTCGGCCTGCTGACGGTGCTGTCGCTGGCGCCGTCGATCGTGATCATGACGACCTCGTTCGTGCGCATCGTCGTGGTGCTGGGCCTTTTGCGCACCGCGATCGGCGTGCAGCAGAGCCCGCCAAACCCGGTGATCATCAGCCTGGCTTTGTTCCTGACCGCCATCGTCATGGGTCCGACCTTCGAGCAGTCCTACGACGCGGGCGTCAAACCCCTGCTCGACAAGCAGATGGAGTTGCCGCAGGCCTTCGAGGCCGCGGGCCAGCCGGTGAAGACCTTCATGCTGCGCCAGGTGGACGAGGACGACCTGGCCCTGTTCATCCGCCTGTCGCGGATCGAAAAGCCGAAGACCGCCCAGGAGACCCCGCTGAAGGTGGTGACCCCGGCCTTCATGATCTCGGAACTGAAGCGCGCCTTCGAGATCGGCTTCCTGCTGTTCATCCCGTTCCTGGTCATCGACCTGGTCGTGGCCAGCGTGCTGATGAGCATGGGCATGATGATGCTGCCGCCGGCGACGGTGAGCCTGCCGTTCAAGCTGATCTTCTTCGTGCTAGTGGATGGCTGGCGACTCGTCTGCGGCAGCCTGGTGGAAAGCTTCCAGCGCGGCGCGGGCGGCGGCTAAGATCAGACACCACTGAATAACTAGAACAGAAGACCAAGACCGATGGGCGTTTTCGTACTGGGCTCGATCAATCTGGACGCCGTGGCGCGGGTCGACGACCTGCCGCGGCCGGGCGAGACGGTGGCCGGCCTGTCGCTGGAGCTGTTCCTCGGCGGCAAGGGCGCCAACCAGGCCGTCGCCGCCGCCCGCATGGGCGCGCCCACCCGCCTGATGGGCGCGGTCGGCAAGGACGACAGCGGCCTCAGCCTGAAGGGCAAGCTGGCCAGCTACGGCGTGCAGGTGGCCGACGTCGCCGAACTGTCGGGCGCCCCCACGGGCCAGGCCCACGTCTGGGTGTCGAACGGCGGCGAGAACATGATCGTCGTCACCGGCGGCGCCAACATGATGATCACGCCCCAGCAGGTGGCGGCCACGCCCTTGGAGGGCCAGCGCGTTCTGCTGGCCCAGCTGGAGACCCCGGCCCCGGCTATCGAAGCCCTGTTCAAGGCCGGCGCGGCCAAGGGCGGCCTGCGCGTGCTGAACGCCGCCCCCGCCCTGCCGCAGGGCGCGGCCCTGTTCCCGCTGACCGACATCCTGATCCTGAACCAGACCGAGCTGGCCACCTATGCCCGCCTCGACCACGAGCCGGCCAAGCTGGAGGAGGTCTCCAAGGCCGCCCGCAAGCTGATGAGCCGCCCCGACCAGACGATCATCGTCACCCTGGGCAAGACGGGCGTGGCCGCCGTGCGTCGCGACGAGGCCTTCCTGGTCGAGGGCCGCAAGGTCAAGGCGGTGGACACCGTAGGCGCGGGCGACTGCTTCTGCGGCGCCCTGGCTGCCGGCCTGGCCGCCAATCTCGACCTGCGCGAAGCCGTCGAACAGGCGAACGCGGCCGCCGCCCTGTCGGTGCAGAAGCCGGGCGCGGCCCCGTCGATGCCCAGCAAGCGCGAAGTCGAGGTTTTCCTGGAAGGTTGACCGTCGGTGCCCCGGGGGATCACTGTTTCCCCGGAGGCGCGCGATGGAAGACGCAATGGGGCCGGCGGCCGAGGCGATGAAGAGCGGCGGCCTGATCCCGATCTGCGCCTTTGGCGCGGACGTCTCCACGCCCTACATGCTGGCGCTGACGGTGATCGTCGGCCTGACGCTGTCGCTGGGGTGGGCGGTGCTCAACGCCCGCGGCAAGCGGCGGCGTCGCCGGCCTTCGTCAGGCCAGTAGCGCCGACAGCTTCACGACCGCCATCGGCAGGCCGACCACGGCGAAGAGGAAGCCGAGCACCCTGAAAGGCCCGATCAGCCTGGCGTCTCGGTCGCTCAGGGCGGCGTCGCTGTAAAGCAGATGGCGCACCCAGGTGTAGAGCTGGCGCGGTCGGGCCAGCAGAAGCACGCCTACGACTCCGAAGGCGGCGCACCAGACGATTTCGAAGATCAGGGCGCTCAAGACCCCCCCCGTCAGGCCGCGCGGATGCCGCTGATGCCGCCCTCGGCCTGGGCGCCGACGATCGCGTCGTAGCCGAGGATCATGTCGACGTCCTTGCCGTTGGTCGCCAGCGGCAGGCGCAGCCACAGGATCGAGACGTGCGGCGCGCCGCGCCAGGCCAGGCTGTGCACGCCCACGCCCGGACGGCGCTCGTCGACGACCTTGTCGAGCTCCTTGCGCCAGTAGTCGCCGGCGGCGGTGTTGTAGACCTCGCTCAACGCCTTGCCGGTGATCTCGCGGCCATAGACGCCATAGAGGCCGGTGCCGGCCAGACGCAGGCGGTAATCGCGCGGCTCGCGCACGACGTCGATCAGGCTGACGGTCGGCAGCAGACGCTTGATGCCCGAAGGGTGGAGATCACCACGCGCAGGCAGGTTCGCCCCGCGGCGCAGGGACGCCCAGTATGCGAACATTTCCTGATGAGCGCGGGCCGCGGTCGCGGATGCGCTCAGTTGCGCGGACATCTTCAGAGTCCTTAACAAGCCTTTGGAATCACGGTGATTCACCGCTCGTTCACTATGTCTTAAGCACCGAATCGGCGGAAGCGAAAAATCGCCGCCGCCAACAAAGATTCCGCTTGAGAGTCAATCTGGAAGCACAACGCCCGGGCGCTGAAACAGCGCCCGGGCGTCGATTTTTTCGCTTAGCTTAACCACAAGCGATTGATTGAATTAAGGTAAATGAACGCTCAGACTCAGCCCTTGCGGCCCTTGCCTGCGCCCCGGCCGGTCTGGCCGAGGCCCATCTGGCGGGCAAGCTCCGAACGGGCCTTGGCGTAGTTCGGCGCAACCATGGGGTAGTCCGAAGGCAGGCCCCACTTCTCACGGTAGTCTTCGGGACTCATATCGTACTGGGTGCGCAGGTGACGCTTCAGCGATTTGAAGCGCCGGCCGTCCTCCAGGCAGATGATGTAATCGGGCGTCACCGAGCGGCGGACCGGCACCGCCGGCTCCTTGGGCTCGGGCGCGGCGGCCTCGGGCGAACCGACCGCCCTCAGCGCATCATGCACGCTGCGGATCAGGGCCGGCATCTCGGACGCCGGTACGGCGTTGCCGCCGACGAAGGCCGCGACGATGCCTGCGGTCAATTCGACGAAGGGGATCTCTTCTTCCATGACGCCTTCTCCCGTTCCCTTTATCTTTACTCGACGCGCGACCATCCCAGGCGCGCGAAGTTGCATCATGGATAAACGTGTCAGTAAAACCGGGCAATAGATGCCGCAGCGGAATATTGACTGTCCATCAATGCGATCATTCGCATCGGCAACTTAAGGTCGCGAGATAGAAATTCAGATTTTATGGATTTTAACTGAACGCGTTCGGCGAACTTGACCGCGAGGTTGCAAAGCAAGCCGAACGCCCAGGCAGCGAGACCCTAGCGGCCGAAATCCCGCGACAGGGCCAGCATCGCCGCCCGCTGGGGCACCGAGTATTCGTCGATGGCGTCAGTGTCGCCGTCGCGGATGGCCTTCAGCAGGGCCGGCGTCAGGGCCGACGACAGCGACCAGTTCCAGTAGCGCAGCACGGTCTGGGCCCGGTCGACGGCGATGGCGTCGAAGACGCCCAGCACCCGCTCCAGACCCGGCGAAGGCACGCCCTCGGCGTCGGTTTCGGGGCGGCGCAGGCCGCGCCACAGCGCCCGCACCGCCGCGCGCGGCAGACCGGTGGCCTTGCAGAGGATGGCGATCGGCTCGCCGCCGGCGTCGGTGAAGATCTTGGCCCCGGTCATCGGCTTGAGGCCGGCCAGGTAAGAGATCTCCTCGGCCGTTTCGCGGGTCAGGCCGTTCTGGGCGGCGGCGACGGCGTCCTCGAGGCTGTCGAACGGACTCTTGGCGATGGCGGCGCGGTTACGCTGCCGGCGCTCGATGAACTGCAGGGCCTTGCGCGACAGCGGGTCCTGCCAGCCCTCCTCCGAGGCCACCGCGAACACGTCGCCGACGGCCTCCTGCAGGATCTCGCGCGAGACGGCGAAGCGCTGGAGGATCGTGCGGCGGGCCTCGGCGTCGGCCCACCAGAACATGACGTAGGCGTGGCTGGGGCGCAGTTCGGCGCGCTTGAGCAGCAGAGCGATCAGGCCGGGATTGTCACGCGTCAGCGCCACGACATTCTCGACGCCCTGGTGGCTAAAGCGGGCCAGCTCGTTGCGCAGCAGGGCCTCGACCACCGGGATCTCGCCCATGTCGACCAGGGCGTCGGCCACCACCTCGCCCACGCCGCGGCGGATGGCGATCAGGCGGCGATGCTCCTGGGTGGCCTGATAAAGACAGTCGATCAGGTCTGCGTCGGAAAGGTTGGGAGAGTTCTCAAGCAGCGCCCGGGCCACGACGACCTCGTCGCGCAGCAGCAGGCGCACGAGCGAGCCGGGCATGTCGGACAGGTTAGCCAGGCGCCGGGCGACCTTCTCGCGCTCCTCGACCACCGCCTCGCGCAGCATCTCGACCAGCAGGTCGGCGCACATCGCCCGCTCGAAGGCGTTGATGCGGCTGGCCGGCAGACAGACCACGTCGGCGAGACGCTTCAGGAGGGCGGCGCGCGACTTGGGCGGAACGGCGATCGGCTTGGCGAAGGGCGAAATCGGGTCGGTCATGATCTTCCTGGCGGCGAAGCCCCGGTCGCCGAGTTTCGAACCTAGACGGTAACGCCCTTAAGTTCGAATTAGCGCCAGGGATTCTCCCGCCAGGGGAATTTGCGGCCCAAAGCCTGGCTTCGCCAGGGGGTCAGCGAAATTGTCGCGGCGTCCACTCCGGCCAGATGTCGGGCAGGTCGGTCGAGACGCGGTTGGGATAGGCCGGAGCGCGCTTTTCAAGGAACGAGGTTACGCCCTCCTTGGCGTCGCCCGAGGCGCCGCGCGACTGGATGGCGCGGCTGTCGGCCTTGTGGGCCTCCATCGGATGATCGGCGCCGGCCATGCGCCACAAGAGCTGGCGGGTCAGGGCGACCGAGACGGGGGCGGTGTTGTCGGCGATCTCGCGCGCCAGGACGCGGGCGGCCGGCAGCAGGTCTTCGGCCGCGTGCAGCGAACGGACGAAGCCGCGCTCCTTGGCCTCGGTCGCCGGGAATACCCGGCCGGTGTAGCACCACTCCAGCGCCGTCTGCATGCCGACAAGGCGCGGCAGGAACCAGGACGAGCAGGCCTCGGGCGTGATGCCCCGGCGGGCGAAGACGAAGCCGAACTTGGCGTCTTCGGCGGCCAGGCGGATGTCCATGGCCAGCTGCATGGTGGCGCCGACGCCGACCGCCGGGCCGTTCACGGCGGCGATCACCGGCTTGAGACTGTCATAGATCCGCAGGGTCACCCGGCCGCCGCCGTCACGATAGACGTCGCCGACCTTGCCCTCCTCGCGCTCCAGGGCCTGGGGCGAGGTGCGGTCGAAGGTGGCCCCGCCGCTCGAAAGATCCGCCCCCGCGCAGAACGCCCGCCCCGCACCGGTGACGATCACCGCCTTGACCGCATCGTCGGCGTCGGTGACGTCGAACACCTCGATCAGCTCCTTCATCATCCGGGCGGTGAAGGCGTTGAGCTTGTCGGGCCGGTTCAGGGTGATCGTCGCGACGCCGTCCTCGACGGCGTAGAGCAGGGTCTCGAAGGTCGGCTGCGACATGTGGCGGGCTCCCTGGGGCGGTAGATTTTCAAACGATCGTATGATCGGTACATACCCATGCACAACCCCTCCCCCTTGATGGGGGAGGGGCAGGGGTGGGGGTGGATGCGACGGTCGAAGCCGCGCAAGGCCGCCAACTCAGCGGGGCACCCCCATCCCCAACCCTTCCCCCATCAAGGGGGAAGGGAGATAGCCTAAACCGCCCGCCTCACCCCAAGCTTGCTGATGGCGTGGACGAAGTTGTTGGCCGCGATCTCGGTGCTCCCGGTCCATTCCAGGTCGGGGAAGCGGGCCAAGATCTGGCGATAGGCCTCCTCCAGCTGGATCTGGGCGACGCGTTTGCCCAGGCACGTGTGCGGGCCGTAGCCGAAGGCGACGTGCTTGCCGGCGTTGGGACGGGTGACGTCCAGGCGGTCGGGGTTTTCGAACATGGCGGGATCGCGATTGGCCGCGCCGTAATACATGACCACCTTCTCGCCCTCGGCGATCTGCTGGCCGGCCACCTCGACGTCGCGGGTGGCGGTGCGGCGCATGTAGATCACCGGGCTGACCATGCGGATGAACTCGTCCACGGCGCCGGGCAGCAGGGACGGATCGTCGATCAGCCGCTGCTTCTGCTCGGGGAACTCGGTCAGCAGGCGCATGGCGCCCGACAGGGTGTTTCGCGTCGTGTCGTTGCCCGCGAAGACGATCAGCAGCCACGAGCCGTCGAGATATTCGTCGGCCAGCAGGTCGCCGTCGACCTGGGCTCGCGCGATCGCCGTCATCAGGTCGGCTTGCGGATCCTCCCGCCGCTTGAGCAGCATGGTGCGGCCGTAGTCGAACATCTCCTCGATGTTGTCGTTGAAGTCGGCGACGAACTGCATGAGCTCCAGGGTGGGCGTGATCGGCGCCTGGGCCTGCTGCACGGCCAGATCCTGGGCCCGCTCCAGATAGTGCATCCAGCGCAGGAACTTGGCCCGGTCCTCCGGCGGCACGCCGAGGATTTCGCACAGGGTGAACAGCGGCAGGATCGACGAGAAGTGCTCGACCATGTCGATCTCGGCGCCGCCGGCCAGCAGCGGCTCCATCTCGTCGAGCAGGCGCGTGACCTCTCCCCTCACCTTGTCCGTCAGGCCGCGCAGATAGGCGGCGGTGAAGTAGGGCATATGCTCGCGGCGCAGCTGCAGGTGATGCGGCGCGTCGAGATTGATCATGGTGTCCATGGTCGCCCGGAACAGCAGGGCGTGGCGCTTGTCGGGCGGGCCCATCGACATCAGGATCCCGCCCTTCTGCGAGGAGAAGGTCTCCGGATCGCCGTTGACGCGCATGACGTCGTCATAGCGGGTGACGGCCCAGAAGCCCGGGCCGCCGAACGGCTCGCCGTGCCACATCACCGGAGCGGCCTCGCGCATGCGCGCGAAGTCGGCGAACGGCTGGCCTTCCGTGAAGCGGAAGATGTCGGCGAGATCCACGCCGTCCAGGGTGGGATAGACCTTGGGCGCGCCGGGACCCGGTCGGCCGTCGACCACCGTCTTGCTGATCAGCTCCATGCGCTCGTCTCCCATCGAACGTCGTTGTGGACCGTACGATTACCCAGGATTGCGCATCCGCCAACGGCGCCCCTACGGCAACTTGCGCGAGCGTCCGGCCTTGGGTCATGCTCCTGACTGAACGCCGATCATGCGGAACACACGCAGGCGGCGGCAGGGAGAGAAACGGCCGGCTCCGCCCATGCGGACGGCCCAGGAGGTCGCATGCATCCGAGCGTCCACGCCCGCACCCAGCCCGACAAGCCCGCCTTCGTGATGGCCGGCTCGGGCGAGACCGTCACCTACAAGGAGTTGGACGACCGCTCCAACCAGGGGGCGCAGCTGTTCCGGTCGATGGGCCTGGGCGTCGGCGACGTGGTGGCCATCCTGCTCGACAACCATCCGCGCTATCTGGAGATCGCCTGGGCGGCCCAGCGGGCGGGGCTCTATTACACCTGCATCTCGACCAAGCTGACCGCGCCCGAGGTCGAGTACATCGTCAGGGACTGCGGGGCCAAGGCGCTGATCGCCGGTCCGGCGATGGGCGGCGTGGCCCTGGCGCTGGCGCCGCTGATACCCGGCGTGGCGCTGTTGCGGGTGGACGGGGCGGCCGGCCCCTACGGCGACTTCGACGCCGCCCGCGGGGCCATGCCGGCCAGCCCCATCGCCGACGAGACCTCGGGCTCGGACATGCTCTATTCGTCAGGCACCACCGGCCGGCCCAAGGGCGTGAAGCCGGCGCTGAACGGCGCGCCGATCGACGCGCCCCACGCCCTGCAGATGATGGCCCAGCACCTGTTCAAGCTGGATGGCGACAGCGTCTATCTCTCGCCGGCGCCGCTCTATCACGCCGCCCCGCTGCGCTGGTGCATGAGCGTGCACAAGCTGGGCGGCACGGTGGTGGTGATGGAGAAGTTCGATCCCGAGACGGCGCTGGCCCTGATCGAAGCGCACAAGGCCACCTGCGGCCAGTTCGTGCCGACCCACTTCGTGCGGATGCTGAAACTGCCGGAAGCGACGCGGGCCAGGTACGACGTCTCGACTATGCGCTCGGCGATCCACGCCGCCGCCCCCTGCCCCGTGCCGGTGAAGGAACAGATGATCGCCTGGTGGGGGCCGGTGATCTACGAGTACTACGCCGGCACCGAGGGCAACGGCTTCTGCTGGATCGACAGCTCCAGCTGGCTTGAGCGGCGCGGCTCGGTGGGCCAGGCGGCGCTGGGCGAACTGCGGATCTGCGACGAGGCCGGTGATCCCCTGCCCGCCCGCACCGAGGGCGTGGTCTATTTCGCCAACGGCCCCGCGGTGACCTATCACAACGCCCCGGAAAAGACGGCCGAAAGCTACAACAAGCACGGCTGGACGACGCTGGGCGACGTGGGCTGGGCCGACGAGGACGGCTATCTCTACCTGACCGACCGCAAGAGCTTCATGATCATCTCGGGCGGGGTGAACATCTATCCGCAGGAGATCGAGAACCTGCTGATCACCCACCCCCGCGTGGCCGACGCGGCCGTGGTCGGCGCCCCCGACGAGGAGATGGGCGAGAAGGTGGTGGCGGTGATCCAGCCGCTGGACTGGGACGACGCCACGCCCGCCCTGGCCGCCGAACTGCTGGCCTTCACCCGCGACAACCTCAGCCACGTGAAGGCTCCGCGGCAGGTGGACTTCGTGCGCGAACTGCCCAGGCACCCGACGGGCAAGCTCTACAAGCGGCTGGTGCGGGATGCGTACTGGGGCAAGACGGAGGGGCGGATCGTTTGATCGGCCGGAAAGTTATACGCAGATTCTCAAATTGCGTATAACCTGTCTTCATGGTCGAGCGCCTGCCCCTTTCCGCCCACACCAGCTACGCCGAGCTGATGGAGCGCCTGCGCCTGGGACGTGTGGGCGAATATCCTCCGGGCTCCTCCTTCACGTCCAAGACGGTGAAAGGACGGATCTACTGGTACGTCCAGATGCCGACCGGCGGTGCGCAAAGTCGTCGACAAGTCTATGTCGGCCCCGACAGCGACGATCTGCGTGAGCGTATCGCACGGCATGGGGAACATCGCGCCGACCATGAAGATCGCCGACGCCTCGTCGCGGCGATCCTCGCTTCGGGCGCTCCCCGCCCGGATCGAACCAGCGCCGAGATCATCCAGGCGCTGGCGATCGCGGGCGCCTTCCGTCTCCGGGCGTTGCTAGTCGGCACTGTGGCTTTTCAGACCTACGCCGCGCATCTGGGCGTTCGACTGCCCGTCACCAGCCTGGCCACCATGGATCTCGACATCGCCCAGGACTTCGGCATCGCGTCGAACCTGGACGACACGCTCGATCGTCCGCTTCTGGAGATCCTGCGAGAACTCGATCCCCGCTTCGCGCCGGTGAGCTACGCCTTCAACGCCAGCCGCACGACGAGCTACGCCTTGGGCGAGCGCTATCGGCTGGACGTCCTGACGACCAACCGGGGCGCGCCCCGGGACGAGCCGTCCTACCTGCCGACCTTGGGCAGCGACGCCGTGCCCCTGCCGTTCATGGACTTCCTGCTGCGCGATCCGGTCGAGACCGCCGTGCTCCATGGCGGCGGCGTGCTGGTCAATGCGCCTTCGCCGCCGCGCTACGCGGTTCACAAGCTGATCGTGAGCCGCGACCGCAAGGTCAATCCCGAGAAGGGGCTGAAGGATCGCCAGCAAGCGGCGCAGCTGATCAGCGCCCTCGCCGAGGACGACCCCTTCGCCCTGCGGGACGCCTATGCCGAGGCCCGCGGACGCGGCGAGGCGTGGCGCAAGCTGCTGGACGAAGCGGTCAGCCTGCTGCCCGGGGATGCAAGGGCGGTGCTGGAGGGCTGAAGCAGCGCACGTTGCTTCTATACGGCGCGGGATTCCCGCCACACGGTCGGGGCATGCTTTCCGTTCTGCTTGACCGCCTGCCCCAAATTTCGCTGCCCAAGACAGCCACCGCTCCGTTCTGTCCGGCGGAGGTGCGCGGCGCCGTGCCCGTGCCGGACGGGCTGCCGACCTGGAAGCGGATGCTGCGCACGGCAGGGCCGGGCCTGCTGGTCAGCGTCGGCTACATGGACCCCGGCAACTGGGCGACCGACATCGAGGCCGGGTCACGCTACGGGACCAGCCTGCTGTTCGTCGTGGTGCTGTCGAGCCTGGCGGCAATCCTGTTGCAGATCCTGTCGATGCGCCTGGGCCTGGTCACCGGCAGAGACTTGGCCCAGATGTCGCGCGAGCGGTTCGGGCCGTGGACGGTCAAGATCCAGTGGGTGCTGGCGGAGCTGGCCATCATCGCCTGTGACATCGCCGAGGTGCTGGGTTCGGCCCTGGCCTTCAAGCTTCTGCTGGGCGTGCCGCTGTGGGCCGGGGTGCTGCTGACCGGGCTCGACACGGTCATCGTGCTGGGCCTGAAGGGCAAGGGATTCCGCCAGCTGGAGGCGATCATCCTGGGCCTGATCTCGACGGTCGGGATCTGTTTCCTGGTGCAACTGATCATCGTGCCGCCCAATGCGGGAGCCGTGGCGCGGGGCCTTGTCCCGTCGCTGGCGGCGCTGCAACAGGGCGACGCGCTTTATCTGGCCATCGGCATACTGGGCGCGACGATCATGCCGCATAACCTCTACCTGCACTCGTCGATCGTGCAGACACGGCTGACGCCCGAAGACGTCGCGGGCAAGCGGGCGGCGATCAAGTTGGCGAGCATCGACACCGTGGTCGCCCTGGTGCTGGCGCTGTTCGTCAACGCCGCGATCCTGATCCTGGCGGCCTCGGCGTTCCACGGCAACGGCCTGCGCGAGGTGGCCGGCATCGAGGAGGCGCACGAGCTGCTGGCGCCGGTCACCGGCGCGGCCGTGGCGGGCGTCCTGTTCGGGATCGCCCTGTTCGCCTCGGGCCAGAGCGCCACCTTCACCGGCACCATCGCCGGCCAGGTGATCCTGGAGGGGTTCCTGAACCTCAGCATCCCCTGCTGGCAGCGGCGGCTGATCACTCGGGGCCTGGCCATCATCCCGGCGCTGGCCGGCGTGCTGACGCTCGGCGACCACGCGGTGGGACGCCTGCTGGTGCTGACCCAGGTGGTGCTGAGCGCCCAGCTGCCCTTCGCCATCTGGCCGCTGCTGCGGTTCACCGACGACAAGGCCCTGATGGGGCCGTTCGCCAACGGCTGGCTCGTGCGGATCGTGGCCTGGGGGCTGTTCCTGGTGATCTCGGCGGCGAACATCTGGCTGGTGGTTTCGACGTTCGCATAGCCGCCGGGAGTTGCCCCGGGCGGTCGCCCGTGATCTCTTCCAAACAAACGTTTGGGAGAACGCCGCATGAAAGAGATCGCCTTCGCCGACATCGCCAGCCTGGTCGGGCAGGAGGTCGGGGTGTCCGACTGGGTCGAGATCAGCCAGGAGCGGGTCAACCAGTTCGCCGAGGCCACCGGCGACCACCAGTGGATCCATATCGACGTCGAGCGGGCGACGCGCGAGATCGGCGGACCGATCGCCCACGGCTACCTGACGCTGTCGCTGATCCCGATGCTGGGCGCGGGCATCCTTCACGTCACCGGCGTGACGCGCGGCATCAACTACGGCTGCGACAAGGTGCGGTTCACCAACATGGTCCGCGTGGGCAAGCGGGTGCGGATGCGCCAGAAACTGGTCAGCGTGGAGCCCAAGGCCGGCGGCCTGCAGATGAAGAACGAGTGCACCATCGAGATCGAGGGCGAGGAGCGCCCGGCCTGCGTGGCCGAGACGATCTCGATCATCTACGGGGGTTAGAGGAAGCGAATCGACGGTCAGCTTTTCGAAAGCTGAAAACGTCCCCCCTCCGGCCCTTTGGGCCACCTCCCCCAGAGGGGAGGATCCTGGAAAGACGAAGGCCCCGGATCGCTCCGGGGCCTTTGTTCATGAGGCTTGCGCCAAGCCTAGTGCTTGATCGCGTCGCCGATCTTGTCCTGGGCCTGGCCGACCTTGTTCTGGACGTCGCCCTTGACCTTCTGGGCCTTGCCCTCGGCTTCGAGGCGTTCGTTGTCCGTGGCCTTGCCGACGGCTTCCTTGACGGCGCCCACGCCCTTGTCGACGGCGCCTTCCACACGATTGGTGCTCATTGGCTTGCTCCTGCTAGCGTTGAACTCCCCATTCGAACGGGGCCCCGGGAGCAATGGTTCCTAGCTTGGCTGGAGCCGATTTCGTCGAAATCAGCGATTAAAGCCGGGCGCGGCGACGGCCTGGACGGCGACCACGTCCTGGGCGGCCGCCACGCTGGGCGGCTTGGCCGGCGCGGCCTGGATCAGCGGCGGCCCCGACGGCTTGTCGAGTTGGGCCACCGTCTCGCGGATATACTTGGCGTGGGTGACGATGCCGATCTCGAGGCGCTCGCCCGACAGCTCGACCTGCTGGGTCAGCATGCCGGCCACGAACTGCACCTCCTGGCTTTCGGTCGAGCCCGGACGGCGGCGCGCCCCCTCGGCCATGAACACCGGCCCGCCCGAATTGCCGGGGAAGACCGAGAAATCCATCAGGAAGGTCGGGAAGGCGCTGGCCGGGGCCAGCGGATAAGACGCCACCCGGCCCGAGCGCAGGATCGGAAAGCCCGCGGTGTTGGCCGACAGGCCGCGCGGGAAACCCAGCGCCATCATCTCGTCGCCGGGACCAAGGCTGTACTTGTTGAAGGTGTCGTCCTGGGCCAGCCAGGCCAGCGGAATGGCGGCCTTGGCGAACTCGGGCGGGGCCTCGACGACGATGGCGGCGACGTCGCGGCTGGGATGCTTGACCCACAGGGGATGATCGCCGTCACGGATCTTCAGGGTGCGGGGGTCATAGCGCCAGACCCCCTCCTTGCTCTGCACGCGATAGCCGATCTTGGCCGACACCGAGGGCATGCGGTCGAAGACGTGGGCGGCGGTGACCAGGATGGTCCGCGGGCGGCCGTCGGGCGTGGGATCCTCGATCAGGAAGCCGGTGCCGACCGTGCGCGAACCATCCGCGAGCGGTTGCTCCAGTTGCACTGTCGCCTGGATCAGATCGACCGACAGGTCCCAAGCCATGTACGCCTCGTCTCCGATTCAACCTTAGACGTCGTATGAGTTTGACCAGACGCATCAGGCGCAACAAGTTGGCGTTCTGACGCATCCGAGGGGGAATCTGTCCAATGAACCGGCGCGAAATGATGACGAGCGTTGCCGCCGTCGCCGCCACGTCCTCCGCCCTCATCCCCGGGAGTTCCATGTCCGCCACCGCCAAGCCCGTTCCCCCCGTCGCCAAGAAGGTTCCCAAGAAGATCGAGCAGCTGGGCCGGGTGCGCGTCGACGACTACGCCTGGATGAAGGACGACAACTGGCAGAAGGTCCTGCGCGACCCCAGCCTGATCAAGGCCGACGTCAAGGAGCACCTGACCGCCGAGAACGCCTATGTGAAGGCGATGCTGGCCCCGACGCAGGACCTGCAGAAGGCGATGTTCGAGGAGATGAAGGGCCGCATCAAGGAGGATGACTCCTCGGTCCCCTCGCCCGACGGCCCCTATGACTACTATTCGCGGTTCGCGATCGGCGGCCAGCACCCGATCTACGCCCGTCGGCCGCGCGGGAAGACCGACGGCGAGGAAGTGCTGCTCGACAGCGACGCCCTGGCCAAGGGCAAGGCCTACAGCCAGGTCAGCGCCGCCGACCACAGCCCCGACCACAAGCTGTTCGCCTATGCCGAAGACGCCCAAGGCTCGGAAGTCCACAAGATCTACGTCAAGGACCTGACCACCGGCGAGATCCTGGCCGAACCGGTCGACAGCAGCACCGGCGACTTCACCTGGTCGCCCGACTCAAAGTGGCTGTTCTGGACCCACCGCGACGACAACGGCCGCTCCGACAAGATCTATCGCCGCCCCGCGCGTGGCGGGCTGAAGGACGACGTGCTGGTCTATGAAGAGCCTGACGACGGCTTCTTCGTCAGCGTCAGCGTCACCGGCTCGGACGCCTTCATCGTCATCAGCGCCGGCGACCACGAGACCTCGGAAACCCTGCTGATCCCGGCGAGCGACGTCACCGCCAAGCCGAAGGCCGTAGAGCCGCGCACGCCGGGCCTGCGCTATTCGGTCGAGCACTGGGACGGCAAGTTCGTCATCCTGACCAACGCCGACGACGCCATCGACTTCAAGCTGGTCGAGGCGCCGGTCGACAATCCGGGCCGCGCCAACTGGAAGGACTTCGTGGCCCACAAGCCGGGGACCTTCATCACCGGCCACGCCGCCTACAAGGACCATCTGGTCCGCGTCGAGCGCGTCAACGCCAACACCCGCATCGTCATCACCGACCGCGCCACCAAGGCCGAAAAGCCGATCGTCGTCGACGAGCAGGCCTATGTGCTGAGCGTCGAGGGCGGCTACGAGTTCGACACCCCCACCCTGCGCTACGTCTACCAATCGCCCACGACCCCGCGTCAGTGGTTCGACTACGACATGCGCAGCGGCGACAAGGTGCTGCGCAAGACCCAGGAGATCCCCTCGGGCCACGATCCTTCGAAGTACGTGACCAAGCGCCTCTATGCGAAGGCGCCCGACGGCGCCGAGGTGCCGGTGACCGTGCTGATGAAGAAGGACGTCAAGCTGGACGGCAAGGCGCCGCTCTTGCTGTACGGCTACGGCAGCTACGGCATGTCGATGGATCCGTCGTTCTCGATCCGCAACTTCAGCCTGGTCGACCGCGGCTGGATCTGGGCCACCGCCCACATCCGCGGCGGCTCGGAAAAGGGCTACGGCTGGTTCCTGGACGGCAAGAAGTTCAAGAAGAAGAACACCTTCACCGACTTCATCGCCTGCGCCGAGCACCTGCATGCGAACGGCTACGGCGCCAAGGGCGCGACGGTGGCCTATGGCGGCTCGGCCGGCGGCATGCTGATGGGCGCGATCACCAACCTGCGGCCGGATCTGTGGTCGGGCATCATCGGGGCGGTGCCGTTCGTCGACGTGCTCAACACCATGAGCGACACCTCGCTGCCGCTGACCCCGCCGGAATGGCCCGAATGGGGCAATCCGCTGGAGGACAAGGAAGCCTACGACTACATCGCCAGCTATTCCCCGTACGACAACGTCGCCGCCAAGCCCTATCCGGCCGTGCTGGCGACCGGCGGCCTGTCGGACCCGCGCGTCACCTATTGGGAGCCGGAGAAGTGGGCGGCCAAGCTGCGCGAGCACACCACCAGCGGCAATCCGATCCTGCTGAAGATCAACATGGATGCCGGCCACGGCGGCGCCTCGGGCCGCTTCGACTTCCTCAAGGAGATCGCGCTCGACTACGCCTTCGCCGTGTGGGCGGTCGACAAGGGCTGGACGAAGGCCTGAGAAAGCCCCTTCCCCCTCGCGGGGAAGGGGTTGGGGATGGGGGCGCCGGCGTTGTCGTCCGCCGACACGGCGCTGACACCCCCACCCCTGCCCCTCCCCGCAAGGGAGAGGGGTTCATGTGTTTCTGGAGTTTCGCTTGATCATCCGCCCCTCCACCGACGCCGATATCGGTGCGATCACGGCCATCTACGGCTGGAACGTGCTCAACGGCCTGGGCACCTTCGAGGAAGTTCCGCCCGACGAGGCCGAGATGGCCCGGCGGCGCGGCGCGTTCCTGGAGCGCGGCCTGCCCTATCTGGTCGCAGAGCTGGACGGAAAGGTGCTGGGCTACGCCTATGCCGGCCCGTTCCGGCTGCGCGCGGCCTATCGCTACACCGTCGAGGACAGCATCTATGTCGCCCCCGATGCGGCCGGCAAAGGCGTCGGCAAGGCGCTGCTGACGGCGCTGATCGAGGCCTGCGAGGCCCTGGGCCTTCGCCAGATGTGCGCGGTGATCGGCGACAGCGGCAACGCCGCGTCGATCGGCGTGCACGCCGCCCTGGGGTTCGAGCACAAGGGCGTGTTTCCGGCCATGGGCTACAAGTTCGACCGCTGGGTTGACCTCGTGTGGATGCAGCGGCCGCTGAACGGCGGCGGCGAGACCCCGCCCGACGCGCCCGGCATGTCGCTGAGCGGCGTGTGACATCGGGGGTGGTTGCGCCGCGTTGCGACCGCCCCTAGTTTCCCGCCCATGCGCGGGCTTCGGGTCCTTCTTCTGGCCTTGATCGCGGTGGCTTTCGCCGCCGGCGGGATCATGCGCGCCGCGCCCGCCGAGGCGTCGACGATCCCCATGCCGCCCTGCCACGAGATGGCGATGGCGGACGCGATGCATCACGCGCCGGCCGATGCGGACCACGAAGACGGCCAGGCCGACCACAAGTCCAAGCCGGGAGCCATGGCGACCAACTGCTGCGTCGGCTGCCTGCCGGCCGGACAGAAGGCCGTGGTCGGCGATATGGCCGCGCTGGCCGCCACCGACATCGTGTTCGCCGACCTGCACGCGCCGCTGGACGGCCTGGAGGCCGCGCCGGAGCCCCGCCCTCCGCGCGCCTGATCGCAAGACCGCGCGCCGTATAGAGCGCGCCGCAACAACACGTCTTACGATCACAGTTTCCAAGAAAGGCAGTCCGATGACCGCCCTCTCCTTCCGTACGCGCCTGCTCGCCGGCGCGGGCTTCGTCGCGGGCCTGACGCTCGCCGCCCCTGCCCTGGCTCAGCACCATGGCGACCATGCGGGCCACGCCATGCCTGCGCCCTCAACAGAGGCTCAGCCTCCCGCTCCGGCCCAGGACGCGCCGCCGGCCGATCCGCACGCCGGTCATGCGATGGATGACGACAACTGGGTGGAAAGCCCCGTCGGCTTCGCGCGGCCGATGAGCAGCCCCTTGGGCCGATACTCGATGAACCGCGACGCGGGGGCCACCGGCTGGCAGCCGGACGCCTCGCCGATGTTTGGCGTGATGAAGCACAGCGGCGACTGGATGCTGATGGGCCACGTGCTGCTCAACGGCGTCTATGTCGACCAGGGCGGCCCACGCGGCGGCTCCAAGGCCTTTGCGGCCGGCATGCTGATGGGCATGGCCCAGCGCCAGGTCGGTCCGGGCATGCTGGGCTTCAAGGCCATGGTCAGCCCTGACCCGTTCATGGGCAAGAGCGGCTACCCCCTGCTGCTGGCCACCGGCGAGACGGCCGACGGCGAGCACCCGCTGATCGACCGCCAGCATCCGCACGACCTGATCATGGAGATGTCGGCCAGCTACAGCCTGAGCGTCGGTGAGAAATCGGACGTCTATCTCTATGCCGGCCTGCCCGGCTCGCCCGCCTACGGCCCGCCGGCCTTCATGCACCGACAGGCCTCGATGGACAGCCCCGAGGCGCCGATCAGCCACCACTGGTTCGACTCGACCCACATCACCTTCGGCGTGGTCACGGCCGGCTTCTCGCATGCTGACTGGAAGATAGAGACCAGCGCCTTCCGCGGCCGCGAGCCCGACCAGAAGCGCTACGATATCGAGACCGGCGAGCTGGACAGCGTCTCGGCCCGCCTGTCGTACAATCCGACGCCCAACTGGGCTCTGCAGACCAGCTGGGCGAAGATCAACAGCCCCGAGGCCCTGGACCCGGACAGCGACGAGGCCCGGGTCTCGGCCAGCGCGCTCTATGCCCGACCGCTGGGCAGGGACGGTTCGGTCAGCGCCACCCTGGCCTGGTCGCGCAAGGACCGCATTCCGGGCGACGCCCTGCAGGCCTGGCTGGCCGAAGGTTCGGTGAAGCCCAACGACCGCTGGACCATCTTCGCCCGCGCCGAGCAGGTCGAGCAGGACGAGCTGGCCGACCATCACGGCTCGCACGCCGGCGAGGCCTACACGGTGCGTCGCGTCTCGCTTGGAGCGATCCGCGACTTCGTGGTGGCGCCGAAGGTGAAGTTCGGGATCGGCGGCCTAGTCAGCGCCTACGACGCGCCGGAAGCGCTGGGCTATGACGACCCGATGGGCGGCATGGCCTTCGTGCGCCTGCGGATCGGCTAGGCCCAAAGCAAAAGCCCCGCCGGCGGACCGGCGGGGCTTTCGTGTTTTCGGGGCTCTTTAAAAGAACCGGATCAGGCCTTGCGGGCGCGGGCCTTGCCCGGAGCCTTGGCCTTGCGGCCGCCTTGACCCAGGCCCAGGGCCTTGGCCATGGCCGAACGGGCCTCGCTGTAGGACGGCGCCGTGGTCGGGTAGTCGGCCGGCAGGCCCCACTTGGACTTGTATTCGGCGACGGTCATGCCGTGGGTGGTCAGGTGACGCTTCAGCGTCTTGTAGGGCTTGCCGTCCTCGAAGCTGATCAGGGCGTCCGGCGTGATGCTCTTGCGGATCTGGGCCGGAGTAGCCTTGGTAACAGTCTCGGTCACCGGCGCTTCCGGCGAACCAAGACCGGCAAGGGCGTCGTGCGTGGCCCGAATCAGAGCCGGCAGGTCAGAGACCGAGGTCGTGTTGTTGGCCACATAGTTGGCAACGATCTCAGCGGTCAGCTCGATCAGGGTCGATTTGTCTTCCACGGCGTCACTCCACAATGACTTTAAATTCGGAAATACACCCGCCCTGTGGAATTACAAGTACACAAATACGCAATCGACCGAGCAACGCTCCGCGAAAACAGGCTTTATTTCGTAGCAACAATGTCGACGGCGGATTTTCAAAGCCTTAGCCGTAAGCGAGGGCGCTCGCGCTCAAGTTCAGTTGCGGTCGCAGACGTTTTCGCATGCGCGAAGACCGACAAGGGTCGCGTGCATTTGCACTGTGCATAACGCAGGGCCGGCGCTTGAGATTCGCCCAGCTCTCTCAGCCCCCGGCGCAGACCCGGGCGAACACGCTCTGCAACGGACAAGCGCTCGCAGGCGCGAAATCGCGGCGACGCAAAGCACAGCTTCAAGGGAGACAAATGATCGCGATGTAAACGCGGCGCCGGGGGCGGAGCGCTGATCAACGATGAGGAGAGGGTGGCTGGGGAACTAGGACTCGAACCTAGAATGACGGTACCAAAAACCGCAGTGTTACCATTACACCATTCCCCAGCAGGAACGGCTGCCGACCCAGTGGGCCGCGGCGAGGCGGTGGAGATAGCTCAGGATTCGGACGGTGGCAACGCCCTCCAAATTCTTTTTTTGGGTCTATTTTCGCGCTTGCGACTCTCCTGACCGCCGCCTATAAGCCGCCTCCCAAGTCGAGCACAGCCAACTGGCGGCGCGGCTTCGGAAGTCGGAGTGTGGCTCAGTCTGGTAGAGCACTGCGTTCGGGACGCAGGGGTCGCAGGTTCAAATCCTGCCACTCCGACCATCTTCTCTCCCGAGAAAATTTCCTTATTTGCATCGCCCGGGCCACAAGTTCGGCAGGTTGCGTGCTGTTCATTTGACCGCAACGCGACAGCCGCTAGCTTGCGAGCACATTGAAGCGCGACGGACGCACGACCACCTGTGCTTTTCGTCCGCCGCGCCTTGGCTATCGCAACGGGACCCCGATGAAGCAGTTTCTCATGACCGTGGCCGGCGTATTCGTCGGACTCGTGCTCTTTCTCGTCGGGGTGCCCTTCATATTGATCGTGCTGGCCGCGGGCGCCGCCCGCCCCGCCCCGGTGCCGGCCAACTCGGTCGTGCAACTGGACCTGCGCGGCGGCCTGTCGGACCAGGATTCGCAGAACCCGTTCGCGGCCTTCGGCGGCGGCGGCCAGTCGGTAATGGGCGTCATCGAGGTGCTGCGCCGCGCCGAGACCGACGACAAGGTCAAGGCGGTGTTCGTGCGCCTGCCCGAGGGCGGCATCGCCCCGGCGTCCTCGGACGAACTGGCCCAGGCCTTCAAGCACTTCCGCAGCGTCGGCAAGAAGCCGATCTTCGCCCATAGCCAAGGGATCTATCCCTCGGGCATGTCGACCTCGACCTATCGTCTGGGCGCGGCCGCCAGCGAGTTCTGGATGCAGCCCGACAGCTCGCTGCAGGCCGTCGGCGTGGCCAGCGAGACGATGTTCTACAAGCGCCTGTTCGAAAAGTACGGCGTCAAGGCCGACTTCGAGCAGCGCTACGAGTACAAGAACGCGGTCAACCCGTACCTGAACAGCGACTTCACCCCCGCGCACCGCGAGGCGACGCTGTCGTGGATGGGCTCGGTCTACACCAGCGCCCTCACCGCCGCCGCCCAGGACCGCAAGCTTGATCCGGCCCGTCTGATCAAGGCGATCGAGGCCGGCCCCTACAGCGCCCAGCAGGCCCAGGGCCTGGGCCTGATCGACAAGGTCGGCCAGGTGAAGGAAGCCCAGGACGCCATGCTGGCCCGCGCCGGCAAGGGCGCCAAGCTGGTCGAGTTCTCGGACTACGCCGCGCGCTCCAAGAAGGACCTGCCCAAGACCGGCGCGGCGATCGCCGTGATCGGCGCCGAGGGCCCGATCGTCACCGGCACGTCGGGCCAGGCCTCGCCGTTCGGGGGCGACAGCAGCATTCACTCCGACGAGACCGCCAAGGCGATCTACGACGCGATCGAGGACAAGGACGTCAAGGCGATCGTTCTGCGGGTTTCCTCGCCCGGCGGGTCCGACACCGCCTCGGAACAGATCCTGGCCGCCGTACGGGCCGCCAAGGCGGCCGGAAAGCCCGTCGTGGTCAGCATGGGCACCTATGCGGCTTCGGGCGGCTACTGGATCAGCAGCCAGGCCTCGGCGATCGTGGCCCAGCCCTCGACCCTGACCGGCTCGATCGGCGTGTTCGGCGGCAAGTTCGCCCTGGGCGAGGCCCTGTCGCGCTTCGGCGTCGACACCCGCCAGGTAAGCGTCGGCGGCGACTATGCCGGCGCCTTCGGCACGGGCCAGGAATTCACCGCCGACCAGCGCGCCCGCTTCTCGGCCTGGATGGACAATATCTACGCCGGCTTCATCAACCGCGTGGCCGAGGGCCGCAAGCTGCCCGTCGAGCGCGTGCGCGAGATCGCCAAGGGCCGCGTCTGGACCGGCGCCCAGGCCAAGGACCTGGGCCTGGTGGACCAGTTGGGCGGCTTCTACGACGCCGTCGAGAAGGCCAAGGCGCTGGCCAAGCTGACGGGCGACGTGCGCCTCAAGAAGATCGGCGGGCCCAAGTCGCCGTTCGACGCCCTGGAAAAGGCCCTGGGCGTCAGCTCGGCCTCGATGCGCACCGTGGCCGCCGCCGCCTGGATCCTGGGCGATCCGCGCTCCGAGGCGATCCTGGACGAGATGGCCAAGACCCGCCTGCGCTCGCAAGGCGCCAGCGTCCTGGCCGACACGCCCGCCTACTGAGGCTTCGGCGTCCATCACGAGAAAGGCCGCTCCGAAAGGAGCGGCCTTTTTTGTTTGGGCGATCGGTTGCTCAAGATGCTCCTCCAGAGGGGGAAGGATCCGTGGCGTCGGCGGAAGAACCGACCTCATCAGACACTTCCCCCTCCGGCCCTTCGGGCCACCTCCCCCTGAAGGGGGAGGACCTGGTTCGACAAACCTCCGCTCTTGGGAGCTTCCGGCCAACGCCTCCCTCCCCGCCTCGCCTGGACGCAGACAAACAAAACGGCGGGTCCTTGCGGACCCGCCGTGATCGTTTTCGCTCCCGGCGATCCGAGGACCGCCGGGATTGAAGATCGCTTCGACTAGAAGCGGGTCTTCAGAGCGAGGTAGTAGCGGCGGCCGAGCACGTCGTAGGTCGACGGATCGGTGTTGGCCTGGATGTTCGACGAGAAGATCGGCGGCTGCTTGTCGCCGACGTTGTACACGCCAGCGCGCACCTCGACCTTATCGCTCACCTTCCACGCGCCGTTCAGATCGAAGTAGTTGAACGACTTGATCTTTTCGTCAGCATCGGCGGCATCGACCATGGAGTCGATGAAGCGCCAGCGGACACCGATCTCTGCCGGGCCGATCGAGTAGGTGGCCGAGGTCATGACCTTCCACTCGGGCTTGGCAACGGCGACGGCGCTGACCGAGGTGTTGCCGATCGTGCCCTTCAGCTTGTCGATGGGCTCGCCCGGCAGGCTCTGGACGTCGAACTTGTCGAGGTAGTTACCCACGACGTTGAACGACAGCGAACCATAGTCGTCGCTCAGGCCGATCGCGCCGAGGCCGAAGCCCCAGTCGATCTGGAAGTCGACGCCCGAGGTTTCGTAGGTGGCCAGGTTCAGGTTGGTGAGCGTGAGGGTCTGGATCTCACCCGTGGCGCTGCTGCGATTGAAGAGGCCGCAGTAGAAGGACGAACTGGCGCCGCCATCATAGCACTTGGTGAGGGCCAGGCCGGCGTCGATGGTGCCGATCGCGTCCTTGATCTTAATCGAGTAGTAGTCGACCGAGGCCGACAGACGCTCGAACAGCGGGTTGTCGAAGCGCGGGGTCCAGACCACGCCAACCGAGTAGGTGTCGGCGGTTTCTTCCGTCAGGTCCGGGTTGCCGCCGATCAGCGAGTTAACCTGGGTGCTGTTGTACTCGTAGGTGTCGATGATCGCCTGCGGAATGCCTTGCGCCAGGCAGAGCGTACGAACAGCAGCGGCATTGCCGCCGGCGCGCGCCTCGCTGCGGTGGTCACACGGATCTTCGATGATCTGCGGGAAACCCTGAGCCTGCGGCGAGTAGAGTTCGCCGATGCTCGGGGCGCGAACGCCGCGCGAGTAGCCGCCGCGGAAGCGGACGCCGTCGACAACTTCCCAGTCGCCGTCGATCTTGTAGGCCGAGACCGAACCGACGGTGTTGTAGTCGGAGAAGCGATAGCCGCCCGTGACGTTCAGCGCCTTGATGAAGGGCAGGTCCTTCAGGACCGGCACCAGCACTTCGCCGTAGAAGTCGTAGACGTCGGCCGAGGCCACCATCGGGTCATTGGCGTTGAAGCCGATGACGTCGCCGGTCGAGAGCAGCGAGTCCGGAACATAGGTGTACTTGTCCGAACGGTAGCTGGTGCCCGCGGCGGCGCGCACTTCACCGGCCGGCAGATCGAACAGACCGCCCTGGAAGTTCAGTTCGACGGCGCGTTGCTCGTAGCCGGTGAAGTTCTTGGTCACGCGACCGATGTAGGAGGCGCATTCGGCCGACAGTTCTTGCAGGCCGAAGGGGTTGTAGCCGCCATCGCAGATGCCGACGCCGCCATCGGCCGCGTCGAGCAGCGAAACGACAGCCGCACGGCTGACGTTGCCGCGCTGGATTTCGTTCTGCTCGGACTTGCCGTACGAACCGAAGACGTCCCAGGTCCAGTCGCGGAAGCCGGTCTGGCCGCGCAGGCCCGTGCTCAGCTGGAACACGTTGAACGTGGTTTCAGAGATACGCGGACCAAGGTCCGTGAAGCGCTTGCGGAACAGGAAGTCGGCCGTCGGATCCGGACGGCTGGCCAGCAGGGTCGCCAGATCGGTCGGAATGAACGGGTTGTTGTAGTTGACCGAGAAGCCGGTCGCCGCGGCCGCCGGCGACGGGGCCAGGATGGTGCGCGAATCGTAGTGCGTGAAGTTGAACGAGCCGTAGGCTTCGACGGTCTCGGTGATGTCGTAGTTCATCGCGCCGAACGCCGAGTAGCGGGTCAGCGGCAGTTGCAGCAGGTTCAGCGGACCGGTGTTGTAGTTGCCGGTCGTCGGGATGGTCGAATAGTCGATGGCGGTCGAGCCGCGGTAGTTCGTGCCGTTCAAGAACAACGTGCCGTCGTTGTTGAAGCCGAGGTTGGCATTACGGGCGATGGTGTTGATCGGCGCGCCGTATTGAGCGAACACGGCGTTCATGGCGGCTTGCGTCGGCAGGTTGGTGCCGGTCGAGTCGTAACGGCCGTACGGCGTGGTCGGCGAAGCGCCCGACACCGACGAGAACTCACGGGCGGCGTTCAGGATTTCGCCGCGCTGCGAGTAGCTCAGCGACATGACCGCGTGGCCCTTGTCGTCGGCGAAGTTCGAACCGCCGGTGACGCTGATCGAGCTTTCCTCGCCGTCCTTGGCGTCGGTGATGCCGTACTGGGCGTCGACCTGCAGGCCCGAGAAGCGGTTGTTGAGCTTGAAGTTGACCACGCCGGCCATGGCGTCAGAGCCGTAGGTCGCCGAGGCGCCGCCGGTGATCACTTCGATGTTCTGGATGATCGCGCTGGGGATCAGGTTGACGTCGACCGTACCGTCCGAGTTCGACGGAACGATGCGGTGACCGTCCATCAGGACCAGGGTGCGGTTCGAGCCCAGACCACGCAGCTGGATGTTGGCCTGACCGCCGTTCGACGGGTTGTTCGAGGTGCCCGAGACGCCCGGCACGAACTGCGGCATCTGGTTCAGCAGGGTGTCGACGGTCACCGAGCCGCTCTTGGCCAGTTGCTCCTGGCCGACCGAGACGATCGGGCTGTTCGACACGTAGTCCGGACGCGCGATGCGCGAACCGGTGACGACGACGGCTTCGATTTCGGTGCTGTCGCTTTCCGGCGCGGTTTGAGCAACCGCGGCGCCGGCCGAAGCCATGGCCAGACCACCGATGATCGTCGTCGCAAGCAGGCGCTTACGCGTCATCTGAATATTCAAGATGGAATCCCTCCGAGAATGGACGGCGGACGGGCGATTTCGCCACCGCGTGTCCACATCACAATCCCAGGCTGTCCAAGGCCCGGTTGGCGGGGACGTTAGGTGCGGCCGATCAACGCGGTCAATTCCGAGTTTCCCGGAGATATCGCGAAGTCTCACCCCTGTCGCAAAATCAACACACAATGACCCCGTAAGGGGCAGGTTCATGCGCTCGTTGTGCCGTTTCCGACATCAAGCTTGACCATTGATATCGGAAAAATCCAGATATCAGCAAAATATGACCACGTTCGCGTAACGTTGTTATCGAATATTCTTTCAAGTCAGCAACATATCCACCGCATTTTTTGCCCACGCGAGACACATTGCCGCCCCAATCCGGACACAATCAGGGAGTGTGTCGCTGCCGACCGGGCCACAGCCAGTTCCCGCCTCGCGGGAAAGCCCTTGAAAAGACAGGAAATCCCGATGTCGCGCTTTGGACTGCCGCTCGCCCTGGCGCTGATCGTTGCGGCGACCGCGCAGCACGCTCAGGCCGAGACCGCGCCGACCCAGGCCGCCTCGTCGAAGGCTGCGCTGGATCGGCTGGCGGCCTGCCGCGCGCAGACGGATTCGGCGGCGCGCCTGGCCTGTTATGACGAGACCGTCGCGGGCCTGCTGAACGCCGAGAAGGCTGGCGACCTGATCGTGGTCGACAAGGAAACCGTGACCAAGGCGCAACGGGAATCGTTCGGCCTGAACCTGCCCAGCTTCTCGTTCGGCCAGAAGAAGGAAGCCGCCATCGCCATGGTCGAATCGACCATTCGCGAGGCGCGCAAGACGCCCGACGGCTGGCGGTTCGTGCTGGAGGACGGCGCGCGCTGGGAGCAGGTCGACAGCGAGACCCTGCCCCTTCCCCCGCGCGTCGGCGCCAAGGTGACCATCCGGCGGGCCGCGCTGGGCAGCTACATGCTGACGGTGAACGGGCGCGCCATCCGGGTGGAGCGCGTCAACTAGGCGCGCCTCGGACAGGACGAAGGACGGGGCTTGCCCTCGTCGCGCGGGCCGCGCATCTGAAGAGTCCTATAAGAGGTCCTTCAAGAGAGCCCGACGCCGATGACCGATTTTCGCCGCGTGACCGACAGCCTGTCGGTCAGCCCCCAGATCAGCACGCAGGACGTGGCCCGGGCCAAGGCCGAGGGCTTCTCGCTGATCGTCAACAACCGGCCCGACGGCGAGGACCCCAGCCAGCCGACCAGCGCCGAGATCGAGGCAGCGGCCAAGGCCGCGGGTCTTTCCTATCTGCACGTGCCGGTGCGCGGCGGGCCGACCCAGGAACAGGTGGACGCGGTGCGCGAGGCGGTCGAGGCCGCCGACGGCCCGGTCCTGGCCTTCTGCCGCTCGGGCACCCGCTCGATCGTCACCTGGTCGATCGGCCAGGCCCTGTCGGGCGCGGCCGATCGCGAGACGCTGGTGAAGCAGGGCTATGAGGCCGGCTACGACCTCTCAGGCGTCCTGCCGCACTAGACCCCGGATCAGTAGCCGCCCAGCGTTCCGACGCGGGCGGCCATCGGGCTGGGCTCGGGTTCGCAAGAGGCCAGCACGAACTGCGCCGCAATGAGACACAGGATGGCGAAGGCCGCGCGCTGGAGCCGTTTTGAGACAAAAATCGCCGTGTCCGCCGCCATGATCCGTACTCCGCAGGGTTTACGGTTCGTTAAGCGCAAGACCGGCGCCGCTCTGGATGGGTCGCGATGATCCCCTTCGTCCGCGAGATCGAGTTCGAGTACGGCCGCTGCGACCAGGTCTCGCCGCTGATCCGGCGGGTGATCGCCGACAATCCCGGCCCGTTCACCTACACCGGCACGGGAACCTACATCGTCGGCCGCGGGACCGTGGCGGTGATCGATCCCGGCCCCGACATTCCCGCCCACCTGGACGCCCTGCTGGCGGCGATCGAGGGCGAGACCGTCAGCCACATCCTGGTGACCCACCACCACGCCGACCACTCTCCCCTCGCCGGTCCGCTGGCGCAGAGGACGGGCGCGCAGATCTGGGGCCGGCCCGCGCCGGCCGTGGCGGTGTCAGAAGAGACCGGCGTGCAGCTGGACGCCGAGGACGACGGCCAGTTCCGGCCCGACATCGTGATCGCCGACGGCGACGTCTTCGCAGGTCCCGGCTGGACGCTGCAGGCGATCACCACGCCGGGCCACACCTCCAACCACGTCTGCTTTGCGCTGAAGGAAGAGAACGCCCTCTTCAGCGGAGACCACGTCATGGGCTGGTCGACGACCGTGATCACCCCGCCCGACGGCGACATGGGCGACTATTTCGAAAGCCTGGCCAAGATCCAGGCCCGGGGTTTCGACACGCTGTGGCCCACCCACGGCTCGCCGGTGCGTGATGTCGCGCCGTTCCTGGCCGCCTATGTCGACCACCGCCGGGCGCGGGAAGCGCAGGTCTTGGCCGCGCTGGAGGGCGGCCCGGCGCGGATCAAGGTAATGGTGCCTGTGCTCTACGCGGCGGTGGACCCGCGCCTGCACCCGGCGGCGGCCCTATCGATGCTGGCGCATCTGGTGCTGCTGGTGCGGGAAGGCAGGGTGGTTTGCGACGGGGCGCCGGGGCTGGACAGCGAGTATCGACTGGCCTGAGGCGCCACACCCCTCACCCGCCATCTTTTACTTGCTTCCCTCGCCCCCGTGGCGAGGGCCCATGCCGGCGGCTGCTCAGACCTTTGCCGATCGAGAAAGGCCTGAGCGGCGGAACCATGGGTCCTGGGCACAAGGCCCAGGAAAGCAAAGAAGGTAGGGTCGAGCCGTGTCTACAGCCGCGCCTTGACGCTGGCCCGCAGCGTCCGCGGCGCGCCGGGGAAGATCCAGACCGGGCTGTAGGAGCTCTGGGCGTAGTGCTCGTCGAAGAGGTTGTCGACCTCGAGACGGACGTCGATCTTCGGCGTCACGGCGTACTCGACCGCCGCCTTGGCCTTCCAGTAGGACGGCAGGATCAGGCCCGAGCCGTCCAGGGCGCCTGCCCGGTCGCCCATGTAGCTGGCGCCCACCGTCAGCGACCACCGATCGAAGGTCCCGACCGCGAAGGCGCCGCCCGAATGCTCGGGCACGTTCAGCACCGCGTCGCTGGCGAAGGCGGTGTCGTCGGCCTTGGCGTCGGTCCAGGCGTAGTTGACCACCACCCGCCAGGCGGCGCTGACCTCGAGCGAGCCGTCGAACTCGACGCCGCGGCTGGTCAGCTGGCCGACGGGGGCCAGGAAGCTGGCGTCGACGGGGTCGTTGGCCAGGATGTTCTGCTTCTCGATGTCGAATAAGGCCACCGCAAGGTCGACACCCGGCCAGCGGCCCGAGAGGCCCAGCTCCCAGCCCTCGCCCTTCTCGGGCGCGAAACCCTGGCCGGTCCGGCCGGTGCCCGAGTTCAGCAGGAACGAGCGGCCGAAGCTGGCGTGGGCGGTCAAGGCGTCGGTGAGCTGGTAGCGGGCGCCCAGGCGATAGTCGACGGGCGAGCCCTCGCCGCGCCCGACCGCGCCGGTCCGGTTGTTGCGGACAGTCTGGCGATAGTCGTCGACCCGCACGCCCGCCAGCAGGCTGAGCCGCTCGGAGACCTGCCACAGGTCCTGGGCGTAGAGGGTGGTGACCCGCCGGGTCTCGCGGTTGTCGGTGAAGGGCAGGAGCGGCAGGGCCTGGCCGCCATAGACCGGGGCGTCGATCGAGATGGCGTGCGGCGCGTCGGCGGTCGGGTTCCGGCGCAACAGGAACTCGCTGTAGTCGAGGGTGTAGCCCTTCACCCCGACATTGAGGTGGTGCGCGCCCAGGCGGCCGTCGAGCTCGATGCGGCCCGAGACGTCCTCCACCGCATAGTCGCGCTCGCGCCGCTGGCGCCACAGCTGGCGGCCGACCAGGCGAGACTGGTCGCTGGAGAAGCCGTGCATGTCGCCGGTGCGGTAAGCGAAACCGGCCGTCAGCCGCCAGTCGGGCGACAGCTCGTACTCGCCGGTCAGTTGGTGGCGCTCGTTGCGGAAGCGGGTGGTGCCGTCGCCCGGCTCGCCGAAGAAGCGCGAGCGCGGGATGGCCAGGGCGTCGCCGTTCACCGCCGGTACGCCGCGGTCGAAGGGCGCGTCGAAGACGGTGAACTCGCCCACATAGGTCAGGCGCAGGGCGTCGGTCGGCCGCCAGGTCAGCGACGGAGCGATGGCGCGGCGGTGCAGGTCGACATGATCGCGCCAGCCGTCGCTGCGCTCGTCGGCGATCACCAGACGGGCGGCCAGGGTGTCGGACAGCGGGCCGGTGAAGTCCAGCTCGCCCCGGCGAAGACCGAACGAGCCGACGGTGGCGGCGACGTGCCCCCCACGCACGAACTGCGGGGTCTTGGAGACGATATTGACGCGGCCGGCCGGATCGATGTCGCCGAACAGGGCGCCGGCCGGGCCTTTCAGGATCTCGACGCGCTCGGCCGTGGCCGGGTCGCGCGGCGGCGCGAGGCCCCGGTTGGCCAGGAAGCCGTCGACATAATACTCGGCCCCGCCGTCGGGCGTGCCCAGGAAGCCGCGGATGGCGAAGTTGTCGAGGAAGCCGCCGCGGTTGTTCTGCTGGGAGACGCCGCTGGTCAGCTCCAGCGCGTCGGCCAGGCGCCCGGCCCCGACGGCGTCGAGCAGGTCACGCTCGACCGAGCGGCTGGACGGCGAGGTGGCCTGGGTGATCTCGCCCGCGCCCAGGGTGACGTCGCGGGCCGCGCCCCGCCGACCCAGGATGACGATCTCGCCAACGGCGTGGGGCTCCGTCTCGGCCGCCGGGACGGCTTCCGGCGGCTCGGCGGCGGACAGGGCCAGCAGGCACGCGCTGACGCAGCTCCACGACAGGGGCAAGAGGGCGACTCCGTTTGTAATGTTATTTCATATCAGCTATGCCGCTCGGGTGATGCTGTCAACCAACGCCGTTTCTACCGCCCTACCCCCGCCCTCCGCGGGCCGGATCGCCGCCATCGACGCCCTGCGGGGCCTGGTCATGCTGCTGATGATGGTCGACCACGTGCGGGAGTTCTTCTTCATCCACGCCCAGGTTTCCGACCCGATGGACGTGGAGGCGACGGCCCCCTCCCTGTTCTTCACCCGGCTGGCGGCGCACCTGTGCGCCCCGGTGTTCGTGGCGCTGACGGGCCTTGCCGCCTGGCTGTACGGCCGCAAGGCCGGCGGGAACGCTCCGCGCGCCATCGCCCGCGCCGCCTCGGGCTTCCTGTTCAAGCGGGGCCTCTTCCTGGTGTTCCTGGAGTTGACCTTCGTCAGCTTCGCCTGGAGCTTCGACCTGACGCCGAAGACCTATTACCTGCAGGTGATCTGGGCGATCGGCCTGTCGATGATCGCGCTTTCGGCCCTGGTCCGCCTGCCGCGCGCGGCGCTGGTCGCCGTGGGCCTCGTGATCGTGCTGGGCCACAACCTGCTGGACCCGATCAGCATCGCGCAGGGCCAGCCGGGACACGCGATCTGGGCGATCCTGCACGACCGTGGCTTCATCGACCTGCCCTGGGGCGCGCGGGCCCGCACCTCGTACCCGCTGCTGCCGTGGATCGGCGTGGCGGCCCTGGGCTTCGGCGTCGGCCCGTGGTTCGTGGGGGCCTGGCGCGACCGGCGCAATCGCCTGCTGCTGACCGGCTTCGGAGCGCTGGCGCTGCTGGTGATCCTGCGCACCCTGAACGGCTATGGCGAGACGCCCTGGGTCGTCGGCTCCAGCCCGATCCGCACCGTGATGAGCTGGCTGAACGTCACCAAGTACCCGCCGTCGGCCGACTTCCTGCTGCTGACGCTGGGCCTGGGCGCCCTGCTGCTGGCGGGGCTGGAGAAGGCGCCGGCGCGGCTGGTGTCATGGCTGGCGGTGCTGGGCGGCGCGCCGCTGTTCTTCTACCTGATCCACCTCTACGCCCTGCACCTGCTGCAGCTCCTCGCCGTCGCCGTGCTGGGCCCTAACCAGGGCGAGCTGTGGAGCCTGCCGGGCGTGGCCTCGATCTGGTTGCTGGCCGCCCTGGTCGCGGTTCCCTGCTGGTACGCCTGCCGCTGGTTTGGCCCGGTGAAACGGGCCAGCCGCCAGCCGTGGATGAAGTATCTGTAGCGGCGGGCGCGACGCGCTCTTGAAAGTACTGCGGTCATCATGACCTACAGCGCTATCGAAGAGCGTGAACCGAAAGGACGACAACATGGCTTTGCTCGACGAGCTGAAGGCTGACCAACTGGCCGCGCGCAAGCAGAACGATCGTCTGAAGGCCGACGTGCTCACCACCCTGATCGGCGAAGCCACGCAGATCACGACCGAGGAATTCAAGCGCGGCGTGACCGAGGTCACTGACGAGAAGGTCGTCGCGACCGTCGCCAAGTTCGCCAAGAACACCAAGCAGACGCTGGAAAACCTGGCGACCGAGCGCGCACGCCTGGCCCAGGCCGGCGGCGATACGTCGAAGGTGGACGAGCGGACCAAGGCGGCCGAGACCGAACTCGCGATCCTGTCCTCTTACGGCCCCAAGCAGATGTCGGAAGCGGAACTGCGCGAGGCCATCGACGACTTCCGGGCCAAGAACCCCGACGCCAATGTCGGCTCGATCATGGCCCACCTGAAGACCAGCTTCGGCGGCCAGTACGACGGCAAGACGGCCAGCGCGCTGGCCAGGGGCTGATTGCGAGCAGCTGCGCGGTCTCCAGGCGGGACCGCGCAGCGACGCTGCGGACATCAGGCGACGCGCCGTGCTTGGACACTTTGTCCACGACACCCGCACGAATAAAGTTGGTAGACCGCCCTCCGTTAGCGAGACGCTGCGAATTAGCTTTCAGCGCCCCCGACGGAGTAATGCTGTGGATTGGGCGAACTGGTTTCCTATCGTTTTCTTCCCGCTCAAGATCCTGGTGCTCGGGATCGGCATGTTCTTCTCGATCAAGTGGCATCACGACCAGGACAAGAAGAAGAAGGCGCTGGAGCAGGAACGCGCGGCCAACGCCGCGATGGCAGTGAACGCGCCTCAGCCCGCAAGCGTGGACGCGGCGCCGGCCGGCGGGCAGTAATCCGTTCGGTCCGTCGAGACGGCGATGGTCCGATACTCGACACAGGCCGCCACCCTTGCTGAAATGGGCGCTGGCGCTCTCCTCCCGCGCCGAGTTCGAGCGGCGTAAGACTTCATGTTCACCAGCGACGAGACCGCGCGCCTGGCGGCCCTGCATGAGTACGGCCTGGTCGACACCCCGCCCGAGGCGGCGTTCGACCGGATCACCGCCCTGGCCGCCGAACTCTTCGACACGCCGATCGCCGCCGTCACCCTGATCGACGCCGACCGCCAGTGGATCAAGTCCATCGTCGGGCTGGAGCCGGGCGGCACGCCGCGCGAGGACGCCTTCTGCCACTATACCATCGAATCCGACGAGGTGCTGGAGGTGCTCGACCCGGAGGGCGACGACCGCTTCCGCGACAATCCGTTCGTCACCGACGACCCCAATATCCGCTTCTACGCCGGCGCGCCGCTGCGGCTGAACAGCGGCCATCGGCTGGGGGCGCTGTGCGTCATCGACCAGCGGCCGCGCCCGCCGCTGACCGCCGAGGAGAAACGGCGGCTGAAGGCCCTGGCCCAGATCGTGGTCACCGAAATGGACCTGCGGCTGCTCAACGCCCGCAACGAGCTACTGACCCGCCGGGCGCAGGCCGCCACCGAGGCCAAGAGCGAGTTTCTGGCCAACATGACCCACGAGCTGCGCACGCCGCTGACCAGCGTGATCGGCTTCAACGGCCTCTTGGCCGCCTCGCCCAACCTGCCCGACCGCGAGCGGATGCTGGCGGGCAAGGCCAAGTCGGCCGGCGAAAAGCTGCTGACCATCGTCAACGACGTGCTGGACCTGGCGCGGCTGGAAGCCGGGGTGGTCAGCGAGACCGATGAGCCCATCGACGTGGCCGAGGTGGCGCGCTCGGTCGTCGAGCTGTTCGCCGAGCGGGCGCTGGCCAAGGAAATCGCGCTGAACGCCGAGATCGCCGGCGCCCTGCCGACAGTGCGCGGCGACGCCTCGCGCCTGCGCCAGATCCTGGTCAACCTGCTGGGCAACGCCCTGAAGTTCACCGAGCTGGGTCAGATCGGCCTGGTCATCGCCACGCGCGACGGCCAGCTCGTGATGACCGTCACCGACACCGGGGTCGGTATCCCCGCCGACCAGCTGGAACGGATCTTCGAACGCTTCGAGCAGGCGCCGGGCGCGGCCAGCCTCTTCGGCGGCACGGGCCTCGGCCTGGCGATCTCCCGCCGGCTGGCGCGGCAGATGGGCGGCGAGATCACGGTAAACAGCCGGGTCGGCGAAGGCTCGACGTTCACGGTGACCCTGCCGGGCTGCTGACCCGAAATGGGGAACTCTCAACTTTACATCGAGCGACAATCGCCGTTCGTTGCCTGAGGGGGCGTCGGCGATGGCCGGCGGCTCGATTGTCGAGGGAGAGCGGCCTTGCTGATGAACGGAACCCGGATCGCGATCAGCGCGACCGAAACGAAGGCTATCGAAGACCTCCAAGTCGGCGACATGGTCTGGGCGGCGGGACTGAGCCGGGACTGGAAAGCCGCCCCAATTCAGTTCTCCAGCGGGACGGGGCCCGGTGCGGTGTCCAGGGCCATCCTCTGCAAGGTCGAGGACGGCCGTGAACTGGCCTGCGCCATGAATCAGAGAGTTCTCACGACGCGGGGCCTCCTGGCCATCGACAGGATTACCCCGGGTGACAAGCTGGTCCAGGCCGATGGCCAGACCGCACAGGTCGTCGCCTTGACCTCGCAGAAGCTCAAGCAGGGAGAACACGCGATCGCCACCTCGTTCAGGCCGACCACGGACCCGGAAGGACACTTGATCGTCGCCCAGGGCTTCATTATCGCCGACTACACGCTCAACCTGGGCCTTTCGTCGGCACACCTGGAGGCGCCGCTCGTCTAGGGAGCATACCAATTGCGTGGATGCTTTTTACGCGTCATCCCGGCCGAAGGGCCGCGTAGCGGGCCGTAGAGCCGGGACCCAGGGGCCACCTGCAGTGCGCCGGCCCCTGGGTCCCGGATAAGCCCTGCGGGCTTTCCGGGATGACGAGAAGAAGGCGGTTGGATCCGATACGCTGCTCAATTGAGCCAGCTCACTGCGCCGGAAGGACCGCTACGGCGCCCCCACCCTGCCCCGCAGATGCTCGGCCAGGCGGATCGACAGGGCGATGATCGTGAAGGTCGGGTTGGAGATGCCGGTCGAAGGAAACACCGACGAGCCGGCGACATAGAGGTTGTCGAGGCCGTGCACCTTAAGGTCGGCGTCGACCACCCCGTCCTGCGGGTCGGCCGACATGCGAGTGGTGCCGATGTGGTGGCCGTTGACGGTCAGGCCTGCTTTCACGGTGCTCCAGGGCTGGCAGTAGAAATCGCCGCCCAGCTCCTCGACCGCGGCTTTGAACAGCCCCGTCGTCTGGGTGTAGGTGGCCTCGTCGCGATCGCTGAGCAGCCAGGTGATGTGGGTCTGGCGCTGGCCGAACACCGGGTCGACCGTGTCGGCCAGGGTGATCCGGCTGTCGGGATTGGGGGCCATCTCGAAATAGTACTGGCCGTAGTCGGCCCAGAACCAGCAGCTGCCGACGCCCAGGCGCTTCTGCTCGTCGGCCTTGGGCGAGAACCGTCCCGAGACGTGCACCCCGTTGGCGTCCTGCCATGGCACGGGGCGGTTGCCGCTGAGGGTCTTGCCGGCCATCAGCCGGTTCTGGGCGTCGGTAAGATAGGCCCCGCCGGCGCTGAGCACCGGCCCGTTCGACAGCGGGTGGCACATGAAGTAGCGGCCGACCTGGTCGTGATCGTTGCCGACGTTCGACAGCAGCAGCTGGCGGGCGTTCTCGACGGCGCCGCAGGCCAGCACGACGATATCGGCCTCGATGGTGAACCCGGTGGCCTTCTTCGGCGGGCTGCCCCCGTCCATGCTGGCGACCTTGAGGCTGCGTACGCGGCCCTGCTGCTGGTCGATCCCCAGCAGGGTGGCGTTGACGATCACGTCGACGTCGCTGTCGGCGATGGTCACGCCGTCGAAGGCGCGCAGGGCGAAGTTCCGATAGGGCTTGCCCAGGTACTGGTAGATCGTGGTGTCGAAGCCGGTGAGCTCCGGAACCTCGGCGCCGAGGATCCCGGCCCAGGTCTCGGGGCTGAAATCGTCGCCGTGCA
This sequence comes from Caulobacter endophyticus, assembly GCF_029543245.1. Taxonomy (GTDB): domain Bacteria; phylum Pseudomonadota; class Alphaproteobacteria; order Caulobacterales; family Caulobacteraceae; genus Caulobacter; species Caulobacter endophyticus_A. The sequence goes on from NZ_JARQWV010000016.1 coordinate 118,664, forward strand.
GCACGCACAGCCGGGCGGCCTCGGCATAGTAGGGATCAAGCTCGGCGCGGTCGATCGGCCAGCCGGGAAAGCCGGGGCGAGCCTCGAAGTCGATCGGGTCCAGCGGCCGCGACTGCCCGCCCCAGTGGGCCGACGTGCCGCCGAACATCCGCTCGCGCTCCCAGGGGCCGTAATCCTGGGTGTCCTTGTTGGGGCGGATCAGGAAATCGGGCTCGGATTCGGCGAACTGACCATCGGCCTTGCCGGCGTAGAGCAGGGTCTTGTCGTCCCAGGTCGGGTCGAGCGCGCCGCCAGGGCTGTTGGGACCACCCTCGATCAGCGTGACCTTCACCCCGGCCTTCTGGAGTTCCCAGGCGGCGGTGATCCCGGCGGGGCCGGAACCGACGATGCAGACCTGAGTGGTGATCACCGCGCCGTCGGCGATGTCCTTGCCATTGCGGAGCATGAGAGCCTCCCCCGTTCGCTCTCATGCAACTTGCCGCGCCGGACGCCTGAAGGTTGTATAAAATCACACACCCGGATGGGTGGATTTTAAATCTATCCCTGGATGGCCTTGAGCACACCGGTGACGCGGCCGCAGTTACGACCCAGATCGCCGCCCTCCTCGCGGGCGATCGAGCGGACGTCGACCCGGGCGCCGCCAGCGTCAGGGCGGATACGGACCACCACGTCGTCGCGCAAGCCGTACCAGAAGCTGGCGCCGGTCGCTTCCAGACGGCCCTCGCCGGGATCGTCGGTGACCAGCTTTAGACCCTTGGCCTGGAGGCCGACCTTGGCCGCCTCGTAGGCATCGGCGGGCGAGCGGGTCAGCACCAGTGTGCGGGCCGCCGGACAGGTCTCGGCGTTGACCTCGGCCACGCGGCGGCCGGCGAACAGCTCCGAGCCGACCGGCAGGCTGGGCTCGTCGAGCACCGGGGCGGCGGCCTCGCCGCGCTGGGCCAGGACGTTGTCGGAAAAACCCAGCGGGGCCTTCCAGTCGGTGGCCACGTCGCCCACCGGCGCGGCGCGGGCGCTCGTGCCCGTGGCCAGGAAGAAGACGCCCAGGGTGGCCACCGTGATCGCCAGGGCCAGCAGAGCCCGGTGCCAGTGGCGCTGGATGCCGCCGATCATGGCCACAACCACGCCCAGCAGGCCGGTCAGCAGGCTGAACCAGGCGACCAGCGGCGCCAGGTCTCGGGTCAGGAAGTCATAGGCCAGCGTCTTGTCGAGCAGGCCGGACTTGGCGCCCAGGGCGCCGACCACGACCATCACCGCCGGGGCCAGGGCGATGACCACCGCGCCGGTCAGGATCGGCGCGGCCCAGCCGCCCTTGCCGTCCGACGAGGCCTTGGCCTTGCGCGACCTGGAGGCGCTCAGCGGCATGGCCAGCGGCGCCTCCTCGGCGACGAACACCGGCGGGGCGTCGAAGGCCTCTTCGGGCGTGGCCGCCAGGGGCCTGGCCTGCGGCTCGACCAGGGGCTCGTGGGGAAACACGTCCTCGGGCGAGACCGGTTCGGCGATCGCGGCCTGAACGACCGGGGCCGGCTCGGGATCAGGCAGCGCGGCGGCCAGGGCCTCGACACTGACGGGTTCGGCGGCGGCCTCGGTGGCGGTTTGCGCGGCGACCACTTCCGGCTCATGGACCGGCTCGACGGGGGCCTCGGCCGCCGGAGCCTCCCCGTCTTCGACCACGTCCTCCGGCGCCTCGACCGGCTCGGGGGCGTACAGCACGGCGGCCTGGGCGCCGTCGGCGGCGGCCAGGGTGGCAGACCCAGCGGCGGCCGAACCGAGCGTCGGCAGGACGTAGTCCTTCATGCGCTGGCGGATCAGCTTCTTGTCGATCTTGCCGGTGGCGCCCAGCGGGATCTCGTCGACGAACACCACGTCGTCGGGCATCCACCACTTGGCGATCTTGCCCTGCAGGAAGTCGATGAACTCTTCCTTGGTGGCGGTCTCGCCCTCCTTCAGCTTGACCAGCAGGATCGGACGCTCGTCCCACTTGGGATGGGCCACGCCGATCACGGCGGCCAGGGCGGCCTTGGGATGGCCGACGGCGATGTTCTCGATCTCGATCGTGCTGATCCACTCGCCGCCGGACTTCACGACGTCCTTGGCGCGGTCGGTGATCTGCATGAAGCCCATCTCGTCGATGGTCGCCACGTCGCCGGTGTCGAAGAAGCCTTCCTCGTCGAGGATCTTGCCGCCGGCGCCCCGGAAGTATTCGGCGGCGATGATCGGCCCGCGGATCTTCAGGTGGCCGAAGGCCTTGCCGTCGTGCGGCAGTGGCTTGCCGTCGTCGTCGGTCAGCTTCAGCTCGACGCCCATCGGCGGACGGCCCTGCTTGAGGCGGTAGGGGATCTGCTCGTCGTAGGACAGCTTTTCCAGCTGGTCGGTCATGGTCGACAGCGTGCCGACCGGCGAGGTCTCGGTCATGCCCCAGGCGTGAACCACCTCGACGCCGTACTTGTCGTGGAAGGCGCGGATGATGCTTTCGGGGCAGGCCGCGCCGCCGATGACCACCTTCTTCAGGGTGGTGATCTTCGAGTTCGTGCTCTCCAGGTGCTGCAGCAGCATCTGCCAGACGGTGGGCACGGCGGCCGAGAAGGTGACGCCCTCGGTCTCGAGCAGTTCGTGGATCGCCGCGCCGTCCATCCTGGCGCCCGGCATGACGATCTTGGCGCCGGTGGCCGGGGCCGAGAACGCCACGCCCCAGGCGTTGGCGTGGAACATCGGCACCACCGGCAGGATCACGTCGCGCTGCGACAGGCCCATCACGTCGGGCTGCATGGTGATGAAGGTGTGCAGGAAGTTCGAGCGGTGCGAGTACATCACCCCCTTGGGGTCGCCCGTCGTGCCCGAGGTGTAGCAGAGGCCCGCGGCCGTGCCCTCGTCGAACCCGCCCCAGACGCAGTCGGCCGACTGCTCGGCGACCAGGTCCTCGTAGCAGAGCAGGCCCTTGAAGTGCGGGGCGTCGCCGGCGAGGTGGAAGTCCTTGGGCATGTGGTCACGGTCGGTGAAGACCACCACGTGCTCGACATTAGGCAGGCGGGGAATGATCCCCGCGATGATCGGCAGGAAGGTTAGGTCGGTGAAGATCACGCGGTCGCCGCCGTGGTCGGCGATCCAGGCGATCTGCTCGGGGAACAGGCGCGGGTTCAGGGTGTGGCACACTGCGCCGATGCCCATGATCCCGTACCAGGTCTCGATGTGGCGGGCGGTGTTCCAGGCCAGGGTGCCGACCCGGTCGCCCGGCTTGATCCCCAGCGCCAGAAGGAGATTGGAGACGCGCTTGGCCCGATTATGGATCTCGGCGTAGGTCGTGCGGACGATGGGGCCCTCGACCGATCGGGTGACCACTTCGCGACCGCCGTGCCACTGGGCGGCGTGATCGATGATCTTGTCGAGCGTCAGAGCGCCGTGCTGCATCAAACCTTGCATCGAAACCGCTCTCCCGCGTCCTGCTTATCGTTGTTCAGGAGAGGCTAGCGGCGCCTGCCCCGCGGCGCAACGCATGGCGCGCCCCAGGCGAGCAGGGGCGCAGGCCCACTTTGCGCGCACCTGCACGGAGGCGTAGAGTAGCAAGGCTTCCACACGGCCGCGCTGATCGGCCGCATGGCCCGTTCACTCCCAGAACGCCGTTTTGCGGTTAGCTTCAGCACGGCCTGGTTCGCTCCAGGTGCGGGACGGGGTGCGCGGCCATGCAATGGCTCGATGCTCTAGGCGCCGACGAACGGCTTGACGAGGTGGCGAACGACACGCGCCGCCTGACGGTGTCGCGTCTGGTCTCCGCCGCCCTGGTGGCCATGGTCGTCGGGATCGCTCTGGGTCCAGCCATGGCCGCCGGCTGGTTCGGCGCCCTGGCGGCGGGGGAAGCCCTGGCCTCTCTGGTCATCCGCCGGTTCACCGGGCCCGTGACCAATCGCGACCGGGCCCTCTTCGTACTGGCCTCGATCCCGATCAACGTGGTGTGGTCGTGGCTGGCCGTCGCGCTGTGGATGTTCCCCGACCAGGACCTGCGGCTGGCGGCATTGGGCGTGTGCGCGGGCCAGATCATCTTCACCCAGAACTTCCGCCACCAGCCGATCAGCCTGCTGGCGATCACCACGGCCCCGCCGCTGCTGTGCCTGGCGGCCTTCCCGTTTCTGACCATCGCGCCCCACGGCATGGGTTCGCTGACCAACCGCTGGGCGATCCTGATGCTGGTGGCGACCACCATCAACGCCATGCTGCTGAACCGCGCCGCAGCCCGCAAGATGGACGAGCTGACACGCGGGCTGCGGCAGGAGAAGGAACGCGCCCTGGCCGCCTCGCGCGTGAAGTCGGTGTTCGTGGCGACCATGAGCCATGAGATGCGCACCCCGATGAACGGCCTGCTGGGCCTGGCCCACGCCCTGAAGGCCACGAACCTGGACGAGCGCCAGCGCGACTATGTCGAGCTGATGATCCATTCGGGCGACAGCCTGATGCAGTTGCTCAACGACGTGCTCGACATCGCCCGCCTGGACGCCGGCGACGCCGAACTGACGCCCTGCGATTTCGACCTGCACGACCTGGTCCACGCCGTGGCCGACACCTGGCGCGACATGGCCATGGTCCGGGGACTGTCGGTGGACGTGCGTATCGACGCCTCGGCGCCAGAGCGCCTGCACGCCGACCCGGCCCGTATCCGCCAGGTGCTGAGCGGCTTGCTGTCAAACGCGCTGAAGTTCACCCGCGTGGGCGGCGTGACCATCGAGGTCTCAGGCCAGGGCGCCGCGCCCGACGGGGTTGAGACTGTGGCGATCCGCATCACCGACACCGGTCCGGGCATCGACCCGGCGTTCGCCGAGCGAATCTTCGAAAGCTTCACCCAGGCCGATGAAAGCGTGTCGCGCGCCTATGGCGGCATGGGGCTGGGCCTGACCATCGCCCGCGCCCTGGCCCGCCGGATGGGCGGCGACCTCAGCCTGGAGCCGGCCGAGCGCGGCGCGCGCTTCCTGCTGTTACTGCGCGCGCCCCGGCCCGAGGTCCCGGCCCTGCCCGTCCCGACGACGCCCGACGTCCAGGACGACGGCGCTGTGCCGCGCGTGCTGATGGCCGAGGACAATCCGATGAACCAGATGGTCGTGCGGCTGATGCTCGAGGCCGCCGGCGTCGACCTGACGGTGGTCGAGGACGGCAGCCAGGCGCTGGACGCGCTGAAGGCATCGCACTTCGACTGCGTGCTGATGGACATCAACATGCCGGTGATGGACGGGGTGACCGCCCTGTCCGAGATCCGGTCGGGCGCGGCCGGCGCGGCCGACATGCCGGTGATCGCGCTGACGGCATCGGCCATGGCGGGCGACCGCGAGCGGTTCCTGAAGCTGGGCTTCGACGAGCACCTGGGCAAGCCGGTAAAGCCCCTGGACCTGATCGCGGCCATCGCCATGGCGGTGGACCGGAGCCCCCCGCCGGCGGCGGCGGTGGGGTAGATTTCGAGACCCTCTCCCTGAAGGGGGAGGTGTCGGCGAAGCCGACGGAGGGGGATGTGACTTCCCACCTCATCAGCACCTTCAAGTTCAGGAGGGACTTCCCCCTCTGGCCCTTCGGGCCACCTCCCCCTTCAGGGGGAGGATCTTGGGTTTGTCACCCCATCTGCTCGGCCAGCGCCCTCGCCTCGTCCTCGAAGGCGCTGACCGTATCCACCCGGCGCCAATCGATGTCGCCGGTCTCGCGGACGAGCTGGCTTTCCAGCACGGCGACGTCGGCGTCGGAGGCGTCGTTGACGCGGGCGGCGACGCGGGCGCGCAGGACGTCGGCCGGGGCTTCCAGCCAGACGCCCTGGAAGGCGACGTCGAGCTTCCTGGCCAGCGCTTCGGCGCGGGCGCGCTGCTCGGGCTTGATGAAGACGGCGTCGACCACCACCGAGCGGCCGGCTTTCAGCACCAGTTCGGCGTCGCGGAACAGCTCGTCATAGACCTTATCGCTGACCTCGGGGGTGTAGGCCTCCTTGGGCAGGCGCTGCAGCGAGGGCACGTTCCACAGGCGCTTGCGGATCTCGTCGGTGCGCAGGACCACCGCGCCCGGCGCGGCGCCCAGGCCCGGCGCGCAGACGCGGGCGAAGGTCGACTTGCCCGAACCCGACAGGCCGCCGGTGGCCACCAGGCTGACCGGCTTGGGGGCCAGGTGCTCGATGGCCGTGGCCAGATAGGCGCGCGCGGCCTCGTCGTCGCCGGTATAGGCCCAGACGTGGGTGCGCACGGCGGCGCGGACGCTGAGCATCAGCGGCAGGGCGGCAAGGCCCGTCCACAAGCCCTCGCCGAACTTGCGGGCGGCCTCGTCGAGATAGGCGTTCAGCACCCGGCCGGCAGCGTCGCGGCGACGGCGGAAGTCCAGGTCCATCAGCAGGAAGGCCAGGTCGTACTGCACGTCGATGTCCGACAGGGCGTCGTTGAACTCGATGCAGTCGAAGAGGATCGGCTTGCCGTCCTCGATCAGGATGTTCCCCAGGTGCAGGTCGCCGTGGCAGTGGCGGGCGAAGCCTTCGGCGGCGCGGGCGTCGAGCTGCGGGCCCAGGCGCTTGAGGGCCAGGTCCGTTTCCTCGACCAGCCGCTCGACGGCCTGGGCGCCCAGGCGCGGGGCAAGGCCCCGCAGCAGGTTGGCGTTGGAGGCGATGGTGTAGCCCAGCGCCGAGACGCCGCCGCCCTGCGGGCGCAACGCCGCGCCGGCGTGGAACTGGGCGATGGTGCGGCCCAGCGACTCTTCCAGGGCGTCGTCGATGGCCCAGGGCTGCGAGGCCAGCACGGCTTCGCCGTCGAACCGGCGCATCTCCAGCAGGTACTCGACCACCTCGCCGGCCCCGTCGATCTCGATGCCGCCGTCGGCGGCGCGGGTCAGCTGGCGCACGGCGCGATAGATGTCGGGCGCGGCGGCGCGATTGAAGGAAAGCTCGCGTTGCAGCGACCAGCGACGCAATTCCAGGGTCGAATAATCCAAGAAACCGAAGTCGACCGGGCGCTTCACCTTGAAGGCGGACTCGCCCACCAGGAACACCCGAGCGCAGGAGGTCTCGATGGTCTGGTCGGCCTTATCTCCCAGCCAGGCCGCCACTTCCTGTTCGCGCGCCGCTTCCGCGTCCTTGATCACGCCGTCCAACCTTCGTCTTCGCCCGCCCGATCGGCGGCGCCCGGGCGTCCCATAGCGCAAAGTTCGGTGCAAGTCCTCGCGGACGCTTGCGCGATCTACTTACGCGATAGTAGCGTTTAACCATCACAGTCTGATGTTGAGGAATCCCATGCTCATCGGCGCCGGACTGAAGCGGTCCGAGCACAAGAAGGCCGAGATCCTGGCCGCGGCTCGCGACATCTTCCTCAGGGAGGGCTACGCGGACGCCGGCATGGAGGCGGTGGCCCGCGCGGCGGGCGTCTCGACCGCCACCCTGTATGCGTACTTCCCGAGCAAGGCCGAGCTGTTCCGCACCGTCGTGGTCGACAGCGTGCGGACGATGGCCCAGCCGGTACGCGAGAGCGCCAAAGCCGTCGGCGACGCCCGCGCGCGCCTCACCGCCCTCTCGCAGGCCTATGCCGAGTTCTTCGCCACCCCGGCGACGCGGGCGATGTTCCGGATGGTGACGGCCGAGCGGCGGCGGTTCGAGGGGGTGGCCGACCACTTCCTGGGCGCTGCCCGCGAGTCTCTGGGCGGGGCGGCGATCCAGGTGGTCGAGGAGCTGAACGCCTCGGGCGAACTGAAGGTCGACAAGCCGTCCTGGGCGGCGGGCCAGCTGATGGGCATGCTCGACCACGCCACCCTGGTGCTGGGCCTTTCGGCCGGCGACGAGGTGCAGGCCGATCGGCCGGTCAGCCAGATCGCCGAGGACGCGGTGGAGACCTTCCTGGCGCGGTACGGGACGGGGTGATCACGCTCGACGATTAAGGTCGAGCGTGGCGCTTACGCAACTTTTGCGCGTTATGAGTGGTGATAATCTACCGATCGCCGATCATGGCATACCCCGCAGGACGCCCATGCGCCGAACTGTCCTCGCCACCCTGCTCGCCCTCGCCGCCAGCGCTCCAGCCCTCGCCGGCCCGGACGCCGGCCTGTTCAGTCAGCGTGAAACGGGCGGGCCCGACGTCCGCTACGGCGCTGCCATCGCCAGGGGCTACGACGCCCTCGCCGCCGGACGCGAGGGCGAGGCGCTCAAGGCTCTTCGAACCGCCGACAGCCTGCCTCTGCACGAAGCCGCCAACTACGCCCTGCTGCCGCAGATCGCCTGGCTGCAGGCGCGCAGCGGCGACACGAAGGGCGCGGGCGAAACCGCGAGGATGGCCCGCCTGGCCGTGGCGCTGGAAACCGGCGCGGCGCGCTGCGGCGACGCGGGCCTGGAAGCCAGGGGCTACGACGTCGCGACCCGCAAGGCCGCGGCCCTGCGCTACTGCAACGCCTTCGGGGGTCCCAAGACCGACGAGCTCTACCGCCGCAAGCTGGCCGCCGTGGAGGCGGGGCTGCGCTGAGCCGCCTACGGGAACAGCCGCTTGGTGGCCCAGGCGCCGTCGACGCGGTCGTAGACCAGACGCTCGTGCAGGCGGAAGGGCCGGTCGCGCCAGAACTCGATGACCTGCGGCACGATGCGGAAGCCCGACCAATGCGGCGGGCGCGGCACCTTGCCGATGAGGCCGTACTTCAGGCCCGCCTCGGCCACCCGACGCTCCAGCGCCAGGCGGTCGGGCAGCGGCCGCGACTGGTCGCTGGCCCAGGCGCCCAGCTGGCTGTGGCGGGCGCGGCTGGCGAAATAGGCGTCGGCCTCGGCCTGGCTGACGGGCTCGACGATCCCACGCACCCGCACCTGACGACGCAGCGACTTCCAGTGGAACAGCAGCGCGGCCTTGGGATTGGCCGCCAGCTCGACGCCCTTGGCGCTTTCCAGGTTGGTGTAGAAGACGAAGCCGCGGCTATCGACGTCCTTGAGCAGCACCATCCGCGAATCGGGCATGCCGTCGGCGTCGACCGTCGAGACGGTCATGGCGTTGGGATCGTTGGGCTCGGACTTGCCGGCCTCGGCCAGCCACTCGCCGAACAGGTGGATCGGATCGCCCTCCGGCAGCAGCGGCGGCGGGGTGGCGGTGGCCACCTGGGCGACATAGTCGTCTTCGCTGGGCGAGGCGGGGATCAGCGGGGCGTCGGTCATGACCCGGATATAGGCTCGTCCTTCCCCGGGGGCCATGCTTGACCGCTACCTACGCGCCCTTCAGATATCAGCGCATGACCCTCGCCACCCGTGCTCGTCTCGCCTGGCTCCCGCTGCTCCTGCTGCTGGCCTTCCTGGCCTGGAGGGGTATGGAGATCATCCAGGCCCAGCCGCCGGCGACGTTCGGCTTCGGGATCGGCAAGGCGTTCCTCGCCGCCTTTTTTGCGCCCGGCGCCTGGTTCGCCTTCGACTTCGCCTGGCGATGGCGGCGTCGCGCCAGGATCGAGGGCCCCGATACGCACCTTCCCCTCACCTGGCACAGGCGCAGCGGATCCTGGGCGGTCATCGCCATCTTCGGCGGCATGCTGCTCATGTTCGGCGTCTTCGCGCTGATCGCCGCACTTCCGCGCTGAAGAAGTTAACTTAACGCCCCGTTGACCAAGTCGGCGCAGGGTCGCGGCATGACCGCCGCCTCGGCCCCTTCCCTGTCCCTTTCCGCCGCCCGCGCAATCCTGGGCGTCGCGCCCGGCGCCGACGAGCGCGAGCTGCGCGCGGCCTATCGCGAAGCCGCCAAGCGCGCCCACCCGGATCGTCCCGGCGGCGACGCGGCCCTGTTCCGCGACGTGCTGACCGCCTATCGCATGCTGCAAGGCGTCGAGCCGCCGGCCGGGCTGGGCTTCCCCCCGGCCACCGTGGCGACCCAGGCGATGCCCAGCCAGGCGGTGCTCGAGATCGAGCCGGCCTTCGCCTTCACGGGCGGAGCGCTGGAAGCCGAGGTCGCCGGCCGTCGCCTGCGCCTGACCCTGCCCGCGGGCCTTCGCCACGGCGATACGGTTCGCGTCGGCGAGACCCTGCTGATCGTCCGCATCCAGTCCGACCCGGCCGCCATGGTGCGCGGCCACGACCTGTGGCTGACCGTCCGGCTGGACGCCAAGGTGCTGGCCGAGGGCGGGCGCGTGGAGCTGGACACCGTCATCGGCCCGCGCACCGTGTGGATTTCGACCAAGGCCGCCGAGCGGGGCCTGGTGCGGCTGAACGGCCAGGGCCTGCCGGCCCGCGCAGCCCATACGGCCGGCGATCTCTTCCTGCGCCTGGAGCGCCACGGGACCGTGCACGAAAGCGCCGCCCGCTCGCAGCTGAAGCGTTTCGCGGCCGCCTGGGCGGCCTGAGCCTTCTCAAAGGACGTCACGAGGCGTCGGCGAAGCCCTTGGCGCGCAGCACCAGCCTGCCCACGCGCGGATCGTGCTCGAACACCAGCCCGCCGTCGGCTCGCGACTGCTCGGGAATATAGTCCAGCGTAGCCTGCGCGGTCTCAGGCTCGCCCTGCCCGCTCAGCACGCCCTCGATCGCCACCTGGGCGGCGGGGGAGCCGCCGTGATTGATCGCCTCGACCTCGGCGACGAAGCCGTGCGGAGTAGGCGTCACCGCCACCAGCCGCACCTCGATGGACGGAGGAGAGCGTTCGCCCACGAGGGCGTCCCAGCCGACGAAGCCGATGGCGACGAGGGCGCAGAGGAGACCGACGGCGGCCGAAATCCACTCCAGCGGCGGAATGTCGTCCTTGGGCGGGCGCGTGCGGCCTGGGCCCTTGCGCCGGGCGGAAGCCGGCTTGGCGGCGGCCGATTTCGCGGCCGCGCGGGTCCTGGTCGTGGTCGCCATCAGATCACCAGCCGCGCGGTGGCCGCGCCGAGGGCGGCCGGGAAGGCCAGGACGATGGTCATGGTGGCGATCTCGTGCGGAGCGACGCCGTCCGTACGCCCGAAGGTCCAGAGCAGGTAAAGGCTGACGACCAGGGCGACGCCGTAGCCTGGAGCGGTGAAGCCGACGAAGGTGCGCAACGGCCCGCCCGCCTCGCGCCGCCGGCTCTCGCCCGGAAAGCCAAGGCGATAGACGAAGGCGTGCAGCAGCAGCACTGACAACACCATCAGCAGCAGCGCCTGCAACGGACCCATCTGGTAGGCGATCAGGATCATCTCCTCTGTCGGGGCGACGTTGAAGGCCAGGAACAACGCGCCGACGGCCATCAGGAAGATCTCGCCCAGGGTTCCGGCCTCGGACTTCTCACGGTTGGAAGGCGCGCCCTCGCCCAGTTGCTTGCCGGCCACCAGGGCCCCGATGGCGCCGGGCACGGCGCACAGGGCGATCTTGCCGAGATCGGCCTGGGAAAAAAGACCGTGCCGCCCCAGCACCCCGAACGTCGCCAGCAGCGCCGCGGCTAGCAGGAAGCCGACTCCGAAGGCGGCCAGGGCGTCGAGCACCTCGTCCTTGAGCCGGAAGGTCGGCTCGAACCCGGCGTAGTACGAGAGGCCCAGCAGCATGGACAGCGACAGCAACAGGAAGACCAGCAACCGCGACCGCTCCACCGCCATGCCAAGCGACCACATCTCCATGGTCATCAGCAGCGGGAACGAGAACAACAGGGCTCCGCCGAACGCGCGGGCCAGGGCCCGACCATAGGCGGCGTTGGCTTCCAAGGCGGCTCCTCCGGTGAACGCCCCTGCAACGGCCCGGCTTGGGGCGCGGTTCCGCTCAGCCGTAGGCGATCAGGCGACCCAAGGTGCCGACGGCGACCCACAGCACCAGCGAGCCCAAAGCCATGACCCGCGCGGCCGGCGGCGCGGCGAGGTCCCAGGATGACAGCCGCCGGCCCCACAGCAGACGGAAGGCCGCGGCGTTGACCAGGCCTGCGGCGATCAAGGCCAGCTTCCAGCGGAACACGCCGGACATCGCCAGCGTCTTGGCGTCGGCGGCGAACATCACGAGGCCGCTGGGGACCATCAGGACCAGCCCCGCCACGGCCATCGGCGTCAGTGCGCGCGACAGGGCCGCGACCGGCAGCGCGCGGAAGGCGCCGGCCAGCCGCAGGTCCAACAGGCCTATGGCGCCTACCAGCAGCACGAGGCCGGCGAGATGCAGCAGGTTGGCCAGGGGATAGGCGAAGGACGAGCCCCGCGCCCACGCCCCGAACGCGGAGTCGTGCAGCGCCGCGACCAACTCCACCTAGCGCAGCTCGACCGTCTTGCCGTCGACCGTGACGCGCTCGATGCGCATCTCGGCGACACCGTCCTTGCGCGGGTAGCCCTCCAGGGTCACCGCCTTGCCCGAGGTCAGCATCTCGCGTGAGAGCCCGCGCGCCTCCATGCGAGCGACCGGCGCCAGGACCACGTCCCAGACCTTGCCGGCGTGGCGCACCTTGGCCGCTCCGTGCGGATTGCCCCAGGAGACGTCGGTCACCGGCGCGGTGATCTTGATGGCCTTTTCGGCGTCGTAGGAACTCCAGCCGTGATGGGCCAGGGCGGCGGCGGGAACGACGAGCACGACGGCGGCCACCGACAGCGGCATGAGCCTGAACATGGTCTTCACCTCTTCAGCGCCCCGACCCGCCGAGTGGGACACGAAGCCGTCGCCGGGGCAAGCCTGGGCCCGCGCCTCCCCCCTGCGAAAAATCACCGCCCGCCCTTGAATACATATCGCGCACGATTAAATCGTTCTCACTAATTCAATCGCAGGAGCGAACCGATGAGCACTCTCTACCAAACCCGCGCCACGGCCACCGGCGGTCGCGAAGGCACCGTGCGCAGCAACGACGGCCTGCTGGACGTGCGCCTGGCCATGCCCAAGGCCCTGGGCGGCAAGGAAGACGGCACCAATCCCGAGCAGCTGTTCGCGGCCGGCTACGCCGCCTGCTTTCAGAGCGCCATGGCCTTCGTGGCCCGCCAGAAGAGGATCCCGCTGACCGGCTCGACGGTCACCGGCGTCGTCGGCCTGGCCGCGCAGGAAGTCGGCTTCAAGCTGGAAGTGGCGCTGGACGTCGAAACCCAGGGCCTTTCGCAAGAAGAGGCCGAAGCCCTGGTTGCCACGGCGCACCAGGTCTGCCCCTATTCCAACGCCACCCGCGGCAACATCGATGTCGCCCTCAACGTAAAGGCTGCATGACCTCGGACGCCGACATAGCCCTGGACAAAGCGGTCGAGGTCTTGCGCCTCGACCGCCAGCTCTGCTTTGCGCTCTACAGCGCGGCCAACCGGGTCACGCGCCTGTACCGGCCGTTGCTGGACGCCCTGGGCCTGACCTATCCGCAGTACCTGGCCATGCTGGTGCTGTGGGAGCACAGCCCGCGCACCGTCGGCGAGATGGGCCAGGCGCTGGACCTCGAATCCAGCACCCTGACCCCCCTGCTGAAACGGCTGGAGGGCGCGGGCCTCATCGCGCGCAGTCGTGATCCCGACGACGAGCGGCGGGTGATCATCTCGCTGACCGACGCCGGCGACGCCATGCGTGACCAGGCCCTGGGCGTGGCCGAGCAGTTCTTCTGCCGGCTCGACACGCCGATGCCGGAACTGGTGGACCTGCGCGAGCGGCTGAAGCGGCTGGCGGTTTAGCCAACCTCCCCCTTCCCCCTTGATGGGGGAAGGGTCGGGGATGGGGGTGACCTTCTGAGCCGGAGGCCGTGCGCGGCTTCAGCCGCCGTAGCCACCCCCACCCCTGCCCCTCCCCCATCAAGGGGGACCACTGCATTACGCCTTGCAGCGAGCGCTGCTGGACGCAGATCGGTGGTTCTGAGGCCCCCGATAGGAGG